>CAVWOR010000001.1:0-408198 GCA_963756635.1 Vulcanimicrobiota bacterium
AGCTGGCGCGTGGCTATTCGAACCTGGAGTTCGACCTCGACGCGGGAGAGCGGGGATCGCGATACGACCGCGTGACGAGCGCATTGAACGGCGCAACCGGCGCCGAGGACTCGCTCGTGGTCAACAACTGCGCGGCTGCGGTGCTGCTCGTGCTCGATACGTTCGCAAAAGGCAGCGAGGTCATCGTCGCACGAAATCAGCTCGTCGAAATCGGCGGAGGCTTTCGCGTTCCCGACGTGCTCGAGCGCAGCGGCGCGACGCTCGTCGACGTTGGCGCGACGAATCGGGTCTACATCGAAGATTTCGAGCGCGCACTTTCCTCTCGAACCGCGCTGCTGCTGCGTACGCATCCGTCGAACTATCGCATCGAAGGCTTTACGCACGAAGCGAGTGCACGCGAAATGGCGGAGCTTGGCCGTCGCGCGGGCGTTCCGGTCGTCGAAGATTTGGGAAGCGGTGTGCTCGTCGATCTCACGCGGTACGGCGTGGCACACGAGCGGACGGTGCAGGAGGCGCTGGCCGATGGCATCGGATTGGTAACGTTCTCGGGCGATAAGCTTCTCGGAGGCCCGCAAGCCGGCATTGTCGTAGGCCGTGCGCAGCTCATCGCGCGGATGCGCAACAATCCTCTGCTACGGGCGCTGCGCGTCGGTAAGATGACTCTCGCCGCGCTCGCTGCGACGCTGCAGCTCTATCGCGACGGGTCTGTTCGAGACCGTCTTCCACTCTATCGCATGATCTCCACGACGCTCGACGAGTTGCGCGCGCGCGCGCGAGTCTACATCGAGTCAATACCGGCGCTGGCGAGCGTCGAAAGCGACGCATACATCGGCGGCGGTGCGCTCGCGCAAGAACGCATCGCTTCGATTGCCGTCGCAGTCAAAACGGAGAAAACCGACGGCGCCGCAGCGCGCCTGCGCGAGGAAACGCCTCCGATTATCGCTCGGATCGATGACGGCCGGCTGCTGCTCGACTTGCGCACGATCACGCCGGAGGAAGACCGAGTCGTCATCTCCGCTTTAATGAAACTCGCCCCTACTTCTTAACGGCATGCCCGAGCTTCCCGACGTTGCGGCCTACATTGCCGCGTTAGAGCCGCGCATTGTCGATAGAAAGCTCCAGCGCATTCGGATTGCGAGTGTCTCGCTCTTGCGAACTTCGGTGCCGCCACTCTCGGCGCTGGAAGGACGAAGCGTACGCGAGGTACGTCGCATCGGAAAGCGGATCGCCATCGGTTTCGACGGCGATCTTTGGCTCGTGATCCATCTCATGATTGCAGGGCGCCTGCACTGGCGGGCAGCCGGAGCCAAGCTCGGTAGCCGCAACGCGTTAGCGGCCTTCGACTTTGCCGACGGATCGCTCGTATTGACCGAAGCCGGGAACAAACGGCGCGCCTCGCTCCACGTTGTCGAGGGACGGGAAGCGCTCGAAGCACTCGACCGCGGCGGTACCGATGTATTGGCATGCGATCTCGACACATTTGTGGCCGCAATGAGCGCGCAAAATCACACGCTCAAGCGCGCGCTCACCGATCCGCGCATCGTGGACGGCATCGGGAACGCCTATTCCGACGAAATTCTTCACGCCGCGCGGCTCTCGCCGATCGCGCTAACGCAAAAGCTGCAGCCCGACGAATGGGCGCGGCTCTTCAACGCGACGCGGGACACGCTGAGCGCGTGGATCGTTCGGTTATCCGACGAGGCGAAAGAGGCGTTCCCCGAGCGCGTCACGGCCTTTCGCGACGACATGGCCGTGCACGGGCGCTACGGCAAAGGCTGCCCGCAGTGCGGCGAGACGGTCCGGCGCATCCGGTATGCCGAGAACGAAACGAACTATTGCCCGCGTTGCCAGACGGGGGGTAAAGTGCTTGCCGATCGAGCCTTGTCGCGCCTCGGTATCAGCCCTCTGAGAACCAATCCGGAGCCTCGACATCGAGGATCGACTGGAGAGCGTTGTTGAAGGAGGCGTCGTGCGCTTCGTCATCTGTTCCCTGCTTCTCGGCGCGCTGGTCGCCGACGTCTTCGTGGCCCGGCAGACGATGCATAACGAGCACGAGTACTACGTCGGCGGCTTGGCCGGCGTCGTGCTTGCTATTGCGTTGGCAGCGGCGCTCTGCGGGCGGAGCATTCGAGCGCACGTTTTCGCGGCAGCCGTTGCGCTCTTCGTCTGGCTCGGCGCAGCCGTCGCCGGTTTTATGTTCGCGAGCTGCGATCCGGCGATGCGGCCGATTATCGTGCCGCTGATCGCGCTTCTCGTATCCGTTCCGTTCGTCGCTTCGGGCGCCGTCTTCATCGCGGTTCCGATAAGCGTTGGCGCGGGATGGATCGGCGGCCGGGTTTTTCCCGGCGCGCCGTCGTGGTTGACGTACGTGGTCGTGACCGCCGCCGGCGTGGTCATCGCGATGGCCACCTACTCGGTCGCGACCGTCCTTGGGGCGCGCCCGACCCCGACCGCTTGCGTCGTTTAGCGCTCTTACTCGCTGAACCAGCCCGACGGCTCAACGTCGAGATTGACGTTGATCTGTTTGACTTCCGTGTACGCGTCGTAGCCGTAGGTGCCGAGCTCGCGCCCGATCCCGGATTGCTTGTAGCCGCCCCACGGCGCTTCGTTGTAGGTCGGATGATAGGTGTTGATCCACGTGATCCCGGCGCGCATCTTGCGGATGACGCGGTGTGCTTTGGCGATGTCTTGAGTAAAGACGGCGCCGGCCAAGCCGTAAATCGTGTCGTTTGCCAGCGCGATCGCTTCGGCTTCGCTCTCGAACGTTTGGACGACCAGCACCGGACCGAAAATTTCTTCTTGCACGATGCGCATTTTCGGCGAGGTGTTGTCGAAGATCGTCGGGGCGATAAAATTCCCGTCGGCAAGCGCGCCGCCGAGCCGGTTGCCGCCGCAGAGCAGCGTCGCGCCCTCATCTCGGCCGGTCCTGATGTACGCCTCGACGCGTTCCCGATGAACCGGCGAGATAATCGGCCCCATCTCGGTCTGCGGATCGAAACCGTCGCCAACGCGAATGTTTTGCGCACGCTCGACGAGCCGCTCGATGAAGCGGTCGTGAAAGCTTCGCTGTACGATGAGGCGCGATCCGGCCGAGCAGACCTGGCCGGCATTGGCAAAGATTCCGAAGAGTGCGTAATCGACCGCCGTGTCGAAATCGGCATCCGCGAAGACGACGTTGGGCGATTTGCCGCCGAGTTCGAGTGAAATCTTTTTGAGATTCGTCGTTGCGTCGTGCATGATGCTGCGCCCAGTCTTCGTCCCACCAGTGAAGGCGACTTTGTCGACGAGCGGGCTGGCGGCGATTGCGTGACCGACCGTGGCGCCCGCGCCCGGGACGACGTTCACGACGCCGGGCGGGAACTGCAGCTCCTCAAAAATTGCGGCCAATCGGATCACCGAAAGTGGCGTAAGTTCAGCCGGCTTTAAGACGCAAACGTTGCCGGCGGCCAATGCCGGCGCGAGCTTCCAGGTCGCCATCAGCAGCGGGTAGTTCCACGGAACGATCTGTCCGCAGACGCCGATCGGCTCGCGGACCGTGAACGTCTGCGACGGCGCCGGAACGTCGAACGTCTGACCGTGCGGCTTGGTTGCGAGGCCGGCGTAGTACCGAAAACAGTTGGCGGCGTCGATCGCATCGTACTCCGTTTCGCGCAGCGGCTTGCCGTTGTTGAGGGTATCGATCCGCAGGAACTCATCGCGATGCGCGTCGATTGCGTCGGCCACTTTGAAAAGCAGCGCGGCGCGATCCGCGGCATTCATCGAGCCCCACGGCCCGTCATCGAAGGCTCGCCGCGCCGCGCCGATCGCTGCTTCGGCGTCGGTCGCGGTCGCTTCCGCGACGGTGGCAATGGCGCGGCCATTGGCTGGGTTGTTGAGCTCGCGCGTGCCGCCTTCGGCAGCGAGCCTCCAGCTGCCGCCGACGTACATCGGAATAATGCCGTCGATGCGCGGCAGGTTCTTAAGGATCGTCTCGGCGGCTGAGTTACGAGCTGCGGTTTGCATTATGGCGTTACTCCTCGTGCGGTCATCCTTCGACAGGCTCAGGATGACAAAGAGCCGTGCTCAGGATGACAAAGAGGTGTGCTCGGGGTGAGATGAGGACATCGACGCGAGGCTCGCTGCGAGCGCCTGGCAAACGTAATCGGCTTCCTCCGCGGTAATGGTCAGGGGCGGCTCGACGCGAATGACGCGCGCGTTCACGAGCGTCCCCGAAACGAGCACGCCACGTTCGAGCATGCGCTTGCCAAGCTCGAAGCCGGTCTCGTGATCGCGAAATTCGATAGCCATCAAGAGGCCTTTGCCCCGCACGTCGACGACCAGATCTTCGTGGCCGGCGACGGCTTGGCGGATGCCGCTGAGCATTCGCTCTCCCAAAACTGCGGCGCGCTCGGGCAAGCGGTCCTCGATCAACACGTTGATCGTCGCTAGCGCCGCAGCGCACGCGAGCGGGTTTCCGCCGAACGTCGACGTGTGCAGGAATGGATTGTCGAAGAGCCGTGCAAAGATCTCGCGCCGGCCGACGACTGCGCCTGCCGGAACCACGCCGCCGCCGAACGCCTTTGCAAGGCACATCAAGTCCGGCGCGACGCCGTAGTGCTCGCAGCAGAACATCTTTCCCGTCCGCCCCATGCCCGTCTGCACTTCGTCGAGGATAAAGAGCGCTCCGAACTCATCGCAGAGCGCTCGTACGCTGGGAAGATACTCGTCGTCGGGAATGTTGACACCGCCCTCGCCCTGAATGGGCTCGAGCAGCACCGCGCCGACGTCCTCGCCGACCGCTTTGCACGAGGTGAGCATGTCGCGCAGCGCAAGCACGTCGTTGAAAGGCACGTGTTCGATGTTCGGCAGCATCGGGCCGAACGGCCGCCGGAACTCTGCCTTGGCGCTCGCCGAGAGCGCGCCGTAACTCTTGCCGTGAAAGCCTTTCGTCGCCGCGACGATCGTCTGTTTCGTCGGATCGTACGCGCGCGCGAGCTTCAGAGCACCTTCGACAGCTTCGGTGCCGCTGTTGCAAAAGAAGCTGTAGTCGAGACCCGCGGGCGTCAGCATCGCCAGAGTCTTTGCGAGCATTGCACGCAGCGGATCGAGCAAATCTTGGCTGTGCAACGGCTGCCGGCGCAGCTGGTCGCTGACTGCTTTAACGACCTTGGGGTTGCGGTGGCCAACGTTGAAGATGCCGAACCCGCCCAGACAATCGAGGTACGTGCGCCCGTCGACGTCGCGATACGAGTTCGGTCCCGCATCCGCCCACTCCACGACAGCGCCCGCGCGCCGTGGATCCGTCGCCTTACGATACTCCAAAAAGCCTGGATTGACGTGGTCGCGGAACGACTCCACGGTCTCTTGCGCGATCCACGCAGCTTGCGTGGGGGTAATCTCGGTACTTGCGATCAGTTCTAAAACGCGCTCCGTGTATTCGTAAACCTTGCGCTCGCGATCACCGGTAATTTTCGATCACCTCGTCAACACTTCTCGGGCGCTCTCTCTCAGAATGGCGAGCCCTTCGTCGAGCTCGTCGTCGCGGACGACGAGCGGAACGAGAATCCGAATGACGTTGCGCTTGCCGGCCAAGAGCAGCAGCAGCCCGCGCTCGCGGGCGACCTCGACGATCTCGGGTGCGCCCGACGAAAGCTCGATCGCAAGCATTGCGCCGAGTCCGCGCACGTCCTCGATCTGGCTGAATTCGCTTTGCAGCGCACGCAGCGCGGCGACGATGCGCGCACCGATCGCTCGAGCGCGTGCCAAGAACGCCTCGTCCATCAGCTCGAAGATCTCGAGCGCTGCCGCGCAGGCGACCGGATTGCCGGCAAAGGTGCCCCCCAAACCACCCGGTTCGGGCGCGTCCATGATCTCGGCCTTGCCGACGACCGCGGCAAGCGGCAGCCCGCCGCCAAGCGATTTCGCGACCGCCATCAAGTCCGGTTCGACCCCGTACTGCTCGCATGCGAAGAAGGTGCCGGTACGGCCGAATCCGGTTTGAATCTCGTCGGCGATGAGCAGGATGCCGTGCGTGTCCGCAATGCGCCGAAGTTCGGGCAAGAAGTCTGCGGGTGCCGGAACGAAGCCGCCTTCGCCGAGCACCGGCTCGACGATGATCGCCGCAACGCGGTCCGGCGAGACGGTAGCCGAGAAGAGTTTCTCGAGTGCGTCGAGCGCTTGACGCATCGTCACCCCGTGGTGCTCGTAGGGATATGGCGTGTGGTAAACGTCGCTGCAGAACGGACCGAAGTGTTGTTTGTAAGGATCGTCCTTGCCGGTCATCGTGAGCGCGAGCAGAGTCCGGCCGTGATAGGCGTGCGTGAATGCGACGATCGCGGGACGGCGCGTATACTCGCGCGCGATCTTGACGGCGTTTTCCGTTGCTTCGGCGCCCGTCGAAAGCAGCAGCGTCTTCTTGCGCGAAGGTCCCGGCGCGCGGCGGTTGAGCTCTTCTGCTACGCGCACGTACGGTTCGTACATCGCCACTTGGAAACAGGTATGCGTGAAACGTGCGGCCTGCTCGGCGATGGCGGCGACGACCTTTGGATGGCTATGGCCGGCATTGAGCGTCGCAATGCCGCCGATGAAATCGAGGTACCGGCGGCCTTCAACGTCCCAGAGCGTCGAGCCGTCTGCGCGGGCGATCCAAATCGGATGCGCCGTCGCGACGCCGCGCGCAACGCTCTCTCGGCGGCGCTGCGCGAGCGAGGTCTCGGTAACGGAGCTCGGCGTTTTTTCTCGTACTCCCATGGTATGGCGAGGAAGTCCTATTCGGCAGGTTTAAGGCGGGCCTTCTTTATGGCAAAGCGGATCGCCGCGCTCGTCGTCCTTGCGCTCGTTGCTCTGCCCCTCCAAACGAGAGCCGGCACCACCGGCACGTTGCGCGGCCGCGTCGTCGACACGATAACGCACGCACCGGTGGCGGGAGCCGTCGTGATCGCCGCGTCGCCGTCGCAGACCGCGCAGAGCGTCTCGGATGCGGCGGGAGCCTTTTCATTCATCTCGCTGCAACCCGACACATACACCGTCAATGCGACCAAACCAGGATACGAGCCGCAGTCGCAGCCGGGCATCAGCGTCGTCGCGGATCAATCCGCGACCGTAACGTTACTGCTGCAAAAGGCACTCAAGACGATCGCGCGTACGACCTCACGTTCGGCGCAGTCGCTGGTCAGGGGCGGCGTCACGAGCGACGTGTACTCGATCAATCCGTCCGGACAGAAGGCGGCCTCGACGCTTAGCGGTTCGGGATCGCTGACGCAAGCCTACGGCGCGATCGCGAGCGCCCCCGGTGTCAATATTCCGTCGAACCAGCAAGGCTGGTACCAAAGCGTCTACATTCGCGGCGGCGACGTCGATCAGGTCGCGTATGAATTCGACGGCCTGCCGACGACTCGGCAATCGGATCTGGCCCCGATCGCGACGCTGACGTCGCTCGGCAACCAAGAGGTGCAGGTCTATACCGGCGGTACGCCGGCGACGTCGAACTCGTCAGGTTTAGCCGGCTACATCAATCAGGTCATCAAGACCGGCACGTATCCCGGCTATGCCGCTGCGGATTTGGGCATCGGCGCCCCAGCCTTCTACCATCAGGCAACCGTCGAAATCGGCGGCGCGACGCCGGACAGGCTCTTCTCCTACTACGTGGGATTTTCGGGCACGAATCAATCGTTTCGCTATGGAGACCAATTCGGCGGGGTGAGCGATCCGCTCTACTTCTATCCGCTCAGCGTCCCCACGAACAACAACGTCTACAATATCCTGGACGGTTCGGGTGGCAAGGCGCCTGGGTATGGATTCATCTCCCAGCCGGGCTACAGCTACGCGCAAGCTACCGATTTCGACCGGGAAAATGTGATCAATCTCCATATCGGCGTTCCGCATCGCGATTCGGCGCTGCGCGACGACATTCAAATGCTCTACGTTACCGGCGGCATCGCGGCGCAGTTCTACAGTTCTGCGAGCGATATCGGGTATACGCCCGAAGTCGGCAAGCAGACCGGCATTGGGTATCCGATGCCGTACCTGGATTCACTCTATTACGGCGGGCCGCTGATGCAGGCGCCCAATCCAAAGGATCTCGTCGTTGGTTTGTTCCCCAGCAGCCCGACCGACCGCGCGATCGGGGGCCCGGTCGACCCAAGCGATCGCGACGGAAATTGGAACGGCTACTCGATCGAGAAGCTTCAGTATCAAAAGAACATCGACCCGCATTCGTACCTGCGGGCGCTCGTCTACGGCGAATATTCGAACTGGTTCATCAACGGCCCCAACAGCGCCCAGCTCGTCTTCGGCTCGGATCCGGCGGACTATGAAGTCTTCGAGCACGGATACGGTGGCAGCTTGATCTATGCCAATCAGCTCGCTACGGAGAACCTTATCACCGCAGAAGCCTCATACAATACGCAGCGATTGCAAACGTACAACGCGATGTTTAGTTCGACCGATCCATCTACGACGAGTCTCGGAGCAACCGGTTTGGGAACGATCCTCTCGAGTTACGGTACGCCCAACGGCAAATGCTACAACTACGTGACGGGGCAGCCGTGGAGCTGTTTCGATGCGGGAAGCCAGGGCGGATGCCTCACTCCGACGAGCGGTTGTTATCCCGGAGAAGGCTCGTACGACTTCAATCTCACGCCGGGCCATGCTCCGCGAGGATCGCCCGCGGCTATGGCCGGTGCGACCTGGATAATGACCGAGAACGGCGAGAGCGCGCAGGTTGATAACGTAACGCCGCACTTCTCCTCGTTCGCGTTGACCGATCTTTGGGAGCCGAACGACCGGCTCGTCGTCAACCTGGGGGCGCGACTCGATCATTTCCAATATGCGACGAACAATTTGGAAGACGGCTATCCGGCGCGGCAGTTTTGGTTCGATGCCTACAACGACGAGTATTGCGGCGCGCCGGGTAAACCGACGCAGTGGACCTGGAACTCGGCGAAAGGTTCGTTTGGTCCCTGCGCGCCGGGTTTGGCGCCTCTCACCGCGCCCGGCAACGGACTCTACAACGTCGAGGCGGGCGCGAACGTTTTCAACGTCTTCCAGCCGCGCGTTTCGTTCACGTACACGATTAATCCCGATACGGTGATTCGCGGCTCGGCCGGAAAGTACGCCCGCGCCGAAGGCTCGTCGTACTATCAGTATAACACCTATCAACAGAATCTCGCGTCGTTCATCGCGCAGTTTTACCCGTACGGATACCACACGCCCGATCACGACATCTACCCGGACACGTCGGACAACTTCGACCTCTCGCTGGAGAAGCACGTCAAAGGGACGCAGCTCTCGTACAAGGTGACGCCATTCTACCGCGATACCACCAACCAGCTGCAGTTCCAAGCGATCAACGCGCTGCAGGGAACGCTCGCCGGTCTCAACGTCGGGACGCAGGAATCGTACGGCGTCGAACTCTCGCTCCAATACGGCGATTTCAGCCGGAACGGGCTTTCGGGCTTGCTCTCGTACACGCACACGCAAAACCGAATTCGCTTTAGCTCGATCAACGGAGTGAGCGTCATCGACGCGCTCAATACGCAGATCGAGCTCTACAATTCGTACACGTCGGCGTGCGCCGGCGTGACCAAGAGTTCGCCGAACTGGCAGGCCTGCGGCAGCGGCGCGTATCCGGGAAACTCCGCACCGGCTTTGCGCAATACGCAATCGGGCACGCACGACCACGGCAAGCTGAAGATTCCGAATCCGTACTATGCCGATACGCTGCAGCCGCTCTTCGATACGTCGGGATGGTACACGCCGTACGACGTGATTCCAAGCCCATTCAACGCCGCAAACGGGTACGAAGTACCCGACGTCGCGTCGCTGATCTTGAACTATCGCCGGGGAAAACTCGCGGTCACGCCGTCGGTGCATTACAACGACGGCTCGAACTATGGGTCGCCGCTCGTATGGCCGGGATACGTGCCGCAGTCGTGCTCTGCCGAGCCGGACAAGACGCCGCTGCGGCCGGGCGTCAGCTGCGCCGGAGGCGCAACTGGTGCGATCTTTCTGCCCGATCCGTACAGCAACCGCTTCGACAACCTCGGCGCGTTCCTGCAGCCGTCCGAACTTTCCGCCAATCTTCAGACCAGTTACGAGCTAACCCCACGCATGACGTTGACCGTTCAAGCAGTCAACCTCTACAATCACTGCTTTCAGCGTGGCTACGCCTGGGACAATTCGGTCACATGCGTCTACTCCAACCTGCCGTCGAACATTCTCGCACCATCGGGGAATTTCGTGAAGAATCCGCCGGCCCAGCTTCGCTATCCGTACGGAACCTTCTACAACATCACCGAAGTTGGGATCTCGTCGGTGCTTCAGCCTTTCGGTTTCTTCGCAGACCTCAGCATCAAGCTTTGATACGCCACGTCCTTCGACCCTTCGGCAAGCTCAGGGCAGGCCAAGCTCAGGATGATATGAGCCGGAGCGAATTTATCCGTCGGGCGGGGGCGGCCGCATTAGCGGCGGCGGCGGCTGGGGAGTTCGTTGCTTGCAGCAGTTCGCAAGCGCGTCAACGCGAGCGGGTTGCGATCGTGGGAGCCGGTATCGCCGGATTGGTAGCGGCGATGCGCCTGCGCGATGCAGGAATCGATTCGACCATTTACGAGTCGTCGGCGCGCGTAGGCGGGCGGATGCATTCGGAGCGCAGTTACTGGGATGACGGACAACATACCGAGTGGTGCGGCGCAATGGTTGATTCGCTCCACCTCACGATGCACCGGCTCGCGCGGCGATTCAATCTCGCGCTGCTCGACACGCATGCGGGCTGGCCGCCGGGGGCTCGCGATACCTGCTACCTGGACGGGCGGTACTACGCGATGTCCGATGCCGATCGGGACTTTGCCAAGATCTATCCGATTCTTCAGGAACAGCTCGGCAAAATACCGCCGACAACGACATACGCAAACGCTTCGCCGATGGCTCGACGCCTCGATCTCATGAGCATGCGCGACTGGATCGAGCGCTACGTGCCCAACGGTCTGGAATCGCAGCTTGGCCGGCTCATCAAGGAGTCGTATTGCAACGAATACGGGCGAGGGATCGAGGAGCTAAGCGCACTGAATCTCGTCGTCCAGCTCGGCGCGCAGCGTTCCTACGCGCAAAACCACCAAATGAACGTCTTGGGATACTCCGATCAGCGCTACATCCTCGCGGACGGAAGTCAAGCGCTTCCGGAGGCGATCGCTGCGTGGCTGCCGGCGGGCAGCGTGCTGTTCAATCGCCGGTTGCTCGCGATCCGTCGCATCGCCGGCGGTTCGTATGCGTTGCGTTTCGACCACGGCGGAACGAGCGAAACGGTCTACGCCGACCGAGTGGTGCTCGCGCTTCCGTTCATCGCGTTGCGCGCCCTCGACTATTCGAGCGCGGGCTTCGATTCGGCGAAGGTCAATGCGATCGAGAACCTCGGCTACGGCTACCACACGAAGCTGCACCTCCAGTTCGACCGGCGCGCCTGGATGCGAGCGACGCACGCGTGGCCGGAACCTACGACCGGACAGATATGGACGACATTTCCGATGCAGAGCTCGCTCGATTACTCGCTTGGTCAACGCGGTGGGCAAGGCCTTATCGAAGTTTTCACCGCCGGGAGTCCGGCGATGCTCGACACCCCCCCGATGCCGTATGCGCACATCGCAAACTCGGCCGCGGTAGCCCGGCACGTGCGCGGCTGCTTCGAGCAGCTCGATCGAATTTGGCCCGGAGTTTCGCCGACCTGGAACGGTAAAGCGACCTTCGGCAACGCGCAAGCCGATCCAAACATTCGCGCCAGTTACTCGTGCTGGCTGGTCGGACAGTGCACGACGATCGCGGGGCACGAAGCCAGAGCGCAAGGGCGCGTCCACTTCGCGGGAGAGCATACGTCGGTCGCATACCAAGGCTTCATGGAAGGCGGAGCGGAGTCTGGCTTGCGAGCCGCCGGCGAGATCCTCGGCGAGTACCGCGTTCGGTCGAAACTCACGGCCGCGTAGTGCACATCATTGGAACCGCGGGGCACGTCGACCATGGAAAGTCGGCGCTTATCGCCGCGCTCACCGGGACGAACCCCGACCGGCTGATCGAGGAGCGCGTGCGCGGCATGACGCTCGACCTCGGCTTCGCGCATTTGCGCTTCGATGACGGTCTCGAAGGGGGAATCGTCGACGTGCCGGGGCACCAGCACTTCCTTCACAACATGCTTGCCGGCGCCGCCGGCATGGAGCTCTTGCTGCTGGTCGTCGACGCAAGCGAAGGCGTGAGGGCGCAAACGCTCGAGCATCTCCAAATTCTTCAATTCCTCAACGTGCGCCGCGTGCTCGTTGTCGCGAGCAAGATCGACCTCGTCGATCCGCAGGATAGGGACGACGCCTGCCGGCGGATTCGCGAGCAACTTGTCGGGACGATCGCGGCAGCGTCAGCGGTCTTTGCGGTTTCGGCGGTGACCGGCGATAATCTCGAGAGTCTCAAGGCGGCGTTGCACGACGAACTCGCAGCGATTCCACCGCGTAACCCAAACGCGCCCGTCTATCTGCCGATCGATCGCGCCTTCGCCCTGCCGGGGCTGGGCACGATCGTCACGGGCACCCTCATGCAAGGAACGATCGAGATTGGCGAAACGCTCGCACTCGAGCCGGACGGAAAATCGGCGCACGTTCGAAGCATCGGCGTATTCGACTCGACCCGCAAACGCGTGGAGGCGGGTTCTCGGGTCGCGCTCAATTTGCCGGGAATCGATCGCCGTGAAATTAGCCGGGGACAGGCAATCGTCGGCCGCGAGTTTTGCGCTCGCCGGAGCTTCACGGTGCGCTTTGTGCCGCTTCAGCACGCGGCCGGCCTCTTGCGCCGGCGGACACCGGTTCGCGCCTACGTCGGATCGGCGGAAATTCTCGGAACCCTCGTCACCGACGAGAGTGTCACGCAAGGGGGCGAGGTACGTGCTCGACTCCACCTGCGCGAGCCGGTGGTTGCGTTCCCCGGCGTGCGCTTCATTCTACGGCGGCCATCGCCGATGACGCTGCTCGGAGGCGGATACGTCGAAGGCGTCGATGTTCAACCGCCCTTTGACAGCCGAACTTCCGATGAGGAAGCGATACTCGCAATCCTTCGCAACAAAGGTCTCGAAGCCGTCGAGCTGAGCGCGATCGCGTTTGAGGCCAATCTTCGAGAGGACGTAGCGCGCAACGCAGTCGAGCGGCTGATGGAACGAGAAGAGGTGGTGCGCGTGAGCCGACCGCAGGCATACGTCGAAGGCACCGCCGCGCGAACCTTGCTCGCCTCGATGCTGGCGCGACTCGACGAAGCGCATCGGATCGAACCGTGGGCGATGGGGATGACCTCGATCGCGCTCTCTCGCGCGCTGGGCGAACCCGAAACAACGCTCGTGCGCGTCGCTGGACACTTCCTCGAGCAAGGTCGCCTGGTTCAGCGCGGAGGTTACTACGCGGCGGTCGATCATCGGCCGTCATTTACGCCCGAGCAGCGCGCTTTCTTCGACCAGCTCGTTCCAATCGGCACGGCGCAGCCATTTCTTCCGATTCCGTTTGCCGGCGCCGCCGCCGCGGTCAGGCTCTCACCGGTCGCCGGGATTTTGAAATCCTTCGACACGATGCTCGCGCTGAGCGCATTCGTGAAGGTCGGCGACGATCTCTACCAGGGGCCGCAGATCGCGCGCATCCGCGCGCGCGTCGAAGTTTATTTGCGCGCACACGACCGCATGACCGCTGCCGAGTTTCGGGATATGTTGGGAACCTCGCGCAAATTCGCCGTCCCGCTGCTCGAATGGCTCGACTCGCACGCGGTAACGATCCGCAACGGTGACTATCGCACCCTGCGGCAAGCAAAAAGTTCCGTTCAATAAGGAGGCCCGTTATGAAGCGTTTCGCTCGGCCTATTGGCGCGCTCGTTTTCTCAAGCGTCGTCGCGGCGTGCGGCAGCTCCGCCCTCGCACCGACGCCGACGCTACCTCATGCGGTAAGCGCGGCGGAGGTGGCGCTGCGCGTTACTTCCGACGACGTTGCGAGCGCGCAAACCGCTCGCATTCTTTCATACCATCTGATGCTGCTGCGGACCGAACAGCGGCGCGCCGGCGCAGAAGAGCGTAGACTCAAGTATCCCGCCGACTTGGTTCGCAAGAACGGTCCAATCATGAAGACGGCTTCTTCCTTCAACGTTTACGTGAACTGTAAGAGCGGTGGCGAAAACTGTTGGGGCGATCCGGAGGGCTTCGAAAAGAATCTTACCGGAAGCCGGTTCGCGGCACTCCTGCGGCAGTATACCGACTCCAATCCCAATGGGTACGCATTCGGAGGCGCGTTTACGGTAAAGTATCGCACCTACACAAATCTGCTCTATCAGAACGATCTCTTAGCGATCGTTCACGCGGCGCTTACCCGAAATGGGAAGCAGGCCGGATATTCCACGGTATATCACGTTTTTTTGCCTCAAGGCACGGACACGTGCTTCGACCGCTCACGATCCTGTTATTCGCCCGATCACCCTCGAACGTTCAACTTTTGCGCCTACCACGAGAGTGTTGCTTTCAAAGACATTCCCAAGAACGTCATCGTTTCAATCGAGCCGTTTCAAGATGTCGGCTTCTGTGCCTCGCGCGCTTCGTCTGGAGCCAGCGCCCTAACGAACTCCACTGCGTCGACGCTCGCGCACGAGACGTTCGAGTCGATTACCGACCCCGGTCCGGCCTTCGCGTGGTTTAACTTCACGTTCTATGATGAGGTCGCCGATCTGTGTCAGACGTTCCAATGGAAGATCCCGGTCGGTGGAACCGTCTATAGCCTGCAGCCGATGTATTCCAACGCTTACCACGCTTGTGCTGCAGGCCCTTGAGGGCCGGCTCTGCCGGCTTCGTCCGTATCGCATCGGCGACGCGAGCGCAATTTGCGCGGTCGCCGACGATTTTATGGTTGCCCGGTGGATGACCAGAGCGTTCCCGCACCCCTACGCCCTCCGCGACGCGGAGCGTTGGATCGCCCTCGCAATGCGCGATACGCGCGGGCGCGCCTATGCCATCGAAGTCGACGGTGTCATAGCGGGCGGCATTGGGATTGAGCCCGTCGGCGGCGAGCGCGGCGGGACGGCCGCATTCGGATATTGGTTGGGCCGAGCCTATTGGGGACGCGGCGTCGGTACCGACGCCGCGCGAACGCTCTCGGACGACGCGCTCGCAAACGGCAACCTGCGGCGTCTCGATGCGCGAGTGTTTGCGCCGAACGTCGCCTCCGCGAGAGTCCTGGAAAAGTGCGGATTTCGGCTCGAAGCGACCCTGCGCGCGTTCTACGTCGATCGCGACGAAAATATATGCGACGCCCTGATGTTCGCGCGCCTGGCGACGGACGACGGTCATTCCTCTCGAGCGGGCGAGGCGTAGTCGGTGCCGCAGTGACGGGGTAGCGCGAAGGGCTTTGGTTTCTAAGGCTGCGAATGGCGATAGTATGTACGTGCCGCCGCCATTCGAAGTTACCGATCGCGCATGGGTGCTCGAGCTGATCGAACGAAACCCGTTTGGGTTACTGATAACCTGTGACGCCGATTTTCCGCGCGTCTCCCATCTGCCGCTGATCGCGCAAGCGCGCGAGGATGGAGTCTGGCTGATCGGCCACGTCGCTCGTAACAATCCGCACGCGCAATCGATCGCGGTGCAGGCGCCTGCGACGCTCGTCGTTCGAGGTCCCCATGCGTACATAGCGGCTTCATGGTACGAGAAGCCGTACGCAACGGTGCCGACGTGGAATTACACCGCCGCGCACGTGTGCGGGCGACTGCGTCAATTTGATGCCTGGCGCGCGGTCGAGCTTCTAAGGGCAAAACTTGAGGCTGGGAAAGCGGAAGCTTGGGATCCGGCGCGGCTCGATCCCGCGTATCGAGATACGCAGCTCCGAGCGATTGTGGGTTTTGAGATGCACGCCGACGCTATCTACGGGAAAGCAAAGCTTAGCCAGAACCGAACGGAAGCCGACCGGGCGCGCGTCGTTCGTAACTTGCTTGCCTCAGCGAACCAAATCGACCGCGAGTGTGGCGAAAACGTGTTGACGCAGCTAGAAATGCAGCAGCGTAAAGGACTCTGACCGTTTTTGGCCAGAGTATGCTATACTCTACGTACAGCGACTCTAGGTGTTCCTAAGAAAGGCTGCCCGCCGTTACTGCCGCCGAATAAGCGGTTTCAGGACGGGCAGCTTGTTTTATTAGGTAATCCACGAGGCGACTGCTAAGAAAAGAGACACAATTTTATGATGCGTTATAATATATTTTTCATCGCCGCCATCCTATCGTTACTCGCGGTCCCCGCGGCAGCGGCGGCGCCGAACGGCGCCATGATGGCCCCCGTTAACGCGGTTCTCTTGGCGACAAACTCCGACAGTGTTGCCGGGCTTGACTCCTATTACACCGCCGACGCAGTCGTCATCGACGAGTTCGCGCCGTACACGTGGAGCGGTCCGACGGCCGCCAGCCAGTGGTGGGGCCGCCTCGACAAGACCAATGCCAAGATGGGCGTCGCGAAGGTGCATGCGGTGGCGCAGGCTGTCAAACACTACGATGTAGCCGGTGATACCGCGTACATGGTCCTGCCCTTGATCGTTACCTATACCATGAAGGGAAAGGCGGAACGGGAGACAGGGTTGCTCGCGATGACGCTGCGCAACTCCGACGGCGTCTGGAAGATATCATCGCAGAGCTGGGCGACGATGAGCGACACAGCGACGCCGTAGTCCGGAGACCCAACTTCAAGTTGCAAGCGATGGGTGGCAGGATTGTCGCCCACCGCTTCATTTATGAGCTATTGTTACCGCGACCTTAGAGATGCAAGAGCGTAAGAATGCCGATCACGACCTCGAACGCGACGAGGACGACGATGATGGTTTCCAGGAACGTATCGCGGCGGCTGCGGGCCTCGTCGCTGAGGAAGCGGTACATTTCGCCGACGCTGGCCAGTTTCGTATCGATCTGATGCTGCCAGTCCGCAAGACCGAGCCGAGCGGCGGCCGATCGATAAAGGCGGGCGTAGTACGCATCGCCCACGACTTTAAGGGCATTGCTCGAACGGTCGGTCAACTCGAGCACGTCGACGATAAGATAGCGTAGCGTCGCCGCCTGTTCGGCCTCCCGGCGACCGCGCAGCGATCGGGGAGATTCTCCGGGCTGCATCTTATAGATCGTATCGAGCTCACGGTCGAGCAGCGTGTCGTACGTTCGCAGTTCGAGCAACTGCGAATTCGCAAACTCCAGAATCTCCTCGATCGCGCGCGCGCTTTCACCGCGATCGTACACGATCGCGGTGTCCCACTGCACGATCGTCAGATCGTCCTCATGATAGGAGAAGCGCACGCGCAACGCTTCCTCGGTCTCCGTTGTCGAGAGGGGACGACGCTCTCCTAGTAACAAGCTTGCGAGCGCAGCAGAATGCTCGTCTAAGAGCGTTTCGGCGTCAATCGGCTCCGCAAACCGCTCGATCTCGACGATGAGATAATCTTCGAAGAGAGCCGGGTGGCGTTCGTCCAGAGCGTGCGCGTACTCATCGCAGACTCGCATGACGGTCGATTCTGCGAAGCGCGTGATGCGTTCGTCGCTACGAGCCCGTTCGGTTAAGGCAGCCAGTTCGCTCCACGAGCCGGCGGAGGCAAACGTCAATCGCAGCGAGACGACCCCGTAATCGTAGAACTTCACTCGGACCCAGCAGCGCAGTCCGTCGAAATCGGCCTCCGCCAGATTCGCTACCAGCGGCGGAACGGGAAACTGCAGATACGGAGGTGCGGGTGGGCGCAGTGGAAGTGCTGCCTGCGCGCGCGTGTCGGCGCCGAGCGCGCTTATTTTTGGCAAATCTATCGTGTCGGCAACGTCGAATAAGTAATAGGCCCGCACGGCCCCGCTCCCGATTTCGAGCATCGCGGCGGCTTAGGGTTTAAAAAAGGTCAATCCTGCAACCGATAACGGGTACGCGCTGTATCATGGTTGGGAAATGAACGTAGAGAAGATGACTGAGCGCGTTGGCGAGGGGCTCAACACTGCCTACGCGCGCGCACTTCAGGAGCACAACACGCAGACGACGCCCGCGCACATGCTCGCGGCGCTGCTCGAACAACAGCGCGGTATTGCGCCCGACATCATCGCAAAGGCCGGCGTCGATCCCAAAGCGCTCGAGCGCCAGGTCGACGCCGCGATCGGGCGTTTGCCACGACTGAGCGGCGGGAGCGCCGACAGTGCGCAAGTGACGCTCGCGCCCGAACTCGCCCGCATCATGAGCGTCGCTGAGAATGACGCAAAGGCACTCCAAGACGACTATACCTCGGTCGAGCACGTTTTGCTTGCGATGGCGCAGTCGTCGGGAGCGGTCGGGCGTCTCTTCCGCGAGGCCGGCCTGACGAAGGACAAGCTGCTGCAAGCGCTTCGTGAGGTTCGCGGCAATCAACGCGTCACGACGAAAGATCCCGAAGGCACCTACAAATCGCTCGAGCGCTACGGTCGTGACCTCACGCTCGAAGCCGAGCGCGGCAAGCTCGATCCCGTGATCGGTCGCGACGAAGAGATCCGTCGCATCGTTCAAGTGCTGTCGCGCCGCACCAAAAACAACCCGGTACTGATCGGCGATCCGGGGGTCGGCAAGACGGCGATCGTCGAAGGCCTGGCGCAACGCATCGTCCGCGGCGACGTCCCTGAAGGTTTAAAAAGCAAGCGCATCGTCTCGCTCGACATGGGCGCGCTGATCGCCGGTGCTAAGTACCGTGGCGAATTCGAAGAGCGCCTGAAGGCCGTGCTCAAAGACGTCGCCGCCTCTGAGGGCCAGATCGTACTCTTCGTCGACGAGCTGCATACCGTGGTCGGCGCGGGCAAGGCCGAGGGTGCGATGGACGCGGGCAACCTGCTCAAGCCGATGCTCGCGCGCGGCGAGCTGCATATGATCGGGGCGACGACGCTCGACGAGTATCGCAAATACATCGAGAAGGATGCCGCGCTCGAGCGTCGCTTCGCACCCGTGATCATCGATCAGCCCAGCGTCGAAGATACGATTTCGATCCTGCGTGGGCTCAAGGAGAAATACGAGGCGCACCACGGCGTACGCATCAAAGATGCCGCGCTGGTCGCGGCTGCAACGATGGGCAATCGCTACATCACGGATCGCTTCTTGCCCGACAAGGCGATCGATTTGGTCGACGAGGCGGCGGCGAAGCTTCGCACCGAGATCGACTCGATGCCGCAAGAGCTCGATGAGGTTTCGCGACGCGTGCTGCAGCTCGAAATCGAGCGGGAGGCGCTGCGCAAGGAAGACGACAGCGCAAGCCGTCGCCGATTGGAGCAGATTGAAAAAGAGCTGGCGGAGCTGCGCGAGAAGCAGGCCAAACTGCGCGTGCAGTGGGACGCGGAAAAGAGCGCCGCCGTCAAACTGCGCACGCTTCGCGAACAGATCGAGCAGACGAAGGTTCAGATCGAGCAAGCCGAACGCCAGTACGATCTCAACCGCGTCGCCGAGCTACGCTACGGTACGCTTTCTCAGCTGCAGAAAGAGCTTGCCGCTGAAGAAGAGCGGCTGGCTCGTAAAGACGGCGCGCGACTCTCAAAAGAAGAGGTCGACGAAGACGATATCGCCGAGGTTATTTCCCGCTGGACCGGCATTCCGGTTACCAAGCTCTTAGAGGGCGAAAAGCAGAAGCTGCTCCATCTCGAGGACGAGCTGCACCGGCGTGTCGTCGGTCAAAACGAGGCCGTCGACGCCGTCGCGCAAGCGGTGTTGCGGTCGCGTTCGGGGCTCGCCGATCCCAATCGCCCGATCGGCTCGTTCATCTTTCTCGGACCTACCGGGGTCGGTAAAACCGAACTGGCTCGGGCGCTCGCGGAGTATCTCTTCGACGACGAACGCTCGCTTATCCGCATCGACATGTCGGAGTATCAAGAACGGCACACCGTCGCGCGGTTGCTCGGAGCTCCTCCGGGATACGTCGGCTTTGAAGAAGGCGGTCAGCTTACAGAAGCGGTGCGTCGCCGGCCATACTCGGTGATCCTTTTCGACGAAGTCGAGAAGGCCCACCCCGACGTCTTTAACGTCTTCTTGCAGATTCTCGACGACGGCCGTCTGACCGACGGTCAAGGCCACACGGTCGATTTTAAAAACTCAATCGTGATCATGACCTCGAATATCGGCAGCCATCGGATTCTCGACTACAAAGGTTCCTTCAACGGCGCGGATTATGCCGTGATGCGCGCCACCGTGCTCGACGAATTGCGCCAGCACTTTCGCCCGGAATTCCTCAATCGCGTCGACGAGATCATCGTCTTCCACGCGCTCGACGAGGACGAGCTGATGACGATCGTCGATCTCCAGCTCCAGCGCTTGCGGCAACGCCTCGCGGAGCGCCGCGTCGCGTTGGTGCTTTCAGATGCGGCCAAGCGCCACATCGTCAAAGTGGGATACGATCCGCACTACGGCGCGCGCCCACTCAAACGCACGATTCAAAAGGAACTCGAAACGCCGATCGGGCGCAAGATATTGGCGGGCGAGATCAACGAGGGCGACAGCGTGGAGGTCGGATTCGACGAAAACAGGGGAGAGCTGACGTTTGCGGTCGGGGAGCGTGCGGGTGTAACGGCGTAAAGAGCGGCCATGCTTGCCGCATTTACGCTCGCCCAGATACTGAATTACCCATTTCCGGCTGCGCTCGTTCGTGACGAGCGAGGTACGGCCATCGCCTACGCGCTCGACACGCAAGGGGTTCGAACGCTCTGGTACGCCGCCGCGCCGGACTTCACGCCGAAGGAACTCTTTTCGTCGGGCAACGACGACGGCCAGGAGCTCAGCAACCTCGTCATTTCCAACGACGATGCACACGTCGTGTACGTTCGCGGGGGAGACCACGACGCGAATTGGCCGGAGCTGCTGCAGCCTGGTCCGGCCTCGAATCCACAACAGCCGGAGATGCAGATATGGTCGGTTTTAACGCGCCCTTCGACTTCGCTCAGGGTAAACTCGTCGAAGTTGCTCGGCACCGGCGACGCGCCAGCGATCTCGCCAGACGGAACGCGCGTCGTGTTTACGAACGGCGGCGCCGTCATGGTCGCGCCGATCGACGGAAGCTCCATGGCGAAGCGGCTCTTCTTCGACCGCGGGCAAGATTCGGACTTGCACTGGTCTCCCGACGGCTCCGCGCTGTCGTTCGTTTCCACGCGAACCGACCATAGCTTCATCGCGATCTATCGGAACGATACGACCCCGATCGAATATCTCGCCCCGACCACATCGCAAGATATCATGCCGCGCTGGCAGCCAAACGGCGAAAGCGTTGCGTTCATTCGCTTACCTGGCGACGGCGGTCCGCCGCAGAATCCGCTGAACTGGAACCCGGTCCCGTGGCAGATTCGAGTCGTCGACGTGCGCTCGGGCGACGGTCACGTAGTGTGGTCGAGCTCCAACACGCCGCGCGGCTCGATTCCGCAAACGGCTGGGGGGCCATTTTTGGAATGGGCTGCGGCGAGTCAGCTCGTCTTCAAGAGCGAAGAAGACAACTGGCCGCACCTCTATGCCGTTGATGCCGACACGGGTCAGCACGGGCGTACAGCGCGGCTGCTGACGCCCGGCGCGTTTATGGTCGAAGACGTTGCGATGGTGCCCGACCTCCAATCGGTGATTTACTCGGCGAACACCGGGTCAACGGCAGGCGACGACGATCGGCGGCACTCGTTTCGAGTCGACGTCGCGACGGGCGAAATCGCGCCGTTGGCGAGCGGGGCGAGCAGCGAGTGGCAGCCGGTCGGGCTTGCCAATGACGCAGCGGCGTTCGATCGAGCGACGGCACAGCAGCCGCCGCTGGTTACGATCTCATCGAACGGCGCGCAACGCGCGCTCGATGCCGATTTACTTTCGGCGGACTTTCCCTCAGCGCAGCTCGTCACGCCCAAAGAGGTCTCGTTCCGCGCAGCCGACGGTTGGCTGATCCACGGCCAGCTCTTCCTTCCGCAAGGCGCCGGAAAGCATCCGGGCGTGATTTTCGTTCACGGCGGACCACCCCGCCAAATGATGCTGACGTGGCACTACTTCGATTACTACTCGAACTCGTACGCGGTGAACCAGTATCTAGCGAGTCGCGGCTTCGTCGTACTTTCCGTAAACTACCGGTGCGGGATCGGATATGGTCACGACTTTAACTTTCCCGCGCGTTGGGGGCCCACCGGCGCCTCGGAATATCAAGATGTCGTGGCGGGGGCGCGCTTTCTGCAGCGTGACTCGCTCGTCGATCGGAATCGAATCGGAATATGGGGCGGCTCCTACGGCGGATATCTGACCGCGCTTGCGCTGGCGCGCAACTCCGATATCTTCAAAGCAGGGGTCGATTTTCACGGCGTTCACGACTGGTCGCTCGACATCGACAACCCGGTGTGGGGCTTTACGCAGCTCAAGCGTTATCAACGTGACAATACGAAGGCGATCATGAAGCTCGCCTGGGAGTCGTCACCCGATTCGGCGATCGCGACGTGGAAATCGCCGGTGCTGCTGATTCAAGGCGACGACGACCGCAACGTGGAGTTCCATCAAATGGTCGATGTAGTGGAGCGCCTTCGCCTCGCCCACGTGCCTTTCGAGCAAATCGTCATCCCCAACGAGATACACGGTTTCCTTCGATATGCGTCGTGGCTGCAAGCAGACACGGCCACCGTCGACTATTTTCGCCGCCGATTGTCGCTTACGTTTTAGCCGCTTCGCGCTTCCGAAGCCGCAGGCGTTCAGTCTCATTGAGGAAGCGCTTGCGCAGGCGAATCGAAGCCGGGGTCACCTCGACGAGCTCGTCGTCCTCGATGAATTCGATCGCACGCTCGAGCGAAAGGTCCTCGGGCGGCGCGAGCTTCACGTTCTCGTCGGAACCGGCGGCGCGCATATTCGTCAGCTTCTTTTCGCGCACGACGTTGAGTGCGACGTCGTAGTTGTCGTTGGCACGGCCCACAAGCATCCCTTCGTAGACGTCGACGCCGGGCCCGACAAAGAACCGGCCGCGCTGCTCGAGTCCCATCAGCGCGTAACCGGTCGTTCTTCCCGTATCGCTCGCGACCAGCGCGCCGACGTTGCGGCCCGGGAGTTCTCCTTGCCAGGGCTGATGGTCGTAGTAGGTGTGCGATAAGACCGCCGTGCCGCGGGTGAGCGTCAAGAGTTCGCCACGCAGTCCAAAAATCGCGCGGGTCGGCATGGTGTATTCGAGCCGCTGCGCATCGCCGACGGTGAGCATGTTCGACATCTGCGCCTTGCGCCGCCCCAGCGCCTCGATGACCGCTCCGGCGTAGGCTTCGGGAACGTCGACGACAACGTATTCGACCGGCTCCCAGCGCCGGCCGTCGCGCTCCGTTAGGATGACCTGCGGCTTGGAGACGGCGAGCTCGTACCCTTCGCGGCGCATCGTTTCGATCAAGATCGCGAGATGGAGTTCGCCGCGTCCGCGCACCTCAAACGTGTCCGGCGACCCCGTCTCCTCGACGCGCAGCGCGACGTTCGATTCCAGCTCGCGCGTCAGGCGTTCGCGAATCTGCCGCGACGTGAGAAACTTCCCCTCCCTTCCGGCAAAGGGCGAGTTGTTGACGCTGAAAAACATCGAGACCGTCGGCTCGTCGACAGCAACCGCATGAATCGATTCGGGTGCGTTCGCATCGGCAATCGTGTCGCCGATGTTCAGGTTCTCGATTCCAGAGACGCAGACGATGTCGCCCGCCGAGGCTTCCTCGACGTCGATTCGCTCCAAGCCGGCAAAGGTCAGCAGGCTCGTGAGGCGCAGCCCAGTCGTCACCGACCCATCGCGCTCGATTTTGACAATCGGCTCATTTCGGCGCGAGCTTCCGCGAAAGATTCGTCCGATGCCGACTCGTCCCACGTAACGATTGTGATCGATCGCCGAGATCAGCAGCTGAAACGGCCCCTCTTCGGAGGGCGGTTCCGGGACGCGGGCGACGATCGTTTCGAAGAGCGGCTCGAGGGAATCGCTTTGCTCTGAAAGCGTTCGCTTGGCGATTCCGGCCTTCGCATTGGTGAAGAGCACCTGAAAGTCCGCCTGTTCGTCGTTCGCGCCCAGCTCGACGAAGAGGTCGAAGGTTTGATTGACGACTTCTTGCGGGCGAGCGTCCTTGCGATCGATTTTGTTGACGACGACGATCGCGCGCAAGTCGAGCTCGAGCGCCTTGCGCAAGACGAAGCGAGTCTGCGGCATCACGCCTTCGGCCGCGTCAACCAGCAGCAAGACGCCCTGCACCATTTGCAGCACGCGTTCGACCTCGCCGCCAAAGTCGGAATGCCCCGGCGTGTCGACGATGTTGAACTTGACGTCACCGTGCCGCACCGCGGTGTTCTTGGCAAGGATCGTGATGCCACGTTCGCGCTCGAGCGGGTTGGAATCGAGCACCCGCGTCGCGACCTGCTGGCCTTCCCTGAAGACACCGCTCTGTCTGAGCATCGCATCGACAAGCGTGGTCTTGCCGTGGTCGACGTGTGCGATGATCGCGACGTTACGGATGTCCGAGCGAGTCTTCACTACCGCTCTTGTTCGCGTGCGGCCTCGCTAAGGCCCCGGTCTGCCGGATCGAGCTTAGCGGCGGCCCTCCTCGGCGTCTTAGTCGTCCAGATGGTCTCGCTGCTCTTCGAGCACGTAGCGGTTCGCGGCTTCACGCTGTTCGTCGGAAACGTGGCTGTCGAAATAATCGACGAGTCCCTCGTCGTCGAGGCCTTCTGCTATCAGAACATCGAAAGCATTGCTCGTGACGCCGGTGAGTTCGAGAAAACCCATCGAGAGCGGACAGTACGCGACGTACTCTCCCGGCGTGCCCATGGGTTCGGCGCGAGCTTTGTCTGCAAGTTTCGCCAGCCACGCAGAGCGGCCGAGCATCTCGCGCCCGCTTCGCGGCGGCGTGTCGGTGAAATCCGGCGCGATTGCAATCATAGCTCTTGAGGTTTCCCGAGCGCACGGGAACCAAAGGTTACGCCGGAGTAAGCTTGCGTCGTCGTGGGAGCGTACGGGTCTGGTGGCTCGCACGGTCTTCAAAATCGCTGAGGTCGTCGCAAGGCGACTGGTAGGTTCGATTCCTACACGCGTTAAGACCCTGCGCTCGTGGAGATCGAAGTTTCGCGGAGCCCGGCGGCGCAATAGTCCGCCCTGTTGGCCAAGCCCGGTCACCCAGAGCGCTAGGTCTTGCCTTCAGGGCCGGAAAACGATCATTATAAATGGGAAGAACCTAGCTATCTCAGGAATATCGGTTAAGGCCTTACCGTGAGACGTAGTGCGTGGCGACCCGATGCTTCTGGCGATTTGCGCTATAGCGGCGCTCGCCCAGATAGCGGGTGCGCTCGACATGACCGGAATGGGCGGTGCTCCACCGTGGTTGGGCCGGCTCGGAACCACTTACGTCACCTCTTCAAGACCATTTAATCTCGTCGTTCGCTCCGTCGCTCGGGACGGGCCAGCGGCCCGCGCTGGTCTGCGTCGAGGCGATCTCATTGACATACGCGCGAACACGCTTCTCGAGCGCTTGTTTTTCGTTTCCGGCGCACCGCTAAACGGATCGCGTCAAATCTACGCGGTGCACCGAGGTTTGCTACAAAGAGAGCTCTCGGCCATACCGCGTCCGCTTCCGGCCGAGCGATATTGGCCCGACTTCATCGGTGCGCTCGGGAGTCTCTGGCTTCTGCTGTTTGCCGCTCTGATTGCGTGGCGCCGCGCCGACGTACCCGAGATGCGACTGCTCTCGCTGTGGCTCGCGGTCTCCACTCTTGCAGGCGTCAATCTCGCGACGCCATGGGTGTGGGTGTATATCCTTTGTAGCATCTCCAGCACCATCGCTACGTCGTTGGCGGTGGCACTGTGGGCGGCGCTCGCCGGCTGCTTCGCTCAGCCACTCTCGCGACCGCGTCGTATCACACAATGGCTGTGTTACACGTTCGTCGCGATCTTAGTCGTGATCAATGTAGCAGGGATCGTCGGAGTGATCACTCTGAAGTTCGATCCGCTCCCGATCACCAATGGGCCCTTATTCCTTCTATTTGAGATCGCTATCTTGACGGCGCTAGCGTGCAGCGTGATGGCAATTGCCGCAGCCCGCGGTGTCGAGCGTCAGCGGGCGGTGTGGACGCTTGTGCCTCTTGCGGCCATTTCTTGCTATTTCATCCTGTATGGGTTTGTAATCGTGTCGTCGTCATCATACGCCAACGCCATTATCTTGGTCGTTGTTGGCAACCTGGTACTTCTGGCGGCACCAGTCGCGCTGACATACGCTGCACTCAGCCGTCGACTGATCGACATCGGCTTCTTCTTGAACCGCGCCGCCGTCTTTGCGATCATTTCGACAATTGTGATCGGCGTGTTCGTTTTGGTCGAAGTAATCGCGAGCGAATGGCTTGTAAGCACCGGACACACCACGAGCACCTTCATCGGCATGGGCGTGGCTCTGGGTCTTGGTTTGTCGATGCGCTACATTCACCGGCATGTGGATCGCTTCGTCGATCATGTCTTCTTCCGAAAGCGGCATGAGGACGAGGCGGCGCTGCGCAGCTTCGCGCATGAATCTTCCTATATCACGGATCGCTCCATACTACTCGAGCGGGCTGCTCGAGAAGTCAAAGTACACACCAATGCCGCCGATGCGACGATTCTAGTTCAGAATCGGACTGGAGCATTCGCTTCGGCGGCAGAAAACGATGGTTCTCGCACAATCGTGAGCGAGAACGACCCCGGTATCCTGGCGCTGCGCGCGTGGCACAAGCCGGTCGACCTCGGATCGCTTGAGGACTCGGTGCTGCGCGGCGAGTTCGCCTTTCCGATGGTCTCGCGCGGTACGCTCGTGGGCGTTCTGGTCTGCGGCGCCAAGCGCAACGGCGAAGCCTACGCACCCGATGAATCGGAGGCGCTCCTCGCACTCGCGCACGGAGTCGGCTCGGCACTCGACGTCCTTTCGGCGCAGCGATACAACCCTAACGAGCTCGTGCTTCGCGAGCTAGCCGAGCTGCGCGAAGACGTGAAGCGAATGTCGCGCACATGAACGGAAGAAAGTCGGCGGGGTCGCAGGGCGGGCAACCGGCATCGGCGTCGTGTGGCGACGCTAAAGCAGAACTTTACGCCCATCTATTTGACGCGGCAAGTCCGCGCCGGCGTTTTAGTCGTGGGCGGCTTCGGTGTTGCGCCGCGCCATACGGCAAGCTGCACGTGCAAGACGGGATCGGCAGGCAGCGCCGCTCGATCGTGTTTTGCGCAATCGTGGGAGCGTACGGGTCTGGTGGCTCGCACGGTCTTCAAAATCGCTGAGGTCGTCGCAAGGCGACTGGTAGGTTCGATTCCTACACGCTCCCGCCAGAATCGCTATCCGACTCGGAACAACTCGGAACAATCGGCTCCTAAGCCCGCTGCACTATCCGTTCGCCTTCCGCCCGGACGCGACGACGCGATCGAGCAGGTTCGCCGCGTCGTGCAGCATGGCCGGGCTCACGTGCGCGTACACGTCGGCGGTGACAGCTGATGGTCGAGTGCCCGAGCGCCGGTCGAAACCGTCTTGAGGTCGGCCCGCCGGCCAGGAGCAGCGACGCGAACGAATGGCGCAGATCGTGCAGCCGCACCTTCGGGAGCTTCGCGTCGCGAGCGATCCGCGCGAACGTCAGGCCGAAAGTGTTGGGATTCCACGGCAAGCCGTCGCGCTCGAAGAGCAGGGTGTTGCCGTCGGGGCGTCGCCCCGGCCGAGAAGAAGCGTTCGGCTTGTTCGAGGCGATGACGGCGCAAACGCTCGATCGCGAAGGGTGGTAGCGCGATCGTGCGGCGCGAGCGCTTCGTCTTTGGCTCCTTGAACCGTAGCTCGTAGCGCGCCCGCTTTGCGGTGCGGATTGTGACGCGCTCCAATGACCGGGCGACCCGCAGCGTGCCTTGGTCGAGGTCAACGTCGCTCCAGCGTAGCGCAAGCAGCTCGCCTCGCCGGCAGCCGCTACCGATCGCCGTCGCGATCGCGGCGCCAAGGTCGGTGCGGTCGAAGGCGGCGAGATATTGCTGGACCTGCTCGGGGCTAAGCGATCGCATCTCTTCGCGCTCGCACCGTGGTGGATCGACAAACTCGCAAGGGTTGACGGTGATGAGCCGCAGCTTCTTGGCGCGTGTTCAGGGCGGTATTCAGCGTGCTCCGCACGCTCTTGACGAAGCCGGGCGTGACCACGCCCTTGCGCCCGTCCTTACGTTCGTCCGTCAAGCCAGGACGCTTGAGCTTGCTCGATGAGTCTCGGGCGAACGCTCAAGGTCGCACAACAGAACGTCGCCGAGCGATGGGCGAATCCAAAGACGGACGTGCTTTTCGCACGTCGCGAGCGCGCCAGCGCTCATCGTGGTCGCGCACGCCTTGCAGCCATCGGTCCAAGAATGCATCCGAGCGTCATCGGCGGCTTCTTTAACGGCTTCAGCTTTGGCGACGGGGCGATGCTGATTTTGCTTTCTGTAGCCACCCACCACGCGATAGCGTCGGCCTCACTCGCGAAGCCTCGCTCGGCGCTCTGGCGGCGCTCGCCGGGCTTCCGATCGAAAGCATCGTATTTGACCGTCCAGCTTGCGCATTTCTTGCGCTCGCCGGTCTTTTTGTCGAGGTACGACTCTTGCCCGATCCAGGCTCCAAGTCTGTGTCTCTTCATAGTCAGCTCTTTCTTGTATTAACAAGCCGCGTTAATAGGTCAGTCGGAATCGGAAGGAGAGGCACAGGGTGCGCCCCGACAGCAGGCGTGTCCACATACGTCTCCCGCTCTGTGGATTGTGCAAACGTCGAATTGACAGAATACGCGCAAACGGGAACGAGCCGCCGGCAATTGGCGGCGACATTGGACCGTTATGGAGCCCTCGTTAATCACATAATCCGAGCTTGTTGGAGCGACCGAGGAAGCGGCACCCGCCGATCGACTTGATCTTCACATGCGCTCGTAATAATCCGATTGCAAGAGAACTCCAAGGCGCTGCCACTGTATTTGCCCCACGGTTCGCGTTCGTGTCGGTAACGCTCGCCTCGAAGCGGAAAGAGGCGAATCGCGAATTCGATCGCTAAGTTTTGATGGTCCCGCCGCGACGGCTCCCTGCCCAAAACGTAAAAGCCGTGCATGATGATAATCGCTTCTTGCATGTATCCTGCCCTTGTAAGCAAAGGGACAGGAGGAACGTCTAACGCGCTCGCGAGGCGCCTTAGGATGCGCGGTGTTGGAAAGTATGTGCCTTCGGCATATGCGCGAAGGCGACTGAGACTCGTCTGGCTGAGAGCGTCGCAGATTTCACCTTTTAAGGCTTGCTGCTGTTCAGCCGTGGGCGCGGCGGCGATATGCTGATCCGCGATGCGCCTTAGCATCTTCCCGAAAGCGCGCTTTTCGTCCGCGTCGAGCAGCGTCCTTATCTGAGCCATTCTTCAATCACAAAGTTCCGTACATCGTGCTTAGCTAACAGTATAGCCGATGGACTACACTTATGGCAAATGGGAAAATACCGGAGTTTCAGAAATCACAATGTCCCGAGGACACGGCTTCGTGCCTGGCGGGAGGGGGCTGGCCTTTCACTTTCAGAAGCCGCTGCCGAGCTGGGGTTTTCACGCGCAACGCTCGGCCCAGTCGAGCTTGGGCGGCTTTATCCGAAGCCGTTCGTAGCCTCACGACTTGAGCAGCGCTTTGGCGAGCCGATTGACGCCCTCTTGAGGCCAGTGGCCCAGCGGGACCTACCGAGACTCCGGGACGCCGATTCAGTGGATCGCGATGCAATCGCTCGGTGAGCCCCTGACCATGACCGTGGCGGAATATGCCGCGGCCTCCGGGCTGAGCGAGCACATCGTGCGCCAAGAACTTGCACTCGATCGAATTCCTCATCGCCGGGTTGGTCGTCGTGGGCTGGTAAAAATTCTGCGGATACCGGCGCTCGCGGCGCTCGGCGCTGAGACAGAATCGGCGTGACGCTGCTAGATGCCGCGCTAGCGTACGGCAAACGCGGCTGGTACGTTTTCCCATTGTACGAACCGGCTGGCTCGGGGTGCGCCTGCGGCAACGCAGAGTGCGAACACCCGGCCAAACACCCACGTACGCCGCACGGCCATCTTGACGCAACTACCGACTCTGCGCAGATCGAAAAATGGTGGGGCCAATGGCCGGACGCCAACATTGGCCACCCCCCGGGTGAAGACGAGATGGTTCTCGATGTTGATCCACGCAATGGCGGTGACGATTCGCTGGCCGACCTTACCGCACGCTACGGCGCAATCAATACACACGAATGTCTCACCGGCGGCGGGGGCCGTCAGCTTTATCTACGGCTGCCGCCAGAGCGTGAGCGTAAGCACAAACAAGATCGACGGCTATCCTGGCATCGACGTCAAGACACGTACAGGTTACGTCATTCTGCCGCCGTCGCTCCACGCATCCGGCAGGCGCTACGCGTGGGAGCTATCATCTCCCGATGAGCCAGCGGAAGCACCACGATGGCTAGTCGAGATTCTCACACGCCTTCCAGCTCCAGCTAACCCGCGATCCATGCGACGGTACGACCGTCCGCGAAGGGAGGCGAAACACGACGGTCGCGCGCGAAGCCGGCAAAATGCGTCGGATTGGAATGTCCGAGTCGCAGATTCTCCCTGCGTTGCACGTGTATAATCGCGAGCACTGCGAGCCACCACTCGGAGATCGAGAGGTGGACGCGATCGCACACTCTGTGTCCAAGTATGAGTCAGGGCCTCAGACCGGAGCCGCGGGCAACATGGAAGGTTGAATCAGCGAGAGCGATCGTCGCGCGAGGGGCTCCGCCACTCGAGTGGGATGTGCTCGAGCTCTTGCCGCGCGACGATGGTCCAGCGCTGTTCTTTGCGCCACCAGGGAATCTAAAGTCATGGTTGATGCTGCACCTTTGCGTCTGCATGGGAACTGGGGCGCCGTTTCTGGGGCATTTCCCGGTACGCCGGCGGGACTGGGTTATCTACGTGAATCTTGACTCCGGTAAGCGCGCATTCGAGCGGCGCCTAATGCGCGTGAATCCACCGGAGAACCTCCTCGTAATAAGTCCGACGCTGTACGACGCTGACGAATTTACCGAGCTGCTGCGGGAGCACCCCCACGCTTTTGTTGCGGTGGATTGCCTTGCCGACGTCGGCGGCGATGTTCCCTTACGCGGAGAGGACGCAGCACACGCGGCTCGGCGGTATTTCCGTGAACTCCGCTCGCTATATGAGCAGCACGGCGCGAATGGTGTAATCACAGACCATCCGCACCGCCCGAGGGATGGCTTCGCGGATTATTACGGGAGTTCTCAAAAGGAGGCAGCGCTGCGCGTCATGTGGACGGCAACGCCCAGCGGTGGCGATGACGGGTCGAAGCGCGTGAAAATTGTGTGCCGAAAGATGAACGAAGCCGAGATCTTCAAGCCATTCGAGGCCTCCGTCGATTTTCGCGACGAGCTGGTACGGTTTGGCTTCGAGGGTTATCTCAACGACACGACGGGAGCGCGGACGGACGGACCAAGCGACACTGACCGGATCGCGAACATCCTTCGCGACGTGCCCGGTGGTATGTCGTGCAAGGGGATTATGGATCGAACCGGCCTCCCACGCGATCGTGCCCGGGAGGCTCTCAAGGAGCGGCGATTCCACCCTGTGGGCAAAGGGAAGGCTACGCGCTACGTGCTCCGCGAATCGAACGCGCCGCCGGGCGATTCCACGTTAGATTCAGAGGATGGCTATTCCGAATCGAACGAATCGAACGAAACCCTAGGGGCTCTAACGATTCGGGGCGATTCAAATCCCGCGAGCAGGGCTGAGCAATCGAACGGAGCGCCGGCCGATTCCGACCTGTCACAGATAGTGCCGACAACGGGCTGGCGCCGTCAGCAGCCGACAGCCGCGATGGGCTCGGGGTTGGACGAACCCAAGCGTGGTCGAGACGACGAGCGCGAGGAGATCGATCCCGACGCGCTCTTCCAGTACGCTAGTGAACGAATCGTCGAGAAGCCTATAAGCCGCGAGGGGCCTGTTCAAAGTGAGCTCTTCGATTGCGGCGATGATGAACGCGAGAGGCCCTCGTAGTGACCGCCCAAGAGATCATCGACCGCGTGCGAGAGGTCGGAGGCAACATCGAGCTTTTGCCTGACCGGCGCCGGTTTGCACTCGTTCATCGCTCCCGCATCCCCGATGACTCGCTGCGATCGCAAAACATCATGCGGGAGACGTTCGTGCACTGCTCACCGAATTCACCGCCCAAACGGCTACCGATGCCGTCCTTACCGCGCAACGCTTCTTGCGCGAGGGGCACTTCCCGGTTGAGCAGGCGCCGTGCGTATACGATTGCCGCTATCCTCACGAGCGTCGCAAGCTTCGTGGGTCGAGCACAACGGTTGAGAGACAGAACTCGACTGGACGGTAACGGGGGGCGAGGACGCGGTTTCCGAGATCATGGAGGCCGAGAAGAAGCCGCTCAACGACAAGAAGCGCGGACGGAAGCCGCGATCTACTACCAAGTAGGTGGTTTTGAAAAGGTCCCAGCGGAATCGGTCATGGTTGTAGGCATTTGCGAGGGAACTAAATCTTTCGGTTTGACGCGCCGCAGGCCGTCTGCAAGAACCTCGATTTCATTAACAGTTCTTGCCTGAGGGTTTATCACGTAGACCGGAACGCCGAAATCGGATTTCGTAACTCTAATTGCTGGCAGCAGATCCGAGTCATTAGAAACAACTATTGCCTTGTCGCAATCGCCCTTTGCGGCGTCACGCACTAAATAAGTCGCAAGGTTAACGTCGGACGCCTTCTCATTGAACTTTCCGACTTCCGCAATAGCGGTTATAACCAAGGCTTCCGTTGACGGTGGCAGTTGAGGATTCTCTCCCTCAGGGTCCAGGTTTTCCGGCGACACTTAAACTGCCCAAGGTGGACTTCAACGCCGCGCGAGGTGATCGCACGGAGATAAACCTGCTGTCGCACCGCGCTTAACGGGTCAGTGTTGCTCGGATGAACGTGAGCCGTGAAGTAGCGCACCCGGTGAATCGGTCGTAGTTCGGCCATATGATCTCGGCCAGCGTTTTGTGGTCAAGCCACTTGCAAGTGGACACATATTGCGGCATCCCGGGGCGCTTAAAAACTCCGTAATAGAAGTTAAAGCCGTCTACGTAGACGTTAGTAGGCATTATTTTGCCCCCTGAAAGACCGAAGCGCCCTTGGTAGGGCGGCTGTCGTACCTTGCCGCCTAGACGACAAGGGGGATCATATCTATATAGTACCCAGGGTACTACACCCTAGTCCAGGAGGAACTTTATCTTCAGCATTAGAATGAAACGAGTTGCTAGGGGGGGGATGGTCTTAACCTCTCCTCGATTGGCCTTTCGTTAGAGCCTTGTAGGTAAGTCGTAATCCGTCGGCTTGATTCACCACGACCGGGAATTGCCCGCATCCGTCTTTTCCCGCTTGTTGAAGCTCGCCGTGCCTGCTAACGACCGTTGCACCGGTATGCAGCTGACGCCGTGCGCTCGAAGGGCACGATATGCAAGCATTACCGCTTAGATGATCGATCCGCAAGACACCACCGAAGAGCGGAGGGTCATCTACGAAAGTGTAGCTGTTACGGAAGAGAACCTGGTAAATGATCACAATGGCGAGCACTCCAAAGACAACTCCCATGATTTTGGTCCATTGCGCCGCCATCATTTAGTGCTGGGTTTTTCGCGTAGTGCTGGGTTTTTCGCGCCCACGTACCGCGTGACGCCAAGCGATCGCGAAATGAAGTCATGGGCTCATTTTCTGCCTATGGCTGCAAATCCACGGACTCATTGTCATCCTTATTAATCACTTTATCGCCGTCGCAGATAAGAGCGTCGAACGGAGCAACCCATACCGATGAGGTCGGTGTGTCGTAGTCGGCTACGCGTAAGTAACGGCCGTCGTCGAGTTCAAGGACTTCGCCGTCGTGATAGACGTTGTTGACACCGACCGGCTCGCAGTCCGCCTCGGGTGCTGCTGCGGGGTAGTACTGCCGTGCCGCAGCGGCGGGTGCATACCCCGACTCTGGCACAGGAGCAAACGGCTGGGGAGTTGGTGGGGCCACGAAGGCGACACTCCATCCGTCCTTGGATGGTGTAAACGAGTATGTTCCGTACCCCGGCAGATCAAACGTGTGGTGACCGTCGGGAAAAACGCGATCCTGAACTGATACCTGCGTACCGTCTTTTAATACATAGCCAACGATATGAATCGCACTCCAGCTATCGCCGTCGAGCTGCCAGCCCCGCGACCCGTGGACGAAAGACCACGTGCCCGTACGCTCCCAGAGCACTTTGCCATTATTTCCGATGTAATCGTAGTCGACGACATAGTCGGCATTCGGGCCATGTACATTACTTATCTGCGCCCGCGCGTGGTCGATAAAACCATAGTCGCGCAGCCAACGATCGTGATTGGCTCGCAAGAAGTGGTTTGTTGTGATAGCTTCTACGTCCGCCACGGACGGCTTTTGAGACGGATCGATGTCGCGATAGAATCTCAGTACGAGCCCCGAGAGTTCGTCGGGATTGGGGACTGCAGGCGTGGGCGTTGCAACCGGAGCAAAACTCTCCGGTGGCGCAGCAGAAGCGGAACTCCGAGAATCGGCGCCACCTTTATCGGCCTGAGAACACGAAGCGAGAACAACGCTGCCACAAATCAGTGCAACCACGGTCCACCGCAAGAGTCCTGAAGACGGTAAAGTCACACTTGCGATCAAGGTGTTGCGGCCAGCTCTGCCCAGTGGTCAGGGAAGTTGAGCGCCGGGCACGCACTCATCCAAACCGCTCGCAACCGGCGGTAGCCGTATTGATAATTATCGAACTTCTGCGTAAGGTCAATCATCGCGGGTGTCGCCTGATCCAAGCCGGCCTGTTGCACCGCTACGGCTGACGCACCAATGGCTGCCGCCTGAAGGTTTGCTGCGCCGCTGTTACTTTGATAGCTCGAGGTTCTAGCTGTTCCGTAGCAACTGTAACCGAAGCAAGTCGCGTTGAGCGTAGTCCTAGAGTTGCTATAGTCGCCCAGCGCCGCGAACGCTTCATTCATCGCCACCAGCTTTGTCCGTCGATTTTTCGAGTTCACCGATCGTTCGTACAGCAACGCGAAGCTACGAAATTCCTCGATCGCATTTAGGGAATTGCTGTAAGCGTTAGGTGTATTCGTGGCGAACGCGCACCTCATCTGGAATGGTGAGGTTAGCGATGGCGATCTGGCCATCGGTAACCTCGTTCATCCCAGCATGGAATAATGATGGAACCAGCTTTTGGTTATCCTCTACGAACTTGAAAGCGCTACCGTATTTTGCGCGAGTACCGGAGAGCACTTCAGCGTCATCGGTTCCAAGCTCAACAGCGAGTATCGCGGCAGGCGCTAGGTTTGCGTCGGCTGCCGCTACATGAGGACCGATCACGTTGCAAAGTGTAGGACCGCCTCGCTTCGCTGACGCGATTGCGCTTTGAGCGTTAGCTACGCTAAGAAGTACAATCGTCAGCAGCAGCAAAAGTTGACGCAAGGTGTGAGGCTTTACGCTACTGCCCATTTTCGCTCGAGCGATCGCCGGCCGCGATCGCCTCCTTCTCGCAGGCGTAGGCGCCGTGCTTTGTACGCCCATACCAGCGCTCGCCCTTGTAATGGTAGATGCCGCTAGGAATGTTGAGCCAAACGACTACGTCACGCGGGCAACGCGCCTGTGCAGCATCCTCGGTTGAAAATAGTGGCGGTAAGGATTGGGCAACGACGGCGGCCTGAGCCGTTGGCACCGAAGCCGCCGTTCCGATAGGCGGGACCGTCGACACGACGAACGCAAATAGTACCGCGGATAAACCGAGGAGTCTAAACATGGCGAACGTCCGAGGTCGCGAAGCTGGCCTCTACGGTATATTATATCGGTTCCGGCGGCGCGACAATCCACCGCGTCCCGTTTTCCGCGCGGCTCCGGGCGCCCGACCAGGCATGTAACACGCCTGCGGCTTCGACCAGAGCCAGCTTATACAGCGACGAGGTGGCCGCCGATCGGCTGCGTGGCCGGGAGGAGTGGCCTTGGTTGTTTCGGAGCCTACCCGTGCATAACCAAGAGAAAGCTCGAATAATCGTCGGTTCAGGTGCGTAGCTTCGGATTTCGTGCCAGGCGTTGCCAACGTTTGTCGTGCGCGATAGCGCCGACGTCATGTGCTTGACGAGCGACGACTACGCACTGCGATTCCATCTCGCCAAGCAATGAGCGCTTTGACGTAAAATGTTCGTCCCGATCGATCCAGGATGGCCAACCTGCCGATGCCGCAAGATTCTCGATAACGGGGGCTAGGTTAAAGTAACGATTTGAGACGTTAAAGACGATTAGGCCGCCCGGTGCGACGCGGTCTGTAAAGAGCGCAAAGGCCTCCCTCGTTAGCAAGTGCACCGGAGGCTGGTCGGATGAGTATGCATCTAGCACGAGTAAGTCGAATGCGTGCGTTGGAACCTTCGCAAGCTCCAGGCGGCCATCGCCGTCACGATTGTAGCGTCGGGCGCACACGCTGACAAGTACCAGAAGAATTTGTCGTTCGAGGCTAGCGAGACGACCTGTGGGTCGATTTCAAAAAATGTCCATTGCTCGCCCTGTTCGCGATAACAGGCGATCGATCCGACGCCGAGTCCTAGGACTCCAACCCGGTGCGTCCCGACTTTACCGGAACGCGCTGCAGCGAATATCAGGTTCACCGTCCGTCCTTCGAAAAGTAGGATAGCGGAACACTGCGCTTGTTAGGTTCCGTGTTTTCAATTCCATGGATTATGCCACCGTGGACGAATTCGTGAAGGCTCAAGGCCGGGTTGTCAACGACTAGCTTCGTGCCGAAGAAGTCCCGATCGGCGTATATCCTATATCCATTATCGCCCGGGAGGAAGGACGCGACGAGAAACAGTGCGCCGATTCCTAGTGCGAACCGGATCCTGCGACCAACGAATGCAAAGCACACCACGATAGCTACCGCAAAACCGATCCGCAGCAAGTGCAATACATCGCCCGTCCGTGCTGCGCTTGCATAGAGAAGGAGCAGAGCGGCGCCGAGCAATGCCGGCGCCGCGACGTCAAAGAAGCGTTCCTTCTTCGAGCCCGCGATTATTCCAAGCGTAGGTAGAATGGCGCAAGCCAGCACTAGTGTTAAGGGATACTCAGCCACCGTACGAAACGCATAAGGCGCCACAAGCGCGTTAAAGAGGCCGCCGAGCGCGCCACCCATCGCCAGCACTAGATAGAACCCAGTCAAGTAGTGGGCGGCCGGGCGCGAGGCGGAAAGCTCCCCGTGGCACGTCAGTCCGATGAGGAAGAGCGCGATAAGATTTAATGCAACGTCGAACCATGCGGGCAGCCAGCCGCCAAGCATCACCAAAAAGGCCAACGGTAGGATAGCATAGGGCAGCACGCGAGCTATGCTCGCGGGCGTAAGGACCGGTCGTCGAGAAAATGCGATAATGAAGGTCAGCAAGTATACGCCGAGCGGCAAGCGTCCACAAAAGTGGGATCGGCGCGACTTCACTCGTGATGTGCGTCGTCATCGCCAAAGATAAACTTGCCGGCACGAACGCTAGCGCAGTCCAGCGAATTCGCTGCTGCCACGATGGTGGTTGGCTCTGAACCGTGGTGCTTTCGGTTGCTTCAGTATCGCGTTCTGAGCCCGTGCCAAGCCGCCACGTAACAAAGCCGCAGATGGCGATTCCGACTACCAATGTGCAATATGCCCTTGCCCATATGCGAGTCTGAAGCCCCACGCCGAACAGTGATTCGAGCAGCAATGGGTAGGCGGCCAAGCCTAACAGACTCCCAGCGTTGCTCGTCGAGTAAAAGAAATAAGGATCGTGACTGTGCGCGTGGCCGAGGCGTGCGAACCAGCTTTGCATGAGGGGCGCAGTCGCGGAGATAACGAGAAATGGCAATCCGGCGCCAGCGAGTAGCGAGTACAATACGAAGGGTACCGGATGCGTAATTGCGCCAGCGCTGGGAGGTATCAAGTGAAACGGCAGCAGCGCTAGCGCCGATGCGGCCAGGGCGACGTGCAGTATAGGCTGCGCCCTCAGCGGAATTAGCGAACGCTCGAGGTGTGCAAGAAGGTAGCCGCCAGGAAGGCGAGTTGGAAGAATACGACCAGCGTGTTCCACGCGGCCGGAGCGCCCCGAACAGGGGAAGCAGCATTTTGCGTACATCGGTTGGATGTCAAAAAGTAGCGCTGCGCTCAGGAACATCGTGAGCCCGAAGAGCGCGACAATACCAGCCGATGCCGTTGAGCCGCTCGCACGCTTGAGCCTTTACGCTTGCGACAAGGGAACGTCCCGCCGACCGCTCGATGCCCTTCGTACCGACCTTTTGTACGCGGCGCCACATACGGCATCTTTGGAAGCGGGCTGACGGGTGCTCTACGAGCTCGTCGCATATCGCCTCGCGCCGGGGGGGCGGCGCGGAATCGCGCATGGTATCCCCTACCCCGCGTGACCTTACCGCAGGAAAGCGGATAGACGCGTTACGTCAAGCCTAGTTGGCAGCTGGGCGCTTTAGTCCGTTCCATTTTTTGCGAGATTTTTTTTGAGGGACCCCGCTCTATGAATGAGTCGCGACGGACCGAGCCACCGCATTTGGGGGGAACGCGGTTAGCGTGGGCACCTCGCGTTTTCGTGAAAGATCGGCAGCCTCGAGATACTCGAGCCCTTGGTGTGTCCGAGAAATGGGTCGCGCGTCAGCATAACTCCGGCGCTGGGGAGCTGGCGCGTTGCGCTTTGGTAGCTTAAACAGGGGCGTTGCTGGTCAGCGTTACAAGCCGGGGTAGCGCCGAGCCAATGCGACAGAAGCGCTGTTATCTCGCATTCGGCAAGCTGCAGTGCTAGCGTGACGGCCGACGAGCTCTGCAACTGGTACGCAAGACGGACTCGCGATCGCATTGGCGCAGAGCCGTTCCCGATGACACTTACGCGCGCGCACGCGCAGGCGCGTGGCGCAGGCGCGTAGAGAGGGGGGTGGGGTGCCCATCAAATGAGTCATTTTGCGCCTGGTTCGGCTGCTTACTGACGACTGCTCCAAGGATCCCACGGTTCACTGTCGCCCGAGTCCTCATGGCGTATCCGCGCGAGGAAACGTGCGAAGCTTTCCTCGGCCATAACGTTCTCGAGCCGCTGGCGATTGCTGCTTTCAGGAACGCGTGAGCGCGATAACTTCGTGTCGGCTCGTATGTCGGCAAGGGTTATCTTCCGACGCGCGGCGACTCGGGTCATGGCGACTTCGGAGGCGGCTGGCTCGGTAACCCGATCTTCGGCACTTACGCCATCCAGTAAGGCGGCGATCTGCGCCCTGCGCGCAGCTGCTGAAGCTACTCCGCCAAGCCGACCTATGTTGCGATAGTATCGCGGGTCGCAACCGTGACGTCGTTTGGTAACGGCGCCGCCCTTATGCGCGAGCGCTCGCATTCGTGCTCGGAAAGCTCGCTTCCACGTCGTCGATAGACACTAATGCATGGTTCCTTCGTTTCCGAATCGTACGCGAAGAATAGCTCGCGCAGCTTCGCAAGCGCCGTTTCTTCGAGAATCCTCGTTTTGGGCGTCCTCAAAGGTCGGACACGCCGATTTGATCGGGCGGATAAATGCTCGGCCTCGCAGGCGATCAGAGCGGACGGCACGCTGTGCAGCGTATTGACTGAAGCGTTCGAAGAATCGGAACAAATCGGAACAATGAACCGAGCTGAGTTGCTACGAATCGCGTCGAATCGCTATCGCGCAAGCGCCGCTTACGCACGAAACGCAGTGAGACGGAGCGACCTGCGACGAGGCAAAATGAGCTTTCAGAGATTCGATTCCTACACGCTCCCGCCAGAATCACCCAAGCAGATCGCGGCGATCCGTAACATAACGTACTGCAGGCTAAGGTTCCGGGGCAACGTTCTCCGGATTGACGAGAGATGTTAGGATGTGATCTTGCCACTCGCCGTTGATGAATAAGTAGGCGTTTGCGTAACCTTCGGTTTTGAATCCTAGCCTATGTAGAACGGCGCTACTGCGGTGATTATGAGGCTGATAGTTAGCCATAATACGGTGGAGGCGCAACGTGCCAAAAGCAAAGTCGATCGCCGCCCGCGCAGCCTCTGTCATGTACCCACGGTGCTGCGCGTGCTCGGAGAGTTTGTAGCCCATGTGACAAGCCTGGAAGATGCCGCGAATGATGTTGCTAAAACTGAGCCATCCAATGATCGTCATGTTGGATTTAGTCACATCTGCATCGATGATGGCGAAGCTGTAAGCACTCCCCGCAAGGGCAGCGGCGACGGCTCGTTCACGGACGCCGCGAAGTGCCTCGGGATCGAACGATCCTGTGCTCATTCGCGGTTCCCAAGGCGCAAGAAACTCGGCGTTCTCGCGGTTAAAACGCGCGCACTCCTCAGCCGCTTCCGGTCCCGCGATGTAAAGCCGCAGGCGCCGCGTGTGCAGTACCGGGGGGTTGTTCATGAGCGCCGGTGGGACGTCAGCTCTGCTTCGAATGCCTGTTTTTCAGCCATTACTCCGCCCAGCAGGACAGGGACCGAGCCGCGTTAAGGTCTGCTATTTGGCGATGCTGACGGATTGGCCGCCCGATTGAAATGCGAACGACTTGAAGGGAGCATTACCTGCCGGGTAATGCCACAAGCGAAAGTCCGCGCTGCAAAATTCATTTCCGCCCGCGACGACGCTGCCTTGCTTGTCGTTGACCGGAGTGTTCTTGCGACCGACGATGAACGGCTGAATCACGTGGGTGTAGTCGCCCTGGCAGGTGTCGCCCAAGACCACTTGACCGTGAGAGGTTAACGTTGAACCCGACAGCGTGGCCTCAATCATACCCGACTGAAGGCCTCCGCCGATCTGCTGATCGCCAAGAGCGATGTATTTGCCGTCCCACATCGTGGAGTCCGGGGAGTAGATCGTGAAGCCGCTGGCGGTCAGCGTGGTTAAAGACTTGGCTCCTTTGAGCACCGCGCAGAAGGTGACGGTTTCTGATGCTTGGTTCTCGGCTATCATCACGAGGTTCCCTTTGTCGTCGTAGCCGGCGTTCCATATGTAGTAACAATCTGTCGGGTCGCTGTAAACGACGCCTTTGCCGGAACCTTTCGGGAAGATCGTAACGCTCCCGGTGGAGTAACTTGGCCCGAGAAAATCCGTAACCGCAAGATCGTTTGCCCTATCAACCGAACAGCCGAAAGCGGCTCCGTTCGTCGTAAACGTTTTGAGGGGGCCCGTCCCGCCGTGAGCGTATTCGTCCACGATTCCGTTGTCAAAATTTGCGATATAAACGTCGCCTTTCACATCGACACATTGCCCGGACGGTGACGAGAAGCCGGTTAGCGTTCCCATCTGTTCGCCGCTGGGGTAGTCGTATACGGTGACGTCGCTTCCGTTGAACGCCGAAACGTAGAGCAGCTTGGATTTTCGGCTGGCCAGCGGACTCATCCACGATCTGTGTTGTCCAGAACTCGTGCTGTGGCCCGAGAGCGGCGTGAAAGCGCTCTCAGTCGAGCCGCCGCACGCTGACAGCAGCACCATGACAGCGAAAAGTCCGCAACACGTAGGAGCCAAGCGTTTCATCATCGATCGTGCACTCCGTTCGGTGGCAATGCGGTAACGCGGGATTCTCCCCCGCCTTACTTACGACCTCAACAATGCCCCAGCCTTTGGACGACGTCGTCGTAGGATGGGGGGCGCCCTACCATGTCGCGCGCTTATACCGGCGCACAGAGCAGCGTGTGTCGCCGAGGCGGCTCCATAGGAACAAAGCCGTCAGCAAGCGTGTAGGAAAGAATGGAAGCAGTGAAAACTACGAACGAAGTTATCTTTCGCGCAACCGATCTTGACGCAGTCAAAGCCCATTACGCCGATCGCCTGGGTTGGCCGATTGTGCTCGACGAGGACTCGATGGTTGGCTTTGATACTGGAGCCTTCAACCTCTATTTTGAACTGGGTGAGCCAAACGGCGCGGTTTTTGAAATCAGGGTCGACGACATCTCTCGAGCAAAGCATGAGCTGATCTCATCGGGCTGCGAGCTGCTCGAGGAGGACCCTGAGCGACCGCGCCTGTACCTTCGCGATCCCTTTGGTTTCGCGTTCAATGTCGCAGAGGCTTGATCTCCAGCACGACTTCGCGGAGCCATGGGCGGCTCTAATCGCGGAAATGCTCGATATGCCCGCGACTCGCGTTACTGCCGCGCCATGATCATGTTGAGCACTTGCTCACGGTCAAGAAGATGATCTGTGTTCTCCCCAGCTGTTTCGATAACGACGACGTCTACTGTTCCGTTAAAGGCGCTCTTCTCGGCAGGCATTTCAGCGATCATCGGAGAGCCGCGCTTAAATCCGACATCGGATGTTTCATCGGCTGAAAAAACCATCGGGGCAGTCTGCTCGACGCGGCCCTTGCCAACGGCTTTCCCATCGATGTAGAGCGTAACGTTGCCGCCTTTGGCGAGTCCGCCGCCATCGTAGGCGAACTCCATCCTGACTTGGTGCTTACCCGGCAGAAAGCACTTGCGTGGACTCGATCACCGTTTCCCGTAGCCCAACGAAGTTGTAGAGATATATCGGCTTTCCGTCCTCGACGTAGAACATCCAACCGCCGCCGATTCCGCCTTGCGACAGAATGACTCCCTGCGCGGGCTCTCCTTCAGGAACGACGACCTGTGCGGTAATCGAATGGCTCTTGTTCTTGACGTTGATCAGGCCGTTCTCGTTGAGGCCGCCCATGCCGTTGGCAAGAACCTGTGATGCGCCGCGCACGAGCAGCGGTCGCCCGGCAAGATCGGAGTTGACTCGTTCCGCGCTGCGATCGTCCATCGGTAAGACGTTGTTGCGCGTAGCTTCGATGATCCAAAGCCGTTGCAGCTCGTGCAGCTTGTCGGGCATCTCTTTCGAGAGGTCGTGCGCCTGCGACCAATCTTTCGTGGTGTCGTACAGTTCCCACACGTCGTCGTCAAAGGCGGGTCGTCGCCCAGTCATAATCCACGGCGTGCTGTGGCGGGTGACCGCCGTCCAACCTTTGTGATAGATACCTCGATTGCCGAACATCTCGAAGTATTGGGTTTCGCGGCGTTCGGCCGCTGTGGCGTCGTCGAAGCTATAGAGCATGCTTACGCCTTGCATCGGAACCTGCCCGACGCTATTGACCATGATAGGGCTCCGGGAGTTGCGCAGCCTCCAGGATGGTTGGCGCAACGTCGATGACGTGATGAAACTGATGGCGGATCTCGCCTTTTGCCTTGATGCCTTTTGGCCAGCGCACGATCGTACCGTTGCGCGTGCCGCCCCAGTGCGATGCGATCTGCTTGGTCCATTGATAGGGCGTATCCATCGCGTGCGCCCAGCCGACCGCATAATGATTGTAGGATTCGGGGCCGCCAAGTTTGTCTATGCGTTGCGTCGAGGAAGTCGATCTGTTTCGAGGGCACTCATGCCGTTGAAAGGAGATCATTTCGTTGAATGTGCCGCGCGGCGTGCCTTCTCCTGAAGCGCCGTTGTCGCCGATGATGTAGTAAATCAGCGTATCGTCGAGCGCCTCGATCTGATCGAGCGCATCGATAAGTCGCCCGATGTGGTAATCGGCGAACGAAAAGAAGCCGGCGTAGACTTCCATCTCGCGCGCGAGCACGCGTTGAAATTCGGGCGTTTGAGAATCCCAGGAGGGAATCTCCTTCGGACGCGCCGTGAGTTCGCAATCTTGCGGAATCACGCCGAGCTGTTTCTGACGGGCAAAGGTCTCTTCGCGCAGTTTGTCCCAGCCTTGATCGAACTTGCCTTTGTACTTGTCGGCCCATTCCTTCGGCACGTGGTGCGGGGCATGCGTGGCGCCGGGCGCAAAGTACATGAAGAACGGCTTATCGCCGGCGAGCAGTCGCTGCTGACGCACCCAGGCAATCGCGCGATCCGTCATGTCCTCCATGAAGTGATAGCCTTCTTCAGGCGTCTTCGGCGGTTCAACGACTTTCGTGCCTTCGTGAATCGACGGGATACCATTGATTGGTCTCACCCGCGACGAAGCCGTAGAAGTATTCGAAGCCGGATCCCGTCGGCCAGCGATCGAACGGCCCGACGGGGCTCGCTTCCCACACCGGGACCTCATGGCACTTGCCGAACTGCGCGGTTGAATAGCCGTTGAGCCGGAGAATTTCGGGGAGCGGCGCCATCGAGTTCGGGCCGCACGGAACTGTAGCCCGGTGCGGACGTAGCGATCTCCGTAATGCCGCCCATTGCAACGGTGTGGTGATTGCGCCCGCTCAATAGTGCGGCGCGCGACGGCGAACAAAGCGCCGTCGTATGAAAGCGCGTATAGCGCAGGCCGTCCTTGGCGATTCGTTCGGCGGTGGGCGCCTGGCACGGCCCTCCGAAGACGCTCGATGCGCCGAAGCCAACGTCGTCGATCAGGACGATAAGTACGTTTGGGGCGCCCTTGGGCGGACGCAACGGCTCGATGGGCGGAAATTTTGAGTCCGGGTCTTTTGCATCATAGGCGACGAAGCCGGCGTACGGCTTGTCTGGGATCGGCAGCACTTCACGCTGTACGCGTCTTTCTGAATTTGGTGAACCGTTTGAAGTAGGCATTTCGTCCTCCAAAAGACGCGACAAGCCATTCGTCGCCGGGTCGGGGGCCGTAGCTATACGACGAGCACGAGGCGCATCCTTGAAGCCGTCGTCGCGTTGGCGTAAACAGCCTTCGTTAATCTTGTCATAATGCACGCAAGCATTCGCGTAGGCTCGATAGAAGATAAGATCGTTGATCGGTTGGCCTTGTACGCGGACCTCTGAGGATTGAAGATCGAGAAGCACACGCGAAGGGATGGAATTCCTCGTTTGTTGCGTTGGCTGCGCAGCCTGGCAGTCACGGTCGGGCTGCTCTTAGCGGTTTATGCCCCAACGTTCGCGCTGGTGGCAATCCTGCGTCTCTCCATGGCGCACGCTGTTCCGTTCATTATTATTGTCAGCGCGACCTTGGCGTTGATCCTCATATTCTTACTGCGAACGCCTCTAGGCGCGACGCTCGCTGACTTCGGACTGCGTTGGTCGAGCACGCGCAATCTCGCCATTGCCTTCGCGCTTGCGGTACCCTTTACTGCGGTCGTAGCTGGCGCACTGTCGCGAGTGCACGAGCCTGGCCCGCTGGCGGGATTGACCTTGCCGTTACCCCTAGGGTGGCTGTATTTCGGAGTGTGCGCGCCGCTCCAGGAGGAATTCGTTTTTCGAGGCCTGCTGCAAACGGTGTTTGCGCGCAATCTCTCCGCGGCGGTCGAGACGTCAGCACGCGCGGGCGTCGCAGCCGTAGCGGGCACTGCGCTATTGTTTGCCCTGGTGCATCTCGCCGTCGGCCCCTGGACGGCTGCTGCGGCGCTAGTGTTAGGAATGCTGGCGGGCGAGCTGCGACGGCGTAGCGGCAGCGTGATCCCCGCCGTCATCGCCCATATGCTATTCAATATCCCCGCGCTGCTCATGACTAACGTGCCTCGTTAACCTTTTATTTTCTTTTGCGGGAATGCACTTCATTTGCGTAGTCTATTATTTATCCATGCGGTGATGACAAACTTCGAAGCGATTGCCCAACGGGTCTTCGAAGAAAACTGCGTAGAACGTTGGGTGATGCTGGTCGAAGTATTGGGGACCTTCAATATTTTGACCCCCATGCTCCCGAACAACGCGCGCGACTTCGTCAATAAAGGCAGTGCTTGGCGCGGCGAAGGCAATACGCGTGGCCGTCGGGCGTGCGTTGGGATCCGCGAAAATATTGAAGAAATCCGCCCGGAAGCTGCCGTAGCGCCGAGTATAGCCGTAACGCACGACTCGTGGCGTCGTTGGTTCAGTACCGAAGAGCGCCATCAGGGCATCGTAGAACGGGCGCACGGCATCCGGATCGCTGACCCGCAGATCGATGTGACTGAACAGCGGAAACGCATACGTTTCAAAATAAGTCAAACGCGCCTGGCGTAAATCCTGATTTTGCTCCATCTGACCCACGGGTATCTCCTTTGCGTTCACGAAGCTACGCGCGTTCGCGGGTAGGCATCTTCTGGCTCGCGCCCCGGACTCATCGCAGGACCCGGGCTAGCTTCTCAGCGTAGAGGTCAGGTGCCATCCAAAAGGAGTTTAAAGATGTGTCACCTCACAAAGCGGCCGAGCCGAGTCGCAGCAGTAGGCATGATCGCCGTCGGCGTGGCCGTTGCAATCTCTAGCGTCAGCATCGTGCGGGCCGAGCACGTCAATCCGGACAAGAGCAAGACCTTCCATTGCAGTAGCGGCACGGCGTGCTTGCAAGGTAATTCCACCGGCAGCAGCACGTGGGGCGTCTATGGCGTCGGCACAACCGCCGATGGCGTTCACGGCGTCACCAGTTCTACCAATGGGAACTCGGGTACGTCGGGCATCAGCACCGGTACGAGCGGCTCGGCCCACGGCGTATATGGCCGTTCTTCGAACGGGCAGGGAGTCTATGGAACGTCATCGAGCAGCAACGGGGTCGAAGGTCATTCGACGTCCGGGGGCTCGGGCGTCGCAGGTATCCAGCGGGGCACCTCGTCGGGCAGCGGCGACGGCGTGTATTCGGAATCGGCCGATACAACCAACCTCTATGAGGCGCTCGAAGCGAAGGCCGACAGCTCAAACACCTACATCTTCGAAGGTTATAATTCCAAGACCAACGGTCTCTGCACTATCGACTACAACGCGACCCTTGCGTGCACCGGCAGCACCGTTGTTAAAAACGTGCGCACTCGACATGAGAATGCCAACGGTGAACACGTTCTTGCTTATGCAGCCGAGTCGGCAACGGCAACGATCGAAGACGTCGGGACGGCGCGGATGACCGACGGTGTTGCAAACGTCACAATCGATCCCGCCTTTGCTTCAGTAATGGACCGCAGGTGGTACTACCTTTTCCTCACCCCGCTCGGAGACACACGCGGTCTTTATGTAAGCGAAAAGACGCGGACGGCGTTCCAGGTACGAGAAAGTGAAGGTGGCCGTTCGAGGCTAGAGTTCGACTACCGCATCGTTGCGCATCCACTCGATGCGAAGAACGACCGGCTGCCGCTCGCCCCAGCCATGAGAATGCCGCAGAGATAGCTCGCCCCGCGGCCCACTTAGGACTCCGCGGCTTCGACGCGTAAGGGGATCTGGCTCAGCGCCTTGAACGTGCGCTCCTCCTCCCATTGCGGCCACCAGCCCTGCACGAGCGTATCGAGCGGCTGCCAGATGACCACCCAGCCGGCGACGATCAGGCTCTCACTCGCGAGCGTCCGCAACCATTCGGGAAGGAAAAGCCAGCGTGCTACCGCGGCCGACGCCGCAAGGCTGATCGCGAAAAAGACAAGTCCCACCACAAACGAGCGTACGCCGACCCACCGCATCGCGGCCAACTTACGGCGAGCCTCGGCGATCGTGTGAGAGCAATATCGCGCGAAGGCACGGCGCACCGATTCCTCGGTGTCGGGCGCGAACTGACTTGGCGGCACCAGCACGCGCAGCCGAATCGTCCGTAACTGAGAGACGAGATGCGGAAGCTGCGCCATCCGCGCGATGCTGCCGATGGACTCCATATCATCGGTAAACGGGTCGAACTCGCGCTCTCGAAAAAGATCGCGCACATCCTTGACCCGAACTTCAATTTCGGTCTTGCGATTCATGAGCCGGTATTAGCTACGCGCACCTGATTTCTTTGCGGCCGAGTGCAACGCCCTTGGTGAGATGTTCGAGATCGGGTCCGCTCGCGAGCAAAAGTTCTCCGCGTTTGAGGCGTTCGTTCCAGCCGCACGAGGGCATAGCCACTAAAACTCCATTACCACACCCGAATCGCCACAATGCCAACGTGCGCTTAGCTCGGCAGCCGCGAAAGATCGACCTTCTGGCCGCCCACGAACACGAGCGCCGGCTCACGCTCCATCAGAGTAATGTCGTGCGCGGGATCGCCGTTAAAGACGGCGACGTCGGCAAGCATGCCGGAGGCCAAGACACCGCGATCGGTTGTGCCGATCAGCTGCGCGGCATTCGACGTGGCGGAACGCAAGACGTCGACGGGGCGCATCCCTAAGCTTACCATAAGCGCAAAATCTTTATTGTTCTGTTTGTGCGGAAAGACGCCGGCGTCGGTGCCGTAGGCAATCGCGACGCTCGACGCGATCGCGCGATGCATGCCCGCGTTACGAAGCTGTGCGGCATATTCGGCCTTCTGCAATGATCCAGGCGGAATGTGATTCGGATTTCCAGGTTGTAGAATCGAGTCGAGCGCCCAAATTGTCGGTACCAGAGTCGTTCCGCGCTGCTGCATATTCAGCAACGTCTTTTCGCTCACGCCGGTACCGTGCTCGACCGAGTGAACCCCGCCTTCGACCGCGATTGCAATGCCGGGATCGCCGTGCGCGTGAGCTGCGACTTTGCGCCGGAACTTGGTCGCTTCGTCGACGACCGCTTGCACCTCATCAAGGTTGAACTGGGGAACGTCCCACACGTCGCCATAGGAGAGCACGCCGCCGGTCGCGAGAATTTTGATGACGTCGACGTGCAGTTTGACGTTCTGCCGAACCAGCTCTCGAAAACCGTAGGGACCGTACGAAACCGCACCGGCCCGCACGCTGGGATCCTCTTCGACCCAGCCCGGTACGTCGTTGGAGTCGCCGTGGCCGCCGGTGATCGAGAGCGCCTGGCCCGCAGCCAAGACGCGCGGCCCGACGATTGCACCGTCGTTGATGGCGTTGCGAATGGCTAAATCGATTCCGGCGCCTCCGCCGACGTCGCGAATCGTTGTGAAGCCATTGCGCAGCATCGTCTGGGCGTTTCGAACGCTGTAGATCGTCGCTTCGGGAACGTTGTCGGCCGTGCGATACTTCGCAAACATCAAGGTCAGATAGTACGAGGGGAGGACGAAGTCCGCGATGTGGGTGTGGCAATCGATGAGTCCCGGCATGATCGTCGCATCGCCGAGGTCAATCGTCGTGGCGCCCCCGCCGGCGTCGCCTTCGTGCATCGAAACGATGCGATCGCCTCCGATCACGAGCACTCCGGGCGTCTCCATCGAGTGACCGTTGAACAGCCGCGCGGACTTGAGGAGCGTGACGGCGGCCGTCGCGCGTGCGCGCCATGGCAGCACCATGGCGGCCCCAGCCGCGGCCGCACCCATAAGGAAGGATCGTCGCCCGAGTAGTCGTTCAGCTTGTGCGAATACGGCCGGCGAGAACGGGGCGTGTGGACATCGGCAATCGAAGTTCATGTGATGGCCTTCACGTTGGGAGCGGGCGCTCCTGGGCGACCTACCGGCACCGTAACGTTTCTCCTCACGGACATCGAGGGCAGCACGCGGCGGTGGGAGCGCGACCGTAACGCCATGAGTGCGGCATTGGCTCGCCACGATGCGTTGCTGCGCGCTGCTATCGCGGCGCGCGGGGGTTTTCTGTTCAAGACGGTTGGGGATGCATTCTGCGCGGCCTTCGCGATAGCGGCAGATGCCGTCGCGGCCGCGCACGACGCGCAGGCTGCGCTGCTTGCCGAAGACTTCTCAGGCGTTGACGGCGTGCTCGTGCGGATGGCGCTCCATACCGGGCACGCGGAGGAACGCGACGGCGACTATTTTGGTCCGGCAGTCAACCGAGTGGCGCGTCTGCTCTCCATCGGCCACGGCGGTCAGGTACTCGTCTCGGGCACAACGGCTAATTTGTTGCAAGAGGACCTGCCGTCGGAGAGCAGCCTGCGCAATCTCGGCGAACATCAGCTCAAAGATCTCGCGCGGCGCGAGCATGTCTATCAACTCATCGCGCCGGGTCTGCTCGACACGTTCCCGGCACTGCGATCGCTCGAGCAACTGCCCCACAATCTGCCACCCCAACTGACGTCGTTTGTGGGACGCGAACACGACGTAGTCGAGATCAAGCGACTGCTGGACGACAGCCGTTTACTGACGCTGGTGGGAACCGGTGGTGCGGGCAAAACACGTTGCGCGATTCAAGCCGGTGCCGAACTGCTCGATGGCTTCGGCGATGGCGTGTGGCTGGTGGAGCTGGCGCCGATTTCCAACGCCTCGCTCGTGACGGCTGCGATCGCGCAAGCGTTCGCCGTCCGCGAATCGCCGAGCCGTCCGCTGCTCGACACGTTGCTGGCCTTTCTCGAACGCCGGAGCTTGCTGTTGATCCTCGATAACTGCGAGCACGTGATCGAGCAGGCGCGCGGCGTGGCCGCTGCGCTTCTGCGCGCTTGCCCCGCGGTGCGCATCCTGGCAACGAGCCGGGAGAGCCTCAACATTGCCGGCGAGCAGGTATTTCGCTTGCCGTCGCTTTCGGTGCCCCCGTCCACCGAAACCATGACCGCGCAGGCGACGCTGCCCTATGGTGCGGTAGCGCTCTTTAGCGACCGCGCGCGAGCATCCGACGCGCGCTTTGAACTCAACGACGAAAACGTGCCGTTCGTTGGAGAGATCTGCCGGCGACTGGACGGCATTCCTCTCGCGATCGAACTGGCTGCCGCACGCGTGAAAGTACTCTCGCCCAAGCAACTCGCCGAAAAGCTCGACGAACGCTTCCGCGTGCTGACCGGTGGCGATCGCAGCGCGCTGCCGCGCCATCAGACGATGCGCGCACTGATCGATTGGAGCTACAATCTGCTTTCGGATCAGGAGCGCGCGTTGTTTGCGAAGCTTGCGATGTTCACAGGCGGGTTCACGCTCGAGAGCGCGAACGCAGTCTGCGGCGACGAGACGACCGACGAGCTCGCGGTGCTCGACCTGCTTTCATCGCTGGTCGATAAGTCGCTGGTGCAAGTGGATCGGGGCGGTCGCACGCGCTATCGGCTCTTGGAGTCGACGCGTCAGTACGCGCACGCAAAACTTGCGGAAGGCGGCGAGCACGCGGCGGTCGCACGCGCCCACGCCGTGGCGTTTCTCGAATTGGGCGAACGGCTCGAGAGCACCTACGATACGACGCCCGACCGCGACTGGTTTGCTCAGGTAGAGGACGAGTCGGAGAACTGGCGCAGCGCCCTAGAGTGGGCTCTCACGGCGCGCGGAGATGTGTTGCTTGGGCAGCGGTTGGCGGGTGCCCTTGGCAGAGTATGGGCGTTCCTAGCGACGGCCGAAGGGTTGCGGTGGGTGCACGCGGCGCTCGAAAGTGTCGATGAAACGACGCCGGGTGCGGTCGTTGCCGAACTCGACCTGACCGAAGCGCAACTGGACGGCGTGCTCGGGCTTCATAAAGCGAGTTTTGCTGCAGCCGAACGGGCTTTGGCGCGCTATCGAGCCCTCGACGATCCGTTGGGGATTGCAAAAGCGAAGCGACACGCCGGCCGCGGGCTTGTTTTTCTGGGTCGCATCTCGGAGGGTGAAGCGTTGCTGAGCGAAGCGTTGAGTGCGTTTCGCGCGGTCGGCGCTCGCACGCTGACGGGAGCGGTGCTGGAAAATCTCGCGCTCGCCCGAAATGCGGTCGACGATCTCGTTGCGGCGCGCAGCTTCTATGCTGAGGCGCTCGAGATATTTAAAGCTGCCGGTGCTGAGCGGTTGGCGGCCGCGGTCGCAAGCAATCTCGCGGAGGCTGAGTTTCGCGGAGGCAATGCGCCCGAGGCACTGCTCCTCGCCGCCGACGCGCTTGCCTCGACTGACTCGGCCAGGTTTACCTACCGCGTCGCCTTTCTTTTCTGTAATATGGCCGCGTATCTGGTGGCGATTGGGCGCTACGATGAAGCACGCTCGCGAGCTCGTGAAGCGCTTGAACTTGGGCGGGGCGTGCACTACGATGTCGCCGTTGCCTGGGCGCTCCAACACTTGGCAGCGGTAGCGACCTTGCAATCATGCAACGACCTCGCTAGCGTGCAGGCGGGTCGCGCACGTGCGGTGCGACTGCTGAGCTATGTCGATGCGCGCCTCGCCGCACTCGGCGCGCTGCGCGAGTATACGGAACAGCAGGAGTACGACAGAGTAGTCGCCGCGCTTCGCGGCTCGCTGGGCGCGGATGAACTGGATCGATTGATGGGTGACGGCCGCGCGTGGACCGAGGACCGAGCGATCGCGGAAGCGCTGTTGGTGTAGCACCGGTGCCGCGCCACGCGAGTCGTCGCCGAGCGTATGCCCGCACGAGGATCGAGCGGCCGTAGGAGGGAATCCCAGCATGTCGACTTCCCGGAGGAGGGCTAATATGAGCATCTTCGAGAGACCCTTTGGACCAGCTACTTTCAAGAGCGGGTGTGCAATCGCGCTCGCCGTCGCGTGCCTCGCCGCGTGCTCGGGTTCAAGCGCGGGCCTTCCGAGCGGTGCAAACGCGTTAACGAACGGCGTGCATTCGCAGATCTTGACCTCGAAGGATTTCAAGCAAATTGCTACGTTTGGAGCGAAGGGCCAGATCGCCGTGGCCCAGTGTCCGCAGGGATACAAGATCGTGGCCGGAGGCTCGAGCAGCAGCGATGGCAGTTCCGTCGGTACCGGATATGCGGAATCCAACCGGAACGGATGGGTCGTCAAACCCGACGCCAGCGCCAGTGCCGAAGCGTTCGCTACGTGCATTTCGAAAGCGGATGAGGGGAACTTTCGGTGGCGCTACGCCGCGCCGATCAGCGGCCTCGCCGGGGCACAGTGCCGGCAGGGATTTACGCTCGTTACCGGCTACGCCGAGGGAACGGTCACGGCGTCGTGGTTCGACTCCAGCACCAACACGTATTGGGTAGGCGGGGGAGGCACGGCGTGGGCTTCTTGCGCCCGCAACGCGGCCGGAGTCATCATCAAACACGCCTGGAATCACAGTCAAAAGCCGAAAAATGTTTACGCTGGATGCGGCAGCGGTTACACGGTCATCGGCGGGGCCATGGGCAACAACGCGTGGCCGGGGCCGCCGATCCAAGAGCATCCTGGCGTCGAATCCGGGCCGGGCAATCACGGTTACGACGGTTTTTGGACGTTCAGCGGCGCGATGAACGAGTTGACGTGGGCCGCCTGCGTCAAGAGCGCAACTTAAACACGCGGCAGTAGCCGGGACGTAACGCGGGGCGGCGGCTCGCGCTGCAGGGGTGACCTGCGGCAAGAAGGAAAGCCGCTTCCTGCTTACTTCAATTGTTTAGGGGAGAGAGAACGCAATGAAATCTTTCGGTCGCCTGATCGCTATGACGCTCGTCGCGGGCGCAGCGGTAATGGCATCGATAGGACCGGCGCGAGCCGCCGCGCCGATTCTTATCAAGAGCTGCACGGTTGCTAAGCCGAAGCCGATGAGCCACATGGCCAGCGGCCTCGACATTACGTACGTCAATCTGGGGAATAAGACCGCCGCGAGCATAACCTTCGCCGTTGGTTATCGCAATGCGTCGATGCATTACCTCCGCCGCGTAACCGATGTCGGTTCGTTCGCGCCGGGGGCGACGATTACGCACAGGCTGAGCTTGTACAACGACGTCACGTACGCCGGCGCTCAGACGTCGACGTGCCTTCCAGTCCAGGTCAAGTGGGCCGGCGGGACCCTCTGGGTCGCGCCATCCTCGCACTAGCCTTTTTTGACGCGAGATTGCAAGGGCCGATCGGGCGATCGGCCCTTGCCTTATAACTAGGAGCGGCGCGGAAGCCGTCGAAGCGCCAGGCGTGCGAGTCGGATTTCGGACGATCGTTTCGCTCGCGTTGTGCGCCGCGGCTGCCGCTGCGGCGATCGCGCATGTCGCGATCGACGTCGTCGGCGACTACGCGCTCACCAACGATAGCTACGACCACCTTCGTCACGGCTCACGCGAGCTCATGACCGGCGTCGCGTTGGTCATAGCCGCCCTCCTGGCCGCGCGCGGTCTACGTATTTGCTGCGAGATCGCCGCGACGAACCGCACGCGTCTGCTGCGGCCGGCTCTGCGCCTGCGTGAAGCGCTTAGCCTGCTATCCGTTGCCGCCGGGGCAAGCGTCGTCATCGTTCCGGCGATGGAATATTTCGATGGACGCCTCGACGGCGTACCGGTGCGCCGGCTTTCCGAGGCGTTCGGCGGTTCGGTTCCCTTGGGTTTCGGAACGACGCTTGTATGCGCGGCTGCGGTTGCGTTGGTCGTCTACGCCATCGCGCGATGGCTGATTTCTTACCGCGACTCAATCGCAACGATAATCTGGACGCTGCTTGGCCGAATTCGGGGGGCTGTCCGCCCGAACTCTTACGGCCTTGTCGTGCAACTCGTCACTCCTCGGCGGCGGCGTTCGCCGAATGCGCTGCGCCTTTCCAAACGCGGACCTCCTGCGACCAGCTTCGCTTAGCTCGAACTAATCAGCAGCACTCGTCTAAGGGAGCTACTCCATGCAGTTTTGCGTTGCATGCGTTCGCGCAGCATGCGTTCTTCTCGGGCTCGTTCTTGCCATCGCCTGGACCTGTCCAAGCGTGGCGTTGGCCGATAACGACGACCAACACCACGAGCATCACGAGCACCACGACAAGATCGACATAAAGGGGACCGTCACGGCAAACGACGGTACCCCGGTTGCGGCAGCGCTTGTCGTCATCGTGTCGGATGGGATTATGAAGCAGGCCCGCACCGATGCCCGAGGCGCCTTTGAGCTAAAAGACGTACGCGGTGGCACGTACGCGCTGCACGTCGCGGCGGCCGGCTATCAAGTCATTACGCAGCGCACCGTAACGATCGGTCCCGAAAATAAGAGGCTCGCCATCGTGCTTTCGCCGGCGACGACAAACTCGCTAACAATAATAGGCCAAGTGCGGGCTTCCGCCGGTGAAACTGTTTCAACGGCGTCGGCCCCGAGCATCACGCTCGACGCGCAGAGTGCGGCCGCCGCGGGCGCCACGAAGGTCTCGTCGATGGTTTGGCCCCAGCTTTCCGTCACGCCGGTCCTTCCACTTGGCGGCGGAAGCAATGCGACCGTCGCGTTTGCAGTACGCGGTCCGGACCCGACCGAGACGCTCGTCGACATCGACGGACATCAAATGAACAACGGAAACACCGGCGACTTCGACCTTTCGCTGCTCGACCCGGCGGCGCTGGAAGAAGTTCAGGTCCTCTACGGCATCGCGCCCTCGTCGCTGATCGGGCCGAATACGATCGGGGGAGGCATCAACATCTTGACCTTGCAGCCGACGATTGCACCGCACTCGCTGCTGCGCATCTTCGGCGGCTCGTATGGAACGTTCGGCGAAACGATTCAAACGACCGGAACGGACGACCGTCTTGGCTACGCCGTCTCCCTGCATAGCACGGCGTCGTCGGGTTCGGTCAACCAGAGCGTACTGGCGCCGGCGCCCGGCGTCGCTCCCCCAACGAACGACGAAACCTTACAGAGCGTCGGAAGCGATTCATACGGTGACTCCATTCTCACGAAGCTGCGTTACCAACTCGGAGGACCAAGCGGCTACGGCTACGTACAGCTCGATTTTCGCAACCAGACCGTGGCCAAGGACGAGTCTGCATTACTGACCAATTACACGCCGCCCGGGTTCGGCGGCGGCGTCGGCGACGATGCGCTCCACGTGGGCGACGCCGCCTCTCCGCTCGACGACGACAATGAGGCCGGCGGGTATCAGAGTTTTGCCGGCACGTGGCTTGGCGCTCACCAGTCGAACTACGGATTCGATGCCCAGTTGCCGCTGGGCAACCAACAGGTCAACGGTGCGCCCGCAACGCTTTTTCAATTCAGTCACTTGACGACGCTTGCGTCGCAATCCGTCAGCGGCCCTGGTGCGCAAACGCAGCAATATCTCTACAATCAACGGGACTCGCTCGGAGACGATTGGATTGAGATCGATCATCATTTTACGAGCGGCACGCTGTCCTTCAAGTACGATCTCCAAACGGAGAATCTGACGACAAACTACGTGCAAGGCCAGGTCGTAGCGGAGGCCGAACCGATCGGTCCACCACTGAAGGTCAACCAGGTTTCTACCGACGCGCTGCTTCCCGACGATAAAGCCGCGCCGATTCAGACGTTTCCCCTGGCGCAGACGGAACGGTCGGCGGTGTTACGTTACAACGGCGACCCCACCAGTCACATCCACTATTCAGTTGCTGCCTACGACAGCGACTTCAGCAGTTTCGGACACAGCTTCGATCCGCGGGCCGGTTTTGTTTGGACGCCGACCGGCAGCACGGCGGTGCGCGCCTCAGTCGGAACGACCTTTCAAACGCCGCAACTCTCCGAACTGCTCGCGCCGCCTGCGGCCGATCGCGTGCCCGTCGGCGGCATCGTCTATATCGGCAATCCAAACCTGCGGCCTGACCGTGCGACCGATTTCGATCTTGGCATGGAGCAGATCCTCGGCAGGTTGCGGCACCCTTTGCATCTGGGCATGGACCTTTACCAAACGAACCTCCGGTCGCCGTCGAGTCAGACCAATCCTATACCGATACCGCACTGTCAGACGAACCGAAATCCCGCGCCCTGCCCGATCAGTATGCCGGTGAATGCCGGAAACGGGATTTACCGAGGCATCGACGTTCACGCCGACCAGCAACTTGGGAGCGACCTGCACTTTCGCATGGGATGGGACGTCGATAGCTCGTTCCTCACCGTCATACCCGTTGCCATTCAAGACGGGACGCTCGCCGCAGGCGAACAAAGCCTCGGCCAGCCCTTGCACAAGGCCTATCTCGCGATCGACCAAGAACCTGCGCACGGTCTCGCGTATGGTGCCGAGCTCGACTACGAAGGATGGTACAATGAGTTGAACCGGTCCCCGTACGCGACCCTGAATGCACACGTTTCTTATCGGAACGGCGGATACGAGTATGGCTTATACGGAACGAATCTCACGAACGTCTACGCCGATCCGTTCACGGTCGTGGGAGGTGGATTCATCTATGGAGGAACGCCCGGTCAGCCCGTCATTCCGACCGATGCGTTCGTGCTCCAAGGCGCTCAGGTAATCTTTGTCGTGACGCGAGCGATGTAGCAGCGGTTTCGGCGCCTAAAACAGCATGGTCTGGAAGTCGCCGACGTGCTCGAAACCGACTCGGCGGTAAAGTGTGATCGCGGCTTCGTTAAAATCGTTGACGTAGAGCGAGAGCGTCGGCGAAACGTCGAGCAGGCGATCGCAAATCGCGGCGAGCGATGCCGTCGCGAGGCCCTGGCCACGAAGATCCGGCGGCGTCCAAACTCCTTGGAGTTGGAGGGTCTGCGCGCACCACGGCCCGACGTTGCAAAAGAAGCAGAGACGGCCGTTCGCGCTGCCGATCCACCAGAGCTTGCGTTCGATCATCGGGCGGATGCTCGCGCCAAACTCGGGTGAACCGCGGCGGGGATCGTAGGCCAGTTCTTGGCGGACCATCTGTGCCGAACTCTCGGCAACCGTCTGCCATTCCTCGATCGCTGCGTGACGCACGGTCGTCCTGCGTTCGTACGAGCGAAGATGCGCGCGATCGAGCATCATGACCAACTGGCGGTCGCGCACGAGCCGGGGTGCGACGTGCCACCCGCGCACGGCTTCCCAAAAAGCGCGGACCGTATCGCGCGAGCCGACAATCATTCGCTCGCCACGGTGAAGCTTGGCGTGTTCTCCGAACCCTTCAAGCGCGTTAGGCTCGGCCGCGATCGCGAGCTGGCGACCGTAGTAGGCTACGCCAAGAACGCTCTCTCCCTGGACCGCAACGGCAACGTTCTTATGGTCCGGCGGCATGGGATCGTGCAAGAGAACGTGGCTGATGAAGACGTTCAAGTAGGGAGAGCGCGCAAGATATTCCAAAGCCGGCGCTTGAGTGGCGCCCGATACTGGCTGGATCATAGGGAGTTGAAAGGAACATCCATCAGAGGTTTGCTCGTCGGCTCTTTGCTGCCGCCATCGGGCTCGAGCGTGACGGAAACGTCGGTGGTCGAACGAGCATCTGCGGAGAGCACGATAAGTGCGACGCCGCGCGCATCGGGCAAGAACGTCGGTGACGCGACCACCTTCGCCGAGCCTTTGGCGAGCGTCCATGCCTGGTAGACCTTGCCGTGCGGCGGTTCGGGCAGCGCGCGCAGCGCGAGGTAGATTCGGCTTCCGCGTACGATGACGTCGCCATTACCGATTTCGTAATGCCGCGCGTGACTGTCGAGCATGTCGAAGAGTGCGGTACGTTCGTCGACAAGGCTTCGCGCGAGCGCGCTGGAGCGCTCGGAAAGGTTTGCGAGCTCGCGCTGCTGTTGTTTGACCTGGCCCAGAAGCGAAATATTTGCGATCGACGAAATTAGCGCGATCGCAAAGCAGGCCGCCGCTACCAGATATGCGGGCCATGCCGTCGCGTGCTTCACTGTGCGTATCTTCCCAAGCAGGCTTCGAGGCCCTTCGCCCGGACGCGTCGTACCTCTGCCGTCATGGAGCCGTTGGAGCAACTGCGCGCAAAAATTGCCGACTTCCCAGGTTACGACGGCGACCTTGAGCGGCGACGCTCCGACGCATACGTGCGTTCCTATCTCGGCGAGGCATTGGCAAATTTTGCGGGGCGCTGCACGCTCCCGGCCGAGTTGCAAGGACGAGTCGACGAGCTGATCCTGCGCGTCGGTTTTGCCGACCCGCGGGCCTTCGCAACGCACCACATCGTCGCGGGGCAGCAGGATGCGGAAAACGTAGGCGCCGTGGCGACGGCCGACGCGGCGACCGTCGAGCTCGCCGATCGCGCCGGCTCGGTCGGTACGGAATCGGTGGCCCCATTTCTCGACGAGGTCGCTGCCATACTCGACGGGCGTGACGCGGCGCTACGCGCGGCAGCATTGAAGAAGATACCGTAGTCGCCGTTGGCGCTGCTCGTTGCGATCGCGGCGACGTCGCTGCATCTGGTTCCCCGCCCGCTTCGGATAGAACCGTTGACGTGTGCCGCTGGATGGGCCGTGCCCCGAACCATCGCGGCCGCATTCGATCCGGGCGCGCGAACGGAACTCGACGAGCGTTGGCGTGCGCTCGGAATCGGTGCCCTTCGGACGGTGCCGCAACGCGAAGCTGCGATTTCGGTGCGGCGCGACCGATCGTTAGGCCCGCAGGCCTATCGCTTGACGGTCGACTCGAAGCACGTTTGGATCGAGAGCGCGGACTCCGCCGGAGCGTTCTATGGGGCGATGACGATGGCGCAACTGCCGGCGCGTGCGAATGGAATCTGGAGCATGCCATGCGTTCGGATCGAAGATCGTCCGGCGCTGCCGTGGCGCGTTCTCTCCGACGACGTGTCGCGCGGGCCACTCCCGACGATGCGCTATTTCGAGGAACGAATTCGGACGATCGCCGCCTTTAAAATGAACGGCTACTCGCCATACATGGAACACGTCTTCGTCAGCCCGACCGATCCGCTGCCCGCGCCGCTCGACGGAATTACGCCGGCTCAGCTCCACGAGTTGAGCGTTTACGCCGAGCGTTTCCATGTGGCGCTGATTCCCGAGCAGCAAAGCTTCGCGCACATGCACAACACGCTGCGGGTCGAGCGCTATGCCGGCGCTGCCGAGCTCCCGCACGGATTTCTTCTCGCGCCGAACGTGCCGCTGTCGATGGAGTACCTTGAGCGGATCATCGAGCAAGAGCTGGCGGCAGTGGGTCGGGCGCCTTTCTTTCACATCGGCTCCGACGAAACGGCGACCCTCGGCCTGGGGCAGACGCAGGCATACGTCACGCAGCGCGGCCGTTCGCAAGCGTATGCCGATCACATCGTAGCGATGGACCGACTCATTGCGCCGTCAGGTGCACGGTTGATGCTCTGGGACGACGGAATCGAGAACGATCCGAGCATCATGAAGCTCATTCCACGCACGACGGTCGTCGTCAATTGGCACTACGGCGTGCAAGCGACGTACGAGCCGTACATCCAAACGATTGCGCGCGGCGGGCTAGATCAAATGGTCGCTCCGGGCGCGAGCAACTGGAACGAGATATTCCCGAACGTCGCGACCGCGTTGGCGAACGAGCGGCAGTTCATCAACGAAGGAAAGAGCGCCAACGTGCTGGGTCTCTTTCAAACCGTTTGGCACGACGACGGCGAAACGCTCTACGAGGCAACCTGGTATCCAGTGATCTACGCCGCAGCCGCGGCTTGGCAGGCCGGCGACCTTGATCCGGGCCGATTTGCGAACGATTATCCGAGCGCGTTCTTCGGCACGGACGACGCAAGCTTCGCTGCGGACGTCGGCGACCTGGGGGCCGTGCTCCGGCGGCTCGAGCCGCTCGATTATTCCTACGGTCAAACGAACGCACTCTTTTGGGCCGATCCTTTCGATTCCGCGCCCGCACGTCAGGCGGAAAAAGCGGATCTACGTGAGGTAAGGCTCTTGGCCGAGCGGGTCGCGCAGGATCGCTATTTTGGCCGGCCGCCCTTGCACGCCGATGCGGCGTTTGTGATGTTCCTTGCGGCGCGCCGGTACGATGTGCTCGGCCGTTCATTCCAAATCGCTTCCGAAGTGCGCGCGATGTATGCCGATGCGCTCGCGCACGCCACCTCCGACCGGGATCGAACCGAGCGCGATCTGTTCTGGTGTCGATACTGGATGTGGGAGCTGCGCGATGCCTATGAAGATCTCGCGCCGCTCTACGCCCGCGCGTGGCTCTATGAGAGCCGCGGCGGCCATCTGCCGAGCAACCTCGAACGGTATCATCTTGCCGCGCAGAAGGCGATCGAGCGCGCCGACGCCTTGTACCGCGTCACGCAGGAATATGCGCACACGGGCTCACTTCCGCCGTTTGACCAGGTTGTGTCGCCCTGAGCTGTGTCATCCTGAGCTTGTCGAGGGATGAAGCGTGACCGCGCTCTTTATTCTGCTGGTCTTTGCCGTCTTTGCGGTCCTGATGTATCGGCGCACGATGCCCGCGCTCGTTGCGGTTCCCGCGATGGCGCTGCTGATGTCGCTCGTCGCGGGCGTGCCCGTTTGGAGGCTCGGCGATATCGTTACCGGTGGCGCCGTGCAGCTCGCGCCGGTCTACGCGGTCGTGGTTTTCGGCGCGCTCTTGGGACGGGTTACGATTGAAACGGGCATAGCGCGAAGGATCGTCGACTTCGCCGCGGAGCATGGCGGCGAGCACCCGATGTGGCTCTCGTTGGGTTTCTGCGCGATCGTCGCGCTGCTCTTCACGTCGCTCTCGGGGCTCGGCGGTATTATCATGGTCGGTTCCATCGTACTGCCCATTATGATGACGGCCGGCGTCCCGCGGACGATCGCGGCAACGCTTTTTCTGATGGGCTTTGCGCTGGGCTTTATCTTCAACATCGCCAACTGGACGTTCTACACGACGTATTTCGGCGTTTCGGCCGCCCAATTGATCCCGTATGCGATCGCGCTTGCGGCGATCGACGCGACCGCGTTGCTGCTCTACGCCGCGATCTCGTTCGGGCGCGAGCGCTCCTACGCGACGTGGGCAGTTCCCGCGCAGCCCGAAGAGAACCGGCGCGTGCCGGCGGTCGCGTTGCTTACGCCGGTTCTGCCGCTCTTGCTTTACTACGTCTTGAGAATGGAAGCCGCGCCGGCGTTTTTAGTCGCGGCGCTCTTCGGCGTCCTCGTGACGCGCCCGAGCGAGGCCGTGCAGCGGCTGGTGGCGGCCGCTATCCGCGGTATCGAGGACGTCGCTCCGGCGGTGCTGCTCTTCATGGGCATCGGGATGCTGCTCGTTGCGACACGCGAGCCGCAGTTTTCCGCGGCTCTGCAACCGCTCGTCGGCGGAGGGTGGCTTCGTAATCCGGTCGCCTTCGTGCTGCTCTTCGGGGTCGCCAGCCCGTTGGTGCTCTATCGGGGACCGCTCAACCCGTTCGGAGTGGGGATAGCGATCTTCACGGCCTTGCTGACGGCCCATGTATTGCCGCCCGTCATCCTCGTCGCGGCGATCATGGCGGTGGTGCAAGTCCAAAATGTGTGCGACCCGACGAACACGGCAAACGTGTGGATCGCGAACTTCACCGGCGTTCCCATCGACGTTATTACCAAGCGAACGCTGGCATATCAGACCGGGGTTGCGATCGTTGCGACGGTCGCGGTCGTCCTCGCCGCACCGGCCCTCTTTGGGCGGCAGCCCTTCGTCGCGCTCATCCACAGCGTGCAGGCCGCCGAGACGCTGCCGGGATTCTATGCACCGCATTCAGCGAGCAATCGGGTCGCGGTCGACGACGATGGGACGCTGCTCGGGCGCGCTGCCGCCGATGTTGCCGCCGCCGGAATTGCCACCGGATTCTGGCAAGCGATTCGCTTGCACGAAAACCCCAACGCGACGGATTGCGCGCTGAAACGCTATGCCGCATATCTCTACGTCACGACTTCAAGTTTTGTGCTGATCGAAGGCAACGATCTCGATGTCGGCCTTCGCCTGGAAGATTGCGGTGGTTGGATCGTCCAGGAGTGGCACGACCACCAGGTCGTTGCGCCGCCTGCCACGCCTGCGCAAGCGCGCGCACTCGCGCTGCAAGGCGTGGAGCGGTTACGAGCCTGGGCGTTCGCGCAGCCCATTCGAAGCGGAAACCTGTTTCGATTCGGCGTCGCCGCACGCTCCGGCGATAAGCCCACCTACTTCTACGCCTTTTTCAGGACCGCCGACGGTAATCTGCGTGCCTACGTTCGTGCCGGCGGCCCGGCTTACGTCGCGGGCCTGCGTTCGGGGGACGTCATCGAAACCATCGACGGTGAAGCCTGGTGGCGATACGGTACGTATCAGTCGGAGCAGCGTGCCTACGACGGCAAGCCGCACGCGTTTGAAGTTCTGCGCGACGGCCGATCCCTCGAGGTCCGGCTCGGGTCGCCGTTTGCGGCGTGAGATCGACCACGCGCTTCGGCCCGCGCGCCCAAGCCTACGCCGCTTTCCGTCCGTCGTATCCAGCCGAAGCAATCGATGCGGCGCTCGAAGGCCTGGGTGATCCAGGCATGCTGACGATTGCCGACGTCGGCGCGGGTACGGGAATCTCGGCGCGCCTCTTTGCGGAGCGCGGGGCTCGCGTCATCGCGATCGAGCCGAACGCGCAAATGCGAGCCGCAGCCGAGGCGCATCCGCGCGTGACCTGGCACGACGGCACGGCCGAGCGGACCGGTCTCGAGAACGCCAGCGTCGACGCGGTCCTGGCGTGTCAGGCCTTCCACTGGTTTGCGACGATCGAGACCTGCACTGAGTTTTGGCGCATCGCGCGCAGTCGAGCCGTTCTGTTACAATACGAACGCGACGAGCGCGATCCATTCACAAAAGCGTACGGTGACGTGGTGCGCGCCTACGCCACCGACGACACCGAAACGCTGCGCGCACGGGCTTTGACGGCATTCGCCGCCTTCCCAAACGCCCGCGTCAGACGCGCCGTATTTTCTTCGACCCAGCGTCTCGATGGTGAGGCACTCCTCGGGCGGGCGGCTTCGTCGTCGTATCTGCCGGCCTCCGGTCCGGACGCGGCCCGCTTGCGCCGCGACCTGAGCGTTCTCTTCGACCGGCATCAACAAGGCGGCGCCGTCGAGCTCACGATCGCAACCTACGTACTTCTTGCCGATTGGGAGCATGAACCGACCGTATAAGCGAAGCGTTCGCGTCGGGATCGATGTCGGCGGTACGTTTACCGACGTCGTAGCGATCGACGCCGCGACGCGTGCGCTGATCGGATGCGTCAAGGTCCCGACAACGCACGACGCGCCGGAAAGCGTCGCCGCGGGCATCGTAACCGGCATCGGGCGGCTGCTCGCCGATCCGGCGATCGACTCCGCCGATATCGCGTTCATCGCCCATTCCACGACCCAGGCGACGAACGCGCTGCTCGAAGGCGATCTCGCACGGGTCGGCGTCGTCGGGCTGCTCGACGGCATGGCATGGTTATCGAAGCGGCAGATGCACTTTGGAACCGTCGCGCTGGCTGCCGAGTCGCTCTTTGCGCCGCGGTTCGCATTCGCGCGCGCAGGCGACGAAGCGGCGGTGCGCGAGAGCATCGACCGATTGATCGCGGCTGGAGTCGAGGCGATTGCCGCAAGCGAGAGTTTTGGGGTCGATCGACCGTGGCACGAATCCCGGGCCGTCGCCTATGCGCGTTCCCGCGGAGTCGACGCCACCAGCGGTCACGACGTCAGCACCGCATACGGGTTGCGCGCGCGTACGCGCACGGCTGCGCTCAATGCAGCCATTTTGCCGAAAATGGTGCGCACGGCGCGAGTGACCGCGGCCGCAGTCGAGCGTGCGTCGATTCCGGCGCCGTTGATGGTCATGCGCAGCGATGGCGGCGTGATGGACGTGCGCGAAATCGAGCGGCGGCCCATTCTGACGCTGCTATCCGGCCCGGCCGCCGGTATCGCCGGCGCGCTGCTCCACGAGCGTTTGAGCGAGGGGATTTTCGTCGAGGTGGGCGGCACGAGCTCCGACTGTTCGGCGATACGCGCGGGCCGCCCGCAGTTGCAACCGGCACGCATCGGTGGCCATCGCACGATGCTTCGCACGCTCGACGTGCGCACGCTCGGCATCGGCGGGGGGAGCATGCTGCGGATTGACGATCGCGCGGTGTTCGACGTTGGACCGCGCAGCGCGCACATCGCCGGCTGCGCCTATGCATCGTTCGTTGCGGCTGAGGCGCTCGAGGGCGCGCGTCTCGAGCGGATCGCGCCAACGTCCCGCGATCGTGCCGAGTATGCAGCGTTGATCGCACGCGACGGCCGGCGGATCGCGCTTACCGCGACCTGCGCCGCAAACGCGTTGGGAACGGTTCCCGATGCTGCGTTCGCGCGCGGTAACGCCGAAGCCGCGCGGCGTGCGTTCGAATTGCTCGCGCAGCACCTCGGCGGGGATGCGACCGCACTCGCGCGCGCCGTGCTTGCGATTGCCGGAGGCAAGCTGCGGCGGGCGATCGATCGATTGGCCGCGGATTATTCACTCGATCCCGGGAGCCTCTCGATCGTTGGCGGCGGGGGCGGGGCGGGCGTGCTCGTGCCGCCGCTGGCGGAGCTCATGCAGATTCCGTATCGCATCGCTAGGGATGCCGAGGTTATCGCGCCGATCGGCGTAGCCCTCGCGCTCGTCCGCGACTCGGTCGAGCGAACGATCGTCGCGCCATCGCCGCAGCAGATCGCGCGTGTCCGACGCGAGGCGGCCGACCGTGTCGTTGCAGCGGGCGCCGCTCCGGATCGTGTCGAGGTCGAGGTAGAGATCGATACGCAGCGTAATCGGGTGCGCGCTACTGCGTCGGGTTCGACCGCTCTGGTTGAAGCGGCGGTGCTTTCCACCTGTAGCGAGGCCGAGCGGCGGGCGGCCGCGGCTGATTCACTGCGTTGCGATCCGCGCGAGCTCGAGGCCATCGCGCTCACGCGCTCGCTCGTCGCCTATCAGCAACGTCGCGCGGTCACCGGCGCGCTGCGGCGCCCGCGCGAGGTTCGCGAGCTGCGCGTCGTCGACGAGCGCGGCGTCGTGCGTTGCTCGCTGCGCAATGCGGTGCTGACGCTAACCATTGCGGGTGAAGTCGCACCGCGCGTTCGCGAGGCGATCGAGCGGGCGACGCTTTTCGGCGACGTCGGACGCGCGATCCCGGCGCTCTACCTCGTGCGCGGATTGCGAATCGCGGCCTTTGAGGGACTCTCGAGCGCCGATCAGGCAGCTGCGCTTGCCGCTGAGGAGACGGAAGGCTGCGCGGCCGACGAACCGGTGGCGCTGCTCGTCGTCGCGCGCAACCCTTAGTTCACGCGCGGTTGCCGGACCGGTAAGCCTTCCGTTTCTTCGAGCGCAATGGTGCTCTTGTTACGCCCATAGGCGAAGTAGAAGAGCAGGCCGACGGTCAGCCATAATAGGAATCCCAGCCACGCGATTGGGAAGAAGCCCCACACCACCGGATTGCCATTTTTGAGATAGTACATCATCCCAAGCGCGCTGAGCGCGGCCAACGTTGGGATGACGTACGGTCCGAACGGAATGGTAAACGATCCCTTCAGTTCGGGATGGCGTTTTCGCAGCAGCGGCACTGCTGAGGCGACGAGTATAAACGCTAAGAACGTGCCCATGTTGGTCAGCGACCCAAGAACGCCGATCGGGAAGAACGCACCCGCTGCGGCAATTAATAAGCCAAAGACGATTTGCGAGAGCCAAGGCGTGCGCCAGGTCCGATGAAGCCGAACGAAGAGCGGCGGAATGAGCCCGTCGCGAGACATTGCGTAAAATATGCGGGTCTGACCGTACATTTGCACGAGCAAGACCGTCGTGAGGCCCGCGATGGCACCAAAGGAAACGATCAAACCAGCCCAAGCTAAGCCGACGCTATCGACGGCGAACGCGACCGGATAAGCGACGTTGAGGTGATTAAACGGAACCATGCCGTCCAGAATGATCACCACGATGATGTAGAGGACGGTGCAGACCGCCAAGCTCGTGATGATGGCAAACGGCAGGTCTTTACCGGGATTTCTGGCCTCCTCGGCCGTTGTTGAAACGGCATCGAATCCGATATAGGCAAAGAACATGAAGGCGGCTCCGCCGAGTACGCCGCCCCAACCGAACGGAAAGAAGCCACCCGCTCCGGTGGTTGGTCCCGCGGGCAAATGATAGTTCGCCGGATCGATGTGGCCGACGCCGATTGCAATAAAAAAGAGAACGACCGCGACTTTGATCGTCACGATAACGGCGTTGACGGCTCCCGATTCGCGCGTTCCTTTAACGAGCAACGCGGTAACGACCAGAATGATCGCTGCAGCCGGCAAATTTGCAGTACCCGGCGTTGGATCCCAGTGACTGTGTTGCCAAACTTGGGGGATATCCCAAAGGTGCAGCGTGTGAAGGATGTACGTGAAGTAGCCCGCCCAACCGACGCTCACCGTTGCCGCACCCAGGGCGTACTCGAGGACGAGCGCCCAGCCAACGATCCACGCAAGGAGTTCGCCCAGTGTTGAGTACGTGTACGTGTATGCGCTCCCAGAGATCGGTACTTTACTAGAAACCTCGGCGTAGCAGAGGGCTGCAAGGCCACTCACAATGCCGGCGATGATGAAAGAAATCGCGAGTGCCGGTCCGGCCCGAGTTGCCGAGCCAACGCCCGTCAGGACAAAGATGCCCGTACCGATGATGCAGCCGATGCCCATTGCGGTGAGCGCCCACGGCCCGAGCGTGCGTTTGAGGCCGCGCTCTTTGTCGCTTCCTTCAGCCAGGATGCGCGAAAGCGGCTTGACTCGCTGCATCGGCGAGTCTTAGTTTACCGGTGGCTGCCGGACGGCTAAACCTTCCGCCGACTCGAGCGCAACGGTGCTCTTATTACGGCCGTAGGCAAAGTAGAAGACGAGTCCTCCGACCAGCCAGATCAAAAACCACAGCCAGACGATCGGGAAAAAACCCCACGCTACCGGGTTGCCCACTTTGAGGTAAAAGATCAACCCTAGCGCCGTAACGGCAGAGAGCAGGGGAATCAAATACGGGCCGAATGGCAGCTGGAACTGTCCCTTTAGCTCCGGATGACGCGCACGAAGGATCGGCACGGCGATCGAAACGAGGGTGAATGCGATGAGCGTGCCCATGTTGGTGAGCGAGCCGACGATGTTGATCGGCGTGAAAGCAGCGATGGCGGCGATGCACAACCCAAAGAACAGCGTCGAGAAGATTGGAGTGCGCCAGGTCGGATGAATGCGCGTAAAGGAGGGCGGGATGAGCCCGTCGCGCGACATCGCGTAGAAGATGCGGCTCTGCCCGAACATCATCACAAGCAACACCGTCGTGAGTCCGGCAATCGCGCCGATGGAAATTATCACGCCCGCCCAGCTCAGGCCGACGTAGTTCATGGCAAATGCCACCGGGTAGGCGACATTGAGCTTGTAGAACGGCACCATGCCGTTGAGGATCGCGACGACGATGATGTAAAGAATCGTGCAAACTGCCAAGCTCATAATGATTCCGAACGGCAAATCTTTGCCCGGATTTCGAGCTTCTTCGGCCGTAGTCGATACCGCGTCGAAGCCGATGTAGGCAAAAAAGATGAACGCCGCGCCGCCGAGCATTCCGGTCCAGCCGAACGGGAAATATCCCCCCATGCCGGTGAGAGCGCCGGGCGGCATATGGTAGTTCGCACCGTTGATGTGGCCGATACCGATCGCGATAAAGAAGAGCACGATCAACAGTTTAATTGAAACGATCACCGCGTTGACCGAGCCCGACTCGCGGGTTCCGCGCGCCAGCAGGGCGGTGATCACAAGAATGATGCCGGCGGCCGGAAGATTTGCGTAACCGGACGTTCCCGCTTGTCCGGCCAGTCCCCAATGCGGCCCGTTTGCCCAAACCGCGGGAATGTTGAGCCAGGCAAGGCCCGTCTGATGCATGATGTTGACGAAATACCCCGACCAGCCGATGCTGACGGTCGCGGCACCGAGCGCGTACTCCAGCACGAGATCCCACCCGATGATCCAGGCGAGGAACTCTCCCATGGTTGCATACGTGTAGGTGTATGCGCTGCCGGAGATCGGGATTTTGCTCGAGACTTCCGCGTAGCAGAGTGCAGCAAGCGCGCTCACGATACCGGCGACCACGAACGAGAGAGTCAGCGACGGTCCGGCTCGCGTCGCCGAAGCGACCCCGGTAAGCACGAAGATGCCGGTTCCAATAATGGCCCCGATGCCCATCGCCGTAAGCGCCCACGGTCCCAGGGAGCGCTTGAGGCCGTGCTCTTCGTCGCCTCCTTCGGCAAGAATCCGCGAGAGCGGTTTTACTCGTTGCATCAACATGTAGCAGTCCTTTAGCGCAAGAACTTAATTGCGAAGGGGTAGGTATAGAGCCGCCCTTCGCTCGCGGCCAGGGCTCCGCGAATGATGAAGATGATCGACATCAAAAAAACCAGAAGAATCGCGATGCCGATAGCTCCCCAGCAGCCGAGGACGCCCACTCCATAGGCCTGCTCCCGAGTTGAATGTGCAGGCGGTGCGTTGTAGATCAACGCGAAGACGAGCGCGATCGCAGCAATCGCTCCAACGATGCCGAGAATCGAAATCGTTATCTGGTAGTTGAGCGAGGCGCGAGCGTGCGCGCCGACATACTCCGATTCATGGCCTTTGATGAGATAGACGACGAGCGGTCCGAGGACGTGACCGAAGGGCAGCCCCGCCACCGCAACCAGCGCGCTGAGATGCGCGGCGATCGCCCAGTTCCGTTCCTGAGCGGGAACCTGAACTTGCATGGCGGTTTATTTTGGGAGACGCGGAAATGGCCTGCTCCGTGAGGCGACGAATCGCGGCGCATGCCCGATTTCGACGTGTTGGTCGTCGGCGGAGGTAATGCGGGTTGCGCCGCCGCGATTGCCGCGGCGCGTCATGGTGCGCGCACGCTGCTCGTTGAGCGATACGGTTTTCTCGGCGGAACCGCAACTGCGGCAATGGTTGGACCGTGGATGACGTTCCATTCCGGAGGCCAGCGCATCGTCGGCGGCATTGCCGAAGAGATCGTCGAGCGTCTGGTGCGAAAAGGTGCGTCGCCGGGTCACCTTCCAGATTCGTCGGATTACGTCGCGACGATCACGCCGTTCGATCCCGAAGTCCACAAAGCGCTGCTCTTCGAGATGATGCGCGAAGCCGGCGTCACGCTGCTGCTGCATGCATATTTTCTCACGGCCGAAATCGCGGATACGACCGTCGTGGGCGCGTCTTTTGCGACGATCGGCGGAACGCGCCGGTACGGCGGAGCCGTCGTCATCGATGCGACCGCCGATGCGTTGGTGGCCGCCTCGGCCGGCGTTCCGACGCAGCAAGGCGACGAGCGCGGTCGCGTCCAGCCGGCGACTCTGATCTTCCGGCTGAGCCACGTCGATCTCGCAAAGACCGCCGAATACGTGCGCGCACATCCCGAAGAGATGCGCAGCTCGCTGCCCGTGAAAGACCGCACTCCTTCGACGCTCACCGCGGTCGCGGGGCTCTATTCGCTGTGGCAGCGCGCGCGCGACGACGGAGTCGTCGACGTTCCACGCGAGCTCGTTTCGTTTTTCATTTCGCCCTATCCCGACGAAGTAACCGTCAACATGACGCGCGTCGTGGATATCGATCCGCTCGATCCCGAAGATTTGACGCGCGCCGAAGTCGAGTCTCGTCTTCAGGCGATGCAGCTTTTCGAGTTCTTTCGCCGCTACGTGCCAGGATTCCAGAACGCGCGCATCGCGGGGACGGGCACGCAAGTCGGGATCCGCGAATCCCGGCGCATCGTCGGGCGTTACACGCTCACGCGCGAGGACGTTTTACAGGCCCGCAAATTCCCGGATGCGGTGGCGCGCAGCGCGTATCCCATCGACTTGCACAATCCCGCAGGCAGCGGAACGACGACGCAGCGGCTTGCGCCGGGAGAGAGCTACGAGATCCCCTTTCGCACGCTCGTGCCGATCAATCGGGAACAACTTCTCGTCGCCGGACGCTGCATCTCGACGACGCACGAGGCGCTCGCATCGACGCGCTTGACGCCGACGGTCATGACGCTCGGCCAAGCCGCCGGCACGGCCGCGGCGCTGGCGCGTGCGTCGGGCGTCCGCGCCGGCGACATCGACTCGCGCGAGCTGCGGACGCAACTTCTCGCCGATGGGGTGCTTCTGTGACGGCGCTGCGGCGCGCTCGCTCGTACGGCGTGGCGATACGGTTTGCCGATCTAGGTGATTGGGGAAGCAACGAGTTGCGCTCGGAATACGATCCGGTGATTCCCGAAATTCGTCTTAACATCCGAGTCGCGGCCCAACTGTCGATTCAAGATCTCGGCGAGTTCGTCGCGCTCGCGGTCGGGCACGAGCTGTACCATCATCGCGAGCGGATCGGTGAGATTTCGGTCCTGCGCGATCGCCGGGCGCGCGAATCGGCCGCCGCGAGTTTCGCTCGCGAGCTGCTGGAGCGCTCGTCGTGAAGCGGCTGGTCGCAGGCATCGATGGCGGGCAGAGCTCTACCGTCGCGGTCGTCGGCGACGAGACCGGCCGCATTCTCGGTCGCGGGACGGCTGGACCGGCCGACGAAATCGGAGTCGGAAAAGACTCGACGCGGTTGCGAGACGCATTGCACGGCGCGATCGAAGACGCGCGCCGCAACGCGCAGCTTCCCCCAGTAAACTTTGCTGCGATCGTGGCGGGGATCAGCGGCTACGACGGCCGCGTCTACGGTCGGGCGCCGGAGCTTCCGGCGACCCGCGTGAGGCTCGTGCACGACACGCCGATCGCGCACGCCGGCGCGCTTGGGGGTCGCGCGGGCGTCGTCGCAATTGCCGGAACCGGCTCGGTCGTCTACGGTCGCAACGACGACGGTTGGTCGTGTACGCTGGGCGGGTGGGGATTTCTCTTCGGTGACGAGGCAAGCGCCTTTAGAATTGCCGGCGATGCGCTCGCGTTGCTCATGCGAGCGCACGACGAAGGCGATGCGTCGCTCGTTGCCGAGACGCACGCCGCCTGCGAATTTTTCCGGGAAAGTTCGCTGCGCCGGCTCGCGCACGCCTTCTATAAGGGAGAAGTGACACGCGACCACCTGGCATCCTTTGCGCCGACCGCAATGCGCTACGATGCCCTGCGATCGTTGGCGTACCGCGGCGCCGATCGGCTTGCCGTATTAATTCGAGCCGCGATAGCAGCCGGCGCGCCGCCGCGAGTCTCGCTCGTCGGCGGCGTCTTTGCCGATAGAGGTTTGCGCGACCGCGTGCGGGCCGGTATTCTGCGCGAACTCCCGGACGCCGACATCGTCGAGGCGCGCTACGACCCGGCGTGCGGAGCGTTGCTGCTGGCCTACCGCGAGCTCGGGCTGCACGTGACGAAGTTAGAGGAATGAGTCTGCTCGACAGCTTGCGCGGCGGCTTGATCGTCTCGGTTCAGGCATGGCGGGGTTCGGCGCTCGACGATCCCCATGTTATTACGGCGATGGCGCAAGCGGCGCAAGCCGGCGGTGCGGTCGCAGTTCGCGTCGCAGGCATCGCCCATCTGCGGAGCGTGCGCGCGCGCGTCAGCCTGCCGATTGTCGGCTTGATCAAGCGCGAGTACGCGGGCTTCGAACCGTACATCACGCCGACGCTCGAGGAAGTGGGGGCGGTCGTCGCCGCGGGCGCGGAGATCGTCGCATTCGATGCGACCCGCCGCCGTCGACCGGACGCCGCCGAGCTCGGCGATCTTATCACGGCGATCCATGCGCAGGGCCGTCTCGCGCTCGCCGATTGCTCCACCTGCGCGGATGCGACCGCCGCCGTCGCCGCCGGCGCCGACGTCGTCGCAACAACGCTCTGCGGCTACACCGCCGAAACCGCAGAACAAACGCTGCCGGCGCTCGAGCTGGTTCGCGAGCTGGCACGGCTTCAGCGCTTTACCGTCTGCGAGGGCGGCATCCGCTCTCCGTCGGGTGTGCGCGCGGCGCTCGATGCCGGAGCCGACGCCGTGTGCGTTGGCAGCGCGATCACGAACGTGGACTGGCTCGTACGCGAGTTTGCAGGGGCCACCGACAGAGTCTCTTAAGAGCCCATTTAGTCGGTGCGCCCCGCGCGCTGGACTCGTATAGTGAGCGTTGGAGAGATCTTTTGGCAGAGAACCGAGCGCAGCCCATCGGCCTCGACCGCGGATTCTGGATCGCTACGGCGATCCTGGCAGTTCTTGCAATCGCTGCGATCGTTTTCTGGTCGATATTCCCGCTCGAGCGGTACCTGCCGGCGGCGATCGTCACGGCGCGGCAGGTCGATCATCTCTTTCGGTTCATGGGGGCCACCGGCAGCGCCCTTTGGATTTTTGTCGCAGGCTATCTCGTCTATTTTGCGATCGCCTTTCGCGCGAAGGCAAGCGATCCACCCGATGCGATCGGGGTCCAGATCCACGACAATAGCAAGCTCGAGTTTTGGTGGACGGTCATTCCCTTCTTGTTCGTCCTCGTGCTTTCGATCGTGAGCGTTCGGATCTGGTACGAGGTCATGCTCGAGCCCGAGAACGGCATCGTCGTCGAAGCGATCGGTCATCAGTTCTACTTCTCGTTCCGATATCCGGAAATCAACGGGGAAGTAACCGACGAGATGCACCTTCCCTTGAACGTGCCGGTGACGCTCAACCTTACCTCGGCCGACGTCATCCACGGTTTTTGGGTGCCGGCGATGCGCCTGAAGAACGACACGGTTCCGGGGCTCGTGACGACGATCAGATTTACGACGCGCTTGGCGGGCCGCTATCCGATCATTTGCACGCAGTTCTGCGGCGTGCTCCATAGCGAAATGGATAAGCAGGTGCTCGTTATCGAGCCCAAAGCCTCATTCGATAAGTGGTATAAGACGTGGCAAGAGAAAAATGCGCACGTCAGCAACGCGCTGCCTGCCGCCGGTGGCCAGGCGATCTCCCTCCAGGGAGGCAGTGCGCCGGCCGGCAAGCAGCTCTTCGCGCAAAAGTGCACGGCCTGTCATAAGCTCGCGCCGTTCGACCGGGTTCTCGTCGGCCCCGGTCTCCAAGCGGTCCTGCACGACCCGTCGCATCCCAATCTCGTCAGCGGTCAACCCGCGACACCTTCGAACCTGGCGGCGATCCTGCAGCATGGGTACACCGGAAGCATGGGCACCATGCCGAACGCAAGCGCCAACGGCCTATCGTCCCACGATATTGCAGACCTCGCGGCATTTCTCGAAACACTAAAGTGAGACAATCGAAAGAACTATGGCAGTAGCAGCGGTACATCCCGGCGGCATCGCCGATCACATCCATCCGGAACCCCAGGGCTTCGTTCGGCGGTACGTCTTCTCGCTCGATCACAAGATCATCGGCATCCAGTACATCGTCACCGCCTTCGTATTCTTTATGCTTTCAGGCTTGCTTGCCGAAGCGATTCGCACGCAGCTCCTCAACCCCAACGGCGGTTTCGTCGCGCCCGATACCTACAACGAAGTCTATAGCGTTCACGGTAGCGCGATGGTCTGGCTCGTCGTCATCCCGTTGTTGACCGGCGGATTCGGCAACCTCGTCTTTCCGGTACAGATCGGCGCGCGCGACGTCGCGTTCCCGTGGATCAACATGCTCAGCTTCTGGATCTTCCCGGTTGCCGGGCTGATGCTGTTCTCCTCGTTTTTGATGGGGGCGCCGACCGCCGGCTGGATGGAGTATCCGCCGGTCTCGCTGCAGGGCGCGGCCGGAACTTCGATGTGGTGCGCGGCGATCTTCTTGGTCGGCGTCAGCTCGACGATGACGGGCATTAACTTCGTCGTGACGATCCTGAAGATGCGCGCACCAGGGATGACGTTCACTCGCATGCCGCTCTTCGTTTGGGGCCAGTTCGCAACCGCTCCGCTGCTGATGATTGCGACGACGGCACTCGCCGCGGCCCTGGCCGCCCTCTTTATCGAGCGCCAGTTCGGCGTACCGTTTTTCGACCCGACGAAAGGCGGCAGTCCGGTTATGTGGCAACACATGTTCTGGTTTTATTCCCATCCCGCAGTCTATATCATGGTCCTGCCGGCGTTCGGCATTATCTCCGAGGTGCTGCCGACGTTCGCGCGCAAGCCGATCTTCGGCTACAAGCTGATCGCGTTTTCATCGATGGCAATCGCATTGCTCGGGTTCATGGTGTGGGCCCATCACATGTTCACCTCGGGCCTGGCGCCGTTTTTGCAGTTGCCCTTCATGATCCTGACGTACGTCATCGGCGTTCCGACGGGCATCAAGATATTCTCGTGGACCGCAACGCTCTTTCGGGGAAAGATTCACTACACGACGGCGATGCTGTTTGCGATCGGCTTCGTGGGCCTCTTTACGATGGGTGGAATCACCGGCATTTTCTTAGCCGCGATTCCCTTCGACCTGCACGTACACGGGACGTACTTCATCGTCGCCCACCTGCACTACGTGCTCGTCGGCGGCAGCCTCATGGGCATCTTCGCCGGCATGTACTACTGGTTCCCCAAGATGTCGGGGCGGCTCCTGAACGAAACCTTGGGGAAGATTCACTTCTGGCTGTTCTTCGTCGGCTTCAATTGCACGTTTCTGCCGATGCACTGGCTTGGCATCTTGGGCATGCCGCGCGAGGTCGCGACCTACGACCCGCAGTTCACGTTTTGGAATCGCTTCGAGTCCGGCGCCTCGTACCTCATGACGCTTTCGATCTTGATCTTCTTCGTCAACGTAATCTGGAGCATACGCAACGGGAAGCGATCGGGGCCGAATCCGTGGGGAGCACGCACGCTCGAATGGCAGGTTCCGTCGCCGCCGCACTATTACAATTTCAAGCACATCCCGACGGTCTACGGCTTGCCCTATGATTTCGGGCAGCCGCTTCCGTACAAGGGGCTCGAAGAGGAGCTGACCGATTCGCCGCCGGTCGCCGCCGGAGCGCACTGATGTCGGTTGCATCGCTGGCGCGCGACGCACACGGAGACGTCGACCAACTCTACATCGAGACGCGCGAGCTGCGCCTGCAGGGCTTCTTGCTCTTTCTCATCAGCGACTGCGTGCTCTTCGCGTCGTTCATCTTTGCCTATCTTTATCTGCGCAACAGTGGGCAGGGATGGCCGCCGCCGGGCATTCAGCGCCTCGACGTAGCCTTTGCCGCCTGGAATTCGGTAGTGCTCTTCGGATCAGGCGCCACGATGCATTACGCCCTCGAGAATTTTAAGCACGGGCACTGGATGCGATATATGTGGTTCCTGCTCGCAACGATTCTGCTCGGCCTGGGCTTTCTGGGCGGTCAAGCCTACGAGTACACGCACCTCATCTATGGCGAGCACGTAACGTGGGCAGGCAGCGGAATCTTCGGCGCCTCGTTCTTCACGCTCACGGGCATGCACGGCTTCCACGTCTTCGTCGGCGTCTGCTACTTGACGACGCTCGTGTTGCAGTCGGCGGCGGGCGTCTACACGCGCGGAAAGTTTTTCGGGATCACGGCCGGTACGCTCTACTGGCACTTCGTCGACGTGATCTGGGTAGTGCTCTTCTCGATCTTCTATCTCTTGTAAGGAGCCTTTATTTTGTCCATAGCGTTGTCGCCCCGGGCCTCGTTTACCTTAGTAAACTTCGGCCGCTCGGCTCCTAGATCTGAACAAAATCAGCGCTCCTTCTCTAATGGGAGCGGAATGTGAATCCGGCGCTTGTCGAGCGGCTCGGGGCGATAATTGCCGGCATCGTTGTCGCGGTGGTTTCGTTCTACTCGCTGTACAAAGATTGGCCGAGCACCGGCGTAGAGAACAACGTTTTTAAGCTGATGCTCTTCCTGCTCGGACTGGGAGCGATCCTCGCAATCTTGGCAGGACTCAATGTGATCGGCTTCACTCCGGCGGTGAAGGGAGCGTAACGATGATCGTTAGCGACGACGAGTATCTCGACTATAGTAAGGTTCCTGAGAGCCGCGGTATCCCCACCGCGCTCTACCGGCTCGCCGCAGTCGGATTGCTGATCATCTTCGCGATTGGCGCGTCGGTTTGTCTGCTCTCGGGCTACGGGCACCACTGGCCCGCCGACACGACGGTGCGCGTTCCGCTACTGAACAACCCCGGGCCACAACGATGAGGCGTCCGACGAGACTCTAAAGGTCTGCGTTACGGCCGTGCCGGGTCGCGATGCCGATTGCAAGCAGCGGCAGATCTCCTTCGGGCAACAGCCCGGTCGGCTTCCCATCGATCTTGTGAATACCCGCGTAGAGCGAGAACTCGACGAGTGCGGGGAGCGTTGCGTTTGGTAACGGCCGCTGGCCTAGCCACTCCCATTCGTAGGCGACGCAGCGATCTGCGAAAAGCGCCGCGGCATAGCCGCATGCATCGGTGCGCGAGCGTTCGTCGGGCTCCCGATAGCGGACGTAGCCGTCGAGAACGTAGATTGGCCCAAACGTCTGCAGGTAGGCGGCGACCGGTGCGACGAGTACCGCTACGAAATATCCCGCAAATGCAATTGCACCCAGCGCAAATATCCATGCGATCTTGACGAGCGTCGCGTCAGCCGGGACGTGATGCGCGCGGTAGACGATACCCCAGGTGAGGAGAGCCATGAAGCAAGCGCCGAGCAGGGGCTCGATGGCGAGGGCGAAGCGCCCGGTGAGTCCCCGCCACACAATCGCGCGTTCCGCCGGCGTCCAGCGACGCCGCGCGAGCGTGCGCGAGCGCGCATCCGACGCCTCGAACTTCACGCGCTCACCTCGCGAGCCTGAGTCTCTCAATTTTCCGCCAAGTGGTCGGGCATGCCGCGGTGATTCGCTCTAGAGAACCGCCGCCGCTGCCTCTTCGAGGGGACGCCTTCGTTCGACGCGCTGCGATTTCAGCGTCGCCGCGAGGATCAGCGCCACAAAGGCAAACCCACAGAAGGCAATGTAGGCGTGACGGTAACCCGCGATTTCGTTCTCGCCCAGGCCGAAGAGGCCGCCGGCGAGCGAGCTTCCGACGATTTGCCCGACGATAAGGGCCTGACTCAAGAGCCCCACTGCCGTCGCGCGTGCGCGCTCGGGGGTTTCGTTCGTCACGATGTACCGGGTCGGGGCGCCAAGCAGCGCGCCAAAGCCGGCGCCCGCAACGACCATCGCAAGCAGGGCGAGCGGCAGCGATTGGAATCCGAGCGCAAAGATCGCCAGGCCCAACTCGGTGACGATTGCGCCGACCAGCAGCACGTCGCGGCTGCCGATGCGATCGAGCGCGCGCCCCGAGAACGGAATGACGGCGACGAATGTAAACGCGCCGAGCGCGGCGACGAAGCCCGCGGCAGCGTACGAAAGGCCTTCGGCGCCGACCAGAACCGTTGGAATGAAAAAGAGCGACCCCTCTAAAATTCCGATGACGATTTCAAGCGCGTACGTTTTCATGAGCTGCGGAGCGCGCAATAGTTCCAGCGGCACGATCGGAGCGCGTGCCTCACTCTCCCAAATCGCAAAACACGCGAGAATGGCAACGCCCGCTGCGGCAATGAGCGGACGCGTCGCAATCAATCCATCCATGAGTGCCAGCAGCCCGATGCAGAGCAGCGCCAGTCCGCCGACGTCGAGCGGTCCTTTGCGTCGCGGTGCGTCGGCCGGCACCTCGACGAGTGCCAGCGCGAAGACGACCGCCGCGAGCGGAAGATTCGCTGCGAATATCCATCGCCACGAAACGAAGTGCGTGATGAGCCCACCAACGCTCGGACCGATCACGGCCGCGAGACCCCACGTCGCCGCCACGACTCCAAGGGCCGCGCCACGCCGCGCGACCGGAACGACGTCGCCGATCGTCGCGGTTGCAACCGGAAAGATGCCGCCGGCGCCGAGTGCCTGAATTGCGCGCGCGACCAGGAAAATAGCGTAGCTCGGAGCGGTGATCGCGAGGATGCTTCCCGCGGCGAAAAGCCCAAGGCAGGCGAGATAAATCGGCCGGCGTCCGTAGCGATCGGCCAGCGTGCTCGACAGCGCGATCGAGAGCACGGTAACGAGTAAATAGAGGGTGAAGACCCACGCGAGATCGCCCACCTGCACGTTGAAATCGCGTCCCAGCGCCGGCAGCGCAGGCGAGAGTACGCTCAGGTCGAGCGCCCCGGCGAAGACGCCGAGCGAAAGCGTCCAGAGCAGGCGATTCACGAGACGATCCGGTCGATCACCATGACCGCGCACATCAGTGCGAGGTAGAGCAGGGAGTAGCGAAACAGTTTACGCGCTTGCGCCGTACTCGTCTGCTCGTGCCACGTGCGCAGCGCGTCGAGCACGAAGACTGCGCCGAGCACGGCCGCGGCCGCGAAGTAGAACGCGCCCATGACGTGGAGCGGATAGAGCAGCAAGGACGCTACAACGAGCAGAACGCTGTAGTACACGATCTCGCGCTTCGTTCGTTCTTTTCCATAGACATTTGGGAACATCGGAATTTTTGCCTTGCCGTAATCGGTCTCAGTCATGAGCGCGAGCGACCAGAAATGCGGCGGCGTCCAAAGGAATATCAAGGCGAAGAGTCCGAGAGCCGGTGCGCCGATGGAGTGCGTGACCGCGGCCCATCCGACCAGCGGTGGCACGGCACCGGCAGCGCCGCCGACGACGATATTGAGCGGCGTAACGCGCTTGAGCCAGACCGTGTAAATCACGACGTAATAGAAATTCCCGGCGAGCGAGAGCCACGCCGCCAGCGGGTTGACGAACGCGTAGAAAAGTGCGAAGGAGAGGCTGCCGGCCGCCAGTGCGTAGATCGTAGCGTTGCGCGTCGAGATTCGGCCCTGGGGAATCGGTCGCGCCTGCGTGCGCTTCATCACGCGATCGATATCGGCGTCCCAAACGCAGTTAAAGGCGCCGGCCGAAGCCGCTGCAAGCGCGCCTGCCAGGAGCGTCCAGAAGAGCAACGCCAAGGGGGGCGTGCCGCGCGCGGCCATCACCATCGACGCTGCGGTCGTGATCAACAATAACGCGATGATTCGCGGCTTCGAGAGTTCGTAGTAGTCGCGCAGCGGCGCGATCGTCGTCATCGTGGCGCGCTTTCTTGCGCGAGCGAATGAGCGTGGCGGCCACGCGGCGCCGCGTCGAGTACGGCAAATGCCGCGGCAACGAAAAATGCCAGGAAGACGAGCGCTGCATTCACGGAATGCGCTACGCGAAGATCCGTTGGTAAACGCAATGCGACATTGAGCAGACCCAGCAATACCTGAAGCGCTACGAGCGCTACGCCAAGCACCACTGTGATTCGAACGCGGCTCGAAGCGGTATGTGCCCACGCAAGAGCCAGCGCTGCGGCGGCACAGATCAGGGTCGCCGCGGCGGCGCATCGGTGCAGCATCTGCACGTACTGACCCGAGGTATAGACCACGACGTTGCCGGCGCATCCGGGGATCGACAGACATGCAAGGCCGGCGCCGCTCGAGCTCACGTAGGCGCCCACGCACATCGTTGCAAACGCGGCAATCGCGGTTACGCCGAGCGCGAGCGGCAGGACGTAGGAGCCCGGCGACACATCGCGCGGCAGTTTCGCTGCCGAGTCGGAGGCGGCGGCAAAGACCGCCATCGCGCAGAGGGACGCAATCAGCGCCATTGCGGTTCCCCAGTGCAGGACGACGGAGAGCGGCGTGTTCGCGAAGCGCACAGTTGCAGCGCCGAGGAGAACTTGCATCAGGAAGAGGATGGCGATCAGGCCCATCGTCGGGGTAACGAACGACGAACGGCGACGCTGCCGCCAAGCTACGGCGACGAGCGCGAGCACGAGCGGCGCAACCGCGGACGCAAGCAGGCGGTGCGACCATTCCCAGACGGTTCCATCGCCCAGCGACGGAAGCAGGTGACCGCGGCAGAGCGGCCAGTCAGGGCATGTGAGCCCGGCGCCGTTGATCCGCGTCCAGCTTCCGAGCATCAGCGTGACCAATGCGACCAAAACAGCAGCCAGCGCCAACCGTGAGAGAGACTTCATGCAATCCCCAGCGTAACTTTGGCCGAGCGCCGCGGGCAACGACATTTGGACGGTAAGAAATTTCGTATGGCGAGGAGGCCGCCGGTCGGTGCGGGCGAAGCGGTCGGCCGTGAAGCGCTGGTCGGCCCTGGCAGGTCTAGGCCTGGGCCTCGTCTTGCTGGTCGGATGTCGCGAGATTCGCGTAAATACGCTCGCAGCGGGCACAACCACCGTTCTTGGAGGGAACCAAATCCTTATAGTACGCGATGCCGTCGCCCTCGGCAAGCTCGGCATTCACGCACCGGTGCACTATAAGAGCGAGTTCGGCGTCGTCTTGTTGATGGGGCCGCACGAACGCACCGGTTACAAGCAGATCGTCGAGTCGATCCGCGCCAGTCAGCAGCGCGTGCGCGTCGTCGCGTTCGAACAGGATCCGGCCGATGGCGGCGAACCTTCAGCTCAATATCGTACCTACACGCTCTGGATCGTTCCGAATAGCGTCTATCGGCGAGGCGTTCGCGTCGAAGTCGTGACGCCGAGCAACGAACCAATCGCGGCCACCTACCTGCCGTAAGCAGACGTACTTGCCGTAAACAAAAGAGTGATCTCTCCGCGTAAGCAACCACACGCGTTCGAGCCGATTGAAGAACTCGATGTCGGCGTCGAGCGCCTTGGCTTGGTGCTCGAACCAAACGGCGATCCAACCGAGGCGGGCGGCATCTTGAACCCCGCCGCCGCGCGCGCTCCCGGCCGCGACCTCGTGCTCTATCCACGTTGCGTGGCCGAAGGAAACATTTCGCGCGTCGGCACCGTTCGTCTCCGCGAAGCCGGAAAGCGCTTCGAAACGGAACGGCTCGATTTTGCGTTGGAGCCGGAGGCACCGTACGAGCTGCGCGCGCAGCCTGGATATGGTTGCGAAGATCCGCGCGTAACCTACATCCCCGTACTGCAATCGTACGTCATGGCATACACGGCATTAGGTCCGGACGGCCCGCGCATCGCGATTGCCATTTCGAACGACGCCTATCGTTGGGAACGGCTCGGATTGGCCCGTTTCGCCGGAAGTGCCAACGTCGTCGGCGACGACAAGGACGCGGCTTTTTTCCCAGAGCCCGTGCTTTCGCCAAAGGGACGTCGAAGTTTAGCCTTTTACCATCGTCCAATGCTGCATCTTTCAAGCGTCGACGGGCGCGCCGCGATCCCCATGATCGAGCGCGTGCCGTTTGAGGACCGTGAATCGATTCGCATTGCGTACGTTCCGTTCAATGCAGTGCTAAAGGATCGCAGAAATCTTTGCAACGTTTCCGAGAGCGTCCAGGTGCTTTGCCCCGACGCGCGGTGGGGATCGATCAAGATCGGGGCCGGGACGCCGCCGCTGCGCATCGCGCTCGACGGCACGGAAGGGTGGCTTTCGGTATTCCACGGTGTCGATGTGATGGCGGGTCGCGGACGCAGGCCGTCATTGCGCTATAGCGCAGGCATCGTGATCCACGATCTCGAGCGTCCGGATTGCATTCTCTACCGGTCGCCCGAGCCGATCATGACCCCGTCGTCGCGGCGCGAGCTTCGGGGAATCGTCGACAACGTCGTCTTTCCGACCGGCATCGATCCTCGTCCCGACCTCGGCGATCGGACCTACGACATCTTTTACGGCATGGGCGACTACGCCATTGGAGCAGCCCGCCTGCAGATCAGCGGGTGAAGGACCACTTTTATTTTTGAATGATACGGTACTTGCTTCTGTCGACGGTGATCGTCGTAGGCACAGCGGCGGTGGTCGCAGCGTGGGTGAACCGGGATCTCATCCGCATCAAAATCGCCTCGGTCTACGCGGACGCCCGGTCAAAGCCGGGTGCGGCGAACGTGCGCGAGGGAGATTTCTTCGAGCCGCTGCGAGGGGATGCGCCGTGGGCGCTCTCGGCGCTTCCCGAATGTCTTATACAAACGTCGAAATCGACCGGATCGGCGAATTACGTGCGCGCGCATCTGCCGCCCGGCTCCGTGCCGGTTGCATCTCCGGCCACGTTGATCTACGGTGATTGCAGCATTCGCATCGCCGGTGACGAAGCGTACGTCCGGCGGGGAATCGATCGGCTCCGAATTCCTCCTCGCACGCGATTTTACCGAGCGGGCAACCTCCTTGCGCTGATTCGCGTTACGCGGGAGGGCGCGGAACTGCGCGTCTACGAGCGCGCACAGCGATGATGGAGTATAGTTTGTAGGTGGCGATTCAAGACGAGGTGCGCAAGCGGCGAACCTTTGCAATCATTTCCCACCCCGACGCCGGCAAAACCACGCTGACCGAAAAACTGTTGCTTTACGGCGGCGCGATTCATGTGGCCGGTCAGGTCTCCGCGCGCAAGCGGCAACGCCAGGCTACGAGCGACTGGATGGCGCTCGAGCGTGAGCGAGGGATTTCGATAACGTCGACGGTGCTTCAGTTTCCGTATCGCGGGCAAACGCTGAACCTGCTCGACACGCCCGGTCATCAGGATTTCGGCGAGGATACGTATCGCACTCTGCTCGCCGCGGATAGTGCGGTCATGCTCATTGACGCTGCCAAAGGCGTCGAGCCTCAGACCAAGAAGCTCTTCGCGATCTGCCGCGAGCGCGGCATCCCGCTCTTCACCTTCATGAACAAGCTCGACCGGCCGAGCCGCGATCCGCTCGAGTTGCTCGACGAGCTCGAGAGCGTGCTCGGCATTGGAGCGTTCGCGATGAATTGGCCGCTGGGCAACGGGCCCGAGTTCAAAGGCGTCTACGATCGCCGCACGCGGACCGTGCATAGCTTCGAACGCGCCGCGCATGGCGCGACGCGGGCTACCGTATCGGTGACCGACGTCCGCGACCCGGAGCTTCGCGCGATGGTAAGCGAGTCGGTCTATGCGGAGTTTCGCGAGGGCATCGAGTTGCTCGACGGTGCGGGCGAGCGGTTCGATCCCGCGGCGATGCTGCGGGGTAATGCTACGCCGGTCTTCTTCGGCAGCGCCGTGACGAACTTCGGCGTGCAGCTCTTCCTCGACGCGTTCGTCGAGATGGCGCCGTCGCCGTCGGCTCGCGCCGGAGTGGATCCGGCCGGCGATGCGTTCACGGGTTTTGTGTTCAAGATCCAAGCGAACATGGACCCGCGCCATCGCGACCGGGTCGCGTTCGTGCGCGTTTGCTCGGGAGAGTTCGCACGCGACATGACCGTGCACAACGCGCGCACCGGGAGTGCGCTGCGCCTTTCGCGCGCGATGCGGCTCTTCGCGGACGATCGAGAATCGCTGGAAACGGCATATGCGGGCGACGTTGTCGGGCTCGCCAATCCCGGAGCGTTCGCAATCGGCGATACGCTCTACGAAGGGAAGGCCGTCAGCTTTCCTCCGATACCGGCGTTTGCTCCCGAGTATTTTGCGTCGGTGCGAAGTGTCGACGTGGCGGGCTACAAGTCGTTCGGAAAAGGCATCGCGCAGCTACGGGAGGAGGGCGCCGTGCAAGTCTTCTATCCGTGGGGCACGCCGCGAACCGAGCCGATTCTTGGGGCGGTCGGCGTGCTGCAGTTCGAGGTCGCGAAATATCGTTTGGCATCGGAGTACAATGTCGAGTGCCGCTTCGATACTCTGCCGTACTCGCTTGCCTTGCACGTCGAAGGAGAAGGCGATCGGATTGCACGCGCGCATCTGCCTTCGAATGCCAAGCTCGTCGAGGATTGGAACGGCCGGCCGATCGTGCTCTTCGAGAGCGAATGGAGCGTGCGGCTCGCGCAAGAGTGGAATCCCCAGCTGCGGTTTACCCCGTTCTCTGCGCACGCAGGAGAGGAAGCGGTGGCATAAGTGCACGCGGCACGAGCGGCAGCGATTATAACCACGGTCGCGATTCTGGCCGGATGCTCGTTCCAAAACCGCAACGAGCGGGAAGCCGACCGCATCACGCGCGCTGTGATCGCAAACGACTTCAAACCGGTGGAAAATGACGTCGCTAAAGGCATCGCGATGACGCGGGTGCAAATCGCTGCGTGGTCGGACGAGCTGAACGCACAAGGCAAGCTCCTTTCGGTCAAAGAGATTAGCGCGAGCTGCTCTCCAGGCTGGCACTGCTTCGACGTGAAGTTCCAAAAGCACGATTATGTCGAACGAATGCGCTTCGATGAGTCCGGAAAGGTCGTGAACTGGGACTTCCACATGGCCAGCAAATAGTTACGATTGCCGACGTCCGAGCGGCGGCGTCGCGCCTCTCAGGCATCGCACACCGCACGCCGGTCGTGACCTCCGCAACGTTGAACCAGCGTTGCGACGCGCGGCTTTTTTTGAAATGCGAAAACCTTCAGCGGATGGGTGCATTCAAATTTCGGGGTGCGTACAATCTTTTGTCTACTCTTTCGCCGGCACAACGGGCGCGCGGCGTCGTCGCGTTCTCGAGCGGCAACCACGCGCAAGGCGTTGCGCTCGCGGCGCGGCTGCTCGGAATTCCTGCGACCATCGTCATGCCCCTCGACGCACCGGCCGTCAAGCTCGCGGCGACCCGCGAGTATGGCGCTGAGATCGTGCAGTACGAGCGCGCGAGTATGGATCGTGAAGCGATCGCGCGCGGCATTGCGTCCGAGCGCGGAGCCACGCTCGTACCCCCATTTGACGACCCACGTATCGTTGCGGGTGCCGCGACGGCCGCGCTCGAGCTATTGGAAGATGCCGGCGCGCTCGATGCGCTTGTCGTTCCGGTGGGAGGCGGGGGGTTGATCGGCGGGACGTCGATCGCCGCTCACGCGATGGACGCTTCGATCGCGATCTACGGGGTCGAACCGAAGGCCGGCGACGATTTCGCGCAGTCGCTCGCGCGCCGCGAGCGCGTCGCCATTGCCGTTCCGAGAACGATCGCCGACGGATTACAGACGACGTCACCAGGCAAGCTAACCTTCGCGATCGCGCTTGAGCACGTGCTCGCGGTCGTGACGGTCTCCGACGACGAACTGCGCGAGGCGATGCGCTTTGCCTTCGAACGTCTGAAGCTCGTGGTAGAACCGAGCGGCGCCGCCGCGCTCGCCGCGCTCTTACACGGCAGAATCCCGGGCGTTGCGGGCAAGCGCGTTGGCGCGATCATCAGCGGAGGCAACATCGACCCCGCTCGCTTCTCCGAGTTGATCGCCGGCTAGAGACCCCGAGCCGCCGCCAACGACGGACGACGGCTCCGGGGATTCATTGTATTTCGATGCCTTACATCGAGCTCTGCGCGGCGATGTTTCCGCAGGCGACGTACTTGCCCAAATCCGTCGTACTTTCGTGCACGTTGATGGCATTGGCGCCGCCAAGCAGTTTGTCGATCGTAACTCCCTTGACTACGGTGGTCGAGCTCCCGTTGACGACACTTGTTAATGGGTACGCGACACCCTTGAGGTCCGCGCACGTTCCTTCATGAATGTGAGCGGGCTGCGCCGTCGCCGGCGCTCCTTTGAGCGAGATCACGACCTTCACGTCGCTTCCGACTTGCGTCAACGCAGCGCTTCCACTCTCACCCGAAGCGTTCTGTTGCTGCAGCGCAACGGTGAGGCTCGACGTTGCCGCGCCGGCGGACGCGAACTGCGTGACGGTTATGAACGCGAATGAGGCGAGCACCAGGCTAAGACTCTTCATCTGAGTTCCTTTCAACACGTTGAATTTACGGTGACGTTGCTTTCGAGTTCTCGAGTGCGCGCACCGCTTCGGCGGCCTGACGGGTGGGCGGCGCATCGGCGCCATCTACCGTGTCGAGCAACGACGCTGCCTGCTCGTTGACCGATGCGAGGGCTGCGGCGGCTTTTGCATTGCCCGCCGCTTTCGCCGCCACCGCTCGAGCGTAACTACGGTCCATCAACGCTGCGAGCCGGCGAGCGAGGAAATATTGTTCCTCGAGTGCTCGGTGCGAAATGGAGACGCGCGGATTCATGGCAACCTCGAGCGGCCGCTGCACCGTTCGTCCGTCGACGTCGAGGCGAACCGTATATCGTCCCGGAACGACGAGCGGCCCTTGCGGCACGCGCGGCGTGTCGTGCGGCACGGCCGAAATCGGCAGATCTTCTTGGAGCGAGCGTGGCGGCTGCTCGCGCAGATCCCAGACGAAACGATGCATTCCCGCATCCGTCGCCGGTCTCACGAACGGCTGCTCCCAATACTGTGGTTTGTCGAGATTCGGAATCGGCGGCGGCGCGGCGTCGTCACTTGAGTACCTGCGCACTTGGCGGCCAGTACCGTCGTAGATCGAGATCGCGACGCGGCTCGCCGGAGATGCAAGCGCGTAATCGATGATGGCTCCGTCGGGCGGGTTCTCTCCGGTGGGTTCCTCGGGCGGCAGCGGCGTGTCGGTGTTCGTGCTGCGCTGCACGCGATAGGCAAGTGCCGGCGCGAAGAGGTATGCCCTGTCATCCTGAGCCTGTCGAAGAATGTCTCGTCCCTGCGCTAATTCTCTCAAGGGCTCGACGTCGTCGAGGATCCAGAAGCCGCGGCCGTGTGTCGCGACGATCGCGTCGTTTTGGTGGACGATCAAGTCGCGGACCGACGTGTGGGGAAGATCGAGCTGCAACGACTGCCATCGTGTGCCTGAATCGAAGGATACGTAGACGCCGTTCTCGGTGGCGGCGTAGAGAAGGCGCGGCTCGACGGGATCTTGACGTACGGCGTTGATCGGCTGATTCGGCAAGCCGTTTACCGCAAGCTGCCACGTCGCGCCGCCGTCACGCGTCACGTAAACGTATGGTCGCAGATCGTCGAGACGAAACCGGTTAACCGCGACGAAGGCCGTAGTATCGTCGAAGCGCGACGTATCGATCTGCGCGATTTTGCTCCACGGCGTCAACGCCGGCGGCGTGATATTTTTCCAGTGGAGTCCTCCATCGCGAGTGATCCACACCAAACCGTCGTCCGTTCCGGCCCAAATCGTGCCTTCGCGAACGCGCGACGGGGCGAGCGCATAGACGACACCGCGATGCGCGCCGTGCTGCGGATCGTCGGCTTCAAACGATCCGAGAACCGGCGGTACGCCGGGCCGCGCGCGGGTGAGATCGGGGCTGATCGCGCGCCAGCTCTGGCCGCCGTTCTCCGTTAGGAAGAGTACGTTCGTTCCAAAGAAGAGGCGATGCTCGTCAAACGGGTCGAACGCCAACGGCTCGGTACGAACCGTGCGATACTGCTTCGAAGGCAGGGCGATCGGCGAGACTTCTTGGGTTTGGCCCGTGCGCTCGTCGAATTTTTCGACCTTCCCTCCGAAGAGCGTGCCGGGATGAAGCGGATCGGGAACGACGTAGCCATACTCCTGCGCGCCCACCGGGTGCCAGTCGCGTTCGGTCGTTTCGCCCCAGTCGCCGCGACTCTGCACGCATGCCGAACCGCTCTCTTGCTGACCGCCGCAAATCCAGTACGGAAAACGCCGATCGGCGTTGACGTGATACATTTGCGCCGTAGGCTGGTTGTACCACGAGCTCCAGGTCGCGCCACCGTCGACGGAGATGGTCGCGCCTTGATCGCTCGCAAGCGCGATGATTCTTGAGTCGCGCGGGTTGATCCAAACCGTGTGGTAATCATCCCCGCCCGGCGCGCCTTTGATCGCGACGAACGTGCGGCCACCGTCGGTCGAGCGGTACGTCGACGTGTTGGTAAGATAGATGGTCTGCGGATCGTGCGGATCGACTGCGAGTGAGATAAGGTCGTCGCCTCGTTGCGCGATCTCCTCGGCATCGTTGACGCGCGTGAAGTGAGCGCCCGCATCGTCGCTGCGGTAGAGCGCGCCCGCGTCCTGGCCCTTGGCTTCCACGTCGGCGTAGGCATAGACGACGCTCGCGTTGCTCGGCGCGACCGCAACCTCGGCGCGCCCCATGCGACCCGGCAATCCGCCGCCCAACTGCATCCAGGTCGTGCCGCCGTCGCTCGACTTAAAGATGCCGCTTCCGGGGATTTCGAACGACGCGCCGATTTCCCAGGGTGCCTGCCGTGCCGCCCAAAGCGTCGCATAGATTACCTTTGGACTCTGCGGGTCGAGCACGACATCGAAGCCGCCGACATTCTCGTTTTCGAAGAGGACGCGCTGGAAGGTTGTGCCGCCGTCCAGCGAGCGGTAAATCCCGCGCTCGGAATTGGGACCATATGGATGGCCGAGCACCGCGACGAAGAGTCGGTTCGCATCGCTGGGGTCGACGGCCATCGAGGCGATCTGCTCTCCATCGCGCAAGCCGAGATGGGCCCACGTCGCGCCGCCGTCCGTGGATTTGTAGATTCCATCGCCCACGGCAAGGTCGGGGCGTTGTAAGCCTTCGCCGCTTCCTGCGTACACGATTCGTGAATCGCTCGCGGCGACGGCCAGCGCGCCGACCGAACCCGTCGGCTGCCGATCGAAGACCGGCGTCCAGGTGCGGCCGGCATTGTCGCTCTTCCAAATTCCGCCGTTGACGGCAGCAATATAGAAGAGGTTCGGTTGCGTTGCGACGCCGTCCAGCGCGACGGTTCGTCCTCCGCGCATCGGACCGACGAAACGCCAGTGCATCGATTGATAGAACGATAGTGCGACGTTCTGCGCGCCCACGCTTGCGGTCTCGAGCAGCAGCGCGATTCCGGCTGCCATGAGGGCGCGTTTCAACGCCGGCTGCCGTTTTGCCGGCGACGGTTCGGCTGGAAGGCCGGCCCAATCTTCCAATGCGTTTTGCGCGGCAAGGACGTGTCGACGTCGTCACAACCGATCGGCGTAAAGTCGCGGCAGTCGCTCGGGCGCGCCGGATAGATGCCGCAGTAGTGCCTGCCGCTGCGCTCGCCCATCAGGAAGACGCATTGGTCGCCGACGTCGTCGCTGACTTTGCGCAGCCAGCCGACGTGATAGCCGTCGGCCGACGGCCGCTCGATCACGTAACGGCGCAGCGTTTCCTTATAGCTGATCGCGAGGTGATCGGCGATACGTTGTACGTCTGCCTTACTCACGAATGGCTCGTATCCGCTGCAACATTCCGCGCAGCCGGGCGGGCAGGCGACGTTCTCCGGCATGTCTTTGAGATGCGCGCGTGAGAGTTCGATGACACGTGCGATTGCTTCAACGAATGCCGGATCGTCGTTGTACTTGTAGACCCACTCGCGGCGAGTGATTTCGTTTGCGTTGTAATAGCGCGAAGTTTTTTCGTCGAACTCGACCGTGATGTGCTCTTCGTCGATCTCGATGCGGTTGACGTGTTCGAGCGGTCGGGCATCGAGCAGCTCGGGATGCGTCGGCTGTGCGGTCCGGCGCGCGTAGTTTCGCAAATTGATGAGGTCGATCGTCTCCATAACGGAGCTTCGATTCCCTCGGCTTGCGGGTACGGCCTCCGCAGAGGGCAAAAGATAGCAGCCATGCAAACGGCTATCGGCGTGGATCTCGGCGGCTCTCACGTGACCGCGGCGGTTGTCACGGAGGACGGGGCGATCCATGGACAGCACGAGCAAGACCTCGAAGACCTGCGCTTCGAGGCTGTGATCGCCGCGCTCGATGCGACGATCGGCATGGCGCTGCGGGACGCCGGAGAGGTCGCCGGAATCGGAGTCGGCGCGCCCGGCAACATCGACGCCCACTCCGGCGCGATCATCTATAGCCCGAACTTCGGGTGGAAAAACGCACCGCTGGGCGCGGCGCTTCGCCAGAAATTCGGGACGCCGGTCTTCGTCGCTAACGACGCGCGGTGCGCGACGCTCGGCGAGTATACGTTTGGAACGGGCAAGCAAACCAAGGACTTCGCGCTCCTGACCCTGGGCACGGGAATCGGCGGCGGAATTGTCGGCCAAGGCCAGCTGCTGCTCGGCAATCAGTGCGGTGCAGGTGAGATCGGCCACCACCAGATCCGCCCGAACGACGGCTTCGTGTGCGGCTGTGGAAAAATCGGCTGCTTCGAGGCGCAAGCCTCGGGCACCGGACTCATTCGCCACGCCTTTGCACTCGCGCCGTCGTTTCCACGCAGCCCGCTGCTCGACGTTGCTCGAGACAAGCTCAGCTCCAAAAAGATCCGCCGGGCGGCGCAGGCCGGCGACGGTCACGCTCTTGCGGCCTGGGAGAACTTCATTAGCGATCTCGCCATTGGGCTGGCAAACGTGGTCGCATTCGTCAATCCCGAGAAGATCGCGTTAGGCGGTGGAGTCTCGAGCGCCGGCGACTTCATGCTCGACGCGGTGCGACCGCAGGTCGACGTGTTGACGACGATGGTGCCGAAAGGAACCACGCAAATTGTCGTCGCGTCACTCGGCAACGATGCCGGCCAAGTCGGCGCGGCCACGATGGCGTTACGGGGAGGCCTGACTACCGGTGCGCCGGTTGCGGTGTAACGCCGTCGCTCTTGCGGTTCTGGTGGCGTTAGCAACGCTGCCGGTCCAATCCCAGAGCGGCGATCCGATTCACAAGATTCGGCACGTCGTCATTATCATGCAAGAGAACCGCTCGTTCGATACCTACTTCGGAACGTTTCCCGGCGCGGACGGAATTCCGATGGTCAACGGCGTGCCGACGGTTTGCGCGCCCGATCCGCGGCAGGGGACCTGCGTGCGGCCGTATCACGACGCGGATGATCTCAATCGCGGCGGCCCGCATAGCGCAAAAGCCGCGGTCGCCGACATTGGCGGCGGCAGAATGGACGGTTTCATCGAGACTGCCCAACGCGCTCGGCGCGTCTGTCGCGATCCAAATGCCTCCAACTGCGCCGGTACGGTGGATGTGATGGGCTACCACGACGGGCGTGAGATTCCAAACTACTGGCGGTATGCGCGCGATTTCGTTCTTCAGGATCGGCTCTTCGAACCGAACGCATCGTGGAGTCTTCCACAGCATCTCTTTATGGTTTCCGAGTGGTCGGCCTGGTGCAAGCGCATCGGCGATCCGATGAGTTGTGCAAACGAGCTGCAAGAGCCCGACTACCCTCCCGATTTCCGCGCGCGCAATCCGCGTTTCCGGCCGCCCGCACCGGGACGCCCCGATTATGCCTGGACCGATTTGACGTATCTGCTGCACGCTCGCCACGTCGGTTGGGCGTATTACGTTATGGCCGGTACGCAGCCCGACTGCGCCAACAACGAAGACGACTGCGGTCCCGTGCAGCAAAAAGCCAAGACTCCGGGGATATGGAATCCGCTGCCGTACTTCGATACGGTAAAGCGAGACGGCGAGCTAGGAAACGTTCGCGACCTTCGTGACTTTTATGCGGCCGCCGCTAACGGAACGCTTCCGTCGGTCGTATGGATCGCCCCCGCCGGACCGTACAGCGAACATCCACCCGCGCTCGTAAGCCGTGGGCAAGCATACGTGACCGGTCTGATCGACGCGATCATGCGCGGGCCCGATTGGAAGAGCACCGCGATCTTCTTGAGCTGGGACGATTGGGGAGGCTTCTACGATCACGTCGTCCCGCCGCGCGTCGACGTGAACGGCTATGGCTTGCGCGTTCCCGGAATCGTCATTAGTCCGTACGCGCGAAACGGCTTTATCGATCACCAAATGCTCAGCCACGATGCGTACGTAAAATTCATCGAGGACGATTTCCTCGCCGGCGGTCGGATCGACCCGAAGACCGATGGCCGGCCCGACCAGCGTCCGACGGTGCGCGAGAACGTTCCTATTCTTGGCGACCTGCGCGCAGACTTCGACTTTCGCCAACCCCCGCGACCGCCCGACATCCTGCCCGGCGGCATCGTCTGGACGGGAGCGCCAACGCAATAGACGTTCCGGAGTAGGCCAGGTCTTTAAACCGCCGCGGCGGTTTGGAGAATGCGCGCCGGCGCATCGTCCGCCGGGATCGTTCCGTTTTCCACGATTGAGTTGATCAGCGCGGCGATACGCCGCGAACTGCGGCGGGGTGCAACGATCTCCTGATTATGGCGGATGGATGCCAAGCGTTCCGGCGTGGAAATCAAGCTGCGCACCGCTGAAACGACCGTCGGCGCTCCTTGTAGGGCAATCACCCCGAGGCCGTTGTGACGCACGAAGTCCACGTTTCCGCGCTCCTGACCGGGAACGTAATCGTAGACGACCACGGGAAGCTGGGCCGCATTCGCTTCGGCGAGCGTTCCGGGGCCGGCTTTGGTGACGAGCAGATCGACCGCCCGAAAATATTCGGGTATCTTGTCGGTAAAGCCGAGCACGTGCATCGGCGTCGGCAGCGTGGCCGAAAGTTCGCCGAGTTTCGCGGCAAGCGGTTCGTTACGGCCGCACACCACGACGAGCTCGATCGGTAGGCGCGCGCGAGCCAGGGCGAGCGCCGTGGAGAGGAGTTTGCCACCGCCTTCCCCGCCTGCCATCAGCATGACGACTGGGCTGCCGGGCGGCAGATTCAAAAGGGCGCGAAGGTCGGCTTTGCTTCCGGTGACATCGTCGAATTTTGGATGGATCGGATGGCCGAGTAAGCGAAGCCGCGCGGGTGACACCCCGCGCGAGAGCGCCCGCTGATAGACTTCCCGCGCGGGCACGACGACTGCGTCGGCCTCCGGAACGAGCCACGACTCGTGCACTTTGCCGAGGTCGGTGATCACCGTTATTACGGGAACGTGTTGCATGCATGCGTCGTCCCGAGCGCGCAGGGCGGCGTGGTTGAGAAGCGGATGAACCGAAACGATAACGTCGGGCCGGTAGCCTATAAAGAGATCGCGCAGGCGCTCGCGATAGAGCGGTTCGCAAAACCGCACCAACGCTCGATAGCGACGCCGTCCATTCGTGGCATGATAGAGGGCGCCGTAAATCGGCGGGGCATAGCGCAGGGCCATGCTGTAACCGAGACCGAGTTGGGTGAGGGGAAAGGCGCAGTGCGCCGCGACGTCCTCAATGCGGGGTTCGTAGACGTGGGGCGATCTCGTCTCATCCAAGGCAGCGGCAATTGCGTTGGCAGCGCTGCGGTGGCCGCCGCCGGTATCCGAAATCAACAGAAGTGCCCGCTTGGTCATCTGATCTCCCGATTAGGCTCTGGCAGGCACCCTCCTCGTGGCGCGCCTGCCGCCGTTGGCGTCCGGCTGCTGGTGTGGGCAAGCTGGTCAAAGACGCCCGAGCTGGCGCATCGTAGAAGCGGAAGGATCGCCAAGCCCGATATCGGGGTTTCGGTGGTGCCCATCCTGGTCCTCGGGGGAGCACCATCCCCGAGCGGACGGAGGGCGGCTCGTTGCCCGGGTTGGGGTCCGCCTCTCAGGGCGCCCCGCAGCCCGAACCAGAGATGCTGGGGAACGTAATAGGAGGACGTCGAGGCGGACTCGCCGCGACAAGTGTGACGATGAGAACGGTTATAAAGAGCATACTGGCGGCGGCCTCTTTGAGCAGCTGCACCGTCCCTACGATATACCACGCCAAATACCACATCAACGCGAACCTGAGCGCCTCGGTGCATCTCGCTCGCGCGCTGAACATCGCACTAAGTTGGCCATCGCCCGCCGACGTCGACGCTCTCAAGGGCGCGGTGTTGATTCGAGATGGTCCGCGTCTCGCGCAGCCCGAGCTGGCGATTGCCCGTGCGATACTTCGTACGAATGCGCGGCTAGTCCAGGCCGACGCTTTGCTTTTTGCCGGCGCGACCGTACGTGCCGCACGAGCGAACTCCCTTCCGCCAGAGTTTCTCGGCGCCGCACTCTTGCAAGAGTCGGCCTACGACCCGCAAGCGCTATCGTCGGCAGGCGCCGTGGGGATCGCGCAATTCATGCCGGAGACCGCAGCCGCCGCCGGAGTCGACCCATACGATCCGTTCGCCTCGATCGATGGCGCGGCGGCGTTGTTGGGCGGCTACGTCGTTGCTTACCAAGATCGTTATGCCGATGCATATGCCGCGGCGCTTGCCGCATATAACGCCGGTCCGCTCGCTGTGGCTCAGTATCGCGGCGTCCCGCCCTACGCAGAAACGCAGGAGTACGTCGCGCTGATCTTCGATCGCTGGGCTCGCATCGTTTCGTACGAGGGCACCGGCGCCCCGTCAATGTAGTTTACCTCGAGCGAAGCCGAGGGGTCAGGATGACAAGACGCCAGAGCGAAAGAACATCCTCGGATGAGGTTGATCGAATTCGCAGCTGTGGCGCTCGCCGCGCTCGCAGCCAGCGGATGCGCGTTGAGCGCGAGCCCCGCCGATGGGTTGAATTTTAAGGCACCCGCGGGGTGGCGATCGTCGCCTGGGATCATGGGATTCATGCAATTCTGGCGACCGCCGGCCGACGACCGAGAAGTGCTGATGCTCTTTAAGTCGCCGAAGCCGCTACAGCCGAGCGACGTTTTTTCCAACGCTCAACTTCACGATACGTTGAAGAACGTCACCATCGAGCGACGCAATTCGATCGAAATTTGCGGGCACCAGCCCGCGACATACGTTCAGGCGCTCGGCTCGTCCGACCGCCACGGCGACGAACGCGTCGACATGGTGATGACCAACACCGCCGGCAGCGGCTATTTCGCCATGTACGTTCGCCCGCTTCAAACTACTCCGAATCCGAGCGCCCAGGCGGCGCTTCGAGAACTCTGCGCGAAATCGTGATCGCTTGGCGCGCTCGAGTGGCTTAAAACAACTCTTCGCGCGTCAGCCGCTCGGGTGGACTGCAGCCCCGACTTCGGGTCCGAAGCTGCGACGAGTCTTAGGCTGGCCCGCGTTGACCGCCATCGGTTTAGGAACGATGCTCGGCGGCATTTTTCCGACGATCGGCGCGGGCGCGCACTCGGCCGGCCCGGGCGTGATCCTCGCTTACGTGCTTTCCGGACTCGTCAGCCTTTGCGTAGCACTCTGCTACGCCGAGTTCGCATCGATGGTGCCCGTCGCCGGAAGCGCCTACACCTACGCGTACGCGACGCTCGGCGAGCTTGTGGCTTGGATTATCGGCTGGGATTTAATCTTGGAGTACGGCCTCTCGCTCGCACCAACCGCATCGTCCCTCTCCGATTATTTTCAACACATGCTCGCCAACATCGGTATCGTTTTTCCGAGTTGGTCGCAGACGGCGAATCTGGGCGGATCGCACCCGCAAATCGATCTCTTCGCCGCGATCGCGACGTTGGCAATCGCGCTGCTCGTTGCAGTCGGTATCCGCGAATCCGCGAGCGTCAACGGAGCGCTCGTCGTGCTTCAGATCCTCTCGATGCTCGTCTTCATCGTCGCGGTCGCGCACGCGATTCGTCCGGCGAACTTGCATCCGTTCACGCCCTTCGGGTATCATGGCGTACTCGCTAGCACCGCGCTGGTCTTTTTCGCCTACATAGGCTTTGACACGGTTACCGTCGCTTCGGAAGAGGCGAAGCGTCCAGAGCGCGACGTGCCGCTCGGCATCATCCTCGCGCTCGCGCTCGGAGGCGCCCTTTACGTCGGGTTGACGCTCTGCACGGTCGGCGTGTTGCGATTCGACCGCCTCTCCGACGGCGCGGCGATGCTCGACGCGCTGGGATCGGTCAGCAAGAGTCACGCGCTCTATTGGATCGTCGCGTTCGGTGGTCTAGCGGGAAATACGACGGTCATGCTCACGTCGCTGCTCGGGCAGGTCCGGATCTTTTACGTGATGGCGCGCGATCGTATGCTGCCCCCGGGAGTCGCGCGCATCCATCAGGTCTTTCGTACGCCGGCGCGCATGACGGTAATAACCGGAACGATCGTCGCCGTATTCGCGGCTCTTTTGCCGCTCACACAGCTGCTTACCTTAGTGAATATCGGTACGCTCGCAGCCTTCGCAATCGTCTGTGCCGGAGTCTTGGTACTTCGTTTCGTCAATCCCACGGCGAAGCGCCCGTTTCGGGCACCGTTGCTGCCGCTCTTTTCGATCGCCGGAGCGGCCTCGTGCCTCTACCTTGTCACGGGCCTGCAGGTAGATACGTGGATTCGCTATGGGCTTTGGTTCGTCGTGGGGATCGTCGTCTACGCGTTGTACGGTTTTCGAAACTCGCGGCTGCGCATAAAGCTCATCGAGCCATAAAAAAGGTTTACTCCTCCCCCTGGCGGGAAGTCGGCGCCCTTGACTATTCGCACCGCCGTCTCCGACCGCTTCGAACTCATCACCGTGCCGTCGTCGCGCGGCATACCGTCGTTTGCGCAGGACGTCGCTCGCGGTCTTAGCTCGGAACAGAAACGCCTGCCGTGCAAGTATTTTTACGATGAAGTCGGATCGGCGCTTTTCGATGCGATCACGCGCTTGCCTGAGTACTACCTCACGGGTGCGGAGACCGAAATTCTCTCCGAGTGGGGATGGCAGATCGTGCGTCTGCTCGACTCTCCCGTGGATTTTCTCGAGCTCGGCAGTGGGAGTGCGATCAAAACGCGGCTCTTAATCGGCGAAGCGCTGCGCGTCCAGACCGAACTCTGTTATAGTCCGATCGACATTTCGACAGAAGCCCTTCGCGAGTCGTCGCTGGCGTTGGTCGAGAGTTATCCAAGGCTCCACGTGCGCGCCTACGCGGGCGACTATTTCGACGTTCTCGAATCCCGCGCCGTACGGTTGGAGCGCACGACGCTCGCCATGCTGATGGGCTCGAATATCGGCAATTACGAGCCGGCCGACGTGCGAACGTTGCTCGGATTGCTGGGCGCTTTGCTGCGTCCCGGCGACGGTCTCTTACTGGGAGCCGATCTCAAGAAGGATCGCGCGACGCTCGAGCTGGCCTACGACGATCCTGCCGGCGTTACGGCCGCGTTCGACCGCAACGTGCTCGCGCGCATTAACCGGGAGCTCGATGCAGATTTCGACGTTCGCAACTTCGAGCACGTCGCGCACTACGACGAAGTGCGTGGGGCGGTCGATTCATTTTTGCAGGCACGCGAACGCGCCAGGTTTTGCGTTCGAGCGCTAGATCTGCGAGTTGACGTTGAGGCCGGCGAACGAATTCAAACGGAATCATCCTTCAAGTTCAGCGACGACGAAATCGTGCAGCTCGGCCGTGACGCCGGTTTCCGGCCGAAGTCGGTCTGGCACGACCGACGCAACCGCTTTAGCCTTCACCTTTTGGTTCGAGAACCGATCTAAGCGAAGGCGCGTTCGGCGACGCGCAGAATCGCGTCGACGGCGATCGCCAGGGCGGAGACTGCGGCGCTTCCCGCGACAATCATCTGCGGCTGATGAAGGGTCAAGCCGTTGAATATGAGCACCCCCAGCCCCACGCCGCCGACGTAGCCGCCGAGCGTCGCGATCGCGATCATGGCGATTGCCGCGATCCGCAGGCCGCCGATGAGCACCGGCAGCGCTTGCGGAAACTCGATCCGTACGAGCACCTGGTTTGGCGACATGCCCAAACCGCGAGCCGCGTCGACCTGAGCGCGGTCAACGCCGGTAATTCCGGCGACGACGTTGCGCGCAAGCATGAATTGCGCGTACACGACGAGCGCTACGAAGATCGGCGTAAATCCCAGACCAAACCACTGCACGAACACCGCGAGCAGAGCTAAGCTCGGTATGGTATAGATGGCGCCGAGCGTCCCCAGCACCCACGGGGCGAGGCGCGGTCGTCGCGCCGCAAAAATGCCGAGAGGTACGGCAAAAGCCAGGGCGACCACCAGCGCGACCGCGACGATCTCGAGGTGGCCCGCGGCCAATGCTGCAACGCGTAGTGGGTGGGCGACGAGATAATTCATTGCGAACGCAGGAGCTCGCGTCCACGCATGAAGTAGCGGCGGTAGACATCGTCGCCTGCGTGGACGAGGTCGCGAACGTATGGCGTTGCGGGACGTTCGAAAAGCTCAAACGGCACGCCCGCCTGTTCGATGCGACCGCCGCGCATGACGACGATCCGGTCCGCCAAGCGAAAGGCTTCCTCGACGTCGTGCGTCACGAACAGCGTCGTGGTGTGCAGTTCCGAAACGATGCGAATGAGCTCGCGTTGTAGCGCGCTGCGGACGATAACGTCGACGGCACCGAATGGTTCGTCCATCAAGAGCGCGCGAGGCCGCGCGGCGATCGCGCGCGCGACACCGACGCGCTGCGCCTCTCCCCCCGAAAGCGCGCTGGGACGGCGAGCCCGATACGTAGCCGGGTCGAGCCCGACGAGCTTGAGCAGTTCGTCGACGCGCCGTACGATCTGGCCGCGATTCCACCCGAGTAACGACGGAACGACGGCGACGTTCTGGGCGACGGTCATATTCAAAAACAGGCCAACGGCTTGAATCACGTAGCCGATGCCGCGGCGCAGGTCGACGGCAGCGAGGTCGCCGACATCCGTGCCGTCGACGAGAATCCGCCCGGCGGCCAGTGGGACAAGCCGGTTGACGCTGCGCACGAGGGTCGACTTCCCGCAACCCGATGGTCCCAGAAGGACGACCAGCTCGCCGCCGATCAGCTCCAAGGAGATATCGTCGACGGCGTTGCGATCTGAGCCTGGGTATCGCACTGTCACGTGCTCGAACTGAATCGACGCCGGATTCATTTCTTCAGAAATTCTGCCGCGACGTCGGCCGGATCGGCTCCAGTATTTTCCACGGCTGCGTTCATCGCTCGAGCCGAGCGATCGGTAATCTTCGGCGAAACCGAATCGAGCACCCGGGCGATCTGCGGTCGCGCGGCAAGCGTTGCGGCGCGGACGACCGGGGCGACGTTGTACGCCGACCAGAAGTGGCGGTCGTCGCGAACGATCGCGAGGGAGTCGCTTGCGATGGCGCCGTCGGTCGTAAAGGCGCTCGCGACATCGGCCTTACCCTCGAGCAGCGCGCGGTACTTGAGGGCAATGTCGTACGTGCGAACCTCGCGAAACCGAAATCCGCCGTAGTAGCGCTGCAAGCCCGGCAAACCGTCCGGCCGCGCGAGAAACTCTTGTATCGTGGCCAAGCGCAGATCTGCAGCGGCACGCGAAACGTCGGAGAGCGTTGCGAGTCCCCCGCGCGCGGCGAGGGCGCGCGTCGTCGCCAGCGCTTGCGAGTCATTCATCGGCGAGGGCGCGAGCCAGACAATACCGTAGCGCTGCATGAAAAGACGCGAGACGACGGCGTAAGCGGCTTGCGGGTTTGCAATCGGCGCTAGATGGAGCACGTCGATCAGCGCGGTGCCCGTATATTCGGGATAGAGATCGATGTTACCGCGCCCCATCGCGGCCATTGCGATTTGCGTCGAGCCGAGGTTGAAGAGACGCTCCACGCGAAAGCCGGCGGCCTCGAGGGCCTGCGCGTAGATTTCCGCGATCACGAAGGATTCGGTGAAGTTCTTCGAACCGACGCGAATCGCCGAGGCGTCGAAGCCGCAGCGTGATAGCAACGGTGTCGCCGCGATCAGCGCCACCGCGCGGCGACGCGATAGCGCCGGCGCCCAGCTTGCCGAAGCGCTCACGGATGTTGGGCCACGAGCCGCCCCGCTAGGCTGAGCGCTAAGTCGGCGCCTAAGGCCAGCGCCGCCACGACGGCTGCGGCGGCAAAGAGCAGCGACGGATCGTCGGTCTGCAAACCGCGTATTATTTCGTCACCGAGTCCCCCGGCGCCGATGAACGTCGCCAGCGTCGCGCTGGCGATCGTCTCAGTCGTCGCCGTCCGCAAGCCCGCGAACGAGAGCGGCAACGCAAAGGGTATCACGACGCGCGCGAAGCGTTGAAGCGGCGTCATGCCCATTCCCGTCGCTGCATCGAGCGTAGGAGCCGGGACGCCGCGTATGCCGAGGTCGACGCTGATGACGATCGGAGGGATCGCCAGCAACGCGAGCGCAATTATCGCCGGCGTCGCGCCGACGCCGAGCCAGGGCAGGAGCAGCATCAGTACGGCTAGGCTGGGGACCGTCCGGCCGATCCCGGCGACCGCCAGAACGGGGCCGCGCAGCGCAGCCCACTCCGCGGCCAGTATGCCCAGGGGGACCCCGGCCGAGAGCGCGAGCGTGAGCGCCGAGAGAGAAAGGACGAGGTGCTCGGCAACGTGTGTGGTGAAATCGGGCATGCAAACAAGTTTTTTGCCGCTCGGCTGGCGAAACCCGGCCCGAACTGCTAAGCAGAGAAATTCAATGATTACCCAGCCGCATCCCACGCCGGCAACGGTTCCCGTTGTCACGCTCGACGATCCATCACTCTATATCAGCCGCGAGTTGTCGTGGCTCGAGTTCAACGATCGCGTCCTCGAGGAAGGGCTCGACGCGCGCAATCCGTTGCTCGAGCGGCTGAAATTCGTGGCGATCTACGGAACGAATCTCGACGAGTTCTTCATGATTCGGGTCGCCGCGATCAAGCAACAGATCGAGGCGCAAGTCGTGCGCCGTTCGGAGGACGGCCGGACGCCGGTCGAACACCTCGCGGCGATTTCCGAGCGCCTGCGCGGATCGCTGCCGCAACAGATGCGGTTGCTCAACGAAGAGCTGTGGCCGGCGCTGGAACGCGAAGGCATCCGCTTGATGCGTGTCGCCGAACTTGATGAAGCAACGCAAAGCGCACTGGAGCGAACGTTCGACGAGAGCGTCTTCCCGGTGCTGACGCCGCTGGCGGTCGACAGTGGCCACCCCTTCCCGTACATCTCGAATCTGTCACTCTCACTTGCCGTCGAACTCGAGGAACCGACGCGCGACGGCATCGAGCTCCACTTTGCTCGCGTGAAGATCCCGCCGACGCTCCCGCGTTTCGTGCCGGTCGAGAGCTCAAACACGGGAGAGCGGCGCTTCGTGCTGCTCGAAGATCTGATCGCGCATCATCTCGACGGCCTCTTCCCGGGGATGCACGTGCGAGATTCGTACCTCTTTCGGGTAACGCGCGACGCCGATCTCGACTTGCAGGAAGACGAGGCGGACGATTTGTTACGAGCGATCGAGTCGGAGCTGCGGCGGCGCCGCTTCGGCGAGCCCGTTCGCCTCGAACTCGAGCGCGGCATGCCCGAGTATATGCGCGACTTTCTCTGTAACTCGCTCGAGCTGGCGCCGGTCGATTGTTACGAGATCGAGGGCTTGATGGCGTTGAGCGATCTCTGGCAGATCGTCAACCTGCCCGGCTACGAGCCGTTACGCGACAAGCCGTTCATGCCCGCTATTCCCAAGCGCCTGATCGGCGCCACCGACATTTTTGCGCAGATTCGCGAAGGCGATATCCTGCTGCACCACCCCTACGACTCGTTCGATCCGGTCATCCAATTCGTGCGGCAGGCCGCCGAGGACCCGAAGGTTCTCGCTATTAAAGCGACGCTCTATCGAACGTCGGGGAAAAACTCGCCGATCGTCCGGGCGCTGCTTACGGCCGCGGAGAACGAGAAGCAAGTCGCCGTAATCATCGAGCTCAAGGCCCGCTTCGATGAAGAAAATAACATCGAGTGGGCGAAACGGCTGGAGCGCGCGGGCGCTCACGTCGTCTATGGCTTTGCGAACCAAAAGGTGCACGCCAAGACGCTCTTAGTGGTGCGCGAGGACGAAGACGGCCTGCGGCGCTACATGCACTTTGGGACCGGCAACTATAACGAGAAGACCGCGCTGCTCTACACCGACATGAGCCTGTTCACGTGCCGCCCCGAGCTTGGCACCGACGACGCGCAGCTCTTCAACGCTCTGACCGGTTTTTCAAAGGTCACCGATTACGAAGATCTTTGGGTCGCGCCCGTGACCTTCCATCGCGAACTCATGGCGCGCATCGACCGCGAAACCGAGCACGCCCGCGCCGGCCGGCCGGCGGGGATTCGCGCGAAAATCAACGCGATCACCGAGATTGACGTGGTCCGAGGTCTCTATCGGGCCTCGCAAGCCGGGGTCCCGATCGACCTGCTCGTGCGAGGAATGTGCGTGCTGCGGCCGGGCGTGCCGGGCGTAAGCGAGAACATTCGCGTGCGAAGCATCGTGGGGCGCTTTCTCGAGCACTCGCGCATCTTCGTCTTCGAGAACGGCGGAGATCGCGAGATGCACATCGCGAGCGCCGATTGGATGGGACGCAACCTCGATCGGCGAGTCGAGCTCGCCGTTCCAGTGCTCGACGCGGTTATCGCAGAGACGCTCGGATCTCACGTGCTTACCGTTCTGCTCGGCGACAACGTCAAGAGCCGCGAACTGCAAGAGGACGGAAGCTACCGCCGGCGTTCGCCGGGGCCCGGCGAGATGCCGATCGACGCGCAGCGCATCTTCCTCACTCAGGCGCAGGGTCTGGGATAGCGAGCTCGAGCACGATCTTCCACTCGTGAGGCATCACCGGCTGGACCGAAAGGCGCTGTCCCCGTCGCAATAATGCCATGCCCACGAGTCGCGGCTCGGCGCGCATTTGGGCGAGCGTCACGGGGTGAGCGAGGTCCTCGACATAGGCGACGTCCACCATGAACCAGATCGGTTGCTCCTGCTTGGCGCGCCCGTCGAAGTAGTCGCCTTCGCGATCGAACTGGGTGAAATCCGGGTACGCCGTCCTGACGACCTTGCAGATCCCGAGGGCCGCCGGCTGCGCGACGCTGGAATGATAGAAAAGCGCGAGGTCGTCGAGCTTCATCTCCATCATGTTATTGCGCGCCTGAAAGTTACGAACGCCGGTCCACGGCGTCGTGCCATCGGCGCGCAGTTGGTCGAACGAATACGCGCCGGGCTCGGTTTTGAGCAGCCAATACCGGGCCATGAGCCGGCGCTTCTAAGAAGCACGCGGCCTGCCCTGGCTGCGGACTCGCCGATGTGCTACGGTGATGCGGCATGTGCAAACGGATCGTTCGAGCAACGCGTGCCGGTTGGGAAGGCGTCGAGATAGCCGGCTATGCGCCGGACGCCCCCGGAACCGGAGTGACCCGGCATACGATCGTCGGCAATAGAAAAAGGGATGCGAGCGAGCCTGGGCCGCGGATGGAGCTGCGCTACTTCGAGGTTGCGCCTGGAGCTGCGTCGCGTCTCGAGAAGCACGAGCACGAGCACTACGTCATCGTGCGGCGAGGTCTCGGTTACGCGGTCATCGGCGATACGGCGACCGAGATCGGTCCGAACGACGTCGTGTACGTCGGGCCGCTCGAATTGCACCAGTTCGTCAATCGCGGAACGGCGCCATTCGGTTTCTACTGTTTCGTCGATACGTGTCGCGACTTTTCGCAAACGCCGACGCCCGAAGAGCTGGCACGCCTGCAAGCGTCGCCGGCCGGGGCAGTCGCCAAGCCTTTCGCCGTCTCGCCGCCCGCGAAACGCTGAATCGCCAGCCTACGTACCGCTAGCTCGCGCTCTTCTTGGGTATAGAAGAGCATGATTGAGCCCGATTTCGGCCGGCGACGGCGTCGTGGATGGGTATTTGGCGCGATTTTGGGAATGGCGTTCGCCGGCGGCTGCACGCATCGCACGACCCCGGCCGGCGAGTTACAAGCGGGCATTGCTCCGTTTGCTCAGACCAAAGATCAAACGATCGCCCTTGTCGCAGCCGAGAAACGGTCGTTGAGCGCGGCCGATTTGAACTCGCTTACGGTTGCCTACACGGCTCTTGAGGAAAAGGGGAATGCGTACGCCGATTTCTTGGTCGAATCCGTGAGCGTTACCTCATTTGACGCCGGCCGCAATAATCGATGCGCCTCAAATCTGAGCGAAGCAGTAAACGGCTTCAACAAGGCGTTTACCGCGATCGCTTCGCCGAAACGGCCAGTGGCGCCGATCCAAAGCGCCTGGATCCCGGCATTTGCAGAGAACATACAAGCTTACTGGGCCAAGTATACGACCGCGGTGGCCGCGATGTCGCCGCAAACCAAAGCCGACCTTGTCAAACAGCTCAAGAGCGAAACGGTTTGGCCAAATTACGAAGATATCGCCACGGAACCGCTCGCGAGCGCGCCTCACTAAGGCGGAAAATCTTCGCTATGAGCCCGTTGCGATTGGGCGAGTGGGATCGGCGACCCACTCGCTCCACGATCCGTTGTAAATGCGCGAGCCTTCGAGCCCGGCATGCTGCATTGCGAGATGCGTTACCGCTGAGGAGACGCCCGAGCCGCATTGATGCACCGTTCGCTTCGGGTCGATGCCGGCTTGCGCGAACTCGGCGCGCAATTCGGCCGGCGATTTAAGCATCCCGCCCGGTCCGAAGTTCTCTTTGAACCAGCGATTCTTTGCGCCGGGAATATGTCCGGCGACCGGATCGATCGGCTCCGTTTCGCCGCTATAGCGCTCCCGAGCGCGCGCGTCGAGAAGTTGCATCTCCGGCGCCTGCAAGTGCTCGTAGACGTAGCGGGCGTCGACTAGAAGCTCGGGCTGCAGACGAATCGCGACCGTCCCTTCACGCATCGGTTCTGAGGGAGCCCCGGTCACGGGATAGCCGCGCGCGCTCCATTGCGTGAAGCCGCCGTCCAGGACGGCGACGGCATCATGACCGAGCCAACGCGAAACAAACCACAAGCGCGGCGCAAACATGTCGCCGCCCGCATCGTACGCGACGATCTGCGTGTCGTCGCGGACGCCTAGGGCGCCCAAGAAGCGCGCGAACGTTTCCGGGTTGGGCAGCGGATGGCGTCCGTTCTTGCCAGTCTTGGGTCCCGCTAGATCCTCCTCGACGGACGCAAAGAACGCGCCCGGCACGTGCGACTCGTCGTAGAGCCGGCGCCCAAGCGCAAAGTCTGCGAGCGAATGACGGCAGTCGAGGATCACGAGATCCGGATCGCCGAGCCGCTCGAAGAGCTGCTCGGGCGAGACGATCGTCGTAAAGTGCACGATGGCTACGAGTGAAGATCGATCGTCTGCTTGGGAGCGGGCGGCGGACCGCCGAAGGCCTCCTGCAGTGTCGCTTGCAGTTCGCCGCTTTGCGCCATCGGCCCGAGAACGTCCGTATCGCCGCAGAACTTGCCCTTGATAAAGACTTTCGGCAGCGTTGGCCAGTCGGTCATCTCTGCGAGCGCCTCTCGCTTCGGCATGTTTTCTAAGACGTCGATCACTTCGAACGGGTAACCGAAGCGATCGAAGAACTCGACGGTCTCGAGCGTGAAGCCGCAGCGCGGCGCCGCCTTCGTGCCTTTGCCGTACACCACGACAGTGTTCGCGGCGATTTCGCGAGCGATTTCTTCTTTGTAATCCATCGTTTTTTTAGGCCTCCGTAGCGATCGTTTTGAGCTCGACGGCATGGACCCGGCCATCCTTGAGCGCGCCCTTGAGCGCGCCATACACGAGCTGGTGCTGCTCGATCAGCGTCTTTCCGCGAAATGCTTTCGAGCGCACCGTCACGTTGAAATGGTCCATCGTCCCCGTCCGATCGAAGATCCCGACTTCCGCATCGGGGAGCTGCGTGCGTATCAAGTTCGCCAGCGCATCGTTCTCGATCACGACGGCAAGCGTGGCGCACGCGAGTTAAGCGCTTCGGCCAAACCGCGCGCCTCACCGAGCGCTTCGGGTAGTCGCGTCGCGCCTTTTGCGAGCGCGGCGGTGATGCCGCTCGCAAGCACGATACCGGTCACGCCGATGAGAACCGCCGGCACGCCGGTTGCGCGAAGCGGCCCAACCTCAATCGTAAAGGTTCGCTGCAGGCGCGCGAGACCGCGAAAGAAAGCGCGCAGACCTCTGCCTCGATTATTCATCGCCGCGTTCTACGTCGCGCCACTACGCAGGGCCTGGAGGCCAGGGCACGGATGGGTGGGCGATTCCTGGTCGGCTCTCGTGCGGCGCGGGAAAAGGCATGGTGATATGGCGCCGTCTCGCTAGGCAGCGGGGGCGAAGGGCCCGAATGCGCGCACCAGTGCCGGTCGTTTCTCGCTCGCTCGTCGCATTGGTGATCGCTGCCGCCGCCGCCGCGGCCGTGGTGGCGCACTGGACGATTGACATCATTGCCGACTATCTGGTCGCGCACGCGAGCTACGACGACGTTTCCAGTCACGACTCGCGCGGGCTGGTCGTCGTGATCGCCGCCGTGGTCGCGGGTCTCATCGCGCTGCATGGGCTGCGGCTCTGCTGCGACGCGGCAGCCAATCGGACGCTTGCGTCGTCACCTGCACCGAGTTGGCGGAGCGCGCCGTTCTTCGTTGGCGCCACGATACTGCTGGCGTCGATAGCCGTCCCGGCAATGGAACTATTCGACTCGCGACTGGCCGGGACGACGCTCGCGGGCCTCGACGATGCGTTTGGCGGGTCGGTGCTGCTCGGGTTGGGCACGACGCTCGCATGCGCCGCCGCCGTCGCGATCGCGGTGTTCGCCTTGGCGCGCTGGATCCTCTCACATCGCGACCGTATCATCGCCGCGGTCGTCGCGATCATCCGTTTCCGTTCGCAAGCGCATACCGGCCCGCGGCGGTCGCGAAGCTTCGTCGAGGCTCCGATCTGCCCGCGCAGGCTCTCCGCGCTGCGGCGCGGCAAGCGCGCCCCTCCTCGTCATGCCCTACGCCATCCCAAAACATCACACGCACATTGCGAGGGCATCTATGCTTCCCATACTCATCGCGGCGTGCTGCCTTGTCGGCGGTATCGTCCACAACCCCGCGGGCGCTCCGATCGCGCAGGCACAATTAACTTTTCGCGGTCCGAAACCGACGACGGCATCGACCGACGCGAGAGGTACCTTCTCGGCCGTCCTACCGGCCGGGAGATACGATCTCACGGTCGTTGCTAAAGGCTATGCTGCCGTCACCGTCAACACCGGCGAGCTGAACGACGGGGCCCGCATCTCGGTGATTCTGGAACCGAGCGACACGCCCAAACTGCGAACCATCGGCCAGGTGACGGTCAATGGCGGCTTTACGCTCGACCGCAACGTCATTCCGGAGATGGACGTTTCGCGCGCGCAGATGGATGCGCTCGGTTATTCGCAGGTAGTCCAGGCGTTGCAAGAAGTGCCGTCGGTCGTCATCCAGCATCCCGACGCCGGTGCTCCAACGGCGCCCGAGGTCGTTTCACTGCGTGGGCCCGACCCATCCGAAGCGATGGTGACGCTCGACGGACAGCAGCTCAACGATGGAAACACCGGCGACATCGATCTCTCGCAGTTCGCGGTGCCGGCCTTCAACAGCGTCAACGTCACCGAGGGCCTCGGGCCAACCGATTTGGAGGGCAGCAACACCTTCGGCGGCGCGGTGAACTTCGTCTCGCTGCGGCCGACCCAAGAGGATCATTTCAATCTCTCGACGTCGGCCGGCTCGTACGGCACGACGCAGAGCTGGCTCAATGCCACGGGAACCATCGGCAAGCTCGGCTTTGCGCTCGCGGGCGACAATTTTCAGCAGGCCGGTCAGGTGAACGAATACGATTGGGTCGTGCCCTCGAACAACTTGCCGATCTACTGCGGACCGGCGACGAAGACGAAGACGCCCAACTGTCCGTTCCACGAGCATCTCGGCTCCTCGATTGCCGCCAGACTCGGGCTCGTCAATCTCGATTACAATTTCTCGCAGCGTGCGGATGTCGGCTTTCGTGTCTTCACGCTCGGTGACGAGCGCGACGAATCGGGCGCGCTCAATGGCATTGCGGGAAACCCGACCTGCGTTTTCAGCGGTCCCGGCCCGGCATGCGCCTTTTCGTCTTCGGGTTCCGAGACGCCAAACGAGGTGGCGAATCCAGTCTTCGGCGATCACATCGGCCCGGGAAGCGCGACCTTCGCTCAAGGCATACGCGCCTACGATGCCTATTCGCGCTCGCCGCTTGGATCCGGAACGCTCTCCGCCGATCTCTACGGCGACAACAACAACATCGACTTCGTCGGCGGAGCGGTCTCGCCGTACGACGTCGCTCATCTCGACACGCGTTACAACGAAGGGCTTTCCTGGGGCCGGACCTTTGACGACAGCGAGTTCGCATTCGGCGGCTACGCTCGTCAGGAGGGCCTTTCCGGCGCCGGCATCGATGGGACGTTGGCGCAGAGCATCGATTCGTACTTTTTTCGCGGGGCTCAGCAACTCGGAAACGACGTGCGGCTTTCAGGAGGGATCTACGACGCCGATTACTCCACCTTCGGCAATACGTTAAACTGGCGGCTCGGCCTCAGCGACGATCTGGGAACGTCCAGCGTCGTGCGGTTTTCGGTCGGCACCGGGTTTCGGCCGCCGTTGCTCTTGGAGCGTTACTTCTTCCCGCAGGTCGTTGTGAATGGCAAGGTCGAGCCGAATCCGGGCTTGCCGCCGTTAGACTCCAACTGCGTGACGGTCAATGGAAATCCGAACGAGCGGCCCGAGCATGCGACGGAGTACGAGCTCGGCTTCTCGCATCTGTTTTCTAGCACGTCGAATCTCGACGTCTCGATCTATCGTTCGAACCTTCGCGATACGATCGAGAACTACTATCCGGGCGGCGGCGCGCAGAGCTTCTGCGGCACGCCGCAGGGCTTTGCTTATGAGATTCCGATCAACATCGGCAACGCGGTCTACGAAGGCGCGGAAGCGCGGTACAAGCAGATGTTTCCGCGCTTGAATCTAACCGCGACGCTCTCGTACGGACTCAACGTTGCCTACCCGTACGCGCTCGGCCCGTTCGTTTCGAATCCGACCTCGGGCGGAACGCTCGTCGACTACCAGCAGTTTTTGGGCGTACCGCAGCAGCAAGGCTCGGCCGTATTCACCTGGGCGCGCAACGGCTGGCACGCTTCAACGGCATTCACCTTTGCGGGAAGAAACAACGCGCTCAACCAGCCGCCCTACACGCAGGTCGACGGCGCTTTCGGCAAGAACTTCGGGCACATCGATTTCACGATCGCGGCAACGAATATTTTCAGCGCGACCGCCGGTCCGTTCACGCTCTACGATGCCGGTGTTCCGTACCGCGGTCTCTACCCCGGCTCAAACAATAGCCAATATCTTGCCAACACTCCGACCGACGCGCTCTTCATCGAACCGGCCGCGCTAAAGTTCATCGTTACCGTGCACGAATGACGGCGGCCATGCAGGCCGTTCGCCTGTCAGAAATCGGCGGTCCTGAAAACCTTAGGGTCGAGGAGATCCTCGTTCCGGCAATCCGCGACGACGAGGCGCTGATTCGCATACGCGCAGCGGCGCTCAACCGCCGCGATCTCTTCATCACGCAGGGCCTCTACCCGAACATTCGCCTGCCGGTCACGCTCGGCTCCGACGGAGCGGGCGAAATTGCGGCGCTTGGCGCGGTCGTCGCGGGTCTGAGCGTCGGCGACGAAGTCGTCATCGACCCGATGCTGGGGTGGGGAGGGGATTCCCGTGTCTGGGACGCCGCACGCGCGGCCATACTCGGGACGCCGCGTGACGGGACGCTTGCGCACTACGTCGCCGTGCCGCTGGAGAATGTCTATCGCAAGCCCGCACATCTTTCGATGGACGAAGCCGCGGCGCTGCCGCTCGCCGGATTGACGGCCTACCGCGCGATCTTTACCCGCGGTGCGGTGCAGCGCGGCGAGACCGTCTTGATTACCGGGGTCGGCGGCGGCGTACAGACCTTCGTCTTGCTTTTTGCCAAGCATGCCGGCGCGCGAGCGATCGTGACGTCGAGTAGCGACGAGAAGCTCGCGCGAGCCACCGCGCTCGGGGCCGACCTCGCGATCAATTACGTCACCACGCCCGATTGGCCGAAGCTGCTTCGATCGACCGCGCCCGTCGATCTGGTCGTCGATTCGTCGGGCGGCGATACGCTGCGCAAAGCGCTCGACGTCATCCGGCCGGGCGGCCGCATCGTCATCTACGGCGGCACGAACGGCGATGCGACAATCAAAATGTTTCCGCTCTTCTGGAAGCACGTCACGATCTTGGGCACGTCAATGGGAAGTCCGCAGGACTTCGCCACAATGCTCGGGTTGTTCGACGCAAGCCTACGGCCCGCGGTCGATCGCGTCTTTGCGTTGAACGATGTCGTAGCGGCCTTCCAACGTTTAGCGGCCGCCGATCAGTTCGGCAAAATCGTCCTACGCGTCGACTAGTGGCCGTTCCAGGCCACTAGCTTCGCCTGCCCTTTTCGGGTTTGCCGTAGCAGCTGCCGTTTGGTGGCGGCTGGTTTCGATAGATCGGTCCGGGGTGAGCGACCGGCATTCCGTCGCGCGGCCATAGTATGACGGGGACTTCTTTGTTCGGTGTCAATTTGAACTCGCAGGCAACCACCGCGTGCGGTTTCGATTTTGCCGTTCCGCCTATCCATAGGTCGAACCAGAGCTTGTAGCAGCCGTTGCTGCCGCTGCCGGTTGGCGGACCGGACGCCGCGCAGAGGTCCTCGCGAATGAAGTATTGCTTGAGAAACGGGACATAGATCTTGATGCCGTACGGAATTCGCTTGTTGTTCGAACGTTCCGTCGCGAACGTCGTTGGATTACAGTACGTGCCGTCACCGCCGGCGTGCTTGTGGAGAATCGGGTGCGCGATCTTGTTCCCCGGCGGCGAGTTGTCGGGCCATCCGTAAAAGGTGATCGTGGCGCGAACGTTCGTGGGGTCTTGCTTGACGACGTAGCAGGACGCGGCGGGCTCCGGCCCGAGCGGGGCGGGGAGAGTTGGTCCGCTCGATTGCGCGCAGGAGGCCAGCGCGACCACCGCCGCGACGATCGCCGCTCGATACATCACGACGACGTTGTACGGATCTACGCTTCGTCCTTCACGAGCGCGTACGAGCGCAGCGATTCGAGTCGTAATTCCGTCCCCAACTCGGCGACGATGACGGCGGCGTCGTCGGTACCGAGGATTTCTTCGATGCGCGGATTGAGGATTGCCTCTTCCTGCGCGCTCATTGCCCGACCGAGCGGGAGCGAAGCGACGCGGCCTTCGCTTTCGAGAGCGACGAGATGCGCGAGAATCTGTCGGGCCATTGCAGGCCAGAGCACCTGGCGTTGCGGGGAGTAGATGCGCCGAACGAGATCCGGAATGGTCGACGGCCCGTCGCGCAGCGCATCGAGAATTTGCGCTTCGCGCATCTGGCGGTGCGCGATGTACTCCGCGATCTTCGAGCGCGGGTTGGTGACGACGGGCCCATGTCCGCCATAGATCACGCGTGCGTCGCCGAACTCGGCGGAAAGCCGTTGCAGCGTGCGTTGATACGGTCGCATCGCCCCGCCGGGGGGTGCGACCACCGTCGTTCCTTCGCCCAGTATCGTGTCGCCGGTAAAGAGCGCGCCTTCGGCCGGTAGATAGAAAATCACGTGATCGAAGGTATGTCCGGGCGCGTCGATCGTGTGCAAGGAGATTTCTCCGATGCGCAGATCGCCTTCCAGCGGTAGGTCGGCATCGCGAGCGATCGTGCTCCGCGGATGAGCGTAGACCGCCGCGCCGGTTGCCGCGACGAGTTGTGAAGCGCCCGATGCGTGATCCGGGTGCCCGTGCGTCAGCGCAATCGCGCGGATCCTCAGCGCGCGCGAAGCCGCCGCGCCGGCGAGCGCCTCAACGTGACGCTCGATCGACGGGCCGGGATCGACGACGATCGCGTCGCCGTTACCGCAATCGAGCAGGTACGAGTTCGTACCTTGCAGCGTCATGGCCGACGGATTCGGGGCGCGAACCAGAGTTACCACGCGTTCTCGAGCTCCCCCGGTATTTCGAAATCTTCGGCGGCGTCAACTTCGGCGGCGTCAATCGGGACGATCGTCAATACCGGTTTGGTGCGCGCAAACTCGAGCGCCGTTTCGACGGACTCAAACGCTTCCAGACGGGTGAGGTGCTTGATGGTCGGGTAAACCAAGTGCATGGTTCCCGATCGCCATCGGGCGAGTGCCTCCACGGGCGAGATCCAAATCCCGTCGTGCGTCTCAAACGCGTCGGCGAACGCAGCTTGATCGGCTGGAGCGACCGCAAAAAAGAAGTGCGTGTTATAGCGGCGTGGTTCGCTCGGCGGCGTGATCCAATGTGAGAAGAGCGTCAGCGCACGCGCGTCGGCATACCAATTGTGACGATTCAAGAAAGCTGCAAACGAAAGCGCTCCATTTCGAACGGCGATGCGCTCGGCTGCGACGCTCTCCCAATCGGATGATAGAGCGTCGATGTCGAGCCCGGCTGCGTCGCGCGCGAGCAGCACGCCGGCTTCTTCGAAGAGCTCGCGCAGCGCGGTGGTGAAAAGCGTCGCGCCGCCTTCGCGATCGACCGCGGGCTCGTCGCACGTTACGTCGGCGGGAATCGCGGCACGAAACTCCCGGTCGAGACGATCCGGCTCGAGTCCCAGCGTTCGTGCCCGCGACGCCTCCGAGGCGTCTTGCGCCTCGATCGTTCCGCCGGGAAAAACGAACGCGTCGGGCGCAAAGGCGCTTCGCGCGCTTCGGCGCGTGAGGTAGACTTCGAACGGCGGCCGCGCCAAAATCACCGTCGCGGCCAAACGCACGCTGTTCACAAGCCGCTATTCTCCGCCATCGCGCGGCGAAAACCTCGATGGCGCGCCGTAAGGGTCAGGCTTGCATCGGCGCGAATTCATCATGCCGTGTTGGACGAAGCACGAGCGCCGAGCTCGCCGGATTTCGGGACGCTCTTACGGCGCTACCGGCTCGCCGCCGGACTCTCGCAAGAAGGGCTCGCGGAGCGCGCCCGGATGAGTACCAATGGAATCAGCGCGCTCGAGCGTGGCTACCGTCGCACGCCGCAACGCGAAACCCTCGGGCTCCTAGCCGATGCGTTAGCGCTGCGCGCGGAACAGCGCCGAGAGTTCGAAGCCGCCGCGCGTTCGGGATCGCCGCGACCCGGAAGCGGGAGATCAAACCTGCCGCTCGCTCTTACCACCTTCGTCGGGCGAGAAACGGAGCTCGGCGAGGTCGCCGCGCTGGTGCGCGACTCTCGATTGGTCACCCTCACCGGAGCCGGAGGCGTCGGCAAAACTCAGACGGCCCTGCACGTCGCAAGCTCGCTGCGCGACGACTCAGAGGGTGCGGTCTGCTTCGTCGGGCTCGCGCCGGTCGGCGACGGCTCGCTGGTGGTAGCAACAATCGCAGCCGCCCTCGGCGTGCAAGAAGCTGCGAATCGCCCGCTGCTCGAGACGCTGCTTGTATATCTGCGGAACAAGCCGTTGCTGCTGATTCTCGACAACTGCGAGCACGTCGTTGCCGAGGCGGCAGCCCTTGCCGAAGCCGTACTCGCGGGCTGCCCGCACGTTCGAATCTTTGCTACGAGCCGCGAACCGCTGCGGGCTGCGGGCGAATACACCTACCGGCTGCCTTCGCTTCCCGTTCCCACGGCGGAAGCATTTCCCAGGCTGAGCGCAACCGAGGCTTCGGCGTACGGCGCGATAGTGCTGTTTACCGACCGTGCCCGCGCCGTCGATCGTCAATTCATCCTTACGGACGAGAACGCGCCCACTATTGCCGATATTTGCCGGCACTTGGACGGTATTCCACTCGCGATCGAACTCGCTGCCGCCCGCGTGAACTCGTTATCGGTTAAAGCGCTCGCCGGGAAGCTCGATGACCGTTTGCGGATTCTCACCGGCGGCGAGCGCACGGCGCTGCCGCGCCAGCAGACGATGCGCGCGACGATCGACTGGAGTTACGATCTGCTCTCCGCGCCGGAGCAGCAACTCTTCGAGCGCCTCTCCGTCTTCGCCGGCGGTTGCACGCTTGCGACTGCGATGGCCGTTTGCGTGGGAGAGGAAATCACGCAGACCATCGTACCGCAAATTCTGGCATCGCTGGTCGACAAGTCGCTCGTCGCCGCGGAATTCGACGGGGATGATTGCCGTTATCGGCTCTTAGAATCGTCCCGCGAGTACGCGCGTGAGAAGCTCTCAAAGCACGGCGAACGCGAGCTCATCGCGCACCGTCACGCGCATGCATTGCTCGATTTAGCCGAGCGTCTTGGGCGCGCATACGACGCCGAGCCGGATGAGGTCTGGCGCGCGCTGGGTCGCGAAGAGCTCGACAATTGGAGGGCGGCGCTACAGTGGACGCTGACCGAGCGCGGCGACATTCTGTTGGGTTTGCGACTTGTCGGCGAACTGACCGTAGTGTGGCAAAACTTCGTTCCTCTTGAGGGGCGGCGTTGGCTCGCCGGCGTCTCTGAACTGGCCGAGGAGGGAACTCCCCCGGCAATACTTGCGAGCTTTGCCTACGCTGAGGCGATCATTGCGTCGCAGCTTCGCGAATACCGAGAGACCCTCGCAAGCAGCGAAAGCGCGATCGCGCGCTACCGCGCCATCGGAGACTCGCTGGGAGTGGCACGGGCGCATACGCTCGCGAGCTACGCGCTGATGTCCCTGGGGCGAGTCGCCGACGCTGCGGCGCTGCTCCGCGAAACCTTAGAAATGGCGCGCCGGCTCGACAATCGGCGGCTGCTCGCGTACACGCTGCGGTGCCTGGGGTATGTCGGCGCGGCCGACGGTAACTTTGCCGCCGCTCGCGGTTACGTTGCCGAAGCATTGCAAATCTACGAGGCGATGGGCGCCAAGCTCAAGGCGGCGTGGGCGATGGATGACCTCGGCGAGTACGAATTCTGCGCGGGGAATGCGGAGCTGGCCGTTTCGCATGCGACTCGTGCGCTCGCAACCTTTCGCACGTTCGAAGATACGCGTGCGGGCGCAAGCGTTCTGAGCAACCTGTCGGGGTATCTCGTTTCGCTGGGCCGCTACGATGAGGCGTATGAATGCGCGCGCGAGGCGCTCGAACGCGCACGCGAGCATCACGTAGACGTCCTGACCGCGTACGCCCTACAAAATCTGGCCGCGATCGGAGCGCTGCATCCGCGCGTCGACGCAGCGCGCACGGCGGCGGCACGCGCCGGAGCCGCGCGGATCTTGGGCTTCATAGACGCTCGTCTTGCAAACGTTGGATCGGCACGGCCGCATGCGCCCGCGCGGCAGTACGATGGAATGCTCGCCATGCTGCGGGACGCACTGGGTACCGATGCCGTCGCAGCGTTGATGGCCGACGGCGTGTCGATGACACAAGAGCAGGCCGTCGAAGAAGCGTTGGAAATATAAGGACCCTATGCGCGTAGCGCTCGGAAGCGATATGACGGGGGACCTTCCGGAGGCGATCGGTCGATGGCTGCGCGCTCACGATCATGAAGTCGCGCGCTTCGGCGCACTCGCACCCGGCGATAACGATGCGTGGCCGTCGGTCGGCCGCGCGGTCGGAGAATGTGTGGCCCGCGGCGGGGCGGATTATGGGATTCTTTGCTGCTGGACCGGTACGGGCGTCAGCATTGCCGCGAACAAAGTTGCGGGCATCCGAGCCGCGCTCTGTGGCGACGCGGCGACGGCCGGAGGCGCTCGCGAATGGAACGATGCAAACGTGCTCTGTCTGAGCCTACGTGCGACGACGGTCGCGGTGGCCGAGGAGATGTTGGTGGCGTGGTTTGCGACTCCGCCGACGCGAGATCCCACGTATTGCGCGATGATCGAAAACATCGAATGAGCAGAGGGGCCGCGCACTCGCGCGGCCCCCGATCAATCTGCCGTTCACCGGAGCGTAGAACTAACGCTACGCGTCCGGCCCCTCTCTCACGCCGGTATCGGCGACAGTTCGTCCCGTCCTGACCCGAGAGGCCGATTCTAGCAAAATCAGATGCCTCGATTCAATATGTTCGGAAGAAATAACCAGCCGCACAGGAGCAGAAGGCACCAGTTAACCGCGTGGGAGGTCCAGCAGTACGGGCATTCCCGACGGGTCACGAAGAGCAGTGAATAGCCGAGCACGATCGACGTGGCGGCGGCGAAAACGACCGCCGCGAGCACGACCACCTCGGCCACCCGGCCGTGCACGAGCCAGATCGCTATCGCGAGCGCCGGGTAGTAGAGCGAGCCGAGAAGCGAATTAGGGACGCCGAAGAGGTGTGCCCTTGGGGTTTTCACGACGCTGGGTCCCTGGACTTCACCGCGCGCGGCGCGCCGGCTCTTGTTCAGCATGAAAAGCGAGGCGTAGAGCCCAACACCGCACAGCAACGTGATGACCGCTTCGATTACCATCGCTTGAATCGTCTCCTTCGTAGGGTTGCCGCTCTCGGGCTGCTCGCTGCGTCGTTCGTGCTCGCGTTCTTAGTAATTCGTCACCAGCCTCGGGTCGCCCACGAGATCCGAACGATCGGTCCGCTCGCCTATCCGCTTGCGGTCGCGGTCTTCGTGGTCGTCGCATCGGCGCCGTTTTCCGTGACCGACGCCCTTGCGATCATGAACGGTGCGATCTTCGGGCCCGTTAAAGGTACCCTCGTCGATACATTTGGACTCGTCGGGGCTGCGCTGCTGGGCTACTGGATCAATTCACACGCGACCCGGCTTTGGCGCCTCGAAGAGTATCTGCACCGGCTCCCCGGATGGGTGAAGCGCTTTCCGGTCGGTTCCCCCGCCTTCTTACTCGCCGTCCGAATCATACCCGGCTTCGGAGGGACCGTGGCGACGGCGACCGCGGCAGCTTTTCGCGTACCGGTTTGGGTGCACGTTTGGACGATGTGTGCTATCGCGATACCCATTTGCGCGCTTCTGACGATTTTCGGCGACCGGGTCACCGTCGCGCTGCACGGCTACGAATCGCGGGCGCGCCACTACGCGCACCATTACTGCGAAACGCATCGCTGCCCGCACTTTCGCTTTCGCCGATTCGAAACGGGTTCGCCATCCCCGTGACGTCGCCGGAGATCGTCGCGGAACCGGTCGCGCTGGATCGGCTCTGCGCTCGCGTCGCCGCTGCCGATCGCGTCGGACTCGATACCGAGTTCCATGCCGAGCGCACCTACTCGCCGCGCCTCATGGTCGTGCAGCTCGCCTTCGACGACGGAGCCGCAATCGTCGATGCGCTCGCACTTGGGGACTTGCGGCAGCTCGCGCGTGCACTCACACAGACGACGGTCGTCGGACACGCGCTCTCGGCAGATTTGAAGATCTTCGCCGATCGCTTCGACCTCGTGCCTCCGCGCGTCTTCGATACACAGATCGCTGCAGCGTTTCTCGGCTACGGCATGCAGATTTCGCTTGCCGACTTGGTGCGCGGCATTTGTGACGTACGGCTGGCGAAATCGCAAACGGTGAGCGACTGGTCTGCGCGGCCGTTCTCCGAACGACAGATCGAATATCTCGTTGGCGACGTCGCACACTTGTTACCGCTGTATGATGCGCTTCGACCACTTCTCGACGAGAAGGGCCGCTACGAATGGGTCTACGAGGAGTGCGCCGAGCTCGGCGATATCGAGCGTTATCGTATCGACGAGCGCCGGGCGTACCTGCGGATCCCGGGAGCGATGCGAATGAACCGGCGCGAGCTCGGTATTTTGAACGAGCTCGTGAAGCTGCGCGATCGAATTGCACGCGAGCGCGATCTTCCGGTGCGATACGTGCTCCCCGACGACGTCGTCGCGGGCCTGGCAGTGCTCAAGCCGGCACAGATCGAGGATCTGGCGCAGCTTCGCCGGCTCGACGGGGGCATGAAGCGTCAGCTCGGCGCTGCGATATTGCAAGCCGTCGCGCGAGGACAGGCGCTCGCCGAAGCAGAGCTTCCCGCGCGGCCGACCCGTTCGGCCGCGCGGGCGCGCGACGCGCTGGTTTCGTTTCTTGGCGCTGCGATCGCCGAGATCGCTCGCGAGGCCGGGCTCCCAGCTAGCTTGCTCGTACCGCGGGCGCCGCTCGAGCGTCTCGCGCGCGAGGCTCCGAAAGATCGCGCGAGTTTCGAGCGCGCGCTTGCACTGCAGCCGTGGCGGCTCGCGCTCGTGGCCGAGCCGCTCTGGCGTCTGCTCTCCGGCGAAGCGGCGCTCAGGATCGAAGGCTACGCCAACGGCGATCCGAAAGTACGATTCTTTGATGAATTCCAATAGCTTCGGAGCGCTCAGTACGCTGCGCGCTGGCGATCGCTCGTACGCGTACTTTCGGCTTGGTGCGCTAGAAGAGTCCGGAGTGGCCAAACTTGCGCGGTTGCCGTTTTCGCTGAAGATTTTACTCGAAAATCTGTTGCGATTCGAAGACGGACAAACCGTGAAGCGTGAGGATATCGAAGCGCTCGCGCACGGGAACCGTCGCGGACGCGAACGCGAAATCGCCTTCACGCCGGCGCGCGTCCTCTTGCAAGACTTCACCGGCGTACCGTGCATTGTCGACTTGGCGGCAATGCGCGACGCGATGGCGACGATGGGCGGCGATCCCAAGGCGATCAATCCGCTGCAGCCGGTCGAGCTGGTGATCGACCATTCGGTGCAAGCCGATTACTTCGGATCCGGCGATGCGCTGGCTAAGAACACGGATCTCGAGTTCGAACGCAACCACGAACGGTATGCGTTTCTCAAATGGGGCCAGTCGGCGCTCGCCGGTTTGCGGGTCGTTCCGCCCGGAACCGGTATCGTGCATCAGGTCAACATCGAGTACCTTGCGCGCGTCGTCTTCGGCCCTTCGACCTCGCTCGGGCCAGACTGCCCCGAAGGCGAGGCCTCTGAGCCGGCCATGGCCTATCCCGACACGGCGGTCGGAACCGACTCGCACACGACGATGGTCAACGGGCTCGGCGTGCTGGCATGGGGCGTCGGCGGCATCGAAGCGGAGGCCGCGATGCTTGGGCAACCCGTGACCATGCTCATCCCCGAGGTGGTCGGCTTTCGCTTGCAGGGTGCGTTACGCGAAGGCGTGACGGCGACCGATCTGGTGCTAACCGTTGCGGAGATGTTGCGGCGCAAAGGCGTTGTCGGAAAATTCGTCGAGTTCTACGGCGAGGGGCTCTCCGCGCTGCCGGTTGCCGATCGAACGACGATCAGCAACATGTCGCCCGAGTTTGGTTCCACGGTGGCGATCTTCCCGGTCGACGATCGCACCCTCGAGTACCTGCGGCTGACGGGGCGATCCGCGGCACAGGTCGCGCTGGTCGAAGCGTATGCCAAGGCGCAGGGGCTCTTTCGAACCGACGCGACGCCCGATCCGGAGTTTGCCGATACGTTGTCGCTCGATCTTGCGGCGGTCGAGCCGAGCCTCGCCGGTCCGCGGCGGCCACAGGATCGCGTGCCCCTGGCGGCCGTAAAACGATCGTTCGAAGGCGCATTGCATGAGTGGGTTGCAGCGCGTGAGCGAGCCAACGGCGCGATCTCGCGCTTCGAAGACGAGGGGGGAGGCGGGACGGCGACGATCGCTCAAACGATCGACGACGTCGACGACGGTGCGGTTGTGATTGCAGCAATCACGAGCTGCACGAATACGTCGAATCCGTCGGTCTTGATCGGCGCCGGACTACTCGCTCGCAATGCCGTCGAACGCGGGCTTCGAACGAAAACGTGGGTCAAGACCTCGCTCGCGCCCGGTTCGAAAGTCGTTACCGAATACTTAGAAAAGGCGGGGCTCCAAGAGTATCTCGACAGGCTCGGCTTCAATCTGGTCGGATATGGCTGCACGACCTGCATTGGAAACTCGGGGCCACTGCCAAGCGACGTTGCAGAAGCGGTGGCCGATGCGGATTTAATCGTCGCCGCGGTGCTCTCCGGCAATCGCAACTTCGAAGGGCGCATCCATCCGCAGGTTCGCGCGAACTATCTTGCGTCGCCGCCGCTTGTCGTCGCTTACGCGCTTGCCGGGCGCATCGACGTCGACCTGACGACCGAGCCGCTCGGCATCGGCAGCGACGGAAAGCCCGTCTTTCTCCGTGAGATTTGGCCGAGCAACGATGCGATTGCGGCGACGATGGCGCGGTGCATCAGCGAGGAGATGTTCCAGCGTGAGTACGCCGACGTTTTCAAGGGCGACGCGAACTGGAGCGGGTTGACCGTTGCCGCGAGCGAGCGTTACCCGTGGGAACCGGACTCCGAATACGTCAAGCAACCGCCCTACTTCGATGGGATGCCCGAACACCCGGCTCCGTTGCGCGACGTGCGCGGGGCGCGTGCAATCGCCGTGCTGGGCGATTCGGTCACGACCGATCACATTTCGCCGGCCGGAAGCATCGCGAGGAACAGCCCGGCCGGAAAATACTTGTCCGAGCACGGCATCGAGCCGCGCGATTTCAATTCCTACGGTGCGCGCCGCGGCAACCATGAAGTAATGGTGCGAGGCACCTTCGCGAACGTTCGGCTGCGCAACGAGCTCGTGCCCGGCGTCGAGGGTGGCGTTACGCGCTACCTCCCGACCGGCGAGCAGCTGTCGATCTTCGATGCCTCACGCAAGTATGCCGGCAACGGAACGTCACTGATCGTGCTCGCCGGCAAGGAGTACGGCTCGGGCTCCTCGCGTGATTGGGCGGCGAAGGGACCGTATCTGCTCGGTATCAAAGCGGTGATCGCCGAATCGTTCGAGCGCATCCACCGCAGCAACTTGATCGGGATGGGCGTGCTTCCGCTGGAGTACCTCGACGGCGCAGATCGCTCGACGTACGGCCTCGTCGGCGAAGAGATCTTCGACATCGCCGGCCTAGCGGCCGGTATCGAACCGCGCATGCGTCTGCACGTGAGAGCCACCGATCCGAAAACCGGTACGTCGATTGAGTTCGACGTCCGCCTGCGCATCGACACGCCCAACGAAGCCCACTACTATCGCCACGGCGGCATCCTGCAGTACGTGCTGCGTCAACTGGCTCGGAAGAGCTCTTCTACAGCGTGACGCGCCCTAACCGGTTTGCGTTGGTTTCGACGAACCACATCCTGCCGTCGGGACCTTGCGCGATCCCCGTGGGACCCAACTTCGACTCGAGATGTGAGTACTCGGTAATCTTGCCGCTCATGGTGATACGGCCAATTTTCGAGTCGCGCACCTGGTATGAACCGTAGGTCTGATACTCGGTGAACCACATCGCGCCATCGGGGCCTGCGGCGATACCGATGGGCCGTTCTTTGGCTGTGATCCCGCGAGAGTACTCTGTGACGCTCCCTCCGGTCGTGATGCGCCCGATTCGGCCTCCGGCCGCTTCGGTGAACCAGAGTGCGCCGTCGGGACCCGGCGCAACGGAATAGGGCTTCGACCTGGGCGAAATGCCCTTCTGGTATTCTTCGATCTTGCCGTGCGTCGTAATGCGGCCGATTCGGTCGCCGGTCGATTCCGTAAACCACAACGCGCCGTCCGGCCCAACCGCGATATCTTGGAGCGCGACGTTTGGTGAGAGACCCTTTGAATAGTTGGTGATTTTGCCTTGGGTCGTGATTCGGCCGATTGCGGGGTGGAACCCGTCCGCAGCAAACCAAAGCGCTCCGTCCGGTCCGTTTGTAATACCCAGCGGTTCTTCGTCGCCAAGCGGAAACGTTGTGAACTGCCCGGTGGTCGTGAGTCGCACGATCTGGGCATCACCCCATTCCGTCAACCACAGCGCGCCATCGGAGCCTGCGGCGATACCCTCGAACGCCGGGCTCGCTTCATTTTGGTAGTAGTACGTGTTGGTGCGCTGGCCGGACGTCGTGATGCGTGCGATAGCGCTCTCGCTGATATCCTGATCGATGTCGTCGGCGACCCACAGAGCGCCGTCCGGACCGACCGTCAGAGCGGTCGGAAAGTAGTACGCCGGATGGTTCGGGAGATCGAAAAACTGGCGAATCGTTATCCGTTCGCGTGCCCGCGCCGGCTCGGCCATACCGGAAGTTGCGCCCGCCGGCTCGACGCGCCCGCTGCCGGAACATCCCCAACCCAGAGCGACCAGCGCGGTCAAACCGACGATCGGCCGAACTCGTATTCGCATGACTAGCCTCCTCGGCAGGACTCCCACGATAGAGATTCGCGAGGAGCCGGCGAGGTTACTCGTCGGGAGAGCTTCGTTCATACTTGACATGTCCTGTCATGTTTAAGTAGTTTGATGAGGTCGTGAAGGCCGACCGCCTGATTTCACTGTTGTTGCTGCTGCAGTCGCGCCGTCAATGCTCCGCGCGCGTACTTGCCGAGCGCCTTGAAGTTTCCGAGCGCACGATTTACCGTGACGTGGATGCGCTGAGCGCCGCCGGCGTGCCGCTCTATGCGGAACGGGGATCGAACGGCGGCATCGTCCTGGCTGACGGGTATCGCCGCGCGCTCACGAATTTCAACGAAGAAGAGATTCGCGCGCTCTTCGTTTCTGGAGCAAGTCCGCTCGCCGATCTCGGATTGGAGCGTGGCTTCACGCGCGCGCTTGAAAAGCTGCACGGCGGCCTCGCCGACGTTCAGCGGCGCGCCGCTGAGAAATCGCGTTCGCGGATTCACCTCGACCGGCGGCGCTGGAATCAGCCCGATCCGCCGCGGGAAATCCTCACGGCGCTTCGCCGCGCCGTTTGGGACGATCGTCGCATTCGCATTCGGTACGAGGATCGGAATCGCGCGTCGTCGACGCGGACCGTCGATCCGCTCGGGCTCGTCTCCAAGGCCGGGGTTTGGTATCTCGTTGGGCGGCATGGCGGCGAGATGCGGAGTTTTCGCGTCGAGCGCATCCGCGGCGCGCACGAACTCGGCGAACGATTCGAGCGTCCTGCAGGCTTCGATCTGGAGCGCTACTGGAGCGAATCGTCGGCGCGCTTCGCGCAGGTCTCTCGAGGTGCGGAGGTAACGGTCACGCTGCGCGCTTCGAACGATGCGCTCGAGCGCATCACAATCTACTGGCCGGCGGAGATCCTCGAGCAGCGCGAGCGCGACGCCATCGTTCGCGTGACCTTCCCCGGATCCGAAGTGGCGCTTTTTCAAGTGCTCGCCTGGTCTGATGCCGCGACGCTTTTAGAGCCCGCCGAGTTACGCGACGCGCTCGTCGCGCGAGCCCGCCGGGCCCTCAAGCGCTACGCAAGAGATGTCGGTTAGTCGCGAACCTTGCGCTGGTGAATGATGAGCGCATTACCCTCGGGATCTTGCCCGAGGGCCATGATACAGACCGGCGATTCCATTGGGTCGGAGAGCTGCAGCCCGCGAGCGCGGTAATGCTCGACGGCACTCTTTGCATCGTCGACGGCGAACATGATCGCGCCGCCCGTACCGCCCTCCTCGGGTTTCCAGACGCCGAACGTGGAGCCGTCGGCGAGGGTGAACTCGGCTCCGCGTCCCTGGTCGTCAATCTCGGTCGGCGTCATGCCGAGCACGTCCCGGTAGAACGCGATTGCGGCTTGCGGGTCCTTAACCAAATACGCGGCGATATCCATGCCTTTGATGGCGGTCTTAGAGTCGGCTTTCAACGTTTCGTTCATGAGACCAGTCTACGGGTGATACATGACATCCACTGTCAGGTATGGGATCGCGCTTTCTACCGGGTGACGGGCTAGAGCATCACGCGGCGGAAGTCCGCCAGAAGCTCGGCGATGTAAACGAGAAACCGTGCGGCTCCGGCGCCGTCAACCACGCGATGGTCGTAGCTGACGCTGATCGGCAGCATCAACCGCGGGACGAACTTCTTCCCGTCCCAGAAAGGTTTGGTCGCGGTGCGGGTCGCGCCGAGGATCGCAACTTCCGGCGCGTTGACGATTTGGGTGAACGCGGTGCCGCCAATTCCCCCAATCGAGGAGATCGTAAAACTTCCGCCCTGCATCTGTGCGAGCGTTAGCTTCCCATCGCGCGCCTTGCCGGCGAGCTCCACAGCCTCCCGCGCGATCTCGATCAACCCCTTGGCGTCGGCGTTCCGTATTACGGGAACGACCAGCCCTCCGGGTGTGTCGGCGGCGAAGCCGATGTTGTAATACTGTTTAAGGATCAGTTCGTCGCCGTCGAGCGACGCGTTGAACTCCGGAAAGCGCTGCAGTGCCGCGACCGACGCTCGGATCAGGAAGGCGAGCATCGTGAGCTTGGGGCCGCCGGACTTCGCCTGTTCGGCGTTAACTTCGCTCCGCAACGCTTCAATCGACGTAACGTCGGCTTCGTCGTAGTTCGTGATGTGCGGAATCTGCACCCAATTGCGATGCAGATTCGGGCCCGAGAGCTTTTTTATGCGCGAAAGTGGAAGCCGCTCGACTTCCCCGTATTGCGCGAAATCCAATTTCGGCCACGGCGGCAGTCCGGGAAAAGTGGAACCGCTGCCGGTGCCGCTCTGCAACGCGCCTTTCACAAAGCTCTGCACGTCTTCGCGCGTTACGCGGCCATTTGGTCCGCTACCGCGCAGCTGCTGCAAATCGACTCCAAGCTCGCGGGCAAAGCGCCGAACTGAAGGTCCGGCATGAACGATGCCGCGACTCGGTGCCACCTGCGCTTCGGCCTGCAGCTGCGGCTGCAGTGGGGCCGCCGCCGGCGGCTCCGGCGACTTTGAGGCTTGCGGTGCTGCGGAGCTGAGAATCAGTATCGGCGATCCCTTAGCGACCTTATCGCCGACTTTGACTTTGACGTCTTGGACGATGCCGTCGACCTCCGCCGGCACTTCCATCGACGCCTTTTCGCTTTCGAGCGTGATGAGCGAGTCGTTCTTCTTAACGCGATCGCCCGCTTTCACGAGCACTTCGATGACCGGAACGTCCTTGAAGTCGCCGATGTCGGGAACGCGAACTTCGATCGCTTCGCTTGGCCGTGAAGCTGCGGGAGTCTCTGGAGCGGCCATTTTCGGAGCTTGCGGTGTCGTGGAGCTGAGAACGAGTATCGGCGTACCCTTGCCGACCTTATCGCCGACTTTGATTTTGACGTCTTGGACGACGCCGTCGGCCTCCGCCGGCACTTCCATCGACGCCTTTTCGCTTTCGAGCGTGATCAGTGAGTCGTTCTTCTTGACGCGATCGCCCGCTTTCACGAGCACCTCGATGACCGGCACGTCTTTGAAGTCGCCGATGTCGGGTACGCGGACCTCGATCGTGTCGCTCATCGTAGCTCTTACGCCCTGATCGGATTGGGTTTGTTGGGATCGATTTTGTATTTCTCGATCGCTTTCTGAACCGTGGCGGTTGGAATCGCACCCTCTTCTGCAAGCGTCTGCAGCGCTGCGAGCGTCACGAAATGGCGGTCGACTTCAAAGAACGCCCGGAGCTTGCGGCGGTAGTCGCTACGCCCGTAGCCGTCCGTTCCGAGGGCAACGTACCGGCGACTGACGTAGGGACGAATTTGTTCGGCGAACGTTCGAATATAGTCGGTCGCGGCGACGCCGGGTCCCGTCCGATCCTGCAGGCACTCCTCGACGTAGGAACGGCGCGGCGGTTCTTGCGGGTGCAGCATGTTCCAGCGCCGCGCCGCGACGCCGTCGCGCGCAAGCTCGTTGAAACTCGTAACGCTCCAGACGTCGGCGTGCACCTTCCATTCGTCGGCGAGCAGGTCGGCGGCGGCCTCCACTTCGCGCAGAATTGCGCCCGACCCAAAAAGCTGCACTTGCGGCCTGTTTTTCTCAGCTTTGCTCGAGGAACGCAAGAGATACATGCCGCGGAGAATTCCGTCGCGCGCGTCGGGCGGCATCGCGGGATGCTGATAATTTTCGTTCATCAGCGTGATGTAGTAGTAGACATCTTCTTGCTCGGCGAGCATGCGCCGTAAGCCGTCCTGGACGATCACGGCAACCTCGTAGGCGTAGGTCGGATCGTAGCCGCGGCAGTTGGGGACGAACGACGCCGCAACTTGACTGCTGCCGTCCTCGTGCTGCAATCCCTCACCATTGAGCGTCGTGCGCCCGGAGGTGGCGCCGAGCAGAAAGCCGCGCGTTCGGCTGTCGCCAGCTGCCCACGTCAGGTCGCCGACGCGCTGAAATCCGAACATCGAATAAAAGATGTAGAACGGAATCATCGGCAGATCGTGATTCGCATATGAGGTTCCCGCCGCAATCCACGACGATAGTGCTCCGGCTTCGTTGATGCCTTCTTGCAGGATCTGTCCGAGCTTGTCCTCGCGATACCACATCAGCTGTTCGGCATCTTGCGGATGATAGAGCTGGCCGACCGACGAGTAGATTCCAAGCTGCCGGAACATGCCTTCCATACCGAACGTGCGCGATTCGTCGGCGACGATCGGAACGACGCGAGCTCCAATCTCCCGATCGCGCGCGATCGTATTGAGTACACGGACGAAGGCCATGGTCGTGGAGATATGGCGATCGCCGGTGCCTTGCAGTTGCGCATCGAACGCCGAGAGTTCCGGAACGGCGAGTGACGCCGATTTCCTGCGTCGCTGTGGGACGCTTCCGAGCGTCGCGAGGCGCTCGCGCAGATACCGCATCTCCGGCGCGTCCTCGGGCGGTTTGTAAAATGGGATTGTATCGCCGGCAAGCTCTGCGTCGGAAATCGGCAGCCCAAAGCGATCGCGAAAGACTCGCATCGCTTCGACCTCCATCTTCTTGGCCTGGTGCGCGATGTTCTGCGCTTCACCGGCCTCGCCCATGCCATAGCCCTTGATCGTCTTCGCGAGAACGACCGTCGGTTGCCCACGGTGCTCGAAGGCGGTCTTGTACGCGGCGTAGACTTTGATCGAATCGTGGCCGCCGCGCTGCAGCGCCCAAATTTCATCGTCGCTCCAATCCTCGACGAGCGATTTCGTCTCTGGATAGCGGCCGAAGAACTCGTCGCGCACGTACTTGCCGTTGCGCGACTTGAACGTTTGGTAGTCTCCGTCCACGCACTCGTTCATCACCTGCGTGAGGCGGCCGCTCTTGTCGGCGGCGAGCAGCGGATCCCAGCGACTTCCCCAGATCACCTTGATGACGTTCCAGCCGGCGCCCCTGAAGAGCCCCTCGAGCTCTTGAATGATCTTGCCGTTTCCGCGTACCGGGCCGTCGAGTCGCTGCAGGTTGGCGTTGACGACCCAAATCAGGTTGTCCAGCTTCTCGCGCCCCGCGAGCGAAATGGCGCCGAGCGATTCGGGTTCGTCCATTTCGCCGTCACCGACGAACGTCCAGACCTTGCGTCCCGTCGTGTCTCGCAGACCGCGATCGTGCAGATAGCGCATGAAGCGCGCTTGATAGATGGACATGATCGGTCCCAGACCCATCGAGACCGTCGGGAACTGCCAAAAATCTGGCATCAGCCACGGATGCGGGTACGACGAAAGACCGTTGCCGTCAACTTCCTGACGAAAGTGCTCGAGCTGTTCCTGCGTGATGCGACCTTCGAGAAAGGCGCGCGCGTAAACGCCTGGTGAGGAATGCCCTTGGAAAAAAACGAGATCGCCCCCAAACGTCTCGCTCGGGGCGCGGAAAAAATGATTGAAGCCGACGTCGTAGAGCGTCGCGGCCGACGCAAAGCTCGCGACATGGCCCCCGAGCTCTGAGCTGACCTTGTTCGCTCGCACGACCGTCGCAAGCGCATTCCATCGAACGTAGTGGCGCAGGCGCGCTTCGAGTTCGCGATCGCCCGGCATCGGCGGCTGCCGGTCAGCTGGGATCGTATTGACGTAGGGCGTTGTGAGGCCGAGCGAAACCTGTGCGCCGTTGCGATTGGCCTCCTCGACCAAACGCTCTATGAGCAGGCGCGCACGGTCGAGACCTTCCACCGCAAGCACGCCACGCATGGCGTCGAGCCATTCGCGCGTCTCTTGCGGATCGGGATCGGGAGCGAGGAGCGCCATTACTCTCGCCTCATTTGAGCCGTCGCTGCGTATCTCTTCCAAACGGACTGCTCCAATCGGTGGCTTGGCAGGTTCCATTGAGATCTGGGCGGGCCATGGGAAGAGCGGTACTCTTCGCATAATCCATCCACGAGCGGGAGCAAAAGGAGGCGCACGCGTGACGTCACGCGTCGTCGACGCTGAGAGGGAGAGTCCCAGACTCGCCGACCGCAAGCGACCTGATCCGGGTAATGCCGGCGTAGGGAGGTTAGAATGAAGGTTTACGTTGAGGGGTCCGACCCCTCGATTCGCGTACCGCGCCGCGCGATCGCGCTCACGGACGGAACGGTGCATACGCTGTACGATACGAGCGGCCCACACGGCGACGCGGCTTTTTCGAACGACATTCGGCGCGGCTTAGCGCCGCTGCGCGAGTCGTGGATTCTCGCGCGCGCCGATACGCTGGAACTCGATCGCCCGTCATCGATCTACCGGCGTGGGCGGGATGCGATGCGGGAGCTCGACGGGCAGCGGTTTCCCGCGCCCCGCCGACCGCGCCGCGCGACACCGGGAACGAACGTTACCCAGATGCACTACGCACGGCGCGGCGAGATCACGCGCGAAATGGAGTTCGTCGCGCTGCGCGAAGGCGTCGAGCCGGAGCTCGTTCGCAGCGAGCTCGCGTGTGGGCGCGCGATCCTCCCTTCGAACGTCAATCACCCCGAGAGCGAGCCGATGATCATCGGACGGAATTTCCTGGTAAAGATCAACGCCAACATCGGAAACTCGGCGGTGAGCTCGTCGATCGACGAAGAAGTCGAGAAGATGACGTGGGCGACGCATTGGGGTGCCGACACCGTCATGGATCTCTCGACCGGAAAGAACATTCACGAAACGCGCGAGTGGATTCTCCGCAACTCGCCCGTGCCGATCGGGACGGTTCCGATCTATCAGGCGCTCGAGAAAGTCGACGGCAAAGCCGAAGAGCTGACCTGGGAGCTCTTCGCCGATACGCTGATCGAGCAGGCCGAGCAGGGAGTCGACTATTTCACGATCCACGCCGGCGTGCTGTTGCGTTACGTTCCCTTGACCGCCGACAGGATTACCGGCATCGTATCGCGTGGCGGCTCGATTTTGGCGAAGTGGTGCCTTGCCCATCACCGCGAGAACTTTCTCTACGAGCATTTCGAAGAGATTTGCGAGATCATGAAGACCTACGACGTGGCGTTCTCACTCGGGGACGGCTTGCGTCCGGGCTGCACGGCCGACGCGAACGATGCGGCGCAGTTCGCGGAGCTCGAGACGCTCGGCGAGCTCACCGAGGTCGCGTGGAAACACGACGTGCAGGTGATGATCGAAGGCCCCGGTCACGTGCCGATGCACATGATCGAGGAGAACGTGCGCAAACAACTCGAGATCTGCAAAGAGGCGCCCTTCTATACCCTGGGTCCGCTCGTGACCGACGTCGCTCCGGGCTACGATCACATTACCAGCGCCATCGGCGCGGCGATGATCGGCTGGTTCGGTACGGCGATGCTCTGCTATGTGACGCCCAAAGAGCATCTCGGGCTCCCGAACAAAAAGGACGTGAAAGACGGCGTTATCGCCTATAAGATTGCGGCGCACGCCGCAGATCTCGCGAAGGGGCACCGGGGCGCGGCTCATTGGGACGACGTGCTCTCGAAAGCGCGCTTCGAGTTCCGTTGGGAGGATCAGTTTAACCTTTCGCTCGATCCCGAGACGGCGCGCGACTTTCACGACGAGACGCTGCCGGCACCGGGCGCGAAGATCGCGCACTTCTGCTCGATGTGCGGGCCGCACTTTTGTTCGATGAAGATCACGCAAGAGGTTCGCGCATACGCCGAACGGGGGATGGCCGAAAAGTCGCGCGAATTCGCGGAAGCGGGTGGCGATGTGTACGTGCCTGTGTCATCCTGACCCTTCGACTCCGCTTCGACGGGCTCAGCGTCGCTCAGGACTGCGCTCGCTTCGCTCGCTTGGCGTGAAGGAACCTTGAAAAGACCCTGTGCCGTATTGTTCGACCGCGACGAAACGATCGTCGTCGACGTGCCGTTCAACGGCGATCCGGAACGCGTCGAGCCTGCACCGGATGCGCGCGCGCTGCTCGATCGGCTACGCGCAGCGGGGCTCCCATTGGCGGTGGTGAGCAATCAAAGCGGAATCGGTCGCGGATTGATCACCGCCGAAGACGTCGATGCCGTCAATCGCCGAATCGAGGAGTTGCTCGGCCCCTTCGGCGGATTCTTTATCTGTCCGCACGCCATCGAGGACGCCTGCGAGTGCCGCAAGCCCAAGCCAAAACTTATTCTGGATGCTGCCCGCGCGCTCGGCGTAGCGCCGGCTTGCTGCGTTGTGGTCGGCGATCGCGAGAGCGACGTTGAGGCCGCGCGCAATGCCGGCGCGATGTCGCTCAAAGTAAAGGGTCCTGCGGGACTAGAGGATGCGGTCGAAGCTATCCTCCGGCTAGGCTCGGAACGAGCGTAGAGAAAGTCGTTAGCGGCCGCGCAGAGCCGAACGGGCGATTATCGGCCGGTGGCGTCGAGCCAGTAGTCGACGTCGAGTCCGTGTGCTCGGGCAACGGTGTAGGCGTTTTCCGGCAGATGGATGCTCCTTGCGAGATATTCCCACGTTGCAAGCACCCGCACTACGTAGTTCTCCGTTTCGTCGAAGGGCGGGATGCCGCCGTATTCCTTGACGGCCATCGGTCCCGCATTGTAGGCGGCGAAGACGAGGCTATAGTGTTTTGAACCGAACCGCTGCTCGAGGCCCCGAAGGTAGCGCGCCGCGCCCGAAAGATTCTGCTTAGGGTCTCGCGGATTCACTCGCAGCAGGGCCGCCGTCCCAGGCATCAACTGCCCCAGCCCGATCGCCCCGGCGGGCGACAAGGCGTGCGTCTGCCACCTCGACTCCACCGTCACGATCGCGACGAGCATGTTCGCATCGATGCGCCACCGCACGGCATTGACGAGGACGCGCCGCGCGAGGTCGCGACTCTGCCAGCCGGGCATTTGCGGATTGATATGCTGAAGCACCGTCGAGTAGACGGCGATTGCGACCGGCGTGGCCGGCACGGCGCGATGGTACGCGAGTGCGGGGGCGACGGTAGAAAGCAGCAACCCACATGCGAAAGCGGTTCCCGCCAGGAGGCTGGCGATGGTCCTGCGCATATGGGGCCGGTGGGTTCGCGCCCGACGTCAGAGCCGCCTTCCACGGAGGCACCTTCCGAACGCCCGCGATATCGAAGATGGGCGCTTGCGATCGTGCTCGTCGTGTTAGCCGTGATATGCGGCATGATCGCTTGGTCCCAATGGTATGCGATCCACGTCAATGTCCCGATGTATCGAGCCCACATGCACGTGGGGCCTCGCACTAACGCGGCGCTTTGATATTTCTTTGACTCCAGAGGCGCAGGAGTTGCGCAGCCTGCGCCGCTAGACCGCGGTAAGGAGGTTGTCGCGTTGATTCCGCAGGCGTTGCTACTCGCGTTGGTTTCTTCCGCCGGTCCGCTGGCGGCGCTCGTCTCGCCGTCACCGGCGCCGCCAAAATCGGTAACGACCCCGTCGCCCTCTCCCTCGCCTTCGCCGAGCCCCGGGCCCGCTTTCGGAAATATGAGTTGGCGTGAGATCGGCCCGGCGGCCGCAGGCGGACGGGTCGCCGCAGTCGCCGGTTCGGCAACCAATCCGAAGCTCTATTACGTCGGCGCGGCGGGCGGCGGCGTGTGGAGGTCCGCGAACAGCGGGCAAACGTGGGATCCGGTCTTTGACAAAGAGGACGTCGCCGCGATCGGTGCGGTAACGATCGATCCGGCCGATTCACAGACGGTCTGGGTCGGAACCGGAGAAGCGAATCCGCGCAACGACGTCAGCTACGGTGACGGCCTCTACAAGAGCACCGACGGCGGCGAGAGTTGGAGCAGGAGCGGTTTGAAGGGCACGAGGTATATATCGCGCATTCTCGTCGACCCTCGCAACCACAACCACGTCATCGTCGGCGCGCTGGGAGACGTCTTTAGCGACAGTTCCGAACGCGGCGTCTACGTGACCGACGACGGCGGCAGAACGTGGAAACAAACGCTCTACGCCGGGCCGGAGAGCGGTGCGTCGGACCTCGCGATGGACTCGCAGAATCCGAACGTGCTGTACGCGGGCATCTGGAAATTTCAGCGCCGGCCCTGGACGTTCGTGAGCGGCGGCGGCGAGGATGGGCTTTACAAATCGACCGATGGCGGCCAAAGCTGGACCAAGCTCGAGGGGCACGGCCTTCCCGCGGCGCCGACGGGGCGCATTGGCCTCGCGGTCGCGCCGAGCGAGGGCAACCGCGTCTACGCATTAATCGAATCGAAAGAGGGAGTGCTCTGGCGCTCCGACGATGGCGGCGCGAATTGGAAAATGGTGAGCGACGATTCGATGCTCGACGCGCGTCCGTTCTATTTCTCGCACGTCGCGGTCGATCCAAAGAATCCTAACCGCGTCTATGCGGTTTCCTTTCAGCTTATGCTGAGCACCGATGGCGGCAAGACTTTCAAAGCCGTCGCGCGCGACGTCCACGTCGATTACCACGCGATCTGGATCGCGCCCAACGACCCGTCTCGAATCATCGTAGGCGAGGATGGCGGCTACGCGCTCACGCTCGACGGCGGCGACAATTGGTTCTTTTCGCAGAACGTACCGATCGGCCAAGTCTACCGCGTCGGGCTGGGCACGGATAATCCGTATACGGTTTGCGCCGGTTTGCAGGACAACAACGGCTGGTGCGGCCCATCCAACTCCCTCGATCCGTCCGGCATCCAGAACAAGCACTGGATCGTGACCGTCGGCGGAGACGGCACGTGGGGCATCCCTGAACCCGACGATCCCAACTGGATCTGGTCGGATGCGCAAGACGGAGCGCTCGTCATTTACAACCGCGTCACCCAAGATCAGTGGTCGGGAGCGCCGTACATTCAACTGGGTAAGGAATCGTGGGAGCTCGCGGCGAGCAAATATCGCTTCAACTGGGAATCTCCGATTGCGTTCGCTCCGTGGCGCGCCCCGGGAGGTCAAGTCATCGGCTGGTACGGGGGCAGCGTCGTCTTTCAAACCGTCGATCGGGGACGCACGTGGACGGCGATTAGTCCCGATCTGACGCGCAACCTCAAGTCGCATCAGAATCCCGCGGGCGGTCCAGTTACCAACGACGTTTCCGGCGCCGAGTACAGCGATACGATTCTGGACATCGAAGGCTCAGCGATTCGACCGGGCGAGATTTGGGTCGGGACCGACGACGGTCTCGTGCAGCTGACGCGCGACGGCGGCAAGCACTGGACCAACGTCACGCCGCCGGGAGCGCCGCAGTTCGGCCGCTTCGCAACGGTCGCGCCGTCGACGCTCGCGGACGGTTCCGCCTATGCGGTCAACGACGGGCACGAAACGGGCGACAGCGCGCCCTACGCCTTCGTCACGCACGATTTCGGCAAGCATTGGACCAAGATCGTCGACGGATTACCCCCGGATCAATGGGCCCGTTCCATCCGCCCCGACATTCGTAATCGCGACCTCGTCTATCTCGGAACGGAAGAGGGCATCTGGATCTCTTTTGACGGCGGCGCGCACTGGCAATCGTTCAAGAACGATCTTCCTACCGTCTCGGTGCACGACATTCGTATGCAGCCGAACTACGACGATCTCGTCATCGCGACGCACGGGCGCGACGTCTACATCATGGACGACGTACGCCCCGTCCAAGAGCTGCAGCGAGCCACCGCGCGGGGGACGTGGCTCTTTACGCCGCGCGCCGGCTATGAGTGGACGCTGCACCAAGATAGCGAAGAAAACTATACGTTTTACGCGGCCGACAACCCGCCGTACGGCGTGACGATCACCTTTTACCAAAACGTCGCGCAAAAGGGCGCCCCGGCCCTGGAGATCCTCGATGCGAGCGGCCGCGTGATCCGCAGCGTTTCGGGAACCCACAAAGTCGGCGGCAAAGACGAACCCTATATTCCCAATAAGGTTGGCTTGAACCGCTACACCTGGGACTTCAGCGTCAACGGACCGGTGAAGTGGAACGGCGCGAAGGGCGACTTCGCAAACCCCGAAACGGGACCGGGTGTGGTGCCGGGCGCGTACGCGGTGCGCATGACCCTCGGTGGGCACACGTACGTGCAGCAGTTTAAAGTCGAACCCGATCCGCGCTCGCGTTTTACGCAAGCCGATTACCGGCGAAGCTTCGAAGAGTCGATGCGTCAGATGGCCCGCGTATCGCAGCTCGATACGGTGCTCAACAACCTCGACGACGTCAAGAAGGCGATCGACGTGGCACTTGTCGCCGCGAAGAAGGCAAACAACGCAGGTTTGACCACCAAGCTGGAGGAGGTGTCGAAAACGCAACAGACGCTCTTCGATTCGCTGGCCGTGAACGGACGCGGTGAAGGTACCGAGGACGAGAATAGACTGCGCGACGACGTTCTGGGCGCGTTTCAAAACGCACAGGGTCTCATCACGCCGCCGGTAACGGATTTTCTGTCACGAGTCGACGCCGAGTACCGTAACGGCATCGCGCGCTATAACGCGTTTGTGACCGGCATGCTCCCAGGGATCAACACCGCACTGCAGCAAGCCGGGATGAAGACGCTACCGGCCATCAAAGTTTCGGGGATATGATGCTCGTTTCGACGGTTCTGTTGGCGGCCGCGGCGTACGCGAATCTATCGTGGCGTTCGATCGGGCCTGCGATTGCGGGCGGCCGGGTCGCCGCGGTAGCCGGAACCTCGCAGGACGATCAGCTCTATTATCTGGGCACCGCAGGCGGCGGCGTGTGGAAATCGAGTAACGGCGGTGCCACGTGGGAGCCCGTCTTCGAAAAGGAGCCGGTCGGCGCGGTCGGGGCCGTCGCGATCGATCCGACCAATGAGCGCGTCGTGTGGGCGGGTACCGGCGAAGCGAATCCCCGCAACGACGTCAGTTACGGAAACGGCTTGTACAAGTCGACCGATGGAGCAAAGACGTGGATGCGGGTGGGGCTGGCCGGCGTTTGGAGCATCTCGCGGATAGCTATCGATCCCCGCAATTCGAGACACGTCGTCGTCGGCGCTTTCGGCGATCCATTCAAAGATTCGCCGGATCGCGGCGTGTACGTTACGTTTGACGGCGGGCAAACGTGGAGCAAATCCCTCTATCTCGGGCTTTCGAGCGGCGCGAGCGACGTTGCGATGGACCCCAAAGATCCCAACGTCGTCTATGCGGGGATGTGGCATTTTCGCCGCCTGCCGTGGACTTTCACCAGCGGCGGTCCGGATGGCGGTCTCTACAAATCTACCAACGGCGGCCGGACGTGGAAGAAGCTCTCGGGCAACGGACTTCCGGCAGGATATACCGGGCGAATTGGATTGGCCATTGCGCCGAGCCGCCCGAATAGGGTCTTCGCCTTGATCGAAGCGAAGGGCGGGATCCTTTGGCGCTCCGACGATGCCGGATCGCACTGGACGATGGTCAGCGACGACACCCTGGTCGATCAGCGCCCCTTTTATTTCACGCACATCGCCGTCGATCCGCGCAATCCCAATCACGTCTACGGCGTTTCGGAGATGCTCTCGGAGAGCAACGACGGCGGACGCAAGTTTACCGAGATCGCCAAAGGCGTTCACGTCGATTATCACGCCATTTGGATCGATCCCGCAAACGCCAAACGCATCATCGTCGGCGAGGATGGCGGATACGCGCTGACGGCCGACCTCACGCACTGGGCTTTCTCGCGGAATCTGACGATCGGAGAGATCTATCACGTCGGCCTCTCAAACGAGAACCCCTATCGCGTCTGCGTCGCGTTTCAGGACGACGGCGGCTTCTGCGGCCCGGAAAACTCGCTCGACAGCGAAGGCATTCTCGATCGTCATTGGATCGACGTCGTCGGCGGCGACGGAGTTTGGACCGTTCCCGATCCCGTCGATGCGCGCTACGTGTGGGCCGATTTGGAGGATGGCGCGCTGACCATCTTCGACCGAGCCACCGAAGTGAGCCGCTTTATCCGTCCGTACGACTCCTTTCCCGGAAGTTTCCTTGGGCCGTTCGATTTAAGCACTGTGCCGTATCGCTTCAATTGGGATTCGCCGATCGCGTTTGCGCCATGGGACGGACGCGTCGGCTGGTTTGGCGGGAACGTCGTTTTTCAATCGACCGATCGCGGCGAGACGTGGACCGCGATCAGCCCGGACCTCACGCGCAACATCAAATCGCATCAAACTCCGTCGGGCGGCCCGTTGGCGAAGGACGTTTCCGGCGCCGAGTACTCCGATACGATCCTCGATATCGAGGGCTCGCCGATCGACCGTGGCGAGATTTGGGTCGGTACGGACGATGGATACGTGCAGGTGACGCGTCCTTCGACGGGCTCAGGACAAGCTCTCGTGTGGCGCAACGTTACGCCTCCAGGCGTCCCGGAATACGCGCGCGTCGAAACGACGGCGCCCTCCCCGCTTATTTCCGGCACGGCCTACGCGGTTGCCGACAATCATCGGATGGGCGACTACGCGCCATACGTTTACGTGACGCACGATTACGGCGCGAGTTGGACGAAGATCGTCAATGGGCTGCCCCCCAACCAATATGTGCGCACGGTGCGTCCGGACACGCGTAATCCGTATCTGCTCTACGCCGGAACCGAGAGCGGCATGTGGCTTTCTTTCGACGAGGGCGCCCACTGGCAAGACTTTCGGATGAACCTTCCAGCCGTTTCGGTGCGCGACATTCGCATCCAACCGCAGTTCAACGATCTCGTGATAGCGACGCACGGCCGCGACGCCTGGATTCTCGACGACCTCGCCTCTCTTCAGCAGCTCGGCAACGCGCAACGCGCCGGAGCGATGCTTTTCGCGCCGCGCACGGCATACGAATATCACTATCATTCCAACGATCTCGGCATCTACACGCGCTTTGCCGGCGAGAACCCGCCCAAGGGCGCAATCCTGGATTTTTACCAGAGCGCGCCGCAGAAGGTCGCACCAACGCTCCAGGTCTTCGACTCGGGCGGCCGCGCGATCCGGATTGTCAAGGGCACGCATAAAGTGAAAGGCAAAGAGGAACCGTACGTTTCGAACAAGGCCGGCATCAATCGGTACGTCTGGGATTTCACCGAAGATGCGCCCACGAAGTGGTATGGCGCTGCGAAAGAAGATTACCAAGGGCCGAAGACCGGGCCGAGCGTCGTGCCCGGCACCTACAGCGTCGCGCTTACGCTCGGCGGCACCACGCTGCGCCAGACGCTTGTCGTAAGCGGCGATCCGCGCGACGCCTGGACGCCGGCAAAGTATCAGGCCGGCTACGCCTACGCGCTCAAATATTCGACGATCTACGGCAAGATAGACGATGCCCTCAATAATCTCGACGCGGTCAAGAAATCGCTGGCGAGCGCGGCCGCGGCTGCGAAGAGCGATCCCTCGCTCGAACAAGAGATCGTCTCTTTGCAGCAGCAGTGGCAGCCGGTCTTCGCGGCCTTCACCGCCGATTACAAGAACGACGAGGATTCGATTCAGCGTCCCGGCTCGCTGCGCGAATCGGTTCCGCGCACCGGCCTCGGTGGTCCGCAACTTCCGCCGACGGCGGCACAGCTCGATTATGCGAAGCGCTTCGATGCCGCCTATGCCGCGGCGATGGGCGGCTACAACGGCTACGTGAGCTCGCTGGGGCCGCTGCAAGCGGCGCTCAAGAAGGCCGGCATGAAGCCGCTCGACGGCGCGACTCCGCTGACGCCGTAAGCCTTATTCGTAATCTGGGGCAAAGTAGTCGTCGTTAAATCGGTGCATGAAGAACTTCGGCGGTAGCGGCGCATCGATCTTCACGAACCGACGCGGCTTTTGCGAGAAGTCGAAACAATCGGTCGCGGGCGAGGTGGCACGCCGGTCGGCCCGCGCGAGCTGATCGAGCCCGTAGAGATCTTCGGCAAACCGCAATACGCTCGCCGTTTCGTACTGCATGTGCGAAACGTAATCGTGTTTGGCGTAGGGTGAGATTACGAGCAACGGAACGCGAAAGCCCAAGCTGTCCCGATCCTTGTACGGGGGCGGGACGTGGTCGTAGAGACCGCCCCAATCGTCCCACTGCACGAAAATGACCGTCGAGTCCCAGAACTTGCTCTTGCCGACGGTGTTGACGAGCGCCGAAACCCAGGATGGCCCGTAGCCGCCGGGACAGTTCACGTGATCGGAGTCGTCACATACTGGCGTAATCCACGTGAAGTTCGCGAGCTTGCCGGCGCGCACGTCGGTGATAAATTTCCAGTTCGGCGAAATGACGTCTTTCTTCCAATCGGGCCCGTACCGGATATGCCTGACTGCCATGTAGCCCGACCACTCTGCTCCGGCGTCGCTCGAGCGGCTCCCGTACGAGGCGGCGTAGAAGCGCCAGGATAGTTTCGCTTTGTCGAGTTCGTCGCCCAGCGTCTGGTAATCGTAGCAGGGTTCGATCTTCGGGCCGTTCAGGTTACGGTCCATCGTTATCGTTGCGACCCTATCGTATCCGCCTCCGCCGCAGCCCCATATGCTGACCGGCAAATCGACGCTCCAGTGCGCTTGAGCGGCGATGATGTATTGATGCGCAACGAAGCTCTCGTCGAGCTGCGACTGAAACATCTTGTCGGCTACAACCCACTCGTGCGCCATGTCGAAGTACGGCTTCGACTCGCTGTGCGGCACGTACACGTACTCTGGATTGGCCGGACCGCCAAACGATTCTTCCTTGTTGAATCCATTCATCCGGCAGTGGGTTCCGGGCACCGCCCCGGTTCCGTTGCATGCCGAGAACATTGCCTGCGCGGAATGGTCGATCTCGTACGCCCGTCCCAAAGTAAACGGCCGCAATTCGATCGTATGGGTGTGCGAATCTTTTCCGCTGGAAACCGTATCGGCACCCGGATATCCCTTGAACATGTTATCGAAGCTGCGGTTCTCTTGCACGATGTAGACGACGTGCGTGATCTTGCCGGCGCCGGTCGCGTTCAGCGTCGCTAATGCGCTGACGCCGTGCATGTACGGTAAAGTGGATTGCGAGCCAATGGCACAACCCGCGAGCGCGAAAGCCACGGCCCAGCACGCCGCAACGCACGCAGCAGAGAAGTGCTTCATTACGGCCGCACTATGCCGCCGGCAAGCGGCCTTCCTCCCCATGCAAGTTCAAACGAAGATGCGTTTCAGAAAAGCCTCATGCCGGTACGACGAGCTTTTGCCGAAATGCACGATCGCTGCGTCGAGCGAGGGCACGAGATAGAGCGCTTGCCCTGCCGAGCCGCTGGCGTAGGCGAGGTTGGCGGGCGCGCCGCGCACGCGCAGCCACCAACCCAGACCGTATCGGGCGTTGGCTACCGAGCCTTCGAAGCAAGGCGCGAGCGCCGCGCGGTGAGCGATAACGAAGCGGCCGTATGCGAGCCAGTCGGCGGCGCTTAGGGATGCGCCGGTCGGCAAGGGATGCGTCCCGTCACTGAGCCTTCGCCAACTTGCGACTCGCACGCGAGCCGGATCCAAAATGCGTTCGCGCAAATACTCGTGGGGCGTCAGCTTTTGTGGGGCGAGTTTGCGCGCAAGCACGGCGCCGAAGACCTGCAGCGGAATGCCGCCGTACGTGAAACGCGTACCCGGTTCGTCGCGCAGCGGCATCTGCAAGGCGCGCTCGTAGGTGGGAACGCTTGCGCCCAAACCGCCGAATCCAAAGCCCGATGTGAGCGAAAGCAGCATTCGAATGGTAATGCGGCGCTTCCACGCGTCGGCGCGCCACAAGGCGATCGTTTCGGCGACGGGTTCGTCAAGTGCGAGCAATCCGTCGGCGCACGCAGAGAGTGCGGCGACCCCCCAGAAGCTCTTCGTTCCGCTGTAGAGTGGATGCGGCGTGTCGCGGGCGAAGCCGTCGCCGTATTCCTGCGCGACCACATCGTCGCCGCGTGCGACGACGAGTGCGTGCAGCCGATGCCTGCGCACGTACTCGAGCGCGGCCGGCGCGTTGGGCGCAAGCTCCATTGGAGGAGCGTTCGGCCGTGGCTCGCAAAAGCGCCTGCATGCGCGCGTACGTCCTTTTGGTTGCATCGGTTGCGGCGCTGGGTGGATTGCTGTTCGGGTACGACACCGGCGTCATCTCGGGCGCTATCCTCTTCGTTACAAAGGATTTCGAGCTCGGCACGCGGCTGCAAGCATTCACGATCAGCGTCGTCCTGATCGGCTGCATGGCCGGCTCGGTCGCAGCGGGAGGTGCGGCCGATCGGATCGGACGACGGATGACATTGCTTGGCGCCGGCATAATATTTTTCGTCGGAGCCATCGTCTCGGCGCTGGCGCCCAACGAGGCGACGTTGCTCGCCGGCCGGTTCGTGGTCGGAACCGGAATCGGGTTCAGTTCGGTCGTCGCACCGCTCTATATCTCCGAAGTCGCGCCGGCGTCGTCGCGCGGCGCGCTCGTTTCGCTCTACCAATTTGCGATCACCGTTGGCATCCTGGCAGCCTATCTCATCGATTATGCGCTCGCCGGCGGCGAGCAGTGGCGCTGGATGCTGGGGTTGGGGGTCGTACCGGCCTGCGTGTTAATCGGCGGAATGGTTGGCATGCCGGAGAGCCCGCGCTATCTTTTCAAGAGTGCTCTTGGCGACCGGGCGCGCGCAGAGTTGCAACGCATTTATGCCGACGCCGGCTCGAGCGAGCGCGAGGAAGCGTCGATTCTCGAAAGCCTGCGCACCAAGAGCGCGGGCTTCGATGCCTTGAAGCAGCCGGCAATCCGTCTGGCGCTTTTCATTGGGATCTCGCTCGCCGTGCTGCAGCAGATCACCGGTATCAACACCGTAATCTATTACGGACCGCAGATATTTCAGATGGCGGGGATCACTTCAGCCTCGGCTTCGATCCTTGCCCAATCGTGGGTCGGTGCGGTCAACTGCGGCATGACCCTGATTGCGATCTTTTTCGTCGATCGCATCGGGCGCAAACCGCTACTCTACGCCGGTCTGATTGGAATGTTCGTGGCGCTTGCGGTCATGGCGTTTTCATTTGCGCGACCCTCTCTTTCAGGCTCCTTGGGCGCGATCGCGCTTACCAGCATGATGGTCTACGTCGGCTGCTTTGCCTTCAGCCTCGGCCCGATAGTCTGGCTTCTCATCTCGGAGATTTTTCCGCTTCGCGTGCGCGGTCTCGGCATGTCGCTTTCGACGCTCGCCAACTGGGTTGGGAACTTCCTGGTCTCGCAGTTCTTCCTGACGATGGTCGATCGCCTTGGGCGCCCGGTGACGTTTGGGATCTACGCGGTGCTCTGCATCCTGACGATACTCTTCGTGCGCTCGATGGTGCCCGAGACAAAGCAGGAACTACTGGAACAAATTCGCGTTGCCCCAACTTAGCGTCGTCATTCCGGTTTACGACAACTGGTGGCTGACGGCGCGCTGCTTGCGTGAGCTCGACCGGCTGCGCGACGGCAGTTTGGTCTCCTTCGAGACGATCGTCGTCGACAACGCCTCGACCGACGAAACGCTGCAAAGCATTGCGAGCTTCCCGTGGGTGCGTTACGTGCGTCACGATGTCAATCGCAACTTTTCCGGCGCGTGTAACGCCGGTGCGCGTTTAGCGGAAGCTCCGCTGACGTTGCTGCTCAACAACGATGCGTATCCGCTCGGCGACGCCTTCGAGCCGCTCGTTCGCGTCTTCGATCGCTCTGACATCGCAATTGCCGGCGGCGCGCTCTTTTTCGAAGACGGCGCGACGCAGGCGGCTGGGCTCGTCGTATTACCCAACGCCCATTGGCACTACTTCTGCCGTAACATGCCTGCGACGCTCGATGACGTCAATCGGTCGCGCGACGCCCTCGGCGTCTCGGGCGCTGCGATGGCCGTGCGTACGCGGTGGTTTCTCGAAAACGGCGGCTTCGACGAATCGTTCGTCAACGGGTTCGAGGATGTGGACCTCTGCTTGCGCGCCCGAGAGCAGGGTCGCGCGATCGCCTACGTCGCGAACGCGCGTTTCGCGCACTACGAGGCCGCATCCGCCGGCCGATTCGACCGTGAGGCGGAGAACGAGCAACGCTTCTATCGGCGTTGGTCGGCGCTCATGGAAACCTTGCCGCGGACGGCGCGCGGTGAGGTCGGCGCTATCGCCATACAGAGCGACTCAGGCGAAGATCCGCTCCTGACGGCGGCGCGCGAAGATCTCGAGGGCGCGCTGCGCTCGTTCGGACATCCGGTCGTGCGCGATCGCATCGCTCCGTGGAAGTCGCTGGATCGGCGCTTTCGACACGCCGCAACCCTCGCGTGGTTTGGGGGCAGCTCGGCTCGGCCTGGCGTTGCAATCGCTCGAAACACGGATGCACCGGCGACGATACGGACGCAGGGTGCAGTGACTCTCGAGGTCCCATGGCTTCCCTGCGCCGCGTCGGAACGGATCGGGCGTCTGGGAGTGCGGGGATCCAACGAGCGTTCGTGCGCCACCGTGGGGATTGCCGGTGGCGAGGACACACGCGTCGCGAAGCTTGCTGCGGATCTCGCCGCCTGCGGCAACCCTACGGTCCGTATCACCGCGCAGAGCTTGCTCGGCGGCGGCGTCGCCGAGGTCGCGTGTGTCGTGCATCTCGGACTCACCGACGAAAGTGGATTCGGTAACGTCGTGCTTTCGCAAGCCGGGCTGCCTGCAATCGTGCTTGCCATCAACGAACTGCAGACGCTTTTCGTACCGGACGTTGCGCTCCTGGAACAGGCCGACGCGATCGTCGAATCCGTTGCCCGGCTCGTTGCCGATCCGAGCCTGCGTGCGCGTTACGGGAAACTGGTTGCGGCCGATGCTCGCCGCCGCTTCGCTCCCCGTCGAAGTGCGATTCGGGTTGTGGATTTGCTCTGTGCGGCGCGCTTCGGTTTGGAACGGCCCTATTCAGGCGGACCGTAGCCGCCGCCGCCCGGCGTCTGTATCGTCAGCACGTCGCCCGGCTCGAGCGGCAGGCTTACCTTCGCGCCAAGCGGCGTCTCGTTTCCGTGACGCGTCAGAGCATGACGTCCGCATTCGCCGGCGCCGCCTCCCTGCGCGCCCGGCGGTCTACGCGTATGCCGGTCGGCGAGCAGTGTTGCGCGCGCCAAACCCTCGGTGAGCTCGATTGAACGAACCAATCCATTCCCGCCGCGATAGCGTCCCACGCCGCCGGTCCCCCGCGCGATCTCGTAGCGCAGGACGCGCAGTGGATACTCCCGTTCGATCGCTTCGATCGGCGTGTTCAGCGTGTTGGTCATGTGGCAGTGAATCGCATCGATGCCGTCGCGGGTAGGGCGCGCGCCCATTCCACAGCCATTCGTTTCGTAGAAGGCCCACGTTCGGCCGTCGGGGCGAGTTCCTCCGAGCATGACGTTGCTCATCGTCCCGCCGCTGCAGGCGGGAACGCGCTGCGGCGCGGCTTGCGCCAGCGCTTGCAAGACGACGTCCGCGTTGCGCATGCTCGTCTCGACGTTTCCGCCCGAGACCGGCGCCGGGCGATGCGGGTTGAGTAAGCAGCCTTCCGGCACGTCAACCTCGACGGGGCGAAAGCATCCTTCGTTCATCGGGATTGTCGGATCGGTAACCGCGCGCAATGCATAGTGAACGCCCGAGAGCGTGACGCCGAGCACGGCGTTGAGCGGAAAGCCGACCTGGTCCGAGGTGCCGGCGTAATCGAGGCGGGCGCAGCCGCCGCGCAACTCCAAACGCAGGGCGATGCGGATGTTGGGATCGCCGGAAAGATCCTCGAGATAATCGGTCGCTTCGAAGACGCCGTCGCCGATGATCCCCAACGCCGCGCGCATGCGGTGCTCGCTGTCGTCGAGCGCTCGCGCGAACGCCGCCTCGAGCGTTTCGACGCCGTAGCGGTCGCAGAGTTCGCGCAGGCGCCGTTCGCCGGCGCAGTTGCCGGCAATTTGCGCGCGCAAATCGCCGCTGCGAGCCTCCGGCGTGCGCGAGTTCGAGCGAAAGAGCGTGACGATTTCGTCGACGACGCGATCTCTTTTCACGATGCGAACTGGGGGAACGACCAATCCTTCGGCGTAGAGATCGGCGGCATCGCAGGGCATCGAGCCCGGCACCGAGCCGCCGACGTCGGCGTGGTGCGCTTTGTTAGCGGCGTAGCCGAGGAGCCTACCCTCGTCGAAGATCGGCCGTACGAGGGTGACGTCGTTCAGATGCGTTCCGGTGATATAGGGATCGTTCGCAATCCACATCTCACCTTCGCGCGTGCCGCCGTACTCTCGCTCGACGATTTCGAGCATGCGTTTCAGTCCCCACGGCAGCGATCCGAGATGAACCGGTATGTGTTCGGCCTGCGCGATCAAACGCCCGAAGCGGTCGAAGAGTGCGCACGAATGATCGAGACGCTCTTTGATGTTCGGCGAATATGCGGCGTTGCGCACCGCAATGCCCATTTCTTCGGCCGCGTAGACCAGGGCGTTCTTGATCACTTCGATCGTGATGAGATCGGTCATGAAGTTTTCGAACCTCGTTGCAGCATGAGAACGTCTTCGTCGACGGCGACCGACCAGTCCGGTGCGATATATACGGTGCTGTCGTAGGCTTCGATGATGGCCGGGCCGTCGACGCGCGCCCCCGGCATCAACCCCTCGCGTCCGAAGACGGAAACCTCGATCGAAGCATCGCTGAGCCAGAGCGGCCGCCTGTCGACAGGTTCGGGATGAGTCGGAGGTTTCGTTCTCCGCGTGCCGTGCGCGGGAGGGTCGTAACTCGGCACGCTTCCATGCGCCGTCGAGCGTGCGTTGATGATCTCGACGATCTCGCCCGGGACCTCGTAACCGTAGCGCGCGCGGTGCGCGTCGTGAAAGCGCCGTTCGACCACTTCGAACGACCGATCGTACGCGATCGTCAACTCGAAGCTCTGTCCGCGGTAGCGCGCATCGTACTCGCGCCGGAAGGAAATCGTTGTCTCTCGTGCGCCTTGCTCGACGAGTGCCGCGTGCGCCGGCCGCTCAAGCGAGGCAAACGTTTCTTCCATACGTGCGGGGTCGATTTCTTGCACGTAACGTAGAACCGATCGAACGTCATTCATGTGAAGCTTCGCGGTGAGCAGGCCGCAGGCGGAGAAGATTCCCGGATGTGGGGGAATCACGGCGCGCGTGATGCCCAGCTCCTCGGCGAGCGCGCAGGCGTGGAGTGGACCACCTCCGCCATACGCAACCAGCGTAAAATCGCGCGGATCGAGGCCGCGTTCGACCGTAACGATGCGCAACGCTTTGGCCATGGCGTTGTCGATCAAGGTGACGATTCCGGCGGCGGTCGCTTCGACGCCCATGCCGAGAATGCGTGCTAATGCTTCGACGGAAGAACGCGCACGCGAGGCGTCGATCGGGAAGGCGCCGCCGAGCAAATGCCGCGCATTCAGTCGTCCCAACACGACGTTGGCGTCGGTGACCGTCGCCCGATTCGACTTTCCATAGCATGCCGGTCCCGGATCCGCCCCCGCCGAGAGCGGCCCGACGCGTAGGGAGCCGGCATCGTCCGTCCATGCGATTGTGCCGCCGCCGGCGCTGACTTCGGCCAAATCGACAAACGGAAAGCGAACCGGATAGCCGCTGCCTTTCACGGCGCGTCCGCTGTGCGTTCTGCCGGCGGCTTCGAATTCGCCGGCGACTTGCGCGACACCGTCGACAATCGTACCGGCCTTTGCGGTCGTCCCGCCCATGTCGAAAGAGATCAGTCGCTCAGCGCCGAGACGCCGCGCGAGCGCGGCCGTTGCGATCGTGCCGCTGGCGGGGCCGCTTTCGACGAGTGCCGCCGGACGCGCGAGGATCTGCTGCGCGGCGGCCATGCCGCCGTCGCTCCGCATCACGTAGAGCGGTGCGTCGACGCGATTCATACGAAGAGCGCGCACGAGTCGCTCGATATAACGCTCGACGATCGGAGTCAGCACTGCGTTGACGACGGTCGTCGAGCAGCGCTCGTACTCGCGATACTCCGGATCGACATCGGACGAGCGCGTGATGCGGAGGCTCGGAAGCGCCTCCGACAGGGCATCGGCGAGGCGCCGCTCGTGCGCGTCGTTGACGTAGGAGTGCAGCAAGCAAATTGCAACTGCGGCGACGCCGCTTGCGCGCAGTTGTTCGCAAACGCGCGCAATCGACTGGTCGTCGAGCGCAAGCAGCACATTTCCGCGGTAATCGATGCGTTCGCGAACGGTCAAACGATCGGCGCGCGCGACCAACGGACGCGGGCGTTCGACGAACAAATTGTAGACTTCGCTGCGGTTCTGGCGGCCGATCTCAATGACGTCGCCGAACCCCTGCGTGGTCACAAGCGCGATGCGCGGGAGTTCGAGCCCGACTTGTCCGAGCAATGCGTTCGAGGCGATCGTCGTCGAGTGCGCGAGAAACTCGACTGCCGGCGCCGGTTCGTAACGAGCCAAAAGCATCGCAAGCGAGTCGATCACCGCGCGATGCGGATCCGCCGGCGTACTGGGGACCTTCTGTACGACGGTCGCGCGGCTCCACGATTCGAGCGCGACGAGGTCGGTAAAAGTGCCGCCGACGTCGATTCCCACGCGCAAGGCACGCCGTTCCATGGCCCGCGCTTCGACGGCGTACCGGCCGAAGCCGTCGTGCAGGAACCCTGCTAGAACGTTACGCTATACGTGCCGTTACCAGGGTTGCAGTCAGAGCCTTGATGCATGTCGATGTTAAAATGTGCGGTCGTCGTGCCGTTGCCGGCGTCCGTCGACCTCGCCCAGTCAAATCCGAACGTAGACGACTGACCGGGCCGCAGCGGCGGGATCCCGTGCGCGTCGCGCTTTTGCCGATCGATGTACATATCGACGAACTGCAGCGTGTTCGACGGCTGCGCTTGGCTGCCAAGATTGGTCACGGTACCCACCAAATGATAGGTGTTCAGCGAGCCGCTGGTGGTGACGGTCTTGACGACGACCGATGAGATCGACGGATTCGCCCCGGCGCACGTGGCGGCCGACGCTCCCAAGGGCGCAAGTGCGAGGGTAAACAGCATGGCGATTGAGGCGCGGATCATCGAAAAGGTCCCTCCCTACGTAAGATAGGCTTCATTCTTACCCTGCCTCGAGGCGCCTTAGACAGGCCGGCTCGAAACATTCCGAGTATCCGGCTGTAAGATCGCCCATGAAGGAACGCGTTGAATGAAGATCGGTATCATCGGGCCCGAGGGGAGCGCCGGCGCGTGACGGCGTTTGAAAGATTTCGCGCGCTGCACGAACGGAGCGAGGCCTTCGTCATGCCGAACGCCTGGGATGGCGCATCGGCAGCGTTGTTGAAGCGCGCCGGATTTGATGCGCTCGGCAGCACGTCGCTTGGTCTTGCCTTCTCCCTCGGGCGCCACGATGGACGCCATGCCGTCTCGCGAGCCGAAGCGATCGCGCACGCCGCATTTTTGGGACGCGTGAGCGGCCTGCCCGTCAACGGCGATCTCGAAGACGGCTTTGGACCGGATCCGGACGATTGCGCCGAAACGGTACGAGCCGCGATCGCGGCGGGATTGGCCGGCCTTGGAATCGAGGACACGACAGCCGATCCGCAACATCCGATCCACGATTTCGACGCGGCCGTCGCGCGCGTTCGGGCGGCGGCGACCGTCGCTCGCGGGCGTATCGTTCTGACCGGCCGCACCGATAACTTTCTCAATGGCCGACCAGATCTCGACGATACGGTCCGCCGCTTAACGGCGTTCGCGCAAGCCGGTGCCGACGTGCTCTACGCCCCCGGACTGCCGAGTATGGACGCGATCGTCGCCGTCGTGCGTGCCGTTGCACCGAAGCCCGTCAATGTTTTGATCGGCCCTGAAGATGGCGCCGTTGCACTCGCGAAGCTTTCGGAGGCGGGCGTTCGTCGCGTGAGCGTCGGCGGTGCGCTGTACCGGGTGGCGATGGGCGCGCTGGCCAAGACCGCGGCATCGTTGCGGCAGGGCGACCTCGCAGCGGTAGCGGACGCAATCGCCGGCAGCGAAATCGCCGCATTGCTGCCCCGATGATCTACCCAGAGTAGCGCCTCTCTCGATTCGTCTTTGAGGCGTACACCTACGCGCGGCCGGTCGAAAGTGCTGGGCGGCCGGAAAAAATTGGCGTAGAAGGAGCCGCCGCGTGCAGCGTCAGAGTGCTTCGCGGTGCATTCGCTCTTCGATGGACCCGGGTCGCTTCGAGAGCCGTCGGAGCGCCTTGCCTTCTGGCTGACGGCCCTTTTCGCGTTTCCCGCCGCGCTGGCGATCGGATACGTGCTTCACGAGTCGATCGGAGCCTCCCAGGTGGCGCTCTTCATCGTGATCGCGATGCTCTACGTAACGCTAGCGCGCGGGCGGCTGCTCGGCTCGAGCGTTCGGCTTCACGAGCGTCAGTACCCGAGGGTCTTCACCATCGTGAAGCAAACCTGCGCGGCGCTCGATATCCCGATGCCGCTGGTCTTCGCGCGCGAAGACAACTACGTGCCGATCGTCGCACTCGGATTTGGCGAGCCGTACGTCCTCGTGCTGTCGAGCCATTGGATCGAGCTTTTTGCCGACGATGAGCTTTCCTTTTTGATCGGGCGCGAGCTGAGTCACGTCGCGGCCGGGCATACGCGCTTTCACTCTCTGCTGAGCGTCAACGGAAACGAAAACCCGCTCATCTCATTGATCTTCGGTGCGTGGCTTCGGCGCTGCGCGCTGACATGCGACAAGGTGGGGCTGCTCTGCTGCGACTCGCTCGACGCCGCGATCCGAGCGATGGGCATTTCCGCGTTTCACGAGTTTGGCCGCAAGGTCGATTACGCTGCGTTTGCCGAGCAGCACGCCGAAGTTCAAGCCGACTCCGTGCTGCGCTGGGGCGAATGGTTGAGCAGCGAGCCGTATGCCACGCGGCGCATCGCTTCGTTGAGCCAATTCATGAAAACGCGAGCGTACGCCGACGCGGAGGCGTGGTTTCGGCGCGAGCGCAGCGCTGCGCCTCCGGAACTCGCCGAGCCGGGCGAAAAGCACGTTGCGCCGCGCGATTGCGCCGGATGGTGGCGCCGTTTTGCTGCCTGGGGCATCGATGCGGTCGTCGTCAGCGCGATCATCACGTCATTCGGCGGCAGCGTCGCCCCAGCCGCGCACCGTGCTGAGACGAGCGTTTCCATTGCTCCGGACGACGTCACCGTTTCGGCGCCGGGAATGGGCAATGTAGCGATCCGAGGAAAATCGCACTCGTCCCAGACCGCAACACCAACGCGTCCTCCATCTCCTGCGCCGACGCAAGCCCCCCGCCGGAGCGTTCATTCGCGTTGGCAAAATCCGCTAGAATCGGAAATCGACAGCGGTTACATTGGGCTTCCCTTCGACGCGATCGGTAGGCTCGTGTCGGCGGTTGGCAATCTCGGCTTCGCCTTGTGGTTCCCCGTCTATCTCGCTCTGCTGGTAGTCTTCGCCGGTCAGACGTTCGGCATGATGATTGCCGGGCTTCGGGTCGTTACGACCGATTTCGCCAAGCCGAGCGTCGCGCGCACGATATGCCGCTACATCATCGTCTTCTCGCTGTGGTGGCTCATCATACCGCTCAGCCTCTTCTGGCGCCGGGTCCTGCTGCACGACCGCTGGACGAGAACGCGTCTCGTTAAGGTCGAGCGGGTGGTCGCGCGAATTACGACCGCCGTGTAGCATGAGAGCAACCTTTGGCGTCGCTTCTTACGCCGTCCGGCATCGGTCCGTCGGCGTGATTGACGGCGCGTTTAGGGCTGCGACGTAACCGTCAAGCGAACCGCCGCGCTGCCCGAAACGACGTGTCCCACGGAGGCGTTCTGACTGACCGTGTCGATTTGCAGCTTTCCGACGTTCTCATCGACGTGAAGCGTGGCGTGAGTCGTCGGATCGATGAGCGACTTGACCCTAACGATATCGAACATTTGGCCGACCGCAACGCCATTATTGCCGCCCAAGTCGATGATGACGTTTCGGCCGTCGATCGCCGCTACGTGCCCGCTTAAGACGGGCGCGGCGGGGCCCGAGTTAAAGCGACTCGGGTCGATCGAAGCGACGATCTTGGCGGCTTCGTCGTCGATGAGATGGCCCATGTCGCTGTTAACGAACTGCTCGTTGCTGTAGGAGCCACCCGCGTAGCCGGAAAAGCCGCCGGCGCTCCAGGACGTTCCCGATCGCGTCTCTTCGTCGGCGAAGCTCTGAACGATCTGCCCGGTTCTCGCGTCGATCACGCGTACGGCGACCTTGATCGTCACACGATGCGTCGAAACGCCACCCGCTGCGGCGCCGAAGACGCCCGGTAACAAGCTTCCCGCATTGGCGCCACTCGCTCCGGTCTGGTCGAGCTGCAGGATGTTTCCGGTGACGAGGTAGTGCGCGCCGATCATGCGCCCGGCGGTGATCGCCGTTTGCGGATCGACTTCCCCGCTTGCCCCCAGCTGGTGTTCTCCCAACGTCGAGCTGAGGTGCGTGCGGTCGAGAACGTTGAAGCGACCCGCGTTGACCAACCGGTCGGTGAGGAGATCGCTCAGCGCGACGCCGGGCTCGAAAGAGCCGTACCAATCGGAGCTGAGGCCGTGCGTCGAGAAATCGAGCACCGCCAGCGAGGGACGGGGACCTGAAGCCGTCTGTTGCGCCAACCCGCCGAGGGGCGAGCACGCGAACGCGGCGGCGATAGACAGAGAAACGAAACGTCGATACACGGTATATCCTCCACGCAAGAACGGGAAAGCCACCCCATTATGCCACATTTCAGCAGATCCGTCCGCCACCGTGCCGAACGGGCTCGTCATGTGCGGTAGATTCACACTGACCAAGCCCGCCGCCCTCGCAGCAGCCTTTCCGCAGTTCCGTTTCCCCGAGTTCAGCGAGACCGGGTTGCCGCGTTACAATATCGCGCCGACGCAGAGCGTGCTCGGCGTCCGAAACGACGGGCGCGCCGTGGTTGAAGAGTTGCATTGGGGTATCGGCGGGCGTATCAACATTCGTGCCGAGTCGATCCTCGCGCGGCGCGGCCCGATTCGGCGACGCTGCATCGAGTTCGCCGATGGGTTTTACGAGTGGACGAACCGCCGGCCGTATTACTACATGCTCAAATCCGGCGAGCCCTTTGCCTTCGCGGGGCTTTGGGAACAGAACGGCGGCATGCCGTCGTGCGACGTAGCCACGTGCGAACCCAATGGATTGGTTTCGCGCGTGCACGATCGCATGCCGGTGATCCTTACCGGCTCCAAGGTCGACCTTTGGCTCGATTCCGAACCGCTGGCGCCGGAAGTCGCTGCTTCGATCTTGCGGCCCCTCGATGAAGCCCTGATGCAGGCACGCGAGGTTTCGACACGCGTCAACAATGCAAACTATGATGCCGCCGACGTGCTCGAACCCGCGAATCCGCGCTTGCTCTGAAGGATGAGAACGATGCCGGTCGCGATCAGCCATATCCCGGCCGGTATCGCGCCGAAGAGTCCGGGACCGTTCTGGCCGGGTGTCATGGTCGCGCCGTGAGAGAAGATCGAGAGCGTCGCAACCGCCGCGCCCAGGGCGGCGAGATAGCCGAGCCATGCGAGCCACGCCGGCGCGCGCACGTGACGCCGCATGCTATGCGCGGCGGCGAACAGGAAAATCGACACGGGTGCATAGCCGAGACCGCCTTGGAGAAAAACGAATGCGTCGTAGATGCCCACCATCCCGTTGGCTTTGAAGGTGTCCGGTGCGGGATAGGCGGCGGCGGTGAGCATCGCAGCCGACCACAGCGAGCTCGCGATCATCACGACGCCCGCGAGCAGCGCAAAGGTCGGTAGCCCCTCCTGGCGCCCCGGTGCGTTGCTCAAATAGCTGCGCAGCCCTACGAGGAACCAGAGAAAGAAGGCCGCCGCGGGAAACGTTAGCCACGCGCTGAGGAGCAGCGTGAACCGGTGAGAGTCGATCAGCAGCGCCGTCGGCACGGGCCGCAGCTCAATCGACGGCATCGGATTGGTGAGCCACGTCGCGAAAAGTAAGACGGCGACATACGCGAGCGCGGACCAACCGGCGGAGCGTTCTGCAGAAACGTTTTCCATGGTGTCGTACCTCATACTCGAAAACAAACGATTCCTTCCTGCCTTTAAAGCCCGTAGTACTTGAACGCCGGCCACATTGCCGCGAGCGGCGCTCGGGGATGCGTGCAAAGGTAGATCGGCAGCGGTCCCTCGAGTATCCAACGGTAATCGTTGCGGTAGACCGCGACTTGTCGGACGCTTCCGAAGGCTCGCAGCAGCAGCCGGTAATCCGTTGCGCCGATGGCGAGCACCGACTCTCCGGTATAGCCGCGCGTACCCCATAAATAATAGGAGTTGTTCGGACTGATGACCCTCGGCAGAGCGTAGCGCGGTCCGTAGAAATCGACCGCCCCCGCATACGCGTAACGGTCGGCGAAGATCGCAGTTATAGCGCGTTGCGCGCGCGGCAAGGCCCAGTAGGCTCCCGCAACCGTAGCCGTCATGGAGTTCCAGCCGAGTTGGTCGGCGTAGAGCGGATTGATCAGGTGGCGCACACCGTCGGGCGGTGCCGGGCGGCTCAACCCGATCGCGGCTTCGTAGTGCATATAGGCGGGGAGTGAGAGCATGGGAAGAACGAGCGGTGCAAAAACGGCGCCCGCCACCGCGACCGCCGCGAGCGCGACGGGCCGCCACGCGCGCCCCTTGGCAGAAAGAGCTCGCCCGAGCGCGACGGAACCGGCCGCGAACAGCGCCGGATAGATGCCCTCGATATAGTAGCCGCGCCCAACGCTGACGACCAGGAGCGCCAAGAGCAGAACGTATGCAACCGGCAGAAAGCGGTACTGCGCATTCTCCGGTGCGCGCGCGAGCCAGACCAAACCTGCGATCCAGAGCGGCGCAAAGAACGGATTCTGATATGCGAGCTGTGTCGCGATCATATATGCAGCGTTCAACCAAAGTTGCGCGGACTCGTCGGCAATGCCGTTCGCGAGCGCATGCCTATTGAGCTGATCGTTGTGGAGTACTTGCAGGATAGGCAACCCGTGATCGAGCTGCCAGAGCCAGTTCGGCAGGGTCAGCACGACGACGAGCGCGATCCCGAAGAGCAGCCATTTCGTGCGCAGCAGCGCGCCCTGGCCGCAGACGAGCAATGCCATCGCAAGTGCGAGCGCGCACGCAGCGATCGAGTATTTCGCGTAGAGTCCGACCGTCACCACGAGCGCCATCGGTACGTACAGGCGCGTCATCTGTGTCCTCACAAGCCGCAGGGTGAGATAGATGAGCGCGCTCCAGGCCGCGGGCGAGAGGACTTCGGTGGAAAGACCGTAGGCGAGTCCCATCAGTCCCGGGGCAAGCGTTATCGTCAATGCCGTTATGGCTTGGGCGAATCCGCCGCCGCGCAGTTCGCGGGCGATTGCGCAGCCAAAGAGCACTGTAACGCCCGCCAGGATCGCGGGAAGCAAACGCAGCGCCCAAACCGGATATCCGAGGGGAGCGGTCACCCAGGCGACGAGCGGTGCAAGTGGCGGCTGGTCGACGTAGCCCCATGCCAGGTGGCGCGCGCAGTCGATAAAATAGAATTCATCGCGATAGTAGCCGAAGCGATGGTTGAAGGCGAGATGGAGAGCGACGGCGCCAAGCGCGAGAGCAAACGCGCTTGGGTGGAGCTTCATGCCGAGCTAGGAGCCGATCCCGCGAGCAAGAGCTGACTGACGCAGAGCCCGACGATTCCCGCTTCTGCGATCGTACCGAAGACGAAGCTCGCATCCCACCACGTCCCGCCGAACATCGGAACCGCCAGGACAAAGTATGCCGCGAAGTAGGCCGCCGGCACGGCGAATCCCAAGAATCGAAACTCGTTTGGCTTGCGAGCCGACGCGCGGAGCTTCGCCACAATGAGGTCGCCTGTGACTCCCGCCATAACCGATGCAAGCACCACGAGCAGCAGTTCCATCAGATCGCTCGAAAGCTCACTACCGATCCAGAGCTTCTCGACGACGCAGATCACGATCAGTGCGCCGAAGTGCAGCCGCCTACGCATGCAGAGATACAAAACCGCCGCGGCAAGCAGCAGGCTCTGCCAGATCACGATCGAGATCTCGAGCGCTTGGCGATAGAAGAGAAAGACCGAGAGCACGAACTGCTCGCGTTGGAACGCCGCTTGCGACAGCGGATGGTCGCGGAGCAGCGCTTCGGGATAAAAGCCGTATTGCGTGACGAACTGAATAATTTCGAATGCTAGCCCGAGCGAGATGAGCATGGGCAGCTGCTTGACGAGGCTGGTCGCGTCTGGGCGGCGCAGTGCGCTGCGTACGGGGCCGGTGATCAAGAAAAAGAGACCGGTGAGCAAGAAGAGGTGCGGCGGGCTCAACAGCAGATCGAGCTGATGCTCGAATCCAAAGACGGCATGCCAGACGAAGTCGAGCGCTCCGCCGAGCAGCAGTCCCGCCACTCCGAGGAGGCTCTGCGCGTATCCGTCCGGGACCGCTTTCCAGAACGAACCCGCACGCTTGTAGTTGCGCGCGATCGCCACGCCCAAGACGATGGCGGCGAAAACGGCGCCGCTGTACATCGTCATGTGCCAGGGATTCAGGAAGGACTCTACCGCCAAGAAGAGATGCTGGTGAGCGTCGATGAATAGGCCCGTCATGATCCAAAGGCCCGCGACGGTCACGAACCAGTCGAGTCGGGTGGGCGCGCCGGAACGCTCGACGCCGTGGTCGGGGCGAGGAAGCGAAGCCTCAGCTTGCGGCCGAGGTGCAATCAACTCCGCGAGGTTCATCTGTTGGCAGTCATCCAGCGACTCGGCTCGAAACCCTTTTCGTAGCTTCCTTTTGATATTGCCCGCGGGGGCAATTGCCGCATTGCTTGCCGGGTGTTCGCCCAGGCCGGTTTCGGTCCCGCTCAATCTCAGCGTCTCTGCAAAGCAACCGCGCGCATGGCCATCGCCGCCGGTGGCTGCGCCGAACGCTCCGCCCCGCATCGTTCGCATCTGGTTCTCGACGTTGAGGATCGAACCGGGAAGTTGGTTCGACGGCACGATCCTCGTCAGCACGAATGTCGCTTCCGTCGAGGTGCGGACCGCCGCCTTTTCCATAAACAGCACGCACGTGGCTCCGGGACTCTATCGCTTTCACACGCACGTGCTCGAGTTGCCGCCGCTCTCGCGCCGGCACTCCTACGAGCTTTACGTCATCGCGCGAAATACGCCCGGCGTCGAAGAAATCGAAGAGGCACCGCTGCGGGTAGAATGAACGCCCTCCTTGCAGTGCTGCTCGCGTTCCCCGTCGTCGTGATGTACCATCGCGTCGACGTCAGGGCGCCAAACGATCTGATCTCGCAAAAGCTCACCGTCTCGCCGGCGCAGTTCGCCGGCGAGCTGCGTTCCCTGCACCGTATGGGCTTCCATACGATCGGCATTGCCGAGCTCGCGCACGATATGACGACCCGCCAGCCGCCGGCGCGGGCCGTCCTGATTACGTTCGACGACGGGTACAGCGATCAGTTTCGTTACGCTTTTCCGATCCTGCAGCACTTTGGAGACCGTGCGACGTTCTTCGTCAACGTCGGAACAATCGGAACGCCGCGCCATCTGACGTGGCGCGACGTCAACGCGATGTCGAAAGCCGGCATGTCGATCGAATGCCACGGTGTCGACCACGTCGATCTGGCCTCCCTCGACGTTACGGAGCAAACCTATCAGATCGAGCGGTGCGTGCGCGTCGTCGGTGCGCATTTGCAAGGCGCGGTACTCGCATACGCGTATCCGAGCGGCTATTTCGACGCGCAGACGATCGACCTCGAGCGGCGGGCCGGGCTACTCTTCGGGTTTACGACGGATCCGAAGTTGCGAAGGAACGCGCTGTCGCCGTACGAGCTGACGCGAATCAGGGTTATGAATGGAATGGACGAAGCTCGCTTTGCGGAGCTTTTGGAACGGACGCACAACTACGTCGACTTTGCATCTTCCTTGTCGCCCTGAGCCCGCGACCCGCGGCGTAGGGCGTAGACGTGCGTGAACTCCGCTCCAAAGAGGAAGATCTGCGAGGTATAATTTGCCCAAAGTAAGAACGCGACGCGAACCGAAGGGACCGTAAGCGGAGCTGACGCCGGTCGCCGCGATCACGATGTCGCAGCGTAGGCACACGCAACGAATGAAGCAGTCTTCCCAATGGTGATCGAACCATCAAACCACCCGCGCCGAAGCGCGCGGCATAAAGGGGTAATAGAATGCCGAAGTTCTTAGTCCGCGCCACGTATACCGCCGAGGGCGCAAAGGGCGTCTTGAAGAGCGGAGGTTCGGCGCGCCGTAAAGCCGTCGAGGAACTGCTGGCTTCGGTCGGCGGAAAGCTGGAAGCCTTTTACTTCAGTTTCGGTGACGAAGATGCGATTCTCATCATCGATCTTCCCGATAACGAGGCCGCATTGTCGATCGGTATGGCCGTAAGTGCGTCGGGAGCGGTGCGAAGCACGACGACCGTCTTGATACCGATCGAGGAAGTCGATCGAGCGGCGAAGCGACAGGTTCACTTCCATCCACCCGGCACGTAACTCATTCGGCTGGAACGTTCAATGCAAAAAGCGGCTGAGGTGCCGCGGCGCTCGATCAGTTTCCCCCAGACACTGCCACCTCGCCACGCACGGCATCTCAGACCGCCTACAGATGTTATCGGCAACGGATGAAAAAAGCATGAAGGCCCCCCCCCTCTGGAGGGGGGCACCGGTGCAGTAAGTTGACCCTCGGTGGAGAAAATCAAGCGTTCCACCGATCAGTCTCTTCCCGAGGTGAAGGAAGTTTTATGAGATCACTTTTTCCAAGGCTCCGGGCAGCGGCATTCGTAGCGCCGGTTACCTTGATCGCTGCGTTTGCGCTCGGCGTCCCGCCCGCCGGCGCGACGGGTACCATCGAGATCCGGCAGAGCACCGGTCACGTCGACGCCTATAAAGACGTCTCGATCAAAATCATCCACAGCGCGCTGTTTTTAACCTCGGCCGACGGAAAGGGAACGCTCGTTATTAACCGAGCCGCCTGCTCGTACCAGGGGAACCTCCTGGTTTGCTTTCCCACCAGCGCGACGCTCGTCCAGGCGGGCAAGACGAGCCCGCTCGACCTAAAAACCGGAACGCTCTATTTGAACTTGACCGATTCCCCCGGGCAGCTCGCGCTTTCGACGAAAAAAGTTCCGGCGCACAGTATTCTGTTCTCGTTTACGACGGAACGCGGGACGTATATCAACTTGAACGGCCGGATCGACAAGGTGGTGAGGTAATGAAATATCTTTGCGTGATGGCGGCGATCCTTATCGCGCTGCAGCCCGCAGCGGCGTCGGCGCAACGAGGCGGCGGGGGTCGAGGCGGCGGGGGTCGAGGCGGCGGCGGCGGCATGCGGAGTGGAGGCGGGGGCGCCCGGCCTTCGGCCGGCGCGCGACCCTCAGGCGGTGGCGGAGGCGGAGGCGGAGGCTTCAATCTTTCGCGCGATACGGGACGCGCCCCGCAGACGCGTCCCGCACAGCCTCAGCGCCCGCAAGGGGGCAACGCGGGCAATGGCAATCGTGGTAACGGAAACGTCAACAACGGCAATCGTAACAACGGAAACGGCAACAACGGCAATCGTAACAACGGAAACGGCAACAACGGCAATCGTAACAACGGAAACGGCAACAACGGCAATCGTAACAACGGAAACGGCAACAACGGCAATCGCAACAACGGAAATATCAATAACGGAAATATCAATAACGGCAACCGCACGAACATCAACGTGAGCGGGAATACCGTTGTCCGAAATCCGGTCTATGCGAACAACACGGCTTGGGGCTGGAACCGCGGCGTGGCTTGGGCGCCGGCACCGTACTACTGGGGCGGCGGCTTCTGGGGCGCGATGGCCATCGGCGTCACGTCGGCCGCGGTCTACGGTTCGATCGTCGCGAACAACCAGACCTACGCGTCGTATCAGGTTCAGCCGAGCAGCCCGGGTGCGACGTTCCTTTCGAACTATCAGCTCATGCAGGTGCAATGCGGGCCCGCAGGCCTCGTCGTGGTGTATGGTCCAAACAACAGCGTGATTTGTGCGAATCCCAACAATCTCGTCGCGGCCGGAACGTATGAGTTGAACACGGAGACCTTGTCGCTCACGTCGATCTAAGTGTCCCGCCGTTTGAAAGGACCTTAAGCTGAGCGGTCGTACGCTTGACCGATGCTAGACGCGTTCGGTACTCGGCCCGACCCGCTCGTATACTTTATCGCCCTCTTTCCGCTCTCGCTGGTAGCGCTAGCGGTCGGTTACGCGTACGCCGCCCGCTATGGCAAAGGCGCAAACGAAAAATCCGAGTGGGCATTCGGCTTGGGCCAAGCGGCCATTTTTGGCCTCATCGCGCTAATCCTCGGGTTCTCGTTTTCATTTGCCGCCCAGCGATTCGAGGCTCGGCGCGCGCTCGTCGTCGATGAGGCCGATGCAATCCACACCGCCTACCTGCGAGCAGGCTTTCTTTCTCCCCCGCGCACCGTTCGATTCCGCCAGGTCCTCATCGAATACACGAGCACGCGCCTTCGAACGTATGCTGCCGTCTCGGACATACGCGCGGAACGGCGGTCGATCGCGAATGGTGAGAGCTTGCAGGCCCAACTCTGGACGATGGCAGCCAACGCGGCGCGTCGCGATCCGCTCAGCCCTTTTTACTTAGATCTCACGCGGTCGGTCATCGACATGATCGACGTTTCCGAGCAGCAGGAAGCGGCCCTCCAGAATCACGTGCCTCGCCCCATCTTCGGAATCGTCTTGCTTTCGACGATCGTTGGTGCCGTGCTCCTAGGATTGACCTTCGGGCGTGCGAAGGCCCCGAACGCATTGCTGTCGGCCATTTTCTGCATGCTCTTCGCCGCGACCGTGTTTACGATTATCGACCTCGACCATCCGCAGGGAGGCTTTACCAGCGTGGACGTTTCCCCGTTGCAGTCGACCCTTGACGACATGACGCATGCAATGAGCGGCCGCGGTCGGCGCTGAGCCGAGGGTCGCATGAGGGCTACTTGGGCAACGGCGCTGGCCTCACTGGCGCTATTTGCATGCAGTGGATGCTCCCCGGGCCCCATAAGCGTTGCCCCACTTGCGCCGGTAAAGGCTGCGGCGCCCGCCGTCTCGTCCGGCAGCGTGTCGGACGCATATGTGTTTTTGCGAGTCATGATGGACAAGTACGCAAAGGGTTCAACGACGCGGCTCGTACGCAGCTTTGAGGGTGGACCGCTGAAGAATTTCAGCGACGCGGTGACCTACGATGACGCGTTGTTCGTCGATGCGCTCCTGGCTCGGGGTACCGCCGGCGATATTGCCCGAGCGAAGGTCGTCGGCAATGCATTCCTCTACGTGCAAGTGCGCGATAAAGCCGGCGACGGCCGCCTCCGCGCTGCGTATGCTCCGAGGCCCTTGGAGAACCCGCGTGACGTTATCGTGGACGACAACACCAGCGACGTCGGCAATATGGCGTGGGTCGGTCAAGCACTGGTGCAGCTTTACGCCAAGACCAACGACGCCCCATATTTGAACGGCGCGTTGCGGATCGCGCAGTGGCTCCGAGCAAACACCTACGACACTCGAGGCAATGGAGGATACACCGGCGGCTATACGTCGCGGGGAACGAAGATCGAATGGAAATCGACAGAGCACAATATCGACGTCTACGCGTTCTTCACGATGCTTGCCGCGGAATCGGGAGAGAGTCAATGGACGACGCGCGCCGCATGGGCCAAGCAGTTCGTGGCCTCAATGTGGGAAGCGCGCGCCGGTCGCTTCTACGTTGGAACGCTCGACAACGGCGTAACCCCCAACAAACCCTTCAAGCCCGAGGACGTGAACTCGTGGAGCTATCTCGCCTTTCAAGATCCGGCTTGGGTTGCCTCACCCAGCTGGGACGTCACCCACCTGACGGTAAGCAGAGGCGGCTTTAGCGGCGTGAGCTTTTGTAGCGGCGACCGGTCCGGGGTCTGGTTCGAAGGCACCGCTCACCTTGCGGATGCGCTGGAGCTGCGCGACGAGCCCGGCGATCGCGCTGCGGCCCGGAAATATGTCAACGACATCGCGTATGCGCAAAACAAGGGGCCGAACAACGATCGCCTCGGAATCATCGCCGCCTCAAAGAACGGCCTGCGCGATTGCGACGGCGACAAATACTACGCATCGCTGCACGTGGGCGCGACCGCTTGGTACGTCATGGCCGTGACCGGCGTGAATCCATTTCTCCTCATCCGGTAAGCCAAATGGAGGTTTAAGGATGAAGGACTTAGGGAACAGGCGACCGGGGGGTTCTTGCGATCCGCCATGGCGACTCACGCTATCGAGAGGTCTTGGCTAGGGAAATGAGCGACGCGGATCGCGCGCGCGCGACCGCCGATAACGAGCGCGGACTGCGGATGCTTGCCGATGTAATTCCGCAGATCGTCTGCACGGCCGGACCAGATGGCCGAATCGATTACTTTAACCGCCGCTGGTTCGAATACACCGGTTTTAGCGACGCCCAAACTTTCCATAGAGGAGGTTGGCGAAACGCAATTCATCCCGATGACCGGCCAACGCTCGAGTCTCCGTTGCGCGATGCGGTTTCCACCGGCAATGACTTTTCAGTTGAAGCTCGCGTACGTTCCGCAACCGGCGAGTATCGTTGGTTCTTAGCGCGGGCCGTCGCGCTTCGAGCCGGCGACGGCTCGATCATTCGCTTCTTCTCGACGGCAACCGATATCAACGAACAGAAGCGGATCGAAGAGCGCGAAATCTTCCTCTCCCACGTGAGCGACGTCCTCGGTTCGACGCTCGAGGCTCAGACGATCTTGCAAAAAATTACCGAGCTCTGCGTGCCGACGTTCGCCGACTGGTGTCAGGTACAATCGGTCTCTGCCGACGAGGAGCTCGTCGTGGAAGCGGTGAGCCATAGCGATCCCGAGCTGAACGAACGCCTAGAAACGCTGGTCGGGCGCAGCGTCGTCATATTTCGCGATGCATCATTGGGCTCGCCTCAAGTTCTGCGGGAGGCGCAAAGCCACGTCCTCGATCATGAAGCGACCGTGCGCGCCGTCCAGCGAAACGTTCCCGACCCTGCGGACCGCGCAGTTTACGAGGCTGCGGGGCTCGGTACGGCGCTCGTCGTCCCGCTCGTTGTGCGCGAGCAAGTGTTGGGGACATTACACCTGGTAAACATCGACCCGACGTCGCGCCGTCCCGAAATCACGGTTGAGGTTGCCGAAGAGTTGGCTCGCAGGGCGGCGGTGGCGATCGACAACTCTCGCTCGTACGAGCGCGAGCATCGTGTGGCCTCCGCCCTCCAACGCGCGATGCTGCCCGCGCACTTGCCGTCCCACGAGCGAGTCGAGCTTAGTTACGCGTATCGGCCGGCCGAACGCGAATCGCTTGTCGGCGGCGATTGGTACGATGCCTTCATGATCTCCGACGGCCGCCTCGCCATCTCGATCGGAGACGTCGGCGGACACGGTCTCGAAGCCGCGGTTGCGATGAACGAAGCGCGGCAAGCGCTCCGGCTGAGCGCGCTGGAAGGCATGACGCCCGCGCAAACGCTTCATCGCGCGAACGCCGCCCTCATGCTCAACGACGAGCGTCCGATCATCACCGCGATCGATGTGGAACGCTCGACGTTCCGCTACTCCTGCGCGGGCCATCCGCCGCCGGTAATCGCGCCGCTCTCCGGAACGGCGGCCTACATCGAAGGCGGCGGCATTCCGCTGGGCGTTGACATTAGCGCGCTTTTCCCAACGCTCGACGTGAAGCTGAAGCCGTACACGACGCTCGTGCTTTATACCGACGGTTTGATCGAATACGACCGCAACATCGAACGCGAAAGCGGACGGTTGCTCGATGCATTAAGCGCGAGAGTTCAGGATCGAAGCCCCGACGGCGCCGGCATTCTCGTGCGATACGTGCTCGACAATCGCCAGGTCGACGACATCGCGGTGCTGGCGGCAACGATGCTGCCCGAGCGCGCGGATCGCGTCGAGCTGCGATTGCCGGCCGCTCCGTCCTCGGCAGCGGTCGCGCGGCGGCTTGCCCAGCGGTACGCCCGGGTCGCGGAACTCACGCCGCAGAGGACATGCGATCTCACGATTGCCGTTGGCGAAGCCGTGGCAAATGCGGTCGAACACGCCTACCGCGGAAAGAGCGGTGAGGTCGTGCTACGCTTGGCCTTGCGCGACGATAGGATCCTCGGCGAAGTGCAGGATCTGGGGACGTGGTCCGATGCTCGCCCCGTTGCGGAGCGGGGCCGAGGGCTTGCAATCCTGCGCGCGACGACGACGCGCTTCGAGCTCAATCACTCGCCTCACGGCACGACGGTCGCTTTCGCGATCTGAGAGCCGGCGCGTTGCTCGAATGCACAAAGGAGATTGGCGAGCGCCATCTGTTCCGACGTGCGGCAGCGAATGTCCAGCAAACGCGGACTGCAGAGGAGCACGCTGGCGGCGCGGGCACGCGAAATCGCGACGTTGAAGCGGTTGGGCTCGAATAGAAACTCGACACCGCGCGGCACGTCGTCGCCGCTCGAGGTCGCCATCGAGTAAAAGACGACTGCCGCTTCTTGACCTTGAAACTTGTCGACCGTTCCGACCCGCACGTTCGTTATTCCGGCCTCGCGTAGTTTGTCCAGAATGAGTCGGCGCTGCGCGTTGTAGGGCGTTACGACGATGACGTCTCGCGGGCTCACGCGACGCGCCAGACCCTTGAGCTCGGAGGGCTTTGAGTCGATGACCGTGCCCTCGGCAAGAAGCAGCAGGATCTGGGCGACGATCTCGCGCGCCTCTTCGACGGCACTGGAACTGTTGCCCACGTGATCGACGGCAACGAAGTAGAGCCCGGCGTACTCCCGAGCATTCGTCGTGACGCGGTGCATGCGCGTATCTTCGGCGGCGTGAAGCCGGTTTTCATACATCGCATCGGAGACGAAGGCGCAGATTTCGGGATGCATGCGGTACGAGCGGTCGAGAAAGATGCCGCGATGTTCGGGAATGGTCCGCGCGCCGTCGAGGAGATGTTGAAGAACCGAATCGCCGGCGCGCAGGGGGTGACGTCCCTGACTCACCTGCGCGAGTTGTGACGGATCGCCGAGCAGCACGATGTTTTTTGCGCAGAGCGAATTGGCGAGTGCGTCGGCAAGTGAGACCTGCCCGGCTTCGTCGATGAAGAGGTAATCGAACTTGCCGCCCAGCTCTTCGCGCGCGCAGAGCCAACCGGTTCCCCCCGCCAGCTGATAATCGTTGCTGGAGAAATCGTCATTTGACGCGGTCGATTCTATCAACGGCGAGGGAAGGAGAGAGCGATACTCGGATTCGGGATTGCTGTGCTTGTAGCGGCCGCGAAAGCCGCCGCCGCGCGTCGCCATGCATTCCTCGACCATGTGCAGCAAATTGTGGATCGCTTTGTGGCTGGTGCTGGTGACCGCGACGCGCTTACCGCGCGCAAGCAGATCGCAGATCACTCGCGACCCAATCGTGCTTTTTCCGCTCCCGGGCGGCCCCTGCACGAGGAGATAACTATCGTTGAGGCTCGATACGACCGCGGCAACGGCCTCCGCGCTGACGCGCTCGGGCTGCACTCTCTTCGCAGCGGGCGAAAGGCGTGGGTCGCGGTTCGTCAAGAGATCGTACGTTGCCGGATACTCGCGGGCCAAATCGCCATCCAAAAACGACGCGGCGATACGTGCGAGCGCCTGCCGTTGCACATTCGACGAGGGCGGTCGTTTCGGTATGAATTCCGAGATCGCTCGCGCGGCTTCGATGGAAGCCGTGGTTTTAAGCTCCAGGAGATTACGATCCTCATCGATCGACAGAATGGTTCCGGCACCCTTTCTGGTGCGCGGATTTTCGGGTTCGTCGCCCGGCGCCATCTTGTGTACTTGATCGAGAAACTCGTAGGTGTACACCGTGCTGCGGTTGAGCTTGTACGGAACGATTTTCTCGCAAAGCGTTAGTCCGCCCATGGCTTCTTTGTCGAACTCAATCAATTCGTCGACATTTTCGCAACGATCGAAGTAGTCCCACCAGGCCGGCTTTTCTTCGCGCCGATGATAGGCCATCAGGTTCGCCAGCAGATAGCGGCTCCGGCGCTCCGGCGCCATCATTTGATACTCCTCTTCGCTCTTCGGCGCGAGGGCGTTCTCGAGCAGCCTTCGCTCGAAATCGCTCCGGCGAGCCTTTTCGCGCTCTTCTTCCCGCCGCTTCGCGCACTTCACGCATCCGTCGACGAACTCGTCATGGCACGGCCCGTCCGCGGACTTGAGCGCTCGGTGCGGCAACTCGTGGCCAAACGTTGCAATAGCCTCCGTGCGTCGCTCGAGCAACCACTCGCGCAGCAAATAGGTCGACCGGCAGTCGTCGCGATTGTACCGCTCGATGTCGTCGAGAATTCGCCGATCTCGGTCGAACAGCCAACGCTCGAACATCACGATCGATTCGGCCCCCTGCTTGACGTCCGTATCGCGTTCGAGATCGTAGAAGCGCTCGATGTTCTTGAGACCGTAGCGTTCCTCCGAAATGGCCAGTGCTTGGCGCACGACCGCAAAGAGATCGACGAGCACTTCGCCCCGCAGCAACTCGTCGATCTCTTCCTCGCGCGTGCAGTGCTGCTGCGCGAGCCGGCGCAGCGCGTCCTTTTCGTAGCTGGCGAAGTGATAGACGTGCATCGTCGGATAGCGTCGGCGGCGTTCGCAGACGAAATCGACGAAGGCTTCAAAGGCCCGCTTCTCGGCGTCGCGATCGGTGCCCCAAAACGAACGAAACTGCAAATCGTCGTCGGGCATCCAGCAGCCGAATAGGTATTCCAGCCCGCGGCCCGGCTCGTAGAGCGGGTCGCCCTCCATATCGAAGAAGGCGTCGCCCGTTGCGGGCTGCGGAAGGAGCGCGAAGCCGAGCGGCGGCGCATGCTCGAGCAACTCGTACATTGGTTTCGCGCTCTGGCGCGCCCGGATCTGGAGCGATGCTTGGCGCCGGAGCTTCGCATACGTTTCTGGACTCATGCCCGTGGGGCGACGATCGTCCGGCGCGTGCGCAAGCTCGCTAACTCGGGTGATCTCCGCCGCTTCCAGCTTGGCGATCTGGTCCCGGCGCATCCACGCAACGAGGCTCAGGTGATCGTCGTCGCGGCGTCGCTGCGCGCAGGCGGAGTTCCACGGGCAGAAGACACAATGCTTACACTCAAACGGATATTCGCGCGGCCGGTCGATCCGCTCGAATTCGGCATTGCCGACAAAGTGCAAGAATGCGGTTTTCAGATGGCGATAGTACGCCAGGTAGTCGTGAAGACGGAACGCCTTCGTTTCGCCGTTGCCGAAGACGACGTGACCGAGCTTCGGCATCGTACCTTGCAGCCGCTCCAGGTGCTCGCTGTAGTTGCACAGCTGCACGAGGTAGTACGGCTTCGCCGTGAGGCCGAGCTTGGTGTCGATGACTTCGTAGCTATAATCGCCGAGATCGGACGGCTCTTCGACGCGGCGCAAGAAATCCGCGTGGCCGAGGAAACGGCCGTCGAAGAAGGTCGCTTGATAGATGATCGTCGCTCCGCGCTGCATTGCCTCGAGCGTCTGCCGTTCGGCCTGGCGGTACGCCTCGATACCGCTCGCGGAGCGCCGGAACTCTACGACGTCGCCCGGACAGAGCACCCGTAGCTTTTCAAGATGGCGGAGCTCGTGCTCGTCGCCCTTGCGGCGAAGAAGTTCGGCTTGCGGATCGTCCGAGTCTGGTCGCTCCAATTTGCCGCGCGCAACGAGCGCCTCGAGCTCGGCAAGCCGCTTACACTCGAGGTAATCGTTGAGATCGCTTGCGGCGTAAACGAGCCGCCCCTCAAGACGTTGCATGCGCTAGGGATTCCGCGCGCTCAGAGACATGGGTCTATCATGCCGGCGGGGAGTGCCAGACGCCTGGCAGAGTGCTACGATGCGGTGCTGGCCCGCAGGGCCTCTATCTCGCGCTGCTTCGCGTCGCGTTCGCTTACCAGCGAGTCGACTTGGGCGCGAAGCGTCCGCGCCTCGATGTGATCGTAGGCGGCTCCAGCACGCTCGACGAGCAGCAAGATACCGCGCATTTCATCGGGGTCGATGTCGGCGCCATTGCGGTGCGGCCCATAGAGGGCGATGGCGACGAGCTGATCGCGAAGGAGTACGGGCATTCCGAGGACTGCATCGCTGACACGTATCGGCTCTTCAACTCCCCACACCACGTCGGCCAGACGTACCGGAACGCCCTCCGCCAAGAGATGGAGCACCAGCGGAACGTCTGACGTCAGCTCCGTGGTCTCGTCGCGATCCCAGCCGACGGCCATTTCCCGCACGAAGTGCCCCGAGGTGTCGTCGCGCCGGAAGATCGCCGCGGAAGTCAGGTCCAGAGCGCGCAGCGGCTCGTGAACCAGAAAGCGATCGACGACGTCGTGCGACTCGGCCCGAAGCACCGCGGCGGCGGCCTTCGCGAGCCTTTCTTCGGCAAGGTGACGTTGCCGAAAGAGCGTGCTGTCGATGAAGCGATCGACGTTGCGGTGCAGCATGTTCAGCCAGGATCCGATTGCAAGCGCGAGGATAATCTCGGCCGTCAGCGTGAAGCGCGTTTCCGCGAACTGCTTGGACATGAACCAATCCAGCAGCAAGAATGTCCCGGCCACGATCGTGGTGATCGCCGCGTACACGAGAGCCCGGCTAATCGCAAACTCAACGTCGAATACTCGTTTTCGAATTACCGCATACGCGACGACGATCGGCACGCTGATTGCCAAGATCGTTAGCGCTCTAGGGAACCATTCGGGAAGGAGATAGGGGAAAATTCCGTTTGCTTGATTTATGGTAATGACGCGCAAAACGAGTACGACGGGAAAAACGAGAATCCACCGAAGCCGCTGCCGCTCCTCGCCGCGGCTCTGGAGAAGCGTCACGATGAAGATTGCCGCAGCGCCAAGGTAGACCAGCGACGTAAGCACGATAAATAGGTCGGCCATACTTTGCGATGGCAAACCGAGGAAGTTCGCGCGCAGGAGCACGAGGGGCGGCCACGCAGCCGCAACCGGCAGCAGAAGCATCGCGGCGATCCGGTCCACGACGCGACGCCAGCCTCCGAGACGGTTGCTCGGAAACCTCAATGCAAAGATCGTAACGAAGATGCAGCTTGCTCCCCCAAGAGCTGCAAGAACAAATGTAGTGAACCAAAAGAAATCGTCCGATCCGGGCCAGTAAAACCACAAGTCACCCCAACGGCGACCGAGGCAGTAAAGGTAAAAGGCCCACGTCATGGGACTCGGTCGCAACAACAGCACTACCGATCCAACCAAGAGGAACACGAGGTACGATCCATAGAGTGATCCGAAGACGAATCGCCAGGTGGGCGCCACCGGATAGGAGCGAGGGGCGAGCGTCACGGAGCGCACCCTACCGTCATGCAGCAATTTAAACGAAAGGACCGGCGGCGGTTGACGAAAGAGATTGCGCGGAAGTGGAGGGAGGATTCGATCGCCCACGGCGATCGACGCTGCGGCGGCCGGCGAGCCGGCATCGACAGAGGTCACGACGCCGTCGAGGTTGTTCCATAAACCATTGTCGGGCGACGGGCGCGTTAAATGCTGAAGATCGACGGCGACCGTTACCAACATCCACACGGCTATTGCGAGAACGAAGATCGTGCGAAATGCGCGCGACATGGCTTTTACGTTAAGCCCGGCATCGGTCAGCCGCCGGCTCGGCCATCGCACCCCGCATTCGCAGTCGTTGCAGCATCGCGGTATCGACTTGCGGCTTCGTCATCGGCGGCACGTAGAGCGTCGATACGATCGTTACGGGCGCAGTCGGAAGCCGCTCCACGGCGACGCGAGCGATCTTCGAGCGGCAAACCGGGAGCGTAGCTGCCTCATAAACGATAACCTCATGATCGCGATGGTATCCCTCGAGCAGTCTTTCGGTCAGCGCGGAAAGGCCATCAGGGTTCCACGGTCGATCGCCCTCGCTCTTGTATCCCAACTCACCGATGGCGCCAATCTGCCATAATATGAGCCCGCTTGTGGGATCGAGAGCCCGCCGATAGATGAGAAAGTCCGTCGCTTCGTAACTTCGACACCCAGCCGTGGCGGGGTCGATGCCAAGCTCGGCAATGAGACAGTCCTCAGCCGAAACGGCGGGCAGCATTTCGGCATCGAATCCTTCGGCGCGTAATTCTCGAATCGCCGCGTGAAACGGATAGGCGAATACGCCTGGATGACCGTACGAGACGACACAAACACGCAGTCCGGTTCTGACCGCATCGACGATGCGGGCGGTCATTTCGCGATATGTCTGACCGCGATCTTTGCCCACCGCATAGAGATCGAACAGCGTTTCGACCTTACTATTAAGTTCGCGCAGCCAGTATTCGGTTATTGGATTTGATAGCAGCGCGTAGACCTTTTCGGCCTGCTCGATTCGGCCGCGCGCCTCGATCGTCGTCTGTGCGGGCGCACGAATGCCGACGCCCACAACCGTCAGTGAGGCCTTTTTCTGCGGCTTCACGACCGCGGAGGCACGACCAACGGGACGAATTGAAGGCTTACGGTTACTTCGAGCGGTCCCCTGGAAAACGACATCTGAGGCCGCAACGCGCGAAGTTCCTCGACGATGGCCTCCAGCAGCTCTTTGGTATCCGCGCGCAAGAGCATCTCTTGATGCCTTTCGCTCAGCCCCGCATCCTTCATCGACCGCAATGCTTCCGCTTGGCTATCGCGAAAGCGGTCAAACTCGATTTGGTTCGTCGAGAGTTTGAGCAAATATTCCGTTAGCACCGGTCTGGGCACAGGGGTCCCTCCATTTCGACGCAATCTACTTGATGGTGCGTTCCTTTGCAAAGGATACGCCGCTTCATTATAACGGCCCTTGAGGTGGAGGCTTTCAAGGTGTCGTGGTGCGCATGCTGTGGTTTGAGTGAGATAGAGCATGCCTCGTAAGACTCAAAAACGGAAAAAGGCGAACGCCGTAAAATCGAAACGGCGCACCTTCGGGCAGAAAGGCCGGAAGTCAAGCTAGGCTTGCAATGCCTGGACCTTTGTGATACAAAGTGATTAGCTTTGTATCGCAAAGCTAGGGAAGGCAGCCGCATGGAACTAGAGCGGGCGCTCTCCGACCTCGCCGAGGTTCGAGACCGGCTCATCCGGGTGCAGCGATTCGAGGGATATTCGGCGGCGGCCGCGATTGCAAGCGGCGCCGGAGCGTTGGGCGCGGGCTACATTCAATGGCAAACGGCTCCGTTACCGGCATCGGCCGATGCGTTGCACCGTTACGTCCTCATTTGGATGGCCTGTCTTGCGTTTGCGCTGGCGGTGAACTATGGCGCCGTCGCAATCTGGGTTTGGAAACATCGGGGGCCCGGAGCCGCCAGCGGATTTCGATCGGCGGCCCGTTCGATCGCACCGAGCGTCGTGCTTGGTGGGTTGCTGACCGTCGCACTGGTCGACCGTTCGGCATATTCGATGCTGCCCGGCACGTGGTTTGCGTTGTACTCCCTGGGACTCTTCGCGTCGCGCGACGCCATACCGCGGTCGACGCTTCCAGTCACGCTTGGATTCGGCGCCCTGGCCGCGCTGTTTCTCGTTTCGCCGCTGCGGGCGATCGCGCTTGCGTGGTGGGTTATGCCCTTGGGGTTTGGCGTCGGCCAGGTTGCCGTCGGGGTCTTGATTTGGCGGGAACGCGCGCTGTGAGCGAGACACGCGATGCCCGGTTTTCATATCCCGGCTTGGAGCGAATCTTCCACGAGCGCGGCCGCCTGGCGATTTGCACCTGCTTGATCGCGCACCTGGACGGCCTCACCTTCACCGAGCTTGCAGCCGCGTGCGATCTCTCCGATGGGAATTTGAACCGACACGTGCATGCGTTGGCCGAGATCGGAATTGTGACGACTGAAAAGCAACGCGTTTCGGGAAGATCGCAGACTATCTACCGCGTCACGAAACGCGGGCGGCAACGTTTTCTCGCATACGTCGACGAGCTCGAATCGGTCGTGCGCGACGTGCACGAGCGTGCGAAACAAGTCTCCGCGCGCCCAAAACTGGCGACGACGTGACGCCGCAGCACGTAGCCATCATCATGGATTGAAATCGGCGGTGGGCGGCCGAGCACCGGCTGCCGATCGGATTCGGTTACCGCCGCGGCATTGCGGCGCTCTACCGGACGTTGCGCGCCGCGAGCGCTGCCGGCGTGCGCGTCGTTACCGCGTACGCGTTTTCCGAAGAGAACTGGGAGCGGCCCGCCGGCGAGGTCGGCTTGCTCATGAGAATCTGCGCGCGCGCGGCGCGCCGAGAGCTGCGACGTCTTGCAACGGAGGGCGCGCGAATACGCCTTTGCGGCCGGACCGAACGCTTACCGGAGAGCACGCGCATCGCGCTGGAAAATCTGGTTGGGGAAACGTCGCACAATCCGGGTATCGTGCTGAATCTCGCGATCGATTACGGCGGCCGCCGCGAAATCGGCGATGCCGTGCGCGCTCTCGTCGAAGAGGTGCGCACCGGTGCGCGGGACGCCTCGTCGATTGATGAGGGCGCGCTCGCAAGCAGACTGTACACCGCCGGACTCCCGGATCCGGACTTGATCATCAGGGCCGGCGGCGAGCTCCGGCTTTCAAACTTTCTCTTATTTCAGTCGGCCTACTCCGAGTTTTGGGCCACGCCCACGTATTGGCCCGACTTCGACGAAACGCACTTCAAGGCGGCGCTCGACGAATTCAAGTCGCGGCAACGTCGCTATGGAACGTAGCCGGCTAAAGGCCGATCTGCCCCAAGTTCGCGACGAAGCGCTGCGTCTTCGGATCGTCCCACCAGTTCGCGACGATCGCTTCGAGTTCGGGAAGCGCACGTAAAATCCCGACGTGACGCTCGATTGCACGGCGATTTGGCGACGCTCCCGCGATTTCCGCATGTAGCTCGTCGATCGTAGCGTGCGCGCTGTGCCCTTGCGGAAGCGCGGCATGAAGCGCTTCTCGGGGCAGCTTTGTCCTTGAGTCCACGAGTGGCAGCAGCGTTTCAGCTTCTGTGATCAGCTCTTCGCCCGCGACGAGGCCCGTGTCGTCGGCGTCGTTAATCGCTTCCCGAAGGTCGCCTTTTTCGTCCATGCCGAGCATCGTACCAGAACGTGCGCAACAACGCTAGACGATGTCGTCGGGTTGGCCGTGGTGCGCGTCGGCCTGATCGTCGCGGTTTTCGTCCATGCTGCTCTCGCCATACTTTTCGCGTTCGAGACGCACGGCTTCGGCAGGATCGATTGGCCGATCTTGGCGCGGCGCGATATCGGGCGCTAGGACGTCGTCGTCATCATCCGAGTATGGCACCGTATCGTTGCCCATCCCCGGATTTCCGATTTCGTTTTGCCAGGTTCCTCTTCGATCTCCGGGGCTGCGAAGCGAGAAGGCACCCAGGTTCCGGGGTCGTACGTGCGTGGCATGCACAGCCAGTCGTTCCAGAGTGCTCTCGCCTCGTTTCTGGCCGGTTCGGTCGTCATTGCGTGCTCGCGAGCAGGGCTGCCGACGGCGCTGGGTTCGAGTAGGGCGCAAGAGAGCGCCGGCGGTCGAGCAGTTGTGAATCGCGCCTGCCGTCCGATTTTCTACAAGCCGCAGGGCGCCGCGCACCCCGAACGGATCGCGCCGAAGGGTCCTGGTCTCGTTCTTGGCGGCGGCGGCACGGACGTGAACGCAGAATTCGTCTGGATCCACGATACGATCGTCGGCGCGCCTTCCAAGCGTGGCGCGGATCTGGTCGTGCTTCGAGCGTTTGGCAACAACGACTACGATCGCTACATCTACCGGCTCGCGCCCTATCACTCTGTCCGTACCCTTCTGTTGCCGACCTGTTCATCTGCGGAAACCTTACGCACGGCGGCAGCGATCGTCGCGCGATCGACCGCGGTTTTCTTCGCCGGCGGCAATCAAGCCGATTACGTGATCTGGAAAGGAACGCCCATCCAGACGGCGGTGCAGCACGTTTACGACCGGGGCGGCGTGGTCGGCGGGACGAGCGCCGGCGAAGCAATCCTCGGGCAGTACGTCTTCGATGCCGTTGCAGAGGGAAGCGGCAACACGACCACCGAGAATGCAGTCCGTAATCCGTACGAGCGGCTCATTAGCTTCACCTACGGCTTCCTGCGCTTCCCAGCGCTCGCGGACGCCGTCACCGACCAGCACTTCGTCACGCGAAACCGCTTCGGCCGAACCGCCGTGTTCATGGCGAGGCAAATTGCCGACGGCAAGGTGCGGCGGCGTCCTCTCATGGTGCTTGGTGTTGGCGTCAACGAAGCCAGCGGGATCGTCGTCGACAAGCACGGCATTGGAACGTTGCTGCTCCAAGGCAAAGGCGGATCGGCGTTCTTGATTCGCGGTGGCCCTGCCAAGCAAATCGTTCGGAAACGGCCATTTATCTCCGCGACGCTCACCGTGACGAAATTGAACGAGCAGGGAGATCGGTACGATTTCAACACATGGTGCGGGCAAGAACCGACCTACGCTGTTACCGTCAACGGTACGGAGCCTTACCGCGATATCTACTCGCCGAAGGATCCGTATAATCCGCCGCCGGGAAGCCGGATTCCGAAGTGCGGCGATTTTTGACCCCAATCTGATTGGCGGCGCCGGCCGAAAGGCCATAGGCTCACCCTATGTTTCCAAGCTACCGAAGTGTCGAGCCAGCACCGCTGAAAGGCCGCGCTCCTTCAGCCGACCATATTCGCGGTCTTTGCGAGCGGTCCGCGGTACGTCGTCACGCATCCCGCCGTGCGAAAAACTTCTTCCAACATCGTCATCGCGTCGGCGTCGTCACCGCAATAGAGAATGTCGGCGCCCACTTGGGGTGCGAGGATCAGAGCGCGAACGACTCGATGCGTATTCAGCTTGAGAGCCAGCAGTTCCGAACCGCTTCCGTCCTCGGTAAACGACTCTTCCATCGCATCGACGACAACGGCCCGAGGTGAGATGCAGCCAGCCTGCGCGAGCAGGTCGTCGACCTTCTGCCGGGGTCCTGCGAAGATTAACATCTCACATACTGCTGCATCGTTGTACGGCGTGTCGGCCTGCGCGCCCGCCTGCTCCGCGGCTGCCTGGGCCGGCTTCATGCCGTCGGCATCCCCGAAGCAAACGTGATAGCCGGCGTCGACCAACAGGCGGCCGATCGCGACCGCACGAGAGTTCGAGCCAAAAACGCCAATTTTCATGGCGTCCTCTTACCCAAAAAATGATACTGTGCGCGCATCCGGTCCCCAGCGCGTTAGGTTGGTTTACGGACCTGCCTTGCCACGTGCGTAAATTCGCGTAGCCGTTCTTGCATCGCCTTGCTCGGGATTTTAATTCTGTCGGCAAGTCGTAGAAACGCGAGAACTTTGACGTGCCACCATGTCAGATCGATCTCGAACCAGCGCAGCCCATGACGAGCCGAGAACGGAAAGGCGTGATGATTGTTGTGCCAGCCTTCGCCCCACGAAATGAGAGCGACCCACCAGCAATTGGTCGATTGGTCCGCGGTCTCATACGTTCGATAGCCAAGCGTATGCGCCGCGCTGTTTACTAGCCAGGTCGAGTGATAGCTGAGGGCGAGTCTCACGAAGACGCCCCAAACGACCCACGACCATCCGCCGAGCGCGAAGAGTCCCAGCCCTAGCGCGATCTGAAGCGGAATGTTGAGATACTCCAACGCACGGTAGAACGGTTCGGCGTAGAGGTCTGGCGCGAAGTGCCGCATTTCCTCGTTTGACGGCAGCGCGATGTTGTTCCGGTAGATCCATTCGACGTGCGCCCATTTGAATCCGAGCGCAATGCTGTGGGGGTCGCCCTCGCGATCGGCGTGCGCGTGGTGCTTGCGGTGCACGGCCACCCAGCGGATTGGATCACCTTGTAGAGCGAGCGTCCCAAAGATCGCGAAAAGATATTCGAATGGCTTGCGAAGGCGCAGGCTCCGGTGCGTAAGGACGCGATGAAAGCACAGGGAAATACCCAGAGCGACCGTGGCATACGATACGACGGCTGCGGCTGCCAGCGCCGACCATTGGAAGAAGCCAGGCCAGAAGGCTGCGAGTGCGCCGACGTGGATGCCGGCGAGGCCAAGCCCTTTGACGCGATTATAAAATTGATTCATAGGCTTCCCGGCAAGGCGTTCAGGCACGATGCCGGCGTTTCCTCGTTCAAACAGCACTTATTCCATCTTTTGTGACTACGGAGTAGACTGACGTAAGACCCGAAGGCGGGGCAGGTAACTAACTCAGAAAGGAACGCAATGTTAAAGGCCGGCGATAGAGTCTTCATCGATGGAACAAACGAGGAAGGCACGGTCAAAGAAGTACATCCTCACGAGGTCGTCGTTCGAATAAAGACGGCGCAAGGGCATGATGAGCGAAAATATACCTACGAAGATCTGCGGCTCGATCCGACGATGGATGAAGTCTCTGATTACGTCGATCGCTAGGAACCGGAGCATCGGTGGTTGACTCATCTGTGATGGACCCAAAAAGGCCGAAGAAGGTTGCTAACTCCAAGGGGCATTCCCACCGAACGAATGCACGTATGATGAGCGCGCGCCTTGGATTACAGAGTTAACGAATGCATCGATCCGTCAGTGGTCGCGAACCCCGATGTTGAGCAATGATTGCGCAGCCGCCGCTGCATCGTTTTGCTTGGAAGTTTGATTCGATCGGCAAGTCGCAGAAACGCCAGGATCTTGACGTGCCACCACGTTACATCGATCTCAAACCAGCGTAATCCGTGCCGCGCCGAAAACGGAAAGGCGTGGTGATTGTTGTGCCAGCCTTCACCCCACGAGATGGCCGCGACCCACCAGCAGTTCGTTGACTGGTCGGCAGTCGGGTAGGTGCGATAGCCCATCATATGCGACGCGCTATTGACCAGCCACGTTGAATGGTAGCTGATCACCAGCCGGGCGAAAATGCCCCAAATCGTCCAGGACCATCCACCGAGCGCAAAGAGTCCCGCGGCTAGCGCGATCTGAAGCGGAATGTTGGCGTATTGCATCGCGCGATAGAAGGGTTCGTCGTAGAGGTCGGGCGCGAAGTGACGCATTTCCTCGTCAGAAGGCAGGGCTATGTTGTGCCGGTAAAGCCAGTCGACGTGCGCCCATCGGAATCCGCCCCGAATACTGTGGGGATCACCCTCGTGATCGGCATGCGCGTGGTGCTTGCGGTGCACCGCCACCCACCGGATTGGGTCTCCCTGCAGCGCGAGTGTCCCAAAAATAGCCAGCAGGTATTCGAATGGCTTGAAAAGCCGCAAGCTGCGATGCGTGAGGACGCGGTGAAAGCAGAGCGAAATTCCTAGAGCCACCGTCGCATAGGATACGACGGCCGCGGCGGCCAGGGCCGACCACTGAAAAAAGGCGGGCCAAAAGGCCGCAAGCGCGCCGATATGAATTCCAAGAAGCCCAAAACCTTTAATTGAGCGATAAATCCGATCCATCGCCCGGTCCGGCAGGGCGCATGATGACACGTCTCGAGTCTAGCGCGAACCAGACGGGGGCGGTATCGTAAAAAGCACGATTTTTGACGGCGCGGCTAGGTGTTCTCCCAGCCCAGCACGCGGGCGATCAGCTCGGTGCGGTTCCGGCTACCGGTCTTGTCGACCATGCTCCTGACGTGATGCTGGACGGTTGAAGGGGCAATGTGCAGCTTCCGGCCGATCTCCTCGAGCTTCTCGCCATCGAGCAGCATTGCTAGAACCTGCAGTTCACGTGGCGAGATATGGAAGCGCGCGGCCGGTCCTCGCAGCGACTTCGGCGGCTGAAAGCGGTCGATGCGTACGCCGATGAAGAGCCCCGCCGGACCGGACATTGGCTGGGTTCGCACGACCAAGAAGGGGACCGGATGTGCGATGCCGGCCTTTTGCGAACCCGAATCGTCCCTCCAATCGGCAATCAACTCGCGGACCGCTTCTTCGAGCACCCCAGGCAGACGATCGGCAATCCTGGTCCGTAGGCCCGTGAGTGCGATGCGCCGTTGCTCTTCGGCCGTCCACGCGAGCAAGATCTGAAAATCCCGGTCCAGCACGTAAAAGGAGTCACCCGATTCGTCCGGGTCCGTAGCCCGGGTCCGGTCGTTCTGGTCGGCAAAGCCGCGAGACGGGAGCCGTCCGGCCCTAGGAGCGTCGAGGCGCAGGGCGCAGAGGCGCTCGGAAGTAGCGTCCAGAGCCAACGCCAAAACGCTGATTTCGCTCGAGGTGAATGGTCCAAGTTCGCTCGTACGGAGCAGGGTGAGGATGCCAAAACTGGCCTTGGCGTCAGCAAATAGTAGCGTAATCCCGCTTTCGAAGTGTCCGAGTGGGCCGAGTGTGGCCGCGATGCGCGGACCCCGCTTCGCCCTCTGGCGCTGGTAATTGAACTCGGTTTTGAGCCGGGACAACTCGCCGCCGTTCCCCGGAGAGTCGAGCAAGAGACCGGCTAGTTCTCCATCAGGCAGCAGGCGCGCAAATGCCCAGTGCGATGCCGGCACAACGCGAAGAATCGCATTGATGATCGGATACGCCGGATCCGACTCCGGCACAAAATCGGCCAGGAGCGTCATTTCAGCCGCTGCCGCATTACCGGACTTTTTCACGATGGTGAGTTTCTCGCCCCGATGGTATGCTGAGAAGCGCTTCTTCCTCTGTGCGGCGACGTACTGCTTCGCCTGTCTGAAAGCGCAAAAAATATGGCCCGCGTATGCTGTTTGGCCGCCGTCGATCCCAAGGACATTCCAGTGCTCGGCGCCGCGCTCAAAGGTGCCGGAGAGGCGGGGCTCGCGATCGTCGCTCAACTCGACGTCGCCGCGTTAGCCAAGCTCGCGCCCGACGTTCTCGTTGCCGACATCGATCGACTGGAAGTGGATCCGCTGGAGACGTTGCGCCAGTTGCGTTTCGTGCTACCGGAGTGCATTATCGTCGTCTACACCGCCGCACTGACGCGTAGTTGGGGCCGGGCCTGTCATCTCGCGGGCGCCAGTTGCGTGCTCTCCAAAAACTCGCGCAAGTCACTACTCATGATCGGCTTTCAGCGTGCAATACAGACCGGCTGCTTTACGGACCCTCGTTTTGTTGCGTAGGCACCAAAAAAAGCGAGCAGACAATGCTCAGATCGTGGGCTCCGCGCCCGCCCACCGGCCAGTGTTGGCATCGAGTTGATCGTAGCCTCGAAACTTGTATATCGCGGTCGATAACGCCCAGCTCGCGAGGAATACCCCGACGATGATAAAGCCAAGGGTTCCGAAGTTGGCGCTCAAGGTCGCGCTGGCGTCCCAGATTCCACCGCTCAAATGGAATTGGAAGGCCACGACGCTGGCGGCTTCAATCCCGCCGACGATCAGCGCGACGAGGACCGACACGAGCGTGATAACCATATTATAATAGAGCTTGCGCATTGGCTTGACGAACGCCCAACCGTACGCCCCGAGCATCAGGATGCCGTCCGTCGTGTCGATCAACGACATTCCGGCCGTAAACAGCAGCGGGAATATGAGGATGTCGTAGATGGGGAGTCCTTTGCCGGCTTCAACCGCAGCGATTCCGAGCAACCCTACTTCCGTAGCGGTGTCGAATCCCAGGCCAAAGAGAAGTCCGATGGGATACATCTTCCAACTGCAATCGACGAGCTTGAAAAGCGGTCTGAAAAAGCGGCCGACTAAACCGCGCTGATCGAGCAGTTCGTCGACGCCCTTGTGATCGTACGATTCGCCACTCCCGGCACGGCGGAACGCGCGAGCGATGTCGATAAGCACCAAGAGATTGATTGCCGCAACCAGCAGCAAGAAGCATGCAGAAACGGACGTCCCAACCACTGCACCTAATCGCTGCAGCGTCGGGAGCTGGCTTCGCACGATTGAGGCGGCAACGGTAATCCCAACCGTGAGTGCCACCACAATCGTCGAATGACCCAGCGAGAAAAAGAAACCAACTCCAACCGGCCGCTTATTGTCCTGCATGAGTTTACGCGTGACGTTATCGATTGCGGATATATGATCGGCATCAACTGCATGTCGCAAACCAAATGTGTATGCGAGCAAAGCCGTTCCTAGCAAAAGCGGTCGCGACGAAAAGAGCCAAAACGCCAAACCCCAGGCCGCGCAATTTAGCCCGATCAGGAAGCCGTAGACGTAGAAAACCTTATTTCTGATCATTTGGCGATCGAGGAGAGAATTCGACGCGCATCGTCGGCATAGAAGGGGTGAAAATTCGCGTCGGCCGCAAGGGCTCCGGAGAGCCGTCGGCGCGCTTCGCCGGCCCGATGCGTATGCCAGGCAATGACCCCCGCGTGATACTGCAGCTCGGGATCCGCGGTATCGAATCGCGTCGCCCGTTCCGCATACACTCGTGCTCGCTCCCACCTGCCCATCGTGGCCAAGACCCAAGCCATGGTATCGTCCGAGTAGATTTCGTTGCCCCGCTTAGCGATGTCGGCCCTGGCTTCGGTCAATGCATCGTCTAAGTGCTCTCGGTGCTCTGCATAATACATTGCCAAGAGCCGGTCGTTTATACCCTGCACGTTGAAAAGTCGTTGCTCGGCTCGAATGAGCGCGTCGGTTCTCCGGGCACCCATTTCATCCCCCAAGGCCCGCTGCGCATCGGCCTGGTAGCCCAGGGCCTGCGGTAGCGGGTACAACTCGGCACTACGAGCGGCCGCTGCCAACGCGCGGTTCCAGTCATGATGCGCGCGGTAGAACTTCGCCTCAAAGAGCAACACCATGGCGTTGTCCGGATAGATTCGTAACGCTTCGTCGAACTCCGAGCTTGCAATCCGATCGTCTCCGGCCTCGAATGCCAGCTGCGCGTCGCGCAGATGGTACCACGAGCGCGCGTACGCTGAAATGCTGATCATGCGATCGACGAGCTGGGTGGCCTTGGCCATTTCGATTTGTGCCTCGGGGAGGTTGCCGCTGAGCTCGTCGTAACGAGCGCGAATTGAGATCCACGTCGGATTGGGATCCGGATCGGTCGGATGAGCTAAGATTCGTTCGGCCTCATGGTAACGGCCAATTTCCATAAGGATGGATGCGATCTGCGCGCGCGGGTTGTCGTCAAATGGAGCGGCTCGCAGGGCGGCGCGTTCGGCTGCGAGGGCTGCGGGAAAGCGATGCAAGGCAACGTCGCTCGAGGCGATGACGCTCAGCGCCTGGACGTTTCCCTGCGGTTGCAGCGAAAGCGATCGTGCGGCCATCGCATGCGCGCGCGCAACGTCGTTGAGGTCTCCGGTTTCGCGGAAGCGCGCAATGTATTCGCTCGCGAGCATCCGCTGCGTGATCTGGTCGGCGGGGTCTTGGCGCACGCGACCTTCGTAGAAGCCGATGAACCGGTCGCGTTGCCGGTAATCCGTCGAAACCGGGGCGCGTGGGATTCCAGTCGCCTGCGCGCGATGGAAGGCAAACCAAGGCCACGCCGCCCCGAAGGCGATCGCCGCGGCGAAAGCAACGATCGCCGTAGACGCCTTCATGCTTAGAGAGGCGCCTGGATATACGGGAACGTCTTTGTGTTGGATTTATCGTACGCGACGTTGTCCGTCGTCAGGCACGGTGCTTCCTTATGGTCATCGGGCGCAAGGCCCAACGCCGAGACGGTGTTCCCGAAAATGGCGCCTAGCGAGATGTCGATGATGTCGTCGTCGAGCGCGCGGCCGCCCCACTTGCTGCCGGTCGCGCCGCCCGTCTCGTAGCCGAGATACGAAGCCGTCGTAAGGTTCTGCGAAAGGTCGGCTTTCATCACGTTCGGGTACAGCACGGCCTGAAGCACGTCCGCCGTCTTTTCGCTGCGGAACGTCAAGGAAAACGACTTGATCTGTCCTTTGAGAACGGGATCGTTGTACGGCTCGGAGCGGTTGGTCTTATTATGGTCTTCATAGAGCTCGAAGGCTTCTTTTACGGCCGGTCGAGAGAGCAGTTCGATCTGCTTGTAGACCGTCACCCCGTGACCTGCGTTTTGCCATGCGGTTGGGGATCCCGGGGATGGATTGAACGTTCGGGCGCTCGAGCTACACCCTCCGATTATGGCTCCGGCGAGGATCGCAGCAAGAAGCGCGAGCTTATACCGTAATGTCATTGCTTTATTCTCCTTACTCAGATTCGCCGTCGGGCGTGCCGGTAGTGGCCCACAGGCCGATGACGCCGGGCGATCCGCCGGATGGCGCCAGGAGCTTTTTGGGCATTTCTATCACGATCGAGAGGACGTCGTAGGGTGTTAGGAAGTCTCTCGGCTTTGCGATAACGCAATGATTGGAGCTTGCCGTTCCGTAGCTCTGTCCATTAAGAACGATCTTTTGCTTCTTCGATGCGAAGCGGAACGACGTTGCCGTGGCCGGTGGAGGGCTAGGGTGGTTCTGGTAGTTGCGATCGGGCAGAATTTTAAAGAACTGCGCAAGATCGAAGAAGAACGGATCGCGCCGAGGGCCTACGAACACTTTTATGCCCTGCTTGAGTGAAGCGACCTTACCAAACAGGAACGTGCCGGTCTTGCCGACGGTGGTATTGTGCGTTCCCACCTCGTTCGGTTTGGCAGGGCCGTAGAGCGTTATGTGCTGAGCCGTCCCGGCCGAATCCGCCGTGAACTGTAATACGAGGTTCTCGGCAAACGAGTTGGATGGAACGCCGCTGTTGGCAATCTTGAACTGATAGAGCAGGCTCGGATCGAGCGCGATGCCGCCGAACATGCCGGGCGGGATAAGCGGTCGTATGTCCATGACGAGCGCGACTCTTGAGGCATCGTGCGGATCGGGGAATGCGAAGACATCGGTAATGTCCGCAAGCGGGTTGGCCACGACGGTGGGCGAGTCTTGATGATCGGATCCCCGCGCCGCTCTGACCGAATAGAGCGAGATCGAGAAGGCGAGCAAAAAAACCGCCGCCATCGTCGCGATGGGTCGAAGCAATTTCATATGGGCTCCTTTATAGCCAGTGTGGAGTGTGTCGTCCGTGTCGAGAGCAAGAACGGAATAAAAGCTGTCGTCGCAATGCCGAGGAGCGTCAGCGCGACCACGGCAAGGCCGCGCACCGGAATGCCCTGGTCGATCAGGCCTTGTGCGAGCATGGAAGCTCCGATGACCGAAATGACGCCGGACGTGAGGAACGGAGCGATGCGCGCAACACGAGCAAAGGCCGATCGCCGTTGCAGCCAGGCCGCACCGCGCACGACCGCGATCCCAAGCCCCGTGAGAATCGAAGCCAACCCGAGGCTGAAAACTACGATGAGCAACAGGCCATAACCGACGCGATGCAAATGCAGCGCAGCGAGCAGTACGACGATCGCTGCCGGGCAGGGAGCGATTCCCCCGCTCATTGCCGCGACGACGGCGCTTGGGAAGTGGAGCGGAGCCGAGCCCGCAATAGCGTGTGAATGACCGTGATCCGGGCCGTGATGATCGTGTGCGTGGCCGTGAGCGTGGCCGTTGGCATGTTCTCGTTCGTGCATCAGGCGCCCAACCGCCGCCGATAGGCTGCGCGCGCCGATCGCCACGACGGCTGCACCGGAAACCAACGTAATCCACGTAAAAAGCCGTTCCGTCGCAAATCCGGCGGCAAAGAACAGCAGTACTCCGAGTAAGAGTACGGCGATGGTGTGCGCGAAGGTCAGTGCGCCCGCCAGGATCGCGGCCTGTTTGAAGGTCGCGCGAGCTCCCACGAGCGTGAAGGCGAGCAACGCTTTGCCATGGCCGGGCTCGAGTCCGTGAAGCGCTCCGAGCCCGAACGCGGCCAGAACGGTGAAAAGAATCAGGAGCGGTGTTTGCGCATTGCTCGAAAGCAGATCGGACAACGCCGACGATCGCACGATCGATGCCACGCTCCAAGATGCGGCATCGTCGCCGCCGATGCGTACGTGCGCCATGCGTCCGTCCAAGAGCTCAAATACGGCAAGGTCATTGTGGCGGGGAGAGCCGATCAGCGCGTTGGGATAGGTACGTAGCTCGTTGGTTGGATCGGGCACGCCTGGCAGAACGATGTCTTTCCAACCGATCCGCCGTTCTGCGTAGACGAGATCGCGTATCGTTATCGTTGATTTCGATGGAAGCGGCGCCGCAAAATCGCCGGTCCAGTACAAGGTGGGAAGGCCCCCCGCTCCTGGCCGCGTGCTGGACGATGCGCGCTCGATACGCATCGGAAGAGCGCCGCCGTTTCCCTCAATGGAGAACCCATTGGCCACTCGCGAAATCTCTTCGTTCTCCCAAGCGCGCTTTCGCTGGGGAGTCCACGGGCCCGACGCGTGCATGATCTGAAAGGTCGGAATTTCGGCGATATCGAGGACGTAATGGATGTGCAGGCGTCCGGCTTGCGGCCGCACCACGGCGAGATGGTTTATCGTAAAATTTCCGAGCGGGTGGGCGGCGGCGCTGCCGTCGATCAGGAGTGAGAAGAATACGCTCCATGCGATCGAAGCCGCTAACCGGGTCAGCACGATAGCTACGCCACCTCCCTTTGGCATAGGGAACGTGCGTGGAGCGTCTTTGGATTGGGGGACGCCGCGATGGGCTAGGCTATGTCAGACAGCCATCGAATGCGGAAGGTCCCAAAGAATGGCTACCGCGTCGCCCTGTACGACCGTGCGTACGACGTTAGCCATGCGGAGCGCGTCGCCGCCGTCCAACGATTCAACTCCGATGACCTCGTCGTGGTCGTCCAACGCCTCAATCGTCGCGCTCCCTTGGGCGACGAAGAGAAAACCGAGGCGCTCGGGCTCGAACGTGTGCCGCACCGGGGCATGGTGCTCGACTTGCGTTACTAGGAACGCCGCATCGGCCGTAAGTCGCACGGGTGCTTCGACGCTTGGATGGCCGCTCGCAACGGCCAGCCAGCGGCCCAAGCGTTCGGCTTTGGTAAACTCGACCTGCCCGTAGGCAGGCTTCGAACCGAGTTTGCCCGGCAAGACCCACATCTGTAAGAAATGCAGCGGATGAAGCTTTGAATGATTGAATTCCGAGTGTTGCACGCCGGTGCCGGCGCTCATAAATTGTACGCCTCCCGGTCCCACGATGCCCTGACTGCCGGTGGAGTCCCGATGTTCGAGTTGTCCAGCGAGCACGTACGTGATGATTTCCATGTCTCGGTGAGGATGCGTCGGAAAACCCTCCCCGGGCGCGACGATGTCGTCGTTCAGGACGCGAAGCGCTCCCCAGTTCATGTTGCCGGGATCGTGGTATTCGGCGAAACTAAACGAGTGACATGTCTTTAACCAGCCGTGGTCGAAACAGGCCCGGTCGTTCGCGCGTTGCACGGAGAACGTGCGGTCCACCGATGCTACAATCTCGCGACTTCGCGGGTGGATTTGGCCGGCATTTCGGCGAGAATTTGATGGACCATCGTTATCGCGGTCGCGCCTTCGCCAACGCCCGATGCAACGCGCTTTACCGAGTCCTTGCGCACGTCGCCCACGGCGAAGATGCCCGGCTGATTCGTTTCCAGGAGGAATGGTGGGCGCGCCAACGGCCAACGTCGATCGAGCCTCTCTAACGATTGGCCGGTGAGTATGTAGCCGCGCTCGTCGGTTGCGACGAAGTCGGCGAGCCACTCCGTGCGCGGGTCGGCGCCGATGAACACGAAGAGGGCGTCGGTTCGTTCGCGGCGCTCGGTTCCATCCACGACGTTGCGCTGGATCACGGTCTCGACCGTACGGCTTCCTTCTATGGCGACTACTTCGCAGTTCGCGACGACCGAGACGTTCGGCCGCGTGAGGAGCTCGTCGATGAGGTACTGCGACATGGATTTTGAGAGGTCGTCGGACCGGACAATGATGGTTACGTGCTCGGCAAACAACGAAAAGAACATCGCGGCCTGACCGGCCGAGTTTCCGCCTCCCAACAAATGAACCCGGCGGCCACGCACCTGCCGCGCTTCGGCTTGTGCGGCTCCATAGTAGACGCCACGATTGAGGAACTCATCGCATCCACGGGCGCTCAGGTATCGGTAACAGACCCCGGTAGCGAGCACGACCGAACGGCAATGGATTTCTTCGTTCTCGTCTAGAATGACGCGCCGGTCGTACGGGGAACCTTCGATACGAATCGCTTCACGCGTGACGACGACGTCCGCGCCGAACCGCTTTGCCTGCCGGTAAGCGCGTTCGGCCAAATCTTCGCCGGATATTCCGTTGGGGAACCCGAGATAGTTCTCGATGCGCGACGACATGCCGGCCTGTCCGCCGGGTGCATCGCTGTCGACGAGAATCGTCCGCAGGCCTTCCGAGGCACCGTAAACTGCTGCCGCCAAACCGGCCGGACCGGCACCAATAATGGCGACGTCGTAACAGTGCGTTTGGGGCCTCGTCCGCAACCCCAGCGCTTGCGCTAGTTCGCGCACGGTTGGCGAAACCAACCTCCGGCCGTCCCCGAACGTCACATCGCACTGTAGACCGCTGCTTTCTTCCCAGTCAAATTGAACGTCGAGGCGCGTCAGAAAGTCGCGTAGTCGATGGCAATCCGGCGAGTTCGGATCGCCCACGATCGTGCAGGATGCCGTCGGAACTTGCATCGCCGTCGACCAAAATATCGTGATTCGCGCCGACATGTTTGCAGAAACGGCCTTCGCGAAGCTCGGTTGCGCTCGCATTAACCGCCAGAATTCGGTGGTCTCTAAGACTGCGAGGCGCGACGCCTCTGTAGCGCGTACGCTTGCTACGGCCGGCGAACCCAATATCAGCGGAACCTCGCCGAAGGAGTCGCCCACCCGGAACGTCGTCAGCACCGGCGAGGTTTCTCCGACGCGCTTTGAGACCTCGAGGCTGCCGGAGAGCACGGCAAAAAAGTGCGGAGCGTCGCCTTCGGAAATGACCGTCTCCCCCGCGACGACGCGCATGTCTGCGGTGCGCGACGCGGTGAGCGCGAGCGCTCCATCGTCGACGTCTTTGAAGGCGGTGATCGCCCTGAGGTCCTGGCTGGTTATCATCGCTATGGTGCCTTCATTGCTTCGCGAGGCCGTCGGTAAGTGCCTCGACCTCTAACACGCTACAACGGCCTCGCGATCGCGAAGCCGTCTGCGGGGTAGCGGGGGAGTTGGGCCCCGCGTTGTCGTGGTGGAGTGGTTTGGGTCTGCCGTAAGCGTTACTCGGTTACCGCAATGCCCAGCGGGTCGGCAAGTCCCGTGGCACTGCCGGCGATCGTTTGGATCGGCGCAACGTCGCCGCTTGCAGTCGCTGCAAAGCCAAGGATCGTGTTCGTGCCCGGGTTAGAGACGAATATCTTACCGCTCGCCTTGCTGACCGCTAGCCCAAAGCTGAAGCCATTCCCTCCGTCGAGCCCGGTCTTCGAGCCGGCGATGGTGCGGATCGGCGCGACGTTGCCGGTCGTTCCCGCCGCGAACTCGCTGATCGTCGCAGTTGTAGTATCGAAGACGTAGACATTGAGCGAAGCGTCAACGGCGACCGTGCCGGGAGCTTCCAGCCCGGTGTTGCTTCCGCCGACCTGCGCTTCCATCGTGCCTGATCCCGACGGAAAGAGGTCGATCGTTGCCGTGGTGCTATTCGCGACGTAGAGAAGGTTGTTGCTGTCAATGGCCACGCCGCCCTCGTCGGAGATCGTGCGCTTCGGCTTGGCGCAGTTGTTGGCGCCGGGCTTGAAGACCTCGATGGCGCGGCCGCCCTCGGGTAAAAACGCAGAAACGAAGAGTTGGCCGGTACTATCGAAAGCCACGCCACGCGTCGAACTTGGTTTGGGGAAGCACGAGATTCCCGTCAAGAAATCACCGGTCGCCAGCGCGAAGGTTTCGGCACCGGCCTGGCCGCCCGACTCGATGTTGCCGTTTGCAATGCCGATGCCTTCTGTTGAACTTAAGGCGATGCCGTAGGGTCCGTTAATGTGACTGATGACGGTGCTCGGCGCAACGTTTCCGTCGGCGCTTTCGGCGTATTCCCGAATCGAGCCGCCCAAGCCGGTGTTTTCGTTTGCGACGAGAATGAGTGAAGTAGTCATCCTGCGGGCGCCGGGGAGATGTTGGTCTTTATTGACGCTCGACGTCGCTGCACCCGTAACGGAAGAGGACTGCGGTGCCCCCACCGCCGGAACGGGGTTCGTGATCGAACCGCTCTGCGCGCCGGAGCACGCTGCAAGCGCTATGGCTATGCAGACGGCTCCAATGTGATGGGGTGGTTTCATAGGATGTCTCCCTTGAGGGATGTTGGTGAGTGTTGAGTTTATAATGATAAGTTGGTGTAATTAAGAGAATATAAACGCTACGTTTGTAGTGAGTGGTCGGTGATCGTCGCAGCATTGCGCGCGATCTCGACGCTTCGGTATCCGAGGACGCTGAGTAATTTGCTCTGCGGTACTTGAAGCGGGCCGGGTTTGTCCGCCGTGCCCGGACCCGGCTGCGTATACGCGGTGGAAGCGGCGGTTGCGAATCGAATGTTACCATCGGTGTGCTGGACGATTTGATGGATGTGCCCGTTGAGCACCGTTACCGCATTGAAGCGGCGCAGCGCCGCCAAGACACGCGAGCCGTCTTCCGTGGTCCAGCCCCACGGCGGAAAGAGCGCGTAGAGCGGAACGTGAGCGAAGACGACAATCGGCGTTGAACTCTTTTGCGCCGCTAGATCCTTCTCGACGAAATCGATCTGCTCGGGGCCGAGCTTTCCGTCGATCTCGAAGTTGAAGACGTTGACCAGCGACAAGAAGTGCGCGCCCCCTTGGTCCCACGAGAACCATCCTTTCGGAGCGTCGCTTCGTCGGAAGGCGTCGAAAAACGCCGCGGACGTACCGATGACGTCGTGCTCGCCAGGCAGCACGACGAGCGGGGCCTTGAGCGTGCCGAGCAGTTGCTTCGCCGTATCGAACTGTGCGGGCTTGGCAAGATGGGTCACGTCGCCCGTGTGGACGACGAAGGTCGGTTGCACGGGCATCGCGTTGATCGCGTCGATGGTCTGTTGAAACGTCCCAGCGACGTCAGGATTTTCGGGATGCGAGAAGCCGATATGACTATCGCTGATCTGCACGAATGAAATTCCGCTACCCGCGGCCAGCGCCCGTTGGGCATTGAATACCCCGCTGCTCGACAAGGACCACGCGATACCGGTCCCGGTCCAGGCAACGTGCTTGAGGAAGTCGTCGCGTTTCATCTGTGAGCTCCTTTACTTTGCCGCAGCCGGCAAGACGACGATCGTGGCTTTCATGTATGGATGCAGCTCGCAAAAATAGTGGTACGTGCCGGGTGTGGTAAACACGTGCTGCCACGTACCGGCGGTGTCGAGCCCTTCGGAATCGAACGCCTTGTCGGTCGCGGTCACCGTGTGCGCTTCATCGTCGTCATTGACGAATGCGACGCGGTCGCCCACGTGGATGGTCAAGGCCGGTGGATGATACTTGAAATCCCTGATGTGGACCGTCGCGACGGCCGGAAGCAACGGCGGAGCGGCAGCGTTCGCGCCGGTTGTGAGGGTGACGGCCAGCAGTGCGACCTGCAGGCCCGTAACTAATCTGCTCATGTGGGTGCATATGCCGCCGGCGGTGTGGGCGGATGGGTCGGGCCATCCGAAACTGGCCTCGGCGGCATACCAAGGGTGTGAAACGAGCGAACCCGTATGTCAGCCGTTAAATGGACGAGCTCGTCGAAGCCTTTGCCGCGCGCAGGCCCTCGGGCCTCGAGCGGGTGTATGCGCTGTGGTCGCGTCTATTCTTTAGCGTTGCTCGCCAGGTTGTCTCCGATAGCGCACTGGCTGAAGACTGCGTGCACGACGCGCTCGTGCGCGTGTGGCGTTCCCCCAACCGTTTTACCGGGAACAGAGAGATGTTAAAGGGGTACTTGATTGCCTGTGTGCGCAACGAGTCGGTCGGGATGGTCCGACGCGAGGGCCGAAGAGACGCGCGGGAGGTGAAAGCGGCCCGCCTTGCCCCCGTAACATCGGTTGATCCGCCGGTAGTCGATCCCGTCGAGGCGCAACGCTTGCAGGCCGCCCTTGGGCGGCTTCCCGAGGAACAGCGGGCGGCGCTTACACTTGCGTACTATGGAAACAAAACGCACGCTGAGATCGCAAAGGAGCTAGACGCTCCGCTCGGCACGATCAAAAGCCGCATCTCGATGGCCATGCGCAAATTACAGACCGACCTGGCAAGCGCCGAGGGGACCCGCTGGTGACCGAACATTTGGGCGAAGACGCGGAACTCTATCCGCTTGGCGTGCTCGGCGACGATGCGGTGCGCGAGGTCGAACGTCACATAGCGCTTTGCTCCGAGTGCGCGGGGCGCGTCGCTCAAGCGCAAGGCGTTGCGGCGTCGCTGGCAGCGGCGCTACCGTTGGCCACGCCATCGCCGGCGTTAGAGCGACGGCTGCGCGAATCCGCGCGACCACAGCAGGGCGCCAAACTGCGTACCGGCCTTTTCCCATTCGCACTTGCGGCAGCGTTCGCACTGGCCTTTCTCGGCCTCGGATGGCAGGCGCTCGTTCTCCATGAACAGCTGAAGGCGGAGGACGTCGCACTCGTGGCGATGGTCCGCAGCCATTTCAACCATGTCTCGATGAGCCCGGAGTCCGCGAACCCCGTTGCAGCGAAGATTCTCTATGCACGAGATGGCTCGTGGATTTACATCATTGCCGATAAGCCCGGCGGCGCATTGCGCGCGATCGCGTACACGGCGGGCGGCGTTGCCGATCTCGGCGCACTGTCGAGCACAGGCGAGACGGCCACGCTCCTCGCGCATCCGCGCGAGCGCATCGTGTCGATCACTTTGCAGCGAGCTGGAGCAGACGTCGCCTCGGCAAGACTAGCATACTGAGGGCGTCCGCTCGGGAATCAACGGCTCCAGTGGGGGGCGAGGTTGAGGAGCTTATTGCGACCGCGTACGGCACCAGCCCCCGACGAGCGCGATCCGGAAACGATAATCGGGAGTGAAAAACTCAGATATCTGTAGGAACATTGGTTAAGACCCGGCCGTGAGAGGGAGTGCATGGCGCTGAGCGTAGCCGCGACATTGTCGGTGGCATTTAATGGTTTTTAACGCGTTCATCTAGGCCGCAGTTTTCTGAGCCAGCACGGCCTCGACATTCAGCTCGATGCGAACCTCGTCGCCAACCACGACACCGCCGGTTTCAAGCGCCGCATTCCATGCGAGGCCAAAGTCTTTGCGATTGATCGTGGCGTACGCCGCGTACCCGACGCGAACGCCCCCCCACGGATCGGCGGCGCGCCCTTCAAAGCTGCCGGTCAGCTTCACGTCGCGCGTGACTCCGCGGATCGTGAGCTTGCCGTCGATCGTAAGATCGGCTGGCGTTCCGTGTATGCGAGTGCTTTCGAAGGTCAGATGCGGGAATTTCTCTACCTCGAAGAAGTCGGCCGAGCGCAGATGCGCGTCGCGCTGCTCTTCGCGCGTATCGATCGAGCCCGCGTCGATGGTGGCCGTAATTGAGGTCGGAAGATCGTTGCCGGGCGCCAGCTCGATTTGCCCGTCGAAGGCCGTGAAGCGGCCACGGACCTTAGTGATCATGAGGTGCCGGACGATAAACTCCACGCTCGTGTGGGCGGGGTCGAGGGCGTAAATGGCTTTTTCTTGCAATAGCGCGGTCATGGTCTCTCTCCTTTTAGGGAAATTGTTAGGGAACTTGCAGTTTGGCGACATCTGTCGTATAATAGCCTTGTGCCGCATATAGTACGATTGTTGGGAATGTTGGTCAACCGACAAATTGGCGAAAATGTTGCTTATCCGACGAGAGAGCGAAAGTGACGGTTAGCGCTCTCGCCCAGCGTCCATCGCGCGTCGATCCGCGCGTCACGCGCACTCGTAAGCTCATTCGCGATGCGCTCGTGTCGCTGCTCGCCGAGAAGAACTTCGAATCGATCACCGTGCAAGATATTGCCGGACGCGCGACGGTGAATCGCGCGACGTTCTATGCCCATTTCACTGATAAGTTCGCTCTACTCGACGCAATGATTCGCGCAGACTTTTCCGACCGTTTATCGGAGGGTGATCCGCTCAGTACCAGCGAGACGAGTGGGTTGCTGCTGGCGGTAGGCCAGAATACCTTCGCCTTCGTGGCTTTGCACCGGCGGTGCAGAATCGATCGCGACTTTGAGCCGCAGATGGAGCGCAGCATGGAAGCGGAGCTGACCGACTTTCTTTCACCGCGATTCGGGCATTGCACGGGAATGCTTATCGGCTCGGCGCTGGTCGGCGCTGCGATGAGCTGGCGTCACCAATCGCCCAACGCTTCGTTCGAGCCCATTGTCGCGAACATCGTTGGAATTCTCGTCGACGGTGTCGACAAGCGCGTGCGCTAGCCTCGCTATGAAACCCTTTACGATTGCTAGTTCCCAGCTAGCGATGGGCGCGAGCTTGGGCAACAGCGCGATCTGGATTCACACAAAAAGCGATGGCGCGATCGAGCGCATCTTTCTCAATTCGATCGGCAAGGCGCTTGTTGGAACGGTCAACGTACGCTACGCCGGCCGGCCGGAGCTCGTGGATCCCTTCTTTCCGGGACTCTTTGCTGCGGGGCCGCGCATATTGGAGATCCATCCCGCCTATCAACGGGTGCGATTTCAACTTATCGAAACGATCGATGTTGCCGAAACGACGTTTCTTCCATTTGCGAAAGGCGACCCTGGTGACGACGAGCCGTTGGTTTACGTCATCGTCGAACTCGAGAATCGCGACATTGTACGGCAAGACTTGCGGGTTACTGCCTCGGCAATGCTTTGCGGAAGCACGCTTGCCGACGTTTGCGCGCGCTATGACAACGGCGCTCGTGCGCTAATCGCGGACAACACGAGTGGTCCGCAGTGGATTCGCGTTTTCGGTGGCTCTGAAGCCCCGGCGAGATTTGCCGCCGACTGCGACTACGCGCGCTCGTACGATCCGGCGTACCAGGACGAGCTGAACGACGACACCTCGGCGAAGGGCGACCTTATCGGGCGGCTCCAATGGGACTTCGCTCTCGCGCCGTCCGAGCGCCGCCGCTTTTGGTTTGCCGTCGGGCTCTATACCGGTAGCGAGCAGGAGGCGTTGCAGCGATTCGGCCGCATTTCCAGCGCAGACGACGCGCTCGAGCACACCATTGCGTCGCTGGAACGAATCCTTCGTGCAGGTCGAGTGCTGACGCCCGACCCGGTGATCAATCAGGGGGCGTTATGGAGTAAGGTCAATATGCGGCGGGTGATGACTTCGTATCCGACGGGGCAAGCCTTTACCAACGATCCGGGAACCTACCCGAATGTCGTGATACGCGACGCGGCCTGGTTCGTCTTCGGGAACGATCATTTCTTGCCGTCCTTCTCGCGGCGTCTGCTGGATAATCTCAGCCAAAGACAGTACTCCAACGGCAAGCTACCGGAGTACTTCGACGCCGTCAGCGGTCGCGTCGAGGATGATGGGCTGAACATCAACGACGACACGCCGCTTTACATGCTGGCGGTCAATCACCATTTCCGCGCCACCGGCGATGCGGACTGGCTGACGACGACGTATCCAGCGGTTGCACGAGCGGCCCGTTACATCATCTCTCAGATCGACGATCGCGACCTCGTTTTTTGCTCAGCCGACGATCCTCGCGGCGACGTGTGGGCGATCGCCGGCTGGCGCAATATCGTTAGCGGTTACAACATCAGTGGCGCCGTTACCGAAATCAATGCGGAATGCGTGGCCGCGCTGCGCGCCGCAGCGCACCTAGCCGATGCGGTGGGGCACGACGACGACCGAGAAGAGTTCGCCGCGGCATCGGCGCGGATCCGAGACGCGATGGACGCTCACCTTATCAACCCAAAGAACGGGCTTTACTATCTGAACATCGACGTCGACGGTACGGCGCGAACCGACGTAACCGGTGACGAAATCTTTCCCGTCATCATGCGCGCGTGCTCGGAGGAGACGGCTTTTCGCATCATTAGCCGATTGAATTCGCCGGACTTCTGGACGCCGGCCGGCCTGCGGACCGTCTCCCGCATCGATCCACGCTTCGATCCGGCCGCGCACTCGGGGCTGATGGGCGGAGTTTGGCCCGGGCTGACGTGGTGGTACGCCTTCGGAGCTGCACGATACCATCCGCATTCTATGGTTCGTGCCTTGCGGTCGTCGTTCGAACACTACGGCGTTGATCCGCAACGCTATAACACCGTGCCTGGGCAGTTCAGCGAGTGGTTCGACGGCGAAAGTTTGGCGAATCGCGGCATGCGCCTCTCTCCGTGGGAGCCGCCGCGCTTCTTGTGGGCAGCCGTAGAAGGCGTCTGCGGCTTGGTGCTACTCCCGGGGCAACCGCGAGTTAATCCACTCATGCCCGCAGATTGGAATTGGGTTGCGCTCCGCGACGTTCCATACCACGGTCGGCCGTTCTCGTATTTTCTCGTTCGTGAGGCCGAGGGCGGCGTACGCATTTACGCAACCTGCAGCATCGACTGCAATTGGCCCGCCGAAATCTATATGGCTGATGTCTCCGACGACGTCCGGATTTACACCGGGGACGCCGTGGGGGTCGCGCTTCGGCGCGATGAAGACCTTGTGTTGCTCGTTGGCAATACCGGCCCAGATACGATTTACGCGCCAATTCAATTTACCGACGAAGACCTTCTGCGCAGGCGCGCTGCGTGCCGCATGTACAATAGCGAGCGGCACAGCTGGGAAGATCGCGGAGTCCTAGAACCAAGGGAGTTGCGTGCCATGGGCCTTTCAATCGAACGCGGCGGCTTTCGGATTCTCGAGATTCACCAAGCCGACGAGTGACTGCAATTCGCAGTATTCCAAGCCCCACAAGAAAACATTTCTACCCCGTCGGGTCGCCGTCCGGTCCGGAGCGTGCGCGATCTGTTTGAACGTTGAGTGGCCGAGGTGGCCCGGAGCCCCAGGCCTCGGCCGCGCTCGTCGCAAAATGCGAACGATGCACCACCTGCGCCCTTCGTTCCGGACCTCCGGTAGCCTATAAATGCGTCGGACACTTGCGCGAGCAGTCCTGATACTCGTAACGTTTTTCGTGGTCGTCATTTATTACGTGCCGATCGGGCACGTCGATTTCGCGGAGAATTGGGGCGAAGGAACGTTTGGCATCGTGCTTCCCCCGCAGAGTTTAATCGTTATGGGTGTTGATTCCGGCTCGCCCGCAGGTCGTGCGGGAGTGCAGGTCGGCGATCGTCTGGTCGCGCACGGCAACTACGAAATCTTGTCACGCGTTCGGTCGGCGTATACGGGCGAGCGTGAAACGCTAACGTTCGAGCGCGGGGACGCACTGCGCACCGTAACCTTGACGGCAGTACCCGACCGAAGCTTTAGCATTTGGAGACGCATCGGCGGGGTGCTTGCATACGCGCCGCCGACGGTCTTTCTTGTCGTGGCGTTCCTGCTCGTCTTCTTACGGCCGTCGCTAATGTCGTGGGCATTCTATCTGTTTGCTGTCGGCTATTTTGGTACGGGGCCGGCGTTCATGTATTGGTCGCATGTATTGTCTCCATCAGCGTTTTTAGCGCTCAGCTTCGTGCTGAGTACGGTTTTCGGACCGTGGAGCGTCTTACCGCTGCTCCCATTCGTGCTGCGTTTTCCCAACGGCGATGTGCTCGGGTGGCGTCGCCGGATCGATCCTTTCGTGTGGATGTTCCTGACCTTGTCGTACGCGGTCTATATCGTCGAGTGGCGCTTGTACTTCACCATCGGATCGTTTCCGCGCTGGGATGTCATTCCGAGCGTCATCATTCCCCTCAGCGCCTTTGTCCTCGCCGCATTGATCGTTGTAAAGAACGTCGCGATGGCAACGCCAAGCGACCGGCAGCGTTGGAGCTTTCTGGCAATCGGGACGATCGCGTCATTCATGGCATATGCGATTTATTTCGTCCCGGGCGTACCGTTTGTCGTCGGGCAGGTTGTCGGCTTTGCAGTCGTGCTCATGCCGATCTGCATCGCGTATGCTGTCTTCAGGCTGCGCGTGCTCGATGTAAATTTCGTGCTCAACCGCGCCCTCGTCTACGCAGTTTTGTCTCTCGGGGTAATCGCATTGGTCTCGATCTTGGATTGGTCTTTTTCGCGCGTTATCGCCATAGGGCGCCTGGCGTTAGGCCTCGAGCTGCTGGCCACGATTGCGATCGGGTTTCTGCTAGATCGCATCAACCGCGGCGTCGAGCGCTTGGTCGAAACGGTATTCTTTCGGCGACGGCGGAATGCCGAGAAATACTTACGTCGCGCAGCTTCGGCACTTCCGTATGCGACGGATGAAGGCGCGATAGCGGACGGCCTGGTGCAGGTTCCGGTCGATGCGATCGATCTCGCGGCCGCCGCACTCTACCGGCGATCCGCCGGAGGAGCGCGTTTCGAAGGCGTTGCGACCGCGCACCAAACGATGATCGCGCCACCGGGATTCGACGGAAACGATCTGCTCGTGCGCATGTTGCTTGCCGACGAAAAGTTAGTCTGGCTCGATGATTTACGCAGGCACCTTGATGTCGAGAATGCGGCAATCTACACCCTGGCGATTCCTGTGACGGTGCGCCACGAACTCGTCAGCTTTACGCTATACGGAGCACATGCGAATGGCGCGCAACTCGATCCGGACGAAGTCGCGCTATTGGACGAGCTAGCCGTCGAAGCCGCGCGAGCGTACGACCACGTTGAAGCCGTGCGTGTGCGCGAGCGGTACGCGCAGTTCGCCGCGGAGATGCCGAACGCCGCCGTTTGACTCTTCACCAAGCGACCCGGCGCGAATCTGTTTACGACGGGCATCGTCGCGCTCAACGCGAGCTCCGGAAAGTTGCGCTGGTCGTATCAGACCCAACCAAACGACGATCACGATTGGGATGCAACTGGCAGTGCGGAATTCGACATGGCCGACGGCAAGAAGCTTCTCGCCGTGACCAGCAAGGACGGCCTGGTGCATCTGATCGATCGCGCGAGCGGTAAGCTCCTATCGAAAACCGCTACCACGACGATCGCAAACGCCGACGCTCCCATTACAACGAAAGGAACGCATTTCTGTCCCGGCTTGACCGGAGGCTCGGAGTGGAACGGGGCCGCTTGGCACCCGGCGACGCGCTTCGTCTACGTGAACTCGGTCGACTGGTGCGTGACGGTCAAACTTACGGAGCTCGCCAACATCACGAATATCAACGCTGCCGGGAAAGTCGAATCGGGAGCCGCCGCCTTTGGCGGCGGCATCCCGGTACCCGACCCGATGGCGAAGGCGTACGGCTGGACCACGGCGATCGATCCCGCAACCGGGAGAGCACGATGGCATATCAAGATGGCGACCCCGATGATCGCGGCAGTCACTCCGACCGGAGGTGGCCTTCTGTTCACCGGGGACCTCAACGGCGATTTCTTAGCGCTCGACGCGACAAGTGGAAAGAGCCTCTACAAGTACGACACAAAGAACGCGGTCGCCGGCGGCGTCATTACGTATAGCGCGGGCGGAACACAATACGTGGCGGCGGCGGCCGGCAATACGTCGTTCTTTGCATGGAAGGTAACCGGTAAGCCCACGCTTTTCATTCTTTGGGCTCTAACGCATTTGGCATTCGGGCCGTAGTTACCGAATCAAGGCCACCAACTACCTACTGAACGATTCGCATAAAAACGGAGACGATGACCTCGACAAGCGTGCAGATCGATTCACCACCTTCATGGAGCGATAGACCGGCGCAGCAGGCTCTTCGACAAGCTACCAGCTATCGAACCCATCAACTCGTGTTCCATCGAATTTGAGCGCCGCGTTTTACCTATATGGTCCGGGCTTTTTCAGAAGACGGATCCCCCAAGAAAGGACGAATATCACGTGATCGAAGCAAATCTTGGTACGATCCTACTGGTTACGGGAGTTTCGACCGCTAGGGCCTACTCACTATAAGCCTCGATCTTGCCAGCGCTGACCGCGCCTTTAAGAGCGGCGTGGTCGCGCTCGGTTTGGTCAGCATACGCTTTTGCGAACCTCGCGATCGCCTCGTCGAACGCGTCAGTCTTTCCTAGATAACCGCTGATCACCCATTTATTACCCGATTTTGAGTGAGCTCGCGCGAGGTTCCAGCCGCAGGTTCGAGCGTATACTTTGAACAGATTTTCGTCGAAGGTTTCAATGTTGGCACTAACTTTTGCGTCGCGTAACTGGCGTACGTAATAATCCCCGCCAGGTCCGGTAGTCCATCCCAAAAAGATGTCAGAGGCAGCTTGCATGAGACGCTGGCCCATAACGACGCGCTGGCCGCAATGAACGTATTCACTCTTCGCCGCGTAAGGTTCTAATGCCGATGGGTGGGCTTGCTTGAACTGTAGAAAAAGTGGCTCTTTCGACGCCGATAGGAGTAACGCGATCCAGCAGCGCGTTCCTACGCTTCCGATGCCGACCACTTTGATTGCCGCATCGACGAAGCTATAGCTGTCGAACAGAATACGGCGATCCTCGGGGAGGGTCTCTCGATACTCCTTCAGGATGTTTTTCATGCCCGACGCAAAATCGGGCGTACGCGCGACTTCCGGGTGAAAAATCAAAGGTGGGCTATCTTTAATCCGAACACGTCCGTCGACCATCTCGGTCAGCCTGGGATAGTCTATGCGGGAGCCACGCCCGCGCCGGGCCTTTGCGATTCGTTGTGCGACACGGGCGCGTCTGCTCCTTGAAAGGAGATCGAGGAAATCTTCGGCTTCGAACTTAGCGTACCAAACGGTCAGCGGGTCGAGGCTGGAGAACGTGTGGATTCCCTTTCTGTACGAACGAACGCACAACGCGGTCAAGTCGTGCGCGAAGTCGTCTGAGAATCCGCTCTCGCGCGCCGCGAGAACGAAGGAGACGGCGAGGCGCTTGACATCCCACTCCCACGGGGCCGGGAGCGTTTCGTCGAAGTCGTTTATGTCGAAGACGATGGTTCTCTCCGGCGTTGCAAAGCCGCCGAAGTTTTTAAGATGGCAGTCGCCGCACGTCTGGACTGTAACACCGGTCGCCGGTGTACGTGAGAGATCCGCCGCCATGATTGCGGCCGATCCCCGGTAAAAGGCAAACGGCGACTGAAGCATTCGGCCATAGCGAACGGGTACTAACTCCGGCAAGCGATCGGCGTCGGCTTGGTGCAGAATACTTAGCGGATCGCGTTGTGAATGAAGCCCGAGTTCGCGATGAGAAACGCGCGGAACGCGTTCGCGGAGGGCTTTGCCTGCGGCTGCGACATCAGGTCGTGATGGCTGGCGCGTCATCTCTGAAGTGGCCGTTACCATGCCATCGCTATCCGTGGTGCTTAAACAAGAGAAAAATGGCAAGAACCACAGCGCCAACAATCAAGCCGCCGAGGAACCCAACTACGGTTACCCACCAACGGTGCTTTCCCATTTCTGCTACTTCGTGTTCGCTCAGGAACCATTTTGATCGGTAAAGACGACGACGCACAGCCTCAGGAAGCTTGGGCGATCTTTTTGCGGACTCCTACTCGAAGTAACACCGCGGTTTCTGGATGGATTAGGCGCTTATCTTGCTTTGCCGGCAGCGCCAGTCGGCCGGCGGTGGCGTAACTCACGCGGTGATGGTCGCATGTACCGAATAACGAGACTCGGGCGAGCGATGCCCGCCCGAGCAGAGCGTTAAGCGTGCGGGAGCGTCGGAAAAACTTCAGCCTCCCAGCGAGCGTTGACCGACCGAATGTTGTCTCGGCCATAGCGGAAGGCACGATTTCCGCACGCCGACGACGGTGCCTTGCGCAATGGGCGATCCTGGGGCTTTTTCGCTGATTTCGTAAGAGGCCGTTGCGCTTCGCCTCGCACAAGCGCTCATCGGGCGCCGCGCAAGGATTACTCGGGCTTTCTATCCGCAGACCATAGTCGGAGCTTCCGCCGGCTGACGCCAAACTCCGTACAGTGTAAGCGATATCGTCCAGTCGGCGACTCGAAGATTGATCCCTTACATGGAATGTAAATTCCGCCAATTCCGGTCCCGGTGCCACAGGGCGGAGATTCAAAAAGTCTTATAAAATAATGCTTTTTGAGTGGTGGAGATGTGGGGACTCGAACCCCAGACCCCTTACATGCGAAGCAAGTGCTCTACCAGCTGAGCTACATCCCCACGAGGCTATTTTGCGACCTGGAGGATTGTACGCGTCGCGCTGGGCACCTGTCAAAGCACATGGGCAAGGTCGGACGCACCGCAACGCTGGCGTTACTCCTGATTGTCTCGGCCGGCACGGCAGTGCCGGCGCAGGCTGCAGTTCCGGTCGAGGTAGCCGTCAACCGGTGCAATAGCCAGACGATCGACGACGCATCGGGACGCCTGCGCGATTACGACCGCCACGCGCCCGGCGGCAGCCCGGCGCAACTGTTTCAACGGTACGGCGCAATCGCCGAGGTCATATCGGTACTCAACGAGGAGCGGGACGTCCTGAACAGCATCTGTTCGAGCGAGCAGCAGCGAACGGCGTTCGTCGCGCAGATCGCGGCGACCGCTGCGTGGGCACTTGCCCTCGAAGCCGACGTGGCGGCTCGGCTCAACGCGTTGTGTCCTGCGGCGGCCCAGGCACTCCCGACGATGATGCTCTCCGACGCGTGGCTCGCGCTCGCCAACGTCGTCAACGATGACGACGGATCAGTTCCGGCGGCATTCGCAGAGGTGATCCCAAAAGTGCAGACGCGCGCTCAAACCGTCGGACTCGCGTTGCCAGTGTGGCGTGACACCTCGGCGTATTGGCGCGACCAAGTGCACCTCAAGGCAAAGGCGGCAATAGCCACGTGCCCGTCGCCATCGCCAGCGCCAACACCCTGAGAAGGATTTTGCGAACAATTCGCAAATAGCCTTCACCGTTATGGGTGTTCGGGCGGATTATGTGACGCGGCCGCGGGAGTTGATCGCGTCAGTCCTTCAGCGCGAGCCGCGCTTTCTTTCGGCCGCGGAGATCCACCAATCCCTTACGCGCGCCGGCGCTCGCGTATCACTCTCCACCGTCTATCGTACGCTCGATCGCCTACGAGCCAAAGGCGAGGTCACCGAACGTACCGACGCCGAGGGCGAGGCGGCGTTCATGCTCTGCGAACCGGCGCGCCATCACCACCACGCGATGTGCGCGGAGTGCGGACGAGTCGAAGACGTTGACTGCACGGCGATCGAACAGTTCGCGGAAACGCTGCGCGCGCTTCACGGATTCGAGCTCGACGGCCACGCAATGGAGTTTTTTGGACGATGCCGCGCATGCCGATGAAGCGATTCATCGCGCTCGTGCTCGGTGCAGCGTTGCTATCGGCCTGCGCGCATCCCCTTCGACAAGCTCAGGGTGACAATAGTGGTGCTCAGGGTGACAGTAGTGGTGCTCAGGCTGACAATGGCCGGAAAATTCAAGTGGCGACGACGATCTCAACGCTCAATTCCTTCGTGCAGGGCGTCGGCGGCGAGCGTGTGAGCGTAAAAAACATCGTGCCGATCGGTGCGTCGCCCGAGACCTTTGCGCCGGCGCCGCAGGACGTCGCGACCGTCGCCGATGCCAACGTGCTGGTGGAAAACGGCGCGGGGCTCGAGTCGTGGCTCGATCGCCTTCTGCGCGACGCCGGCGCGCGCGATCTGCGCGTTGTCGTCTGCGCCGAGGGCTTGCCGATAAAAAATCTCAACCCACATCTTTGGATGGATCCGGTTCTCGCCAAGCGCTACGTGCTAAAAATCCGCGATGCCCTGATCGCGGTCGATCCCACTCATGCCGCCGAGTACCGGCGCAACGCCTCGAGTTATAACGCTCGCCTCGACGAGCTGATCGAGCGGATACGAAAACAAATCGCGACGGTTCCGCCGTCGCATCGCTACATGATCGTCTTCCACAATGCCTGGCAGTACTATGATGACCGCTTCGGCATTACCACCCTCGGGTTTGTCGAGCGCAATCCGGGCCAGGAGCCAAATCCGCAGCAAATCGCGCAGCTGATCGATCTCGCCAAGCTGCATCACGTGCGCGGCGTCTTCAGCGAGCCCGAGTACAGTCCCAAGTTGCTCTACTCGATCGCGCAAGGCGCCGGAATCAAAGTCGTCGAGAATCTCTACGACGATTCGATCGGCGCCGATCCGCGTGTCGCAAACTATATCGCGATGCTTACCTACGATACCGGCGTGATCGTGCAGACGCTGCAGTGACCCTTCGACAGGCTCAGAGTGACACTGAAAGAAAGGACGCGGTGGTGGCGCGCGATCTCGTCGTACGCTACGCGGATTTTACGGCGCTCATCGGCGCGACCCTGACGGTGCATTACGGCGAGGCGCTCGGCATCGTCGGACCCAACGGTTCGGGAAAGTCGACGCTGCTCAAGACGATCGCGGGGTTGCTGCTGCCCTCCAGCGGAGAGTTGCGCGTTTTGGGCTCGCAGCCACGCAAGCTGGCGCCGGGCATGATTGCGTACGTCCCGCAAGTCGAGGCGGTCGATTGGTCGTTCCCCGCGACTGTTTGGGACGTCGTCGCGATGGGACGGTTCGCACGGTTGCGATTTTGGCAGCACTTCGGAGAACGGGATCGTGAGGTCGTTCGCCACGCGCTTGACGTGGTGAACATGAGCGCGCTCGCCGAACGACACATCGCCCGTCTCTCGGGCGGACAGCAGCAGCGTGCCTTCGTCGCGCGCGCGATCGCGCAGGAGCCCAAGCTCTTGCTGCTCGACGAACCGACGACCGGCGTCGATGCGGCGACCGAAGAAGCGCTCCGCCGTATCGTGCGCGAGCTGGTCGCCGGAGGATTGCCGGTGCTCATGGCCACCCACGACCTCGAGCGCGTCGACGAGTGGTTCGACCGCCTGCTCGTGCTCGACCGCCGCGTGCTGGCGCTCGGGACGCCGCGCGAAGTCGTGGAATCCGGCACCTATAGTGCGATTCGGGAACACACGCACACGCACGGACACCTCCGTCACGATCACGAGCCGCACGCCGCCCACGCCGCGCATCCCGAGATACGTAGATGATACGGTAATGGAAGTACTAACCGAGCCGTTTCACTATGCATTCATGCAGCGGGCCTTCGTGGCGGCGCTTGCGGTCGGGCTGCTCTGCTCGACGATGGGGACGTATGTGATTCTGCGCCGCCTCTCGTTCATCGGCGACGGCATCGCGCATGCTTCGTTTGCCGGCATCGTCATTGCGTATCTGCGCGGCGCGAACTTCTACGTCGGCGCGGGGATCGTCGCAGTGCTAACGGCGGTTGGCATCGGCTTCGTTCATCGCCGCGGGCGCGTCTCGCTCGATACGACCATCGGCGTGCTCTTCACCGGCATGTTTGCGCTCGGCGTCTACCTCATGAGCCAGCAGCGCAGCTACGCGCTCGATCTGCAAAGCTTTCTCTTCGGCGATATTCTCGCCGTGCAGCCGCAGGATCTTTGGTTGATTCTTGCGCTCAGCGTGGTCGTCGCCACCGCGGTCATCATTCTCTTCCGCGGCCTCCTCTACACGACGTTCGATCCGATCGTCGCGCAGGCGAGCGGCATTCCGTCGCCGGCATACGAATACGCTCTTCTCGTGATGCTCGCGCTCACGATCGTCGTGGCGCTCCAGGCGGTCGGAATCGTGCTCGTCGCGGCCTTGCTGGTCACGCCGGCAGCTGCGGCATATCAGCTGACCTCGCGCTTCGCGCCGATGATGGCGCTGGCGGCGCTGCTCGGCGCATGCAGCACCGTCGGCGGTCTCTACCTTTCCTATTACGTGCGCGCGTCGAGCGGCGCGACGATCGTCCTGTTGGCGACGGTGCTCTTCTTCGCGTCGATTGCAGCCAAGGAGTTGCGCCGCGTCATCGTGCGAGTATCGTGAACGGCGCGGTGTAGACGTTGCCGTTTGCGCCGCTAAACTGAATCCAGAGCTTATACGTCCCACTCGGAAGCGCCGGCATCGCCATCTGCATAAACGGGCCTGCCGGGCCGTTCATATCCATATCCATATTCGAATCTGTGTTTGCAGGGCCGCGCACCGTCGGATGCAGATGCACGTACGAGAGCGTCGACGTATTGATGAAGACGGCATGCGCCGCTGCGCCGAGGTAGGTGCCGAGATCGTGCGCAGGCACGCCCTTCTCACGGATCGTGATCTTTAAAATCTCCGGGCGGTTTGCCGGCAGAGCCGTACGAGAGAGCCTTACGGCGTAGGGTCCGGCGGTGGCGCTCGGCTCCGAGGCGCTCCCGATCGCCGGTAACGTCGCAAGCGGCCCATCGCTTTGGATCGTAAAGCGGAAGACTTGTTGGCCGATCGCGCGCGGCGCCGTATCGGCGTAGACGTAGTAGCGGTGGTTCGGTGCTTTTGTGAAGGGCAGCGAGAAGGTTCCGCTCGTCGTATCGAATTCCGGGTGGAGGTGCGCGAACGTTGCGAAGTCGTCGCGCACGACGATCAAATGCATGAGCTTCTGCATGTCGACGTCGTAGTCGAGAATCGGGGTCTTGCCGTCGAGCGCAAACTGGCGAATCGTCAGCGTCGCGGTCAAGCCGGTTGCATGCTCGGCCCAAAACGTCGAGACGATCTTCGGCGTGCCCCCGAGCAGCGCAAAGACGCCGCTCTGCTCTACGGGACCGACGGAGCCACGCACGACGCCCAAACCGCAGATCGCACCCAGCGCGGCGGCAAGGAACGTTGCGCTCAATCGGCGGCGCGCAGCACTCTCCACGTTTCCTCCTTTACAAGCTCGAGATAGCCGCCGGCCGCGAGCGCGTCGAGCGCCTCGCGCAGGGCAGCGCGCTCGTTCTTATTCGGCATCCCCGCCCATTGCATCGCCAAAGTATTAAGGCCGAGCGTGGCTCCAGGTACGAGCGCATTGCGTAAGAACCCGGGTGTCAATTTCACGCGCTCCATTCGCCGCGCGATTGGTTCGAGCGCTTTTTCAAATTGTGTAGCACTGTCGCAGTACGCCGCGTACTCGCGTTCGATGCTTTGGGGAAGTCCCGCGTAATGTGCCGCTTCGTTCGCAATCGAAGCGGGGGGCGGATTCACGACCGTGCGCGCTTCGCGCGCTAGTTGCGCAAGCGTCGCTGCGACCGGCTTGAAGGTTCCGTCGGTGCGCACGACGCCGAAGCGAAGTTCGTGCGGAGCCAGATCGAAGGGCGGAAGCTGCGCGAGGGCGAGATCGTAATCGGCCCAGCACCACCAAAATGCGCCAAGCGCGGCGCGCGCGTGAAGCCGATCGATCGCGCCGCGTGCGTACTGCGCCAATTCGGCCTCGTCGAGGCAGGCGAAGCCGTCGACGCGATCGCTTCCCGGCGGACATTCGGGATTCCCGAGCTCCGTAAAGAGCACTCGCTTGCCACTGAACGACTGCTGCAGCTGGCAGAGGAACGGCACGACGTTGGTATCGAGGCGGTCCCGCGCAAACGCGCTGTAGACCGAATATCCGTGCATCGTTGCGAACGGCCACGGCCGCGCGATGCTCGACGGCCGCAGCCGGCGATCGTGATCGAAATCCTCGCCGTGCATTCCGGCGGTGGCGCCGACGCCGGAGGCTTCGAGCAGCGTATCGGACAAACGGGCGCTCCACTCTGCGGCGTCCTGCGACGCTGCAGGCTCGCGCAGGTTGGAGAACTCGTTGCCGAGGTCCCAGGCAAAGAGAGCGGGATGGCCGCGCAACCGCTCGCCAATGCGACGCGCGCAGAAAACTTGTGCGCGAACGAGGTCCGGATCGGCGTAGAAGTCACCGATGGCGCAATCGACGACGGTGCCATCGGCGATCGTGCGAAAACGCCCCTGCGTGGTGGCCCGCTCGAGCGTCCATGCAGGCAGCCAGTTAACGCCGCTCATGTGGCCGCAGAAGAGCGTCGGCATCGCTTGCAGCCCCGCTGCGGAAATTCTTTCCATGATCGCATCGAGCCGCCGCAAGGCATCGGGATCCATCGTCGTCGGCTGTGGTTGAAAGGCCTCCCACATGAGAAAGAAACGAACGACGTCGAGCCCCAGCTCTTTGATGCGAACCATGTCCTCGCCGATCTCGTCGAGATCGAATCGCTGCCACATATACATCGCGCTGCGGCGCGGCCAATAATTGATGCCAAGGATAAAGTGCGACATACTAGCGGGTCCTTCGCCCTTCGACTTCGCGCCTCCGGCGCGTGGTTTATCCTGATCAAGCGTAGCGAGTCGAAGGGCTCAGGGTGACACAAATGCGGGGCTCCGCTCGGGACGATAGCGAAGGGGGATGACAAACTTGGCGAAGGCGCGAAGCGCCTCGACGATGGCGCAAGCAGACAAAGCACCGATCGTCGGGATCATTATGGGCAGCCGCTCGGATTGGGAGACGATGTCCGGCGCGCGCGACACGCTCGAAGAATTGCAGATTCCGTGCGAGGTGCGCGTCGTTTCGGCCCATCGCATGCCCGACGAAATGTTCGAATACGCTGCGTCGGCGGCACGCCGAGGTCTCGCGGCAATTATCGCAGGCGCGGGCGGCGCGGCCCACCTGCCCGGCATGATCGCAGCGAAGACGTTGATTCCCGTGATCGGCGTGCCCGTCCAGTCGCTTCGGGCCGCAGGTCTGGACTCGTTGCTTTCAATCGTGCAAATGCCACCAGGCGTCCCCGTCGCGACGATGGCGATCGGGGGTGCGGTGAACGCCGCACTCTTTGCCGCGCGAATCGTGGCCCTGAGCGATTCCGGCGTTGCGCAGCGGCTGGCGGCCTACGTCGCCCGCATGCACGATGCGGCGGCTTCTAGCGTTCTCGATTGAAATCTGTCGAAACCATCGGCGTGATCGGCGGCGGCCAGCTCGGCCGGATGCTCGCACTCGATGCCAAACGCATGGGCTACGACGTGGTGACGCTCGATCCCGGGGAACGTTCTCCTTGCGGGCAAGTCGCCGACGAGCAGATCGTCGCGGCCTACGACGACCGGAGCGCAATCGAAGAACTCGGGCGGCGCTGCGACGTGATCACGTATGAATTTGAAAACATCGACATCGGTTCGGTTCGCCACCTTGAATCGCTAGCGCATCGCGTCACGCCGTCGAGCAGCGTGCTTCGAATCACGCAAGATCGTTTGCTGGAGAAGCAATTCGTGCGCGATGCCGGCTTCGCGACGACTGAGTTCGCGAGCGTGCGCAACGCCGAGGATCTCGCCCGAGCCGCCGCTCGAATCGGTTTCCCCGCCATTCTCAAGACGGTACGCGGCGGATACGACGGTAAAGGCCAATGGCACGCGAACTCGCTCGAGCGCGCGCAAGCGGCTCTGGCCGCCGCGAGCGGCGCAGAGCTAATCTTCGAGGCCATGGTCCCGCTCGCGTGCGAGCTGAGCGTCATCGCGACGAGAAACGCGCGCGACGAGATCGGCGCGTACCCCGTCGCCGAGAACTCGCACGACCGCGGTATCCTCACGAGGACGATCGCGCCCGCTCGCGCCGGCACTCATACGGCTGAGAAGGCGAAGGAAACGGCCGCGGTTCTCGGGCGGCAGCTGGGAATCGTGGGGACGTACTGCATCGAGTTCTTTCTCTCCACCGGCGGCGAGCTGCTCGTCAACGAGATCGCGCCGCGGCCGCACAACAGCGGACACTATACGATCGACGTTACCCCCTGCTCGCAGTACGAGCAGCACGTTCGTGCGATCTGCGGGTTGCCGCTCTCACCGCCTCGGCTACTCGCAAACGCGATCATGATGAACGTTCTGGGAGATGGCAGCGGCGATCACCTTTGCGGAATCTCCGATCTCTTGAGCGACCCGTCGATCGTGCTGCACGTCTACGGTAAACGCCACGCCGTCGCACGGCGAAAGATGGGACATTTCACGATGCTCGTCGTCGGGCCGGTCGATGACGCCGCGATCGACCGCGCAAAAGCGGCGCATGCAAAACTGCACTGGTCGGCGTCCTAGGATGGGCGGGACCGCGCCGGCCCGATTCGAAAGGAACCGGCGATGATCGTCCGGGCGGGAGTTTTCTACGACGGCACGCTCGAGCCGCCGAAACGGCGTATCGATATTTCGCTCGAGGGCGGTCGAGTCGCCGAGGTTCGGACCGCAACCGGCGAGTGCGATCTCGAAGCCGCCTGCGTGACGCCCGGCCTCGTCAACGCCCACGCCCATCTCGAAGGAAGCGGCGAGCCGGACATGATGGGCATGATCCAAACGACGACGCCGAACCAACGGCTGCTGCGCGCCGTTGCGAACGCGTGCAAGTCGGTCAAGGCCGGCATTACGACGATTCGCGATGTCGGCAGCTCCAACGCAATCGCGGCCGACGTGCGCGACGCGATCGCGGAAGGGCGGATTCCAGGTCCTCGGATGCGAGCCGCGGGCGCGGTGCTTTGCATGACCGGCGGCCACGGCTGGCCGATCGGGCGCGCCGTGGATTCCCCTTGGGACGCCCGCAAGGCAGTGCGCGAACAGATGTTGGCAGGCGCCGATTGCATCAAGTTGATCGCGACCGGCGGCGTCATGACCAAGGGCGCCGTGCCGGGAAACGCGCAACTCACCCCCGATGAACTCGAGGCCGCTATCGACGAGGCGCACCGGCACGGACTGCGCGTCGCCGCGCACGCGATCGGTATGCAAGGCATCAAGAACGCGCTGCGGTCCGGGATCGACTCGATCGAGCACGGCACGATGCTCGACGACGAAGCGATCGCGCTCTTCAAGGAGCGCCGCGTCTACCTCGTCCCGACCCTCAGCGCTCCAACCTGCATTCTGGCGCATCTTGAGGACGGCACCCAGCCCGGTTACGTTGTTGAGAAGGCGCGCGGACTCAACGATGCCATGCTGACGAACATCCGTCGCGCGTATGAAAGCGGGGTGCGAATTGCCGGTGGATCGGATGCCGGCACGCCCTACAACTACCATGACAACTACGCGCAAGAAATCGAATTGATGTGCTCGCTGCTTGGGATGACGCCACAACAGGCGCTGCATGCAGCCACCAACGTTGCGGCCGAGTTGGTGGGCCTTCATAAGGGCATCCTCAGGGTCGACGAACCGGCGGATTTGCTCCTGCTGCGGCGCGACGCCGGAGACGACGTACGCGCGTTGCGCGAGCCGCAACTCGTCCTCAAAAACGGGCTGATTCAGTAGCGAAACCGATGACGATGGTTCGCATGCGTAATTTGGTTCTGGCGGGGATCGCAATTCTCGCGATGGCGCCGGCGCCCGTACGAAGCGGAATCGCGACCGCGCCCGGCGCGAATCCGACGCTGCTCGGCCAGCCGATTCTCGGTAGCCCGATTCGGCACGTCATCGTCATCGTGCAAGAGAATCGAAGCTTCGACAATCTTTTTGCGGCATCGATTCTTGCCCACGGGGGACCATATCCGGGTGCCGACACATCGCAGACGGCCATGGTCGACGGCAATAGCGTGCGCCTCGAGCCGGTACCGTTCGAGTATCCCGCCGATCCCAGCCATTCCCATCTCGCGCTGCTCGACGAATGGAATCGCGGGAAGATGGATGGATTTGCGACGGATTACGTCAGGACGGTGCTCGGCTTTCCGACACCGGCGGCCGGCTTTGCCTATGCGTACCTTCCGGCGGTTGAGACGACGATCTATCACGTGCTGGCTGCGCGCTACGCGCTCGCCGACCAAAATTTCGCGCCACGACTGGTCCCGACGTTTCCTAGCCACTATACGCTAGCGACGGCGCAGAGCCGCATAGCCGGCAACCCAAACGACGCTATTTGGGGCTGCGACTCGAAGCCCGGGACGACGGTTCCTATCTTCGGGAAAGGCGAAGCGATGATCAAACCCGGAATTTTTCCGTGTTTCGACCAGCCGACGATTGCCGATCTCCTCGACGCCGGACACGTGAGTTGGAAGTATTACACGGGCTCTTACACAGACGTCGTCAATCCGGCCGTCAACATCTACGATGCCTTCAGAAGAATTCGCTACGGCGCGGACTGGCAGCGGAACGTCATCACGCCCTCGGGCACCATTCTCAGCGACGTTCAGCGTTGCCGCCTGCCACAAGTCTCATTCGTTATGCCGAACTGGCTCTATTCCGATCACGCCGGAAATCTTAGCGGCGGCGGTCCGGGCTGGGTCGGGTCGATCTATCTCGCGATCGTGCAGAGCCGCCGCGCGGCTGCCGAATGCAACTACTATAAGGACACGGCGATTCTCCTCACCTGGGACGATTCGGGAGGGTGGTACGATCACGTGCCGCCGCCGCCGGGACCCGACGCGACGAGTTGGGGATTCCGAATTCCGATCGTCGCTATCTCGGCTTGGGCTCGCTCAGGGTACGATCCGAACCGTCCGAACGCGAGGCCGTACGTCTCGCATACGCGCCGCGAGTCGACCGCGATCACCAGGTTCATCGAGAAGAATTGGAATCTCGGTACCATGGGACAGCGCGACGTTTCGGACGACGATTTGAGCGACATGTTCGACTACACGCGGGCGGCGCCCGTGCCTCCGTTCTCCGAGGTTTCGATTGAGAATTTGATTCGGCGCACGCATTTCAGCCTCGCAGTCGCCGACCGCGACGGGCATATCGTCGACGACGACAAGTAGCCGATGGAGTTACGCGGTCTTCGGCTAGCGGTGCTGGCGGCGATTTCGTGGCCATCGCCGCCGCCAGGCTACGGACCGTGGGAGCAGATGGCGTTCAACGTTGCGGACGGCATGCGCCGGCGCGGCCTCGACGTCACCCTCTTCGCCACCGGCAACTCCCGGTTCGATGGGAAGGTCGTTTCGGTCGTGCCGGTCGGTCTCAACGAGGATCCGGCGATCGACGGGGAGGTCTTTAGCGCGTTGCACGCCGGCGAACTCTTCCGCCGGGCGCACGAGTTCGACCTCATCAACAACCACTTCGATTGGAAGCCCCTTACGTACGCGCTCGCCTCCGGCGCTCCGCCGCTGGTTACCACGATTCACGGCTTCTCCTCACCGCAGATTCTGGGGGCCTACTATGCCGCCGCGCGGCGCAGCTTCTACTGCTCCATTTCCAATGCCGATCGCGACCCTGGGCTCGACTATCTCGCCACGACCTATAACGGCATCGATCCGGCAGAGTTTACCTTCAGCGATCGAGCCGGCGATTATCTCTGTTTTCTCGGGCGCTTCCATCCCGAAAAGGGGACGCACCTTGCGATCGAGATCGCAAAGCGCGCCGGCGTACGGCTCAAGATCGCCGCGATCCCGCAAGATGAAACGTACTTCCGCGAGCAAATCGCGCCGCATATTGACGGCGATCGAGTCCAGTTTCTGGGCGCGGTCGAACGCGAGGCTCGGAACGAGCTGCTTTCCAACGCGCTCGGGCTCGTTGCGATGACGACGCGAGCGGAGCGATTCGGTTTGACGACGATCGAAGCGATGGCCTGCGGGACGCCGGTCCTGGGCGCGCGGATGGGATCCTTCCCGGAGATCCTCGTGGATGGCGTGACCGGCTTTCTGTGCGACGGCGTCGACGAGGCCGTCGCGAAGGTTCCGGTTCTAGCAACGCTCGATCGTCGCGCCTGCCGAACGCGCGTCGAGCGCGAATTTAGCGTCGAGCGCATGGTCGATCGCTATCTCGACGCATACGCGAAAGCGTTGGATCTGCGAATCCCGCCGCCTCCGAGCGTAGAGAAGTTGCGGATACGAAAGCACGATTGGTGGGATCGACCGATGGCGTACACGGAGATTCCACCCAAACCAAAGAACCTCGGGTTTTCATGAAACCCGGCCCCGAGCGCGACTATTCGGGACGGTCGCTCTTCGAAAAGCTTGGCGTGGTCGCGCACGCACACGTCGCGCTCGTTGGGCGCCACGAGGGATCCTTTACCGCCGCTTTGAACGCGCGGCTCGCCAAGGCCGCATCGCAGACCCTGCGCACTCGTTACGATCTCATCTTCGTGCGCATCGATGCTCCTGGGGATCTCGCGCGGCTCGCGCGCGCGGCGGCGCATCTCGAGCCCAGCGGCGCGCTTTGGATCTTTCATCCCAAGGGGCGGGGCGCGTCGCCGCGCGAGTCTGCGGTCCGGGCCGCCGGAATCGCCGCCGGGCTCGTCGATAATAAGATCAGCGCCTACACCGATTCCCACACCGCGACGCGCTTCGTCATTCCGCTCGCGCGCCGGTAACTACGTCCCCGCTATCGACGCTGCCGAGGCCGCTTCCATCGCTTGATAGGCCCTGCTCGTCAGCGCGTGGCCGACGACGCCTGCGATGAAGCGCGATGCCGCGCGCACTTTCTCGAGATGAATGCCGGTTTCGATGCCCATTTGATGCAAGAGATAGAGCACATCTTCGGTGCCGACGTTACCGGTCGCGCCGGGCGCGTACGGGCAGCCGCCCAAACCACCTGACGAAGCGTCGAATCGAGCGACGCCCAGCCGAAGCGCGGCGTAAACATTCGCAAGTGCCGTGCCGCGCGTGTCGTGGAAGTGCAACGCGATGAGCTCGAGCGGAATCTTTTCGGCGAGTAAGGGGATCAGCGCCTCGACTTGGCTCGGGACACCGATGCCGATCGTGTCGCCGATCGAGAGTTCGTCGCATCCCATTTCCATAAGCTTGAGGCTGACGTCGAGCACCATCTTTGGAGTAATGCTGTCGCCGAAGGGCGAGCCGAACGCGGTGGAAACGTAGCCGCGTACCCAGCATCCGTCGCGCTTGGCCGCGCGCACGACGTCGCGAAAAGTGCCTAAAGATTCGTCGATCGTCATGTTGATGTTGCGCTGGGTGAAGCGCTCGGAGGCTGCGGTGAAGACGGCTATCGCGTCGGCCCCCGCGTTGCGCGCTCGTTCGTACCCAGTGAGGTTTGGAACGAGCACCGGATAACGCACGCCCGGAACTTTGCGGATGCGGGTGAAGACCTCGGCGGCGTCCGCGAGCTGTGGGATCGCTTTGGGACTGACGAACGACGTCGCTTCGATCCACCTCAAACCCGTCTCCGAGAGAAGGTCGATGTAGCAAACTTTATTCTCGGTCGAGATGACCGCGGGCTCGTTTTGCAGCCCGTCCCGCGCGCCCATCTCAAAAATCGTTACCGCTCTTGGAAGCATGATCCCCGCTCCATGACACCGCGACGCGTCACGAGAGTTCCACCAGCGGGGTTCCGCTCGCGACGAGTTGACCGGCCTTGACGAGCACGGACTTTACGGTTGCCGCCGCAGAGGCTTCTATGCGGTGTTCCATCTTCATCGCTTCGAGCACTAGCAGTAGGGCGCGCTCCTCAACCGCATCGCCCTCCCGTACGGCGATCTTGACGACCTTACCGGGCATCGGCGCGGTGACGTGAGCGCCGCTTGCCGCGCCGTGGCTGCCCGAAGATGCGGCGCCCAAGCGGGTGGCCGCAAACTCGAATGGCCACGTGCGACCGTCGAGATGGACGGCGAACTCCTTGCCGTTGTATGTGACTGCGCCGGCGAGTGCCGTACCGTCGAAATCGGCGCGCACGATCTCTCCGCGGCGTTCTGCGCGCAACTCGCCGTTGCGATCTCCGGAGATTCGCCAGCAATCCGAGCTGCTTGCCGTGTCGGCAACGAGTTCCACCACCCCGCCGGAGTGTTGCAATCGCAACGGCACGCCTACGTCGCCGATGCGCCAGGGTGCGCGGCCGTCGGCGAGTAGAGCCGCTGCGCAGAGCAGCACCGCTTCGTCCGGCGGCGCGCCGCGCGCGAAGACCGACGCGTTGAGGCGCCGATCGAGGAAGCTCGTCGTCGTTTCTCCAGCAGCGAAGTCCTCATCGCGTGCGATCCAGAGCAAGAGCGGTAAATTCGTGCGCACTCCGTCGACCGTGAAATCTGCGAGCGCGCGTTGCAGTCGCGCGATCGCCGAACGACGATCGCTGCCTTCGACGATCAGCTTTGCGAGCATCGGATCGTAGTAATGGCTGACGACGCTTCCGGCCGTAACGCCGGCATCGACCCGTATCCCAGGCCCCTGCGGTGGTGACCAGTGCGTGATGGTTCCGATCGACGGCAGCATCTCGTTGCTCGGATCCTCGGCATAGATGCGTCCTTCGATTGCCCAGCCGCGCGGCCGTACGTCGGTTTGCGATAACGTCAGAGGTTCGCCGGCCGCAATCCGGAGTTGCCATTGCACGAGATCGATGCCGTAGACGAGCTCGGTGACCGGGTGCTCGACTTGCAGCCGAGCATTCATCTCGAGAAAATAATAGGCACCATCGCGCTCGACCATAAACTCGCACGTACCGGCGTTCGAGTATCCAACGGATTCGGCGGCGCGCACTGCCGCCGCACCCATCTCGGCGCGCAGTTCGGGCGTGAGCGCGACCGAAGGCGCCTCCTCGACGATCTTCTGATGACGTCGCTGAATCGAGCATTCGCGCTCCCCGAGGTGAATCGTCGCCCCATGCGCATCGGCGAGAATTTGAAACTCGACATGGCGCGGGTCTCGAAGGTAACGCTCGAGGAGCACGCTCGCGTCGCCGAAGGCTGCGAGCGCTTCCCGCTTTGCGCTCTCGAGCGCCTCGCGGAAACCGGCCGGAGACTCGACTACCCGCATGCCGCGGCCGCCGCCGCCTGCGCTCGCTTTGATCAGCAGCGGAAAGCCGAGGCGATCCGCCTGCGCCTGGAGCGTTGCGTCGGATTGATCGTCGCCCTCGTATCCGGGGACCGTCGGCACGTTGGAGGCGCGCGCGCGGCGTTTGGCTTCGATCTTGCTTCCCATTGCCGCCATTGCTTCCGGCGTCGGCCCGACGAAGATGAGCCCGGCATCGCCGACGGTTCGTGCAAAGCTGGCGCGTTCGGATAGGAATCCGTATCCAGGATGCAGCGAATCGGCCTTCATTGCGAGCGCGGCGGCGATAATTGCGTCGGCGCGCAGATATGAATCGGCGGCCGCGGCCGGACCGATGCAGCGCGTTTCGTCCATGAACTCAAGATGGAACGCGTTCGCATCGGCTTCGGAGTAGACGCCCAGCGGAACGATCCCCATCTCGCGGGCCGCTCGAGCGACCCGCACGGCGATCTCTCCGCGATTGGCGACGAGCAGCCGCTTCATTCCGACGTTGGTACAAATTTCGCGGAACGGCGCTCGAGAAAAGCGCGCAAGCCTTCTTGCCCTTCGTCGCCGGTACGCTGGCGCGCGATCGCCTGCGTCGTAATTGCACGCGAATCATCATAGGAGTTGTCGAGAACGCGCCGGACGAGGAGCTTGGCGGCGCTCACCGCGGCCGGACCTGCCGTGAGAAACTCGGCAAGGCGGCGTTCGACGGCTGCATCGAGCTCGGAGCTCGAAACGACGTCGTGCGCGAGACCGATTGCTCGTGCATGATGCGCGTCGAAGCGTTCGCCGGTTAGGAACAGGGCGCGCGCGTGCGATGCCCCGATCTTGGCCAGGACGAAGGGCGAGATAACTGCCGGAATGATCCCGAGCTTCACTTCGGTGAAGCCGAAAAGCGCGTCGTCGGCTGAAATGACGATGTCGCAGACCGCCGCGAGGCCGGCGCCTCCGCCCAGCGCGGCGCCCTGGATGCGGGCCACGATCGGTTTGGGACAGCTGTCGATCGCACGAAACATGTCGCTCATTCGCTCGGCATCGCCGACGTTTTCGTCGAACGTCAGATCGAGCGAGGCGCGCATCCAGTTGATGTCCGCGCCCCCGCAAAAGGCCTTGCCTTCACCGGCGAGCACGACGGCGCGCACGTCGTCGGCGGAGGTGATCCGCATAAAGGCCTCGTGAAGCTGCGCGATCATCTCGGCGTTGAAAGCATTGCGGACCTCAGGCCGGGCAAGCGTGACGCGTGCGATGCCGTCGCTGACGGCCAAATGAATGCTCTCGGCCATGGCAGACATTTGAGTTCGCGCCCTCATCCGAGCGGGCCTCGCAGGCGTTATACTGCAGAGAATGAAGGACGTGGCGCGCCCCGCCATCTATCGCTATGCGTTGCTGACGCGCGCGAGCCACTGGGTGTGGTTGGTGGCGTTCCTGGTGCTCGTGGGCAGCGGTCTGCAGATCTTCAATGCGTCGCCGAACCTGGACGCCTCCGACAAGAGCGACCCCGCGCGCCGCGTGCTTGCAATCGGTTCGCCTGCCGACGGGGTCGGAACGACGTCCATTTTCTGCCGTACCTTCGTCACCACCGGATGGTTGGGGTGGACCGGCGATGGTATGGGCTCGCGCGGCGCGCACGCCTTCGGAGCTTGGCTCACTATTCCGGGTTACCAAGACCTCGCCGGCGGACGCCGGTGGCATCTCTTCTTTGCGTGGATCGCCACGATCTGCTGGCTGGCGTGGCTGATATCGAGTGCGATCAAAGGCAACCTGCGCGAGCTGATTCTGCGTCCCAGCGATCTGGGCAAGCTCTGGCCGATGCAGGCCTACTATCTGAAGCTGCGCAAGACGCCGCCGCCCCATGGCACCTACAATCCGCTGCAGAAAGCCGCCTACACCGCCGTGCTCTTCGTCATCGCGCCGCTCGTCGTACTCACCGGACTGGCGCTCTCACCGGGAATCGACGCGATCGCCAATCCGCTGACCGTCCTATTGGGCGGGCGGCAATTCGCGCGGCTCTGGCACTTCGCCGGCATGCTCCTCCTCTTGGGCTTTTTTGCCGTCCATACGTTTCAGGTGTTGACGCAAGGTTTTGTCAATCAAATGCGCTCGATGATCACGGGATGGTATCAACAGCAGTGAGGCGACGGCTTTTTCTTGCATCGGCGGTCTCGGCGCTCGCAGGGTGCGGCCCGCTCAGCTCCGGGCTAAGCGAGAACGAGGGCGTTCGCCGCGTGCTCGCGTCTGCAGAAAGCCTCAATCATGCGCTCATCGGAACCCGCGGGTTGGCGCGCGAGTATTCCGAGCGCGACGTCGACCGTCATTTCCGCGTCAACGGGTTCGCGACGCCGTCCGATATGCGTTACATGGATTTGGTCGTCGGAAACTTCGCCGCGTATCGCCTCATCGTCGATGGAGCCGTTGAGCGACCGCGTGCGTTTAGCCTGGCGGAGCTCTACCGCATGCCTGTGCAGACGCAGATCACGCGTCACGATTGCGTCGAGGGCTGGAGCGCGATCGGAAAGTGGAGCGGCGTTCCTCTGGGAGCATTGCTCGACGCGGTTCGGCCGCGCGAGGATGCGAGATACGTCGTTTTCCGCTGCCTGGACAACGACGGCGCGGGCAACCTCTACTACGAAAGCCTCGACCTCCATCAAGCGCGACATCCGCAGACGTTGCTGGCTATGCGCTTGAACGATGCGCCGCTCGATCCGGATCACGGTGCGCCGATTCGCCTGCGGGTACCGACACAGCTCGGATACAAGAGCGCCAAGTGGATCGCCCGCATCGAACTCGTCGGGAGCTTCGCCAAGATCTATGCCGGTCACGGCGGATACTGGGAGGATGAAGGTTACGAGTGGTACGCGGGGATTTGAAGGCGGCCTAATCGTCACATGGCTGGGCGCCGTTGGGGCGGCGTTCTTGTTCGGAGTGACTGGGGGCGACCTGCAGACGTCGCTTCAGCGCACGGCGACGGCCTATCTCGCGCGGCTTTCCTCGATTGCAGCGATTGCGGGGCACGACACGACCTACGATTATTACGAACGCCTGAGCGATGATGCCGATCGGCTCGGCGATCCAATGGTGCCGCAGGGGTATACCGCACAGCAAAGGGCCGAAATCGCCCGTCAAACCGCGACTCTCGATCTCAGTCTTGCGACGCAGCTGCTCGAGGGTTCTTATGTGGGAATGGACTCCATCCGCGGATTCGGCGAAGTCCTGGTTCGGTCGTCGAGAGACGGGACGATGCAACCCGTTGCGATCTACGTTCCGGCAAACTACTCCCCGAATCGCCCGGCGCCCCTCATCGTGATGCTTCACGGTCATCCGCAATCCGAGACGCAACTGCTCGCACCTCCCTACATCGCGCAGCTTGCCGAAGCAACCGGCACGATCGTCGTGGCGCCATGGGGACGAGGTTACTACGATTTCCGCGGTTCGGCATCCGACGTCTACGACGCGCTGCATGCGGCGACGGCCGCCTTCGCCATCGATCCGCGCAAGAAGTTTTTGGCCGGCTATTCAATGGGTGGATTCTCGGTCTTTGAAATCGCGCCGATTAGCCCCAACGAGTGGGCCGGCGTCATGTGCATCGCCGGATCGCTTTTGGGGTCGGATTCGGCGCGCGTCCTGGCGCTGATGCCGCGGACTCCCTTCTACGTGCTGACCGGAAGCGCCGACGATAGCATTCCGACCCAATACCCTACCGCGAGCGCGGCTTTTCTCCACGCGGCCGGACTCGACGTTTCCTTTTACTCCGAGCCGGGAGGGACGCACCGGCTCGTGACGCTGCTGCCCATTCTGACGCAAGCCTGGAACGACATGCTGCGTCAAATCGTACGCGCACCGCCCGACAGCCCGGGGAAAATCGCACTTCCGTCGGTAATTCCGATCACGGCGCTGAAACCGTAGCGCGCCGTCGTCAGAAAAAAGCTCGTCAGTTACATCCGGAAAACGCCGAAATGCGTGCGCGGCTGCGGCGCGTGCGCGGCCGCATCGAGGCCGATCGCGATCGCGCGGCGCGTGTCGAGCGGATCGATGATGCCGTCGTCCCACAAGCGCGCCGTCGAATAGTACGGGTTGCCTTCGCGCTCGTACTTTTCGAGAATCGGCGCCTCGAAGGCCGCCTTTTCCTGGGGCGACATCTCGCCTTTCACCGTCGAGAGGACGCTCGCAGCCTGTGGGCCGCCCATCACGCTGATACGTGCGTTGGGCCACATCCACAGCTGTCGCGGCGCATAGGCGCGTCCGCACATGCCGTAGTTACCGGCCCCGAAGCTTCCGCCGATCACCACGGTGAACTTCGGCACCTCGGCGCACGCGACCGCGGTAACGAGTTTGGCGCCGTCTTTGGCGATGCCGCGATTCTCGTATTCTTTACCGACCATGAAGCCGGTGATGTTTTGTAGGAAAAGGATCGGCGTGCCACGTTGGGTGCAGAGCTCGATGAAGTGCGCTCCTTTGAGCGCGCTTTCGCTGAAGAGAATGCCGTTGTTGGCGAGGATACCGATGGGGTGGCCTTCGATGTGCGCGAATCCGCAGACGAGGGTCGTGCCGTACCGCGATTTGAACTCGTGGAACTCCGATGCATCGACCAAGCGTGCGAGAACCTCGCGGACGTCGTAGCCCGTGCGGCTGTCGGCGGGAATGATTCCGTAGATGTCGCGCGATTCGTATTTAGGAGGCTGCGGATCGATACTATCCCACTGGCGCGGCAGCTCCAAGTGGAGGTCGCGGACGATTTCGCGCACGATCGCCAGCGCGTCAGCGTCGTCGTTGGCGAAATGGTCGGCGACGCCGGAAATGCGCGTGTGCACGTCGGCGCCGCCGAGCTCTTCGGTTGTCACCTCTTCACCGGTGGCGGCCTTGACCAAGGGCGGGCCGCCCAGGAAGATCGTTCCCTCTCCTTTGACGATAACGGTTTCGTCGCTCATCGCGGGAACGTACGCGCCTCCGGCGGTACAGGATCCCATTACGGCCGCGATCTGTGCGATGCGCTTGCTCGACATCCGTGCTTGATTGTAAAAGATGCGTCCAAAGTGATCGCGATCGGGAAAAACTTCGTCTTGCAGCGGCAAGAACGCGCCGCCCGAATCGACGAGGTAGATGCACGGAAGATGGTTTTGCTCCGCGATCTCCTGGGCGCGCAAGTGCTTTTTTACCGTCATCGGATAGTACGTGCCGCCCTTGACCGTGGCGTCGTTGGCGACGATCACGCAGTGCTGACCCTCGACGATTCCGATGCCTGTCACGATGCCCGCCGCCGGCGAGTCGTTCCCGTACATGCCGAAGGCGGCCAGCGCCGAGAGCTCGAGAAAATCCGAGCCAGGATCGATGAGCCGTTCGACCCGCTCGCGTGCCGGGAGCTTTTTGCGCCGCCGATGTTTTGCGAGCGCTTCGGCACCCCCGCCGCCGCGCACGGCGACGAGTCGTTCGCGCAATTCGACGACTAAGCGCTCCATCCGTTGCGCGTTCTGGTCGAAGCTCTCGGAATGCCGATCGAGCCGCGATTCCAACACCGCCATCGCCGCGGCCATTCGGCGCCGCGTGCTTAGAGCCCGGTTAGAGGTGACGAAAATGCCGAGGTTCTCGCGACGGAGGACTCGTAGCTATCGGCAATGGCCGCGCAGGCTCAGGTCGACGTCGGCGGCATCCTGCGTCCGCAGGGACGCCCCGACCTTTCCACGGCGTTGCAACCGTATCGTGCGGCGCTGGGAGAACGCGCCGCCGCGCATTTGCTGCGTCGGGCCGGCTTTGGAGGGACGCCCGAAGAGGTCCGCCGGTACGCGGCGATGCGCGCGAACGACGCGGTCGCTTCGCTGCTGGCGCTGCCATCCCCTAACTCAATCGGGCCGCCGAAAGAACTCGAAGATCTCGGGCAGCCGCTCTCGAAGGCAAGCGATCCGCTACAGCGCACGATGCTGCGTCAAGAGATGACGCTCGGCCAAGATCGCATGCGTCAACGCCGCATGGTAATCCTAGCGTTGCAGCTCTGGTGGCTTAATCGAATGCTGACGACGGCGGCCCCGCTGCAGGAAAAGATGACCCTGTATTTTCACGGTCATTTCACCTCGCGCGCGACCCCGCTCTTTCCGTGGATCACCTACAATCAAAATGTGCTCTTGCGCCGGTACGCGCTCGGAAATCTTCGCGCCCTGACGCGCGAGGTTTCCAAAGACGGGGCGATGCTCATCTATCTCAACGGTGCGCAGAACGTCGCCGCGCATCCGAATGAAAACTACGCGCGCGAGCTGATGGAGCTGTTTACGCTCGGCGTCGACAACTATACCGAGAACGACGTGCGCGAGTCGGCGCGGGCATGGACCGGCTGGCGCGTCAACCGGCGTACCGACACGGTTACATTTGATCCGGCTCTGCACGACGCGGGCCAAAAGACGTTTTTGGAACGCACCGGAAACTTCACCGGCGACGACATCGTCGACATCATCTTCGACCAACCGCAGTGCGCGCGGTTCTTCGCCGCAAGCCTGCTCAACTGGTTCGTCTACAACGACCCCGAGCCGGAGCTCGTCGAGGGCGTGGCGGAAGAATTGCGCCGCCACGATTTCGAGCTCGCACCCGTCGTCGGAACGATTCTACGCAGTAACGTCTTCTATAGCCCGCGCGCGTATCGGGCACTGGTCAAGAGCCCGGTCGAGTTCGTCGTCGGCACGTACAAGGCGTTGGGGTTACGCGCGATCAACGAAACCGCGTTGCCCGCGTTGGCGCAGATGGGCCAACGCCTTTTCTTTCCGCCAAGTGTGGCGGGATGGCCCGGCGGAGAGAACTGGCTGACGAGCGGCACGATGATCGCGCGCCAAAACTTTCTGTCGCGCGTGCTCGACTCGCAGACGCTGGCCGACTCGTCGTGGCTGCGCGGGTTGCCCGTGGCATCGACCGGCGCGGCCCAATTGCTCGGCGACACGATCTTGCAAGGCGACGTCGCTCCCGCGTCGCTGGTCGAGCTCGAAGGCTATCTGAGCGGTACGGGAAGCGCCGCGCTGGCCTCGCTCTCGGTGGAGAATTACGATCAACGCGTTCGGGGGGCGGTCTATCTTGCGATGGCGACGCCCGCGTATCAGCTGAATTGAATCCTTCGACTTCACTCAGGATGACACGATGAGACGGCAAAATTTTTTGTTGGGTACGGCCTCGGGACTCGCGGTGGTTGCAAATACCCAGCACGTCTTCGCGCGCGCGCTCGCGCAGGCTCCATTGCCAGGATTGCCGGGCGCCGAAAGACGATGTTTGGTTTTGATCAATCTCTACGGCGGCAACGATGGGTTGAACTGCGTCGTGCCGCATGGCGACGATCGCTACTACCAGCTGCGTCCGGGCCTGGCAATCGATCGTAACGAGGTGCTGGCGCTCGACGCTCGGCTCGGTCTCAATCCCGGCATGCGCTCGTTCAAAGCGCTCTACGATCGCGGGATGGTTGCTATCGTTCAAGGCGTCGGCTACCCGAATCCCGATCACTCACATTTCCGTTCGACCGAGATTTGGCAGACGGCGGCACCCGATCGCTACCAGCACACCGGCTGGCTCGGTCGCTATTTCGACGAGGCAGGCCTTTCGCGGGAGAATCTCTTTAAAGGGGTTGCGGTTTCGAAGGTCCTACCCGAAGTGCTCGTCTCCGATCGTACCGACATTCCGACGATTCCGGGGCTGAGCGATTATGCGATGATGGCCGATCGAAACGCGCTCGCACGCGACGCATTCACCCAACAAGCGCGCGATCGTTCTCTGCCGTTTGAGTCGCCGTATTTGGCTCACGTCATGGAGATTGAAAGCGACGCGCAACGTAGCTCCGAGGAGCTGCCGAAGCTGGTCGCCGGGTATGCGACGAAGGCCTCCTATCCGAGCACGGGCCTCGGACGCAGCCTCGCCCTAGCCGCGCAAATCGTCGGAAGCAACCTTGGGACGAAGGTAATCTACGTCGAGCTTGGTTCCTTCGACACGCACGTCAGTCAGAAAGCGACGCAGAGTCAGCTCTTGATGCAATTCTCCAACGCCGTCGCGGCTTTCTACGAAGATCTCGCCGCGCACGGCAACGATCGGCGCGTCTTGACCCTCACCTTCAGCGAGTTCGGGCGCCGCATCGAAGAGAACGGAAGCCGCGGAACCGATCATGGCGAGGCTTCCCCGCTCTTCATGATCGGGGGAGGCGTTAAGGGCGGCCTTTACGGAACGGCCCCCGACCTCGGCGCGACGGATATGGGGAACGTGCGTTTCACGGTCGATTTTCGCAGCGTCTACGCAACCGTGCTCGAGCGCTGGCTCGGTCGGCCGTCCGCGATAGTGCTTAACGGCCAGTTCGCACCGCTGCCCGTCCTCGCTTGAGTTCTTCAATCCTGTTTTTGGGGAGCGGCGGCGCGCGCTTCGTCGTCGCGCGGCAGTTGCGCGCCTCGGGTGGAATGTGGATGCGATTTGGCGGAACGCAGATCCACGTCGATCCGGGTCCGGGTGCATTGGTACGCGCGCTTTCGCACGTTCCGCCTTGCAATCCGCGCGAGCTCGATGCAATCGTCCTCTCGCACAAACACCTCGACCATTCGAGCGACGTCAACGTGCTCATCGAGGCGATGACGTCCGGCGGCTTCCGCCGGCGCGGCGCGGTGCTCGCGCCCGCCGATGCTTTCGACGACGAACCGGTGGTACTGCCGTATGCGCGCCGCTTCGTCGAACGCATCGAGCGCTTAGAGCCGACCAGCGGTCCGTATCGAATCGGCGACATCGAGCTCTACACGTCGATGCTTCACATGCACGCGGTCCAGACGCATGGGCTTCATTTCGTCCACGCTGGGCTGCGCGTCGCGTACCTTCCCTGCGGCCGCTATTTCGATGGGCTAGCGGCCGATTACGCCAAACATCGTCCCGACGTGCTGATCGTCAACGTGCTGCGTTACCGCGACGAGATGAACGTCGACCATCTTACCTGGCCGGATGCTCGCAGCGTCGTTGCCGAGGTTCGCCCGAAGGTTGTCGTCTTTCAACACTTCGGAACGAAGATGCTCGAGGCCGATCCGCCGCGACTTGCCGCGCAGCTCGAGGACGAGCTGGGCCTGCGCGCGATTGCGGCCCACGACGGGTTCTACTTGGATTTGGAAACGGAGATCGCGGCGGCAGCCGGTTAGAAGGGCGGTCTTCCCGGGCGCGGCGGCGGAGCGGCGCCTGACGCTCGAACCGGAAGGCGAGTGCTGCCACTGAGCTCTTGACGCACGTGCGGGTGCTCGTTCATCGATCCGCTATAGAGATAGACGGAGCCGTTCTTCGAAGTCGCCGTCACGACCGGGCCGCCGCCGCCGACCGTTGCCTGTTTTGTCGTGGGATCGCCGCGAACTTGGGCCTCGTCGTGGAAGCTCGAAACGACGTGCCCTGAGCCGCTATGCGCACCGATCTGCGCGCTCCCGCGGACGCCGAGTGCGACGTTGCCGTGCTCGGATTCGAAGCGAGCGAGGCCCGGCTGGAAGTTTCCGTTGTCGTACACGATCGAGCCGTACGTGCTGGTCGCCTGAATTTGGTGCGAGGTACACCCTTGAAAGAGCATGTTGCCGGTCGCCGTGCGCACCCGCAATCGGTCGAACGAGGAGTCGGTCGCGACGATGCGTCCGCGCAGAGATTCGACGAAACCCGTACCCCCGACGTTGTTGAGCGAAATTCCGGCTGCTCGCGCGTGCGCTACAAAGACGCCGTGGTAGTTGTTGATCGTCAAATGGCCGGCGCGAAGGTGCGCCATTACCATGGCAGTGCCGCGCGGAATAGTGATCGTCATATCGCCGTTTCCCTGCGCGATGATCGCATCGTGTTGCGTTCCCGTCAGTTCGGGAATCACGAAGGACTCGGCCGGAAGCATTATGGGACCGTGGAGCGTCATGATCCGGTCCGATGCAATCTGGACCTGTTTGGGGATGCCCGGGTCGACTTCTGCCGGCGCGAGGTGCCGTACGTCGGCGGGATTCTCGGAGGAGATAAGGACCTGCTGGCGATCCCAGGTCTGAATCGTTACCCGCCCACGGTTCACGTGAACGTTGAGCACCGGCGATGGGCCAACGTCGAACTCCTCGTCGGCGCGCCCGGGCGCCGCGAAAGCCAGACAACACAGCGAGGCGACGAGCGACACGAGTGCTCCCCGCCCCCATTTTCCGCGCACCGATTCATTGTATGAGGCGGCAACGGAGCCATCATGAAAGATGGGTGAACGGAAGCTTCATACGTGGTAAGACCACGCGAATAAGCGCGCCGCCGCTGGCCGACTGGCCGGCGGTCGCTTCACCGCCGTGGACGCGAGCGATCGAGCGAACGATTGCTAGGCCTAGGCCGGTGCCCGGAACGACGCGCGAGCGTGCTTTGTCGGCGCGGTAGAAACGCTCGAAGATGTGGGCTCGCTCCTCTTCCGGAATGCCGGGGCCGCTGTCGGCCACTTCGATCCAGGCAGACTCGGGGTTCTGTCCGACGCTCACGGCGACGCGACCGCGCTCGGTGAACTTGATCGCATTGTCGACGAGATTTCCCACCAGCTGGCGCAGCAGGTGCGCATCGCCGGAGACGATCGGCGTGCCGTGATAGGAAAAATCGAGCTCGATCTGCTTTTCTGCGGCGCGCGGTGCTGCGTTTTGCGTGACCTCGCTTGCGATCTGCGCCAGCGAGAGCGGCTCCTTTGGAATCTCGTCACCGCGATCGGCTTTCGCGAGGGTGAGCATGCCGCTCACCATGCCGGCGAGGTCGGCACTCTCGCGCGCGATCGTCTCGAGACTCTCGCGGCGAATTGTTCGATCCTGATCGCCCCAGCGCAGCAGCATCTGTGCGTTGGCGTTGATCGAGGTCAATGGGGTCTTGAGCTCGTGCGATGCGTCGGAGATAAACTGTCGTTCTCGTGCAAAAGCTTCTGCGAGGCGGGAGAGCAAGTCGTTAAAGCTGTTGGCGAGCCGTCCGATCTCATCGCGTCTGCGGCGTAATCCCAGCTCGCGCGGACGACCGTCGAACGTCCCGGCGGCGAGCGCGAGACGATCCGAGCTGATCTCGCGCATCTCGCGCGAAAGCTCGTTAATCGGCGTCGTGGCTTGCGATGCGAGCACGATCGAAAAGATCACGACCGCCGCTGCCGTCGTGCCGAGTACGATCTCGATCGCTTGCCGGGCACGCGCGAAGGTTCGCTGCAACGTATCGAGCGGCTCGGCCACGTGAATGACCGCTGAGTTGATTCCCTCTTGCAGGTACCGATCCTCGACCAGAAACGAGCGGCCTGCGATCGTTTCGTTACGGAATGCGACGTCGTGCGTCGCGGAGAGTTTGGGATTCGGCGGTATCGTCAGGTCGCCAAGATTCGCGGTCTTTGCCAGGGGATAGCCATCGCTGGAGTCGACCTGCACGTAGCTATTCGCCGAGTTCCACGTCGCGAGATTGCTGCTATTGAAAAGGAACTGCAGCGCGCCCATGGATGAGTCCTCGAGCGAGAACGGCGTGGTGGACTGTTGTGCGAATTGCACGATCGCACGCATCGTTGCATTGACGCTCGTCTCGGCTTGGTCGTAAAGAATCTGTTGAAAGCGCCAGACGATAATCCCGCTCATCGCCGTCATCGCAACGATCAGCAGCAGCGAGTATCCCAGGACGATCCGCCACTTTAGCGACATAGGCGTCTCAAAGCCACCGGCTCCTAGTCTTTAATCGTGTAGCCGACGCCTCGTACCGTGGTGATCAGCTTGTCATCGAAGCCGTCGTCGATTTTTCCGCGCAGGTAGCGGATATATACGTCGATGAGGTTGGAATCGCCGAGAAAGTCGCTTCCCCAGACGCCATTGAAGAGTTCGTCGCGCGTATGGACCTTGTTCCGGTGCAAGAGGAGGTACTCGAGCAACGCGTACTCTTTGGCGGTGAGCGCGATCGGCTTTCCGCCGCGATGCACTTCGTGGCGATCCCGATCCATCACGACGTCGCGGTATTCGATCACGTTGCCCTGTGGCGTGCGCTCGCGCAGTCGCGCGCGAACGCGCGCCAGCAACTCTTCGGTCGAGAAGGGCTTGGTGACGTAATCGTCTGCGCCCACATCGAGCCCAGCGACCCGGTCGGGCACGCGATCGCGCGCCGTCAGCATGATGATCGGGACGCGGCTCTTGGCGCGAATACGCTTGCAGACTTCGATGCCATCCATGCGAGGAAGCATCAAGTCTAAAATGACGAGGTCGGGTTCCTTGAGCGCTTTCTCGAGGCCCGACAATCCGTCGCGCGCGACCTCGACTTCGTAGCGCTCGTGTTCCAGCTCGAGCTGCAGGACGCGGCTGATTGCCGCATCGTCCTCGATGACGAGGACTCTATAAGAACGTCGCTCCGGGGGGTCGTGCTTCTCCATGCCGATACTTTATCGGCTGGGCCTCCTTGCGGACCTGTACGCGGCCGTCGCCATGGGTTGGGATCCGGTGAAAAGGGTAAGCCACAGCGCCGTCGCGCCGCCGGCCCCGAGCCAAGCGAGGACCGCGGGACTCGAGAACGTCTGCACGAGGGTTGAACCGATGGTTGCAAGCGTATGAACGAAGAGCGAGCCGCCTCCCAGCACGAGAAGCACCGCCATCCAGAGCGTGACCGCGCCCAGCGAACCAACCACCGCCAGCTCGAGGAACGAAAACGCCGGCGCCGGCCGATAGGCCGTCGCAAGCAGAATCGAGGCACGCAAGCCCTCGGGTGGCTCTTCGAAAGGAAGGTTTAAAATCGCCCGCTCGAGCGTTTCGTCGTTCATGTTCATGATTCGGTTACTCCCATTTCGCTGAGAAGCCTGCGCAGCTGCTCCTTAGCGCGAAACAAATGCGTTTTTACCGTACCCATCGGCAAGCCAAGCACGCTTGCGATCTCTTCATACTGCCTGCCCTGCAGATGAAAAAGCGTAACGACCGTACGGTATTTTTCGGGTAGCGCGTCGATGGCGGCGCGCAGCCGAGCGGCTTCGTCGACAGCGATTACCCGTTGCTCGGGTCCGGGGGCCGAGTCGGCTCGCTCGGGCAGTTCGTCGCTCGTGTAGTGCTTGCGCCGGTTGAGCCGATCGCAGCAAGCGTGGTAGGCGATTGCGAAGATCCAGGTCGAAAACTTGGCTCCGAGCCTGAAGGTTCGCAGGCTGCGGAAGGCTTTGAAAAAGGCCTCTTGCGTTGCATCGCGCGCTTCCTCGACGTCGTGGAGCGTCCGATAGGCCAGGTGGTAGACCGCGCGGTCGTACCGCTCGACGAGCGTTGCAAACGCCTCCGAGTCTCCCCGCAGCGTCATCGCTACGAGGTCGCCGTCTTCAGGCTCCGCTCTCACCCGAACCCGGGGAGCCTCCGCCAAGAGTGCCGACACCCCCACTCTACGCGCGACGCTCCGCGATTGTTTCGAAACATCCGGCCTCGCCGCCCGTACCTAGGGCAGGAACTTTCACGGAGGCACGATCCACAGATGACCACGATTCCGAATAAGACCCTTCCCGCCGCGCAATCCGATCGCACCCTGCCCACCCTGCGCAGCGACGATCGGAACTCCGCGCAATCGTTACGCCCCACCTTTGACGGCTGGGGTCCGCGGCTTTAGATGTCCCGCGCCTCGGTTGTCGCTATGCTCGTCGCGGCCGAAGTATTGGTTGTCGGCATGGCGATCTACGCCCTCGGTCGCGGAGGCACGAGCTTTGCAGCCGGAATGCACCAGGCGAATTTCACCGCAGCGGCGGTGGCGCCGGTAGCCGCCGGAGCCGCGCCTCACGTCGTGATCGATGACGCGGATTCGCGCGTCGGCATCGGCGTGTCAAACGACGAGCTCGTCCACGTCCGCGATCTCACGCAAATGGGCGGCGCCGTCTTCTCGAGCGGGAATTACCCTCAGCTCAAAGTCGCGCGCACGTCCGACGGTGTGCGTATCGAACGTCCGCACGCCGGGCATCTCTCGATCGATATTTTCGGCTTTAGCACGCAGGCGATCGAGGTCGAAGTTCCGCAAGGCGCGCGCATCGAGATCGTGCGCTGTGCGGGTGCCGATGTGGCCGGCATTAACGGTGGCGTGAGCGTCCATTCGGTCGATGGGCACGTGACGTTGACCGATTTGCAAGGCGTCGTCGATGGGCGCAGCGACGACGGTTATCTCAAAGCGACGAATGTGCGCGGCGACCGTTTAACGCTCGAGTCGACCGACGGTCATCTTGCGCTCGAGAACGTTTCGGTTGCATCGCTGCTTGCCACTACCCGCGACGGGCGCATCGAAGCCGACGGCTTGAGCGTTACCGGCGACGCGACGCTGCAGACCAACGACGGCTCGATTCGCGTCCGGTTCGCACCAAATGCCAATCTGGCGATCGATGCCTCAACCCGCGACGGGAGCATCGTCGTCGATGGCACGTCCCTCGATCGCGACGATGCCGCGCAGCGCACGATCCGTCTTGGCGCCGGCACAGGCAGAATGATACTGGCCACTTCCGATGGATCGATTCACCTTCTCACAAACGGAGTACCACAGTAAATGGACAACAGCGACGCGCTCATACCCCTATTTGCGTTCTTCTTTGTTTTCGGCGCACCGTGTGCCGTCTGGCTGGTCTCGCGGGTGCTCGCCCATCGCGAACGCATGGAGATGTTGCGTATGGGCGTGGTGCCGCCGCCAAACGCGCGCGATATGCGGCGCGCCATGAAACAGGGCTGGACGCCGGGAATGACGCCGCAAGGCATGTCGAATCAGTACCTCGATTATCCGGACTTCTACGCGCAGCATCAACTGCGCCGAGGCGTGCAGGTTGCCTTTATCGGCTTAGCGCTGCTCATCGGGCTGGGGTTCATTGGCTACCATGGCGACGGTACGTTCGTTTACGGTCCCTGGTTGCTCGGTGGCCTCATCCCGCTGTTCGTCGGCATCGCGCAAATCATCGGCGCCGTGCTCGGAGGTGCCAGCTTCGGGCCGGCCTCCGCCCGTCAACAGTTTGGGCCGTCCGTCGGATCGAGAGCACCGTCGGCACCCGGGAGTGAAGCGGGGAGCGGGATGCCGCCTGGGCCTGCCTATGGAGGCTGGCGTCCGGGACCGACGCCGGAGATCGAAAAGCCCGCCTCGCCGCCGGACTATCGCGGCTGAGCGCGTACCGAATCTCTACTAAAGCGATGCCGCCGGTCGGTTGGCCGGCGGCATCGTGTAATCGAATAAAGACGATATTACTTGCAGGAGACCAAGGCCATGGCCCAGCCGGCGGCCGTGCGAGTCCTGACCAGATATCCATCCGCAGTCCGATCGTAAACCTGATAGCCCGCTCTGAGTGCGTCGGCTAGTGATTTGAAGACGATGAGACCTGCCATCTGGGGACCCTCCTTTCCCGATTATTTACGCTCTCTATACAGTATAACGGCTCCGGTAGCAAGGGTGTGCACCTGTTTCCGGAGATTTTCGTAAGAATTTGTTGAAAAAAGCCTGAAGAATGGCGATGCACGATCCAAATGCGGGTGTTCACACGACAGCGGTGATTGAACGTCGCGAATTAGCGACCGGCGTCGTCTTATTGTCGCTCGATGCACCGAAGATCGCGAAGGCGACGCGGCCGGGCCAGTACGTTATGGCGATTCCACCGAGCGCACAAACGGCTGCGACGGCGCTTGCCGTCTACGAAGCAGAAGGCAAGCTCGCGAGCCTTCTCTTCTTCGTAACGGGCAAGCGCACGCGGGAGCTCGCCGAGTTGCGGCGCGGCGATCGGCTCGACGTTGTCGGCCCACTCGGAAACGGCTTCGATTGCTCGGCCGGCGGGCGAGACGTCGCGATCGTCGCGGGTGGCGTTGGCATCGCTTCCGTTTTGCTGTGCGCGCAAGCGCTCTTGCGGTCAAGAGCGCGGGTGCGGCTTTTCTACGGCGCTCGCACGGCGCAACTCGTTGTCGATTCGCAACGTTTCGTGGATGCGGGATGCGAGCTCGTCGTAACGACCGACGATGGCAGCCAAGGAGAACGGGGGTTCGTCACCTCTGCGCTCGCACGCGCCGACAAGCCCGATATGATCTATGCGTGCGGCCCCTCGCCGATGCTGCGTGAAGTCGCTCGGATTGCCCGCGACTTTGACGTGCGCGCGCAGCTTTCGCTTGAAGAGACTTTCGGATGCGGCATCGGGGGTTGCTGGGGGTGCGTCGTGCCGATCGTACGCGATAGTGCGCAGGCTCCGAGCTTTCCGCCGGCCGATGCTGGAGGAAGCGACGTCGTTTACGCGCGCATCTGCCGAGAAGGGCCGGTTTTTTGGGCCGACGAGCTGCGATGGTAAGCGTGCCGAGCCTCGCGACAAAGCTCGGAAAACTCGAGCTCCCCTATCCCACGCTCATGGGAAGCGGATGTTATGGGACGGGCGAAGAGTTTGGGCCATTCGCCGATCTCTCAAAGATCGGCGCGATCGTGCTCAAAAGCGTCACGCGTCTCCCGCGTTTGGGCAATCCCATGCCGCGCATCGTCCATACCCCGGCGGGCATGCTCAACGCGATCGGATTGCAGAACCCCGGCCTCGATTGGTACCTCGCACGCGAAGTAGGTAAGTTTGCCGGCCGGCCCTGCAAGATCGTCGGAAGTGTGGCGGCGTTTTCCATCGACGACTATGCGTACGTCTGCGAGCGTCTGGCGGCACGCGCCGAGATCGCGGCCGTCGAGCTCAATGTTTCCTGCCCGAACGTTGCCAGCGAAGGCGAGACGTTCGGCTGCGACCCGGAACTTACGGCGAAAGTGGTGAGGGCGGCTCGTTCGACGACCGACAAAACGCTGATCGTCAAACTCTCGCCCAACGTCACCGATATATGCGCCGTCGCGCGTGAAGCGGAAGCCGCCGGCGCGGACGCGCTGGCCGTCATTAACACGGTCCGTGGCATGTCCATCGATACGCAGACGTGGCATCCGCGTCTCGGGAACGTTGGCGGCGGCCTTTCCGGCCCAGCGATACGCCCGATCGCGGTACTAGCGGTCTATGAGGTTGCGCAGGCCGTCAAGATTCCGATCGTCGGTCAAGGAGGCATCGAAACCCTTACCGACGCACTCGAGTTCTTCTTGGCGGGTGCGACCGCGATTTCTATCGGAACGGCGAATTTTACCGACCCGCGAGTTCCCGAGCGTATCGCTGCGGAACTCCAGGCGTATCTTGCGTGCCGCGGTCTGGCCGGCATCGATGCGATTGTCGGAAAGGCGAATGTGGGATTTGCAACAGCTCATCAGTACGAAGGAGACGAAGGTTAAAGGGTTTTTGAGATGGCCCAGCTGATCGTTGCCCTCGACGTGCCGAGCGCCGAGAAAGCCGAGGAGCTCGTCGACAAACTCTACGACCTCGACGTCATTGTCAAGATCGGCTTGGAAGCGCTCTGCGGCTATCCCGCACGGATTCTTTCGTATTGCGAGGCGCGGGACGTGCGAGTCTTCGTCGACGCGAAGCTGCACGACATCCCGCGAACCGTCGGTGCGGCGATCGCACAGTTCGTGCGGCCGAACGTGCACCTCGTCAACGTGCACGCAATCGGGGGCCACGAGATGATGCGTGCGGCCGTCGATGCGGCAAGCGAACGCGCGGCCGAGCTCGGCATCGGGGCGCCCCACGTCCTCGCCGTGACGCTGCTCACCAGCATTGCGCCGGAGGATCTCAACGAACTAGGATTCCAAGGCGGACCGGGGGAGAACGCGATTCGCTTGGCTGCGCTCGCGCGCGACGCGGGCTGCGCCGGCGTCGTGTGCAGCGCGCACGAGGTTGGGGACCTCAAGCGCTTCTTCGGCGACGATTTTCTCACGCTGACGCCGGGAATTCGGCCGATCGGAAGCGCGCATGCCGATCAGAAACGCGTCACAACCCCGGCGCAAGCCGTTGCGGCCGGCTCAGATTATCTCGTCGTTGGGCGGCCTATTGTCGAAGCACCCGATCCGGTGGCGGCCGTCAAGGCGATCCTCGAGGAAATGTCCGTGCGCGCATGAGCGTTACCTCACTCGACTTGAAGAGCGCGCTTGCGCGGCGCGGCGCGCTTCTCGACGGCCACTTTCGTTTGAGCTCCGGACGTCACAGCGACCGCTTCGTGCAGAAGTTTCGCGTTCTCGAAGATCCCGCGCTGCTCGAGCCCGTTGCGCGCGCAATTGCCGACCTGTTCCGGCCGCTCAAGCCGACGGTCGTCGTCGGCGCAGCCGTCGGCGGCATTCTGCTGTCGTATGAAGTCGCGCGTCAGCTCGGCACGAAAGCGATCTTCATCGAGAAGCAGAACGGCGTGCCGATGCTGCGGCGCGGTTTTACGCTCGCGGCTCAGGATCGAGCGTTGCTGGTTGAAGATGTCCTGACGACCGGCCTCTCCACGCGCGAAACCATCGACGTCGTTCGGGGCCAGGGCGCACAGATCGTCGGGCTCGGCGTCATCATTGCGCGAGGCAGTGTTACCCTGAGCGGAGTCGAAGGGCCCACGCACGTCTTGCTCGAGCTGCCGCTGCGCTCGTACGACGAAGCTGATTGTCCTCAGTGTCGCGCAGGCGAACCCTTGACCGATCCCGGCTCTCGCCGTTCGTGACGATCGCCGTGCGGGTCGGCGAACCAGACGGTGCGGGCGCGGCCGCGGACCGCGATTTTGTGAAGGAACTGGGGCGCCGATGCGTCATGCCGAGCGTCGGTTCGTTGCGGCCGGCGAGCGAATCGAAGGCACGCGACGCCTTCGACCGTCTCTGCGACATCGTCGAGAACCAGTCTCATGTCAGGCTGATCGCCCAACGCAACGGCGCGCCCCTCGGCTTTCTGCTCATGATCGACGATCTGCCGGACGAAGTGACGCTCTTGCCGCAGGCCTTCATCGCGTATATGGCAGTTGAGCCGGGCTCGCGGGGGGAAGGGGTTGGCACGGCGTTGCTTGCGGCCGCTGAAAATGAGGCGAGACGGCGGGGTTTACCGTATATGGCCTTGATGGTGACGGAAGAGAACACATCGGCGCGCCGCCTTTACGCGCAGGGCGGCTATCGGACCGAACGGCGGCTGCTATGCAAACCGCTGTAGGCGGCGACCTTTGGCGACGGATCGGCGCGATCGCGGGCGCCGTCGTGTTCGCCGTGCTCGTGTTTTGGCTTGCCCGGCATATACCGCGAACGATCTCGATCTTCGTGATCGCCGCCTTTATCGCGTTTGGCGTCCAGCCGATCGCGGCGCGCTTGGAACGCCACATGCCCAAGCCGCTCGCCATCTCCATCGTCTTCTTCGGGTTGCTGGTCGTCATAGCGATCTTTTTGGTAATCGTCGTACCGCTGACGATCAGCCAGACGCAACTCTTGGCAGCCAACATCCCCACCTACGCGACGACTGCGCAAGGCTGGGTCGTTTCCGCTGCGACGTCGCTCGACCAGCACTTTCCAACGCTGAAGATCCCAACTGCGGGGCTTAACATCGGAAAGATCGGTGGAGCGCAGCTTTCGGGGGCGGTCAGTGCGACGCTGGCCTCGCTCGGTGCGATCGCGCTCAATACGGCAACCGGCTTTTTCATCGCGTTTTCCGCGATTATTCTTTCGTTCTTCTTCCTGCTCAACGATACGCAAATCGCGGAAGGCTTCGCGTCGATGTTTCCGTCGCAGAAGCGGCAAACCGCGCGCAAGCTGGCTGCCGAAGTGACGGAAGTGTTCGGAAGTTATATCTCCGGGCAAGTCATCGTGAGCGCGATCACGGGCGCGGTGATCGCGATTGCGACCGCGGTCCTGGGTTTCAAATTCTCGCTGATCGTCGGTCTTATCTCGGCCGTCGCTTACGCCATTCCGATTCTCGGGATGCTGATCGCCCAGCTCATTGCCATTCCGATGTGTGCGCCGCAAGGCCTCTGGATGATCGTTTGGGTGCAAGTGATCATGTTCGGAATGGCGCGCATCAGTGACAACGTTCTCGTTCCCAAGATCATGGGCAGGTCAGTCGGCGTTTCCCCGATCGGCGCCATGTTTGCGGTTTTCGCAGGCGGCGAGCTCTTCGGGATTCCCGGACTGATCTTGGGAATTCCGGCCGCCGCCCTGATAAAAATTCTCTGGCGTTATTTCATGGCGCCGTGGATCAGCGCCCAACTCGAGAAAACGTCCTAAGCTCCTACGGCTGCGCCACGACGGCGATGGGGTCCTCGTAAAGAATCTGCCCGCAGACGCGCGCGCTTCGAAGGCGCTGCGCGTTGGCATCGGGTGCCCGATCGCTCTGTGCGACGGCGACGAGCAGAACGCCGTTTTGGCGCGCTTGCGCGCACGGAGCACGATCGAGCATGTCGAGGGTGCGCGTCGTTGGTGAGAGCACGTTGACGACGCCTAAGCGCAGTCCCCAACCGCCTATTGCGGCCGGACGCTTCGTGGCGATCCAGCGATAGAGACCCGATGACGTCCCGTCGACGCGCAATGCGTCGGTGTAATAATCGATTGGGTGGCGCGCTGCAAGATGCGTCGCTGCCATAACGGCGAGTCCGAGGGCGAGCGCCTTCAACCATCGGGCACGGCGAAAACGCGCCACCGCTACGATGGCGATGGCCAACGCGGCGATTGGAAGCGCGGCATGGGTCGATCCGTCGTTCCAAAAGATCGACAACACGTACCAGATTCCATAGACGGTCGAAGTGAGCAGCAACGCGATCGCAACCACGGCGACCTGCCGGGCCGGGCGCGCGAGGATCACCGCTCCCACCGCTATCGCCGGCGCGGCGAAGCGCAGCGATGCGCCGGTCGCGAGTTGCGCGACCGAGGATTCGTAGCCGAAGGGCAGCGCGAAGAAGAGCAATGCGCCGGAAAAGGCCGCCCAGCCTAAGCGCGGCTCGCGCCGCGCGAGCGCCGGTCCGAGCAGCGCCGCGCAAAGTGCCGCCAACGCAAACGGCGACATCGATATCGCAACTCGCGCGAGGATAGCCAGCGCGGGCACGCCGTGGGCGACGATAGTCGATCCGAACGTATTTCCATATCCGGTGCTGGCCGGCGCTAGGGTCGCCGTTTTCCAGAGGACCGCGTCGTGAATGAGCCAGAGTGCGAACGCGCCTGCGGCGCAGAGCCAAAGCGTGCGGGCCGCCTTGCATGCGATCAATGCAATGAGTGCTAAGACCCAGCCCTGCGGTTTGATCAATGTGGTAAGGGCGAGCGTTCGCATCGCGACGCCATTGGCAGTGGAGCGGCGCAACGACCAGAGGCCTTCGAGCCAGAAGGCGCCCAGCCACACATCATTTTGCAGCGTACCGCCTTGAATCGCGAGTGGGTATGCCGTTACGGTTGCGGCGGCGAGCGCATCGCACAGGAGCGGCGGCGCCGCAAAGGCTTCACGCGTCCAGCCGGCAATCCGAAAACCAAGCAACGTCAGCGCACCCAAACCGCTCCACGGCAGGGCGAACGGACCGCTGACCGCATAGAGCGCGCCTGCGAAGAGCTCGGATGCGGGTGGGTACCACCAGTAGCGCGTTGCCGTAGTCCAGAGCGAATGCGCCTGGACCCACGACGCGGCGTTGGGAAGATGGTACGAGAGCGAATCGCCGTCGAGAAGTGGACGCATCAGCTGCGGCCATGTGACCGCAACGAGCGCGCCGATCAGCACGTATGGAGGAGGAGGCGCGGAACTCTGCGAGCGCGTCGCGTTGCCGGCGAAGCTTCGCAGATAGGCAACGGCGAGGCAGATCGCAAGCGCACCCCAGCATGCGATCGCATAGAGCGCGTGGAAAAACCCGAGCGCGAATGGAATCGCGACGCCCAAGATGAGCGCGTCGCGAAGCCGATCGGGGAAGTCGTACCGCGCACTGGTGCGCAGCGCGGGCGCTGCCGCGAAGAGCCCGAGCAGCCAAAGCGCAGCCGGGAACCCCGACACGATCTACATGGAATCCGGCGCGCTGACGCCGACGAGCGCGAGAGTCCGCGCCAGCGCGCTTTTTGCCGCTAAACACAGCGCCAATCGTGCGAGCCGCAGCTCGCGTTCGTCCGCCAGAATCTTGCATTCGGTGTAGAACTGGTGAAAATCCGAGGCGACGTCGCGCGCGTAGCGCGCCAAACGGTGCGGCGCAAGGTGCTCGACGACGCCGGCGAGGACTTTCGGGAACTCGGCCAAACGCCGGGCCAGCGCCAGCTCCGACTCTGCAACCAGCGGCGCGAGCGCAGCCGAACGCGCGGCCTGCACGTCCTCCGCCAACGCGCGCCGCAAGACCGAAGCAATCCGTGCGTGACCGTACTGCACGTAGTAGACCGGATTCTCACTCTCTTTTTCAACCGCAAGCCGCAAATCGAAAGAGAGCGGCGATTCGACTGCGGGCATGATGAAGAAGAAACGTGCCGCATCGATGCCGACCTCGTCAAGGATCTCGTCGAGTGCGACGATTTCTCCGGCCCGCTTGCTCATTGTGACCTGCTCGTTGCCGCGCAGGAGCGCGACCTGCTGTACGATCGCAACTTCCAGCCGTCCGGGGTAGCCGAGCGCCGACGACAGCCCTTTGAGACGCTCGATGTACCCGTGATGGTCGGGACCCAGAATGTCGACGACGCGATCGCTGCTCTTTAATTTCTGATAATGGTAGGCCACGTCCATGCAGAAGTAGGTCGGCCGCCCATCGCTGCGCAAGAGTACGCGGTCCTTATCGTCGCCGAATTGCGTTGCGCGAAAGAAAAGAGCGCCATCTTGCTCGTACGTAAGCCCGAGTTCGTGCAAATGTTCGACGCCCTCGCGAACCTTGCCGGTTTCGTGCAGTTCCGCTTCGCTCTGCCAACGATCGTAAGTAACGCCGAAGCGTCGTGCCGTCTGTTGCTGCTGCGCAACGAGTTCGTCGCGGCCGAACTTGGAAAAGTACGGCAACCATTCAGACTCTGCTGCGCCGACCCAGCGTTCGCCGTCGCACTCGGCGATGCGCCGGGCGATCGGAATCAGATACTCGCCCGGATAACCGTCTTCGGGGAAAGGATAGCTCGGCCCAAGGAGCTCGCGATACCGCGCGTAGATGGAACGTCCCAGCGCGTCGAGTTGCTTGCCCGCATCGTTGGTGATCCATTCGACCACGACGTCGTAGCCGCAAAGGCGCATCGCGTTGGCGAGCGTCGCGCCGACCGACATCGAGCGGCCCTGCACAACTACGAGAGGCCCGGTCGGATTTGCGCTGCCGAACTCGAGTGAGACGCGCAAACCGTTGCGCGGCGCTTCGCCGTAACGGTCGCCCTCGCGAAGAATCCGGGCGACGGTGGCTTGCCAAACGCTGGGCGCGAGCCGCAGGTTGATGAAGCCGGCGACTGCGTCGATGCGGCTAAAGATGCGTTGCAGTTCGGGCGCGCGCCGCGCGCAATCGGCGACGAGATCGGCGGCCACCTCTTGCGGTGAGCGGCGAGCCGTCTTGGCAAGCGAAAACGCGAGATTCGTCGAGAAGTCACCGAACTCTGGGCGTCGCGGCGCCTCGAACGCCACCGGCGGTCCGGGTGCCGAATATTTCTCCGCGACGGCATCGGCTATCGCGTCGGCAAAGACGCGCAATGCGTCGTCGAGCGGCGACGCAGCCTCGGTGGTACGGCTCATCTACAATAATCTTCGCCGTCCGATGGAGCTTCGACCCGCGCATAGGTGGAAGCTCCACGCGATTCGATCGTGCCGTCGAGTTCGAGCAGCGTAAGTGCCGCGAGCAGCGACGATGCCGGGATGCCGCTTGCGGCAGCCAGATCATCGAGCTCGCAAGCGCCTCCATCGAGCGCCGCGAGCACTGCGTCGGAGATCGGATCGTGGTCTGCGGCGGCATTGACAGCGCGGGAAAGCAAGGGCAATCGTCCGAGTGACTCGAGGACGTCCTGCGGAGACCGCGCAAGCGTCGCGCCGTCGCGAATCAGAGCCAGGCAGCCCGCAACGTGTTTGCGGTCGACGTCACCCGGTACCGCGAGAACCGGCACGCGCCCGGCCGCCCAGCCAGCGGTATTGAGGGCTCCGCTGCGCGCCGGCGCCTCGACGACCAGCACGGCGTCGGCGAGCGCCGCCACCACCCCGTTACGAGCCAGAAACTGTGACGGATAGGTCTCCTGCTCGGGCGGGTACGGCGAGAGCACCGCGCCACCGCTAGCAAGCATGCGCTCGGCCAAGTCTCGATTGCGTGCCGGAAAGAAGTGGCTGTGCCCACCGCCTAGGACGCCGACGGTCGGTGCCCGGGCACTGAGCGCACCCTCGTGCGCGGCGCCGTCGATCCCCAGGGCCAGCCCGGAAACGACGCAGCAGCCGGCCCGCCCAAGGTCGGCGGCAAATTGGTGGGCCAGGCGCCGCCCGTAGGGCGTAGCAGCCCGGGTTCCCACGATCGCGACGCACGGCCGCGCCAGACCCGCCAGATCCCCGCAGCACCACAGGCCCGCAGCGGCGGCATCGAACCCGCGTCCGGCGCGGGCGGCCTCGATTCGCTCTCGCGTCTCGTAGGTCGGTTCCCACATCTCGCCGCCCTCCATCACGCCATCCTTCCGAGGGCGCTAGGCGGCAGGCGGGGGGAATCGGGAGCGCCCGAGGAATAGCCTGGCCGCACGGAGGTACCCGAGTTGGCAGCAGAAGCGTATTGCGTCAAGTGCAAGGCGAAGCGTGAAATAAAAGACGCAGTCCAAATCACGATGAAAAACGGTCGCCCTGCCGTGGAAGGCAAGTGCCCCGTCTGCGGCACCAAGATGTTCAAGATCGGCTCTGCTTAAGAGCGTGCACGGTCCTTGGCGCAGGGTCCCAACGCGCACAACGCGTTGGGGCTTTTTTTGCCTTACCTACGCATAGTGACGTATAATACGTGCACCCACAAGATATGCCGTGGGGGAGAGACTTACCGCTGACTTGTCCGACCTGTCGCAAGAGTGAGACGCGAGTAGTCGACTCGCGCGACGACGAGACCGTCGTTCGCCGCCGGCGCGAGTGTTTGGACCCGCGCTGCAAGCATCGCTTTACAACCTACGAACGAATGGAAGTCCCGCGCCTCTTCGTCGTCAAGAAGGATGGGCGGCGCGAGCAGTACAGCCGCGAGAAGATTTTGGCCGGGCTGCGCAAGGCGTGCGAAAAACGGCCGATTCCGGAAGGTCGAATCGAGGCGGTGGCGGCGGATCTGGAGCGCGAGCTCTTCGCGCGCGGCGAAAGTGAGGTAGCCTCGGCTCTGGTGGGTGAAAAGCTCATGGAGGCGCTGCGTAAGCTCGATCCGGTCGCGTACATTCGTTTTGCGAGCGTCTACCGCTCGTTTCGCGATATCGAGAGCTTCCGCGAAGAACTGGCCCAGTTGTAGTGAACCGCGTGCGCGTCGCGCTCCAGCGCCTCCCGCAAGGCGAAGGGCTGCCGATTCCGGGATACATGAGCGACCACGCCGCGGGCGCCGACATCCGGGCGGCCGTTCGCGAGCAGCTCACGCTTTTGCCGGGAGCGCGCGCGCTGGTTCCAACAGGTTTCTCGATCGCGTTGCCGCCCGGTTACGAAGCGCAAGTCCGGCCCCGTAGCGGCCTGGCAATTCGCTGCGGCGTGACCTGTCTCAACGCGCCGGGCACGATCGACGCCGATTACCGCGGCGAGGTCCACGTGGTGCTCGCAAATTTCGGAACGGAACCGTTCGTCATTCGTCGCGGCGATCGCATCGCGCAGATGATTGTCGCGCCCGTTGCGCGTGCGTCATTCGATCTCGTCGACGAACTGCCGCCTACGCTGCGCGGCGATGGAGGCTTTGGTTCGACAGGCGTTTCGACGTGAACGTCTACATCGTCGGCAAAGGTGCGGTCGGAACGTACTTGGGAGATCTGCTTCGGGCCGCCGGCGTCGACGTCGCGTATGCGCCGCGCGCCGCGCAAGATGTAACCCCCTACGACGCCGACGTCGCCCTTATCGCAACCAAAGCGTACGATACGGAGGGCGCGATTGAAACGCTGCGCAAAGCGATTCCCTACCCGCAGAAATGCGTCTTCGTCTCGCCACAAAACGGCGTCGGCAACGAAGAACGCCTAGCCGAGGCGTTCGGCGCGGATAATGTGGTCGCCGCGGCGCTGACGACTCCGGTCGACCGCGACCGTGACGGGCATGCGCGCCCCGCAAAAGAAGGTGGTCTAGCGCTCGCGCCGATCGGCGCGAACGCCTACAATTGGCTGGCGGCCACGTTTGCGGGTACGGGTCTGACGGTGAAGGTCGTCGAGGATTGGCGCTCGCTGAAGTGGAGCAAGCTGGCGCTCAACGTCGTGGCGAATGCGAGCTGTGCGATTCTCAACGTCCTGCCGAACCGATTCGTGCATTTCGATAAGATCTTTACGCTCGAGATTCGCATGGTCCGGGAGGTCCGTGCGGTGATGCAGGCGCTGCAAATCGAACCGATCGACTTGCCGCGCTATCCCGTGCGAGCGCTCTTTGCAGTTGCCGCCCTGCCGAGTCCGGTCTCGCGCACGCTCTTGGCACATACCATCGCGGGGGCCCGCGGGACGAAGCCGCCCTCGCTGCTGCTCGATTTGCGTCGCGCCAAGCCGCAGACCGAAGTGGACGTTCTCAACGGCGCGGTAGCCGCCGCGGGACTCGAACGAGGCGTGCCCATTCCCGTCAACGCGGTCTACACGCGCGTGCTCAACGACATCGCGCACACTCCGCCGCTTTGGGCGAAGTATCGAGAGCATCCCGACCGGCTGGAGGCCGAAGTCGAAGCCGAGGTGAAACGCGCGAAAGTGCTGGCCCGCTAGTGGCAGGCAGTCAGATCGACGGACGAGATGCGCGACCCGAACGTACCTGAGTCTCTCGAGGGTTGGTGGATTCTCCACCGGATTTTCGCATTCAACCGCCGCGGATGGGATGCGTTGCCGCAGAAGCGGCGAGACAAGTACGCCGGCCATGCCGCCGATCTCGTCGATCATCTCAAGGGCAACGACGACGGCGACGTCGGCCTAACGCAAATCGTCGGCCACAAAGGCGATCTCATGCTCACTCACTACGCGCGTACCTTCGACGGGCTTGCGTACGCGCAGACGCTGGTCGATAAGCTCGAATTGCGCGATTTTCTCGCTCCGCACGGTTCGTACGTTTCCGTGTTGGAGCTCGGCTTATACGACGCGACCGGAAAGATTCACTCGGAACTCAGCCAGCGCGGCCTGGCACCGCAATCTCCAGAATGGATCGCAGCCTTCGACGAACTCGTGCGTAAGCAGGCGGAGAGCCCCCACATCGGCCCCAGGTTATGGGCAAAGATTCCGTCGCGACGCTACCAATGCTTCTATCCGATGAGCAAGCGTCGCGGCGAGGTGCAGAACTGGTACATTCTTGGTTTCGAAGCGCGATTGAAGATGATGAGCACGCATGGCGTCGTCGGCCGTTCCTATCACAACCGCGTGACGCAGGTGATCTCGGGATCGATCGGATTCGACGATTTCGAGTGGGGCGTCGACCTTTACGCCGACGACCCGCTCGTCTTCAAGAAGCTGATCTACGAAATGCGGTTTGACGAGGCGAGCGCTCGTTACGGAGAGTTTGGTTCGTTCTGGGCAGGCCTGCAGTTTTCGCCGCGAGAGTTAAGCGCTTTTCTCGACGGTGATGCGATCCCGCAGCTGGATGCCCCTCGCTCGTAAGCGGCGCGTTTTCAAGGGGCGACGACGGTATACGGTCCGTTTCCCAATGGAATCGGAGAGCCGGCTCGACGGGTGGCGAGGTCGACGAGGACGCACGCGTTGTCGCGATGCGACACGACGATCGCGGTTCGGCCGTCAGAGGTCATTGCGATGCCGTATGGAGCGCCGCCCACTTCGATTGGGGCACCGGCGGTATCTGTTTGCAGGTCGAGCGGCGTGACCGTCGAGTTCGCATAGTTCGTTACGTATGCGATGCGGCCGCCGGGCGCGATCGCGATCTCCATCGGGTAGACGCCGACCGGAATGGGAGTCATGGCTCGGCCGGTGGAGAGATCGACCGGCGTGACGTCGTTCGAGGCGCTATCGACCACGTAGAGCCTCTTGCCGTCGGGCGTGATCGCGAGGCCGGCGGGTCGCAAGCCGACCGCAATTGATGCTTCAACCTTGCGCGAACGAAGATCCACGGGCGTGACCGTGTTCGATCCGTTCTCACTCACGTACAGGAAGGAACCCTCTGGAGAGATCGCAATTGCGCGCGGACGAGAGCCGACGTGAATTGCCCTTCCAACTTTAAGCGAGGCCGTATCGATTGACTCGATCGTTCCGTCGTCGGCGTTTGCGAACCAGAGGCTCTTGCCGTCCGGCGCTATGGCAATTCCGCTCGGCGACGAGCCTACCTTGATCGAAGCAATCGTGCGTTGCGCGCGCGTGTCGACGACGCTAACCGAGTTCCCGCCAAGATTGGTGACGTAGAGCCGCGTGCCGTCGGAGCTCAGCGCGGCATCGCGGGGTTCTTCGCCCACTCGAATCTCCGGACCGGTCGCGCCCGTCGAAAGATCGATCGGCGTAATCGTATCGCCAAAACGGTTCTGCGCATACGCGAGGCGCGGTTGCTGCTTACCGCTGCCGACGAGCACGCTCATAGTGAGATGCGCCAAGAGCGCGCCATCTGCTGCGATTCCGTCGATGCGCGCATCGTAATATCCCGCCCGCAGCGACGCGTCGGCGGCAAGCTGCTCCACGACGGTTTTCGTCGCTCCGGCCGCCACGATCGCGCGGCCGCCGTTCGCACCGGTGTGAAATCCATCGGGAAGCACCGCGTGCCACCTCACCTCGGCCGGGCTTTTACCGGCGCGATTTGAAATCTCGAAGCGCAGCGCCGCGGTACCGCCGGCGTCGACGCGAATGTCGCGAGCCGCATTGAAGACGGCGGGCGTTGCGGGCGGCAGCACGAGCGGCATTGTCGCGTAGGAGGGCGGCGCCGAATTGGATCCGCTGCCCCACCGCTCGTTGGGGTTTGCGCTGACGGCAATATCGAGGCGCAGAGTGCCGCGCACGGGAAGCGAGACCCACGTAGCGTCGCTCGCGTGCCCGTTCACGCGTAATGCAGCGACGTAGGGAGCTTCGCCGCGCTGAGGCGACCTAATCAGGATCGTCGGGCCGTTGGGCGCGCGTAGCGACACCGATGAAAAGAGCGGAGCTCCTACATCGAGATAGCGCGCGGCGGGATTTTGGGGATAGAGGCCCATCGCGCACCAGGCGTACCAGGCGCTCATCGTGCCGAGATCGTCGTTACCAGGAAGTCCCTGCGGCGTATCGCCGTACAGCGTCGTGAGCGCGCGACGCACGATTTCTTGCGCGCGCCACGGTTGGCCGGCCGAAAGATAGACCCACGGCGCGCCGAGACTCGGTTCGTTGCCCAGCCATGCGTTGGGCTTATCCGGTCCGGCATCGAGTTGCGCGAAGAAGACGTCGAGTTTTGCGATCGCAGCCGCCGGACCGCCCATTGCCGCAATCAAATCGCGCAGATCCTGCGGAACCATCCACGTATACTGCGCAGCGTTCCCCTCTTGAAAACCGCTTTGCCCGTTTTCGGTGGTCGGCGGTTGCAGAAACGCGCCGTCGGCATCGCGCGGCGCGATCGAACTCGTTGCGTCGTCGAAAAGCGTCGCCCAATTCGCCGAGCGGCGCATGAATGTATCGTATGCATGCGGGTCGTGCAGCGCGTAGGCGAAGCGTGCGATTGAAAAGTCGTCCAGGGCGTACTCGAGCGTCTCCGAAGCGCCGTTTGGCCCAGGGGAGACCGAGGTCGTGTGCGAGTTGACTACGTATCCGCGGCGCAGGTAGTCGTCGTCGAGCTCCCAGCGCTCGATGTACCAACCCTGCGCGGGCGGCGCGGCGGTTGTGGAGGCGCCCTTGATCATCGCGGCGAGGGCGGCGCGCGTGTCGAAATCGCGCGCACCGAACGCGTAGGCGCCGACAATGACGGGATCGACCGAGTCGCCGCCCATTACACTCGTCGGTCCATTGACCAGCGCCCAGCGCGGGAGCCACCCTTCCTGACGCGCGGCGTCGACGAGCGACTCCATCATATCGCTCGTTTCACCCGGTGCGAGCAGCGCAAGAAGCGGTATTTCGGTGCGATAGATATCCCAATCGGAGTAGTTTGCATATTCGCGATGTCCGGCTCGAGCACGATGGATTCTGCCGTCAAAACCGGTGTAAAGGCCGGTGACGTCGCTTATCAGGTTGGGATGGAGCAGCACGTGGTAGAGCGCGGTGTAGAAGGTCCGCTGCTCCTGCGAGGTTCCGCCGGAGATCGTGACGCGACGCAGCATCCCATTCCAGATCTCGGTTGCATGGTTTCGAACGGCGGTCACGTCCCAGCCGTTCTCCTCCGCGAGATTTGCACGCGCTCCGGCTGCGTCGACGAACGATAGACCCACTTTGACCGTAATCTGCGCCTGGTGCGTCGTATCGAACGTTACCCACGCGCCGCTCGCCGGGCCTCGGCTCGCGTTCGATCCGAGAGAGGTTCGCGCACCACTCCAGGTGCCGTACTCACGAAACGGCCGGTTGAACCGCGCCACGAAATAGACGGTATAGCGATCGGGCATGCCGCAGAAGAAACCACTCGATGCCGAACCCGAGATCTCGCTTGCGCCGTCTATCCGGATGCGCGCGTCGGTTACGCCGGCTTGGTTCGACGCCGCATTGAAGAACAGATTCGCCTGCGCGGTCGAAGGAAAGCTGAATCGCGCGACGCCCGTATGCGCGGTAACGCTCAACTCCGCGCGGATCGACGGACTGCCAAGCGATACCGCGTACCACCCCGGCGCGCTTTCCTCGCTCGCATGCGAAAACGGCTGTCGTGCCGCGGCCGGATCACTTGGAATACCGCCGACGGCGGGCAAGATGCCGAAGTCACCGAAAACGTTGCAGCCCGGACCGCTCAAGTGCGTTAAGCTGAATCCGGTGATCTCGTGGTCGAGATACTCGTAACCGCCGCCGGCATTCTGCGACGGCGTGTCGGGACTCCATTGAACCATTCCAAAAGGCAGGTCGGCACCGGGAAAGGTGTCGATCGGACCGCCGGCCGGCGTGCCCGACGTTCCAACGAACGTGTCGACAAGTGAGGTCGGCGCGCTGGGCATCGCAGCCTTCGCCAATGTTGGAAGCGTAAACGCGACCGAGCTTGCGAGAAGCAGAGCGGCAGTTCGCATCTTCGGCTTTTTGCCCGCGGGTCGCGTCGCCGCCTTCAGCCGCCGCGGCCGAAGTCACGCCGCCGCGCCAAGGCGCTCTAAGCTGCGGTACTGGATGGCTTCGGCAACGTGCGCGGTAGTAATGCTTTCGTCGTCGCCCAGGTCGGCGATCGTGCGCGCGACGCGCGCGATCCGGTCGAGCGCCCGCGCGGAGAACTGGCGCTTGGTGCTGGCGTGCGCCAGCAATTGCATTGCGGACTCGTCGAGCGCGCAGTAACGACGCATAGCGTTTCCGGGGATTTCGGCGTTACAGCCCAGCGTCGTTCCGGCAAATCGTGCATGCTGTCGTTTCCGAGCCGCAACCACCCGGTCGCGGATGCGCACGGAGCGCTCCGCGCCATCGTATCGAACCATATCGTCAAACGGAACGCGCGCGATCTCGATCTGCAAGTCGATTCTGTCCAGCAGCGGACCGGAAAGCTTGCTGACGTACTTGGCAACCACCGCTTCGTCACACCGGCACTCAGCGCTGCGCGTGCCGCGGTAACCGCACGGGCACGGATTCATCGACGCTACAAGTTGGAAGCGCGCCGGATACGTAAATGTTCCCGCGGCTCGCGCGATGGTCACGGTTCCTTCTTCGAGCGGCTGTCGCATGACTTCAATGGCACTGCGCGTGAATTCCGGGAACTCGTCGAGAAAGAGCACGCCATGATGAGCGAGCGATATTTCTCCCGGTTTGACGAGCGCTCCGCCGCCGACGAGCGCGGTCTGACTGATCGTGTGGTGCGGAAAACGAAACGGCCGCGCTCGCACGATGTCGGCGCGGCCGACGAGCAAACCGGCGACGCTGTAAATTTGCGTCACCTCGAGCGCTTCTTGGAGCGACATCGCCGGAAGGATCGATGGGAGGCGTCGCGCGAGCATCGTTTTGCCGCACCCCGGCGGCCCCACGAGCAGAAGATTGTGGCCGCCTGCCGCCGCGATCTCCAGTGCGCGCTTTGCGGCGACCTGGCCGCGCACGTCCGCCAAATCGCCATGCACGAGTTCGTCGGCGAGATCGAGTACCGGAGCGGCCGTGCGGCGTCGCCATTTCGACCCGTGCCCGGCGAGCACCGCGACCGCGGATTGGAACGAATCGACGGCGTAGAGCTCGATGCCGGCGACGAGGGCCGCTTCATCGGCATTGGGCGCCGGAACGATGAGCTTGGTAAATCCAGCGTTGCGCGCTCCAAGAACCATCGGAAGTATGCCGCTGACGGGTTGAAGCTTGCCGTCCAACGCGAGCTCGCCCAGCGCTATGAACTCGTGCAAGACGCTGCGCTCGACCTGCTCGTCAATTCCAATCAACGCCAGCGCGATCGCAAGGTCGAAGGCAGGCCCCGCCTTACGGACGTCGGCCGGAGAGAGATTGACCAAGAGCCGCCCCGCGGGATAGGAGAATCCGGAGTTGAGGATTGCGGCTCGCACGCGTTCCCGCGCTTCGCCCAACGCGCGGTCGGGGAGACCGATGATGGTGAACGCGGGTGTCCCCGCGGCGCTGTCGGCTTCGACGCGCACGACGTAGCCCTCAATGCCGAGCATCGCAGCGGAAAAGGCAAGGGAGAGCATTACTGCGGTCCTCTGCGCCCCCGTCGAACGATGTCTAGGGGTCTGCCTTCCGGTCAAGAATCACGGCGACAATGAACGCGCAGAGCGCTGCAATCCTGAGCGCCTTAGCCGAAACGGGAACGCTCGTCGTCATATTGGGAAGCGTCGTCGCCGCGCTCGTCCAGTTGCGGCATATCCGGGCCGGGAATCAGTTGCAAGCGCTGCTTTCGCTCGAGCACGATTTTCGCGCACCGGAATTGCAGGCCGCGCTCACGTACGTTCAAGAGAAGCTGCCGCAGCGATTAGAGGATCCCACGTACCGGCTCGAGCTGGAGCGGATTGGATTTGTCGATCCGGCGGTGCATCCGGAGATGGTTGCCTGCAACTGGCTCAACGAAATGGGGACGCTCGTAAAACGCGGTCTCGTTTCCGAAGCTACGTTTATGGATCTTTTCGCGCGTTTGATCGCCCATTGCTGGCGGCAGGTTGCCCCGGCCGTCGCGATCATGCGCCGCACTCGCGGCGAAGCTCAGTATCACGACTTCGAATATCTGGCGCTTCGGGCGGCGGCATGGCTGAAGCGAAACCCTCAGGGGATGTTTCCTCGCGCCTTTTCGCGAGCTCCGCTTCCCGACCGTTGGCAGGAAGTCGATCGCCAAGAAACGGTCCGAAGCTAAGAATGCCGGTCGTTTTGCGACCCGAAACGACCCGAATAGGGCGTTTCTCCACAGATTGCACAAGATAATGTCACAGGTTGTGGACAGTAATCAGAGAGGCGCGACCGGTGCGGACGCCCAAACCACGGCAGCTATTCCGGCATTGCCAAAGGAAAATGGCTTGAAAAGAGCGCTCGCTCCCGTTGCTTTCACGATCGTCGCGCTTGCGGCGTGCTCGCATGCGACATCCCAATCTCATGCCGCGGGATCTCCCGATCTACAGGGGGGCGCGCACAAGACGATTGGGGTATCGATTCAGAATCGCGAGGCCCAGTTCTACCAGGATATGGAATCGGGCATGCGCAGCGAAGCCGCAAAATACGGGTATGCGCTCGTCGTCGTGGATGCGAGCCGTGACAACGCCAAACAACAGAGCCAAGTCGAAGACTTCATTTCGAAGCGCGCCGATGCGATCGTGCTTACGCCTTACGATTCGCAAGCCATCGGAAGCGCGATCGCCGAGGCGAATACTGCCGGAATCCCGGTCTTTACCGCCGACATCGCGAGCACGAGCCGGCAGGGACAGGTCGTCGCGCATATCGCCAGCGATAACGTCCAGGGCGGCTTCCAGGCTGGAAAACTGATTTGTGCGGCCGTCGGCAAGGGCGGCAGCATCGCAATTATCGACGAACCGGAAGTGACGAGCGTTCAAGACCGCGTCAAGGGGTTCAAAGAAGCGCTCGCGCAACTCTGCCCTACCGTTACCATCGTTGCCGATGTCGACTCCGGTGGAACCCGCGATAAAGCCAGCAGCGATACCGGAGATATCTTACAAGCACACCGAGATCTCAAAGGCATCTTCGGAATCAACGACGATTCGGCACTGGGCGCATTGGCCGCCGTAAAGGCCGCCGGGCTAACCGGTAAAATCGCAATCGTCGGTTACGACGCGACACCGGAAGCGCGCGAAGCCATTGCGAGCGGGCAGATGTATGGCGACGCCATTCAATATCCCGCCAAGATCGGATCGACGACCGTCGACGTTATTCACGATTATTTTGCCGGCAAGAAACCGGCGCCGCTGGTAAAGATCGGCGTCGGTACCTTCACGCGCGCCGGCGCACAACCGTCGCCGTAACGCGTGGCGCCATTGCTCGAGATGCGCGGCATCGGGAAGAGCTTTCCCGGCGTGCGCGCGCTCTCGGACGTTTCGCTGACGCTAAGCGCCGGAGAAGTCCTGGTCCTCGTGGGCGAGAACGGCGCCGGGAAATCGACTTTAATGAAGATTCTTGCCGGCGCCCTGCAAGCCGACGAAGGCGAGATCTTCATCGATGGCGGGCGCGTGCGCATCGATACGCCGCAAGAAGCGCAGCGTCTCGGCATCGGGATGATCTATCAAGAGTTCACGCTCGTACCGCAACTGACCGTCCCCTCAAATATCAGCCTCGGGGCGGAGCCCACCCGTGCGGCTCTCATCGACGCCGGCGCCGTACGCGCGCGCGCGCGCCGCGCGTTGGACGAGCTCGGTGTGGAGTTGCCGTTCGACGTTCCGGTTTCGCGCCTATCGGTCGGCCAGCAGCAGCTCGTCGAAATCGCAAAAGCACTGGCAAGGTCCGCGCGGATTATCGTGATGGACGAGCCGACGGCCGCACTCGCCGACCGTGAGATCGAACGGCTTTTTACGATCGTTCGCCGGCTTCGAGCCACGGGCGCGGGCATCATCTACATCTCGCATCGAATGGAAGAGCTTTCTCGCATCGCCGACCGTGTGACCGTGATACGCGACGGCAGGGTCGTCACAACGCGTGAGGCCGCCGATTTTCCATTCGACGAAATCATCCACGCCATGGTCGGGCGCCGGCTATCCGCACACTTCCCCGAGCTTGCCGACCCGCAACAGGGCGGGCCCGATCGCTTGGTCGTTCGCGATTTAGAGCGCGACGGTACCGTTAACGGCGTGAGCTTTTTGGTGCGCGCGGGCGAGATCGTCGGTCTCGCGGGCTTGATCGGCGCGGGCAGAACGGAGATCGTCCGAGCCATAGCCGGCGCCGACCTACCCGACCGAGGCGGGGTTTGGGTCGATGGCCGTGCGGTGCACGCCGGCCGCATCGACGCGGCGATCGCGGCCGGAATCGCGTTCATCACCGAAGATCGCAAGGCGCAGGGATTAATTCTCGGGATGACGGTGCGCGAGAACGTCACGCTCGCGCACCTCGCAGACTTTGTGGATCGCGATCTCCTCATCGATGTGGCCCGCGAGCGCGCTGCGACCATGCGGATGATCGACGAGTTGCAGATCAAGGCGCCGGGAACCGAGCAACTCGTGCGCAACCTTTCGGGCGGCACGCAGCAGAAGGTCGTGCTCGCAAAATGGCTGTTGGGAAACGCCCGCGTCTTTCTTTTCGACGAGCCGACGCGCGGAATCGACGTCGGCGCCAAGACCGAAATCTACAAACTCATGCTCGAGCTGGCCGGTCGCGGGGCGGCGATCGTGATGGTCTCGAGCGATCTTCCCGAGGTGCTCGGAATGTCGCATCGCATTCTCGTGGTGCGTGCGGGACGAATCGCAGCGGAGTTTGCGCGCGCGGAGGCTACCCCGGAACGAGTCATCGCTATCGCAACCGGCGCGGCGGCATGAGAGAGCGAGAAAGGCTCGCGAATTGGGGGCGGATCGCCGCAGCCGCAGCCTTCTTGGTCCTGCTCGTCGCGATCGTCGACGCCGCGTCGCGCGGTTCGTTTTTAGAGCCGAGCAACATCGTCCGGGTTCTGCGGCAGATCACCTATAATTGCATCCTCGGGGTCGGCCAAACGTTCGTCATCATCACCGGCGGAATAGATCTATCGGTCGGATCGCTCGTCGCATTGACCGGCGTGGTTGCCGCGCTCTTCGCCAACAGCGTCCACTTGAGCGGATTTCCGCTGATCGCGGCGACGCTGATCGTAGCGGTTGGTGTCGGCGGTGCGGCCGGGTGGGTTAACGCGCTGCCGGTCGTGAAGCTCAATCTGCCACCATTCATCACGACGCTGGCGATGCTGGAGATGGCACTCGGCGCCTCATTCATTCTTTCGCACGGCCGCCCGGTGGCGTTGCAGAGCAGCGACTTTCAAAACACCGGAATCGGCTCGTTTCTCGGCAGCGTTACGCACGTGCTGCACCTTCCGAACGTTCCGGTACCGGTGATCTGGATGCTCGTCGTGATCGTCGCCGCTTCCGTGCTTTTGACGCGTACGCGCTTCGGGCGATACGTTTTCGCGATCGGTGGAAACGAGGAGGCGGCCCGTCTCGCCGGCATCAACGTCGCACGCGTCAAGACATCCGTCTACGTCATCAGCGGCGCCTGCGCGGCAGTCGTCGGATTCCTCTACATGGCGCTCTTCTCGTCCGGCTCGCCGCAAACCGGAACCGGCGACGAACTGCTCGAGTCGATCGCGGCGGTCGTGGTGGGCGGGACGAGCTTGATGGGCGGCCGCGGAAGCGTCATTGGAACGTTCTTCGGCGCATTGCTCATCGGCGTGCTCTACAATGCGATGAACCTGCTCAACGTCGATTCCTATCTGCAAAAGGTACTGCTTGGCGCAGTCATTTTGCTCGCGGTCGTCCTCGACGAACTCCGCAAGCGCTACTTCTTGTCAACCTGAGCGGAACTCTAAAATGGGAAATCGGATTGCTTGAGGCCGACGTTGGTTTTGAGATCGGTGACATTTTCGTCGAGTACGATTTGCGTGCCGGAGTACATGATCTGCCGGATCGGCCAGTGCGTCTCTTTCGAGAGATAGAGAATTTGCTCGGTCACGTCGTCATTTGCCGCCGGGTCGGCGGCTTTGAGATCGAGGCGGTCGGTGAGAACGCCGCCGATCTTGCCGCCGTCGGTTTGCGTCAGTTTGCCCGAAATCGTCGCGTAGTCGTCGACGATCCGCTGCAGCAAGCCTTCGGGAATCGTGACGCCGCGCAGCGAAATCGCGCGCGGGTCGTGGATATCGATCTTGAGGTGAAATCCCGAAAGAATGCCGCCTTGGTGGCCGCTGATCTGGTCGGTTCCGACCCAGACTCCGCCCGAACCTTTGCCGTCGCCATCGAGGATCAAGGTCTTGGCGTAGTGGGGTTTCATGAACGAGTACTGATAGACGCGATCTTGCGTTGCCGTGCCCTTGGCCTCGTGTACGTGGAGGATGCACGTGTAATCGTTGATCGCGGCAAACGCTTGATCGAACGCCGAAATCGCCGGCGCCGCATTTGCCGCGCGCGCCGTGGCCAAAGGCAGCAGCGCGAGCGCTAGGCTCGTTGCAATGCTGCAAATCAAACACGAACGGCTAAGGTTCACAAACTCTCCTGGAGGTCAAGCAGGCTGGGAGCTGGTTTGTACGCTCTCGTCGATCAGCAGCGTACCGTGTTTGCCTTCGACGCCGATGAGCACATCGCATTTTGCGTCGGCGGCGATCTCTTCGATGGTGCGGCCTAACGGTGCACCGCTGTATTTTCCCTCGCGGAACGAGCCTAAGATGATTAGGTTCGCTTTCTCGCGTTTAGCGACATCGAGGACTGCTTGTTTGGTCGAGCGTGCTTTGAGAGTTTCGGTTCGAATCGTGACGTTGTTTGCATTCGCGATGGCTTCGGCCGCACCGAGGGAGTCGAGCGCGGCGCGCTCCTCTAATTCCATCTCGGCGTCGGGCGGCAATGTGTACGGAACTTCGATGACGTAGAGCGCGAGCAGTTCCGAGCGTTCGCCGCGCGCCAATTTCACGGCTAACGCCATCATATGTGCCGAGTCGATCTCGGGAGAAAAAACCACCATCAGACTTCCGACCAATCCCCTGAGTTCGCTTTCCGCCTGCGCCGCGATGCGCTGCACGTACGACTCGGGCGGGTGAAGCATCCACCACAAGGTCGCTCCGACCGTGCCGGCAATGACGAGCGCGATGAAGGCGCCCGCAACGGTGACGTGGACCTCGCTCGACGGCGAGATCACATCGTCCCTCGCAGGCGCAAAATCAGCGATATCCGGTGGACGCCGAGCGCGATCATCGCCGCCCCGAGCACCACGCCCGGAAGGATCGCAAAGCCTGCACGCAGCGATTCGAGCATGCGGGCGATAATGACGAGCCCGCAGACGATCATGGCAGCGGCCAGGACGCCTCGCACTAGCAGCATCGCTATGGCCCTTGCTCGGCGCGACGTGCGTTGCTCGCTTTGACGTTGGCGATGTATTCGTCCATCAATTCGAGCTCGCCAGCGCGCCGTAAGATGTCGACCTGGGCGTGGCGCCAGTCGTGCGGCTGCGAGCGCAGAAGCGGAAGCCGCCGGTGGTTTCGATAGACGAGATAGACGATCAGGCCGAGCAGCAGCCAGCTTGGCCCGAAGATCCGGCCGAGCGGATGCGTACGCAGCGTAAACATCAGGATTGAGAAGATTCCGATAAAGCCGAGTACGGCCACCACCGGAAACTCGACGGGCTCGCCGCGAAACCGCATCGGAATATTCACGGGAATTTTGAACTTGCGAGGACTCAAGGGATCGGTCAAGCGTAGTGCGATCAAGCCGAGGAAGACGAACGAGTAGCTCGTCGCCGCACCGAAGGCGTAGAGGTCGGCGAGGAACCCGAGACCGTTCTCGCCGTGGAAGAAGTGCGCGTAGAGCGACGCGACCGACGGAAAGAGTGCGGGCGCTGCGGCGAAGATCAGCTCGACCACGGCGATGGTTGAGAAGAAGACGATCGAAATCATCGGCGTCCGGAATGTCCTGTGCACGCGCTGAAAAATCGAGGGTAGCAAGTTGCTGCTGCTCATCGCGTAGGCGATTCGAGAGCTTCCGAAGACGCCCGAGTTGGAGGAGATCAAGAGCAGGACCGCGCCGAGAACCGGAACGTAGAGGGCGGCAATCGCGCCATAATACGGCACTTGCTCGGCCAGCAGCGCGACGGCCTTACCCTGGTTGTCGGCGTTATGAGGAAAGATTTGCCAGAACTGCAGCGAGTGGCCGGCGGCATCGACGATCGGATGCCACGGGTGTAATCCCAGCGCGAGATTCGAGTACGCAAGGGCAAAGATCAGGATCGTTAGGATCAAGGCCACCGAGGTGCGCGGGATGACCGAGGCGGGACGCTGGGTTTCCTGTGCCGCTTGCGAGATCGATTCGAGGCCGACGAACGAGACGATCGCAAGCGACGTGCCGAGCATGAGTTGATACGGCGAAGGCCAGTTGAACTTCATCGCGTGGATCAGCAAGTGCGGCGCAAACGCGAAGAGAAAGCCGAAACAGAGGATGCACGTTTCGCTGATAACGTCGAGCGCCGAAACGACCCCGTTGAACGCGGTGCTCTCGCGAACGCCGACGACGTTGAGAAGGCAGAGCCCAACGACGAGCCCGAGCACGACCAGAAAGTGAAGCCACGGATGAACTGAGTTGACGAGCGCCGGCAGCAGCTGGCTCGTGTAATCGACCGAGCTCCAAGCGAAGAGCGTGACGTCGATCGTGAAATCGAGCAGCACCGCCCAGCCTGCGATGAAGCCAAAGATGTCGCCCAGCCCTCGCATGACGAAGTATTGGCCACCGCCGGCGACAGGATAGGTGGCCGCCAGCTCGGTATAGGCGAGCCCGATGCAAACGTAGACGACGCCCGCGAAAAGAAACGCGACGTTCGAAGCGCCGGCCGCCCAGGCGAGCACGAGCCCGAGGCCGACGAATATATCGGCGCCGACGTCGGAGTATCCCCACGCAAAAGAGCCCCATGGCGTTACGCTGCGACGCAATTCCGGCTGCGAACTCTTCGCTGGAGCAGGCACTAGTAGGCCACTAGAAGGCGTTTCGATGCAGGCTCAGGCAATGACGGTCGAGCGTGACGACGTCGAATCGAATCTTTGCCGACGGCGCCACGATCTGCGCGTAATCGGCTGCGATTCTCCGAAGCGTCGCGCGCTTACGTGCGTCGACGGCGCGTAAGGCGGAGCCGAAGGTTCGGGAGTCACGACGCTTGACTTCGACGATGACCAGCGTCGGCCCGTCCAAGCACACGGCGTCGATTTCTCCGCCGGGAACTCGCACGTTGCGCGCCAGGACGCGATATCCGCACGCCGCGAGAAAGCTGCTCGCGCGATCCTCTCCCAGGCGGCCCTTCGCACTGTTATTCCGCAACGGCTTCGAAGGCTTCCAATGTGTCGAGACCCAGCGCCAGTTGAGCGTCGCGAACGCGCGCCCAATTGGCACGATGGTGAATGCTGGGTCCGTGCATGCGCAACGCCTGCAGGTGATGGGGTGTCGAGTAGCCTTTATGCAGCGCGAAGCCATAGCGCGAATCTTCTTTATCGAGCTCGACCATGAGGCGATCGCGGTGGACCTTCGCTACGATCGAGGCTGCCGCAACCAGCGCGCATCGCGCATCGCCGTGGATCAACGGCTCTTGGGGCCGATCGAAGGAGCGAATTCGAACCGCGTCGGTGATGAGGTACTCGGGTGCGGCGGTCAGCGCCGCGATTGCCCGCTCCATCGCCAGAATGCTCGCCCAGTAAATGTTCAGGCGGTCGATCTCGGCAACGCAGGCGCTGCCGACGGCCCATGCCGCCGCCCGCACCTTAACGATCTCCGCGATTGCGACTCGCACTTCGGGTCGAACCTGCTTGGAGTCGTTCAGGCCCTTGATCATGAGCGGTGCCGAGGCGACGACGCACGCGGCGACGACCGGTCCCGCGAGCGGTCCTCGACCGACCTCGTCGATGCCCCCGACGAGGATGAACCCTTGCGCTCGCGCCGCGAATTCGAAGCGGTGCAACCGGTGCAGGCGTCGCCGCTCGCGCTCGTAGGCGGTCTTGGCCTTACGCTGCTTCGGGGTCATCGGGAGCCTCCAATGAGAAACGCCCAAAGGCGCCATCGTTGAATGCGCGGATATACGACTGGGCCGCGTTGTGATAATCGATCTCGCCGCGACGCCGCGCGAAACCCCGCCGAGCCGCAAAGACTGCAAGGTCCGGCACCTGAGTGCGCGGGTTGCGGGCGAGAAGCCAATCGTGAAAGGCGGCTGCAACTTCTTGAGGGTCGTACAGGTCACGCGGCACGGCGCCGCAGATCGCGAGCTTCCATTGCGCGGCTGCGCTTGAGATCTTCGGCGGCAGGACTCCCGGCGTGTCCATGAGTTCGACGTTGCGCGCGAGGCGAAACCACTGCGCGTGTCTGGTTACGCCGGCGCGATCCTCGGTTTTCGCGGCCGCGCGGCGAAGCAAGGCGTTCACAATCGAGGATTTGCCGGAGTTGGGCACGCCAACGATCATTGCGCGCGAGCCCCCTCGAGCGGCTTGGGCGCGGGAATGCGCGATCGCCACGGCGACGCGAGCCACGCTTCGCTGCGACCGGCCGTCCACGCCTACTGCATCGGCACCCCGCTTCGAGAAATAGCTCAGCCATCGTTTTGTCGTCGCCGGATCGGCTAAGTCCTGACGGTTAAGCGCGACGACGCGCGTGCGCGTAGCGGCAAGCTCGTCGAGGAGCGGATTGCGTCCGCTGCGCACAATTCGGGCATCGACGACTTCCACGACGATGTCGATCGAGCGCAAGTACTCGCGAATTCGGCGTGTCGCCTTCACCATGTGTCCCGGATACCACGCAACCTGTCTCTCCAAAATCGCTATTCCCCTAACGGAAAAAAGAGAGTCATAATCCGCCGAGCATTCGTGGCGGCCAAACCCCGGCGATGGCATGCCCGATCAGTAGGTCGTCGCTCACGGGCCCGAAGAAACGGGAATCTTCGCTCTGCGCGCGATTGTCGCCCAGGACGTAGACGGACGAGCGCGGCACCACGATTTCGCCAAAGCTCCGGCCGTCGGAGTGCCGTACGTACGGTTCGTCGAGCTTCGATCCGTTGACGTAGACTTGTCCGCGATCGATCCGAATGCGATCGCCCGGGAGGCCGATCACTCGCTTGATGAAGGTCGCGCGCGCGTCACCTTCATGGCGGAAAGCCACGATGTCGCCACGCCGAGGTGCGCCGATTCGATACGCAAACGTGTTGATCAAAACATACTCGCCCGAGCGTATGTGAGGCTCCATCGAAAGGCCTGCGACCTCCGGAAGTCGGACGAAGAAGGCTCCGACGAGCGCTGCGAGGACTGCAAGCTGCAAGACCAGGTTCGCCACCGGTCGCCATCGCACGAAGCGGACCACGGATTTCGACTTCGCTTAGCACGCTAGAGAATCTTGGCTTGCGGGGGAGGCCAAAAGATCAAAAAGGCGCGGCCGGTAAAGCCGCCGCCTCCTCCCATGCGGGGACCGCTTGCGAAACGTCCGGCGTCTTGTGCGAAACCCCAGATGTGCGAGTCCTCCGAGTCGTTGCGATTATCGCCGAACATGACGTAGCAGTGCGGCGGGATGCGATCGGGCGCGGTCCAGCGCGCTGCGGGCGGAATGTTGGCGTCGTTCGGCTCCAGGCGTTGCCAACCGGCGCCGTAGCTCACGTAGATTCCATAGTTGCGAATTTCGAGGCTGTAGGACGGCTTTTCCGCGATGTACGGCTCCGTAAGCGCCCTTCCGTTGAGATAAACGCTGCCCCCGGCGACGCGCAGCGTATCGCCCGGGCGCCCGATCACACGCTTGATAAAATCGTCGGGTGTCGGGATAGGCGGCGGAAAGACGACGATATCGCCCTCGTTGGGCGCATGGAAACGATACTCGAACTTGTCCACGAGCAGCACGTCGTGGATTTGCAGCGTCGGCAACATCGAACCAGAGGGAATGTAATAGGTGCGCGCCACGAACGTGATGAGAATCCATGCCGCGATGCCCGCGATGATGAACGGATCCAAATACTCGCGCGCAATGGCGGTGCTGCGGCCACCCGAACCAGCGGCAACCGGGCGCAGTGAAAGGACCGCGCGCGCGACTCCGATCACGGCGACGATGGCGAGAAGCTCGTACGGCGTCATTGAGCGTTACCTCTCCAAAACGGCAAGTCGGCCCGGCGGCCACAGAATCGCGAACGTTCTGCCGATGAAACGTGCGCGTATCTTGCGCCCGGCCAAAGGCCCAGCGGCGAATGGGCCGCTGGTCTGAGCGAATCCCCAGACGTGCGAATCGTCCGAATAGTTGCGGTTATCGCCGAGGACGAAATAGAAGCCTCTCGGAATTCGGTTGGCGGCCTGCCACAACGCGCGCGGAGGCACGTTCGCCGTGCGCGGATCCAGGGGATTTCCGTCGACGTATATGCCGTATTGCCGAATCGCCAAATCGTACCGTGGAGGCTGGTTCTCATAGGGCTCGCGTAGCGTGCTTCCGTCCCGGTAGACGACTCCATTCGAAATCGAAATCGCGTCGCCCGGCACCCCGATGACGCGCTTGACGAAATCGTTGCCGCCCGATTCCACCGGCGGCCTGAAGATTGCGACGTCCCCGTCCGCGGGCCCGTGGAAGCGATACGCGATTTCATCGACGAGCACGACGTCGCGAACCTGCAGCGTCGGAACCATTGAAACCGACGGGATGTAGAAGGTCCGGATAACGAACGTGATCAGAAAGAGCGCGAGCAGAGCCACGACGATGACCGCATCGAGGTATCCGCGCGCGATTGTTGCCCGGCGGCGCGGGAAGGCTTGTACCGAGAGCGCGACTCGCGCGATCCCCAAGACGCAGATGAGCCCGATGAGCTGCAGCGGTGTCAGAGCGGGATTCTAAGTCCCTTTGGCTTTCTTTTCCTTGATGCGCGCCGCTTTGCCGACCTTTTCGCTCAAATAGTAGAGCCGGCTGCGAGATACGAGGCCGCGCTTGCCGACCTCTATACGCTCGACGCGAGGACTCTGTAAAAGGAAAGTCTTCTCGACTCCCACGCCATGAGCTATCCGGCGAACGGTAATCGACTCTCCGGCGCCCCCGCCCTTACGGACGACGACGACGCCTTCGAACATCTGCGTGCGCTCTTTGCCGCCCTCGAGCACCTTGGAATAGACCTTCACCGTATCGCCGGCTCGGAATTCAGGGATGCTCTCTTTGAGGTGCTCGCGGTTGAGGACATCGATGACGTTCATAGCTTTATCCTGAGCCCTAGACTTTGCCCGGGGTGAACTTGGTCGGAGGGCGGCGCAACGAATAGCCGGGCGCGGGGCCCGGCAGAACCACCGTATCCTATCACGCGCCTTCCTCGCCCTGCAAGGTATCGTCGATCAGGTCGCGGCGGCGCGTCACGGTGCGCAGCCGCGACTGCTCCCGTCGCCATCGCGCGATGCGGGCGTGGTCCCCCGAGAGCAGAACGGCTGGAACGTCGACGCCGCGAAACGTCGCCGGGCGGGTGAAACTGGGATAATCCAGCGCGCCGCCCGTGAAGGACTCGCTCTCGAGCGACTCAGGACGCAACGCGCCGGCCAAGAGGCGGACCGTCGCGTCCATGAAAGCAAGCGCCGGGATCTCGCCGCCGGTCAGCACGAAGTCACCCAGCGACCACTCCTCGATCGGATAGAGCTCGGAGAGACGATCGTCGATTCCCTCGTAGTGACCGGACACAATCACCAACCGATCGAGCCCGGCCCAACGCTGCGCCTCCCGCTGCGTGAAAGGGTTGCCGCTCGGACTGGGCACCACGATCGCGCGCCGCTCGGCGCTGGAGGCCTCCGTCGCGATCCGGTCGAGGATCCGCGCGATAGGCTCGATCCGTAACACCATGCCGGGGCCGCCCCCGAAGGGTGCTTCGTCGGCGCGCTCGCCCTCCAAAAGCTCGTCGAGCAGGTGGTGGTATCGCACGTTCGCGAGGCCGTTTTCTACCGCGCGGCCGACGATCGAGAGTCCGACGAACGGTGCAAAGAGCTCGGGAAAGAGCGTGATGACATCGATCGTGAACATGGAGGGAACGTGTTTCGTGATGAAGGTCGATTTGCTTGCGCGCTGCGCGCCCTCGAGCGTCGCGACTTCTCGAGCGCCGACGCCGCATTTACCGAGTTCCTGGCCGACCAAGGGCTGACCGGCAGCGAGCGCGCCCTCCTTTTGAACAAGCGCGGCGTCGCTCGGATCGGCTTAGAAGATTCCGACCGCGCACGCGGCGACTTCAGAGCAGCGCTGGAAGCGCGCCCCGGGTTTGCGCCGGCGTTGACCAATCTCGGCAACATGCTGCTGGAAGAAGGCCTGCTCGACGCGGCGATCGCTCGCTATGAAAGCGCAATAGCCGGCGACCGCGAGTACGCGCTTGCGTATCTCAACCTCAGCGTTGCCTATAAGCGCGCGGGACGTTTCGGCGAAGGCGTGCGAGCATTGCGCCAGGCGCAACGACTGGAGCAGCGCGCGAGCGCTACGAGCTTTTGGCGACCGGCTCGGCGGCGGTGATCTCCTCGAGGTATTCGAAGAGCTGGGGCAGGGTTATCTTTTCCAGCGCCGTTCGTTCGTGGACCGCGCCGCCGTCGGGGCCTTCGTCGCGGATGTAGCAGCGCGTTTCGACCCCGTCGCCGTCGCCGCCAATGAACGAGACGGCGAAGCCTCGTCCGGGCACCTCGTCGTAAATACGCATCGTCTGAGGGTTTAAAATTTCGATCGAATGCGACTGGCAGTGGGCGTCGAAGAAGAGGATCTTGAGATGCTCGAAGTTCGTGACTTCGATAAGTCCGACGACAAAGACGTTCTTTGTGGAAAAGAACTCATGACCGCGCTTGCTGCGGCTCGAGACTTCGTAGAAGACCCGGTGCGCAACGAATCGGTTGAGGATCTTCCGCAGCGTCGCCAGGGATGCCAGCGTTTCGGTGCGATTGCCGCGTGTGTAAATAATCTTCACGGGCGGGCCCTGATGCTTGCACGGCTGCGCAGGTAAGCCCTTCCAGCCGATGTTTTCCGTGCCCGACGTCCTGGTGGTCTCGGTTCTCGCGCTCTTGCTTTTCGGACCGGACCGGCTCCCGAAGGTCATGCGGCAGGCCGGACGTTTTATGCGGGACGTCCAGCACACCTCGCAGTCATTTATCGCGGAAATGGAGCGCGCCGCCGACACCCACGAGCCAACGGCCACGCCGCCGGCGCTGCCCGCAGAAGAGCGCGACGCGGGCCTTCCTAAATATTAAAGTTTTGGCGTAACTCGGTTATCCGCTGCGCGAGCATCGCTCGGACTTGGCCGTTGAGGCGCTGCTTCTGCTCTTCGGGCAGCCGCCGGTAGATGAGGTAGCCAGCCGCCGAAAGCAATCCGCCGAGCACCCCCACCAGCACGATTTTGCCGGCGTCGCCGGTGTCGTCTTCCTCGTGGGAACGCCCCTCGCCGAAGGCGCTTTGATAGCCGTTACCTGGGCTCGTCGAACTCGACCAAGGCTGTTCGGGTGGCGTCGTGCGGAAACTCTCAGACATCGTAAAATCTCCTTCGGTCTGCCAAGTCTGTTACCCGCTCTGGGACCTCGCCACCCGCTGCCGGCGAACGGAGGCGCGTTTTACGCGAACGTGCTTCGGGAAACGCCGGGCGATCTGCTCGATGGCAAGCTCGGCGGTGGCGACGATCGCTCGCACGCTCTCGCGCTCGGAGTGGTCCTCGTTCCAATCGAGGGTCAGTTCCCCCGGCTCTTGCCGTGCGGCGATATCGGCGTGGGCGTGTTCGGTCAGGCCGAGCCGCGCCGCCTGAAGAATCGCCGAAACCGCGGCGCAAACAACGTCGGTGCCAGGGTCGGCAAAGTCGGCGTGCCCGCGTGCTGCCAGACCGCAACACCGATCGCGATCGTCGCGGTAGAAGGTGACCTCGAGCATGCTGGTCTGGCCGCCGCTACGGCAGCGTGATCTTGGTGATCTTGACTTCGGCGTAGGGCTGGCGGTGCCCGTTGAGTTTACGGACGCGCTTCTTTGGCTTATAGCGGAAGACCAAGATTTTCTTATCCTTCGCCTGCCGCACAACGGTCCCGGAAACGGTGGCGCCTTCGAGCGTCGGGGTGCCGAATTTTACGGCCTCCTCGCTCGCCGCAAGAACGACTCGATCGAAGGTCACGTCCGAACCGACTTCATTCGCGACCAGATCGCAGCGGATGACGTCGCCTTCGGCGACTCGATATTGCTTACCGCCGGATTCGATGATCGCGTACATAACCTCGGTACGATACCAGGCAGAGCGCGGCCCAGTCAACGCTCGGCCCGAAGGTTCGTATCGGGGCTTGACGCTGTCGTAGCGGTATGCTAAAACAGAATAGTCTATGAAACAGATTACTCTGAGAAAAGCCATGGAGCGGCCCGCCCCAAGCTCGTGCGCGGGGCGCCTTCTCTTCATCTGGGGCGGCTACGGCATCGCCATCGCGTGGCTCTGGAGCCTTACCCCTCGTGACGCGGGGTCGCAAGCTGCAGTCTGGGCGCTCGCCCTCTTGGCCGGCGTATGGCTCTTGCTCGGAATGCGGGAGGCGTGATCGTGGAACGGATCGATGCGGCGCAAGCGCGAGACCACATCGAAATGGTCGATCGAATCCTGGCGGAGTCGCATCCGCGCCTTTGCGCCGGCGGCGAGTTTTTTCTCCTTTGGGGCTTGGTCTCGGCATACATCACCGTGCTCTTTCATGTCGTCGGCGCAGGGCTGCTGGCGGCTTCGGTGCTTTGGTCGGTACCGTTCGTGCTTCTCGCCGCAGCCGTTTACAGCGCCCTTCACAGTCGTGCGCTGAGCCGCAGACTCCAACGTACGTCCCTCGTACAACGCGAGTTCTTCAACGTGCTTTGGCTCACAATCGGCCTTGCGTTTATCGTCGATTTGGCGGTCAATCGGATCTTCACCGGCATTGCATCGGCGGCGATCTGGAGCGTCGTGGAGGCGCTCGTCCTTCTCTACATCGGGCTGCACGGTAACCATCGCGCGCAAGTGGCGGGCATCATCGTCGTCGTCTCGCTGGTGGTCGCCAACTTCGCCGCGCCCGCGATGACCGCGTACATTCTCGCGGCCGGCATGCTCGTTGGCTATGCCGGATTCGGCGCGAGCGAGTTGCTCGCTCGCGACTAGAGCGTTCTAGGAATGGACGAGCTGCTGCTCTCCAAAGTACGCCTCGGCGTCGTCGCCGAGCTCCTGAGCTTCGATTGGGTCGCCTTTTCGGAGCTCGCACGGGCACTTGAGGTGAGCAATGGTAATCTCGGCGCGCATCTCAGCAAGCTCGTCGATGCCGGCTATGTTGACGAAGAAAAAAGCTTCGTCAACCGCCGGCCCTTGACGCGCTACCGTCTGACGAAAGGCGGCCGCGACGCGTTTGCAACCCACGTTTCGCACCTCCAATCGCTTCTTAAGGCGGCCACGTAGCCTATGGAACGAGCGAAGCCGCTACGCATAAGTTCGAGCGAGCTCGTGCGCGGCGCGTACTCCTTCTTCGAAGGCGCGCACCGCGTTGAGCTCGCTCGCGTCTTTCGCGCCGCCCACGACGCGAAAAGGGATGCCAAGCGCGCGGATCGGCTCGAGCAAGGCGTCGTTGCGCTCTTGACCCGCGGCGATGACAATCGTATCCGCTTCGATGGTTCGCTCGACGCCCTCGGCGGTGCGCACGCGGATGCCGCCCGGCACGATCGCGTCGTAGGTAAGATTTGCCAAGATCTCTACGCCGGCGGCGCGCAGCGCGCGCAGCACGGCCCAGCGCGTCGTCTTTCCGATGCGCTCGCCGATCGTCGAGCCGCGGCGCATGAGCGCGACCTCTTTGCGTCCCGCGACGATCAGCGTTCCGTCCGGCGGTGCGGCCAAGCCCTGCTCGTAGAGAAAGCGCGTGCTTTCGTCGGTATTTGCCTCGCCAAAGCTCAAGTAGTGCGCGACGTCAACACCGATTCCGCCGGCTCCGACGATCGCCACGCGTTCGCCGACGGCGCAACCTCGCAGCAAGACGTCGGCGTACGAAAGGACGTGCGGGAAGTCGCTTCCCGGAAGGGCGGCGCGGCGTGGGACGACCCCGGTTGCGAGCACGATCCCGTCGAAGGCTCGAAGCGCCGCAGCGTTCGTGAGCGGAGAATTGAATCGCAGGACGACGCGTAGCCGCGTCAATTCGTTGGTGAAATAGCGAATCGTTTCGCCGAAATCGCGCTTTCCGGGAATTCGGCGCGCCATCCGAAACTGACCGCCCAGCTCGCTCTGCGCTTCGAAGATCTCGACCTGGTGACCCAGGACCGCCAACGCGCGAGCGCTCTCCATCCCGGCGGGTCCGCCGCCGACGACAGCAAATCGTCGTGACGCACCCGAGGTGCCGCTTTCGGGAAACTCGCGCTCGCGGCCGGCTCGCGGATTGACCATGCACGAAACGGGCTCGTCGAGCACCGAGCGATCGATGCATGCCTGATTGCAGGCGATGCACGTGTTGACGAGGTGGGCTTGGGCACGTGCGGCCTTTGCGACGATCTGCGCGTCGGCGAGAAATGGCCGGGCCATCGAGATGAAGTCGATGCTGCCCGACGACAAAACTTCTTCGGCGGCGGCGAGCGAGTTGATGCGATTGCTTGCGATCACCGGCAGATCGCCAACCGCCGATTTGACCGCGGCGGCATACGGAACCCAGATGCCGCTCGGCACGAGATGCTGCACCGTAGGAATCGACGACTCATGCCAGCCGATGCCGACGTTGAGGGCGTCGACTCCGTCCTGTGCGAGCGCCCGCGCAAAGGCGAGCGTTTCATCGGCGCTCGTCGAGTTTGCCATCAAGTCCGCGCCGGAGATGCGAAAGATAACCGGAAAATCGGGTCCCGCGTTCGAGCGAATCGCGCGCAGCACCGCGCGCGGAAGGTTTATGCGACGCCCGAAATCGCCGCCCCACGCGTCATCACGACGGTTTGTCAGCGGCGAGAGAAACTGATTGAGCAGATAGCCCTCCGACGCCATCACCTCGACGGCGTCGTAGCCGAGCTCGCGAGCGCATGCCGCACCGTTGGCAAAGTCGCGGATCGTTGCGAGGATCTCGGCTTCGTCGAGCGCGCGGGGCGGATCGGGCGAAAAACGCGAGGGCACCGCCGACGGCGCAACCGGCTGCAAGCCGAACGAGGAAGAGAAAGCGTAGCGTCCGGCATGGAAGAGCTGCAGGGCGATGCGGCCGCCGGCTTCGTGCACTGCGGTTGCGGCCCGGCGCAGCGGCTGCGCGCCCGCAGCGTCGTTGATGAAGCTGTAATTTCTCCCGCCGGCGCCGACGCGGCTCACCGACGATCCTCCGGTCACGATCAAGCCGGCACCGCCGCGCGCGCGCTCGGCATAAAACGCGGCCAGTGCCTCCCCGTCGGCTTCGATGCCCAAATGCATCGAACCCATGATGATGCGATTGCGAAGATGCAGCGTGCCGATCCGGGCCGCCTGGAGCGCGTGCGAGAACACCGGCGCTCTTACGCGAGCGTCAGCGGCGGCGACGTATCGGCGTAGAATGGCGGCGCGATCACGCTCAGACCGCCGTCTACGCAAATCGTCTGGCCGGTGATGTACTCCGACTCGGCTGCGAGCAAAAACGCGATGGCATCGGCGACCTCTTGCGGGGTTCCCATTCGGCGCTTTGGAATTTTCGACAAGACGGTTTCGATGGGCGCCATTCCCGGAACGTTGTTATAGAAGTAGGCGCACGATTCGGTGTCGATCAGGCCTCCATTTACCGCATTGACGTTGACGCCGAGCGGCGCGAATTCGACGGCCATGTATCGCACCCACGCCTCGACCGCCGCTTTGTTCGATCCGAGGTTGGCGTAGGTGGGGTACGCTCGTACGCTCCCGTAGCTAGAGAGGACCGCGATTCGCCCGCCGGCGTTCATGAGTTTCACGGCACGCTGCGAACCCAAGACGAACGCGCGAACGTTCAACGCGAAGGACCGGTCGAGGTTATGCGCTTTGAGATTGGCGATTTTCTTGAACGAACTCGCGGCGGCATTGGAGACGAAGTGATCGAGGGTGCCGAACTCGGCTGTGACGCGGTCGAAGAGATGGTCGATTTCTTCGACGTTTTCCATGTTCGCCTGTACCGCAATAGCTCCAGACCCGAGCGCTTCAATCTGACGGACGGTGTCGGCCGCGAGCTCGGCGTTGCGAACGTAATTGACGACAATCGTCGCCCCTTCCCGGGCGAGGGTCAGCGCCAAGGCGCGTCCGATGCCGCGTGAGCTGCCGGTGATGAGCGATACCTTTTTCTCGAAGCGACGGCTCACCCCGGGCCTCCCGAATTGCCGAGCAACTCGCGCGCGATCACGGTCTTTTGAATTTCGTTCGTCCCCTCTTCAAAACGTTGCGCGCGCGCATCTCGATAGACGCGTTCGATGGGGTTTGGCTGCCAAAACCCGCTGCCGCCATGGATCTGCAGCGCTTTGTCGGTGACGCGCGTGAGCATCTCTACGGCCTGCAGCTTTGCCATCGACGAGAGCATCGCAGCCTCGGAGCTCCCGGCTTCCCATTGCCGCGCCGCATGAAGCACGAGTTGGCGTGCGGCCTCGATGTCGGTTGCGTTCTCGGCAATCATAAAGCGAATCGCCTGACGCTGGTCGAGCTTCTTTCCGAAAGTCTCGCGTTTTGCGGCGTATTCCATGGCGAGCTCTTGGGCACGCCGCGCCAATCCGACGCAGCTCATTGCCACCGAGATCCGGCTCGGGGTGAGAAAGCCGCCGAGCGCGACTTCCAAGCCCTGGCCTTCCTCGCCGAGGCGATTGTGGATCGGAACGGGCGTGCGCGCGAACGTCAAACGAGCGTGATCTGTTCCCCGAACGCCCATCGATTCTTCCATTGCGACGACGGTTGCTCCGGGCGAGCGCCGGTCGACGAGGAGCGCGACCGTTCCATCGGCGCCGCGGGTGCCCGCTATCCTGGCAAAGAGAAGCCAGTAATCGCAGATCGTTCCAAACGTAATCAGGTGCTTCTCTCCGCTCAAGTAGTACGTCTCGCCCTCACGCACGATGCTGCAACGAAGGTCGGCTCCGGTGCCGGCGGTCGGCTCGGTCAGCGTGAATGCGATCTTGACCGCGCCTCGGACCGACGGAATCACAAATTGACGCCGCTGCTCCTCGGTTGCGAAACGATCCATCGCGCGCCACGTGCCGTTGACGACGTGTACGATCATGCGGATCGACGCGTGCGACATCGAGAAGAGCTCGACGAGCTCCAAATAGCGCGCGAACGGGATCCCACGCCCGCCGTACGCGGCGGGGGCCGCAAGTGAGAGGTAACCGCGGGCGCGCAGATCCTCCCAGAGCGCGGGCGGAACCTGCCGCTCGCTTTCGATGCGGGTCGCCCAGGCCTCGGCGGGTCCCGAGACGTAGGTTGCGATCTCGTCCTTCAGTGTTGCAAACGACGCTTCGTCCTGAGCCTGTCGAAGGACCGCCGCGCGGTCGAGTTGTTTCACGAAATCGTTTCCTTAACGCGTTCCTGCGGCCGTAACTCTCGTGCGCGCTCGCGTAAGACGTATTTCTGCACCTTTCCCGAGGGGGTGCGCGGAAGGTCTCCGACGATTTCGAGTCGCTCGGGCCAATAATGTTTGGCGACTTGACACGCGTCGAGATAATGTTGCATGCGTTCGAAGTCGAGCAGCGCTCCGCCGCGCAGCACGACGAAGGCGCAGGATCGTTCGCCCAACCGCGGATCCGGCATTGCGACGATCGCAACGTCGGCGATCGCGGGATGATCGCTGAGCAGTTGTTCCATCTCGGCGACGGGAATTTTTTCGCCGCCGCGGTTGATCACGTCGCGGACCCGGCCCGTGATCCGAATGTATCCGGATTCGTCCATGACGCCGAGATCGCCGGTGCGAAACCAGCCGTCGGGCGTAAAAGCGGCGGCCGTCCATTCCGGATGATCGGCATATCCCTCGAACATCGTGGGCGACGCAACTTCGAAATGGCCTTCCTCATCCGGCGGCAGCGTACGCCCGCCGGAGTCGGTTATGCGCAAGCGGATACCGTGCAGGGCGCGTCCGTCGGTTCCCCAGACTTTCGCGGCCTCGTCGCCGGGAGCGCAAAGCGTTCCCAGACACGATTCCGTCGTCCCCCATGCTCCGCAGACGGCCGCGCCGAGGATGCGCGTTGCGCGCTCGGCCAAGCCGCGCGGCACCGACGCTCCGGTCGCGACGAAGATTCGAAGCGCCACCGGCGGACGTTCGCCATCCTCAACGGCCTTGACGAGGTCGGCCAAGAAGGGAGTGGCGGCTTGCACGAAGGTACCATCCCAGTCATTGAGCGCGCGCAGCGCCCGCGACGGATTCCACACCGGTTGAACGATTTGCGGAACGCCCATGAGAATCGCAAGCCACATTCCGTAGAGGAAACCGGTTTGATGGGCAAGCGGTGACGGCACGAAGATCCGATCCTCGGCACCGAGCCCCAAGTGCTCGACTTCCATCGCGGCGGCGCGCATAAGAACGTCGTTGCGGTGCAGCACACCTTTGGGTTCACCGGAGGTTCCCGACGTGAAGAGCAGCTGCACGATGGCGGTCGGCTTGCTGCGCCGAGCATCGAGAATTTCCGTATCGATCTCAAAGGCTCGGACCGCCTCTTGGAGTCTCAACCAATGCACCGATCCGTTCTCGCCGTCCGTCGCCGGCAGCGGATGCGATTTTCGGCCGCTCGCCGAAACCACGACGTGCTCGAGCCGTATCGGAAGATTGCCGCTGAAAATCGATGCTTCGCCGAGCAACGATGCGATCTCGCCCGCGTGGTGGCGGCCGCGGGCTTGGTCGGGTACTACGAGCACGCGCGCGCCGGAGCGACGCAAGCAGAACGCAACCTCCCGCTCGCGGAAAATCGGCATCAGCGGACAGCAGACCGCGCCGACGCGTAGCGTCGCGAGCGAAAGGACGACGAACTCGATGCAGTTCGGGAGTTGAAATGCCACACGTTCGCCGGGCCGTACGTCGAGGTGCAGCAGCAGCATGGCGGTTCGCTCGACTCTTTCGAGCAATTCCTCCCACGTCAACCTTGCGTCGATACCATCGCCCGTTTCGACTACCGCAAGCTCGCGCGGCATTTCGCACGCTTGCCTGCGCAGAAGTTCGTTCAACGTGAGTTGCGCGGCACGATTCGGTTTGAGCATCGAGCGATGCGGCTTAGGCTTGAGGCGCCCGCCGCCGGCCGGTACGTCGGAGATCGACATCGCGACGCCGATGCTGCGCATGGCTTCGAGAAACCGCGGATATGAGATGCGATACGCGTTCGGATAGGTCAAAGTGCTCTGCCCTTCGGCTCGCGAAGCCGCCACAGCCAGCGACATCAGAATTCGGTGGTCGTTGAATGAAGAGAGATGCGCGCCAAAGAGCTGTGCCACGCCATGTGCGACCAGACGATCGTCGTGCAGCTCGAGACGGCCGCCCATTCGGTTGAGCTGCAGCATCGCAGCGACACGATCCGATTCCTTGAGGCGAACGTGCCGAATGTTCTCCAGAACCGTATCGCCTTTTGCGAACGTGCCGAGCGTCGAAAGGATCGGCAACATGTCTGGAATGTCGCGACAGTCCACCCGTACCCCGCGCAGCTCGACGCCGTCATGTTTCACCCGCACGGCACGCGCGTCTGCGTCGTAACTCATCGGCAAGCCCATCGCACGGACGATCTCCATGAACGCCCCTTCAGGATGGTCGGGAAGCTCGCCGGGCGTCTTCTGCAAGCCGGTAAAGAGGACGTCGGAGGGATGGATCGCCGTGACGGCAAGACCGAAAGCCGCTGATCCGATGTCGGGCGGAAGTTCGACCGTCGTGGGGCGAGCCTGCTGTCCGGGCTCGACGTCGAATCGACGCCAGTCGGGAGCGATGCTCACGTGCAGGTTGAAGGCGCGCATCATAGCGACCGTTAGGCCGATGTACGGACGCTCGTTCAACTCGCCCTCGACCTCGATGATCGTGCGCTCTCTTGCGAACGGAGCAAGCAGCAGAAGCCCGGAGATCCACTGCGACAAGGTTCCGGGGATGACGATCGTGCCGCCGCGCGGTTGACTTGGCGTGATTGCGATCGGCGGACATCCACGCGCCGACTCAAACCGCACCCCCATCGCGGCGAGCGCTTCGAGCAATGGTCCGACCGGTCGGCGCTGAAAGTATTTCTGCGCGGTCAAGGTAATCGGTGAATCGGCGAGCGATGCCAAGCCGATCATGAAATAGAGCGTCGATCCGGAGCTGCCTACCGACACGACCCTGCGCTTCACGCGATATGGACCGCCGGTCACGAGCAGCGTTTGATCGTCGACTTCGATCTTCGTGCCGAGCGCGCGAAGCACGTCAACCGTGTATTGGACGTGCCGTGCATCGGAAAGGCCGAGAATTCGGCTCGTACCCGGCGCGAGCGACGCCAGGATCAACGCGCGGTGCGCGTGATATTTGGAGTTCGGGACCTGCACCGCACCGGCCAGCGGTCCGCTCGTACGTTTGACGAGAAGATTCATCGGCGTCGCACCTCGGTAAAACACGTCCTGATTTCTAATTCGCGCGAGCGCGACCTGCTCGCGTTCACAACGAAAGGATCAGCGACGCATTCTGTCCGCCGAAGCCAAAAGCGTTGACCTGGAACGCCGAGTACGAGTAGGCGCGAGGTTGCGCCGTCACAAGATCGAAGCGCGCATTTGGATCGGTGTGCTGCGTCCCCATCGTCGGCGGAATCGCGCCTTCATGCATCCCGGTGATGCCGGCAATTGCGCACATCGCTCCGGCGCTTGCCATGCTGTGGCCGAGGTGTCCCTTGATCGATGTGACGATCGCCGGTCGGTCCGAATAAACTTCGTCGATCGCTTTCGATTCCGCCGCATCGCCGACGATCGTTCCGGTTGCGTGCGCGTAGACGACGCCGCACTCTTTGCCGGCGTCGCCGGCGCTTTCGATTGCGTCGCGCATCGCGCGGACCTCGTAGCGTGCAGACGGGTCGGGTGAGGTTATATGATAGGCATCCGCGACCGAACCGTAACCGCGAACGCGCGCCAAGATACGAGCCCCACGCGCTTGGGCTCGCTCGACACGCTCGAGAACCAGGATGCCGGCGCCGTCGCCCATCACGAAGCCGTCACGATCGACGTCGAACGGCCGCGATGCCCGCATAACGTCGCGGTTACGCGAGAGCGCGCCGGCCCGCACCAGACTTTCGTACACAAGTGGAGTCAAGAGCGTTTCGCTTCCGCCGACGATCGCCGCCTCGATCTCGCCGCGTTCGATCATTCCCGATGCGAGACCGATTGCGTCGAGTGAGGATGCGCACGCAGTACTGATCGCGAGCTGTGGGCCGTGCAGCTTCCAATGCATCGCGATCGAGGCGCACGCCATGTTTGGGATAACGAGCGCCATGAGTTTCGGCGTGACGTTGCGCGCACCGTCGAGAAAGCGGGTCTGCGATTCAACCACGAGCGGAAAGCCGCCCATCGTATTGCCTACGATGACGGCGGTCCGTTCGTTCGGAGGGTTGAGTCTCGCCCGCGTGAGGGCCTCATCCGCCGCCGCCATCGCGTATTGTGTAAAGCGATCAGTATTCCGCAGGGCGTTGGGTGGCAACGAACTTTGCGCGAGAAAGTCGTCGCCGACTGCAGCCCAGAGCGCGTTTCCGGAGAGCCGTAAACCGCCCGGCATCGGCGCGATCGCGCGCTTTCCTTCCAGCAATAGCCGCCAGAATGAGTCCGTTGTGCTGCCGATCGGCGAAATGATTCCCACTCCCGTGACGGCAACGTTCTCCATTGCGGCCTGTTTCATGCAGCGACTCGGCCTTGGCCTGCTCATAAGGTTAAGAGGATGAAGCGCTGACGGCGCGTCGAAGCCCGGCGGGTGGAGCGTGGCGTCAACGTACCGCAATCGTACCGCCTAGTCCGTCGCGATGCGCGAGCGGAACGGACGGTGGTGCGGCTGCGCAACGGCGCGACGTTTGGCGGTGACGAGGTCGCTATCTGCGCCGGACCATGCGGCGTCGAGTCGAGCGAGCAGCTCGAAGAGACGGCCCGCGCCGTATCCGCAGCGGGCGCAAATGTGTTGCGCGGCGGCGCATATAAGCCGCGCACGTCGCCGTACTCGTTTCAAGGCCTCGGCGAAGAGGCACTCAAACTGCTGCGCTGCGCGGGAGATCACTATGGTTTGAGCGTCGTCACGGAGGTGATGGACCCTCGCGACGTGGAGAGGGTGTCGCAGTACGCCGATATGCTGCAGATCGGGACGCGCAACATGCAAAACTTTCCACTGCTGCGCGAGGTCGGTGTGGCTCGGATGCCCGTTCTTCTCAAGCGCGGACTCTCCGCGACCGTGCAAGAGTGGTTGCTCGCGGCTGAGTACGTCTTGCTTGGCGGCAATGAAAACGTCGTGCTGTGTGAGCGCGGCGTACGATCGTTCGACATCGCGACGCGGAATTTGCTCGATATCTCCGTCGTGCCGTTGCTGGAGGAGATGACTCATCTTCCAGTGATCGTCGATCCATCGCACGCGGTCGGAATCGCGCGTCTCGTTCCGCCGATAGCGGTCGCCAGCGTCGCGGCCGGCGCGCACGGACTGCTCATCGAGGTGCATCCCGACCCCGCAAACGCGCTCTCCGATGGCGCGCAGTCGCTCAACTTTGCCGAGTTCGAACTGTTGATGCGGCGTCTGCGGCCGGCTGCCGCACTCGCGGGACGAAGGCTGCCTCAGCGCTATCGGGCGGTGAGCTCGGTCAACGCTCCTAATCCCGATTCTGCGGTGCGATCCAGCAAGAGCGGCGTCAGACTGGCGTAACCGGCGTGGACCGCGCCGATATCCGTGCCGAGCGTTTCCCGGTCGGTTTCGAATGGCGATTCCCAGGCGCGATAGTATTGGATGGCTCCATCACGTTCTTGCCCCACGATTCGTCCGCAGATGCGCTTGCGTCCAAGCCGCGTCACGGCAATACCAGCAATGAGCGCTAGAGGAAGATTGGGCACGTTCAAGTTCCAGTAACGCGATGGATCGCGTAGCTGCTCGAACGCTTCCGCGATGCATCGTCGGGCGATCTGCGCAGCGCTCTCCCAATAGCGACGGCCGGACGGATCCTCGTCATTCGAAGCGAGCGAAACGGCTACAGCGGGAATACCGAGAAGCGACGCTTCAACCGCGCCCGCGACGGTTCCGGAGTAGTTGACGTCGTCGGCGAGATTTGGACCGTGGTTGATGCCGCTGATTACGAGTTGCGGACGTGGCGAGAGCTCCGTCGCTCCCAAAAAGATGCAATCCGCAGGGGTTCCCGAGCACGCGTAGGAGAGAACCGCTGCATCGTGACGGCGCTCCATCGTAATTGCTTCGTCGGAGGTGATAGCGTGTGAAATACCGCTGCGATTGGCCGATGGGGCGACCACGACCAGGGTGTGCGCCGGCGAGAGCGCTTCGACGAGTGCGGCGATACCGGGCGAATCGATGCCGTCGTCATTGGTTATGAGAATGCGCATCTGCGGGGTTCGCTTTCGCAGCCTGCGAGAGCCTGGCCTGTGAGCATCGGCGAAGTGCTGGACCGGGCCGTATGGTCACCGATCCATTTGCGGATTGCGGGAGCGCTCGGCGTAGCTTGGATTCTCGACGGCTTCGAAACGACGGTGACGGGGCCCGTGCTCCCCAACGTCGCGCGCGATCTGCACTTTAACGGCTCGACGGCGGCTTGGGTCAATCCGATCTACACCATCGGCATGTTGCTCGGCGCGATAATCTTCGGGCCCCTCGCCGATCGCCTTGGGCGCCGGCGACTCTTTATGACGACGCTTTCGATTTATGCGATTGCAACCGTGCTCACCGGGTTCTCTTGGAACTTTTCGTCTTTAGCCTTCTTTCGGCTGCTCACGGGCCTCGGTATCGGCGGCGAGTACGGCGCGATCAACTCTGCAATTGAAGAGTTCATTCCGCCGCTCTACCGCGGAAGAGCGGATGGCGTCATCAACGCTTCGTGGAATATCGGGGCCGTCGTTGCTTCGGCGGCAGCCGTTGCCGCGCTCGGGTTGCTGCCCAATGGCGCTTGGCGCGCCGTCTTTTGGTTCGGCGCAATCGTTGCAGTCGCCGTCGTCATGGTGCGTAAAGGCCTGCCGGAGTCGCCGCGCTGGCTCTTGGCACGCGGCCGTATCGACGAGGCGCGTGCCGCCGTCGCGGAGCTCTTCGGTCTAGGTACGATCGGCATTGGTCCGGGCAGCGACGTGGCGCCGCCTCATCCAAGGAACGCCGGCGGCTACGTCGCGCAGATCGTGCACCTCTGGCGATCGACGCCGGCGCGCCTCATCTTTTCATTCGTCCTCAACCTCGCACAGGTTATGCCGTACTATGGAATTCTCGCGATCGGGGGACTCACGATCTTTCCTGCGGTAGGGATAACCGGTAGAGCGATTCCGCTGCTCTACCTCGTGAGTGCCGGGATGGGCTTTTGCGGACAAATCGTGATGGCTTGGCTCGCCGACGCTTGGGGCCGAAGACCGACGATGTTGCTCGCATTCGCGGGCGCGGCACTCCTTTGCGGTTCGCTCGCGTTCGCGCACGATCCCCGCGCATTCGTTCTCATCTTCGTGGTCTTCGGGATGTTCAGCGCAGCCTGCGGGGCCGGCGCCTACGTCGTCGTTAGCGAGATCTTTCCGACCGATCTGCGCGCAACCGGCATCGGCCTCTCGGTTGCCGTCGGACGCCTCGGCGCGATTGTCGCACCCCTGGGATTCTTTGCACTCAACGCTCGACTGGGCGTCGGTTCTGTCTTCGCTGGGATGGCAAGCATCTTCGGCGTCGGCGCGCTGGCGATGCTGTGGTGGTACCGCTACGGCGTTGAGGGGCGCGGCCGCTCGTTAGAAGAGATGCTCCAAATCGGCATACGCTGAGGCCGTCAAGCCGGCACGAAGCGCAGCGCGAGGCCGTCGATGCAGTAACGCAAGTGAGTAGGCGGAGGCCCATCGTCGAAAATGTGACCGAGATGACCACCGCACTGACGGCAATGCACTTCCGTGCGTTCTTCGACGATCGCATAATCGCTCTGCGTGCGCGTTGCGTTCGGCAGCACGTTCCAGAACGACGGCCAACCGTCTCCACTGTCGTATTTGGTCTTCGAAGAGAAGAGCGCGAGTGCGCAGCCCGCACAGCGATAGGTGCCGCGCGCCGTCTCCGCGATCAGCGGGCTCGAGAAAGCCGGCTCCGTTCCTCCGCGGCGCAGGATTTCATAACGATCCGGTCCGAGCAACGCGCGCCATTGTGCGTCGCTGTGGGTTACTTCGTACCCCTGTTCGGCAACGGCGCGTTGCATCGGCGAGGCAAAAAGCGCGAATCCTGCGGCCGTCACTGCGACGAATTCGACGCGTCTCATCGCGCCGCTCCAGGAGCGATATGGCACGCGCCTCCGCCGTTCTTTTCAAAGTAGTGCTGATGGTACTCCTCGGCCGGCCAGAAGCGCGGTGCGGGGAGAATTTGCGTCACGATCGGGCGTGGGTGGTTGCGCTGTTCGCGATCGCGTGACGCGATCGCAGCGCGCGCCTGCGCCTCGCCGTGCGTGAAGATAGCCGAGCGATATTGATCGCCGCGATCTGGTCCTTGACGATTGAGCTGGGTCGGATCGTGAATCTGCCAAAAGAGGGCCAAAAGCCGTTCGTAATCGACTCGCTGCGGGTCAAAGGTTACCTCGACCGCTTCGGCATGGCCGGTCGTGTGACTGCAGACTTGACGGTAGGTCGGGTTCTCGACCCGGCCCCCGATGTAACCCGAAACGACTTCGAGAACGCCCGGAACCCGCCGGAAGGCGTCTTCGACGCCCCAGAAGCAGCCGGCTGCGAAGGTGGCAGTTTGCGTCGTCATACGCTTCTAGAACGCCGCACCGCGGCGGCCGGATGCATCCTGAGGCATCTCGAGGTCCGCGTCGTTGCGAAGAACGTCGTCGACGCTCTCACGGCGGGCGAGGAGGCGATGCGAACCGGCGGAGATGCCGACCACCGCCGGGCGCGCAAAGCGATTGTAATTTCCAGCCATGCTATACGTATACGCACCAGTCGCGCACATTGCCAGAAGGTCGCCGCTGCGAACGTTGTGCGGTAGGCGAACGACGCCTAATTCGTCGTTCTCACACGAACGTCCGCAGAGCGTCATCTCTGCTTCCGCCTCGGGAACGCGCCTGGCGGCGATCACGTGATGCCGGGCGGCGTAGAGCGCCGGCCGCGGATTCTCGGCGATGCCGCCGTCCACCACGACGAAGGTTCGGTGCGATTGACGTTTCACGGCCAGCACCCGATAGAGCGTCGTTCCCGCAAGCGCGACGATCGAGCGTCCGGGTTCGATGCCCAAGCGCGGCGCCGGAAGCCCGCGCGCGCGCGCGCGACCGAGCACGTACTTCTGAACTGCCGCAACGGTCGCGCTCACGTCGAGCGTCGTGCCGGCTTCTTCGGGGTGCGTCTGCACGCCGAACCCCCCGCCGAGAACGAGCCGCTCGACGCGAATTCCCGCTTTGGCGAAGCGCTCGGCGGCATCCAGCAGCGCCGCGGCGTTGGCGATGTAGGCGTCCGTTTGACGAATCTGCGAGCCGATGTGCGCGTGCAAGCCGGCGAAGCGCAACTGGGGGTTTGCGCGCAGTATTGCGAGCGCCGCCGCTTCGTCGCGCGGGTGAATGCCGAACTTCGTATCGTCGCCGCCGGTCCGCACGAAGGCATGCGCGCCGGCTTCGATGCCGACGTTCAAGCGCGCGATAACGCCGGCGCAACTTCGGGCCCGGGAAAGGTCTGCCAGCTTTGCAAGCTCTTCGATACCGTCAACGACGACGTAGGCGACTCGGCCGCCGCAGGCCGCGTGCAGTTCCTCAATGGTCTTTCCGGCGCCGTGGAGCGTCAGCCGCTGCGACGGAAACCCGGCGCGCTCGGCGGTGACCAGCTCGCCAATCGAGCAGACGTCGAGGCCAACCGGGCGTTGCGCCAAGTGCCGGACGAACTCGATGGTTGCAAACGCCTTGGCGGCGTACGAGATTTCCAGATCGGCCGATTTCGCGCAGCGCGCAAGCTCGGCAATTGCGGCATCGACGACGTCGAGATCGATGACGAGCAGCGGCGTCCCGTAGATGTGCGCGAGGCTGTCGGCCGCGAGCGCGCCAAGGAGCAGATTACCGTCGCGGTCTCGAGTTTGACCGGGCGCGAGGCCGCCGCTCCACGTGCAAGGCGCCGTTCAGAATTGCTCCATGAACGAATCGATCCGTTCCTGGGCGACGCCCGCGGCAAGCATTCGCACGGGCAGCGCTTCGGAATTCTCCGGCGGAGTAACGAACATGAACGGTGCGCGGTCGCCGGCGGCGGCGCGGACCGTGCACCACTGCGATGTCGCAGGAATTAACGCCGTTTGATAGCGCTCCAGGGTTACGCTCGCATCGACGTTTTGGAGTTCGAGCGGCTCGTCGAGCGACATGAGGATAAGCGGGCGTCCCTGCGTCGCGATCGAGGCGGGTTCGCCGCTCGCAACGATCCGCTCGACCACGAAGTGCTCGTCTGCGATCAACGCCGTTCGCTCGAGCCCTTCGAACCGATACGAAATTTGCGCGAGCGTGCCGGAGGTCGTGGCGCGATAATCGAGAACGTCCGCGGCCTTTTGCACGTGCAGCTCGCGCGGTTTGCCGTCGAGGCCGACGCGGTTGTAGTCGAACATCCGATAGGTCAAATCCGACGCCTGCTGCGTCTCGAAGACCGTAAGACCCGGGCCGATTGCATGCACCAGCCCGTGTGGAATGTAGACGGTGTCGCCGGCTTTCAAATCGATATAACGAAGCAGCTCGCCGAGCGTGCCATCGGCAACGCGCCGTTCGTATTCGGCTCGCGACGTATTGCGGTTCCAGCCGGAGACAATCTGTGCCTTCGGCTGCGCGTCGAGCACGTACCAGCACTCGGTCTTTCCAAAGGGTTGGTGTTCCACGCGCTGCGCGTAGGCGTCGTCGGGATGAACCTGCACGGAGAGCCAATCGTGCGCGGTGATGATCTTCGTAAGCACCGGAAAGATACGCTTTGGGTCGAGATCGCCCAGGAGCCCGGCTCCGAGCCGGGTACGCAAATCCGCGACGGTTGATCCGGCCAGCTCCCCATTGGTGACGCGATCGGTATCCCAGCATTCCCACGACTCGCCGAGGCGAGCATTTGGATCGCCGTGCTTACCATAGACGCGCACGAGCTCGTCGCCGCCCCATACCTGCGTTGTGAGCTTCGGATCGAGGACGTACGGATAAATTGCGTCGCGCTGCATTCCTCCGCTATCTTACGAGGCATTCATGCGGAATTCCGGCCCGCCGGCTAGAAGAGTGACGGCGTGCACGACTTTTACATCGGAATTGGTTCGAATCTCGGGGACCGCCAAGGCAACATCCTGGCCGCGCTTCAACGCCTGCGGACGCGGACGCAGATTACGGCCGTTTCGTCGTTTTACGAGTCGCCGGCGGCCGGCGGCGGCGACGGTCCGGCCTACCTCAATGTTGCCGCGGCGCTTCGCTCCGAGATGGACGCCGGTGCTTTTCGGCGGTTCGCGCACGACGTCGAATTGAGAGTGGGAAGGGCGCGCGGAACGCCCAGGCTGGCGGCGCGGCCGATCGACGTGGATCTGTTGTTCTATGACGGGACGCTCGTACAACCGCAGCTCGAGATGCGCCCGTATAACGTCGTACCGCTCGCCGAGATCGCGCCCCAACTCGTTGCAGCGCGGGCCGACAGCAGCGTGCGCCGGCTCGAGCGCGGATTGCGTTTCGATACCGACCGCCAGTCTGAAGCGCCGGAGATCAGGTTATCGCTCAACCGAGCGGGCGTCTCGCGCGTCCGGCGCATCGTTCATCTGGAGGTCGACGGGCGACCCCACGTCTATAACGGCGAGTTCACGATGGTCGCCGATCTGGCGCCCGACAAGACGGGCGTGCATATGTCGCGATTTGCGGAAATTCTCGAAGAAGCGACGCTCGAGGTGTTGGCGCGCGATTCGAAGCCGGCCCGCATCGAACGCCTTACCGAAGCGATTGCGCGCGAGATCGTGCGAAGCCAGCGCGCCCTTCGCGCCGACGTGCGGTTGCGCGCCGAGTTCGGTTTAGAGCGTTGGACGCCGGTGAGCGGTAAGCGCGGCGAAGAGACCTACACGCTCGTCGGTATCGCGCACGCCGACCAGACCGGCACGCGGCGCGTCGTCGGCGTCGAAGCAGAAGGGATGACGGCCTGTCCTTGCGCGCAGGCGATGGTTCGCGAGCACGCGCTTGGAGAGCTGCAGGCTGCCGGATTCGACGAATCCCAAGCGTCCCGCGCGCTCGACGCGCTGCCGGTTGCGACGCACAATCAGCGCGGACGAGGCGCGGTTTTACTCGGCATTGACGAAGTCGGCGCGGATGAGATTCGCGCCGAGGATCTCGTCGAAATCGTTGAAAACTCGATGTCGAGCGAAACGTACGACCTCTTGAAAAGGCCCGACGAATTCTTCGTGGTCAATAAAGCGCACCACAATCCCAAATTCGTCGAGGACGTAGTACGAGGCATTTTGGCGCGCACGCTCGACATGTACTCCGACCTCGGCGACGAAACGTTTGTCTACGCAAGCCAAGTCAACGAGGAGTCGATCCACAAACATGATGCTTTCGCGGAAGGGTTTGGACTTTTCGGAGAATTGCGTGAGGAGCTACGAACCAGCTCGCAGGTTTGCGAGAAGACCGACCTAGCGGCCTGGCTGCAAACCCGCCCCTCGCCGGTTCTCGTCTAGCGCATCGATGCGCGCGCGCAGCGACGGGTGGGAGGAAAAAAAGAGCTCGTACCAGGCGGGCGGGTCTTCGTCCGCGAGATTCTGGTCGCGCAGGCGCCGAAACGCGGAAATGCCGGCGAGGGGATCCTGGGTCGCGGCGAGTGCGAACCGGTCGGCGGCCCATTCACGCGACCGTGAAAAGGCGAAGAGTAACGGGCGCAGCACCTGGGTCGCGACGAGCATGATCGCATAGATGCGGACGATGAGCAACGGGCTCTTCCGTAGCAGCCCGCGCTCGCGCTCGGATGCTGCAGCGTTCGCTACGAAAAAGAGTGTCGCGGCCAGCACTTCGCCCAGCGCGATGGTCCGCCACGTGTCCTTGTTGACGTAGTGCCCGAGCTCGTGGGCGACGACGAACTCGATCTCGTTTTCGGGAAAGGCTTCGATGAGAGTGTCGCCGAGAACAATGCGGTGCGTCTGACCGATGCCGGTGACGAAGGCGTTCGCCTTGCGCGTCTGGCGGCTCATGTCCATTCTCAGAATAGCCGCATTGCCGACGCCGAATCGAGCCGCGAGCCCGCGCAGGCGCTCTTCGAGCGAACCTTCCACCGGTTCGAACGCGTTAAAGAGCGGCATAAGGTAGAGCGGCACGATAATGTTTGCAGCGACGAAGAGTGGGAGGGTCCCGAGGCTCGCCAGCCACGGCCAACGTTGCGGCGAGCGTCGTATCGCGGCGCCGAGTAGTGTTCCGAGAAAGCCCGTCAGCGCCGCGGCGATGAGCGCGCTCTTTGTAAACTCCTCCAGCCAAGCGCGGGGCGCCTGATCGCTCAAGCCAAAGCGTCGCTCGAGCGTGTATTCTTCAACGAACGAGGTAGGCAAATCGGCGAGCGCGGCAATCAGCGAGAGCGGCGCGAAAAAGAGTACCGGGCGTAGCCATACCGGCGCGAAGCGCGTCGCGCGATCGAAGACCTGCGCCGCAGGTCCGTAGGCAAAAGCCAGAAAGCCGACGATTGCGCGTGCCGTGCCGGCGATTTCGAGCGCACGACGGGTGCGCGCGTATGTAGCCGCGTCCTTCGCTCGCGGCGGCGAAGGATCGCGCCACTCGCGTAACGCCTCCGTTGCTCGCAGCAGCGCATAACCAACCGCGACGCCGCTGCCGAACCCCAGGAGCGCTGTGCGTGCGTTCATCGCTAAACGATCGAGATGGTTTCTTTGGGCTTGGGGTGCGCGGCGAGTGCCGCGATCAGGCGTTCGGCCAAGAGATCGCAGATGGGATCGTCGAGCTCCTCAATTCTTCCTTCGTCGGCCTGCCGCGCCTTCTCCGGATCGATCGGAATACGCGCCAGCACCGGTGCGCGCGCGAGCTCGGCAACCCGCTGCGCGTAAGAGGGACCGAAGATGTCGTATTGAGTCCCGGTATCGGGCGCGACGAAGTGCGACATATTCTCGACGATGCCGAGGATGGGTTTTTTCAATTGATGCACGAGATTGGCCGCTTTTCGCACGACCATCGTCGCGAGAGCCTGGGGCATCGTCACGAGAACGACGCCGTCGATCGAGAGCGACTGCAACACCGTAAGCGGCGCATCCGACGTTCCGGGGGGGAGATCGACGAGCAAGAAGTCGAGCTCGCTCCACAGCACCTGCTCGTAAAATTGCCGGATCACGCCTGCGACAATCGGCCCGCGCCAGATCATCGCGGTATCCTCACGATCCGTCAAAAGGTTCGCGCTGACCACTTCGATTGCGCTGCGCGTGATCGCGGGCGAAATCAGCGGTTGCGGCTGCCCCTGCGGCGTCGTCTTGACGGGGTCGGGCTGGATCGAGAGCGGCTCGTGCAGACCGAAGATCTTGGGAATCGACGGGCCCGTAATGTCGGCGTCGAGAATCCCGACGCGGTAATTCTTGCGGCGCAGCCCGATAGCGAGCAAAGCGGTGACGAGCGATTTGCCGACGCCGCCTTTACCCGACATGACGGGGACCGTGTGTGCGATCTTGGCGCGCCCACTGAAGTTGCCCGGGGCGCGCCGCGCAGTACGGCGATCGTTCTCGGCGATCGATGGTACCGAACCCGACCGGCGAGCCTGCTCGAGGGCGGCTAGGATCGGCTCGATCTGCAGCCCATGGGCGCGAGCCCCTTGTTCGATCGTCTCGAATTTGCTGACTCCGCATCCGCTGCAACCCAAACCGAAGGCCGTCATCACGTCGGCGGCAATTGGAAGGCGCGCGACGAGCTCCTGGATGTTCGTCAGCGGGTTGATCTCGATCTCGATCGGGAGCATGGCTTCTCCGTTGAACCTGCGAACCGCGCGTCGGTATGCAACTTCACCAATCGATGCCGGCTCGCGCATGCCCTTCCGGTTCGGTCGAGCGGGCGCAAGGCGTCCTCGCCGGCGGCTGCGATTCGCCGGTGCGCTCGGCTTGGAGCGTGGCCGCCCCGATGTTCGTTCAGGCCTCCGCGCGCGGCGCTTATGCCTACGACGAAGAGGGCCGCCGCTACATCGACTACGTGATGGCGTACGGGCCGCTGCTCTTCGGCCATACCCACCCCGCCCTCATCGAGGGATTGGATGCGCTGGCGCGCCACGGCTTCGTATGGGGCTCGACGCACGTCGAAGAAGTTCGCCTCGCCGAACGGATTCGCGGACACCTCCCCTCGATGGAGCGACTGCGCTTCGTCACGAGCGGAACCGAAGCGATGATGAGCGCGATCCGCGTCGCTCGCGCCTTTACCAAGCGCCACCGGGTTCTGAAGTTTGCCGGCAACTATCACGGCCACTTCGATCTCGCGCTGCTCGACGCAGGCGCCTCGGCGGGCGCGGGCCGCGGCGGCATTCCCGACTCCATACGGCAAGACGCCGCGGTAGCGCGCTACAACGATCTCGCATCGGTCGACGAGCGATCGAGCGGTATCGAAGACGTCATTGCGGCAATCGTCGTCGAGCCGATCGCGGCGAACATGGGTTTCGTCGCGCCCTCGACCGGATTTCTTGAAGGCTTACGCGAGCGCGCTCGCCGCTGGGGCGCGCTCCTCATCTTCGATGAGGTCATCACCTGGCTTCGCTTCGGCTTGGAAGGCGCGCAAGGACGCATCGGCGTCGTGCCGGATTTGACGGCGTTGGGAAAGATCATGGGCGGCGGCGTACCGATCGCTGCGTTTGGAGGACGCCAAGACGTCATGGCGACGCTCGCGCCGGGCGGCGAAACGTTCACAGGCGGCACGCACGGGGGAAACCCCTTCTGCGTAGCTATGGCGCACCGAGTTCTCGATTTGCTCGAAGGTCACTTCGAGTATTACGCCGCGATGGACCTGGTTGCAGAGCGACTCGCCGATGGCATTCGTGCCATCTTGGCGCGGCGCGGTTTGCCGTATGCGGTCGTGCAGAAGGAATCGATCGTCGATTTCAAATTCCGTCCCGGCGCACCGAGCCGAGATTACGACGACGCGCGCAGCTCGGACGCTCGAGCGTATGCGGCCTATTACGGCGCGATGCTCGAACGCGGCATTTTACTGCCGCCTTCGCAGAACGAAGTGATGTTCGTGTCGACTGCGCACGCTCGAGGCGACATCGACGAAACGCTCGCCGCAATGGAGGAGTCCCTCGGCTAGACCACCGCATCACCGCAACGCAGGAGCGGGACCCCGAAGGGTCCCGCTCGCGTTTTCTACGTTAGCGCTAGGGTCGAATCGGTTAGATTTTCACCTGTGCGTTGAAGTAGATGTTGATCGGTTGCACTCCAGCGCCGATTGCGTCGTTGTTGGAGTTGGTCGGTGTGTAGCTCTGCTGGAATGCGTAGGGGGTACGCGCACCATTGGCTTTGAAGTCGTTGATGCCCGTACCGTTGTAGAAGTTGGCCGGATAGATCGTGCTGTTAAGCGAGCCGCCGGCCGGAGTGTATCCGCAGACCACGTTGCTGGGCGGAATCGCGCTCGCCCATGGTGCCGACGAACCTCCGAAGCACGAGTGGAAGAGGTTGGCGCCCAGCACCATCAGCCGAATCCGCGGGCTGACGTCGTAGGAGAGCTGCAGGTTGCCAACGATCGAGCTGGGTTGCTCGTAGTTGTCAAACAGGAACGCTCCGGTCTGCGGATCGGGGATGTAGAGGTAGCTGAACGGCCCCAGCCCCGGTGCCGTGATCGAGAGGTAGTTGCACTGCAGCGGATTGGTCTTCGGCGAGGCCTTCGTGATGCCGGCCGCCGCCGAGTTCTGCAGGCAGGTGCGTGGATCGAGCCCTTCGGTATCGAGCGGGCTGCCATAGAAACCGCCGGTCTGGAAGTTGAAGCTCGGCGTGATCGCCAGCTTGTCGTGGCGCCAGTTGAGAATCAACGACGAGGTGTACGGCGATATGTAGCTGCTCACCGCCCCGTTGAGGTTCGGTGCGATCGCGGTCGAGTACGGGTTGTACCAGCCGCTCTCGTTGAGCAGACCCTGCTGGGATTGGTTGTAGTACGGATTGAGGATCGTGTCGCAAGTGACCGAGCCTGAAGGTCCGCACGTTCCGTTGGGTTTCGAGCACGAAACGCCCACGCCGCCCTGGTAGCAGGGGCTTCCGCCGCCGGCCTTGGTCAGGGCGTTGTACTGCGAGATCACCTGGTTGAGGGCAATCGTCGTGTTCGGGATGATGCCGCCCGTCGCGGTCGGGATGTTCTGGAACATGACCTTCGAGTTGGTATAGGTGAAGGCCAGAAGTCCCGAGAGACCGTTGCGGGTGAAGTCACCCTTGTTGAACTGCATCTCGACGCCTTCGTTGCGATTGACGCCGACCGGCACTTGCGTCACGAAGCCGGCTCCGATGAAGGTCTGTTGCTGCCAGTTCGAGACCCAGGTGTAGAACGGCGTGAGCTTGAGGCTCATGTCCGTTCCCCGGAAGTGCTGCTCGTAGGAGAGGTCGTACTGCCCCGACGAGATTCCCGGAATCGGATGGAACGGCGAGTAGAACCCAAGGTTCATCGTGTTGTTCCAAACCGAACGGTCGTCACCCGCCGAGCTCAGGTATTGAACCGAAGCGGAGATCGGCGGCTGCGTGTAGCGACCCGCCGACAAGCGCCAGACGACGTCGGGCGATTGCGTGTAGGTTGCCGAGAAACGCGGCTCCCAGTAATCGAGCGCGTACGAGCTGGGCGAGGCTGCGGTGAAGTTCGGCGCCGCAACGCCATCCTGGGTCGTGCCGTTGGGATGGACCCAGCCCTTCTGCGGACCGACGCCTTTGGTAAGCGCGGCGACTGCCGTGTCGCAATCACCAACCACGTACTGAGCCGACGCCGGAGGCGGCTGGCCCGGTGCCAGCGGTTGCGTGAAGACCTGATTGGTGTTGGCTAAGACGCAGGTGTAGTTGGAGGTTTGATTGGCGTAGAACTGCGTTGCCGACGTCGTCGAGTCCGGCAGAACGTACGTGAAGTTGTCATACCGGATCGAGGCGTTGATCAGGAACTTGTCGCTGGGACGGAACTGGTCTTGCAGCGCTGCGTTGACGAAGCGCGGCCGAACGGAGTTGTACGAGCCGTTCGCGTTTCCGCTCCAGAGACTATCCCAGGTTGCCCCGGCCTTTCCGGCCGGAGTGCTCCCAGCGGCGAACCCGGTCGGACCGGATGCCGCGTTGGCGAGCCAGGTCGGGCTGATGTCGCCCTTGGCGGCGACGCTGTAGTAGCTCGAGTTGAGACAGACCTGCTTTGCTCCGCTGGTGGGATCGTAGCACGTGAAGTTGTGTCCGCTTCCCGACATGTAGCCGATCGGCGAGCAGTTGTTGGGATAGTTGAAGAAACCCCCCGCGCAGCCTGCGTACGCCGAGGCGTTGTTGAACCGGATCACGCCCGCGGTCGTGTAGTTTCCGTCCAGGCTGACCAAGTTCTGGTCGTTGAGCTGGTCTTGGAAGTCGAGCGCACCGCCCGAAGTATGCGTGATGAGCTGGTACTGCGCGGCTGCGGGGAACGACGGGCAGAGCTCGTCGCACGAACCGAACGCCGGGTCCGTCAGATACCAGTCGGAGTAGAAGGTGTACGCGTAGGCGCGCAGATACGCCGATTGGCTTAGCGCGTACGTGTATTGCAGCTTCGTGATGCCGGCGTCGTTCTGGTTGACGTTTTGCGAGGTGTCGTTCAGCGAGATCGGCCCGCCGAAGGTGTGCGACGGCGTGCCGGGCGCAATGTAGACTCCCGGCGCTTTGATCGTGGTCGCGTTCTTGGCGATCACGCTGCCGAACGGAACGTTATACGCAACGTTATCCGCATACGGCATGTAGGTGTAGGAGCAGCCCAAGCTCGGAGCACTGGGCGGTGTGACGCCGCACTGGAAGGCCGACGCCAGCGACGTGATCTGACCGCAGTTTCCGAATTGATTGCTCGAAATGCCGCAGAACGGCGTACCGTTGAACTGTCCGGGGTTGTTGCAGCCGTTGACCGTCAGCCCCGGTCCGATCGCGTCGGGACCGCAGTGCGGCATCCTGGCCAGCGTGTTGTACTGCGAGTAGACGAACTGGTCGTTGCCCGGCCCCAAATCGTTCGGACTCGTGTAGCCGGAGTTGCCGAGTGCGGATCCGCTCCACATAAGCTGCACGTCGTCGCGCAGCCCATTGGCTTTGGGGATGCCCATGTGCAGGTTGATCACGTTCTCGCGATCGCTGACCATGAACGGGGCGCTCGAGATGCCGCTGTAGTACTGCCAGCAGCCCTGCGCGGGGAAGGTGAACTTCGACGTGCCGGCGCCCACGAGCGGGCAGACCGGCTTGACACCTTGGCACGTGCCGGAGAGGCACATGAAGCCGACGTTGAGCAGTTGCAAGCTGCCGAAACCGTAGCCCGTGCCGGTGCCGAGCGTATCGCCCGAAAGGAACCCGCCCGGCGTCATGTAGCCGGCGCCGTTGGTGTTATCGAAGAAGCGATACGTTTGGTTGTAGCCCAACAGCCCAATGTAGTAGCTGAAGGTTCGGTCGGGCGTCGAGCCGCCGATTTCAACCTGGGCCTGATGGTAGTAGTTGGGTGTCGAGATTCCAAGGTTCGCCGTAGCGAAGCCCGGGAAGGTGCCCGTCTTGATAACTTGGTTGATGAAGCCCGCCGTACCGGCCGATGCGACCGATGACGGACCGCCGCCGGTGTAGACTTGCAGCTCCTGCAAGCCCAAGCTCGACTCGGTTCCGGAGTTGTAATTGTCGAACGAGCGGTTAATCGGAATACCGTCGTATTCGAAGCCGGTGTAGTACGAGTTTTGCCCGCGCACGTAGGCGGCATTGAAATCCCAGCCGATGCCGCCCTGGGACGTTTGAACGCCCGGGACCGATGCCATCGCCGAGTAGGCATTGTTCAGGTTGCCACCGCCGCCCAGTGCCGCCGCTGCGGATGCCTGGCTGGCGTTGACACTATACAGATCGCCGCCAACACCCGATTTGACCAGCGACGTGCCTGCTTGCGACGTCACATGTGCGATCGTCCGCAGGGCCTTGGTCATCGTGTAGGCGACTTGCTGCGTCTGGTCGGCGAAGACCACGACGCCGGGATACGAGGTACTTTGATACCCACTCTTGCTTACGCTGACCGTGTAGGTATCGGGGTTGAGCGAGAGGACGACGAAGTGACCTCCCGCGTCCGTCGTTGCGGTCGCGGACTGCGACGCAGAGACTGCCTGCACTTGCACGCCGGCAATTGGTGCGCCGCTCGATTCCTTGATCGTACCCGCGATGTTTCCGGTGACCCCTGCCAGTGCCCACGTTTCCTGGCTAAGGAACGCGCCGATCAACATCGCGACTATGACCGCATGACGGAGGAATCGCTGCTGTTTCATAGTTTGCATAATCCCTCTCGTTGCTTGTTAGCTTTCTATTTGTGCGCCCGTTAAGGCGCTTCTCAACCTTATGAAACCCTGTAAAGCCGACCTTTTGATATCTATTGAGTTATGCAGCCGTTCACGGGCTTTCACATCAATAACTATCAATACATCAAGGAATATCAAGCCGCACTCGTCATCCGGCGGCGCCATCTTTTGTGACTTTATGAAGACTCCAGCCCCCGTTCTTGTTTATCTTAGGGGTCATGGCATTATCACACCACTCGCTCGCTCCCACGAACGAATATGCCGTGCAGCGTGGGATGGAGCGTCAGGTATTGACGCTCTTGCACCATGCCAAGAATCCCCGCGCCCTTGCCGCCTCACCGCTGATGGCCGCGGTCTGCCAAGAAATGCGAACCTCGAACCCCGTGAAGGCACTCAAGAGAGTCATCTTCACGGTGCTCGCTGGGGAAGATGAGCGTGCAACCGCGTTAAGAGATGCCATCGTCGAAGTCGATTTCAAGCGCGTAACGTCCAATGCCGAAATGGCGCGGCGAAGTGGCGTTTCTCGGCGCCATTTCCAGCGACGCCGAGCGGAAGCCGTGGCGGCCATCGCCCGGTATGCTCGAACGGTCGTCACACGGCGGCAGAGCGAAACCCCCTCCATAGGGTCACCGGCACGGCCGGCGGTCCGGCGTTTCGAGCGAGAGTGGGCCGCGTATCTTCGGGCACGCGATCGCGACGGGGTCCTCGAGATGCGGGCGATCGCCGGCAATCTGCTACGATTGGCTGAGAATCAAGCGTCGCACACGCTCGCATTCGAGTGCAGGGCTGACGCCAACGTTCGGCTGGGCCGGCAGGACGAGGTTGAAGAATACCTCGATTACCTGTCGCCGAGTGCCAGGCTACTGACTTTAGCGAGGGTGTCGCTGCTTGCCGGAAACGCGTACGAAGCGCAGCGGCGCGCACGAGCGGCGTTAGGCGCTATGAGAGCCGACGACCGCGAGGGGTACCGGTGTTTTGCAGTGCTTTCGCAGGCTTGTCTCATGCGCCGCGTTTCTTGGCAGCCACCTGCGACGTCGAGCCTTCCGCTTTGTTCTTGGGAGCGCCTTGCGATGGAAGTCGAGCAGGCCCGCCACCACGCTGTTGCGCTGGAATGGAGCGATGCCGAAAAGCTGGCAGGCTCGACGCAGCGCAGGGCGACTCTGCTCGGCTACCATGAATTAACTGCCCGCTCCGCTGCCGTTCTGTACGCCGGGCATGCGGCGCGGAACGAAGTCGACCAAGCCTGCCATTGGCGCGCACGTGCGGTATCGCAGTTGTTGCCGACGCAAGATCGTGTCTTGGCGACCGGCCTTTTTACCAGCAGCGCGTACAACGAGCACTTCGGTATGGATCGCTCCCTCAACGAGGTACTCTACGAACGTTTGTGTGTCGTCGTTCCGCAAATGCAGGGAGAGAACCCATCCCAGCAGGCTGCCGTGCGAGAGTTGCTTTCCGCATCCCTCGATTCGATCGCTTTGCCCCCAAACGGCTCGGCGCGACTTGAACGGGCCGTTGGTTTGGTTGCGAAGAGCGACTCGGCGTATGCCCATTATGCCGATAAACTTCGCGAGCCTATCTGCGAGATGCTCGCCCTGGCCGCCGTGGCAATGATGGATCTCTCGTGGACGGCCGCCTTCGAACGACTTGGTGCGGCACTTGTCGACGCCCTATCGCAGTTCCGCCCGAGTGCGCCGCGCGCGATCGCCGTTGCGGTTCCCTGCCGCCCCAAGTCACATTCGGCCGTTATCGATCATTTGAGAGTTGACGATGAACGCACATCCGGAGAGGGAACCCCACTCGAGAGTCCCCCCGATCTATGCGTTCGGTTCCTTCCGGTTCGACCCGACTCGAAGGCTGCTCTCGCACGGCACGATGGTCATTCCATTGCCCGAGCGACTGGCGCAGCTGCTGGTGTTACTGATTCAATCTAACGGCGACGTCATCGACAAGGAAACCATCGCGTCCCGAGTCTGGCCGGAGACCGTCGTCAGCGATGGCAATCTTTCGCAGCACATGTACATGTTGCGGCAGTTGCTCGATGAACGCGCCAAGGACCGCGCATACGTGATGACGGTGCGGGGGAAAGGGTATCGTCTCGTGGCGCCCGTGAGCGTCGTGGCGCCGGGGCACCCTGAAGCAACGAGCAACGCGATCGAAGACGTCAACGATCGCTCCTTCTCCAGCGCGCCAGAATTGCTCTACCATTACTGGCGAGGCTCCTACCTTTTAGAGAAGTATACCGCTAGCGCGTTTACCGCTGCAGCCGAACAATTCGAAGGGGCGCTGCGCATCGATCCCACGCACGTTCCTTCGCTCATTGGGCTTGCGCGAGCACACGCTCTCATGGCGGAGTACTGGTACGCGCCAAGCTCCTATGCGTTTCCTAAGGCCAAAGCCGCGATCGTGCGCGCTCTGGAGGTCGATCCGTTGTCGGCCGAGGCACGCGCCGTCCTCGGAAATATTCTCCTTTTCTGCGACTGGAACTGGGCAGAGGCGGAACGCGAAATTGAGACGGCAATCGAATTGAATCCCAAGTCGTCTTCCGTCTGCATCAACGCCGCGTGGTTCTACATGTGCAAGGGATCGAGCGACAAGCCGTTGCTGCAAATGCAGCGCGCGCTCCTAGCCGTGGCTTCGTCGCCTGCCCTGCAGCTCTTTCTCGCCAGGGTATTCCTCCACGCCGGTGAGTACCAGCGGGCCATCGATGCGCTCTCTAACCTCATCGAGGGCGGCCCCGATTTCTCGATCGCTCGGCGACATCGGGCTCAAGCCTACATTCTCAACGGACAGCCCGCGGAAGCACTTGCCGACCTGCTCCTTATGCCGCAAGATCGTGCAGAGGACATTGCGCTGCGCTTGCCTTTGCTCGGCCGTGCATATGCCGATTGCGGCGACGCCGAACGAGCCGAGGGCGTCTACCGGACGCTGCTCGATTTGGCTCGCACCGAACATGTCGTGGGCTTCAATCTCGCGACCGTTGCGGTCGGCTTGAGCCGGCTCGAGGAGGCGCTGCAGCACCTGGAGCGCGCGTTGGAAAGGCGCGAACCCGGGCTGCTGATGTTGCGCACCCTTCCGTGGTTCGAACCAATCGCGCGACGCTCGCGCTTCAAAGCCTTGCTTCGGGCGGTGTGGCCGGGTGAGCAGTCCGCGAAGTCCGAGTCAGGTCACTCGCGCGATGCCACCGGGTAGACCGCAGGACTGCGCAGTCCGTTGGCGTCGACGCTGCGGACCCCGAGCATGTAGTCGTCTTTTGAAACCGGAACCGTCGCTTGGGTGACGTCGCCGACATTGCGGCCCTGCTCCCATTGCGGCGCGTCGGTCGCACGCCAGAGAATTTCGTACGAAACGGCGCCGGCGGCGCGTTCCCAGCGAAGGGTTGCGTCGTAGCCGAGATGCTGCAGGAGCATCCGAACGTCGCCCGGCGGCGGCGGGCCTAGAGCGAGCGTCGCCAGCGACGCAACATTGGCTTGCGTCGCTCGGCGCAGATAGTGCGCGTCGATATATCGTGGAAGATCTCCGTACTGGACGCCGTTTTGCATTCGGACGTCCTGGTGCTGGTGGATGAAGTTCTCATGCGCTTCGACGAATCGAACCGCCGCGGAGTAGCCGGCGTCTTGGAAAGACTCTTGGTCGCCGCCCCGCATGAAGCGATCCGAGCGAAAGGTTTGGCGCACGTCGAAGCCCGGAACGTAAACCGGGACGATTTCGGCGATGAACCGCGAAAGCTCGCGGGACGGCGAATCGTTTTCAGAGCCGACCAGATTGACGCGTGCGACATCGGTGCCCGTTGGAAGTGCTTCGCTAAAAACGCGGATCACGCTGGGTTCCGAGGCTCCCTCTCCACCGACGGAGTTGCCGACGATGTCGTTGTTCAGGACAGCCAAGACCGGGACGCGCCGGGCCGCCAGTTCGCGGGCGTAGTGATTCGAACCCCACAGGCCAAGCTCTTCGCCGTCGAAACACGCGAAGACGATCGTCCCGGCAAAGTGCGTAGCGGCCATCACTCGGGCCGCTTCCAAGACGGCCGCGACACTCGACCCGTTGTCGTCGGCGCCGGGAGCCTGCCCGATGCCGTCGGTGCAGCGTCCGTCGCAGTCGTCGAAATGACTCGACATAACGTAGACGCGCCCGGGTGCGGTGCCGCGCAGGGTTGCGATGACGCTCGATTCGAGGACCGCGCGCGGCGTTTTTGCCGTTTTCGGCTGGAGATAGGTGTCGAGCGCAACGCTGAGGCGGCCGTCCGCCGTTGCGGCGAGCGATTCAAACTGCCGCGCAATCCAGTCGCGTGCTCCGAAAACGCCGCGCTCGGGCGTCGAACTGCGCTCCGAGAAGTCGTTGCGGGTGCCGAATGCCACAAGCCGGTCCACCGTGCCTTGCAAGCGATCGGCTTGCACCGCGTCGACCATCGCGGTGATGGGAGCGTAGGGCGTTAACTGGGGCAACGGGGTATCGGCGCCGAGCGCGCCGAGGAGCAGCGCGCCGGCGAGAGCGAGTATCTTCATGGGGTGAGCTTTTGCGAAGCGGACGCAAGCTCCTGACTAGGAACCTGTCGGGTTATGGTCGTGTGCGCTGTTGTGCCCAATCCGAAGGGCTGAGCATAACCCGACAGGTTCCTGGGCGCAGGTAACGGGCCAAGGGTCACGAGCGTTCCCTTGAAAAAGCGCGGCGCGCGGTTCCCGCGAAGCGGGGCAGCGGCGGAATGCTCAAGCGGAGAACGTTCATAGGTGTTGGCAACCATCAAGATTCTTCCGCAGAGCAGCACCTGCAAACCCACCGTTTACGTGCTTTCGTGCCGCGACGGATCGCTCTACACCGGCGCGACTAACGATCTCGCGCGGCGTTTAGCCGCGCATCGCCGGCGCAAAGGCGCAAAGTATACGCGCGGCCGCCTGCCGGTCGTACTCGTTGCGTGGTGGCATACGCCGACATTTGCGGTCGCACAGTCGCACGAAGCTCACTTTAAAAGGCTCTCACGCGCGGGCAAACAGGCGGTGCTTCTTAGCGGCGAGGCCTACGGCTGCACGGTGCATCGAACGGAAGCTCGGTTCTAGTAGCCTGTTACAGGCCACTAATCGTACGTCCTCGATACGACCGAGTAGGTCGCTCGCGCAACCGCGTGAATTGCCGCATAAGCGGCCGGGTAGTCGTATGCATCGGCCGTCATGATCGCGAGGATAAAGGGAGAGTTACCATACGGCTCGACGATTGCGACGTCGTTGCGCGTCCCGTCGATCTCGCCCGTTTTGTTCGCTATGGGCGTTCTGCTGGGAAGCGCGGCCGGGATCCCGTCGCGATCCGTCTGGCCGAGCATGACGGCGACCATCGCTGCGCAGTGGGCGGGCGAAACGATCGTACGCACGCCTTCGCGCGCGCCGCGCTCGATGACGTAGAGCAGGCGCGCCATATCGGCCGGCGTTGAAACGTTATCGTTATGATGCGCGATCGCCGCGTAGTCGAGGAACTTGCGCGCGAGACGCGTTCGAACCATTCCAGCTCGCCTGCCGACGGCGTTGATCGTTCCGACCCCGAGGTAATCGATCAGAAGATTCGCAGCGGTGTTGTCGCTGAGCGTAATCATCGGAACGAGGAGCTCGCGTACGCTCAATCGCTCGCCGTTGCGCGCGCCGGCCATGAAATCGGAACCGCCGATGAGCTGGTCGCCGTGGAACGTGATCTTTGCCGCGAGCACGCCGGGAGCGGCTTCCTCCATCGCATAGGCGGTCGTCATGATCAGCACCTTGATGATCGATGCGGTCGGAAAGCGGTCGAAGGCCGCATAGGCGACGATCGGTGGGCCGGGAGCCATCGAGCGAGCGTAGACGCCGATTCTTCCCGGCATCGCGCGAGCGATTGCGCGAATTTTTGCGCCCACCGGGGTAGCGCCGAGCGCGCGAGGGGCAAGCATCGTCGCGCCGGCCGAACTCAGAAACGCGATGCGCCTCACGAGCCGGTTCCCTGATAGTGGCGCAGTCCGGAGAGCCAAAACACGTAGGCCGCTCCAAGCCACGCCAAGCCTATCGCCGGCGTGAGCAAGCCGACCGCCGGATTGAGATGCAACCCCGGATCGGCCTTTTGCAAGAAGTACGTTGCCGGGAAGTAATTCATGAAGGCAAACGGCAGCACGAATGCCAGGACGATTCGCACGCCGCGCGTGTAGATGCTGATCGGGTACCGCGTAAAATCCTGCTCGAGCGACATCACGACCCACCGAAGGGTGTCGACGCGAATGAACCAGAACGAGCACGTCGCCACGGCCAGAGAAATCCCGAGATCGATCAGCGCACCGCCGGCGACGACCAGCGGAACGAAGATCGCGAACGTCCAATCGATGCGGACGTGTGCCGCGGCCGCAGCGGCGGCGAGTGTCGCGATCGCCAAAACCAGGGCGTCGGGAAAGACCTGTTGCGGAACGGTCAGCACTTGAAAGAGCGTGTCGAGCGGCCGAACCAGGAACCGGTCGAAGCGACCCTCGCGCACGTAGTCGGGAACGCTGACCACGGTGAAGAACAGGGTGTTGTGCAGTTCGTGACCGGCCATCCACAGCGCGTACAGAAAGAACATCTGCCGAAAATCCCACCCGTTCATCGAGGGGAACTGCCGCATCGTCACGTAGAGCGCGCCCAGCGCTACGCCATGATAGACGACCGAAAAGACGAACCACATCACGAAATTGGCGCGATACTCGAGCAGCGTCAGGAGATTGATCCGCCAATATTCCACGTAGGCTCGTAGCATTGGTGAAACGTTTCGGGGCGGCGATGCGCGTACCCGTGCGAGCGCCCTTTCGGCTCGATCTCACGGTCGACGCGTTGCGCCGATTAGCCAGCAACGTGGTCGACGTGGTCGCGGCGGACGGAACGTATTACCGCGCTCTGGAAGATGGAAACGAAACGGTTCTGCTGGCGATCCGCCCCTGCGGCGCTCGTGCGATCGAGGTCCGGGCGACCGGTCGGCATGCGCGGCGTTGGGTGCCGCTCGTCGTGCGCATGCTTGGAACCCAGGTCGATCTCGCGCAGTGGGAGGCGCGCAGCCGGCAGATCCGCTGGTTGGCGCCGCTCACGGTGGCCTTGCGCGGGCTCAAACCGCCGCGCTATCCGACGCTGTGGGAAGCATGCGCGCATGCGATACTCTTCCAGCAGATTTCGATTCACGCCGCTGCAGCCATCATGCGGCGCGCCGTTGAGGCCCTCGGCGAGTGCGTCACTACCGGTGGCATTCGGTGTATCGCCTTTCCTCCGCCGCAACGCTGGCTGCGAGCCGGCGATGCGGAACTGCGCGCCGCGGGTCTCTCGAGAAACAAGATCCTTCATCTACGCTGCGCCGCGGATGCCATCGGCGGCGGCGCGATCGACGAAGCGACGCTGGAGCAATTGCCGACGCCGGAGGCAGCGCAGCGCCTCCGCGCGATCCGGGGAATCGGCGCGTGGAGCGCTTCGGTAGTGCTGCTGCGCGGCCTTGGCCGTCTCGACACCTTTCCGTTGCGCGATTCCGGGGTGGCCCGCACGTTAGCGCTGCTCGCAGGCAGCGCGCAGATCGATCAGGAGCGGTTGCTGGAGATGCTTGGGAACGTTCGAGGAATGCTCTACTATCAGCTCCTGCTTGGCCGGACGCGCAACCCTGCCGGCGTTACGCGCCCACTAGCCACCCTGGATGACGATGCGGTTTGAAGCGGCGTGCCAAACCAGCGTGGAGAGCGCGGCGAAGATCGCTAGCCATGCGACCTGCGCCGCGATGCTCGCGGCCCACTGCGAGGACGGGATCACGCCGACGTAGATGAGGAGCGGCGTGGAATAGATCGCCGCAAATGGTAGCGCGAACACCATTCGTCCCAGTATTCCGGGAAAAAGCGTCAGCGGAATGATCTGTCCGGAGAGCAGATCGGAGACCCACCGCACGATCAGTTGCGCGGCAAACGTCTCGAGCGTCCAAAATGCTATACAGTTCATGAGAAAGTTCAAGAAGAAGTTCACGCCGTATCCCACCACGAAGGCAAGCAGAAATGCTGCGAAGGTGGGCGCCGGCGGCACGTCGATGTGCACCAGCAGCAACGCGCAGAGCAGCGAAGGTACGACCAGCAGCGCGTGCAGCAGCGTCTGGCCGAACCCATCGCTGAAGAAGTAGAGCGGAACGCTAATCGGCTTCATCAGGTCGGTGGCGATCGTGCCCTCGCGGATTTTTTCGCGAATCAGCCGCGTTCCGTCGACCTCCAAAATGAGCGACATCAACATCGCAACCGTGGCGTACGTGATCATGCTGTGCAGCGGAAGATTGGCCGGCGCCGCGTTTTGCGCGTAGAGCGCCGTCCAAAGCGCTCGCAGAATGTAAACGCGAAGAACCAGCGATCCGATCTCGGTGAGTACCTCCATGCGGTAGGTGGCCTCGCGCGAGAAGGCCTTCTTCGCGAACTCGACGTACGCAAGCATTGAGATTTCTCGGGCCTAGTGGCCGTTACAGACCACTAGCCGCCTTTTTGTCGCCTGATCGCCTGTTGCCGCCGCTGTTCCATTTCTTCGAGCTCGAGCATCATGACGTCGACGACCTTGTCGACCTGTGTGGCTTGGGTCGGGGGCGGCTCCTCGCCGGAACGCCGGCGCGGCTGCGGTTTGAGGTTGCGGTGCTCCTCGAGAGCTGCGTCCTGGGCGTGCGCTTTTCGCAAGAACTTTGCGTATGTTTCCGCGGCGCGGGCTCGGACGTCTTCGCCCGCGTCAAGATTGAAAACGTCGGCAAAGAAGTTGATCTTGGCGTGAACTTCAGCTGCCTTCTCCGGCACGGAGATTGTCGCCGGATCGCCGGCCGCGATGTGCAGCATCGGCACGCTCGCCCCCGCGCCTACGCGGGCTTTTACGTGAACGATCGCGCCCAGCGCAACCCCGCTGCCCTCTTCGAGAGTGGCCCCGTTGAAGATCTTCGCGCCTCCGGCCACAAAGCAGCCGTTGCCGATCGTTGCCCCGACAACGTAGGCGTGGGGACCTACGATACACCGATCGCCGATCGAAAGCGGATACCGCAGCGCGCTTCCGCCACTACCCTTGAGCACTGCATTCTCCATAACCACGCTGTGAGCTCCGATCGTCACGGGCGCACCCTCAGCCGTAATGACGGCTCCGTGCAGCACCGCGCACTCCGCGCCGATCGTCACGTCGCCGCTGACCGTCGCGGTCGGCGCAACGTAGGTGCTCGAGTGGATCGTTGGTTTTTTTGTCCCGCTGGAAAAGATCACGACGCGTCCTCCTCCGATCGGCGGCCATACCCCTCGACGTAGATTCGCCGGATGATCGATTCGAGATCCGGCTCTTCCAAGCTGACGTCTTCGACGCTGTAACGTTCACTCGCTTGCCGCACGAGCAGATCGGCTCGCTGCAGATTGCGGTCGAATCGAAAGCGTGCGCTCGAATCCTGGACCCCGGCAAGCTGCGCCCCGTCCAGGCGCGGCTCCTCGATGGGATGGGTGAAACGCACGACCAGCGTGCGAAATCTTCCGTACTCGCTCTTGATTCGGTCGACGTCGCCGTCGTAGATCAGCGTTCCGCGGTCGATCAAGACGATTCGGCGGCAGAGCCGCTCGACATCCGCCAGGTCGTGAGTGGTGAGGACGATGGTCGCGCCGCGTTCAGCGTTGATGCGCGCGATGAATTCCCTGATCGCCTGCTTGGCGACCACGTCGAGTCCGATCGTCGGTTCGTCGAGATAGACGATCTTCGGACTATGGAGCAGCGCCGCCGCAAAGTCGCCGCGCATGCGCTGTCCCAGCGAGAGTTGGCGGACGGGGGTTCGCATGAAGCTCGCCATCTCGAGGATTTCGACGAACTCATTGAGGTTGCGGCGGTACTGGTCTTGCGGAACGCCGTAGATCGCGCGCAGGAGTTCGAACGATTCGACCAAGGGAAGGTCCCAATAGAGCTGGCTGCGCTGCCCGAAGATCACCCCGATGTTCCGCGCGTTTTCCTTGCGGCTTTTCCAAGGCACGAGCCCGGCCACGCGAACTTCGCCGGACGTCGGAACGAGAATTCCGGTCAGCATCTTGATGGTCGTCGACTTACCGGCGCCGTTTGGCCCAATGTACCCGACCAGCTCTCCCGGTTCGAGTGCGAAGGAGACGTCGTCCACGGCCACTCGATCTTCGTATTCGCCCGAGAAAAACGAGCGCAGCGCGCCGAGGGTCCCCGGCGTGCGCTTACGGGTACGAAAGACTTTGCGCAACTCGCGCGTCGCTACGATCGGCAGGACACAAGCGTTCGGCACTCCGTATTCCTTCTCCGGTGGTAATAACGATCTCTAACGAATACGGTTCCGGCGCCCTCGAGATCGCGAGACGGGTTGCCGATGCGCTCGGTTACGAGTACGTCGATCAGCAGCTCCCGGTGGTCGTCGCCAAGCGTTTGCACGTGACGCCCGAAGCCGTTGAAGCCAACGAAGACACGGAGCGGACGCTCGGAGAACGCTTCCTGTCGGGCCTCGAACGGGCCACCCCGGAACTCGCGGAGGCGTCGGCCGCGGAGCCGTTCGACGAGGTACTGCTCCGTGCCGTGCAAGATGCCGTGCGCGAGTACGCATCGCATGGCAATGCCGTCATTGTGGGTCGCGGCGCCTCCGCCATATTGGGAGCTCGCTCCGACGTGCTGCGTGTCTTTATCCACGCGCCGCGCGAGTGGCGAATCGCGCGCGTTGCGCAGGCGATGCTCACACATCGAGCAACCGCCGAGGCGGAATTGGATCGGGTCGACCGGGCGCGAAGCGCCTATATGAAAGAGTGGTACGGCCTGACGTTCGGCGACGTGCGCAGCTACGATCTCTGCGTTGACGCTTCGCGGGTCGACGCAGCACAGGCGACGGCGCTACTCGTCGCCGCCGTGCGAGCACACGGAGCGTGAGCGGTAGCGGGTCGATTCTGGCGGCGCTGCGCTACCGGGATTTTCGGCTGCTTTGGCTCGGGCTCCTGATTTCGAATCTCGGAACGTGGATGCAGTTCACGGCGATGGGATTCTTCGTTGCGCGCATGGCAGGCTCGCAGCATCAAGCGGCGCTCGATCTCGGCATCCTGGGGGCCGCCCGGGCGATTCCGGTCTTGCTCCTTTCACCCCCGGCGGGGGTCGTCGCCGACCAATTACCGCGTCGCCTCGTGCTCTTCATTACGAACGTGACGATGGCGCTGACGGCGTTGCTGCTCGCCCTGCTCGCGACCGTACACCGGCTTGACCTGATCAGTCTGGTGCTGCTTTCGGCATTGAACTCCGGCGCCAACGCGGTCGACTCGCCGACGCGCCAGAGCTGGCTTCCCATGCTCGTCGATCGCGAGTACGTCGGCAACGCCGTCGGTTTGAACTCGATAGCGTTCAACGCGCCGGCCGTGATCGGGCCGGCGCTTGCAGGATTGCTCATCGTTTGGATCGGCGTCGCGGGCGCGTTTTATTTCAATGCCGCGGCGACGCTGGCCGTCGTGGCCGCAGTACTCATGATGCGCCCATCGCCGCCGACGGCAACCCGCCCAGAGCCGACGATGCGCGCGATGCGTCAGGGCATTCTCTTCATTGCGCGCCATCCCGCACTCCGCTGCATCGTGCTCGCGCAGTTTGTAACCGCGCTCTTGGCCCGGCCGTACGGTCAGCTCGTCCCGGCGCTGGCGGTCAACGTTCTGCACTCCGGCCCACGCGGTCTGGGCTGGGCGGTCTCGGCAATCGGCGTCGGCGGCTTCGGCGGCGCGCTTGTCACCGCGTACTTCGCGCAACGCGAGCGGCGCTCGATGCTCTGGCTGCAATCGGGGCTGCTCATGTCTGCGGGGGTTTTCGCGCTGGCGTTCGTGCCGGTGCTGGCGTTGGCGTTGCCGGTGCTGTTCGCGATCGGCGTCGGTACGCTCGCGTCGCTTGGTGCGACGAACACCTTGATACAGACGCTTTCGCCCGACGACGTGCGCGGCCGCGCGCTCGCGGTTTACACGATGATCGCGATCGGCGTGGTTCCGCTCGGCGCGCTCGTGGACGGGACGATCGCCGCGGTAATCGGCCTGCGCCCGACGTTTGCGCTGGCCGGTGCCCTGTGCACGGCGCTGTTTCTGGGCATTTGGGTTTTTCGCCCCGCCGTACGGACGGTTTGACTCAAGAAAAGCGAGCCGCGATTTTGTCGCGACTCGCTTAAATAACTCCGCCGGTTAGAAACCGAGCGGAGTTCTGGATCGCGATTTAGCCTGCAGCTTTCTTGCGTCGGACCTTTCGGCGAACTGCCTTTCGGGCTGCCTTTTTGCGAACCGTCTTGCGCACTTTTCGACGAACTACTTTTCGTCGAACTGCCTTACGGGCCACCTTCCGCCGTGCTTTCTTACGCACGATCTTGCGAGCTACTTTGCGACGGATCGCCTTACGGGCCACCTTGCGGCGAACGCGCTTGCGAACCGCTTTGCGAACCAACGCTCCAGCGACCGCCTTTTTCACGGCCGCTTTGCGAGCGGCTTTCTTTCGAACTGCCATCGTTGGTACGAGTCATCCTTTCTCTGGTCGGCAACCGACCAGGGGTGTTGCCTACCTTATACAGTATTACGAGCTTCAATGCAAGTTTTTGCCGATGACGGCGCATGCATTGATGCGCGCATCGATGGGCACAAACGCGAGTCTGCAGTCGTATTGATCCACGGATTTCCGTTGACGCGCGAGATCTGGGAAGTGCAATCCGACGCGCTCGCGCGCAAGTCGTGCGTGCTCCGTCCCGACTTACGCGGCGCGGGTACGTCGAGCGCGCCGGAAGGGCCGTATCTCATGGAAATGCTTGCGGCGGACATCGCCGCGCTGCTCGACGCGCTGGGCATCCAGCGCGCTGCGCTCATCGGTCATTCGATGGGCGGATACGTCGCGCTCGCTTTCGCGCGCATGTTTACCGAGCGTGTGGCGCGCCTCGCGCTTGTGACGAGCCGGCTGCGGGCCGATACATCCGGTGAAGCGGCGGCCCGCCGCGATATGGCCGATCGCATCGAGCGGGAAGGCAGCATCGAACCGGTTATCGAGGCGTATCTGCCGCGGTTGTTCGCGCCGCGAACCTACGCGGAGCGCCCCGCCGTCGTCCAGCGCGCGTACGAAATCGCCCGGCATAACGTTGCTGCCGGAGCGGCCGCGACGCTGCGCGGCGTGGCGCTGCGCGCGTCGTCGGAAGACATCGCCTCCGACCTCGACGTACCCATGTTACTGCTCGCCGGCGCGCGCGATTCTGTCGTTGGGGCGCAAGAAGCGCGAGCGATCGTCGCAAAATTCCCGCGAGGCCGGCTCGTGGTTTGCGAGGAGAGCGGCCACCTCCCGATGCTGGAGGAACCGCAGCGAGTTACCCAAGCGCTCGAAAGTTGGCTTGCGGCTCCTAACGAATGACCGGAAAGTTCGAGCGGCGGCGCAGGAGGCTGTAAAGGAAGAAGGCGCCGACCCCGACGGCTGCGATAATCGCGGCAATCAGGACGATCTTCACGAGGTAGAGGGCAACGACGAGCACGACGATCGCGATCGCCACGATTGCGGTGAGCTTCAGAAAGAGCGCGAGCATTGGATTCTTCATGTTCATCTGAAGCTACCGCGGCCCCAGGCTCCAAGTTTCATGAGGCTCGCAGTTTACGCAGCGCGAGGTAGCCCGCGGCGATCGACCCGCCGGCGTCGACGGTGCCGTCTTCGAGCATGGCGCGGAAACGTGCCAGCGTCGCCAGCTCGACCTCGAGGTGCTCGCTGGGTTCGGGGTTCGGTTCGCTTACTTTGCGGGCGCCCGATCCTATATAGACGTAGGCGCGGGCGGGTGAGCGAACCGGCTCGGGAAAATACTCCGCCGCAAGCTCGCAGCGCTCCACGCGATAGCCCGTCTCCTCAGCCAGTTCGCGCTGCGCGCAATCGCGCGGGTCTTCCTGGTCGGCGAGCATTCCGGAAGGAAGCTCGAGGTGGATCGAATCCGAGCCGTACCGATACTGCCTGACCAGCACGACCTGGGCGTCGTCCGTCAGCGCCAATATCGTAACGAAGCCGAGCGATTCGCGGACGAAGTAATTCGGCAGAATACTCCCGTCCGGAAGCTCGATTTCATCGACGCGCAGGCGCATATATGGCGAATCGACGACGTAACGCGATGCGCGCAAGCGCCACGCGGGTTTTTCCATGCTGGCAATCTATGGCGAAGCGTTTGCACCTCCTTTCGCGAAGTACCGCAATCTCTATGGCAGAGCGATTCTTGGTCGTGGGCGGTGGGACGATGGGCTCTGGCATCGCATTGGTAGGAGCGCTTGCCGGTTACGACGTCGATATCGTCGAGCCTCAAGCCGCCGCGCGCGAACGCGGCTTCGCGTTCCTGGAACGCGAAGCAGGGCGCTTGCGCGATCTTTCGGTTCTCGAGCGCATCGTCTGGAAGGACGCAATCGCCCGACCCAGCGAGGCATCGATCGCCATAGAAGCCGTTTCCGAACGCTTCGAACTCAAACGAGAAATCTTCGTTGCGCTCGCAGACGCGCTTTCGCCCGAGGCGTTGCTCGCGACGAATACTTCGTCGTTCTCGGTGGGCGAACTCGCCGACGTCGTGTCGCATCCCGAGCGCGTGGTCGGCTTGCATTTCTTCAACCCGCCGACTCGTATGGAGTTGCTCGAGATCGTATCGACGCCGCAGACGAGCGACGACGCACTCACCCGTGCTTACGAGGTTGCGGCGAAGTGCGGCAAGACGCCGGTGCTGGCGGCGGATACGCCGGGATTCATCGTCAATCGCATCGCGCGCCCGTATTATCTCCAGGCGCTGCGCGCACTCGAACGCGGCGTTGCGTCGGTCGGAGAGCTCGATGCGCTGGCGCGAGCTGCCGGCTTTCGCATGGGACCTTTCGAATTGATGGACCTCATCGGGCTGGACGTCAATCTGGCGACGACGGAGTCGATCTACGCTCGTACGCGAGAGGAACGGTTTGCGCCGGTAGAGCTCCAGCGGCGCATGGTCGCGGAAGGATTGCTCGGCCGCAAGAGAGGCGCGGGGTTTTACGTCTACCGTGACGGTCGCTCGGAGCGCTTCGATCCAACCGTGACGCCGGCTCACGACGAGCATAATACGGACGAGCTCGTTACGATTTTAGGTTTCGGCGACGTCGCCGACGAGTTTTCTGAGAGGATTGCCGGGGCGTACGCGCACGTCCAGCGGATCGAAAACGACGACTTACTCAAGGAGATCTCGCCCGAAGCCACGATCGTCATCGACCTCGGCGACGGCGCCGCCGATCGCGGCGATATCCTGGCCGAGCTCGATTCGCTGCTGGCGGCGGAGTGCGTCTTCTTCGCCGACGCGTACGCGACCGATGTGCGCGCTTGCGCGCGCCGTCTGCGCCACCCCGAGCGTTTGGTCGGATATGGTCTGCTCGGTTCGCTCGAAGCCCAGCGCGCGATCGAAATCGTCGATTCCGAAGCGGTGGCCGACGATGCCCTCGAACTCGCGCAAGAACTTTTCGCGGCGCTCGGCAAAGGGGTCATCTTGGTCGCCGACCAGCCCGGCCTCTTTCTCGGGCGCACCGTCGGATCGATCGTCAACGAGGCCATCACCGCCGTTGCAGAAGAGATCGCGTCACCCGAGGACGTCGAGACCGCGATGCGGCTCGGCGCGAACTACCCGGTCGGGCCGATCGCGTGGGGACGCGAGATCGGGGGCACCCGCGTGCAACGAATTCTAAAACGTCTCGCGGAGGCCGAAGGCGACGCGTTCGCGCCGCACCGCTCGCTTTGGATGCTCGACGTCGCCGAAACGCCCGCCCCGGAGGAGGCGCTCGAATGAACCGCGAGGTCTGGGTGATCGATGCCGTGCGCACGCCGATCGGGCGGTACGGTGGACAGCTCGCGCACGTTCGGCCTGACGACCTCGCTGCGATCGCGGTGCGTGCGGTCGTCGAACGCACCGGCATCGAGCGCACCGCAATCGACGACGTTTATTTCGGCGCGGCCAACCAGAGTGGTGAGGATAATCGCAACGTGGCGCGGATGGCGGCGCTCCTCGCCCAGTTGCCGGTCGAAGTTCCCGGCGTTACCGTCAATCGTCTCTGCGGTTCGAGTCTCCAGGCGATTAATTCGGCAGCGCAGGCGATTGGCTGCGGCGAGGGCGACGTTATGATCGCCGGCGGCGTGGAATCGATGACGCGCGCGCCGTATGTGCTGCCCAAGAGCGACGCGTCATTCGGGCGCAAGCAACACCTGTTCGACACCGTTCTGGGCTGGCGTATGGTCAATCCCAAGATGCCCGGCGAGTGGACGATCTCGCTCGGTGAAACCGCCGAGAACGTTGCGCAACGCTACGGTATTACGCGGGAAGAGCAAGACCGCTTTGCATTTAATTCGCAGATGAAGTGCAAGGCGGCGATCGAGCGCGACGCGTTTGCGGAGGAGATCGTCGCCGTTCCGGTTCCGGGGGCGCGTGGAAGCGAAACCAAGATGGAGCGCGACGAGCATCCGCGGCCCGAAATCACGCTTGAGGCGCTGGCCCGGCTCGCGCCCTCGTTCAAGGCCGGGGGCACCGTGACGGCCGGAAATTCCTCGGGCATCAACGATGGCGCGGCCGCGCTGCTGCTTTGCGAGGCCCAGGCGGCGCGACGGTTGGGGCTCGTGCCGATGGCGCGCTTTTTGGGCTGCGCATCGGCCGGCGTAGCGCCCGACGTGATGGGGCTCGGACCAATTCCCGCAACCCGCAAAGCACTTGGGCGCGTCGGTCTTTCCGCGTCCCAGCTCGATCTCGTTGAAATCAACGAAGCGTTTGCCGCGCAGGCGATTGCGTGCATGCGCGATCTTGAATTGGATGCGCGGATCACGAACACCAATGGAGGGGCGATTGCACTCGGTCATCCCCTTGGTGCGAGTGGTGCGCGCATCGTTACGACGCTGTTGCACGAGCTGCGCCGGCGCAACGGCCGATACGGTTTAGCGACCATGTGCATCGGCGTTGGCCAAGGCATTGCAACGGTATTCGAGCGCGTGGAGTTGAAGGCACCGAAATGAGCACAACCTCGACCGTGACGAAGACGCAACTCCTGATCGGAGGCGAATGGCGCGATGCCTCGGATGACGGGTTCTACGAGGATTGCAATCCTGCGACCGGGGCGAAGATCGCCGACGTTGCCGACGCGACGCGCGACGACGTCGACGCCGCGGTGGCTGCGGCGCGACGAAGCTTCGACGCGGGAAGATGGCCCACGATGGCGGCATCGCGGCGCGGCAAGATCGTATATAAAATCGCGCAGCTCATCGGCGAGCGGGCGGCGGAAATAGCGCTATGTGAAGTGCGCGACAACGGCAAGACGATCGCGACGGCCAAGGGCGAGCTCGGCGCGATCGTGGATTGCTTCGAGTTCTACGCCGGCGCGGCCACCAAAAATTACGGCGAGACCTTGCCTCCGCCAATCCCTACCTATCTTGCGAGCACTGTGCGCGAACCCGTCGGCGTCGTTGGGGCGATCGTCCCCTGGAATTTTCCGCTGCTGCTGGCTTCCTGGAAGGTCGCTCCGGCGCTTGCCGCCGGATGCACCGTCGTCTTGAAGCCGTCATCCGTGACGCCGCTCAGTGCGATCGAGTTGGGGAAAATCGCGCTCGAAGCCGGAGTTCCCGAGGGCGTGCTCAACGTTGTGACCGGTTCGACGCGTTCGATCGGGGCTTGGATCGTGGAGCACCCCGGAATCGATAAAATCGCTTTCACCGGTTCGACCGCGACGGGCAAGATCGTGGCGGCAACCGCAGCGCGGACGCTCAAGCGCGTCACGCTCGAGTTAGGCGGCAAGTCTCCCTCCGTCGTCTTTGACGACGCCGATCTCGATGCCGCGGTAGCCGGGGCTCTCTACGGAGTCTATTACAACGCCGGCCAATGCTGCGAAGCGCGCTCGCGGATTCTATTGCAATCCGGAATCTACGATCGTTTCGTGAGCAGTTTCGCGGAAAAGGCGAAGCGATTACGCATCGGTGACCCTGAAGACCCAGCGACGCAGATAGGTGCGATCACGCTGCGCGAACAGTACGAGAAGATCAAAGATTATTGTGAGATCGGCGTTGCCGAGGGTGCAAAGGCGCTGTTCGGTGGAAATCCACCGACGCTCGGCGACGCCTTCGGGGGCGGACTGTTTTGGAATCCTACAGCCTTCGAGGCACAACACTCTCATCGCATCGCGCGCGAAGAGGTTTTCGGTCCCGTCGCGACCTTTGTCCGCTTCGCCGACGAAGCCGAAGCGATCGCACTCGCGAATGCGAGCGAGTACGGCCTTGCGGCAAGCGTCTGGTCGAGTAACGTAGGACGGGCGAACAGGGTCGCGCGCGCGATTCGTAGCGGCTCGGTTGCAATCAACACCCCGTACGCAGTCTTTCCCGGCGTTCCGTTCGGCGGCTACAAACAATCGGGGTACGGCCGCGAGCTCGGTATGGAAACGATGCGCATCTACACCGAGACGAAGAGCGTGCTCACCTACATCGGCGAGAAAGCGATGGATCCGTTTGGGGTAAACTCTTGAGCATGGAAGAGCCGCTGAAGATCGGCGGAACGTACTGCACGACCAGTGGCACGCTTTGGAAAGACGGCACGTACTTTCCGCGCGGCACCGAGGTCAGCGTCGTCGGCCTGCATCTCGATCAAGGATTCTGCGTGCGCTTTCCGACGTCGTTCGACGGCGAGCCGCTCGAAACGTGGGAAGATTGGAGCGAAGTCGAGTTTCTCGCTGCGGAGGGTTCGGTCGAACCGCCAAGCCGGCCGCTCTCGACCGCAGTTCTCGCGGAAGCGCGCGACGTGCTCTCGGAAGCCGAAGATGGCTGCCACCTGCACCTGCATGACGACGAAACGCTCTGATTTAGCGCATCTCGTTGTCGCCTCCGGTCTCGTTTGTCGTAGTAAACGTCGGCCCTCGGCTCCTAGAGTTGCATCTAAATCAGAGCGTTTCGATTATGTCCCCAGAGTGATCGTGCTGGTTTGCCAAACCTCCCAGCCGGCGCACTCCGACGACTTAAAACTCGGCGAGATGTCCGCGACCCAGCAATAGACTTTGTTCGGCTTGAGATCCGAGAAATGCGCCAGTCCCTTCTTATTGGTGTTGCGCGTATCGAACGGCTTGCCGGGGCGGGGACTCGATGTCGAGCGTGGCGTCGATTCCTCGACCGGGATTTTCGGCGCCGGCGTCCCTGCGATCGTTACCAAGACCTTTGCGTTGGTAATCGACGGATTGGGACTTGGCGAAAGCGGCGAGCCGGAGGGAATCGGCGATGTGGAACTGTTGTTGTGGCACGCCGCAATTGCGAGCGCGGCGACGGCAAGAACGAGGAGCAGGCGTTTGGGCATGGGCGGCTCGCTTCGACGCTCCGGCGCGGGCACCCGTTTCATCCGTTCGTGCAAAGATGAAAGTAGCGTTGTGATTTAGCGTCGATCGCCGCGTAATACTCGCGAAAGAGCGCTGCTGCGGCCGTCCCGGGCCAATGGGGCGGCAATAGCTCGCTAGGCAGTCCAGGGTCGATATAGACAAATTTCCGATAATCGTGGACGAGCCAGAGCCGTTCGACGAGCGCGGCCTCGTCGCCGAGGTCGCTGCGTTCCCGCTCGCGCCGCAGGCGCGGTTGGTAGTGCGCGATGAACGCATCGTACGCCGAGGCGATTTCGCCGACGTTCCAGCAGCGCTCGAGCAATGCCCGATCGCTGAGCGGCCCTCGATACTCGCTCGTGAAGAGGTTCACCGCTTCCAGCGTGCCCGTCGTGCGCGCGGCTTCCCGAGCTGCGGCGAGCGTGTCCGAAGGCGATATCCAGGTTGAAGGAGAGAGTTGGGCCCAACCAAGCGCTCCCAGCTCCTTGCGCAAGCGTTCGCGGCGCTTTCGATGCGCTTCGCCGATGGCATAGCTGAGGAGCCGCCAGCGCCCATCCCACTCGATCACCGGACCGTAGATACGAGGAGTGAGCTCTTCGATGCGCCGGCGACCGCGCTCGGTGACCGTGTAGAAAGCTCGGTTTCCCTCCCGCCGGGCTAGCAGCCATCCCTGACGCGCCATCCGGGAAACCGCCTGGCGCACGGCCGCCGGCGAAACGCCGAAGGACGACATCAACGCAATGAGGCCCCCGATCCATAGGGAACCGTCGGGCGACAGACGGGCAACCATGTCGCCGTAGAGCGTGAAGACAAAAGAGTTAGGCCGCGTCACCGGCCGCTCGGGGTTAATGTGAGAGCCCGGATAGTGGGTCAATCTCACTTTCGGCGGCGGCTGATTTTCAGGATGTAACACTTTGGTGGCGATTCTCTTTGGGGACGTTATAGAATGCCCTCTTCATTGCTTCACGCCAGCTGCTTAGTTTGACGCCCTAGTACCCGCCGCTCGGTCAGCCTTGACACGTGCGGTGCTACGCCGTAGTATGACGGTACCCTCGCCGCACGACGAAAATCTGTTATACGCTGGAAGGGCATAGCCATGAACCGGATTTCTACCTTTGACGACTGGATCGTGATGCTCGACGAGTGGAGGCGCGACATCGGCCTCGATCGCGAGCTGGTCGACCGTTTCATGCCGGGGTATCGCTTCGAGGCAAAGTACGGCGAGCTCCCGACCAGTGAGATCTACTTCGGTGATTTCAAGGGCGAGCGCCGCTGGGAGCGCGTCCGCGAAATCCCCGACCAGCGGATGCGCGACGCCGTGCTCAACATGGTGGTCTATCAAGGCGATACCGAGTTCGCGTCCAACGAACAGCAGCGCTTCCTAGTGAACAATGCGCCGAGCGAGTACGATTTGGCATCGCTGGTGCGCATTATGGTCGAAGAGACTCGTCATGGCTATCAGATGTGTCACCTGATGGTCGACCACTTCGGAAGCGAAGGCAAGATCGAGGCCCAGAAGATGCTGGAACGCCGCGCTTTCGGTAAGAAGAATCGGCTACTCAACGCTTTCAACGATGACGTCACGCATTGGCTCGATTTTTTCGCCTACACGAATTTTATGGATCGCGACGGAAAGTTCCAGCTGACGATGCTCTCGCATTCGAGTTTCGCACCGCTCGCGGCATCCATGGGGCCGATGCTGCGCGAGGAGTCGTATCACATGGGCACCGGCATCACGGGGTTGCGCCGCATCGCAAAAGCCGGCGTTATTCCCGTTGCAATCCAGCAAAAATACTATAACAAGTGGTTCTCGGGCTCGCTCGATCTTTTCGGTACCGACCATTCGGGCTCCGCACAATGGGCGTACGCCTGGGGCATCAAAGGACGAGTCGACGAGGACAAGGCCGGCGAGGGCCTCGACAAGGAGCACCTCAACGAGCGCGCGCGGCGGCAGTTCTTTGATGAGGCTTCGGCGACCGTAGCCCGCGTGAACGAAGTCAACCCCAGCGAAACGAAACTCTACATTCCCGACATGCGTTTCAATCGCAAGATCGGCGACTATGCCGGCGAACGTTACTCGGTCGACGGGCGCAAGCTGACCGAAGAAGAATGGGCGGCCTACGCGCCGACCGTCCTCCCCAGCGACGCCGACGAAACGAAACTCAAAGAATACTTCAAAGATCCCAACTGGATCGCTCCGAAGGGAAATCTCGCATGAGCCACGCCAATTTGCGATCCAGTTGGGAACCCTCAGTTTCTAAAGGCGCTTCGTCCTACGGACTGCGCGCCCCCCACGCGCGAAGCGCGTGTGGCCCCCACTGGATCGCACCGAAGGGAAATCTCGCATGAGCACGACTGTGAACGGAGTGGCGCAGCAGACGCCGTTTGGACGTGAAGCCCGTCCGCTCGACGGCAAGCGCGTCATCAACTATTGGAAGGACGGCCACGTCGCATTCGTCGAGATGGACGATCCCCCGGCAAATACCTACACTCACGAGATGATGCGTCAGCTCGACGAGGCGATTCTCGACGCGCGCTTCGACGCCGACGTGGAAGTGATCGTGCTGACGGGAAAGGGCGAGAAGTTCTTCTCCGCGGGGGCGAACATCGGGATGCTCAACCAAGTGACCCCCGAATTTAAGTACATGTTCTGCCTGCACGCCAACGAAACGCTGGCCCGGCTCGAGCAGACGCCAAAGCTGGTGATCGCGGCGCTCAACGGCCACTGCGTGGGCGGCGGTTTAGAGATCGCCATGGCCGCCGATCTGCGCATCGCGCGCAAAGACGCCGGCAAGATCGGGCTTCCCGAGGTCGCGCTCGGCGTTTTGCCCGGTACCGGCGGAACGCAGCGGCTCGCACGGCTCGTCGGCAAGTCGCGAGCGATCGAGATGATGGCGACCGGCAAGACCGTTAGCTTCGAACAGGCGCTCGAGTGGGGCATGATCACCGATCTCTTTGAGGGTGGCGCGCAAGAGTTTCGTGCGCAAATTACCGATTACGCCACTCAGTTTTGTTCGCCAAACAAGGCGCCGATGGCGGTCGGTCACATCAAGCGGAGCGTGCAAACCGGCGCCGAGCTCCCGCTGCAAGACGCGCTTGCGCTCGAGCGCGAACTACAGTCGTTGCTCTTCAAGAGCGAAGACGCGAAAGAGGGCCTCGCAGCCTACAACGAAAAACGGGTGGCCCGCTTCAAGAACAAGTAGCTAGTCGACGGTAATTACCAGCTTACCGTCGACGGCGCCACGCTTACTCTCTTCGAGCGCTGCGACGGCGTCGCTAAGCGCGCGCTCGCCCGCGATCGTCACGTGGATACGCCCCTGCTCGAGCAGCTTGAGGAGCGCGCGCAATCCCGCGTGAGAGAATTGTGGCGTATCGAAAACCCCTAGATTCTGCGCGGAGATCTTCTGCCGTGCGAACCAATCAACGTCGGCCGCGTGGATCGTTGAGACGATTTGTCCGCCCGCGCGGACGACCGCCGCCAAGGCCTTGATCGCGGCGTCATCGTTGACGAGATCGAGCGCCGCGTCGATACCGTCCGGATGCGCGCCTTTCACCGCATCCGGCACGCTCTGGCGATCGTAGGCGATAAACTCGTCGACGCCGAGCGCGCGCGCCAAACTCTCGTTTGACGAGCGGGCCGTTCCAATGACGCGCGCGCCACGGTCGTGGGCGATCTGCACCGCAAAGCCGCCAACGCCACCCGTCGCACCGAGAACGAGGAGCGTGGTTCCTTTTGCGACGTCCAGGGCTTCCACCGCAGCGAGTGCGGTCAATCCCGCGGTCGGCAGTGCGGCAGCATCGGCGTCGCCGACGCCGTCGGGAATCTTTGCTATCGGCTGCTCTCGGTCGTCTTCCGAAACGAGCGTGTGTTCCGCGTACGCGCCATGGCCGCTGATCCCAAAGATGCGCTCGCCGCGGCCATATTTCGTTACGCGACCGCCGATCTCGCTAATGAGACCGGCGAAGTCCTGCCCGAGCACAAAAGGGAATTTTTCATCCGGGCGGTTGCGCCGCTTCCAATCGATCGGATTCACGCCTGCCGCGGTGATGCGAACGAGAATCTCATGCGATGCCGGCTGCGGGCGCGGAATTTCTTTGAGCGATCCCGCCTCCCCAAGGTGCTCGATTACGACTGCTTTCATTGGCCTGATCTCCCGGTGCAAGGGGTTGCCGCGATTGGCCGCATATAGGCCCCGAAATGAAAAGCTCCTGCGAGCGCTGCCATCGAGCGCTGCAGGCCGACGCGGATGGTCGCGTCTGCTCGTATGACTGCACGTTCTGCTCGGCCTGCGCGAAGGCGATGAACGGGCGTTGTCCGAATTGCGGCGGCGCGCTCGCCGCCCCCACTGCGACCGCGTAGCACGATGACCGCCTTCATCTACGGCAGTTCTACGCGATAAAGATGCGTGTCGTCGATGCTCAGGCGTTGCGGCTCCTTACCCGCGTACGCATCGAATCGCACGCGTGAATCCCCGAGCGCAAACGTTCCATTCGGAAGGGGCGTCAGCGCGTCGGTCCCATCCAGTGTGAGCCGATTCTTTACGATGACCACTCGCGTGATCGCGGGCTCGCCAAAATAGGTGTTCTCATAGCGTCCCACCAAAGCGTTCCACGGGGCGGGATACGAGAAGGCACGCGACCCGCGGTACCGCTCGTTGGGGAACCATCGCGACCCATATGTCATTTCGATAACGTTCCCGCTGCGGTCGCGCCCGAACCCAAGCAGAAAGAGCGCGTACTTTGGATCGTCGGCCCAGAAAAGATCGGAGCCGCGCGGGTAGAGAGCGATCGATGTGGAGTCGTCTATGAGTTGCAGGTGGTTGCGCTCGCTTACGATGCGAAGCTGCGGGGCGCCGGGATTGCCGTACGTGCCGGCGTAGTCGCCGGCGCGATCGACGCGCGCCGGATCCGGGGCGGCTGGTTGAGGCGGAAGCGGCTCTCCGCGGCTCTGAGCGCGGAGCACGCGCATTGCGTAGAGCACGACCGCACAGGGGTGCAGCGGCGCTTCGACGAGATTCGCAAATGCGATTACGCCGAACCCTCGGGTTACATTCATTTGCATGCACGCGGTGTAACCCGAAATTCCCCCGGTGTGGCCGACCAAACGATCGCCATCGTCGTCAAAGATCGAGAGCCCATACCCGTAGCGCCTATAAAAGGTGGGCGCCTCGCTGAGCACGCCGCCGGCCGACCCGGCGGGTTTCCCGTCGTTTAACGTATCGGCTCGCGTCATTGCGTCGAACGTCGCCGGAGCAAGTAACTGGACGCCGTTTGCGGTTCTCCCGCCGTTCAGATAGAAGCGCATATAACGGGACATGTCTTCGGGCGTCGACAACACGGAGCCGGCGGGATCGACGAAGTCCATAGCCGGCGAAGCAACCAGCGCAGGATGAAGCGGCGGCGGACGGTCGTTATCGCGGAATTGATAGCCAACGGCTGCGTTGGCCATCGCGGCAGGCGTAAAGACTGGCGAGCTATCGCTCATGCCGATCGGTCCCAAAACGCGCGCTTGCAGCGCCTCGGCCCACGACCGATCGTCAACGCGCGCAATGATCGCGCCAACGGTCGCGTAGCCGTCGTTCGAGTACGACCATGCCGTACCCGGAACGAAGAGCGTCCTGGCATAACGCAGCCCGACGATATCATACGTGTAGCCGACTTCGGCGGCGTAATCGTCGGGAATTCCCGCGGTGTGCGAAAGAAGCTCGTGGACGAGAATCGGCCGCTTGCCGCTATCAATAGAGAACCAGGGAAGATAGCGTTGTACGGGAGCCTTCAGATTCACGCGGCCGGCATCGTGGAGCTCGAGCAGCGCGAGTGCCGTCATGGACTTCGTAATCGAGCCGACCGCAAAGCGCGTCTGAGCTGTTACTGGTGCCTGAGTGTCGCGGTTGGCGTACCCCAGCGTGAGGATTCGCAGCGTACCCCGGCGGTCCGTGATCGCGACGGAGAGTCCGGGCGTTCCTTGCTCGCGCATCGCCTCGGGCGCATAGGCGGCGATTGCGTCGAGCGCGGCGTCGAGAGTGGGCGCGTTCGCCCCGTTCGCCGGGCCGGCGGGCGCCGTCAAGGAGAGACCCAACAGAGCGCACGCCACGCGAACCGGGAGCGAGCACCGGTGCATGGCTGCTGGTATCGCTTGCCGGCGCGGGCGCTTCCTTCCGCGCCGGGAAAACGATTCGTTCCGCGGAAGCCGAGTGAAACGCTCGATCCGTAGCGGGGGTTAAGCACCGTACCATGGCACGAATCTATGAGAATCTGGCCGACACGTTCGGCAATACGCCGCTTGTGAAGTTGCCGCGGCTCGCCGGCGATCTTCCAGTTACGCTCCTGGTGAAGATGGAGTCGTTTAATCCAGCAGGCTCGGTGAAAGATCGTATCGGCGTCGCAATGATCGAGGCGGCGGAGCGCGACGGCCGCCTGCTTCCCGGCATGACGATCCTCGAACCGACGAGCGGGAACACCGGGATAGCACTCGCTTTTGTCGCGGCAGCAAAAGGGTATCCGCTCATCCTCGTGATGCCCGAGACGATGACGATCGAGCGTCGCAACTTGCTCAAGGCGTACGGCGCACAAGTCGTGCTGACGCCGGGCGCCGAAGGGATGCCCGGCGCGCTCCGGCGGGCCAACGAAATACTCGCCGGCGCATCCGGAAAGTATTTCATGCCACAGCAGTTTGAGAATCCGGCGAACCCGGAGATTCACCGCCGCACCACTGCAGAAGAGATCTGGCGCGACACCGACGGCGCAGTCGACGTCGTCGTCTCGGCGATCGGCACGGGTGGAACGATTACCGGTGTCGGGGAGGTGCTCAAATCGCGCAAGCCGGGCGTGAAGATGATTGCCGTCGAACCCGACGCGTCGCCGGTCCTCTCGGGCGGAAAGCCGGGCCCGCATAAAATCCAAGGCACCGGCGCAGGCTTCGTGCCGAAGGTGCTCAACACGCAGATCTACGACGAAGTGATTCGCGTAACCGACGCCGACGCGATTGCAACCGCACGCCGGCTCGCACGTGAAGAAGGGATGCTCGTCGGGATTTCTACCGGCGCGAACGTCTGGGCCGCGTTACGGTTTGCCTTGCGTCCGGAGGCCAAGGGGAAGACTATCGTAACGATTGCCTGCGATACCGGCGAACGATACCTCAGCAATCCGGTTTTTGCGGAGCAGGAAGCGACGATCGTCGAACCCGCGCTGGTTTGAGCGCCGCACCCGAACTGCTCGTCGAAGTAACGCGCGGAGAGCTCGTTGAGTCGGTTCATCGCGTCGTCGCCTGCGCGGTCGACGCGAAGGGCAACGTGCTTTATGGCGCGGGGGAGATCGATGTTCCGGTCTACTTACGTTCCGCCGCAAAGCCGTTTATTGCCGCCGCAGCGATCGAGGCGGGAGTAGCTGAAACATTCGGTCTAGAAGGATGCGAGATCGCCGTGATGGCTGCCTCGCACTCCGGCGAGCCGATCCACCTGCAAGCCGTTCTTTCGATCCTACGCAAGATCGGTATGGATGTCTCGGCGCTGCAGTGCGGCACGCACTTTCCCTACGACGAGAGTGCGGCGAGCGCGTTGCGCCGCGCGGGGGCGCAGCCAAACCCGCTTCATAACAACTGTTCGGGAAAACATGCCGGGATTCTAGCGCTCTGCAAAGTCCTTGGCGCAGATCCGGCGACGTATTTGAGTGCTGACAATCCCGCCCAGCGGCGCATTCTCGAGTTTTGCGCGCGGCTCTCCGACGACGATGCCGCGACCTGGCCGGTCGCCACCGACGGCTGCGGGATTCCGGTCTATGCGACGAGCCTGCGTAAGGCCGCGCGCGCGTTTGCGCGCCTCGCCGCGCTGACCGAGTTACGCCGCTCGGACGCCGAGGCGCTGCGCGTCGTACGCGACGCGATGATAACGTATCCGCAGTACGTGGCCGGTACCGGCCAGCTCGATACCGAGCTGATGATCGCCGGCGACGGTACGATTGTCTCCAAGGCCGGAGCGGAGGGCGTCCACGGCGTCGCCGCGATCGCGCAAGGATACGGCTACGTCTCGAAGGTCCTTGACGGCAACTCGCGGGGCCGCGGGCCTTCGACCATCGCCGCGTTGCGGCTTCTCGGGGCGCTCGACGAACCGAAAGCCTCTCGCCTCGCTCGATTTGCGCGCCCGGCAGTGTATAATCGGGCCGGGTACGTGGTCGGCGAGATCCGCGTACCACCGCACGTAGCCGTCGAAAAAGCGAGTCGAGGGAGTGTTTGAGTATTTGCGCCTGCTCGGGGAGCGGGTTTTGGTCTTCGACGGCGCCATGGGTACGCAACTCATGGCGCTCGAGCTATCCGCCGATGACTTCGGCGGGGAATCCTATCGTGGGTGCAACGAAGCGCTCGTGCTCACGCGGCCGGAGCTCGTTCGCGCTATTCACGATTCGTATCTTGCGGCCGGCGCGGACGTCATCGAGACCGATACATTTACCGCCTCGAGGTTGAAGCTCGACGAATACTCGCTGGGCGAAAAAACCCGCGAGATTAACCTGCGCGCGGCGGCGATTGCGCGCGAGGCCTGCGACGTGCATTCGACGCCGCAGCGCCCGCGTTTTGTGGCCGGATCGATGGGGCCAACCGGAATGCTGGTCTCGTCGTCGGATCCAGCGCTGTCGAACATAACGTACGCGCAGTTGAGCGACATCTACGCCGAGCAGGCGCACGCGCTGATCGAAGGCGGCGTCGATCTGCTGCTGCTCGAGACGATGCAGGATCTGCTCGAACTCAAAGCGGCAATCGCGGGAATCCGGCGCGAATTCGCGCGGGGGATGCGTCGCGTGCCGATTCAGGCGCAACCGACGCTGATTACGGAAGGGCGGATGCTCCTGGGCACCGATATCCGCGCGATTGCCGCCGTGCTCGACGCCCTCGAAGTCGACGTCGTCGGCCTCAATTGCTCGACGGGCCCGGCTCAAATGCGCGACTCGATTCGTTACTTGTGTGAATCACGGCGCCTCGTTAGCGTGGTCCCCAACGCCGGACTGCCGCTCATGGGGCCAAACGGCGAAACGATCTATCCCGAAGGACCGCAAGAGTTTGCGGGCGAGCTCGCGGCCTTCGTGCGCGATTTTGGAGTCAACGCCATTGGCGGATGCTGCGGTACGACGCCGGAGCACATTGCCGCCTTGCGCGACGTCGCCGTTTCAGTCGAACGCAAGGTTCGTTCCCCAGCGCCACAGGGCGGCCAAGACGTTGCTTCGGCAATTACCGCAATCGCTCTGGAACAGCAGCCCCGTCCGCTGATCGTCGGCGAACGCATCAACTCGCAGGGTTCGCGAAAGATCAAAAGGCTATTGCTGGAAGACCGCTACGACGATATCGTGCTCGTCGCGCGCGAGCAGGTGGAGGGCGGCGCGCATCTCCTCGACGTTTGCTGTGCGCTCACCGAACGGCCGGACGAAGACGAGCAGATGCGCCAGCTCGTGCGACGGCTCGCTCAATCGATCGAAGCGCCGCTTGCGATCGACTCCACCGAGCCCAAAGTGTTGGAGGTCGCGCTGCAAAACTATCCCGGTCGCGCGATTCTCAATTCGATAAACCTCGAAGCGGGCCGCGCAAAGATTGATACGGTGTTGCCGCTTGCACGCGAGCACGGTGCGGCGGTCGTAGCGTTGACCATCGACGAAACCGGAATGGCGAAGACCGCAGCGCGTAAAGCGGCGGTTGCGCGCCGCATTTACGAGATCGTCGTCGGCGAATACGCGCTCCCGGCGGGGGCCCTCATCTTCGACGCGCTCACGTTCACGCTGGCGACGGGCGAGGCCGAGTTTGCGGCATCCGCGATCGAAACGATTGAGGGGATTCGCAGCATCAAGCGCGAGCTGCCAGGGGTGCTGACGTCGCTGGGCATCTCTAACGTCTCATTTGGGTTGAGACCGAACGCGCGCGCCGCGCTCAACTCGGTCTTCTTGCATCACTGCGTCGAAGCCGGGCTCGATTGCGCGCTCGTCCACCCGAAAGAGATCGTTCCATACTTTGAGATCGAGCCGGCGGTTCGCGAAATCTGCGACGACCTCGTCTTCAATCGCCGCAGCGATGCACTGACCCGGTTGATCGAACATTTCGATCGTACCGGGCTGGCCGCTTCAACGTCGTCGGGCGCCGGCGAAGTCGAGGGCTCGGATGAGGAGTCGCCGATCGAAGAGCGCATCCACCAAGCGATCTTGCGGCGCCGCAAAGACGGCATCGAAGCAAAAATCGATGAGGCGCTGGAGCGCCACACGCCGGTGGAGGTGCTCAACGAGATCCTGCTGCCGGCGATGAAAGACGTCGGCGACCGCTTCGGCCGCGGCGAACTGATCCTGCCGTTCGTCTTACAATGCGCCGAGGTGATGAAGAAGGCCGTCGCGCACCTCGAGCAGTTTCTCGATCGCCGGGCGGGCGAAACGAAAGGGACCGTCGTGTTGGCAACCGTTTTCGGCGACGTGCACGACATCGGGAAGAATCTGGTCCATACAATTCTCGCCAACAACGGCTATACCGTCCACGATCTCGGAAAACAAGTCCCGGTCAATACGATCTTGGAGAAGGCGATCGAGGTCGACGCCGACGCCATCGGACTCTCCGCACTGCTGGTTTCGACGAGCAAGCAGATGCCGATCTGCATCGAGGAACAGGACGTGCGGGGACTGACATTTCCGGTCATCGTCGGTGGCGCGGCGATCAACCGCGACTTCGGCCGCCGAATCGCCTTGCTGGACGACGGTAAGCGCTTCTTCGAGCCGGGACTCTTTTACGCCCGCGATGCGTTCGAAGGGCTCGACGTTATGGATGCACTCACGAGCGACCCGAATCGACGACGCGATTTGCTGGACCGTACGAAGCGCGAGTCATTCGAGCAGCGAGAGCAGCGCCGCGGCGCTCCCGCGCGAAAGGTCCTGGCGGTGCGCTCCGCGGTGAAATCCGAGCACGCCGAAGTCCCGGAGCCGCCTTTCTGGGGAGCGCGTGCGCTCAAGGGGATCGATCTGCGCGAGCTTTGGCCGTGCTTCGATCTGCGCAGCCTCTATCGGCTCTCGTGGGGTGGGGCGAATACCAAAGGCAGCGCCTTCGAGCGGCTCGTCGCCGAAGAGTTCGAGCCGCGTTTGCGACGCTATCAAGAGGAAGCGTCGAGCGGCGATCTCTTGCAGCCGCAGATCGCCTACGGCTTTTTCCCGGCGGCCGGCCTCGATAACGACGTGATTTTCTACGATCCGGGCGACGCCCGCATTGAGGTCGCTCGGATGACGTTTCCGCGCCAAGCTGGAGGGGAACACTTGTCTCTCGCCGATTACCTGCGCGAGCCGGGCAACGGCGGAGCGAGCGACGTCGTTGCAGTGCAAATCGTGACGATTGGAAGTAACGCGACGCGGCGCATCGATGCGTTACAAGCCTCCGGCGATTATAGCGAGTCCTATTTCCTGCACGGCTTTTCGGTCCAATCCGCCGAGGCGCTCGCCGAATACACGCATCGGCGGATTCGGCGCGAACTTCGCCTTGAAAAGGAGCGTGGAAAGCGCTACTCGTGGGGCTATGGAGCCTGTCCGGACCTCGAGCAGCAGGAAGTAGTTTTTGGTATGCTCGATGCGACGGCCAAGATCGGGACAACGCTCACGCCGGGATTTCAGATCGTGCCCGAGCAATCGACTGCGGCAATCGTTATGCACCATCCGCGCGCCGCCTATTTTAACGCCGCGGCAACGCGCGAGCTGGCCGCCTCATAGGGGCTCCGGCGATCCGGCACGGAGATACGCTTTTCGCAGCAGGCCGCGGCGCGTTGTGGGCGTATCGCTTGGAGGAATGAGCATCCGGACGATTCTCTACGTCGGCCTGGCCGCCGTGGCGCTCCTGCAGATTGCCGCACTGGCGCGCGCACTTCCGCGGCAGCGGATTGCGTTGCCGAGCCCTCTTGCCGGTGCAATCTCCGTTGCAATCGGGTTCGTCACGAACTTCTTCGATACGCTAGGCATCGGCTCGTTTGCGACGACGACGTCGCTCTTTAAATTTTTGCGGTTCGTTCCGGACGAACGCATTCCGGGCACGCTCAACGTGGGCCACACGCTGCCGACTATCGTCGAGGCCGCAATTTTCATCGTCATTATCGCCGTGCAGCCGGCAACACTGATCTTGCTCATCTTCGCTTCGGTTGTTGGAGCATGGCTGGGCGCCGGATTCGTCGCGCGCCTGCCGCGCCGCTTCGTGCAGATCGGAATGGGCAGCGCGCTTACCGTGGCGGCCGTTCTGTTCATCATGATGAACCTGAAGGGAAGCCAATTCGGCCTGACCGGAAACGCGCTCGCGCTCGACGGGGTTCGCCTTTGGATCGGCATAGCCGTAAGCCTTTGCTTGGGAGCGCTGATGACCATCGGCATCGGCTTGTATGCGCCGTGCATGATCATGGTCAGCCTCCTCGGGATGAATCCGATCGCGGCGTTCCCAATCATGATGGGTTCGTGCGCTTTTCTGATGCCGATCGCGAGCCTGCGGTTTATCCGTTTCAACGCATTCTCGATGTTTGCGGCGCTTGGACTAACGCTTGGAGGCATTCCCGGCGTTTGGATTGCCGCTCACATGGTCTACCACTTGCCGATTGCGGCAGTACGATGGCTGGTCGTGATCGTGGTGCTCTACGCGGCGGTCACGATGCTTCGCTCGGCGGCGCGAGAAGCGGCCTCTCCCGATTCGCGCGAGCCCGCCATCGCCGCGCCGGAATCGCTGGGTTGAGCCTCTAAACCGGTACCTCGATGCGGTTGTAAACGAAACGGCCGCCGACCATCGTCCCGACGACCCGGTACTCCTTGTCCCAGAAAGAGAGGTCGGCCCGCGCGCCGCGCGCGATGCGACCCATTTCGCGTTCGTGGCGGATAAGTCGCGCGGGAGCGTGTGTCGCAGCGACGACCGCCTGCGCGAACGGAATCTGGGCGTACGACATGTAGTTGCGCAAGGCCTCGTCGATGCGAAGCGCGCTGCCGGCAATCGTGCCGTCCGCTGCGCGCATAACCCCGCCCTCGATGTGATAACCCGGATCGGCAGCAGGCATGATATCCGTGACCAGCACGATGCGATCGCCGAGCGTGCGATGCAGAATGTCGATCATGACGGGCGAAATGTGAAAGCCGTCGCAGATCACCTGAACCAGCGTCCTGCGGTCCTGAATGAAGGCGGCCAAAATCGACGGATCCCGGTGATCGAGCGGCGGCATTCCGTTGAACGCGTGCGTCAGCGAGCGGAAACCAAGTCCGATCGCGAGCATCCCCTCCCGGTAGCGGGCGCCGGTGTGGCCCGCCGAGCAGACGACGTCGTTCTCCAAGAAGACTCGTAGCGCGTCGCCGGCACCCTCGATCTCGGGCGCCATCGTAACCAGGAGACACGCGCCCTTGCAGGCGTCAATCATCTCCTGAGCGCGCGGGCGGCTGGCGGGGAGGAGCCACTCGTGCCGATGGATCCGTCGAAACTTGGGATTTAAGAATGGCCCCTCAAAGTGCACGCCGAGACAGCGTGCCCCGACCGGCGCGTCTTCTTCGAGCTGATTTGCGGCTTCGACGATCTCCGACGCCGCGTGGAGCATCGATTCCCACGGCGCGGTCATGACGCTCGCAACGAAGCCCGTGGCGCCATTGCACGCATACGTCGAGCCGGCGACTCCGACGGCGTTCCCCTGATCGCGGTTGAAGAGATATTCGCCCGCGCCATTGGTGTGGACGTCGATCAAGCCCGGAGCGATGCTGCTGCCCGCGGGCAACGGGCAATCCGATGGACCGTCGGCGGAGAGCACGTTGGCGATTCGACCATTTTCGATCGCCAGGCGTCCGAACGTGGACGTTCCATCGCCGACGGCGATGAAGGCGGGGCCCAACAACGTTCTCGACACGATCGCAGCTAACTCCGTATCAGCGCGAGCGCTTCGTCGCGATGCTGCGCCATCAACGCTTCGGTGTCGCCTTCGACGTTGAGCCGCAGAAGCGGCTCGGTATTCGATGGGCGCACGTTCATCCACCACTGTGGATAAGAGATTGTGACGCCGTCGAGGCGATCGATTTGCGCATCGGAAAAATGTTCTTCGATTTCGCGAAGCTTTGCCGTTATGTCGCGCACGCGGCTGTTGATCTCTCCGGAGCGAAAGCGCGTATCGATAGGAGCGATCACCTCGCTCACGGGCTTATTCGCTTCGCTAAAAAGTTCCAGACACTGAAGCAATGCGATCATCCCCGAGTCGGCATACCAGTTGTCGCGAAAGTAAAAATGGCCGCTGTGCTCTCCGCCGAAGACGACGTCCTGTTCGCGCATCACGGCTTTGATGATCGAATGACCGACTTTCGACCGTATCGGAATGCCTCCGGCCTTGAGGATTAGCTCCGGAACGCTTCGGCTGCAAATGAGGTTGTAGAGGATCTTCGCGCCGGGGTACTTCTTGAGGGTGTTGAGTGCGACCAGCGCCGTCACGGTGCTGCCGTCGATGAGGCCGGCCTTTTCGTCGACGATGAACATGCGATCCGCGTCGCCGTCGAACGCGACGCCTAAATCGCACCCGTGCTTTCGAACCTCGGCTTGGAGGTCGATCATGTTTTCGGGTTCGATCGGGCTGGCGGGATGGTTCGGGAACCTTCCGTCAAGCTCGAAATAGAGCGGCGCGACCTCGCAGGGGAGGCTCTTGAAGACGTGCGGTATCGTCTCGCCGGCCATCCCGTTCCCCGCGTCGACGGCGATCTTGAGGGGTTTAATCCTGGAGCGGTCGACGAACGAGAGGCAGTGTTGCGCGAAATCGTCAAGAACGTTACGATAAGAAATAGTACCCGCCGCAGCGCTCTTGGGAGGAAGCTCTTCCGAAAGCAGCTGGTCGCGTATCGTCGCCAAGCCCGTATCGAGCGAAATCGCTTGGGCCTGCGAGCGGGTGAATTTCATGCCATTGTACTCTGCAGGGTTATGCGAAGCCGTTATCATCACGCCGCCGTCGAACTCGAACTTTCCGACCGCGAAGTAGAGCGCGTCGGTCGAAACCATTCCAATGTCGACCACGTCGGCACCGGCTTCGGATGCGCCGCGGGCGAACGCATCGCAGAGTTTTTGTCCGGACGGACGCATATCGCGGCCCACCACGACCTTGGCGGAAGCGCCGCTAGCGGATCGTTGCGGACCGAGCAGCGGTACGAAGCAGCGTCCGATGGCGTACGCTACCTCGTCGCTGAGTTCGGACGGATAAACTCCTCGAACGTCGTAGGATTTGAAAATCGTGGGATCGACTCGGCCCGGCACAGCTTGCGGTTCTTCGACCGCGCGTCGGTGACGCCTTTGTGAAGATCAAGCCCTTCGGAAACATGAGCGGAACGCTCTTAATGACGGCGTTCCTTGTCGTGACGCTCGGTATCGCCGTGGAGGGGACGTTTGAAACGCGCGCTCAGATCGGCAGCACGTTTGCGCGCCAAGCGCAAATCCAGCAAGCGGAGATCCAACTTGAGGAACTGTTACGGTTGCAGATCGACGAAGAGAACTTGCTGAGAGGTTACTCGTTGACCCGCGATCCGTTTTACGTCGTCCAGTACCGGCAAGCCGCCGCCGGGTACGATGCCAAGGAATCCAAGGTTCGACGGAGTCTGCGCAAACAGCAGCTGGTCGGTGCGGGTGATTTGCTCGACGGCTACGCAAACCTTCAAACGCGTTGGCGTGCCGAGGTCGCGCAATCGGTGCTTGCCGACCCGACGGGGCGGCTGGTCGAACTCGACAAACGCGACAAGCTGTTCTCGGATTACGAAAGCCGCACGGTAGCGACCATCCGCCAAGTGCTAGCCGGTACGGATGCGGCCCTCGTTCGCAGCACGCAACAGCAACTCGACCGGTCCTCGTCCGTGCGCGCCTTTTGGGTACTGGTCTTCGGGCTTCTGGCGGTCGTCTTTAACGCATACAGTTCGCAGCTCGATCGCGAGCTCGAACAAGAACGAACGATCTCCAAAATCTTGCAACGGGCGTTTCGCAGCGAATCCGTGCCGCTGCCGTATTGCGAGGTGGGGAGCGCCTACGTCTCGGCAACCAGCCGCGTCTCGGTGGGCGGCGACGTTTTCGACGTCTATCGTCTCTCGGCGACTCGCGCGTTGGTCTTAATCGCCGATATTAGCGGCAAGGGCGTCGACGTGGCCGTGCTTACGGCGTTCGTCAAATTCATGATCCGCGCAATCGCCTTGCGGCAGAGCGATCCGGCCGCAATTCTGGCCGAGTTCAACGACGCCTTTTCCAAGGCGGTCGGAAATCCGTATCTCTTCGTCTCCATGTTCGTCGGCGTGCTCGATACCGCTACGATGAGATTGGAGTATGGCAGCGCCGGGCACGATTGCGCGTACGTGCGGCGTCACGACGGCGTCGAGCAGTTATCCGTGACGGGTCCGGTCTTGGGGGTCATGGACGAGCCGTACTCTTCCAACACGATCGACCTCGATCCCGGAGACGTGCTGGTGCTCGCGACCGACGGTTTAACGGAAGTACGCAATCGTGCCGGAAATCAGCTGCTCTCGGCCGGTGCGATGGAGCTGATCGAGCGGGCCGGTCCGCACGCGCAGCAGCTCGCCGACGAACTCGTCGCCACGGTGCGGTCGCTCGGTGGAAAACGATTGCGCGACGACGTTGCGATTCTCGCGATTCGACTGATTGGTAGGGAGCCCGCCGGTGCGTAGGGTCGCGCTCGCACTGCTCATCGCATGGCTCGCCGCGGTTGGAGCCGCCCTCGCCGATTGCAAGGTGCATCGTGGGGACCACGTCGCGCTCTACAGCACGAGCGACGACCCCTCAGTGCTGATTTGGGACTCGCGCGCGCGCCTGCGCGAATACAGTGCGGCGTCGTTCGACGAGGCGCAGGCGATGCTCCCGCATGCGAAGTTGGTTTCGCCCGGCACGCATGCGACCGTGATCTCGTGCGTCCCGAACGTCGTCGCGTCGCCGATATTCCCGAAACCCGACGATGCGGTCGGCGTTCTGATTACGAGCGGACTGGAACGTGGCGTGACGCGATGGGTGCTCGGCTCCGACGTGCGGCCGCTGGCGAACGCTGCGCACTAGTGGCTGTTACAGGCCACTAATTGCATCGGTGTTCGTCCGAGCCTCGCGCAAAAACGCGTAACCGCCCGCCCGCAAGACGGACCTGCTCCATCGTAATCCCGTAGACGTTTTCGAGGAGCGGACCGGTCAGAAGCCCGTCCGGCTCGGCGAGCGCGACCAGCGTCCCGTGGCCGGCGAGCGCGATGCGATCGGCGTAAGCGGCCGCTTCGTTTACGTCGTGCAACGCCGACACGACCGTTTTTCCCGTTCGCGCCAGCCCGCGCAGCAGGCCAAGAATGTCGTGCGCGACTCGAACGTCGAGATGACTCGTCGGCTCGTCGAGAAGCAGGATGGGGGTTTGCTGAGCCAGCCCCAGCGCAATCCAAACTCGTTGCCGTTCGCCTGCACTCAGCGTCGAGAAAAGCCGCTCCGCGAACGCCTCCATCCGCACCGCCGCAAGCGCTTGCGTGACGGCGCGTGCATCGACGCCGCGCGTCTGCCATTCCCACCAGCGATGGTGAGGAAATCGTCCGATCGACACGACGTCGCGAACGGAGAGTGCGTCGAGTAAAACTTCGTCGCCGGTCACGAAACCTATGCGACGCGCGCGTTCGAGCGGGCCTAGCTGCGTCGTCGGCAGACCATCGAGCAGAATCGTTCCCGCGTCGAGCGGGTGCAGCCCCGCAATCGCGCGCAGAAGGGTGGTCTTACCGACGCCGTTTGGGCCGAGCAGCGCTACGAACTCGCCGGTGCCGATGCGCGCGTCGATTCGGTTCAACAGCGGGTGCCCGCCGATGCGCAGCGCTACGCCACGCAGCTCGATCATCTACCGGCGCTACCCAGAGACGGAGGCGTACGAAGGTAAAGATAGAGAAATGCTGGCACCCCAACGAACGCGAGCAGAACTCCGATCGGAAGCTCGGCGGGCGCGACGATCCGACGGCAGACGGCGTCGGCGAGCATGCAGAGTGCGGCGCCGATCGCCGCGCAGGCCGGCAAGAGCGCGCGAGCATCCGATCCAACCAGACGTCGGGCGAAATGCGGGACGATCAACCCGATGAAACCGACGAGGCCCGCGAGTACCACGCTGCTCGCCGCAAGAAGCGAAGAAGCGCCGAGAATAACCCACTGCGCACGATCGACGTCGAGACCGACGGCGCGTGCGCGCAACTCGCCGATTCGAAGGGCGTTGAGCGGCGCAATTGAGGCCGCTGCGAGCAGTGCGCCGACCCCGGCGTACGGCGCGACGACGGCCAGATCGTGCCAGCCGCGACCCGCCATCGATCCGGCAAGCCACGCCAAAATGGTGCCGGCATAATCGCTCGACCGCGCGCGCACGACGGCGAGCGTGACGATCGCTGCGAAGAGCGTCGAGAGCGAAACGCCCGCGAGGATGAGGCGCGTCGTATCAATTCCGCTGCCACGGCGCGCCAGCGCGGCGACGAGCAGCGCCGCGCCCAGACCTGCGACGAACCCGATGCCGGGCGTCGCACTCGCCGCAACGCCGGCGAGCAGCGCGATCGCGATTGCCGCTGCGGCGGCCGCGCTGACGCCGATGAGATACGGGTCGGCCAACGGGTTGCGGAGCATGCCCTGAAGCAACGCTCCGCAGAGCGCCAACGCGGCGCCGACGGTTGCGCCGATGCAGATTCGCGGCAGTCGGAGTTGCCAGACGATTGCATTGAGCACGCCCGTTTCGTGGGGATGCAAAAGTTGATCGGCGATTTGTCCGATCGAGAGCGGCGTTCCGCCGACGAGCAAGCTCGCTGCCGCCGCGCCCGGCACGAGCAGCACGAGGGCGATTGCAGTCAGCGCTTTCAACGGCTGCGCAGTTCGAGCGCAAATGAACGCCCCGGCATCGGATATCCGGCATAGAGCGCATAGCGGTCGTTGCCCAGATTGTATCCGCGGAAGGCTACGACGAGTTGCGGTGTCAGGCGATAGCCCCAGTAACCGTCAACCTGCGTGAACGTCGCGGGTTGATAGACGGCATAGACCGGCGACAGATACGGATCGGGATTCTCTTGCGGTCCTTGCGTTCGCGCGACGATTGCAAATTCGTCGAACGGGCTGTTGGCTGGGGGCACGTAGCGCAAGCCAAGGCTCACCGCGAAGACCGGTCCGCGACCGGGCAACCGCGAATCCGTCTCGAGATCTTGCGCGCGATAGAGATTCGTGACGTCGATCGTCGCACCGTATCCGTGGGTATGCGGCGTCGTCACGCCGAGCGAGATTCCAGCGATCGACGCGCGGCCGACGTTCTGCGGTACGTATAACGGCGGCGGTGAAACGATGAGGTTTGTGCCGCTCGTCGTGAACCAGCCGAACGTAACGCCACCCCAGAGCGCCGGGGCGACGAGCGTCGCATCGGCGACGCGTGTTCGTTCCGGTACCAGGTTCGGGTTCGAGTAGCCCGGATAGTAAAGCTCTTCGGCGATCGGCGCGCGAAAGGCGGTGGCGGCGTTGACTCTGAGCTCGAGCCCGGCGGCCAGCGGAGCGATGCCGCCGACCGAGGGCGAATATGCGCCGCCGACGCCGCCGTCGCGTTCCGCCCGTAGCCCGGCGTAGACCTGTTCGCCGTTTCGCCAAAACCATTGCGACTGCGCGTATGCTGCCGTCTGCGCGTACGCATCAAAGATCGCTGCGTTGTCGGCGGCCAGCGGCGAGCCGCCGCCGGTTCCCTGATCGATCCGCGCGATGCCGCGCATCAAATCGACGCCATAGACGAGTCTTTCGCGATCGTCACCAACGACGTTGCGCAAACTCGCCATCCAATGCTGGTCGTAGAGCACCTGCGCGTATGGCGGATTCGAGGTCATCGGCGGCGACGGCGTCGGATAAGCGGAGTTCGGGCAGTTTGAATCGACGGGCGTGTCGCACGTGTACGAAAGGTCTTGCGAAGAGTCGCCTAGCTCGAGCGACGTTGAGGAACGCGCGCCTTTTCGCTCTAGGTTGAGGCGCACGTTGCGATTCACGTTGTCCTGTTCGCTAGTCGGCGAAAAGTACCCGAGCTCGCCGGGCGCTCCCGCCATCGCGTTAACGATATCTCCGCTGAACGTTACGTCGACGGCGCCGATTTGGTGCCCGTATCGTGCCGTCAAACTCGTTACGCCCGCTTGGGCATTTTGGCGGTTCGGCGCGTTCTCGACCGAGTAGTCGTTTGCAGCATACGTGCGTTGGAAAGACAGGTACGGGGTTTGGAAAAGATAGGTTGTCTCGTCGAACGACCCAGTCGAGAGCGTCGCCGTGCCGCGCGCGGGCTGCGGTGCCGTAATGATGTTGATCACGCCGCCGATCGAACCCGAACCGTAGAGCGTCGAGCCGCCGCCCTCCACGACCTCGATGCGATCGATCCCGTCGACCGGAAACTGTTCGAGATTGACGTCGTCGATTTGGCTGCCCGCCGTCGGCAAGCCGTCCACGAGCACCAAAATTTGCTGCGACGAGCTTCCGCGGATGCCGACCGTGGCCGCGGCTCCGAAAGCACCATAGCGAATAACGTCGACTCCGGGAATATCTTGGATCGCATCGGCAACGGTGCGATCGCCGTCGCGCGCGATCTGAGCTGCAGTGACGACGTAGGTAGTGCGTGCCGCTCGCGCGGCCGACTCGAGGCTGCGGTCGCTCGTCACGACGTGCGCGATTTGCGGTACGGTTGTGGGAGAAGGTGAAGGTGAGGGGGAGGCCGCGACGAGCGCGGCAACGATGGTTGAAAACATATCCTTTCCTTTGCGCGAGGCGGATCGTGTTGAAAACGTTTGCGACGGTATCCTGACTTGCGGATCGTCGCCGGTGCCCGGGCCTTCCCATCCGAGGACAGTGGCTTCGGGCGGCTCCCCGCATACAGTGGCGCGACCGTGCCGGCTTCACACCGGCTTCCCGCGCAAAACGTAGTGACGGCATTGCGCGAAGGTCGGCGCCTTCCTTCTTACGTACTCGCAAAAGGTGCGTCCGATCTTCACGCTGGCGATGGTCTGGTGCGCGCTGCTCTGCGCGTGCGCTACGCATTCGACGGCCGGCGGCGCGGAGTCGGCACATCGCGTTGCGGGACGAAGGATCGTTGCTTTGGTCCCGTCGTTCGCCGACGATATCTACGCGATCGGGGCCGGCTCGCAGCTCGTCGCCGTTTCCGCCTTCACCGACGCGCCGCACGCGACGAGACTGCCGCGCGTCGCCGATGCGACCAGCGTCGATGCCGAAGCGATCCTCGTCCTGCGTCCGAGCCTCGTCATCGGTATTCCGTCGCAGGAGCGCTTGACCGAACCCTTGCGGCGCGCGCAGGTCCGCGTCGTGCTCTTACCCGACGACTCGTACGCTAGCATATTCGAGAACCTGCAGACGATTGGCGACTTAACCGGCCGCCGGCGAGAAGCCGCCGCGACGATTGCGGGCCTGCGGCGCGAAACCGCCCATCTACACGCGCGTACGAAAGCATTCGCCCGCAATCCCAGCGTCTTCGTCGTGTTGGGGAGCGGTCCGATTTGGACTGCCGGGTCGAACTCGTACATCACGACCTTGATCGCGCTGGCCGGCGGCCGCAATGCCGCAAGCGACCTTCACGCTGCGTACGGCCAATATAGTGCCGAAGCGCTCGTGCGTAACCAACCCGACGTGCTCGTGGCCGATGCCGCAACCCACCTCGCTGCCGCGCTCGATCGGGAACCGTGGCGCAGCCTGCGTGCGGTACGCCTCGGTCACGTGTACGCCGTCGATCCCGACCTCATCGAACGCCCCGGCCCCTCCTACAACGAAGGATTGCATTGGCTGCTCGACCGTCTTACGCCACTGGCGATCGCGACTCCATGACGCAAGGCGCTTTAGTCGTCGCCGTCGAGACGCGGGCTTCGCAGCGCTCGATCGAACCGGAGCTTGCCGAGTTTGAGGCGCTCGCGAGTGCGGCCGGCGCAAAGGTGCTCGATCGCGTCGTGCAACGCCGCGACGCCGTCGACCCGGCGACGCTCGTCGGCAGCGGCAAAGCGCGCGAGATTGCCGAGCACGCCCGTGAAATTCGCGCGAGCCTGCTCTTGGTTCTCAACGATTTGCGCCCGCGACAACGCAAGAATTTGGAGAAGATCGTCCCGCTGCCCATCGTCGACCGCACGATGTTGATTCTGGACGTCTTCGCGCGGCACGCTCGCAGCCGAGAGGGAAAGCTTCAAGTCGAGCTCGCGCAGCTGCGCTATCGCCAATCGAACCTGATTGGCGCCGGAGCGGATCTTTCGCGATTGGGAGGCGGGATCGGAACGCGCGGACCCGGCGAAACGAAACTCGAGGTCGACCGGCGTCGGATTGCAGAACGGATCGGCGTCCTGCGCCGTCTGCTCGCGGAGGTGCGCCGTCAGCGCGCGGTGCGGCGTTCTTCATCGCATCGCGAACGACTCGTCGCCCTCGTCGGCTACACCAACGTGGGGAAGAGTTCGCTGCTCAACGCGCTGACCCGGAGCAACGCCTACGTTGCAGACCGTCCTTTTGCCACGCTCGACCCAACGATTCGCCGCGCCTACCTCAAGCCGGGCAGCTACGTTCGCGTCGCAGATACGGTCGGATTCATCATGGACCTTCCGAAAGACCTCGTGAATGCGTTCCGCGCGACCCTCGAGGAGCTGCGTGAGGCCGACCTCTTGTTGCACGTGCTCGACGCAAGCAATCCACAATGGCGCCGGCAGCGCCAGGCGGTCGAAACGATTCTGCACGAGCTCGAGCTCGACCGCACGCCCCGGCTCTCGGTCTTTAACAAATGCGATCTGGCGGTGCCCGAAGCGTCGGAAGAACCGGGCGCGCTGTACGTCAGCGCGACGCGAGGAGAAGGCCTGAGTGCATTGCGCAGCGCACTGATCGATTGCCTTTCATGAGATTCTCGCAAGCGAGTTGCATCGCGGCGCTCGCCTTTCTCGGCGCCGCGGGATGCGGCCATAACTCCGACGACGCGTTTGTTGACTCGGTGCAGCGTCTGCGTCCCGCCGTCGTGCTCTTGTCGATGCGCGTGCCGCCGGAGCACAAGAAGGACCGCTACGACGATGCCTACGCGACCGGTTTCGTCGTCGCTTCGGGCCGGTGGGGTAGCGATATACTCACGGTTCAGCACGCGATCGACGGCGCGTGGGATCTCCGCATCACGATCGCAAACCGCTGGCACGCGCCCGCGCGACTCGTCGCATCGAGCGAAGATCTCGATTTGGCCCTGCTGCGCACGCAGCGCCCGCAACTTCCGACGATCTCGCTCGGTTCCTCGTCGCGGCTGCAAGTCGATGTGGGAAGGGAAGTCGGATTGCTCGGCTACCCGATTCCCGATGAGTTCGACGACGAGGGGCTCGGTCTAGCGACCTCCCTGAACAGCGGGCGTCTCTCCTCGGTACGCAAGGACGCGCTGGAATTGACGCTCTCGATCGTTCCAGGAGAGAGCGGCGCACCGGTTTTCATCGCCTCAACGGGCGAAGTCGTGGGCGTTGCGGAGTCGCGTTTCGACGAAGAGCGCAGCATAGGCTTCGCACTCCCCATCGACGACGTCAAGAAGTTCCTTCACCGCTGGGACCCTCAGCATGGATTTTGAACTCGCCGTGCGCCGAAACGGTGATCATCGAGCGATCGCCGATCCACTGTAGTGCCGGGATCTCAAAGAACCGGGCGAGCAGGTTGAGGTGCGGCGCATAAGTCGAGCGCAAATTCGCAAAGCGCGCCCAAGCTTCGTCGCGTTCACGCAAGGCGTATCCAGCCGCCGCCAGACGGTCGCAAGCGTGCTCGAACTCAGAGCGTTCGACACCAACGCCCTCCTGTGCGACGTTCACGCGAAAATACCGCGAAAGGTCGCGCGTCGCATGCCGGCCGACGTTGTAAAAAATGCGAGCCTGTCCGTCCCGCATGCCATCGATCGTCGTCATCATGAGCGTCGCGGCGTCGAGCAGCGTCCCCAGCGTGCCGATCCACGATTGATCGTCGTGACTGGATCGAAAGAAGGCAAGCACCGGATAAGCGAGATGGCTCTCCATCACTGCCGCGCCCCAGCGCTGCGCGTCGATCATCAGCGCCGGTAAGTCTTCCCGTGTCATCGAATAGCCCGCGATCGCGAGCAAGTTGACGCCGCTCGGCGGCGATCCCGCTCGCGCGGCGAGGGTAACCACGAAGGTCTCGCGCTGTTGGAAAGATCCGAAGACTGCAAAAAGATAAGCGGTCAGAATTGAAAGTAGCGAGAGCCCGGCGAGTGCTGCGAGCACCGAAGCGAGCCGAGGTCCGAAGCTGCGCCCAACGACGTCTCCGAATCCCACCGTCAGCAGCGACGTTCCCGCGAAGTAGAGCATCGTCCCGAACGAGGAGTGTCCGGGCAATATGCCCGCACGCATCCCCCAGAGCATCGAAGCGAAGCCCACGATCAGCAGCGTCACCCAAAGTCCGATCAGCGATATCAACATGAGCGGTGCAAAGACCGCGAGAAAATCCTCGCGCCCGTCGTTATCGGTTGCGTAAAAACGCCACGCGAGCTTCGGCCAGAGGTGCCAGATCCAGCGCCAGACGTAAAAGCTGATCCGATAACGCCGCCCCGTGGTGCGGGGCATGACGACGGACTGGAAAACGTCGCTCAGCGTCAGCGCGATGACCGCGATGCCGACTATAACGCTCGAGATATTTAGCAGCATGCTTCGAGCCGAAGCTTCGGCGCAACGGGGCGGTAAGCCGCTTCAATCGAATGGCCCGTTCGATGGCAGTGGTCTTCATCACCGGACCCGTGAGTTCGGGAAAGAGCGCGTTCGGCGTGCGACTGGCCCTCGAGAGCGGGTGCGCGGTAACCTATCTCGCAACGGCGGCCGGCGCACCCGAGGACGTCGAATGGCGAGCGCGTCTGATGCGCCACCTACGCGATCGCCCCGCAGCGTGGCGAACGGTCGAGACCGCCGGCATGACGCGCCAAGCGCAGCTCGCGCTTTTTCGGGAGGCCGCGCCGGGAACGTGCTTGCTTGTCGACGCGCTCGGCACGTGGCTCGCGGCGCGGATCGCGTCGCAAATCGATCTTCTCGAAATCGATTACACGGTGCTTGAGTCGCAACTCGACGACGAAGCCGAGCAGTTTGTCGATGCGATCCTCGCATCGCCGGCCTACGTTATCGCCGTCAGCGAACAGATCGGTTGGGACGTCGTACCGGTTGCCGCCGCCGCGCGCCTCTTTCGCGATGCGATGGGCCGGATGGCTCAACGGCTCGCCAAGCATGCCGACCGCGTCTACCTCGTGGTGGCCGGCTATGCGCTCGACTTGCGCGCGGCAGGCGAATCGATCGACTGCGACAGCGATGGCTGAAGCGCTCGTCCTCGTCACTTTTCTCGCCGCGGTCGTCGTGCTCGCCGTAACGGCAAAGCGTTTGCGAGTGCCGTATCCGATTGCTTTTGTAATCGGCGGCATCGGACTTGCCTTTACGCGGCATCTGCCGCGGCCTCACGTCGACCCCGACCTCATCATCTTGCTGGTCGTGCCACCGTTGCTCTATAGCGCCGCGTGGTCGACCGACTGGCTCGAACTCAAGCGAAACGCTCGACCAATCACGCTGCATGCGGTTGGCTTGGTGATTTTCACGATGGCGGTCGTAGCAGTCGTCGTTCATGCAGCGGTGCCCGAGTTTACCTGGCCGCTGGCGTTTACGCTGGGTGCAATCGTCTCCCCACCCGACGCAGTCGCATCGGAGGCGATTTTCGAGCGGCTGGCGATCCCGCGGCGCATCGCGGCGATCGTGAGCGGCGAGTGCCTGATGAACGATGCGACCGCCTTGGTGCTCTACCGCTTTGCATTGGCCGCGGCGATTTCCGGGACGTTTTCGCTGGCGCGGGCGAGCGTGGCGTTCGTCCTGGTTGCGGCCGGCGGAATCGTTGTCGGCGTCGCGGTGGCGTTTCTCCTGGAAGGTTTTCTGCGCTATATCGCGCGCCTCGGTTTCGCCGATGCGACGATCGCCAGCGTCGTCTTTTTACTGGCGCCGTTCGGCGCCTATCTCCCGGCCGAAGCGCTTCACGTTTCCGGCGTCCTGGCTGCGGTATCGGCCGGCATGCTGCTCAGCCGCCGTTCGACGAGTTTCATCGACTCCGAAACCCGCGTGCTCGGGGCGTCGGTCTGGCGGGTTCTCACCTTCGTGCTCAACGCGTTCGCGTTTCTGCTCATCGGTCTGGAATTGCCATCGATCTTGGAGGCGCTCGCCCCGCACATTCGAGATTATGCACTCTACGGTTTGCTCGTAAGCGTAACCGTCATTCTCGTGCGCATCGCTTGGATATTTCCGGCGACCTATCTTCCGCGGCTCCTCAGCAGGCGGTTGCGGGAACGAGATCCGGCGCCGCCGTGGCAGCCGATCGCCGTGCTATCGTGGGCCGGCATGCGCGGCATCATCTCGCTCGCGATCGCACTAGCGCTGCCGTACACGTTGGGAGACCAGCCATTTCCTCAACGCAGCGTAACGATTTTCTTTACGTTCTGCGTGATCTTCGTGACGCTGGTGCTGCAGGGCCTGACCCTCGGACCACTCATCGAGTGGCTCGGCGTCACCGAAACGAGCCGCAGCCGGCGTCGCGAGACGGCACTGCGCATACGCGCACTCGAAGCGGGAATTGCACGGTTGCATGAGGGGGAGGCTCGTCGCAAAAATCCGCTCGAGCGCGAGGTCGCCGACCGGATCCTCGAAGAGTATACCCATCGGATCGACGTGCTGCGCGGGAAAGTTGCGAGGGATGAAATCGATGAAGCGAAGGATAGCCGCATCGACCGGCGCCTGCAAAAGGAAGCGCTGGCGGCCGAGCGTCGAGCGATCGTCGCGATGCGCTCCGCCGGTGAAATTCCCGACGACATCTACCGATCGATCGAATACGATCTCGACCTAGCGACGCTAAGCTTGAGTTAGTCGCTTGGATGCGCGTTCGGCGTCGCCGAGGTCGGCCCAACCGACGGACTGGTCGTCGGGGCCGCACTGGTGGCCGGACCCGCACTGCTGGTGGCACTTGCACTGGGGGCGAGAGCTGGCGAAGCGACCGGCGAAGTGCGAGGCGTCGGGGTCGGCGGCGGCGCCAGCGTCGGTTGGCCGGCGGGGTACGTGAGCGGGGTGAGCCGGATGTAACCGATCGAGACCGTATCGTCTTTGGAGATCGTGGTATCGGCCGTTGCCGTGGTGTAGCCCGCTGCGCGAGCCGTGACCGTTTGATCTCCGGCGACGGCGCGCAAGTTGAACGCGCCGTTGTTGTCGGCGCGCGCCGTGTAGAGCGACCCAACCGAAAGGAGTGCATTGGGAATCGGGCGGTTGGTCGTTGTATCGAGCACGCGCCCCACGACGCGGCCGAAATCCTGAACGCCTACTACATTGGGCGGAGCCGAGCAGCCATCGCCCAGGGCGAAGAGCATGAGCATTCCCAAAACGACGAAGCGCATCAGCGGAGTACTTGTGCACGATGCCGCAACGTCCCCCCAGTCCAAAAGTCGCGCCGTACGGGGCCAATAGGCGCGGAGAACAGGTATGCAACGAGGCTTGTGAAAACTTTCACAAGCGATGAACCCATACGCGCCGGTCGCGATCTACCTTGGTGTTGCCGTCGCGGCGGCGCTGCTCTTTACGATCCTGCCGGGACTTTTGGCCCGAGCCAAACCGAACCCGCATAAGCGGGAAGCCTACGAATGCGGCGTCGAGCCGACCTCGGCGGTCGCCGGGCGTTTCCCGGTGCGCTTCTACCTCATCGCCATGCTTTTCGTCGTTTTCGACGTGGAGGCGGCGTCATTCTATCCGTGGGCCGTGCAGATGCATGCGTTGCGCGTCTTCGGTCTGCTTGAAATGGTTCTCTTTATTATCGTGCTGGCAATCGGGTACGCCTACGTTTGGAAGAAAGGCGGCTTCGTGTGGCGTTAAGTGGCATGAGCGATCTTGGGCAAGGAACCTGCGGCTCATGTCACTAGGGCCGGCCCAGTTCATGCTCGCGCGTCTTGACGACGTCGCGCGTTGGGCGCAAAGCTCCTCGGTATGGCCGCTCACGATGGGCTTGGCCTGTTGCGCGATCGAGATGATGAGCGTTACGGCCCCGGAGTACGACATCGCGCGTCTCGGTTCGGAAGTCTTTCGCAGTTCGCCGCGTCAGGCCGATCTGATGATCGTTTCCGGCCGCGTCGCGCAAAAGATGGGACCGGTCGTCAAGCGTCTCTACGATCAGATGGCCGATCCCAAGTGGGTCATCTCGATGGGCGCGTGTGCGAGCTCGGGTGGCATCTTCGACAACTACGCCATCATCCAAGGAGTCGACACGATCATTCCGGTTGACGTTTACGTTCCCGGCTGCCCGCCGACGCCCGACGGGCTGCTCTACGCGGTCAATCTGATTCAGCAGCAGATCCGCGAAGGCGGCCGCGGCGGCATTCTGGCCCGAGCCTAAGTTTTCAATTTCGAGGATGCACCGTGCCTAGCACGCAAACTCCGCCGACCGCCGGCGCTGCGATTGATCCGCCGAGCTTGCGCCCGGCAATTGACGATGCGGCGATCGAGCGCGTGGCGCCTGCGCAGCTGCGCGCGCGCCTCGAAACGCTCAAAAACGACGGCTATGCGATGCTGCTCGATCTCGGCGCCGTCGATTATCTCCAACGCAAACCTCGCTTCGACGTCGTCTACCATCTCCTGAAGCTGCCCGCAAAAAAAGCCGGCCTCGCGGAAGTGGGAACGCCGTCGAGGCTGCGCGTTCTGTGCGGTGTCGACGAGGGCGAACGCCTGCCGTCCGTCATGGGTTTGTGGAAATCGGCCGACTGGGCCGAGCGTGAAGTCTACGATCTCTTCGGAATCGGTTTCGACGGCCACGCCGATCTGCGTCGCATTCAGATGCCGCATGATTGGGAAGGCCACCCGTTGCGCAAGGACTATCCAATGCGCGGGCCGGCGCGGGAGCGAGCGCCGCGACCGAGTTTTGCCAACAAAAGCAACGTGGTAGCGGGTACGCCGCCATCTGGGCGCACGCTCGAAGCGCTACAGGAAGAAGTGAAACGGGTCCGCCGCTCGTGACGGTTTCCGCGGCACCGCTCTCTGCCGATGTCGTCACCCGCACCGGCAACACCATGGTGCTGTCGATGGGTCCGCAGCATCCGTCGACGCACGGCGTTCTGCAGATCGTGCTGGAGATCGAAGGCGAAAACGTCGTCGAGGCGGAGCCGGAGATCGGCTATCTTCATACCGGCATCGAAAAGACCGCCGAGGGCCTCTTCTGGACGCAAGCGCAGACGGTGATCGAGCGCATGGATTACCTCGCGCCGTCGTCGAACGCGCTTTGCTACGCGCTCGGCGTGGAGAAGCTTCTCGGTATAACCGACCGGATTCCGCAACGCGCGCAGATCATTCGCGTCTTATCCATGGAGCTCACTCGCATTGCGTCGCATTGCGTTTGGCTCGGGACGCACGGGATCGACCTGGGTGCCATCTCGGTTTTCTTCTACTGCTTCGACCTGCGGGAAAACATCCTCGACATTCAGGAAGCCTCCGGCGGCGCGCGGATGCATCCCAACTACCTGCGGGTCGGCGGTCTCAACGGCGATCTTCCCGATGGCTCCGTCGCCAAGCTCGACGCGCTGATCGAGAAATTTCCCGGACGCATGCGCGAGCTGCGCGGGCTGCTCCAGGCAAACCCGATCTTCCAGGACCGCACGATCGACGTGGGCGTGCTGAGTCTCGATGAAGCCATTGCGTGGAGCGTCACGGGGCCGAGCCTGCGAGCGAGCGGCATGCCGTACGACGTTCGCAAAGCCTTCCCTTACACCGGATATGAGACGTACGACTTCGACGTGCCGACCCGCGACGAAGGCGATGCATACGCGCGCTTCCTCGTTCGGCTCGACGAGATGGAGCAGTCGATGCGGATCGTCGAGCAAGCCCGCCGGCGGCTCGACACGCCGGGGCCGGTGATGATCGACGATCCAAAGGTCGCGCTGCCGCCGAAAGAGACGATAGCGCTCTCGATGGAAGCGCTGATTCATCACTTTAAACTCATCAGCGAAGGCTTCCGCGTTCCGCCGGGCGACGTCTATCAAGCGATCGAATCGCCGCGCGGCGAGCTCGGCTACTACATCGTCAGCAACGGCGAAAACCGCCCGTACCGCATCCGCACACGCCCGCCCAGCATGTACAATCTGCAAGCGCTCAAGGGCATTGCTCCTGGCAACCTGATCGCCGATCTCGTCGTGATGATCGGTTCCCTCGATCCCGTCTTCGGAGAAGTGGACCGGTGAATTTTCCTCGCTTCGGTCCCGCGCCATGGTGGTTCGGGGACGCTCGCTTTTTCGCGTCCTGCGAAAAAGCTGCTCGCCTCGTCGTCGCTCTCGCCCTCCGGGCTCCGCTCCTCCCTTCACACGCCCCTCACCTACCACGGCGCGGGGCCTCGCTTGCGAATTAACGGCTAAAGAGATGAGCGAGCGGGAGCAGAATTTTCCAAGTTTGCTCGAGCGATTACGGCCTGAGTGCGAGACGATCGTTGCGCGGTACGAGCAAAAGCGCTCGGCGCTGCTGCCGATCATGCATTTGTTTCAGGAGCACGAGGGCTTCGTGAGCTCGCAGGCGATGGCGGCTGCGGCGGAGATGCTTGAAATCACGCCGGCGGAGGTTGAGGGAGCCGTTTCCTTCTACTCGTTGCTCTATCGCCGTCCGGTCGGAAAGTATATGCTGCAGGTTTGTCGGGGGTTGGCGTGCAGCATCAATGGCGCGGAAGACATCATGGCCTACTTTAGGGAAAAGCTCGGCATCGGGCACCTGCAAACCACCGATGACGGCCTCTTCTCGTACGAAGAAGTCGAGTGTCTGGCGGCCTGCGACCGCGCGACTTGCATGGAAGTCAATCTCGAATTCGTCTACGACCTGACGCCGCAAAAGATCGACCCGATGCTCGATGCGATGCGGGCCGGCACGTACGCCGTCGCGCCGATGGCCCAGACGCAGGCTCCGGGACGCACCTGGGCTATCGCGCAAGACGCTCAGATCGCCTCCGGCAAGAAATCGAGCGGCGCGAACGACGTGCCGCAGCCCAACAATGCGGGCGGGATCGGTGACGCCAGCGGCATCATTATGCTGGATAATATCATCAACCACAGCCTCTATCGCTTTACGGGCACGAGCGAACGTGTCGTTGTCGATTCGCGCGCGATTACCGAAACCGTCGATGAAGAAGGCGCTCGTGCCGGTCACTAAAGTTCTGACGGCCGGAATCGGCGAGGTGGACATGCGCGGCATCGGCGCCTACCGGCAACGCGGCGGCTACAAGCAGTGGGAACGCGCCCTTCGCGAACTGCAGCCCGCAGACGTGCTCGATCTTGCTGAAAAAAGCGGCCTGCGCGGACGCGGCGGCGCGGGCTTCCCAACCGGTCGTAAGTGGTCGTTCTTACCGGACAAGCACCCGCGCTATCTCGTCTGCAACTGCGACGAAGCCGAGCCGGGCACGTTCAAAGACCACATGTTGCTCGAAGAAGCGCCGCATTTGGTGCTCGAAGGAATGCTCATCGGCGCCTACGGCATTGCGTCGCATCATGCGTTCATCTATATTCGCGGCGAGTTCAAGCGCGGCTACGAGATTTTCTGCGCGGCGCTCGACGAAGCGCGAAAGGCCGGCTACTTCGGCACGAATATCTTAGGCCGCGGCTACGACCTTGACGTCACGGTCCACCGCGGAGCCGGCGCCTATATCTGCGGCGAGGAGACCGGATTGCTCAACTCGCTCGAGGGCAAGCGCGGCGAGCCCCGACTCAAACCTCCCTTTCCCGCCGTCGAGGGCCTCTATCAGATGCCGACCGTCGTGAACAACGTCGAGACGCTGGCGTATCTCGTTCCAATCCTCGAGCGCGGCGCCCAATGGTTTGCGTCGGTCGGAACCGAGCGCAGCAAAGGTTATAAGATCGTTTCGGTTTCCGGGCACGTGTGCAATCCGGGCAACTACGAGGTGGCTCTCGGCACGCCGGTGCGCGAGATCATCGACCTGGCGGGCGGCCTGCGGCCGGGGCGCACGTTCATGGCGGTGCAGCCCGGCGGCGGCTCGTCGGCATGCATTTTCGAAGAGCACCTCGATTGGCCGTACGATTACGAAAGCATGACGAAGGCGGGTTCGATGCTTGGGTCGGGCGCTTTCGTCGTCTTCGACGATACGACGGATTTCGTGAAAGCAGCCTACAATCTCGTTCGTTTTTTCGCTCACGAATCATGCGGGCAGTGCACGCCGTGCCGCGAGGGTGGAAGCTGGTTGGAGCGTGTGCTCGAGCGCCTCGTGCAGCACCGCGGCATTCCGGGCGACTACGAGATGCTGGCGCGCGTTTCTCGCGAGATCACCGGCTTGAATCTCTGCGCGCTGGGCGATTCGATCGAGCCGTTTCTCAAATCGGTGATGCAGCGGTTCCCCGATCGGTTCGAGGCGCGAATCGCGACTGCGAGGTCGCCACAGCCCGCATGAGCGCTCCACTGTTGGCATCGGGCGTTGAGATGGTGAACATTACCATCGACGGCGTGCCCGTGACGGTTCCCAAGGGTACGCTGTTGGTCGAGGCGGCCAAGGTGATCAGACAGCAGATACCGATCTACTGTTACCACACCAAGTTGGGGCCTGCGGGACTCTGTCGAATTTGCATGGTCGAAATCGATGGCATGCCCAAGCTTCAAATCGCATGCAACACGGCTGCGGCCGACGGCATGGTGATCCGAACGGCAGGCGAACGCGTGGAGGCAGCACGCGCGGTGGTTCTCGAGCTCTTTTTGGTCAATCACCCGTTGGACTGTCCGATCTGCGACAAGGGCGGCGAGTGCGATCTGCAAGATTACGCGATGGCGTACGCGCGCGGCACCTCCGACGTTGCCGACCCCAAGCTCGCAAAACCGAAAGCCGTCGAATTGGGGCCAACGATCGTGCTCGACGAAGAGCGTTGCATCGTCTGTCAACGCTGCGTGCGCTTCGACGACATCATTGCCGACGAACGACAGCTCGTCGTCAAGGACCGGGGCGCGCGCGACATCATTGCGACCGCAACCGGAGTAGAGTATCGCCATAACTTTACCGGAAACGTAACCGAGCTCTGTCCGGTGGGTGCGCTTACTTCCAGAACCTACCGCTTCAAGTCACGCCCGTGGGATCTGAATCGCACGCAAACGACGTGCACGCAATGCGCCGTCGGTTGCCAGCAGTTCGCCGACGTACGCCATGGCACGCTGCTTCGCACTATGTCCGTCGAAGACGACACCATTTCGGACGGCTGGCTCTGCGACCGCGGCCGTTACAACATCGGATTCTACGAATCACCGGATCGGCTCACGCAGCCGCTCTACCGCAAGGACGGCGGGTTCGTTCAGATCGGTTGGGACGACGCTTTCCTTCTCTGGTCGAAAGCGATTCGTGAGGCGATTGACGACCGCGGTCCGGCGAGCGTCGGCGCAATTGGCGGCGGCCGGCTCACAAACGAAGAGGCCTTCGTTCTGCAGGACCTCTTTCGCAACGTGGGCGTCGCCAATCTCGATTGGCGCGCCAGTCGGCAACGCCAGGCGACGCCCGACGACAGCGACGCGTCGCTCGACCGCATCGAAGATGCAGAAGCGATTGTCATCGCGGGCGAGCCGCCGGCGGAACGAGCGCCGGTGCTCTGGCTGCGCGTTCGCAAGGCGGTGCTGCGCGGCGCGAAGCTCGTGCAGGCGCGCAATGCAACCGAAGCGCGCGAAATCGCCGGCGACGCTGCTCTCGATTATGTTGCGCTCATCTGGGACGGTGTCGATTTGGCGCTTGGGCGTGAGTACGCGCAAGCGTTTGCCGGCACGTGCCAGCTGTTGACTTACGTCGCGAGCGAACAGGCAAACGCGCGCGGGGCCGAAGCCATGGGCATGCTGCCGTTTAGCGGGCCGGGGTACGTTCCGGTCGATCGAGGACTCGATGCCTACGCGATGCTCGACGCGGCGCGCGCCGGCAATTTCGCGGTGCTCTCGATCTTCGGCGCGAACCCCGCTCGGAACGCGATCGATCCGGCCGGGGCAGCGCGAGCGCTCGAACGGGTACCGTTTCTCGCCGTGAGCGAGCTCTTCATGACCGAGACGGCGCAGCGCGCGACGCTCGTCCTGCCGGCAAAAGGCGCTTTCGAAAAAAGCGGCACCACGCTCGCCCTGGGGGGCGACCTGCTTCCCGTCAATGCATCGCTTGCAGCGCCCGAATCGGTTCGCTCGGATTACGAGATGCTGCTTGGCCTCGCCGATCAGGTCGGCGTATCGGTGTTGCCGCGTGAAGAGCTGCATCGTCTGATCGTGGAACACGTGGCGAAGGCGGCGCCTGATTTCATTCTCGGCGACGAACGCTTCGGCCACGCCGGCATCGCGAGCAGCGAGCGCATGGAAGGACGACCGATTCTTTCGGGCGGCGGCACATGGGAGCACGATCCGACGCTCGCGGCGTTGAGGTCGTAACGCGATGCCATGGTGGATCATCGTCCTTTTCAAATCGGCGATTCTGCTCCTGGTCGTCGTCACGGCATTTGCGTACGCGATGCTCGTCGAGCGCAAGATTTTGGGCTGGATGCAGTTGCGGCCCGGCCCAAACCGGGTCGGTCCGTGGGGTTTGTTGCAGCCTGCGGCCGACGCCGCCAAGCTTATGCTCAAAGAAGACCTGATGCCGGAAACGGCCGATCCGCTGATCTACAAGCTCGCGCCGTTTATCTCTCTGGTGACCGCTTTTGCGGTCTATGCCGTGATCCCATTCGGCGCTTCGGCTTCCGGAGCGACCTGGGCGATCGGCAACGTCAATGCCGGTATTCTCTTCATTCTCGCGATTGGGTCGCTCGGTGTCTACGGAATCTGTTTGGGCGGCTGGGCCTCCGGATCGAAGTATCCGCTTTTGGGAAGCGTCCGTTCGACGGCGCAAATGATCAGTTACGAACTCGCCATGTCGCTCTCGTTGATCGGCGTGCTGATCCTTGCGGGGACGACCTCGCTCGACGGCATCGTCCACGCGCAGCTGCGCTGGTGGTTCTTTCTGCCTCAATTCGTCGGCTGCATCATCTACGTGATTACCGCCGTAGCGGAGACGAACCGAGCGCCTTTCGATCTCGTTGAAGCCGAAACGGAGCTCGTTGCCGGCTTCCACACAGAATATTCGGGGCTGCGATTCGGATTGTTCTTTATCGCCGAGTACGTCAATATGCTGACCGTTTCGTGCATCGCGACGCTGCTATTTTTTGGCGGATGGAACGCCCCGTTCGGCCTGACGGCGATTCCCACCGTCGCATGGTTCGTGATCAAAGTGGCGTGCTTCATGTTTTTCTATATGTGGCTGCGGGCGACGCTGCCGCGCCTGCGCTATGACCGCCTCATGGCATTCGGCTGGAAGGTCCTGCTGCCGGTTGCTACGCTGAACCTGGTCGTGACGGCAATCGTCGTCGCGTATAGAGGATAACGATCGAATGGCTTCACGCAAGCGACTCTACGACGTCATGGCCATCCTCAGGGGCTTGTCGATTACGTTCGGTTTCATGTTCCGTCGACGTCCGACTATTGAGTATCCGTCGCGCAAGAAGCAGCACGCGCCACGGTTCCACGGGCTGCACGAGCTGCGCCGCTACGGCGACGGCAAGGAGCGGTGCATCGGCTGCGAGCTTTGTTCGAGCGTCTGCCCCGCAAACGCGATTACGGTGATCGGCGCGGAAAACTCGCCGGAGGATCGCCGGTCGCCGGGCGAGCGGTATGCCGCACGATACGAGATCGACGAACTGCGCTGCATCTTTTGCGGCATGTGCGAAGAAGCGTGCCCGACCGACGCGATCGTACTGACGCCGCGATTCGAAATGGCGGACTATCGCCGCGGGTCGTTCATTTACGACAAGGATCGCTTGCTCGTGCCGGCCGAGGCAGGCGTTGGAACGCCTCCCGACGAGCGGCCGGGCGGCATTCCCGGCGATCTTGGCCGCGTCGCGGAGATCAAATCGACGACCGACGTGGAGCGCGGTTACCAGGCCACCTGGCGCGGCGAGGTGCTGCTGAAGCAACGTAAAGGCCTGAGCCTGGTCAAGGAGCCTTCGACCCTTCGACAAGCTCAGGGCAGGCTAAGCTCGGAGCAGGCTCGTCGTGATTGAATTCTGCCCTTCGACTCCGTTCGCTACGCTCACTTCGCTCAGGATGACAAGAGAGTGATCGAATTTTGGATTTTGGCGGTAATTCTGGTCGCGAGCGCCGTTTGGACTATCTCGGCGAGCAAGCCCGTTTACAGTGTTGTCGCGCTTTTGCTGAACTTTGCCGCGCTCGCGGTACTCTACGTGACGCTTTCGGCCGAGTTTCTGGCGGTCATACAGATTATTGTCTACTCCGGCGCGATCTTGGTGCTGTTCGTTTTCGTGATCGCGCTGCTGAGCAGTGGTGTGTCGCCGTTTGCGATGGGACCGAACCTTCTGCCGAGAATCTGGCTGCCGGCGGGCATCGTCGGATCGGCCGCCTTCGGTTTCCTGATATTCGCGCTCTCGAAGGCGGTAACGATAGCGCCCCGGCCTACCGGACCGGTCGGTGAGGCTAACGTCTTCGGAAGCATTGCCGACTTCGGCAGAGCGCTCTTCACCGTGCAGCTCTTGCCCTTTGAAGCCACGGCGCTGATTCTAATGGTCGCGGTCATCGGAGTAATCACGCTCGGCGGCGAGCAAATGACCGACGCGGCGCCGCGCGCACACGAAGCGCAGGTCGACCGGTCGATGCGTGAAGCAATCCTGCGTGAGGGCAAGGGATGATGGCGGCTCCGCTGGCAAACTACGTCGCGCTGGCAGCCGTCGTGTTCTTCATCGGAGTCATCGGCGTCATCGTGCGGCGCAATCCGCTGGTGATGCTGATGAGCATCGAGCTGATGTTCAACGCCGCCAACCTGCTCTTCATTGCATTTGCGCGGGTTTGGCTGCAGAACGCCGGCCACGTCTTCGCGTTTCTCGTTATCACGGTCGCCGCCGCCGAAGCCGCAATCGGCCTAGCGATCATCGTGACGACCTTCCGCCCCGAAAAATATGTCGACGTGGACGACGTGAGGGCGCTGCATGGTTAAGGTGGGATGACGCATCACGTATTGGGAGTGAGCGGTTCGTACCCGCTCCTCATCGCGTTGTGGTTGCTGCCGTTGGCGGGAGCCGTAATTTGCTGGGCGTTTGGGCCGCAGCTGCGCAGGCTCTCAGGGTGGCTCGTTTCCGCCCTCGTCGCTGCGTCGTTCGTGCTTGCCGCGCTCTCCTGGGGTTCGGCGACGCAAAGTTCGGGCGCAACGCTGGGCGCGAATCAGCCGCTGGTCTCGTGGATGACGGGCTTCGACTTCGGTCTCTTGCTCGATCCGCTCTCGTTGCTGTGGACGTTCATCATCACCGGCGTCGGTTTCCTGATTGTCTTCTACTCGATCGGATACATGCAGGGCGACCGCGCCTTTGCGCGTTTTTTCGCCTACATGAGCTTCTTCGTCTTCGCGATGCTCACGCTCGTGCTCTCCGATAACTTCGTGGGATTGCTTGTCGGCTGGGGGCTCGTCGGGTTGGCTTCGTACTTCCTCATCGGGTTCTGGTTCGAGCGCCCATCGGCTGTCGCTGCCGCGCGAAAGGCTTTCGTGATCAACGTCGTCGGCGACGCCGGCATGATGTTCGCGATCTTTCTGATCTTCGCCAAGGTCCACTCGATCGGTTTTGGGGACTCGTTTGCGGCAGCCGGTACGTTTGGCTCGCCGCTGCTCTTTGCAATCTGTTTGGCGCTCTTTATCGGCGCGGCCGCGAAGTCGGCGCAGGTTCCGCTGCACACCTGGTTGCCCGATGCGATGGAAGGGCCAACGCCCGTTTCTGCCCTCATTCACGCCGCGACGATGGTAACGGCCGGCGTCTATCTCGTCGCGCGCTGCGCGCCGTTGTGGAGCCGTAATCCCGAGGCGCAGCTTCTGGTCGGCACGGTCGGCGGCGTAACGGCGCTGACCGGCGCGATTCTCGGCACCGCGCAATGGGACATCAAACGAATCCTCGCATACTCGACGATGTCGCAGATCGGTTACATGATCATGGGTGTCGGCGTCGGCGCGTACGAAGGCGGCATCGCTCACTTCTTTACGCACGCGTTCTTCAAGGCGCAGCTCTTTCTCGGCGCAGGACTCGTCATTCACGCGCTCTCGAACGAACAAGACGTTCGGCGGATGGGCGGCTTGTGGAAGAAGATGCCGTTCGTTTTCTGGGTGATGCTCACGGCCGTGCTTTCGATTTGCGGCGTGCCCGGCTTCAGCGGCTTTTTCTCAAAAGATCAAGTAATCTACGGCACCTTGCAGCACGGCCATCCTTGGCTCTATGCAACAGGAATTCTCACCGCCGGCATAACCGCCTACTATATGTTCCGCCTCCTCTTCATTGCGTTCTTAGGCGATTACCGCGGCGATCTCGATACGGACCACCTGCACGCGCCGGGCTGGATCATGAACGCACCGGTCGCAGTTTTGGTCGTGCCGAGCGTCGCGATCGGAGGAGCGCTCATGTCAGGCGGCCCCAACTCGCCTTGGACGCGCTTTTTTGCTCCGCTCTTCGGCGCGCAGACGGCGCCCGTCTCCGGCTTACCCATGCCGGCGATCTCGGAGGGCGTTACCTCGGGGATCGTTTTCGCGCTGGTTGCGCTCGGCTTCATGGTGGCATGGTTGCGGTACGGCACCGAGAGCGCACGGCGCGATGCCGGCGAGCGCCTGCGTACTGAAACGCTGCGCATGCCGGTGGTGCTGACGAACCTCTTCTACGTCGATGCGGCAATCGATCTGATCTTCGTGCGCAGCGCGCAGCTGCTCGGAGAATTCTTCGGGCGCTTCTTCGACCCGCACGTGATCGACGGCGCGATCCGCGACATCGTCGACTGGGCGCGTTGGCTCGGTACGGTGGTCCGTTCGTTCCAAACCGGCCTCGTGCGTGCTTACGCGTTAATCCTCGTTTTTGGCGCGGCCTGCTTTATCGCCTACTATGCGGTCGCGGGAGGTGCGGGCCGCTAATGGCGCTCGTCCTCATCATCATCCTGTTGCCGCTCTTTGCCGGCGCGCTGCTCTTCGCGCTGCCGCGTGCCGATCGCCTGCTCTCGCGGACGATCGGCATTTGTGTTTCGATCGCAACCTTTGGGATGCTGCTCGCCGCAGGCCACGCTGAGTGGAGCGTTCGCTGGCTCTCGCGGCCGTTCGTGGCGGCGTTCCACTTCGGGGCGACGCCCGTATCGTTCTGGATCGCGCTGCTGCTCGCAATCTGTACCGCCTGCGCGATCGCGGCGAGTCGCGTAGACCGCACCCGCGACTTCGTCGCGCTGATGCTGATGCTCGAAGGAACGATGCTCGGCCTTTTCTTGGCGCGCGATCTGCTCGTCTTCGCGTTCTTTTGGGATCTGATGCTCGTTCCGGTCTTTTTCGCGCTCGTCGGCTGGGGCGAGCATCCGGCGACCGCGTGGCGTTACTTCATCTATAATTTCGCCGGCGGCTTGACGCTCTTGCTGGCGACCGCCGCATTTGGCGTCATTTACGGGTCCACCGACGTCATCGGTCGCAGCGGCGTGCACCTTGCGGGTGCGTGGGCGCCATGGATTTACGCGGGGTTCGCGATTGCGTTCTTGGTCAAGACGCCGATTTGGCCGCTCCATACCTGGATGCCGCCAACCTACGCGGCGTTGCCTTCGCCGATGGTTGCGGTCGTCTCCGCGGTACAGTCAAAGGCGGGACTCTACGGGTTTATCGCGATTGCGCTCGCGGTGCTTCCCGACTACGTTGCGCAGTACGCCAATCCGTTAATGGCGCTTGGCGGCATCTCGTTGATCTATGGCGCGGTGATTGCGCTGGTGCAGAACGATGCCAAACGCCTCGTCGCGTATTCGTCCCTCTCTCATCTTGGTCTCATTGTGATTGCGATCGCTTCCGGCAACCACGTAGCGATCGCCGGCGCGCTGGTCTATATCGTCGCCCACGGACTCTTTTCGGCCGCGCTCTTTCTGGTACTCGGCTATCTCGAAGAGCGAGAGGAGACGCGCTCGCTCCTGCGCCTTGGCGGACTGGGATGGAAGAATCCGCGCCTCGCAGGCGTGCTCTGCATCGCCGCGCTCGCCGCTCTGGGATTGCCGGGGCTTGCGGGCTTCGTTGGCGAGCTGGTGATTCTGATCGGAGTCTATCAGGCAGGCTACGTCTGGCCGGCGATCGTCGCTCTGGTTGCGATCGTGATCGCGTCGGCGTATATGATTCGTCTGTATCAGGACATCATGAACGGGCCGGAGGTCGAAGACGTCCCGGTGCGAGGCGACCTGACCTGGCTCGAGGGACTCGCCGTCGCACCGCTGCTTGCCGCGCTCGTCGTTCTGGGCGTCTATCCGATGCCGCTGCTCCGCTTATGACGCCGGCATTTTCGAACGCCGACTGGTCAGCCGTTCTACCGGTAAGCGTCGTGGCAGTCGCGGCGCTCGCCGTGCTGCTCGCCGATTTGTTCGCGGGGCGCCAGGAGCAGCGCTACCTCCCTATCGGCATCGCGTTGCTTGGAACGATCGCGGCCGGGATGCTCGCGGCGCGCCAGTTCGGTCACGATTACGATGCCTTTTTCGGCGGCTTCATGGTAGGCGGCTTCGCGACCGTCTTCCAAGAGATTATCTTGATTGCGGCGGCCGGCTCGGTGATACTCTACGGCGCGATCGGTCCGCCGCAACGCATCGCCGGAATGACCTCGATTATGCTCTGGAGCGCGTGCGGCGCGATGCTTATGGCCGGGGCCGCGAATCTCATGATGATTTTCCTCGGCCTCGAACTGCTCTCGTTGGGACTCTACGCACTCTGCGGTGCGGTCGATCGTAAGACCGCCCGTGAGTCGGCCTTGAAATATCTCATCCTCAGTTCGACCGCGACGGGATTCTTGCTCTTCGGTTCGGCTCTGCTCTTCGGCGCGACGGGCAGCGTGAAGCTCGCCGATTTCGTCAATCCGGTGCTCGCTTCGAGTCCGCTCTTCTGGATCGGCGCCGGCATGTTTCTCATCGGGCTGGTGTTTAAACTCAGTCTGGTGCCGTTCCATACCTGGACGCCGGATGTCTTCGAGGGAGCGCCGCTGCCGGTCACCGCGTTCATGAGCGTCGCCACGAAGGCGGGAACGCTCGCGGTCTTCGCGCGCTTCATCTATGCCGCGCTGCCGGCGGGTACGGCGGATCGGCTCTTGCTTCCGGTCTGGATCGTGGCCGGAATTTCAATGGTTGCGGGCAACGTCGGGATGCTCGCGCAACGCGATCTCAAGCGATTGCTGGGCTATTCGGGCGTCGCCCAAGTGGGCTACATTCTGGTTGCGCTCGCCGGCGGCACATCGCTGGGGTTACGCTACGCGCTCTACTACCTCACCGCGTACGCGTTCATGAACTTGGGTGCGTTTGCCGTCGCCGCCGCCATTTCCGGCGACGCCGAGGAAGGATCGAATCTTGCCAGCTACCGCGGTTTGGGTCGCCGGCGTCCTTGGCTCGCCGCAGCCATGACCGTCTTCCTTCTGGCCCTCGCCGGTCTACCGCCGACCGCCGGCTTTCTCGGAAAAATACTGATCCTCGCAAGCAGCGTCGCGAGTGGGTACCTCTGGCTGGCGGCGTTGCTCATCGTCGGAACGGCTATCTCGCTCTACGCGTACGCCAAAGTGATTCGTGCGATGTACGATGGCGTCGAAGGTGACCTGCACGAGCTTCGTCCCTTCGTGCCGCTCGCGTGGGCCAGCGCCACCATTTGCGCGGTTGCGGTCATCGCGATGACGTTCTACCCGCTCACGCCCAGCAACGTCCTTCCTCTGGTGCGATAGCGCGACGAGGAGCGCGTCACGGCCCGCTTGGACGGTGCGCTATAGTAGGGTTGAGGTACCTGCTATGATCCGACGTACCCTATCCGTGCTCGCCTTGCTGGTGCTCCCCGCGGCGGCGATGCTCGTCACTGCCGGCCACGCGATCGGGCAGGAGGGCGAAAATGTCATCCTCAACGCCGACTCCCACAAGCTCGCCGATCAGCAGGCGGCGATTACCTACGCTCGCGAGCTGATCGCGGCCGGCGATATGGATCGGGCGGTAGCTGCGCTTGAGGAGTTTGTCGCCACCCATCCCGACGCGGACGAAGCGGAGCGTTTTCTCGGAGATCTCTATTACCGTCAGGGCCGTTTCGGCAAAGCGGAGGCCGTCTACACGCAATTGCTCGCGCACAATCCCAAGGATAAGCAGACGCACAACCGCCTTGGAGTCGTCTACGCTACCGAAAACCACATCGACGTCGCCATCGTCCAATTCCAAGACGCGCTGCCCGGGACCGATTCGATCCGCGATCTCGTCTTGCTCCATTTGCGCAAGGGCGATTTACCGGCATATCAGGCGGATATGATTCGTGCCGCGAACGCCTATCCGAACGACTCCGACATGCAAGAAGAGCTCGGCGAGATTTTCGAAACGCTGCATCGGCCCAGCGAAGCGATCGTCTATTTCCGGCGCGCGCTCGACAGCGATGCGAGGTCGATCGCGGCGCTCAACGGACTCGGAATGGCCTATCTGGACATCCACGATCACGCTACCGCGACCCAATACTTGGACGACTGCCTTAACGTCGATCCGCTCAACTATGCGTGCCTCGACAATCTCGGCGTCGCGAAAATCCAGGCGACGCTCACCGACGACGCGCTCCAAGTCTTCAAACGCGCGCACCGGCTCGAACCGGAGCGCCCCGAAGCGATCGTCAACTTCGGCTACCTTGCCGATCTCCGAGGCGATTGGAAGCGTGCCGTTGCGTATTACGTACAAGCGATCTCGGTCAACCCATACGTGCCGGAGTCGTACGTCAACTTAGGAATTGATTACGAGCACAACGGTCTCTATGCGCTGGCGCAGGCCGCCCTGATCAAAGGCGTCGCGGCCGCTCCCTACGATGGGCGCGTCCGTTATCTCCTCGCTCGAGCCTACGCCGCGCAGGGCGAGAGGGCCCTCGCGTTGGCGGAGCTCAAAGCCGCCGAAGCCTCACTCGATCCCGACGTCGCGCAAATCGCGAAAGAGGAATCGGCGCGCCTTATGGAATCGCCCGAAGCGGCTCCTCAGTAAGGCGATCAGCTCCTCGCGATACAGTCGATTTCCACGCGAGCACCGCGTGGGAGCGCCGCGACCGCGACGGTCGAGCGCGCCGGCTTTGCAAGACCAAAGTATCTTTCATATACGGCGTTGACGGTGGAGAAATCGTTCATGTCGACGAGGAAGATCGTGGTCTTCACTACATCGACGTAGTGGTAGCCGGCGGCACAGAGAACTGCGCCGAGATTCTCGATGACGCGTTCCGCTTGAGCCGCGACGTCGCCCGTAACGAGTTCGCCGGTTTGCGGGTCGAGCGCGATCTGACCGCTGCAATACAGTTCGCTGCCGCACTGGACCGCTTGACTATACGACCCGATGGGTTTAGGAGCGTGCGGCGTGAAGACGTGTTCCGCTTTCATCGCTCGACCGGGCTCAACTGCGGCTCTTGTGGCGCCATCGTGCCTTTAAAAGCCATCGGGGCTTCCTCGATGCCGAAGTTCTCCTTATACAGCGCGTCGAGGCGCGCGAGCTCGTCGGAGGTGAGCGCCGGTGCGTCGGGCGCTGCGGCGAATTCCAGGAGCTGTTCGCGGTCGTAAATGTTCGGCAGCACCGTCATGACGCGCGATTCGGCGAGCAGCCACGCAATCGCGGCTTGGCCCAGCGTACGATCGGGCCGCTCGAGAAAGCGTAGCTGGGCGACTTTTTCGATCCCATTAATCAGCCATTCGCGCGGACGATGGCGCCGATGGTCGTTCTGGGGAAAGGTCGTTTCGGCGGTGTAATGTCCCTCGAGCATCCCGCTGGAATGCGGTACCCGGATCATGAAGCCGGTATCCGATGCAGCCTCGTAGGCGGCGCGGATTTGCTCGTTACCGGGATACTGCTCGAGCATGTTCCAGATGATCTGCAAACTTGCCACGTTGCGTTGACGAACCGCATCGACGGCCTCGTAGAGCCAGCCGATGGCTGGTCCCAGCGCGACACCGTACGTGCGGATCTTGCCCTCGCGCTTGAAGGACTCGAGCAGCTCCCAGAGCGCGTCGTCGCCGATTTGCGCCATGCGCGCGTTGTGCATCTGATAGATGTCGACGTACTCCGTTCGCAATCGGCGCAGCGAGGCTTCGAGCGCTTTGCGAACGAACGCCGGCGAAAAATCCTGCGGCAGCTCGGCTTGGCCGCGTCGCTCCTCTGGGCTCTGCGAAAAATCGTAACCGAATTTCGTCGCATAGACGACGCGCTCGCGGCGATCGGCGAAGGCGTTCGCGAGCTGCTCTTCGCTGCGGCCGTTACCGTACGTGTCGGCCGCATCGTAGAGCGTGATGCCGAGATCGTAGGCGGCGTGCAGCAACGCAACGGCCTCTTGATCGCTTCGTTCACCCCACCAGCCCGTCGACGTCGTCCAGAGGCCGAAGCCGATTTCGCTGACGGTGACGCCGCTGTGAGGGTACGTGCGGTACTTCATACGCGGGCCTTCTCCGTCAGCGCCGCTAACACTCCAGCATGCTGCGAGACGAGTTCGACCGCGTTGGGGCGTGGATCCAGCGGTACTTCGACCACCCCGAATCCTATCGCGTCATGCCGGCGGTACGCCCTGGCGACGTCGTGGCGGCACTGCCGGAGCAAGCTCCCGAACGTGGTGAGGCGTTCGAGCAAATTCTTGCCGATTTCGAACGTATCATCGTCCCCGCGACGACGCACTGGAATCACCCGCGTTTTTTCGCCTACTTCGCGACGAGCGCGGCACCCGCCGCGATTGCGGCCGAGGCGTTAGCTGCGGCCCTCGACGTCAAGGCAATGCTCTGGCGAACGTCGCCGGCTGCGACCGAGCTGGAAGAGGTGACGATGCGGTGGCTCGGCCGCCTCCTCGGCCTGCCGCCGGAGTGGACCGGCGTGATCTACGACACGGCCTCAATCGCCGGGTTCACGGCGCTCGCTGCCGCGCGCGAGGGGTTGGATCTTGGCATTCGCGAGCACGGCATGACTGCGCGCTCTCTACCGGCGTTACGCATCTATATCACGCAAGAAACGCACTCGCACGTCGAGAAAGCGGCGATTGCGCTTGGAATTGGTCAGCGCAACGTCGTTCGAGTTCCATGCGACGACGCGTTTCGCATGCGCGCCGACCGATTGCACGCCTGCCTCGACGCCGATCGTAGAGCCGGAATGCAACCGCTTGCGGTCGTCGCGACCGTTGGAACGACGTCGACGACCTCGGTTGATCCGGTTCGCGAGCTGGCCGCGGTAGCGCGCGAGCACGACGTTTGGCTTCACGTCGATGCGGCATACGCCGGGATCGCCGCGGTCGTTCCCGAGTTTCGCGGTTTGCTCGACGGCGTCGAGCTCGCCGATTCGCTGGTCGTCAACCCGCACAAGTGGATGTTCGTTCCGATGGACCTCTCGGTGCTCTTCCTCAGGGACGAGTCGATCGTTCGCCGCGCCTTCAGCCTCGTTCCGGAGTACCTGACGACGCCCGAAACCGATGTCGTGAACTATATGGACTATGGACTACAGCTAGGGCGCCGTTTTCGCGCGCTCAAGCTCTGGTTCGTGCTGCGCCATCTGGGCGCGCAAGGCATTCGGGATAAGCTGCGCGGCCATATCGCGCTTGCGCAAGAATTCGCAGCGTGGGTACGCGCGGAGCCGCACTGGGAAGTGCTCGCGCCGCATCCGCTCTCGGTCGTCTGTTTTCGGTATGTGTCGCCCGGTCTCGACGAAACGGCCCTCGAAAGGCTCAACGCAGCGATCATGCACGCGGTCAATGCCACCGGCGAGGTCTTCATCTCGCACACCAAGATCGACGGCCGCTACGCCATCCGGCTCGCGATCGGTAACTTGCGCACGCAGCGCAGCGACGTCGAGTGCGCCTGGGAGATTCTCAAGCGCGAAGCCCAGGCCGCGACGGGAGATTACTCGGAGGGCGCTCGGTAGTAGCGAAAGATGGGAGAACGCGGCGCGCTTAATACAACCGCAGGTACTGGTCCCGTTCCCACGGATGGACGGCGCGGCGGTAGCGCTCGTACTCTTCGAGTTTTGCGTCGCGGAAGGCATGGTAAAGATGATCGCCGAGCGAGGCGCGCACGATCGCGTCGGCATCGAGCTCCACGATCGCTTGACGAAGCGACTTTGGCAGCGTACGGATGCCGCGCTCGCGGCGCTCTTTTTCCGTCAGATCGTAGGTGGTTCCGACGAGTGCAGGTCCCGGCAGCGTTGCGTGCGCCACGCCGTCGGCGGCCGCGCCGATTAAGACGGCGAGCGCGAGATATGGGTTGCACGCGGGATCGGGGCTGCGCATCTCGATGCGGTGGGGCTTCTGTCCGGGCGGAACGCGGACGAGCGCGTTCGCGCTGCGTTCCGACCAAACGGCGTAGATCGGCGCGTCCCAGGCCGCGACCAAACGTTTATACGAGTTGACCGTCGGATTGCAGATCGCCGTCGTAGCGGCCGCGTGCGCCAGCAGGCCGCCGACGACGTAAAGCGCCGTCTCTTCATCGCTCGACTCGGCCAAACGAAAGTCTGCGTGAAGGCCGCTGCCCGCGCGCTCGGCAAGCGGCTTCGGCATAAAGGTTGCCTCCAAATCGAAGTCGGCAGCGACGTGCTTGGCGATCGTGCGCAGCGTCAGCACGTGGTCGGCGGCCGCGAGCGGATCGTCATGGGCAACGTCGATCTCGTGCTGTCCGGCGCCGTGCTCGTGGTGAGCCGACGCGATCGGGACGCCCATGGCGCGTAGGGCGGCAACCATGGCGTTGCGCGCTTCCTCGCCGCGATCGTTCGCCGAAAAATCGAAGTACGAGCCGACGTCCGAAGTAGCGGTCGACGCGAACTCGCCATCCGTTCGCTCGAACAAATAGAATTCAACTTCGAGCGCAACGCGCTGACCGCTCAACGCGCCCGCGCTTTCGATGGCGCGTCGCAGCGTCGTGCGCGGGCAGCCCTCGAAGGGTGAACCGTCGGGCATCGCGATGTCGCAGATGAGGCGTGCTTCGCAGGCATCTCCGGCCGCGCGCCATGGATAGACTGCAAACGTCGCCGGATCCGGCCGGAGCAGCATGTCGAGCTCCTCGCCACGGACGAAGCCGTCGATGGATCCGCCGTCAAAGGTCACCCGGCCATCGAGGGCCGCTTCGAGCTCGTCGATTGGAATCGAGACGTTCTTGCTCACCCCGAAAATATCGGCGAAGACCAAGCGCACGAAGCGCACGTTCTGCTCGCGTGCCAGCCGCACGACCTCGCGCTTTGCCGTAGGCCGGCGCGACTCAGGCCCAGTTATGGAGTTCATCAATTGCAACCGCCAAGCGAAGGGTGAGCTGATCGTGCGGACTGTCGAGCGAGCGCGCGCAGATCTCGCCGATTTGCCGTAATCTGTAGAAGACGGTGTGGCGGTGGACGTTCAGTTCAGCTGCCGCCGTCTTAACGTTTTGGCCGACTTTGAAGTAGAGTTTGAGCGTTTTTTCGAGGTCGGTCTGGTGTTTCTCGTCGTAGTTACGCAACGGGGCGAGCGCTTCGGAAGCAAAGGCTCGCAGGCGCTCGAGGTCGGCGCCTTCGTAGAGCAGCCGATAGGCGCCGAGCTCGTCGTAGACGGCAACGTGGCCGTTTCCATGGATGCGGCGTCCGATTGCAAGCGCCGCTTGCGCGGCTTCGGCGCTTGCGTGCACGGCGAGCAGCGTTTCGACGGTCCCGACGCCGCCCGAAACGCGAAGGTGAGGCTTGCGCCGCGCGACGCTCTTGGGCAAGAGGCTCGCGGCGGTCTTTGCATTGCTCGCATCCACGGGGCGGATTACCGGCACGGCGAGAACGAGGGCGCTTCCGCGCTCCAGAACTCCGAGCTCGGCATCGGCGGATCGAAAAACTTCCGTCGCCCTGACGCGCACTTCGGAAAGATCGGCACCCTCGCGCGCATCGTCGGTCCGTTCAACTTCGAGCGCGACGATGAGGTAGTGTGGGGCGAGCAGGATGCCGCGCGCGGCGGCTTCTTCGCGGGCCGCAGGTGCGTCGTGAAACGAGCGCGCCAGCAAGGCTTCCCAGAAGTTCCCCTTGCGTCCGCGCAGCATCGCTCCATCGCGCGAAAGCTCGAGTCCAATTGCCGCCGCCGTCAACCGCAGAAGAAGAGCGACGTCGGGCGCGGAATCGCTGCCGACCGAAAGCCACCCGGCCTCGTGATTGCCGGCGATAACTCGTTGTGCGCGTCCCGGAGCGCCGGATTCGACGACGCTGCGCGCGCTGGTCGGGATTTGTCCCGCTCCGGCCGTTACGAGGTGTCGCCAGTGCGCGTCCTCGAGCAAAACGCCCACCCCGGCGGCCTGCGCCAGGTGCGCCGCGAGCGCTTTGCAGCCGCCGCCCGAGGCGGCGATGCGGGTGAGAGCTTCGGTGAACTCGACGACCTCCTGTGGCGTCACGTCACGCTGTGGCGCGGACTGTGCCGGGCGCGCAAATGCGGCAGTTTCTTCGCGATCTCGTCGGGCATGATCGCATCGATCGCATCGTCGACGGTAACGATGCCGAGCATTTTACCGGCATCGTCGACGACCGGTGCGGCAAGCAGATCGTATTTCGCAATCGTCGAAGCAACGTCGACCGCCGGAGTGTCCGGGGCAACCGTCACCAAATCCGTTTCCATGATGCGGTCGATGAACGCGGTCGGCAGGGCAAGCAGCAGCGCCCTCAAGGAGAGCGCGCCGAGCAGGCGGTCGTCTTTGTCGACGACGTACAGGTAGTAGATGAACTCCGAAGCCGGCGCAATCTCTCGGATCTTGCGAATCGTTGCCTCGGTCGTGCGATGCGGATAAATCCAAACGTAATCGGTCGTCATCATGCCGCCGGCCGTGTCCTCGGGATACTTGACGAGTTCGCGCAGCTCGCCCGCCGTGTAGGCATTCATCTCGGCGAGAAGCTGCGTCTGCCGCTCCTCCGGAAGCTCGGCGAGAAGATCGGCGGCATCGTCCGCGTCCATCTCCTCGATGATGTCCGCGGCACGCTCTGTGCCGATCTCTTCGATGAGATTCTTGCGCGTTTCGGCGTCGAGGTGTTCGAACGCGTCGGCTGCCGTTTCGTCGTCGAGTTGGCCGACGACGGCGAGCGCTTCGCGCGAGGAGAGGTCGCCGATAATCTCGGCGAGCTCGGAGGGATGGAGGCGCGCCAGCCGGCTCTCTTTAACGGAGAGCCGAACCTGCGACGGATTGACGTCGCGAATCGGCGCGACCGAATCCCACGCGATCATCGAGCGCCGCACGTTGCCGATGCGCGAGAGCCAGCGTTTGCCGAACGATCGCAGCCCAAGCCGGCGAAGGAGCCCCGCGAGACCGACGTCGGCCGCCACGACGCGCAGGCGGCCGCCGGTGTTGGCGACTTCGATGTCGTTGATGCGCACGACCTTGCGTCCGTCGACGTCGACGATTTGTTTATCGAGCAAATCTGCGACGAGATAGAGTTCCGCTTGTTCCGGTGGTGCCGGTTCCTTGGGCGCCATCGTCAGCGCGACGTTGCCGTCGCGGTCGACGTCGGCGACCGTCTCGATTGGCGCGAAACGTAGTCCCTGCGAGGTCTTGATCACCAGCCCGTCGACTTGCGGAAAGACGGCGTCCGGTTTGCCGACGACGAAATCGGCAACCTTTCCAATCGGCAGGTCGTCGATCGTCGCTCGCCGCCCGACTAGCTCGGAGATAAACCCCTCAGTGAACGCCATAGGGTGTTATTCCCTTACGCCGCGAGCGGTGCCCGCCGCATCCACGCGCCATCTCGCAGCTTCCGCTGCGTCAGCAGCGCGCGCACGGCCCATGCGGCGATCCAGCCGAGCGCGACGCTGTAAAGACCGAGATGGAGACGCTCGATGCCGATCCACGCCAGGGGAATGACGAGCGCGCTGCACAGGATGCCGATCGTCATCGAGAAACGCGTATCGCCCGATGCCCGGATCGGGGCAAGCGAGACCATCGCCCATCCCTTGAGCGGAAGCGTTACCATGTGCAACGCGAGCGGAAGCGCGGCGATCGTTGCAATCCTCGCATCGAGCGTGAAGATGTAGCCGAGCGGCCAGGCTAAGATCGCAACCACCACGCCGGTGAGCGTCGTGACGATGAGTGAGAGCCGCAGGGCGCGCTCGAAAAACCAACGCGCGCCGGTCGGATCGCGCGCTCCGAGTCGCTGGCCGATGACGACCTGCGTCGCACTTTGCAAGGGGCTGGGCACGACGAAGGTAAGGTCGGAAACGACGTTGAGCGCACGAAACGCCGAGATCGCGATCGCTCCCAACGGCGCGAGCATCGCGACGATGAAAATGTCGGGAACGGTCACCCCGAGCAGAAAGATCGCTTCGGGCAACCCGAGCCGCGCGCAGCGTTGCGCGAGCTGCCACGAAAAGCTCAACTCGGCAAATATTCGATACGACGGACGCCGTGCCACGTACAAGACCGCAACGCCCGCTGCGATGGTCTCGGAGAGAAGCGAGGAAACGCCGGCGCCGACGATGCCGAAGGGATGGTGCGTCCACCAGCCCAGCCCGAGCAGGAGCAGCAGCGGGATGTGGATGAGGTTGGCGACGACCAGCACCAAAATCCCGAGTTGGCGATTACCGGCCGCGCCTAAACCGACGATTAGCGTGCCGGACACAACGATCGGCAGCATCGACGCGCAGCGTAGCATCAGATAGACGGCGCTTGCATGCGCGCTGGGAAGCCCGCCGATCAGCGCATGGATCGTCGGAGTTGCACCGGCGAGGCTTGCTCCGAAGGCGAGTACGGCGACGAGCAGCGGGACCGCAACGCCGGCCCGAACGGTGCGTGCAAACCCCTCGACGTCACCGGCACCGATGCGCTGGGCGGCAACGATCGAGGTACCGCTCATGAAGCCCGAAGCTGCAAAAAGGACGGCGATGGAAATCGTATTGGCGGCGGTTGCTCCGGCCAGCGCCACGGCTCCCAGGCTGCCGATTGCGATCGTGTCGGCCACTCCGAGAAGCTGATCGCCGAGCATCTGAATGGCAACGGGAATCGAAAGGCGCCGAAACGCGGCGCCAATTCTCGTATGATCGACGATCATCGAACTCGAGTCCACGCTTACCGCTTCGTATCGAGAACCTTGAAGAATTCCTCGATTTCGTCGTCGCCGGTGTAAAAGTGGGGGCCGACTCGAATCCCGCAGCCCGGCCGGTAATCCACGAAGACGCGCCGATCGATAAGCCGGCGGCAGGTCTGCTCGGAACCCTCGAAGTCGATGCCGATCCACCCCGTTCGCCGCGCCGGCTCAAGAGGCGAGTTCACGCGCAATCCGCGTTCGAGTGCCATGCCGACGATCTTCTCGGTGAGGCGAAGGTTGCGTTCGCGGATGCGCGCGACGCCGATCGATGCAACGATCTCGTGCCCGGGCTGCGCGACCATATATCCTGGAATGGTCGGTGTACCGTGGCCGAACCGGTACATGGATGGAGCGTGCACGATCGGCGCCGGCTCGAATGAAAACGGTCGCGCATGCGCCATCCAACCCGTGATGGCTGGGCGGAACTTCTCGAGCAGCGATGGCTTGCAATAGATCCAGCCGCAGCCTGGGCCGCCGCAAAGCCATTTGTGCGATCCACCCGTTACGAGATCGAGATCCCATGCGGTGACGTCGTAGGGATAGATGCCCGTCGTTTGATAGGCGTCGACGCAGAGCAGCGCCCCCACGCTGCTGCAATGCTTTTGAATGGTCTGCACGTCGGAAATCGCGCCGGAAACGTAGTAGGCATGAGAAAGCACGGCGATCGCCGTCTTTTCCGTGATCGCGCCGACGATGCGTTCGGTTGGAATCGTACGACCGTCGTCGGATTCGACGATCCGCACAACGGCTCCGTAGCGTTGCCATTCGCGCCAAACGTAGGTGAGCGAGGGGAACTGGAGTGCCTCGTACACGACCTCGTTTCGCTCGCCGCGCAAGTCGATGCACGTCGCAATCGCCGCCTGCAACGCGGAAACGTTCGGTCCCAAGAAACACCTACCAGGGGGTGATCCGATAATCGTGCCGATGCCGTCGGCGATCTCGGCGATGCGCGGCAGCCAGCGCTCCCACGCCTCGGGACCCTCCGCGGCCCACTCGTTCCAGTAGGTTTCGAGTGCGGCACGCGCGCCCACCGGCGCGGCCCCCATCGAATGGCTCACGAGGTACGTCGAGTTTGCGAGAATGGGAAACTGGTCGCGCCCTTGCGCGACCTGGCGGGATGCGGGAGCGAGCGTCTCGCTCACGCGTAGGTTCCCTCGCCGAGATGCGTGCGTACTTCCCAGAGTTCCGGGAAGAAGCGATACCCCAGCGTGCCTTCGAGATAGCGCGCGCCCGACGAGCCCCCGGTGCCCTGCTTCTGCCCGATCATTCGTTCGACCATGCGGACGTGGCGCCCGCGCCACAGCAGGAAGCGCTCGTCAAACTCGATCAAATCCTCGAGCAAGAGATAGAGCTCGTAATATTCGGTCTCATTTGAGTAGATTCGGCGATAACTCTCGACGAGCTCGGAACTCGGATCGACTGCGAAGCCTCGGCGCCGCAAGAGCGCTTTGACGCGATCGTAGAGCGACGGATCCTTTGCGCGTGCCTCGAGACGAGCGCGCTGGCCATGGCCGAGCTCGATCCGTTGCAACAGCTCCGTGCGCGCAAGGCCGCAGGCGAACTCCAGCTCGCGAAACTGCACCGACTGGAAGCCGCTCGCGGGATTGAGGTTATCGCGAAACTGATTGAACTCTTGGGGCGCCATCGTCTCGAGTATGTCGACTTGCTGCTCGAGCAGCCGCTGGATCGCATGGATTCGGCGGAAATGCTTCGCCACGCGACGCAGATCGTCGCGGTCGAGCGCGCGCATTGCAGCATCGACCTCGTGCAAAACTTGCTTGAACCAGAGCTCGTAGGCCTGGTGAATGATGATGAATAGCATCTCGTCGTGATGGGGCGGATCGGAGAGCGGTTGCTGAAGGCCGAGGAGCTCGTCGACTTTCAGATAGGAACCGTAGGAAAGGGGCACTCGCCAGGCTTACGGGGGGTGCCGGGGTTCTCCTCGAACCCGCTGCCTCGTGACGCGTTCATCTCTCGCCGCATTCACCGCCGTTGCCCTACTAACGGCGTGTTCGAATGCGAACCACAGTTCGGCAGCCCGCCCATCGCCAATGGCGACGAATCCGCTTGCCTTCCCACTCTTCGACGGCGCGCAAATACTCTCGGCGCACCAATGGCGCACAACGATCGTCTCGCGTCCCGGAGCTGCCGACAGCGCCGTTCTCGCGCAAGGAGCGGGTACGTACGACGGTCATGACGTCGTTGCCGGGACGCAAGCGTACATGTCGGTTCTCGAATCGTGGCTGGAGGGTCTCAGCGCGAGCCCGCCGCCCGGTTATCGCCTTGCCGTTAGCGGCAACGGCGTCGAATCGGTCAGAACGCACACGCGCGATCTTGGCGTTGATTTCGTTGCCTTTGAGGGAACGCAAGCGGGCCGACGTAACGGCATCGTCGTTATGGTCGTGGATCCGCAAACGCTCGGCGAAAAGGCCGGCCCGATGCTCGGCCTTATCGGAAGATTCAAGGACATGCCGCCTATGTTGCGCGACCCCATCGATGCGCAAGCGAAGAAGCAGACCGGATTTTCGATTAGCGAGGCGACGAATCCCGACACGCCGATCGGGGCGGCGGTTGCCGCACTCGACGAGCTTCGCGACTTCGGCGGACGCGGAATCGTGCTGATCGACGCCGTCAAACAGTAGAACCTTCGTCAGTGCATACCGGCCTCTCGCAAGCGCGCCAGATTGGCGCCTGGGTCATCCTCAACTTCTTGTGGCTGCCGCTCACCTTTCAAGACACGGCGCTGCTGACTATTGCGGTGCCGGCGACGACGGTTCGCTTAGCGCCGGCCAATCACGTCTTCGTCCTTTCGATTCTGGCCAGCATCGCCGCGCTCGGTACGATGATGGTGCCTCCGCTCAGCGGCTGGCTCTCCGATGCTCGACGCCGGCGCGGAGGCTCGCGGCGATCCTTTGTCGCCGTGGGCATTGCCATCGACGTCGCGGCGCTGATCGGACTCTCCAACGTTCACACGCTCCTGTGGTTTGCCGTTCTGCTCGTAATGGCAACGTTAGGATCGAACGTCGCGCTCAGCGCATATCAGGTAATTCTTCCCGAATCGGTTCCTCGCCGGTATTGGGGAGTCGTTTCCGGAATTCGCGGCGTCGCAACGCTCGCCGGCAGCGTGCTCGGCTTTGCCATCGCGGGACTGGCGCCAAGTCCCGGTCTGACCTTCCTTGCGGCCGCAGGGATCATGGTGCTTGGCGGCCTTTCGCTTTTTGCAGTTCGTGAAGGCGCGTATGACGACGACGATCACGCCCACGTGCGCGACTGGCACGACTTCATCGTGGTCTTCGCGGCGCGCACGCTGGTGTTCTTCGGACTGACCCTACTGCAGACGTTTGTGCTCTTCTATTTTCGCGACGTTCAGAAAGTCGGCAACCCGTCGGCCGGGACGGCGCTGTACGCATTTGCGACGATCGGGGGCGCCGTGCTTTCGAGTCTCTTCTTGGGGCTGCTTTCGGATCGTGCTCCACGCAAGATCGTCACCTCGCTCTCTGGGGCGTCGATGGCCGGCGCGACGATCGGTTTCGCGCTCGCTCCGGGGTTGCGTTGGTTGCTCCCCTTCGCCGTGCTCTTCGGAATTGGTTTCGGCGGCGTGATTTCTAGCGGTTGGGCGATGGCGATGGACGCGATTCCAAAGCTGCGGGACGTCGGCCGCGATCTCGGTCTTTGGGGCGTTGCAACGAGCGTGCCAAACATCATCGCTCCCCTGGTCGGAGGCTGGCTGATCGGGCTCTTTCACGGAACGCGGAGCGGCTACCAGGCGGTCTTTGCGCTCTCGGGCCTGAGCTTTGCATTGGCCTCGTTAGCGGTCCTGCGCGCCGGGCGGCAACCGATTTCCTCGCTCTGGGCCGTGCCGTTGCGCGCTGCGGCGGTAATGTCGAACTTCGCATGGGATCATACAGCCTATCGCGTGCGTCACTGGGGCAAAGTACCGAAGCGTCGCGGCCCGACGCTCATCGTTGCGAACCATCAACATGACTTTGAATCGCCGGCGATCGTGTCGACGACGACGGTGCAGAGCGGTCCGTGGCGCCATCCCATTTTTACGGCCAGCTCCCGGCGCATGTACGAGCCCGGGTTTTTCGCGGACCGGCTTCCCTGGCTCAGTTTTTTGCTGCGGCGCGTCAACGCTGGTCCGCTCTTTATTTCGCTAGGGATGCTGCCGCTCGAAAACGAGCTGAGTTCACGGGCTCTGGCCGCCTTCGCGTGGTCCGTTCAGCGCCGGCACGGCCCGCTGCCGCTTTCGGAAATCTTTGAAGAGCCCGTCGCCTCGCGCTTTCCTGACGGAACGAAGAGCTCCGAGCTCTGGCGGCCCCAGTTTTTTGCGCAGTCGCGCGGTGTGGTGAAGCTTTCGACGGTCCGCGAGCCCTACCGGCGCGAGATTCTCGACGAAACCCGCGCGGAGGTCGAGCGCGATCTGGCTCGCATGGAGCACGTCGTGCGGCGCGGCGGCTCGTTTTATCTGACGCCCGAAGGACACTATACCTACGACGGCCGCATGCGTTCGATGCGCGGCGCGGTCGAACGCCTCGCGCCGCTTGCGACGATCTATCTCGTCGGCGTCAGTTACGATCCATTTGTCTCCAAAAGGCTCTCGATGCTCTACCGAGTCGTACGGTTACCCGAGGGTACGGAGCCTCCAATGACGCGGCTGACGAGAACGTTGGCGGTGATTCGCCCGGTGACGACGAGCCAGCTTCTCGGAACCTGGCTTCGCGCGCTTGCCGACAGCTTTACGCTCGACGAAGCGGTTTGCGCGATCGAGGCGAAATTGGCAACGTTACCGCCCGCGCTCTTCGTCGATCCGGAGCTACGCCGTAATCCGCGCGCGATGGTCCGCGCTGCACTACCACGGATGCGCGAGTGGGAAATCCTCGAGCGCGACGGTGACCGCTATCGCGTTGCGACGCGACGCCGCCATCCGCAATTTCCATTCGTCGAGGACATCCTGGCCTATCAAGCCCGGTTCTTAGAAGAAACGATCGAAAACGCGGCCTACGCCTAAGCCCAGGAGTTTGTCCTAGGTGCGCTCGAATTCGGCAAGGCGTAATCGCACCGAGCCTGGTCCGGCGCCTTTAATGCGGCCGTCGGCGCCGATGACGCGATGTGCCGGAATGAAGAGATCGAGCGGCGCCCGTGCCATTGCGGTTGCCACGCCACGATGCGCGAGCGGCCTTCCTATCGCTCGCGCGATGTCGGCATACGAAACGAACTCGCCGAATGAAAGCGATGCAACGGCTCGCCATGCGGCGACCTGGAGCGGCGTTCCCTGCAGTGCGAGCGGCAGATCGAACCGTCGAAGCCTCCGCGTAAAGTAGGCACGTACTTGCAAGCGGGCCTCGGCGAGCAACGCGTCGCTCGGCTTGCTTTCGGGGCCCCGCTTCGGCGGGACAAAATCGCTTGCGAGAATCGCCTCGCCGTTGCCTACGATCAACAAATCGCGGCGTAACGGCGTCGGAATGCGGCAGCGCGTAGGTGTGGGGAGGGCCGGCATGCGAAGTCTCCCAGCCTGGTGGCGAACCGCAGCGGGCTCTGCCGCGTTAAGAGTCGGGAGGCTTTTGTGAACCGCGTATTCGTTCAAGTTCTGCCGGTATTGGCCATCGTCGCGCTTGGCGCATGCTCGAGCAACGCAATGAATCAATCCCTCTTTCCACACAATCCATACGCTGCGCAGCAGAGCGCGGCCTTGCCGCCCGACGCCCTTGCGGGTTCCGCGAGCGGCGACGTTCCATTCCGGAGTCCCAATCCCGTGCGCCGGCTCTGCCCGACGCCGGGTACCGCCGAACGCATGCAGTGCTTTGCAATGGTGCGAACCGACGTCACGCTGAGCGCGGCGTTCGACACCGATGTGCGCGACGAAGCCGAAAAGTGTCCGTTCGAGGGGGAGGCGTATTGTCCCAACGATCTGCAGGCTGCCTACGACCTGCCCTCGCTCAAAGCCGGAAGCGATCGAGTCGTTGCGATTGTCGACGCCTATGGCTACAAGCATGCCGCTCCCGATCTCGCGGTCTACCGTAAGACGATGGGTCTGAAACCGTGCGTCACCGAAACAAAATGCCTGCGCATTGTCAATCAGGAAGGCAATCCGTCGCCGCTGCCGCCGGAGCCGCCTCCGAGCGATGACTGGAAGGGCGAACAGGCGACCGACCTCGACATGGTCTCAGCAATCTGTCCGAACTGTAGGATTATTCTCGTTCAGACGAACAGCGATTATACCAGCGACCTCTACCCAGGCGTGAAAACGGCGGGCCGCTTTGCGCGGTATGTCGGTGCTTCTTGGGGCGGCGCCGAGTCGGGTCCGGACAATTCGGACTTCCATCAAAACGGAGTCGTGATTTCGGCGGCTGCCGGCGATAACGGCGGCGGCGGCAAATATGGTGGGGGCCCGCTCCAACCGTGCACGTATACCTACGTCGTCTGCGTCGGCGGAACGCACCTCGTTCGCGCGGGCAATAAGCGCGGGTGGAACGAAAACGTCTGGAACGATTTGAATTTCGATGAATGCGGCAACGGCAACTCGCCGTGCGGCGCAACGGGAAGCGCCTGCAGCCGAAAAATTTCGAAACCGGCGTGGCAGAACGATACCGGTTGCAAGATGCGCTCGGCCGCGGACACGTCGGTGACCGCGTCGCTGCGAGCGCCGGTCGCCGTCTACATTTCGGAAGAAGGAGGCAGTTGTCCGGCACAATGCTTCTACGGCTACGGCGGAACCAGCGTAGCGACGCAAATCATCAGCGCGGTCTATGCGCTTGCCGGCAACGCGTCCAGCCAGTCGGGCGGGATGTACCTTTGGAAACATCACGCCGGACACGTCAACGACGTGACCATGGGTAACAATACCGATCCGGCGATCGGGTCTTTCTGTGCGTCGTCGGTTAAGTATATCTGCGTCGCTCGCGCCGGATTCGATGGGCCGACCGGCTGGGGAACCCCCGAGGGGGTCGAAGCATTCTAAGACTCTTTGCACTCATCGCGATCGCTTCGCTGACGGCCTGCACGAGCAGCTCGCTCGAGCAGACGCCGCTACCCGATGTGCCTCAAGCGACGCCGCAGAGCTCCGCGTCGCATGCGCCGTCCGAGGATGCGTCCGACGCATCGCCCGACGACGATGCTCCCGTTTCGCGTGGCGACGAACCGAGCGCGGTGCCGACCCGTCCGTTCGCAGCAAAAACGGGCACCCGGTACGCGTGCGTCCAGCCGGCATCGGCGGGTCATCGAGAGTGCGACGCGATTCTGCAAGCCGATCCGGCCACGCCGCGCGCCGCTCCAGGCGGCTGCAACAAGATGGTTCCCTATTGCGCGTCGGACTTGCAATCCGCCTACGGCTTGACGCAGGCGGCACGAAGCGGCGGAAAGGGCTCGATCGTCGGTGTTGTCGACGCCTACGGCTATCCAAGCGCCGCAAGCGATCTCGCGATCTATCGCCGGAACATGGGACTTCCGATTTGCGCCGGCGGCTGCCTCAAGGTCGTCAATCAGAGCGGACGCTCGAGCCCCCTACCGAAACCAAACGTCGATCCCAGTGACGATTGGCGGGCGGAGGAAGCGCTCGACCTCGACATGGTTTCGGCGGTCTGCCCGAACTGCAGAGTCATACTCGTGCAGGCGAATTCCAACAAGAACACCGATCTCGCCGCGGCCCTCAACACGGCGGTCGCGCTCGGCGCGACCGCGATAAGCAATTCGTATAGTGGTAAGGAAGAGAACGCGCGCGACACCGCATACCAGCATGCGGGCCGAGCGATTACCGCGAGTGCCGGCGAGGGCGGCATCGGCGCTAGGGCTCCCTGCAGCTATGCCGGCGTCGTGTGTGTCGGAGGAACGTCCCTGGTCGTCGCGTCGTCGGGACGCGGCTGGACCGAACGGGCATGGCGCGATGCGGGAAGCGGCTGCAGCACGGTCGTCGGTAAGCCGTCGTGGCAACACGTCAAAGGTTGCAAGACGCGCTCCGAAGTGGACGTCTCCGCCGTCGCCGATCCGGCCACGGGCGTGGCAGTTTACGAATCGGCCGCAGGCGGCTGGCAGCAGATGGGTGGAACCGGCGTCGGCGCGGCAATCGTCGCTGCACTTTTTGCGCTGGGTCCCAGTGTAGGCCGTGCGAACGCACCGCAGTGGATATGGCGTCACGGGGGAGGCGCCGCGTATCATCATGTCGGAAGCGCAAGGGCAGGTTACGACGGACCAACCGGCTGGGGTACGCCCAACGGAATCGGAGGATTTTAACATGCTCTTGCGTGCAACCATCGTTGCGGCGCTCGCGATTGCAAGCTTCGTGGCTGCTGCGCCTCGTGACAGTGCGATTATCGTGAACTCCGGTTCGACAAACTCGTACGGGTACTCGATTGTTGTATGGTCGGATGGCAATGCCACGGCTACGCTGCAGGTTCGCGGCGCCGCTCCGGGCACAAGTAAGGCTTTTACCATACCTGCCGCGACCGCGGCGCGTTTCTTTTCAGATCTGGCGGCCGCACGCAAGGGTAATGCGACGACGGGGCCCTGCATGAAGAGCGCGTCGTTTGGAACGTCAACGCATATTACGTGGCAGGGCTGGGTCTCGCCCGACTTGAGTTGTCCGCCGGGTGGTGCGTTAGGTCAGGCGCTCGTGGCAGATATCGATGCGATTCGTAAGGCGGCCGGCATTAGCGCGATGCCGCTGCATCAGGCCCCGACTCCGTAAATCGCGGGGAGACGCGCGCCGGCCGTCGAACCGCGGCGCAATGAAGCTAGTCGAAAGCATCGACGAGCGAACGCTCGAGCAGGGGCGCCTGGTTGCCGAGTCCAGCGAGTTTGCAATTTTCGACATCGGCCACGACACCTACGCCTTGGTTCATCGTCACGAAGCCGTCGCCTGGCAGGCCATTACGATTTCGGGAGATGGATTATTCCGAGTTGCGGAACTGCTTGCGCTGGCTACTCGTTCGCTCTATCGCGCTGTTGCATCGGAGCTTTCCAAAGAGCGCAACCGCTGAACCTCGTTAGCTATACTTTGCGATCAGACGTTCGGCGTACCAAGCCGGCCATGGCTCCGGCGGCGCGAGACTCGCGTATTGCTCGTCGAGCACGACTAAGTCGCGCGTGAGATGGCTGCGCACCGGAGGTCGCGCGAGCAGCCGCGGAAGATCGGAGTGCGCGAGCAGCCAGTCCGAGTAAAATGTAGCCCAGTCGCCGTCGTTACCGTCGGTGTCGGCGAAGACCACGTGGTGAACTTCGCCGGCCTGATGCAGAATTTGTGCGATCCTACTCGCTGCGTCTTCAGTCATGGCGCCCTCGTTGTGGGATGGTTGGACGGTTCTTAGCATGCTTGGCTGACTTGCTCGCCGGCGTAAATTTCGATGACCCCATATCCGGCGCCGGTAATGGTCGTATCGCTAAAAAGATCTCCGGCGTTTTGGAACACCCCGCCGTATGGGCCTTGCGCTGCGATGGCGTAGCATGGCGGAAACATCAAGGCAAGATGACCGACCGTCACGATACCGAACGCGGTGTAGGGTTGGCCGGCCTCGATGGTAGGTGAGGTAAGGCCGCCTTGCGGCTTCAATTTCGTGCGAAAATGCGTTCCCGCGAGGAAGTGAAGGTTCAAGTAAAAGGTTGCCGTGCCCGTTCCAAGTTGCGGCTCATCGTAGATATCACTCGTGCTGCTGCGAAGGATAAGTTCCACCGACCGCTCGAGGCCGGGATACTCCATCGTGCCGCCAAAACCGTGAAACTCGGGGATGCAAAACGAACCGCCCCTGATTTTGAGCATCACTTTGGTTTGAGCGTACTTTCTGGCGTTGCGCTGACCTTTGCAGTGTGGTGGTACGGTCGTGGCTAAAGCCGATGCGGCGGGCGCCGGCGCGGCGCCGTCGAGCTGACCACACGCAGCAATCGTTATGGCAGACGCGAGAGCAAACGCTGCGCGAAGCTGGTTCATGGGCTGTCGCGTCCCATGAAGCGCGGTCTTAGGTAGGCGCGTGCAAACTCCTGGATGGGCCAGAGTCCCATCGCACGAACTCGTACACCGAATCGATTCGCGAGCGAGGAGCAGAAGATGACGAGCCCAGGTTTCGATCGCCGCGTGCTGAGCCTTTGGACGATCGCCGCAATGCTGGCAGGTTGCGGCGGCCTTCGACAAGCTCAGGATGACACGGAGCTGCCGATCGGAGCGGCCGGCGATCGAGGACCGTCGTGGGTGGCTGCCGGCGCGACGGCGCAAAACCTGCTCTACATAGCCGACGGCGGAGCCGACGACGTGTACGTCTATTCGTATCCCGCGGGCAAATCGGTCGGAAAATTACAAGGGTTCCAGGACCCAGCCGGCGTCTGCGCCGACGCCACCGGTGACGTTTGGATCGTGAACTCGGGCTCGGCGAAAATCGTTGAGTACGCGCACGGAGCCAAGGAACCCAAAGCCACCCTCAGCGATCCCGGCGCGACGTACCTGATCGGCTGCTCGGTCGACCCAACGACCGGAGATCTCGCCGTTACGGACTTGGGCAGCGCAAGCGTTGGAGGACGCGTTTTGATTTATGCGCGCGCTCACGGCACTCCAAGGAAGCGGCGGAACGAACATCTTCAATTCGCGTACTTCTGCGGTTACGACGACGCCGGCAATCTCTTTATCGATGGCCTCGACGGCGACGGCTCCTTTGTGTTGGTCGAGCTTGCCGGCGTGAGCAACATGCTCCGGCGCATCACTCTCAACCAGAGCGTTGGTTTTCCCGGCGGCGTTCAGTGGGACGGCCGGTATATCGCAATCGGCGACCAGAGATACAAAAACCAGCTTACATCGGCGATCTACCAAGTCTCCGTTTCAGGTGGGAGCGGAACGGTCGAAGGGACCACGCAGCTCTCGGATAGTTGTGACGTTCTTCAATTCAGCATTGTGAGCGCCGGTAATAATAAGAATCACAACCGCGGCGCGGAAGCGATCGCTCCGGACGCTTGTCAAAACAACGTCCGGATTTACGATTACCCCGCGGGAGGCGCATCAACCAAAACCTTCGACCGCTTCCAGTATCCCGTTGGCGCGACCGTTAGCCTCGCCAAGTAAACTCGCCTAGTACATGAGTTTTCGGATGAGGTACGTCATCTCGAGTGCGCTGGTAAAGGCGCGCTCCCGCAGGTTCGCACCAGCGCCATGCCCCCCTTCGACGACCTCGTAGAAAAGATACGGGATATGCATTGCCTGCAACTTTGCTGCAAACTTGCGGGCATGCTGCGGCCCGACGCGGTCGTCCTTGCTCGTCGTCCAAATGAACGGCTCTGGATACCGGACGCCGGGCTCCAAATTATTGTACGGGGAGATTGAGGCGAGAAAAGCCCGCTGCGCGGGATTGGAGACGCTGCCGTATTCGCCGGTCCACGACGCGCCGGCCTGGATCTGCTCGAAGCGAAGCATGTCGAGGAGCGGAACTTGGATGTCGACCGCGTGCCAAAGCTGCGGATGCTGCGTGAACTCCACGCCCATCAGCAGGCCGCCGTTCGAGCCGCCTTGGATGCCCAGGCGGCGCGGATTCGTGATCTTCGTCGTAACGAGATCTTGTGCAACGGCGGCGAAGTCGTCGTAGACGCGCTGACGACGCGTGGTGAGCCCGGCGTCGTGCCACGCCGGGCCGAACTCGCCGCCTCCGCGGATATTTGCGAGCACGTAAACACCCCCGCGTTCCAACCAGAGCTTGCCGAGAACTCCACTGTAACTCGGCGTCATCGAAACGTTGAACCCCCCATAAGCGTAGAGCAGCGTTGGGTTGTTTCCATCGAACTGCATGCTCTTCGGATGCACGATGAAATATGGAATCTGCGTTCCGTCCTTCGAGGTAGCTTCGCGTTGCTCGACGATGTCGCCGGAAGCATCGAAGCGCGCGGGCGAGGCTTTCACGGCGGTCACCGCCGCGGTCGCCGCGTCAAGCTGCCATAGCGTCGGCTGCATCAGAAAGCTCGCGGTCGTAACGTAGGCGCTCTCGCTGCGCAAGTCGGCGTCGTTGACGACGATCGATGAATCATCGGGCAGGTCGAGGCGTACCTTCGACCAGCCATCGTTGGGAGCCGGCGTATAGATCCACGCCCGGCCACGCACGTTTTGGTAGGTTGTCACCAACAGGTGCGAACTCGTCTCAGCCACGCCGTCGAGCGTTTCGCGCGGACCCGGCTGGTAGACGAGGGTTGGTTTGAGATGCTGGGGGTCGGTGATTGCGGCTGCGAGATCGAAGCTGACGAGCGAGCCTTGCGGGAACGTCGTTCCGGCCGCGCCCCAATTCTCTTGAAGCCTGAAGAGCAAACGCCCGGCGACGAGGGCCGCCGGCTCGGACTCGAGTGGAACGGCAAGCTTTTGCGGGCCGCTCGCGGTCAGCAGATAATATTCCGCCCTAAAGGTCGAAAGCGGACGGGTTATCAGTATCGCCGTGTGCCCGGCGCCGTCGTGCAATGCGAGCGGCGTAACTCCGTAGCCGCCATCTGACTTGGCGCCGCGAAAGATCTCGACGGCGTCCGCCAGCGGCCGGCCCCGGATGACACGTTTGACAATAAACGGATAGCCCGAGGTCGTTAGCTCGCCGGGCGACCACTCGCGCGACACGAGCAGAGCGCCCTCGCTTTGCCACGCGACTCGCTGCTTGGCGCGCGGCAGCACGAAACCACCTTGCACGAATTGGTCCGTCGTGAGGTCGAACTCGCGCGCCGTTATTGCGTCTTCCCCGCCGTCGGAGAGGAAGACGAGACAACGGTTCTCTCTCGGCCAAACGCAATCGGCACCCTTCCAGACCCAATTGGCGCTCTCGGTTTTGGCGACCGCGTCAAGATCGAGCACGGTCGTCCAGGCGGGTGACGCGCTCGCATAATCGGCCGGCGTCGTGCGCCGCCAAATCCCGCGGACGTGCTGGCCATCTTGCCAGAGGTTGTAGATCGCCTGCGCGACGAACTCCGGCGCCGGAATCCTGTCTTTTGCCTGCGCGATCTTGAGCGCATCGGCGTAAAGACCCGCGAAGTTGGGGTCGTTTTGAAGCACGCGCAGCGTCTTGGCATTCTCGGCTCGTACCCAGGCCATTGCGCGAGCGCCATGCACGTCTTCGAGCCATAAGAACGGATCGCTAGCTGAGCTAATCCCGAGCAGCGCGACCAGAGTTAGGGAGGCAGTCGCACGTCGCACGCGTCACACTTCCTGCGGCAAGGACGTTGGCCTTCCTAGGGGAGCGCTTTGCTTCCGTCTAAGGCATGCGTGCTGAGGAGGTCGCCTGTGGCTAAGACGTTTCGTCATCGGGTTATCGCATTCGCAACTTGCCTTGCTCTGACTTTCGGTTTGGCAGGGACGACGGCGCCGGCCGCGCTCGACATGGTAATAGGCCTACGCAACGTCGTCAAGAACGAACCGCTGAGCAGTTGCAATACCAAAGCCAGTCAGGCGCTGATTGCGGTGGTCGGAAAAGCCGCTGAGTACGGCGATACCGGAAGCTGGTTGGGTTTCGGGGAGACCGACCCGTCCGGCAATTCGTTTGCGGCGGCCGCCATTCATTGCTATCCGCTTGACGAAGTCAGCGGCTACCTCGTAACCTTTACTTGCGCAGCCCAAACGCCGCCGTCTACGGAGCCGGCAAGCGTGATCTGCGACCAACTCGCGACCGCGTTCGGAGGCCATCCTTGATCCCGCACGTGCGACCGCTTGGGCGCGTCGCCGTCGCGCTCGTAGCCGCTCTGATCTGGAGTGCTTCCGGCGCGCAGGCTTCGGTTGACATGTCGGCTGGCATCCGATACGTGAGCCCCGATGGAACGTCGGCGGATTGCGGCGCCAAGGCGAAGGCTTCGCTCGACGCTTTTCTGCAAGATGCAGCGGAGGCGACCACCGGCAGCGGCGATTGGCTCGCGCATTCGCAAAATGGAGTTGCGGGTTTCCCCACCGCAATTGCGGGCGTACGTTGCTACGCGCTGCCAAAGGGTTACGTCGCGACCTTCACGTGCACCGTGCAGCTTCCCGATAGCCCGTATACCGCCATCACGCTTTGCTTGGACATAGCCCATAAATTTTACGGCGGTGCGCTCACCGTACTTCCGCCGATGCCGACGCCGACGCCAATCCCGACCGGCTGTGCCACAACCAATCTCGTCGGCACATGGGTTTCCGACGGCGATTCGAAGCAAACGTTCGTCATGGACCTGACCGGCAACGTTACCGACAACGAAGGAGTTTCGGGTAACTGGGGTCTGAAGGGCAATACCGTAACCCTAACCTACTACGGCAACCATACGCTCACGCTTTCTGCCGACGGCAAGCATATGAGGGGCGGCGGCTACAACCTCACTAGGAAGTGCTGACGGCCGCTCGCACAATTCGGTTACTCCTGGTTGCCGCGGTTGCGGCCGCGGCTACAAGTTGTGAGGAGGCCGGTCCGGATCTCTCGCAGCGGTTGGCGGAAGCGCGCGACGACCGCTTGGCAGGGGCGCCGGGAATCGCAGTGCGCGGGAATGCGTTCGTGACCACGACCGCCGGAAAACTCGGCGTCGAACGCGTGCGCGCCAACGTTCCGGTCGTCCTGCGCGGCGTTAACCTCTCGGGGGCCGAATACGCCTGCCTTCAAGAGCATTCGTTTTGGGACGATCCTAAGGGTAACGAAGCCACGCTCGAAGCGATGTTGCGCTGGCACGTCAACGTCGTAAGGGTTCCACTCAACGAAGAATGTTGGCTGGGAATTAACGGTGCGCCGAAGCGATATAGCGGGGCGAATTATGCCAGAGCAATGGGTGACTTCGCGAGCTTGGCGAACGGCGCCGGCTTAATCGTGGAGTTCGACCTTCACTTTGGTGCGGGCGGATCGGGTTTGCCGAAGAACGACCGCTATCCCGGGCTCGATCGAGGCCATGCGCCGGCTTTTTGGCGTTCCGTCGCGCGCGCCTTTGTGAAGAACCACTCGGTGATCTTCAATTTGATCAACGAGCCGTATATCAAATCGTGGCCGTGCTATCTCAATGGCGGCTGCGAAACGCCGCCGGTCGGAAAGCTCGGGCGATGGCAGGTCGTCGGAACGCAGTCCGTTGTGAACGCGATACGCGCGACGGGCGCCGCGAATCCGATCGTCGTCGCCGGGTTGAATTTCTCGAACGATCTTTCACACTGGCTACAGTACGTCCCGGCCGATCCTGGCCACGCAATCGCCGCCGGCGTGCACGTCTACTTCGACGATCTCGGCTGCGAAGACTCCGCTTGCTGGACGAACGAGTTCGGCGCCATACAGGACGCGGGGTATCCAGTCGTCATCGACGAGTTTGGGCAGGCCGGCTGCGCGCACGCGAAGATCGACCGGCTGATGGATTGGGCCGACGATCGGCGACCGCAAATCGGGTATTGGGCATGGTCGTGGAATCCTTTTAGCTGCACGCGCGGCCCTTCGTTGATCACCGACGATGCCGGCGATCCTACGAAGACGTACGGCTTGGGATTCGAAACGCACCTAAAGGACGTTCAACCCTAGGGCGCGAGGCTGAAAACGGTTCCTGCTTTGCTTGCGCCGCCGCCGTGCGAACAGCTCGCGAGTGCCAGGGCGCAAATGCATCGTTCTTCCCCCGAGCGTCGAAGTGGCTTGCATGCGCGAGATCGATATCGGAAAGCGAGCCGTCGGACACGCCGCTGTCGACCGCTTCGTGCACGATGGTATGTGCATCGGTCTTGGAACGGGGACGACGGCCTATTGGGCGATCGATCGCGTTGGCCGGCGCGTCGCGGCAGGCGAACGGATCGCCGCCGTGGCGACCTCGCAGCAAACCGAGACTCTTTGCCGGCAGTGGAATATTCCGCTCGTAGGGTTGCTCGAGCGTGAGATGCCGGTTGCCATTGACGGTGCCGATGAGGTCGCTCCCGATTGGGCGTTAACCAAAGGCGGCGGCGGCGCACTCTTCCGCGAGAAGGCCGTCGCGCTTTCGGCCAAGCGATTCGTGGTGATCGTTACTCCGCCTAAATTGGTGCGCGCGCTCGGAGCGTTCGGGCTCCCAATTGAGATCGTGCCGTACGCCGAACCCTACGTCGTCGGTGAGATTCGAAGCCGGAACCCAAATGTAACGATCGCTCGGCGGGGCGGAGAGGCGCCGTTTGTAACCGACAACGGCAACTGGATACTCGATTGCCATTTTGGCCCGATCGACGAGCCCGGCAAGCTCGACTTCGCGTTGCGAACGATTCACGGTGTCGTCGCGACCGGAATCTTCGCGTCCATCGCGAATGACGTGTTGGTCGGGGATCACAACGGCGCCGTACGGGCACTAAGCCGGTCGAGCGGCGGATGATCGCTAGCCCGAAGCCGCGAAACATAACGGGCCTCTCTCCGGTACACCGGGGAGAAATTATCGAAGAAAGGTTCCGACCGATGCTACTGAAGATTATGATAGCGGCGCTGTACGCGGCCGTTGCCGTCCCGCTCTCTGCGAGCGCCGACGCCGTGCCGGATGCCGCTCAAAAGGCCATCACCGCCGATTATACGCTGGTGTGCACCGCCACCCAAGAACCGACCGACACGAACCTGGCGGCGGCTTTTGCCTTGCTCGCGCCCGGCTTCGTGCACGTCGATTTCAAGGGAAAGGAAATGCAGCGCGATGAGTTCGTCGCGCAGGGCAAGCAGGAGATCAAACAACTGCACATCACGTCGTGCGCTAACACGATACAGTCGACGACATTGTCTGACGCGAGCACGATCGTCGTCGTCGTTTCCGGCAAGATCGCCGGCCAGATCCAGGCACCCGACGGCAATCACGACATCGAAGCGACCACCGGCAGCCAAGACACCTGGAAACTCGTTAACGGCACGTGGCTGCAGACGCAGAGCAAGGACGTGAGCGCCTTGGTAAAGATCGACGGAAAAGTCGTTCAAGACGAAGGCAATTAGCGTGATGCGTTGGAGGCTCGTTCTGCTGGCGGCCGGCGTTCTTTCGCTAGCGGCGCCACTTGCCGCGCGTGCCGACGAGCGGCCCATCGCGCAGATGCGCTGGCGCGCAATTGGCCCCGCGCTTCCGGAAGGGCGCGCGACGGCGGTTGCGGGCAGCAACCTGCACGCGCTGCTCTACTACGCGGGCACTGCTGATGGCGGCGTGTGGAAGAGCGTCGACGGCGGCACGTCGTGGCAGAACATCTCGGACCTCATTAATTTCGAGCAGCGTCGGTGCGATAGCCGTCAGCGTCACCGACGATGCCGACGTTTGGGTCGGGGCCGGCGAGACGAATCCGCGCAACGACGTCATCCCGGAGAGCGGCCTCTACCACTCGGCCAACGGCGGCCGTTCGTGGCAGTCCGTATCGTTTCCGAACGCTCCCGGTATCTCGCGCATCCTCTTGGACCCGACAGATCCCAAACACATCGTCGTCGCAGTGCTCGGCGATGTCTTTGCGCCTAGTACGAAGCGCGGCGTCTACGTCTCGTTCGACGGCGGTGCGACCTTCAGCAAAACGCTGTACCTGTCGGAGCAGTCCGGGGCGAGCGACATGGCAATGGATCCGAAGAACCCCAACCTGATCTATGCCGGGATGTGGCACGTGCTGCGCCGTCCGTGGGCGCTGACGAGTGGCGGGACGGGCGACGACGGGCTCTACCGTTCGAGCGACGGCGGCAGGACGTGGAAGGAAGTGACCGGCAACGGTTTCCCGGCTCCGCCAATCGGCCGCATCGGGGTGGCGATCGCACCGTCGCAGCCGAGTCGCATCTACGCGCTCGTCGAATCGGCCGCCGGCATTCTCTGGCGCTCCGACGACTCCGGCGTGACGTGGAAGATGGTCAGCAACGACTCGCTGGCAAACCAACGCCCATTTTATTTCTCGCACGTGCGCGTCTCGCCGACCGACCCCGGTACCGTCTATGCCGTGAGCCTTCTGCTGACGACCTCATACAACGGCGGCGAAAAGTTCAACCTCTCCGCCTTCGGCGTGCATTCCGATCTGCACGACATGTGGATATCGTCGGACGGCAATCGCATGGCGCTAGCCGGCGACGGCGGAATCGCCACTTCGACTAACGGCGGCGCGACCTGGTCGAACTCGCGGAACATCGCGATCGGCCAAGTCTATCGCGTCGGGCTTTCCAATACGATCCCATACCTCGTCTGCGGCGGCTTGCAGGACAACAACGCGTATTGCGGTCCGGCGTTCAGCGGCAGCCTCGATGGAATCACGAACCGCGACTGGTTCAAAGTCACCGAGGGCGACGGCGAGTGGGCCGTTCCCGACCCGACGAACTCGCGCCTGATCTGGGCAGATTCGCAGAACGGCGAGATCGTCTTGTACGACCGCGTCTCGCATCAATCGACCAACGTGCGGCCGTACCGCGGCACGGCACAGGAAGATTTCGTCCTCGCGACATCCCGCTATCGCTTCGACTGGGAATCGCCGATTGCGTTCGCCGCGTACGATCCGCACGTCGCCTTCATCGGTGGCAACGTGCTCTTTGAAACGAGCGACGGCGGCAAGCACTGGAAGGCAATCAGTCCCGACCTCACGCGCAACGACAAATCCAAACAGCAAGTCGCCAAGAACTCGGTAACCCACGACGAGTCCGGCGCCGAGAACTACGGCACGATTCTCGACATCGAAACGTCCGCGCGTCACACGGGCGAGATCTGGACCGGCTCGGACGATGGGCTGGTCTACGTCACGCGCGACGGTGGCGCGCATTGGCGAAACGTCACGCCGCCCGCCCTGCCTGCCGATAGCGCCGTCGAAACCGTGGCGCCATCTATGCTCGCCGGCGGCACGGTCTTCGTCTCGGCCGACCGGCACGCGATGGGCGACGACGCCGCGTATATCTTCGTCACGCACGATTACGGCGCGCATTGGCAGAGCGTCGCGAACGGCATTTCGGCGGGCGAGTACGTGCGCGCCGTTCGCCCCGACACTGCCAATGCGAACATCGTTTACGCCGGCACGAATCGCGGGGTGCGCATCTCGTGCGACGCCGGCGCGAACTGGCAGAGCTTCCAAAACAACCTGCCTGCCGTCGAAGTGCGCGACATTCGCATCGAGCCGCAGCTCGACGACCTCGTCATTGCAACGCACGGGCGCGCGATCTGGGTGATGGACGACATCCGTCCGGTGCAGCAGTCGGCATGCGCGGTCCCGACGGCCCCGCTGGTCATCGGCCCGCGGCCGGCCATAGACCTCATCGGCTACCGCGACGACGAAGGAAACTACACTGATTTCGACGCCCAGCAGCCCGGAGGAGGACTCCTGAGCAACGGCGGCGCGGTCGCGACGCTCTACTACTGGTTGCCAGCGCTGGCCAAAAAACGCCCAACGATCGATGTCTACGATCTTCGCGGGCATCTCTGGCGTCACGTCGAGGGCAAACACGACGTCTTTACCGGCGAGGAAGGCGAGTCGTACTGGCTGAGCCGGAGCGACGGCAAGAATGAGTTCGACTACGACTTTACAATTGACGGGCCGGCCCGCTATGACAGCGCGCCTTTCTTCTTCCGTGGCCCCGACGAAGGCCCGGCGCTTCCGCCCGGCCGCTATATCATGGCGTTTCATCTGGACGGTAAGACGTATCGCTTTCCGCTGGTCAAGCTCGCCGATCCGCTTTCGAGCACGACGCCGGCGGAGTACCACGCGCAGTTCGAAGAGCAGCGCCGCGTCTACAACCTCTTGGGGCGCGTCGATACGATGCTCAACGCATTGCATATGGTCCGTGAAACGCTAGTTGACGACAAGAAGGCGCTCAAGCCCAGCGATACGGCGAGTGCGGCGAAGCTGCAGACGGCGATCGACGGGATCGACGCGCTCGTTGCAACGCTGACGTCATCGCCGCGGGGCTTCGAGGACTCCATTCAAAAACCGGGACAGCTGCGGGAAGACATTCTAGGCTTGATCAGCGACGAGCCGCTCGCGCAAGCGAGTTTGGCGCTCTACGCGCGCCTCGAACACGACTACGCCGCGCGTGCGAAGTCCTACGGCGTATGGACTGCCTCGCTCGACGGCGTCAATACCACGCTGAAAGCAGCAGGACAGAAACCGGTGGTGCTCCCGCAGTAGCGATGCGTTCGAAATAAGCCTACATCACGGTGGTTTGCGGCCACTGCGTGATGACCGCTGAGCGCCTATATTCCAAGTAGTTCGCGGTGCTGGTCGCGATCGTTGAACCAAAATAGCGCTCCACGATGCGCAGCGCGAGATCGACGCCGGAGGTGAGACCTCCGGCACTCGAGACCGCCGGGTTCTCGACATAGCGCACGTTGCGCACGAGCTGCACCTGTGGAAACGTTTTTTCAAAGTCGTCGTAAAATGCGTGGTGCGTAGTGGCGGGCAGCCCGTCGAAGAGACCTGCCTCTGCGACGCGAAATGCGCCGGTGCAGATCGATGCCGTTACCGCCGCACCGCGGCTTGCATGTTGAATCCATGCCGTGAGCTCCCGAGAGCTCGGTTGCGCGCCGACAATCAGGACGTCGGGTTGCGGCGCCGATGCGAACGTAAACGAGGGGACGACCTCCATGGCGCTTTCGGTTTGCACGGGATCCGCCGATTTTGCCACGAGATATTGGTCGAAGGGCATTTGATCGTTCATCGTCGTGCCAAGCGAAGAGACCATCACCTCGCCAAAGGCTTCCCACGGACCGGCGAAGTCGATCAGCGTTACACCGGGAGAGATCGCATAGGCAACCTTGATGCGCTTGGACGCAGGAAGCGTTAGCGGTTTGCCGCGACTGGAGACGGCGCTGGATGCGAACGCTGGCGCGGTCAGTGCGGCGCCTGCGCCCGCTGCGACGCCGGCTAGGAGATCCTTGCGGTTCATGTTCGATGCCTCCGCCTCTACCATCGCATAGAGCGGTGCGCAAGTCTTGAACGATCTTAGCGTCCAGTGTAGGATGCTTCCAGCGTGGCACGGCTCTTCGGCATCGGCACATTCTATGGTGAGACGGAATCGTTCTCGATCGCGGATGCCACGCTGTCCGAGGTACGGCACGAGCGCGCCGTGACGATACCGCCGCACGCCCACGAGGCCGGGCATTTCTGCCTTCTTTTGGAGGGAGCGTATGTCGAGCATTCGGGAGCGATCACCATCGCGTACAAACCGCTCACCGTTGCGTTCCTGCCTCCGCAAACGCCTCACGCCGACACGATCGGCGAGAGCGGCTGTCGATTTTTCATCGTGGAGGTAGGGCAGCGCTGGATGGATGCGATCGCAAGCTACGGCGTTATCGATCATCTGGCCGAGTTGCACGCCGGTGAAGCCACCTGGCTCGGATTGCGCCTGTACAACGAATACCGCGAGCGTCGGGCGACGTCGGCGCTCGTCGTCGAGTCACTCCTGTACGAGCTCTGCTCGCATATCCCCGGCATGCGGTACGATGACGCAGCCGAGCCGCCATGGTTGCACGACGTGCTCGCGACGATTCAGGAGCGCTTCACTGAGCGCCTGGAGCTTGCTGCGCTCGCTTCCGAGGTGAACGTTCACCCAACGCATCTCGCTCGTGCGTTTCGGCAGCGCTGTGGGCGGCCGGTCGGAGATTACGTCGCCGGCCTGCGCATTCAGTACGTTTGCCGCCGGCTCGCCGATCCGCGCGCTTCTCTGGGTGAAATAGCCGTCGACGCCGGATTTTCCGACCAAAGCCATCTGACCCGCGTATTTAAGTCTTTGACGGGAGTCACGCCCGCAGCGTACCGAAACCGGTCTTAGCGTTTTCGGCTAACGGGTCGCAGCATGGCACGCGAGGGGCGGCATCGCAAATGCGAGCCATGCGGCATGTCCTGATTGCTCCAAACGTGCTCTTGCGTGGCTAGCCATACGCGGCGAATGGGTCTTCCAGAACTGCGTCGCAAAAATTCTCGAGATGAAAGCCGGGAACCATCCGGTACCCTACGTCCGTCACGAAGCAGTTGCCGGTGGCTTGAGGCTTTCGTCTCGCCACCGCTGCGACCGCGTCGAGAAAAACTGGAACGAAATCGGTACGTGGCGCGGTAGAGAGAATCGCGATAATGTTATCGCGATTCATTAGCTGGAGGTAAGCACCAAAATCCGCGGACACGCCGGCGTTCACCAGCATTACTTCGGGCGCTTTCCAGCGAGCGATGCCACCCTGATCGTGTAACGCGATCGCGTCCCATATTAGACGCGCGCGTCCCGACAACTCCATGGCGCGTCAATAACCCGCGCGCTGATTCGCGCCGTCGACTTCGAAAAGCTGGGCTTCCCTCATTGCTGCGTAGTGAGACCGGTATCGTGCAGGATTGCAGCGACGTAAACTGCTTCGATGTCGTGCGGAAGGGACTTGGCTTTCGCGATCAGCTCGGCAAAAAGAAATGTGCGTAAAGAATGATTGAAAATTTCAAGGGGCTCAGCCGCCTGAGCCATTAACGTCGCCTCCCTCGCCAGCGGAGTATCGGGGACGATCAGGCCAGTTACGGGGGCTGGAACCATACCTACGAGGCTCGTTGCGGTAATGACGGTGCAGGCATTGAGGAAATCCAAACGTTGCATTTGCGGGCTGGCACCTCGATTGACGTATCGCTGGCTCAGGACAGCGTTCTAAGGCGAGCGCGGCCGCCCTCCCAAACTAAACAGTCGAATCAGGATAGACCTTTTTATAAAATGTTATCAAAAAAGCCATACGAAACAGGAATCCTCTTCGCACGGTATAGCCAATGTGAACCGCTGAGGCCGTCGTGCACGCCGGCAAGAGGCAGCGGCTACTCGTCGAAATTCATTGACTGTAGCCCACGTCGTGCCGAGACTCAATCGAACCGCTCGATTACCGAGTCAGCGATCGAAGCGAGAAAGTCTGAACCCATAATCGTCTACATGAAAAATGCCGACATCGAACACCCTTCGAGCACTTTGCCGGGCGCCGACGCCGACGGCGATCTACCGCTTGGGAAAGCCGTCGCCACCGAGCTGCTCGACGAATGTCGCCGACGATTAACGCAGGTCATTAAGAGTTCGTCAAGTGACCTCGGATAGTTTACCGGCAGCGCTGCCCACGTCGAGAGTGTATCGCTTTGGAAAGTTCTCCTTTGACGCGATGCGAAGGCTGTTGTTCAAAGGTTCGGGAGTCACTCCCGTACCTGAACGCCTAGCTCTTATTCTTGCGCAACTGCTCCAGGCAAATGGGCGCATGGTCAGCAAAGAAGCGCTTGCTCTGACTGTTTGGCCCAATGAAGCCGTCAGCGATGCGAACCTCGTCCAGCATATTTACATGCTCCGTCGCCTCCTCGGCGAACGGGCCAAGGATCATTCGCATATTCTCGCCATACCGCGCCAAGGATATCGCTTCGCCGTTCCGGTCGAAACGGTTGAAGTTGAGTTCAATGAAACGTTTACCATAAATGCCGCAAATCTCGGCGCAATTGTCTCCGGCGGTGACTTCGAGGCCTTTTGCGCTTATTGCCAGGGTAGTTTCTTCCTAGAGCAGCGCACCGCGCCGGCCCTTCGTCGCGCCATGGAGTTCTTCGAGGCATCGTTGAAATGCAATCCGCAGTACCTGCCGGCCTTGATTGGCGTCGCGCGTTCCTACAGTTTGTTGGGCAATTATTGGCACATGCCGCCGCATCTCACGTTTCCATTCGCGGCCAAGGCCATTGACAAAGCTCTTGCCATTGACGGCGCGAACGCTCTTGCTCACGCGGTACGCGCGGGCCTTCTGAACTTTTGGAAATGGGACTGGGAAGCTGCGCAAGTCGAGATCGATCTGGCCATTCAGCTCAATCCCGGCTCGACGCTAGTCCGCAACAACGCGGCATGGCACTATATTTGTACCGGGGAGCACGAGGACGCCCTTATCCAGGCTCAGCTTGCGCTCGCCTTGGAGCCGTCTTCACTTTTGCGGCAGTTACTGGTCGCTCGCGTGTTCTTGCATTCCGGCAGATTTCGTCAGGCCGTCGCAATTATGTCGAGTATCTTAGATGTCGACGCTAACTTCTACATTGCGAGGCGTTATCGCGCCCAAGCGCTGCTTCTCAATGGGAGCCCGGAAAAGGCACTTAACGATCTCGAGCGCCTTCCTCAAGAGCGAGGCGAAGATCCGAGTTTTCGCCTGCCGATGCTTGGTCGGGCTTATGCCGATCTTGGGGATAAACGAAAGGCAGCTGAAATTTGCGACATGTTGAAGCAGCTAGCCTCGACCGATTACGTCGTCCGTTGGAATCTCGCGATCGTATCGATCGGCTTAGGCAGGCTCGACGAAGCACTCGATTATCTCGAAACGGCGTACGAGGAGCACGAAGCGACGATGCCCTTCTTGAAAAGCTTGCCCTGGTTCGAGCCGATTTCAGGTAACCCGCGATTTCGTCGCCTCTTGCAGAAGATTGGCCCGCCGTCGCACGCTTCACCTAACCCACGCGGACCGAAAGCGCCGGCGAAGCTGAGATAACCGGTGCCCTGGCGAGCGCAACCATTATCCCACGAGAAATCGCCTGAGATCAGCGCGGGGCCGCACGGCACTTACCAACTTGCGAAGCGCGACAGTTAGGCGCTGGTCGAGCTCGCTGCGCTGTCGTAGGCTGACAATTGCTGCAAACACTGTCTCGAGAATATGCGACGCGTCGTCCTGGAAATAAACGAGATATTGACCGAACCAGCCGGCTTCGGCGTCGAGCGCTTCGACGGCTTCGGTCAACTCATCAGAAAAGGGCGTGATTCCTAGCACGAAGGCTGTGAGATGTTTTAAAAAGGCGCGAGCAACGCTGCGTTCGGTTTCGCTTTCGGTGCGCAAGTGGGGTATCGCGTCTTGCAAGCCCTCGTAGAGAAGTTTGGCAACGGCCTCATCGAAAGGCGGGAATGGGGTGGCATCGATGCGGTCGTTCTCCAGCACGAATAGATCGCAGGCTACGGCGCGATCTCGAGTGGTTAGCAAATGAGAGAGCGCGCGCAGATGCCAGTCACGCCTGCGAGTACTTGCTTTATCAAACGTGCTACCCAGCGTAGCGGCCGCACGGGCTGCGAGCCCCTCGTATTTGAGCGTTACGGCAGTGCTAAACGCCTCCTTCGCGTATTCCCGAGCATGCTCCGTGCGGCCGTCCGCATTCAGACGTCGCGCGCATTCGATGTTGACTCCGACGCGGTCCCATGCCGAGCCCGGAAGGTTGCCGAGATCATCGGGGCATGTCCAGGGTGCATGCAGTCGTAGTCGTGCGCGCGCTATGCTAGTCTGTGCCCTATAGGCGTCATAGTGACGCCCTCGCAGGATCAGGTAAGCGCCGCTCGCGAGCCTTTCAGCCGTAGCATCATCGCCTTGCTCCAGAGCGAGCTCAGCCTTCAAGAGGCTGCTAGATGCCAGTTGGCGTAGAGCAAACTCGCGGAGGCCGCGGCGGTTCACTTCGTCTAGGAGAGTAATCGCGTCTTGAAGCTGGCCGCAACGAATCCGAGCTTCCGCTTGAGCGAGCAACGCGCGCAAGAGCCACGCGGAAACGTCTTTCGCGATTCGCTTCAGATTTGTTGCCACACGATCCATCTCGCGAGCGTCTCCGCAGTGGCGGGCCCGAAGGAACCAGAGCCATTCCAGTTCGAACTGTACTTCGGAATTTTTCAGTATATCCCGCGAGGCTCGAGCGAAAAGCGGCCACAGCTCCTGTTCTGCCTCCGCAGGCTTTCCATTGACCTGTTTCGATTGGGCCTTCAAAATGGCGACAAGTGGAGAGAAACTGTATCGCTCGAATTCGTTGCCTACCGGTTTGATTTCATCGCCCATGTCGACGCAGCCTCGGATCGAGAGCATGCCAGCCCTTGACCTTGAGTGCGGCCCGCTAAGTCGAAATATGTTTGCGGCGGTGGAAGGCTCGATGTTCGATACGAGCTCGGCAATGGTCTCCAACGGGTCAGCGGCTCTGTCTTGATCGCCGGCGTTGGGTCCTGGGTCGTCCGTGGTCGCTATATAAGGCGCGCCGACAAGCTTACGAATGTGGAAGGCGAGAATAGAAACAGCTCTCGCACGGCGGCGCTGAAGGTGACGCTTCGATATCTGTAGTCGATGCGCGGTGTCCCCTCTCGGCATGCGGTCCTTCGGATCCGAGGGTAGCAGAAGGTCTTTCAAGCGCGACTCCTGCCAATTCCCTTGGAACGCATTCGCTACGACATGCTGCAAGGCCGACTGTGAGTTGGAGATACCGGTGACTTCACACAGTGCTTGGGCGAGCGGAAGGCTGGAAAGCGCAAGCGGCGCATACGCGCGTCTTAACAGGCGGCGCACCTCGTTCTCCATTCGAAGTTGAGCCTCGCCTCCGTCTGCGTAAGAGGCTGAAGATACCATCAACGCCACGGTCACAAGTATAGGTGCGACTCCAAAAGTAGTCATCACATAATATCAAGATTTGGAGGCGGGTTGCTCCGCTTACGAACCCTTCACGTTTTATATTTTATTGATGCCACTTGGAGCATGCGTACTTGCCTATGGTTAGAAGTGACATTTGACACGACACTTTCCTCAGCTTTATAGGGAACGCTGCAAACTCAAGAAAACGGTCGCGAGAAGCGCTGCATTGTAGCGCTAAATGTAAGGAGGAACCAGACGCATGAAACGAGTTTCGTTACCGCGTTCGCTGGTTGTCCTGACGACGTTGCTTGCATTAGTCATCGGCCAGGAAACATGGGCACTGGCCGGCGTCACCGGCAACATCGCGGGTACGATCAAGGACTCGAGCGGCGCACCAGTTGCCGGCGTGCAAGTGCAGGCAGTCTCCGCCTCACAGTCCTCGACCGCAACGACGGACGCGGGAGGTCACTTCGTCATCCTCTCGCTCAACCCCGATACCTACACGGTCAGCGTAAGCAAGAGTGGGTATCAAAGTACCTCGTATCCCGGCGTCGTGGTCTTCGCGGACCAGACGCAGCAAGTCGCCTACACGATGGCCAAGGCACTGCGGACGATCGCACATGTGACGTCACAAGCAGGCACGTCGCTGGTCAAATCGGGTGTTGGCAGCGACCTTTATAGTGTCAATGCCAACCAGGCATCCGCCGCGGCGGCACTGGGCGGCGGTGGCAACCTGAACAATGCCTACTCGGCGATGGCATCGGTCCCGGGCGTTCAAACGTCTCAGGGCGGCATCGGCTGGGATTTCAATGCCGCCTACGTGCGCGGGCAAAACTCGTACTATACCGGCTTCGAATACGACGGTATTCCGATTAACCGCGCCTTCGATAATTACAACGCCGGCACCGAGTCGAGCCTGGGCTTGCAGGAGCTGCAAGTCTACACCGGCGGCGGTCCGTCATCGGTCGCATCGGCCGGTACGGCGGGCTTCATCAACCAGGTTATCAAGACCGGCACCTTCCCGGGCTTCGCCACGGCGAACCTTGGGATCTCGACGCCCAACTACTACCATCAAGCCCAGGTTGAAATCGGCGGCTCGACGCCGGACCGAACGTTCAGCTACTACATCGGGCTGCTGGGCTACAACCAAACGTATCGCTTTATCGATAACACCAACGGCGCCGGCTACGGTACGCCAGGCGGCATCTTCTCCGGCAATACGAACGGCTTTGGCACCGGTTACGGCTTCGGCAGCCTCCAGCTGCTCGACCTCGGCTTCATGTGTCTTTCCGGCACGTGCCAAGGCGTCAAGCCGGTCTGTCCGCTCGTGACCGCCGGCATTTCGAAGTTCAGCTTCCCCGCGCAGGGCTGCTGGCAATACTACAGCGCCACTCCGTTACGGGACGGTCCGTTCATGGTCAGCGATCGCGAGAACGTGATCAACCTGCACATGGGCATCCCCAAGGCCAATGGACTGCGCGACGACGTGCAGCTTATGTGGAGCGGATCCGCCCTCAGCAACTCCGGCTATACGAGTCCGACCGACTTGGGGCCGGGCAACAACCAGTTCGTCTACTCGCAGTACAACACGCTGGCCAGGATGCCGCACTGCGGGCCCGACGCGATCGGACCCGGGCTGACGGTCAACGGCTGCAACAACCCCGGACAGTTCAACGGTACGCCGTTCTGCGGCATCTCGAGCAATCAGTTTGGAAACTGCGGTCAGATCACTTCGCTGGCGTCGGCCTTCCAGTGCGGCGTCTCACCGCCGAGCGCTCCGAGCTTGGGCTGCTCCTACACGTACATGCCGTACGCGGACAACGTCGCGTATAACGTTCCGTTCGGCAGCGTGATCGCCAAGAACGCGACCACGATCAAGGCGCCGGGAGTCTACATTGCGCCCGGCACGCCGTCGCACACCTTCGGCGGTCCGATCGGGATCAACGACGACTCGGTGAACCAAAATCAGAACGATGCCGGCATCACGAAGCTGCAATACACGTATGCGCTGAGCCAATCGGCGTATCTGCGCGCCTACGGGTACACCTTCTACTCCGACTGGTATCTCACGGACCCGGCGTTCGGCTCGTGCGACGAGCTCTGCCCGTCGTTCCCCGAAGCCGCGCAGTATCAGCTCATCACCCATACCTCGGGCGGTGCGCTCGACTTCCAAGACCAGCTCAACGACCAGAACTTGGTCAGCCTGGACGGAAACTACACGACCGCGGGCGTGATCCGGTTCAACAACTCCTCGGCGTACGCGGGCTGCGCGCCGGGTTTCTTCAACTATCCCAACGCCTGCTCGCCGATCGGCTACATGTCGGGAAGCGGAAGCAACTTCACGTGCTACGATCCCACCAGCGGGGCAAAGCAAGTCTGTCTCAACTCGAGCTACTACGACGTGGCCACCAAGAGCACACGTCAGCCCGACCTGGCTCGCCAACGCGGCATCGGGTCCGACGGGGTTCGCCGCTGCGGAGCACTCCGGCCGGGAAGGCCGGGGCAACCTGGGATAGTCTCTGGAGCGGAAACGCGACCGGCTCGTAAAACTCCGTTCGGCCGCGCTTCGTCAACGCAGCGCTGCAAGATCAGTTCCGTCCCAGCGACAAGTTCCTGATCAACGCCTCGATCCGGTACGACAACTTCACGTACGTCCTGCCGGACTCGACGACGTCGGCGACGCAGTTCTACGCCAACCAAACCGCCAACTACACCTGCGTCCTGGCCAGCACCAATCAGGTCTTTACGACACCGCTGGCCCCGGGGGCACCGCCTCCGGCACCGGCTCAGTACGTGGTTGGTGATTGCGACACGGCGGTGGCCGCGCTTACCAAAGGCGTTGGGCCGCAGAAGGGCTGGGTCCATCCCAACGGCACGACCCAGGACGGCGTTGCGGCGCCGAACTTCACCGCGAGCTCGCCCAGCTCGTACGCGCTCGATTACTGGGAGCCGCGTTTCTCGGCAACCTACACGCAATCGCCCGACGTTGTCTGGCGCTTGTCGGCGGGTCGCTTCACGCAGCCGCCGATCTCCGCGTCGGTTCAATACCTCAGCTCGTCGGGTGACGACCGTTCGGTTTGGAACAACACGATGAACCTGGGGTTCTACTCGCCGTTCCATCCGATTCCAGGAATCTCGTCGGGGCAGTACGACCTCTCCTACGAGCAGCACTTCCGGGGAACGGACATGAGCCTCAAGCTCACGCCGTTCTACACCTGGGTCTCGAACTGGCAGCAACAGACCTTCATCGGGGCCGGTTTCGTAACGCAAGTGCCGGTCGGCGTCAATCGCAACGAAGGCGTCGAGATGCAGTTCAACAAGGGTGACTTCACCCGTAACGGTCTCTCGGGACTTCTGGCCTTCACCTATACCAACTCGAAGGTCATGTTCCAGAACATCCCGACCGCGACGGGCGGCATCATCCCCAACACGACGATTGCCCTCAATCAGGTGATCTCGCAGTACAACGCCCTGACCAAGGCCGGCGGCGGAAGCCCCTGCTACCAGGGCGGCGTGGGCGTTTCGTGTTCGAAACCCAACGGAACGTGCGGACCTTCAGGCTCGGTCACCTGCGACACGATCCTCAATCCGTACTACAACCAATCCCAGCAGGGTCTGCTCAACGAGAGCGGCTGGTACAACCCGTACTCGACCGCCATCGCGCCGAACCTCAACGGGATGGTGAGCAGCTACATCTCGCCGTATACCTCGTCGTTGATTCTCAACTGGCGCCACGACAAACTGGCGATCACGCCGAGCTTCAACTTCCAGACCGGCGGTTTCTATGGCAGCCCGCTCGATACCGAAGGGCTCGATCCGCGTACCTGCCTGCAGAACTCGGCGGCGGCCGGCATCACGAAGGTCTCGCCGAAGACCAATCCGCTGCAGTGCAACTACCTCTCGATCACGGCACCGGGGCTTGGGCCGTTCAGCTACCTCTACATCCCCAATCCGCAGACCGGAGCGTTCCTGTTTGGCAACTACGAGCAACCCAGCTCGATCGTTGGCAACCTGCAGCTCTCCTACGACGTCAGCCCGCGGATCCGGCTGATGGTGCTGGGCGCCAACCTCTTCCACTCGTGCTTCGGCGGTACGTCGGCACCGTGGGCGAGTGCGGTCCCGCCCAGCAACGTAGTCTGCGGATACGTGCCGGCCGGCGGCTCGCTCAACAGCACGCTCTATCCGGCCAACTTCTACAACGGTACGGGCATCAACGACTTCAAGGCCAATGGTGCGCGTACTCCGGTGGCATTCCAGCAGAGCTACTTGCCGCTCGGCTCGAACAACGGCGCGATCGGCGGCTGCGGTGCAGCCGATCAACGTCTACTTCAACGCACAGGTGAAAATCTAACGAAGACTACGTCTCCGCAAATAGGATAGGCAAATGATGAGTAGGACCTCCCAAATCAGGAGGTCCTCTCTATCTCTGGCAACCGTCGTTGACCCGCAACGCAGACAGCAAGGGTGACTGGCTGACCCTTCCAGTCGCGGAGTCGGCTGATCTCTTCCACGATCGGTTTTACGATCCGGACGGATCGCCGTGGCCGCCTGATACCTTCACCGAGCAATTCGCGCAGATCGCTCAGCGCGTCGGCAGAGATTGGTACGTCGCCGCATACGTGTACCGGCTCAGCGATAAAGCCCAAAACGGAGTGAGGGCGATCGCGTTGCACATTCCAGCATCGCGCGCCGGCCGGCCAAAGGTTCCCTACGGCAAGCGGAGAACCGCACGCATACGTTATGCGCCCGTAGTTCGGAACGGCCGAACGTCAGGAGAGCTTATGAGCTTGATTTATAGACGTCCGCTGCAGGCTTTCTGGAGCATCGTCTGTGCGGCGCTCATTTCAGCTTGCGCTGCTCACGGGAGTCCTGGCGAGTTACCCGGCTTGAATACGTCGAACGCCCAGCCCCCTGCGAATTCAAAAGCGTTTCACTTCACCCACGCGCTTCAACGTTTCAAAGTGCCGTCAGGTGTGACACAAGTCACGATCACTGCTTACGGTGCCAGGGGCGGGGGAACGTCAAACTCGCAGTATGGATATCCGGGCGCCTTGGGAGCGGCGATGAAAGGAACGGTAAGCGTTAAACCGGGGCAGGTGCTGTATGTCGTCGTCGGCGGGAAAGGGATCTTTGACAAACGCGGCGCCGGCGGCGGTGGCTTCAACGGTGGCGGAGCTGCCGGCGGCTACGCCTTTGGCGGCGGCGGCAGCTCGGACGTCCGCACCGGGAAAGGTACGTTGGCAGATCGCATCCTGGTCGCCGCGGGAGGCGCCGGCGGCGGTGAGACCTTTCAGTTTCAGAACAGCAGCAGCGGCTATTATTACTGTTTCGGTGGCGCCGGGGGAGTCGGCGGAGCGACCACCGGCGGTCAGGGCGGCTCGGGCGAATGCGGGGGCAGCCCCGGCGGCGGCGCTGGCGGGTCCCAGAAATTCGGGGGAGTCGGTGGTTTTGGCGGAAGCAAAGGGTCCGGCAGCAGGGGGAGCAGCGGCAGCGGCCTCTGCCACGGTGCCAACGGAGGAAAGGGAAAACTCTTCAACGGCGGCGTTGGTGCTGACGTCTGCGCTGGCTCCGGGGGCGGTGGAGGCGGAGGTTACTACGGTGGCGGAGGCGGCGGCAGCGGCGGCTGCTGCAATACAGACGGTGGTGCTGCCTCTGGTGGTGGAGGGGGCGGCGGATCCTCTTTCATTGAGAAGTCGGCGACGCACGTGCATCGAACCGCGGGAGGCGGACATCCGGGCAACGGTGAGATCATCATCGCCTGGTAGGCCAAGTGCCGCCGCCCACGGCACAAGATAAGGAATGAACGAGACATGAAGCCACGCCGCGGACGTAACGGTCGCGTCCGAATCGCGTTCGTATTGAATCGACTATTGCCGGCGTGTCTTCTTAGCCTCGCCGTTGCTTCGTGCATCGCCGCCAGGGATACGTACGCGCCTTCCCTTACTCGTAGCGCTCGGCAAAACGCATTAACGCCTCCGCACTTTGAGAGCGAGCATCGTTGGGGCGCTCCCACCGATAATCGTTGGGAACCGGTCGTGGCGACCGACCCGACCTCGAGGTGGGTCTACCAGATGACAACCGACCAGCGACCGGATTACTTGCTCTTTCGAGCTTCGCGAGATGGCGGGGGTACGTGGCTGCCGACGCGTCACATCTGCCGGCGAGGCACGAGAGTGCCTTTTCAATACGATCCACAGATCGCCGTTTCGAAGCAAGGCGTCGTCGACGCCGTTTGCCTGGATGGATTTCGACCCGGCGTCGTTTTCACGCAGTCGCGCGATCATGGCCGTACGTGGAGCACCGACGTTCCATTGGCCAAACCACGCCTACACTACAGCGACAAGCCGACGCTTGTGCTCTCGTCATCCGGGAACGACCTCTATGTCGCATTCAACGGTGGCTACGCGCTCTACGTCGTGGCATCTCACGACGGCGGCGCGACGTGGCAACCGCCGATCAAAGCGACGACCGAGCATCGCTGGTATTACTCATACGGCGGAACTGCAGCGCCGGACGGTTCTGTTTGGTTTGCGGTCGACGGCGAGACCGGCCGCGACGAAACTGGCAACGGTCATGTCGAGCTAGTGACCTCGGCGGACGGCGGCGTGACATGGCGGACGATTCCATTCGCGTTCGCGCACGAGGGCGCGCCGTGCCGTGGCCACGATTGCTACCCGGACTTTTATACCGCGCAGGATGCGGTTGCGGTCGACGGTAGCGGCGCGTTTGTCTTTATATTCGCGAAGAACGCGACGAAACAGGGACCCAACGCCCTCTATGAAAGCCGCTCGCAGGACGGCACGCACTGGGGCGTACCCTCGGCGATCAACACGCTCGGAAACAACACGAGCCCCGCAATCTTGACCGGCATCACTCCGGGCGACTTTCGCCTCGTTTGGCAAGATAATCGCAATGGACCGCATGCTTGGAACACGTGGTACGCGCAAAGCACCGACGCCGGTGCGACGTGGAGCACGCCGGTGCGCCTCTCCGATCGCGGTTCCGGCGAGCCATACAAAGGAAAATCGGGCTACGATTTTCCGTTTGGCGATTACCTCGGACTCTCCGTTGACTCGCACGGAGTGAACTACGTCATTTGGGGAGAAGGCGCTGGCATCTACTATCCGGGTAGCACCTGGTGGACGCGCGATTGAGGCTGCGCCAAATCGAAGGTATTCTCGGTAGGTGCATCACGAGGGTAGGGCGCGCAAGACGTAATGATGGTCGGTGCCGCGTACCCCATCGAGCACGTCCTCGGACATCGCAGTGGCCTCGCGAACAAATCCGACGCTTTCCGCCACCGATATCGACGGCGCGTTGCGCACATCGATCGTTGCCCGAACCTCTGCGACGCCATTGCGCATGAGATGGTTACAAACCGCATGGACGGATTCACGCGCGTACCCGTGTCCTTGGTGTGCGCGTCCGATCGTCCACCCCATCAGCGCATGGCCGAGGCTTAGCGGTATCGTGGCTTGTACGTAGCCGATAGGGATGCGATCCTCGAGTCGCGAGACTATCCAGTTCAGCCACAACTGTGAGGCATCGGGTGACATCCCTAGGGGAAGTACGCGGTAACGTTCGCGCAGCCAAGCGCGACTCGTCGGAATCTCGCTCGGCGTGTAGCGGTAAAGCGACGGATCGTCGAGCACGCGAAACATGCCCTCAGCATGGCCTTCGGTGATTGGCTCGAGCAATAGCCGGGCCGTGCGGATCACGATGAACGGCAGGCTCGCGGGGGACGACATCATCGTCGTCGACTCGTGCAGCGAGGCGGCGAATTCCTCGGTCGCGGTTTTACGGGGACCGCAGCGGCTCGCGGCCTGAAGGCAGCCGGCTTTAGACCACGGAAAGGCTCGGTAAGTAGCAACTGTCCGGAGGCCGCCAACGTGAGGCTTTGTCTATCCACCATTATCCTCGTCGCCGTCATGTTCACGTTTGCCTCGCGGGCGTCCGCGACGACCTGCGCTCCCGCGCAGCTCGTCCAACTCACGATCGCAAACGTCACGCCTGGCGTCGATCCCGCGTCGTTCGCAGCGCAGCCGAAGAATTATTACCGGACCGGCAGCGACAAGCTGCGCATCGAGGAAGCCGTCGATGCGGCCAACGGCATCCATGGCGTCATCGTTGTCGCGGAGCCAAACATCTGGATGGCCAATCTCTTCGATGGTACCGGTAAGCACATCGTGGATCCGGGGCCGACGTTCTTTGCGAAGGCGCCAATCTTCGCTACGAGCCTTTCGGGAAAGCTCATCGGTTTGGAGTTTGGCTGCGAGGCGGATTTCATCGCGGCGAACGCGCCAAAGCCCGTGCGTGTCGAGCAAATCGGCGGTGTAGGCTTTGATGTCTATCACATCGAGGACGGGCCCGATGCTGTCGAAATCCTCGAGAAATCCGGCACGAACATTCCGGCTTTCGCGCGTTACTTTCACCAAGGCAATCTTGCGGCGGTCCTGCGTTACGACCTTTACCGAACGAATCTCCCGAGCGATCCAAGTCTGTTTGTCCCGCCCCCCAACATTCGCTACACCCAAGCGACCTCGAGTTAATCAAATGGGTCGGGCGACGGCGCGCGCTCTCGACCGCCTGGTTTAGCACGCTGAGCTCCTGTATCATTTGGACATTGCGCATTCAAGCATCGCGCTCCGGCCGGCCAAAGGTCCCTTGCGGCAATCGGAGAACCGCAAGCATACGTTATGCGCTCGTAGTTCGGATCGGGCGAACGTCAGGGGAGCTTATGAGCTTGATTTATAGACGTCCGCTGCGGGCTTACTGGAGCATCGTCTGTGCGGCGCTCATTTCAGCGTGCACTGCCCACGGGGGTCCCGGCGAGTTACCGGGCTTGAATACATCGAACGCCCAGCCCGCTGCGAATTCAAAAGAGTTTCACTTCACCCACGCGCTTCAACGTTTCAAAGTGCCGTCGGGTGTGACACAAGTCACGATCACCGCGTACGGTGCCAGGGGCGGCGGAACGTCAGACTCGCAGTATGGATATCCGGGCGCCTTGGGAGCGGCGGTGAAAGCAACGGTGAGCGTTAAGCCGGGGCAGGTGCTGTACGTCGTCGTCGGCGGGAGAGGGATCTTTGACAAACGCGGCGCCGGCGGCGCTGGCTTCAACGGTGGCGGAGCTGCCGGCGGCTACGCGTTCGGTGGCGGCGGCAGTTCGGACGTCCGCACCGGGAAAGGTAAGTTGGCAGAGCACATCCTCGTCGCCGCCGGGGGCGGAGGCGGCGGTGAGACCTTTCAGTTTCTGAACAGCAGCAGCGGCTATTATTACTGTTTCGGTGGCGCCGGAGGAGTGGGCGGAGCGAGTACCGGTGGTCAGGGCGCTGGCGGCGAATGCGGGGGCGCTCCCGGCGGTGGCGCCGGCGGGTCCTCGAAATTCGGCGGAGTCGGTGGTTTTGGCGGAAGCAAAGGTTCCGGCAGCAGGGGGAGCAGCGGCAGCGGCCTCTGCCATGGTGCCAACGGAGGAAACGGAAAACTCTTCGATGGCGGCGTGGGTGCCGACGCCTGCGCTGGCTCCGGGGGCGGCGGAGGCGGAGGTTACTACGGTGGCGGAGGCGGCGGCAGCGGCGGCTGTTGTAATACCGACGGTGGCGCTGCCTCTGGAGGCGGAGGTGGCGGCGGGTCCTCTTTCATTGAGCAGTCGGCGACGCACGTCCATCGAACCGCGGGAGGCGGACATCCGGGCAATGGCGAGATCATTATCGCCTGGTAGGCCAACAGCCCCCGCGTACGGCGCAACGTATGCCTCAACCGCCTATGAGGCTTGCGAAAGGCAAGCCGTAATTGCCTCGATAACGCGCTTGGTCTCGTTCGGGTCTCGAACCTGAATGCACGCCACGCCGGTGCCACGCGCTGGGAAATCATTTCCGCCTGGGAACAATGCGTCACCCACGTAGATCATTTCCCCGATCGTGATATCGAGGGTATCACGCAGTTTCCGAATGCCGTAAGCTTTATCGATCCCCGGAAGCGTGACGTCGATCGACGTCGTCCCGCCCAACCGCACGGAAAAGTCGGGAAGCGCAACGTCGAGGAGCGCTTTGATCTTCTGCCGCTTCGCAAAATCGGGATCCCACTTACTCTTCTCGTCCAGTGGAGCTTGCTGCCCGAGCGCTGAGTAAGTGATCTGGCTCCCTCGATCTTCGATCGTTTCGCCCCAGACCTTCGTCGCCGCAAATCCGGATGAAGCCACAGCCGCCTTCAACGCGCTGATAATTTTCTGCTTCTGTGCGTCACTCAAGTCCTCGGAGTAGAGCTTCTGCCAGCCATCCTTATACTGATAGAATATCGTTCCCGAAGTCGGTAGAATGGACAACTTGCTCAGGTGTGCCTCTTGCGGAAGTCTGGCGAGAACCTGCGTTTCAAACTGCCCCCAACTACCCCCCGATATAATCGCGACCTTCACCACCGTCAGCAGGGCGGTTAAAAGCGTCCCCATCTCAGCAACGATAATCGCTTTGCTTGGCGCCAGCGTACCATCGAGGTCAAATATAATCAGTTTCTTCATGGTGTCCGATTCCGGCGAGTTCTCGAGCTATGCGATTGGGGTTATCTCGACAGCTTACCTCGTCGACTCACGAAGCGCAAAGGCAGTACCCTGGGCCGAGGCGGTTGCCGGGCAGCGCAGAACGGTTCTAGCCCTCGTCCGTTCAAGCGTTGAGGGAGCAGGTCAGATGAGAATCTCGGACTTCAGCCGCTATCCGCTTAGCGGTGGCAAAAAATCTGGGCTTGTGGGAACGGGCCTCTTTTGGTTGTTACTAGCGGCCTGGCCGCAGCTCGGTGCGAACGTGGCTGCCGCTGCGAATGCGTCGCCCACTCCTTTTATGCTCTGCAAGAGTACCTACGCGCTGTGCACCACTGCGCGATGCACGTCAATCGCTGGGAACGCACGATCGGTTTCTTGTGGATGCAGCGTTCACACCGGGTATTCCGCAGCAACAACGGCATGCCGAGCGGTTCAGCAAACAAGCGCTGGCGAGTCAATCTCGTCGCGCTATTATCCCGTAAAGGCGTTTGCAATCTGCTCGAACGACCGCCCTTGGGCTAATTGCCTGGACTCGCCCTGCGTGATCGACAAGAACGACCCATCGAAGGCAACATGCACCTGTACGATCGCGAAGAATCAAAACCCCTACGTGATCGTAACAAATAAATACCGCAAGTCTACGTGCACGACTGGAATTATTTCGTCGGCAACGGTTCGGGCCGTCGAGCAAATCTCGAACTTCATTCAGGCGCAGAACCTCATACTGCCGTTTACCATCAAGGTGCTAAATAGCCCGTCGCCGTAAACCGGGCGTGTTGGGCATGGGGCAAATGTGCGATGAAACTGATCCGTAGGAAGACGTTCTTAGGCTTCGTGCGTAACCCGATGGCGCATCTCGACTAAGTCGCCCGAACGCCTTTTAGCAAATGGGAACTACCGCATCGAGCCTGCACCTGTTGCTCCCGCCGGGCATTAAGGACCTTGGCGCCCGCGAGATGCGGTACGCGTACGAAACTCTGCGCTATGCGCCGGCGCCGGGCGGCGATTCGGCGAAGCGCGTCGTGTTGTCGGCCCAAGAATCAGACGGCTACGTGTCTGTTTACGATTCCGACAACAACAAGCTCGACACGGGCGAGCTCAAGGAACTGGCAGCAAAACTCTCCGAGCGTCTGCATACCATTGCGCTCCACACAGCCGTATACGATAGCGATGCCTTCATCTTTCTTCTCTATCACGAGGGAAAACAGATCGACGCCGATGCCGAGGGGGCGGAAGATGCGATGGGCCTCGCAATCCAGAGTCTGTCCAGGTAGCAGAGCGCATCGCGACCTCGCCGCTAACGCTGCGACGTCCGAACGGCTTGTTCGTTCTTTATCCAAAGTTCCCGGGAACTGATGGTCTACCCGGTTAAGGGCTTGCCATGAAATCCGCGACGTGGCGTGCGCTGATTCTCGCGCTATGCGGGTTAACTACGCTCGCCGCTATCGCCGAGTTTTTCGGCGCGATCGGTATGGGCGGAGCTCCGCCTTGGCTCGGGATCTGGGGCAACACCGTCGCGGCTTCCCCGCAGGCGTACGATCTAACGATCCAGTCGGTCGATCCCGGCGGTCCGTCTGAGCGCGCGGCCCTGCGGCCCGGAGATCTCGTCGATCTGCGGGCTAGCAACCTCATCGACAGGTTTTCGCTTCTGGGGCAGCCGCTTAACGGGCGTTCGGTCACGCTCTCGATTCGACGGGGTTCATCGCAAGCAACGGTCGTAGTGACGCCGCGTCCAGCCGACTTGAGACGACGCTGGGATGCCTTTTTCAACTGGCCCGGCATAGTATGGATCGCGCTGCTTGCGGCGCTGGTCGCGTGGCGCCGATCGCACTTGCGCGAAATGCGATTGCTCTGCCTCGCCTTGGTTTCCTACGCTCTTTGGGAGGTTACGGCACCGTTTGCTTTTGCTGCGCCCTGGCCGTGGGTTTATGTCGCCTTTCGTATCAGCGGTGCGCTTTGGGGACCACTAGCGCTGGCATTCTGGGCTGCGTGTGCGAGCTGTTTCGCCGCGCCGCTATCCAAGCTCCGGCGTGGCGCTGCTGTGTTTTGCTACATCTTGGTCGCGGCGTCAGTCGTACTCGGAGGCGCGACCGTACTGGGATACATCACCTTGTGGTTCGATCCCGTTAGTCTCTCATCGCCTGCCGCGAGTCTTCCGTTCGCTCTCGCGTTGCTAACCGCATTGGGATGCAGCGTGCTCGCAATCGAGGCGTCGCGAGGAATCGAACGGGCGCGAGCGGCGTGGTTGCTTGTCCCTCTCGCTCTCCTGTTTCTTGTGCGGTTCGTGCTGGACACGGCCGCGGGCCATCTGTCGTCCTATGCCGACTTCATTGCGATTAGCTACGTCTACAGTACGGTACTTTTTGCCACACCGCTAGTCGTAGCATACGTGGCTCTGAGCCGGCGGTTGATCGACGTCGGTTTTGTCTTGAATCGGGCGGCGGTCTTCGGGATCGCCTCGAGCATTGTCATCGGCGCGTTCATTTTGGTCGAGTGGGCCGCGAGCCAGTGGCTCGTAAGCGCCAGTCATACGACGAGCGTTGTCGTCGGCATGGTCGTCGCTCTCGCTCTTGGTTTATCCCTGCGCTACATTCACAAGTATGTCGATACATTCGTCGATCGTGTGTTTTTCCGAAAACGCCATGAGGACGAGGCCGCGCTGCGGCGCTTTGCGCACGAGTCATCGTACATTACGGACCGCGGCATACTGCTTGATCGGGCGGTTCAGGAAGTGCTGGAGCACACCAACGCGCGCGACGCGACGATCTTCGTGCGAGACGGAACCGCAGGATATACGTCCGTCAATGACTCACCCGCAGACGTTGGCGAAAATGACCCAGGGATCGTGGCCTTGAAAGCGTGGAGCAAACAGGTCAATCTGCACTTGTTTAGCGGTTCGGAATTGCAGGGAGAGGTGGCTTTCCCGATGACCTCGCGCGGGGATCTGCTTGGCGCGCTCATCTGTGGTCCGAAGCGCGACGGCGAGGCGTACGCGCCGGATGAGTCCGACGCCCTCCTCGCGCTTGCCCGTGGAGTGGGCACCGCGTTGGATACGCTGTCGAAGAAAAACGATGGCGCCATAGAGTCGCTGCGAGAGACCCAAGAGCAAATGCTCGAAGAACTGCGTGGGCTGGCACGCAAGATTAATAGGCTTGCGGATTCGCTGCTCTCTAACGGTGGCCGCGATGGAACTCCGTGAGCTCCCCTTAGTGAGCCCGTTACGTAGACGAGAAACGATGATTATTTCTCTGCTGCCGTCACGCCGAGCGGCACGGGCAAACCGCTCCCTAGGACCGCAATCGCTGAACCGCCAGCCGGGTACTTGAAAACCTCACCGTCTCCGTTATCCGCATCCCCGCAATACACAATGCCCTTAACGATCCAGGTCTGAGCGCAGTCGCCGACACCCGAGTACGATACAGTGCCCTTCAACGCCGCCTGCGTCCCGCTGACGATGTACTGATACGTCGCGTTCGCATACTGATCGAAGACGGTGAGGTACGTACCGTCCCACTGCACGGAGCCGGGGAACCCCACCGCGTTGCTGGTTGTGATCGTTTTGAAAGTACTGCTGCCCTTCGGGAGCTCAACGAGCGCGAAGGAACCGCTGCTGGTAAAGCCATCGGCGAAGAGATTCCCCTGGCTGTCGTAGCCGTCGAAGTACTCTGCGTCCAGCGGCGTGGTGTAAACGGTCCCCGAGCCGCTTGCGTTCTTGAAGATCACGACGTCGCCGCCACCCGCGCCCGACTCGAAAAAGATGCCGACTGCAAGATCGCCGCTGGCATTCATGGCGCAGCTGGTTGGAAAAGAGTAAGTGACAGAGAGCGTCTTGATCGGCGTCTGGGGAACCTTGTACTCCGTAATCTGGGTCTGGCCCCCGACGTTCCAGACGATCTTCTTCCCATAACCGTAGAGGACGTTCGTGCACCCTTGCCCTCCGTCGCCGGCGATCTCGCCGATCTGCCGGGTGCTCTTCGGATAGTCGAAAATGGCGGCGTAGGTGCCGTAGCCGTTGAAGACGTACTCAAAGTCCTTCGACTTCGAATGCTTGTCAGGCATAATCTGTATGTAACGCGGCGTCGCGCTCAGACGCGCTGCCGTCACCGGCCTTCCGTTCACAAAGAGCGTCCTACCAACGTATGTGCCATTGAGCGCAGTCGTTGACGGCGTGACCGCCATGTCACCCTGAGCCTGTCGAAGGGCCCCGCCGCACGCCGAGCATATCGCAAGCGCAAGCAGAGCACCCGCGCATTTTACTAAACTAGTCGGATTCACGAAGTTACCTCCTTCTGAGTAGACAGGATTGCCTGACTTTTCTCAGGCGGTTAGAAAGCGGGGGAGAAGCAGGTTCAGCAACCACAGTTGAGTGTCTTTCTACGAGCGCCTGCCAATGTTGCTGCAGGACAAGCTTCCCGCTGCGCACCGCCGAGCGCTGAGGCAGGGGTGCCGGCGATATTACGGCGGCCGCCGGATGAGCGCGCAGCCATCCGAACGGCAACACCGTACCGATTCTGCTGGACATACTTGGCACAAACGACTTTTCCACGGGTCGCTAAAGCGACCGAGCTTCAACTTCGCGCGGTTGTCGCCCCCGCTAGCTTCCCTCGCCGAGGAGATTACGGCATTGGAGGCGATCGAGGAACCGGTTTACCATCGAGGTCGAAGCGGTCGGCTTTGGCGCTTTATTATGACCCTAACGGGGTAAGCGTTTCCGTCGCCCTATCTTACAAATAGCCCCGGGGGCAATGTAGAAGTCATTTGACTGTGTGACCAAAACGGCGTTTTTAGGGTAAGGCGCGAAGCCAAAACCCTTCTGAAATAACCCCCGGAGAGGTGGCAGAGTGGTTGAATGCGACGGTCTTGAGTCGAACGCGTACTTGACAAAACCTAGGCCTGGGTTTATTTTGATCCTTTGTGGGCAGCAGGCGGATTGGCCAGGTCCGGTTCAGAGTGATCTCTGGAGACCACGTCGGAAGTGCGGTTCCGCACATTTACGCAGACATAGGCAGCGGAGAAGTCGTTGTTGAGTTGGTCGCTGGAGGAGTTCGATTGTCAAAGGCCCATTCCGGCCCTATTCGCGGCACGGTGACTAAGAGTGAGCTGCGGATCGTTCCTCGCACCGCACGTGATTCGTACCAACAACTGCTCGAGCTGTGGAAGGAGAGCCAACCATGAAGTCAGCCAGGAAGCAGAAGTCGAGGATTCTCACCACCCAAGCCGAGATGGGGAAGGCTGTCGCGGCGGCTCGTCGCCGTGAGAAGGGAGCGACGAAGATTCGTCATGCTCGTTACGATGCGAGGCGTGACGCGATCGTAGCTGAACTATCGACGGGATCGATTCTAGCCGTGCCTCGCCGGACTATTCCGGGATTCGCAGGCGCGCGACCCGGGGTACTTGCCGATCTTGCGATCACTCCCGGCAACGAGGGTCTTTGGTCGGGGAACGCCGACGACGGCGTCCTTTTGGAGCAATTGGTCGTTCTGGCTGCCGGAGAGAAGATGGTCGGAACGATTGGCGCTCGGATCAACGCTTCCAGAAAAACACCGGCGCGCGCCGCGGCGTCCAGAGCTAACGGTGCAAAAGGCGGTCGCCCCAGGAAAAGTGCGGCGTAGGCATCACAAGCCCAGCGTCGTTTGGCGAGTTGACGTAACACTTCGCTACGTTACTCCCACCGTTTGGCGCACGATACTCGTTCGGCCTGACACGAAACTCGCAATGATGCATCGCTATATCCAAGCCGCAATGGGATGGTTGGATTACCACCTTTTTGCGTTTACAATCAATGGAAAGAAATACGCGATTCCTAGCCGAGATCTTCGACATTAAGGTCCGCGACGCTCGACGATACCGCTTAAATCGTCTCTTTAGCGTGCCGTCGGGGCATTTGGAGTACGTTTACGATTTCGGCGACCAGTGGGAGCATGACATTCAAATCGCGGGCGCCGAAGAAGCTCAGTATAGGAAGCAATACCAAGTTTGCGTCGACGGAGCCGGAGCCTGTCCTCCTGAGGATTGCGGAGGGCCTGGTGGATACCACGACCTAGTGAAGGTCCTCGAGGATGAACGAAATCCCCGGCATCAGGAGGTCAGCGCCTGGGCGCGCTCTCAGCTCTACCGAGAAAGGTTTAGCACGCTAGCAGCGACATGGTCGATGCGCGACGTCCAACGAGGTTATCGATAGATGAACTTGGAGAGGTGGCAGAGTGGTTGAATGCGGCGGTCTTGAAATGTTTGCAGCTAACCTCGATAAGTCCTCGCAAGTATCATTTGAGCGCGTGAAGCCAAACAATCGATCCTTATCAGGACTTATCGTATCTTATTTGGTGAGAAACTCTGTGAGAAGAATCGCTTTTCTCACTGCACGGGTTACACGGCCGTGAGTGAGTAGTACTAGTAAAAGCCGCCGACCTCTAATGGTGATGCGTCTTCAGGTCTTGAAACTACTCAACCTCTACAGGAATCAGTGGCTGCGTAAGGGCCCACGCTACTGGGCTTCTTTTCGCCTCTGCGAACGCGAAACACGTTCAAGGGTTTTTGGGAGTAGTCTGGAAGCGTGGAGAACTTGTGAAACAGACAGCTGCCAACATCAAAGCAGGACTGTTGATCGCCATCCTGGCGGGGGCTGTAATGCCGATCCAAGCCCTAGCTGCCATCCTTCCGGAAAGCGATGCCGTCGCGGTTTCACAGCTCGTGCAGGATCGTCTCAAGGCCAACGATCTCAGCGTCAGCTTTGTGTCGGAAGGGAAGTTCGCCATTGCTTTCTGGAAGGCGGCCGACGGTCACGCTGCTGGGGAAGCACTGGCAAGAAAAAACGCCGACGGCTGGACCATCGTCAGGCAAACGAGCGGGACCTTCAAAAATGCGCGGACGCTCGAGAACCTCGGCGTGCCCACCGTACAAGCCAAAGCGCTCGTATCGGACCTAGTGAGGGTTGGACAGTAGCGAGCGAAACCGCAAACACCCTGGTCACCGTGCCGCGGCGTCATAAAACCAGCTAAGACCGAGACGGCATTCACGTTGTAGCGCCTTCGAGGAAGAATCCCATTCCGGAAATCCCCGGCGTAAACGGATTCACCGTCCCCGCGACGGAGCATCCAGCCGAAGACGTGAGAAACTGACGGTGTCGACGTGACCTCGTGAGAAACCTGGTTACGCAAAAACATCAATAACCATAAGGATTTGCGGGCACTTGGAGAGGTGGCAGAGTGGTTGAATGCGGCGGTCTTGAAAACTTAATACTCGATTCCTACGCAGTCATACCCAATCTCAAAGCGTCATAGTTTACAAGGGTTTTCCGCCTAGCCGAATCCTACCGAGTCCTACCGGTTCCAACGGCTCCGCACCGAGTTCGTGACCAAAATGTGACCAAATCGGACGTGTAATGATCCCAAAACGTTGGAGTGCTTAACCGACGCATTGGGAGTCTTTGCCCTAGCAAAAGCTAGCCCAGGAGCGGAGAGTTCCAGCCGCTACCGAGTCATGTTATTCTGCGAGCTTTTTTGTCGCGCTAGTTCCGACCGCTCCGTTAGACAATGTTCGGGAAAATCGTCGGCCTGCATGATCAACACGACAGCTGCTCACAAGTGCGATGGTTCGCTACTCCAGCGAAAAAGAAAGCAAGCGAGCGAGCCAACGCTTATTAGCCAGGCAAATGCTGGTCACTACATAACACGAACCCGTTGCTTGCTGGGAGCCTTAATGGCCGGGCAGCAGCCTCAGTATTCTCGTCTCTGTATGCTTGCCACGCGGGGGTGGAAAGCCAGTTGCTAAGCAGTTCCTTCTTAACTACTCTTAACTACTTCTAACTACTAATGAGGAGCTTATGAAATACTTGACATTTGTTGTTCTAGTGACGGCTGTTTTGTTCTTCGCCTTTGCAGTGCCGAGTAGAGCTGCGTGGCACACTCTGTCGAATCCCATTTCGTCATCCACCAATATCTTAGGGAAGCTCGACGTCGCCGGTTTGTATTCAGGCACAGCCATTGCGGGTGAGTGCACTCAGTCCTGGAGTACGAGCGAGAACGGGCAGCACATTACTTTAACCGGGTCCGCGACGTTAAATGTGCTCGCTTCCGCGAATATTAAGCTCGGAAATACCCGCGTAACTGATGTCAAGATCACAGGAGGACAATTCTCTAGCGTTCCCGATCCCCTCTCTTTGCCTTTTGGCCAGGGCAGGGTCGTTGCTCAAGTTTTGAAAGCCACCCAAGTGAGCGTAACCTACCAGCTTGACGCAAGCGCTAGTGGTTCCGCCAATGTGCAGTGCTCAAACTTAGCTGCACTCGGGGCTGCTAAGGAAATCGCAAGCGCCGTGTGTCAGAACAGTAACCTTCAGGCAAGCGCAAGTGCTGATAAGCAAACGACGACGATCGCTGCTGGCTCCGATCTGGTCGTTGCCGCTAACGAGTATGATGTTACTGACTCGACAAACCAGAACTTCTCCGCTGCAAACTCAGATTGGACCGGGTTAGCTGTGGATTTTAAACAGCGCAATGGCTGCTGCCACATCAGCGGCACAAACTACACGCTCAGACTGGAAGACTCATTGGATGCGAGCCATTGTGTTATGGCAACGCTAGAGTTCAATGGCTTGGGTCCGACCCCGCTTGATGAGACGACAAAGTTATGTTTTAATGCTCCAGCCCACGGCGCTGCAACGCTACGGTTGGGCATGGCTAACCGACCCATTTCTAGCATCATGAAGTATCAGCAGAACAATAAGGCTATATTCTTGACGCTGTATCCGCGGTCGTGCACGTTGCAGGTGACCGGCAATGATATAATCGCCGTTCGCGGGCAGTTCGATTTAGTCGAGCGGGCGTACAGTCTGAACGGATAGCTTTATGTTCGACCGTCGGGTCAGTGGTGGTGGCATGCCTTTTTCCTCGCCTCGCTATTTGGTCAGCGAACGGCGTCCCTTCGAAAGTCGTTAGCAAGCGTGTCGGCCATTCGAGTACTGGAGTGACGGCCGAGCGGTATTTACATGTCTACTCCGACCGGGACACGGCGGCCGCGAGCGTGTTTGACACGCTCTGCGGCTAACGGCGACTTTTCAGGCGTTAGGCAAATGTTAGAAACTGGAGCCTAAAGACGATCTAGCCTGACGAAAAGCCTTGTGAAATATGGCGCCTTTAGATAGCCCGAGCGGGATTCGAAGTCCCTCCTAGCGGTCCTGGCCTTTCCGTGTGGCTACTGAATAGTTCGATATAGTAAAGGTTTTCGCGATGCCTAGTTCCTAACCGATACTGCCCAAAACGACCCGATTCGGACCGTTCTGATGCATTCTTGATGCACAGGGCTTCAACGGGGGGTTTCTCGACCAGCCGGGAACGCCAGGGCACCGCGGCTGATCAGCCCTCCTCCTTGCCTTCAAAAACGTCCTTCGCAAAGACGTCAGATGCGCATTCCTGCCAACCCTCCGCTTTAAGGCGTAAAATCGTCGAATCGAACTGTGCTTTCGATGCACAAGACTTTTTAACGTCTTCCGCAGTGATGACCCAGAGGTCTACCTCGCAACCCACCCTCGGTTGCTCCGACTCTGGTACTCCACGCGGATTCTCGAGTCCAAGCCTTCGCGTTGGCGAGATGTTCCTCTTGGCCTGCGAGCGCTATGGTGGTTGCACCGTTGACAAAACTGATCAAGTTCGCACGAAACGTCCTTCCGTCCGTGCACGTGACGACAGAGTCTTCAACGCCATGGGCCAGCCACCACTGAACTACCTCAGCGTTAAACACGGCGTTTTGCGGAAAAACTGCGAAATCTTGGTCACGAAAGTCAATCCTTTCTCACGATAGAATCTAGCGTAAGTCGTCGTTCATGAAATTCCCGCGGCATAAGAGTCGCAGCCGCGATCCATTTCCCTCACTCATCGCGGCGACGGCTGCCCATGACGACCCTTGCCTAATCCATGCTTCCGACGAGTCTAAAGTGTTCACGTCTTGGCGTCGGGACTTCTGCGCGGTCGGCACCGAATCCGGGCCGACACCAGTCGTCACGGCCAAGTGGGCGGCCCCGAGGCCATCCATGAACGACTGAAGCGCTCAAGCCGTGCTTCCACAAAATCGTGGTCAAACAGTTGGAGAAGCCCGAGGGCCCAACGGGCCGCTTCCGACCCTAAACTCACATAGCAGCCAACGGCAGATAGGAAACAGAACCCCGCTAGAATGACCCAGGCCAGAAAGTTCATGTCTGCCGTATAGTAGTCGCGCCATTGGGCAACGGCCTCCTGGGTAAAATACGCAAAGGCTCCGCCTAGTATAAAGATAGCAACGGCATTGATCGACGAAAATCTCCGAAATCGATACTTCTCCTCATAGAACTCGCGTACTCCACCACTACTCTCGGCAACGATCTCGCGTAGTTCGTTTTCTTTCATGCTCCTTTGTCCTCGCTGATCGAGCGTCGGTCCATTCATTTATTGGCTACGGGTCGGACAAATACCGGCGGGAGCCGAGGGCGCTCCGCGCCCAATGCCGGGCGATGATGTCACCGAGACCTGGCAAACGATTGCGGATGAATCGCCCGCTGGCACGACTCATGGACGAGGGGCTAAGGACGCCCTGGCCGAGTACGCCTTCAGGATGGGCAGCAAATAGCCGATAAGAAGGACATAAGAGCACAGCCCGGCGAAGGAAGTTCCTTTGGAGGCCGGACAACGAACACAACCCAGGGGAAACGCGGAATTTATTCCGCCTCCCCTTTTCAGAAATTTAGCGACATGATTAGCGAGGTTTTAGAGTAGGCTGAAAGTGTTCTGCGGACAGTGTGGGACTCGGCTCAATCCAGAAGCGCGATTCTGTAGCGAATGCGGCGCTGGACGGCTTGCATCGCGGACCCCTAAGCCGAGGTCCCGTGTGCTTCTGCTTTGGGGCATCGGTGCCGTTATAGCTGTCCTTCTTGTGATCAGCGTTGGCGTCGGCATCAATAACAGCGGAGCGTTGGTAGCCCCCACACCAACGCCGATTCCAGTAGCAGTCCTCGAACACAACCTCGTCACGTCCTACTACAGGGACATTACAAACGGAAACCTTCGGAATGCGTACAACCGATTATCGCCGACTTACCGGAAGGACCTGACATTCGAGTCGTGGGCGACTTACCATGACGCCACAGTTTCCGCGTCACCATCAAATCTGATGGTAACGAAAGACGAAGTATCATTTCGCCTTCGTCAACAAGATAAAATGAGCGCTGGCCCACTCACATCAATGTATGGCGAACCTGGCATATTGCCAAAGGGAAGAACGGAAAGCTATCACTCGATGACCCGCAAGCCGGCGCTCCTGTACACATCCTACTTTCTTTCCGAACATGCGAACACGGGCCAGCGCCGCTGACACATATAGCAAGCTAAAACAAAGTCTGGCGTTTGTCGTCACAAGCGCGGACGATGGCATTGTCGTCTGGCACAGCCTTTTGCATTGGTTCCGATGGAACGGACTCATATTACTTAACCAGCTCACACGTTGTTCCCGAAGGTAGCAAGTCCGCAATCGTGCCAGTAAGTGCTTCTCCTGAGCCAACAGGCGTTACCGTGGTCTCCCGTGACTCGGAACACGATGCCGCCATAATTCAAGCCCATGTGCGAGCCGTGCCCATCGTAATGCTTTCAAGCAGCCTTCCAAGTGAGGGACAAAATGTGGCCATTGCTGGCTTCCCGTTCATGCAGATTCAGATAGCGGAGCTGTCCGACATGGGCCTCAAGGGCCTCGCACCGTCACTTCACCTCGGGTCAATCAATGCGATTGTGCCTGATGATACGCTGATCGAGTTTGACGCCACGACGGACCACGGCAACAGTGGCGGGCCACTATTCGACCCGTCCACAGGGGTCGTCTATGGCGTTGTGACGGGCGGTTGTACCTGGCGAATCGGCAGCCGTTCAAGGCAACTTCGCCACGTCGATGCAGTCGCTGTGGCCATTCATCAAGGAATCCAAAGTGCGCGTCTTAAGCACGGAATCCACATCAGGAGTAGCGATGCCTTTCTGCTCACAATGCGGCACTCCGGTTAACACGCCCTACTGTACGCGGTGCGGAACGAAAACTCGTTGCAGCCTCTCACGCCCTCTAGTCTATCATCGGGGGCGAGGGGTCAAAACGAGGTTGACGCCGGGCGGCAAGCTGACGCCATCAAGAGCGTACGCCCGGATCTCGGCTCCCTTATACAGGAGCCACATGCCTCGGCAAAACCCGATGGATTCTTCCGAACACCGTTCCAGGTGCTTATTCTAGGTTACGCGACGTTCGGGCTCTATACTATTTACTGGCTAATACGAGGCAGGCGACTTGCTCAAGATCGGCTTGGCGAACCCAGAACATCGTATTGGTGGTATCTGCTCTGGCTTATCCCAATCGTGGGGTTCATCTCCGGCCTCATGTGTGCAGACGCTATTGAACGTCGCGTAGTCACCACGGGAACCGCAAAACTCCCACTCTCGTTCGCCCTTTTGACCATCCTTTTCTTTATCTGTGATGCGCTTTGGCGACTCCCCGACCCTTACTGGTACATCTCATATTTAAGTCCGATCTTCGTCGCCACAATGCACACGGCTCTAGCAAAGGCGGAGAGTAAGGATTACCCGGAGTTCCAACGACCAAAGTTCAGCCCATGGGAATGGATCATAACGATTCTAGGCTGGATCTTGCTCATACTGGTCGGCATCGGCATGTTCGTGAGTGTGCAAAATGCGACTCAGATGTGGTTCACCGTAGGTATAGTTGCTGTAATCGCCCTGTCTTTATGGCTTTTCGGTGTGCTCTCGCGACAGGCGACCCATGCGGACCAGCCTCTTGTGTCATGAAGCTCACAGCTACATATCATGCTGGGTATAAAGGAGGAGAAATTAAAGGTATGCCGTTCTGCTCACAATGCGGTAATAAAGTAAAGACGCCATACTGCCCGTCATGCGGCGCTAGAACCGGTGTCACCGACGGCGCGGCCCTGGACCCTCAGTTAGAACCGGCTAGGGATGCGCGAAATGCTAGCGTACAGACGCAAGGACCGGGCACTGACCGGTTCAGAACCGGCCTTGAGCCAGATCGGTCAACCGCACAGTCGCGACGTTCTTGGTGGGACTACTACTTCGAAGCCTTCAAGAAGTATGCGGTTTTCTCTGGCCGCGCTACTCGAAGCGAATACTGGTTCTTCTTTCTCTTCAATGTGTTGGTTGGATTCGGCATAGGTGTTGTCGGCGGATTCGTCGGTGGGTTCTCTGGGCTTAACGAGCAGGCAGTCGAAACTGCAACTGATATACCTCTGGCACTGTTTATGATCGTCACGCTTGTTCCGAGTATAGCCGTTTCAGCAAGGCGTCTTCACGACATCGGCCTCAGTGGCTTGTGGCTCTTGCTGTATTTCGTGCCATTCCTTGGGGGGATTGCAATGTTATGTATCTTCTGTGCAGATAGCCAGCCTGGGCCTAACCGTTTTGGCCCTAACCCTAAAGGCGTGAGCCCGCCGCTAGATCAAACAGAAGCAACCGCGAAAACGGTATAGGAATCTGACGTAATGAACCACCACAAAAATGCAAGCGACAGGCGATGACCAGTGCAATAGACAAGCCTCGTTGGGGAGCCCTGGCCGTGGGGATAGTCGTCGTCATCGCGATTGTGGCCCTAGTGGCGGTTGCCGTCCGTAGTCAAAAGCTTCATCGCGAACAAGTCGCCGCTGCAACGGCGCGTTTTCAGAAGCTCGACGCTGCTCATTCCGCTATTGAGTCCCTGAATAGGCGCTTTTCGCAAGATTATAAGAAAATGGGTGCGGACCTCAAAGCCGCGCAAAAGGCGGGCGACAAACGACACGACCAGTTTTATTCCCTTAGCGAACAGCAGGTGTTCGACCTTGCACGCTCTGAACGGATGCAGCTAGAATCCGTGGAAACCTTGGAAGGGGATGTTGATGGCCTCGACCAGAGATTTCTACCGGCCCTGGCAAGCATCTACGGCGAAAATGCAGTCGCTAAAACCCGCACGACATGGCCGAGCGCAATGAAATCCGAGAAAATGGCTTTAACATGTGGGGGCGGGCAGCGGAAAACAATGAGGATAACGTCAAAGCGGAAATGAACGGTGGCGACGACTCGATTTCAAACGACCAGATTGTTCAAGAATATGACGAAAGCACCAAGGACCTAAACCACTCGGCGCAGCTTGAAATTGTCGTTGACCGCGAGGATGACGCATTGCAACATCGGCTTACGGTAGACTGGGAGGGCGCAAAACGCGCTTTGGTCACGCTGCAAGGGGGCAAATAACTCGAACCAATGCGTTCGCAAATATCGGTGCGCTTTAAGGTTCCGGTCACACCGTCGAAGCCTTGTCCGCTATCGTTTTCGAAAGGGCGGTCGCCATATCGTTGAGACCATCTATCATACCTTGCACAACGTCTGGCAACGTCACATCGGACGAAAAAATAGCGTCCGTTAGCCGTGCGTCTACTAGACCATAGCGTGTCTTCAAGTCCATAGCGACCCGCACAGCGTCTTGCCGATAATCATCGGCAAACATCTTTCGGTTCTTCTCCAAGGCTTCCGCAAACCGTTTGGCCACATCCTTAAGGTCTGTCATTATCGTGCCAGGCATATTCATATTCATCCGAAGAAGGCAGCTTCGTAGCTCCTCGGCGACTGATCTTACACGGCGGTAATCGGCGGCCATCGGCACAATCTCTTCACAGATTCGCATGTGCTTCAGTTAACTGCGGAATACGCACACTGCCGGTCGAAACACTATCTTCACCTTTCTCTGTTGCGAGCGTCTTGTATCGCGCCACCATCCATAGCATAGAACGATGTTGGCGACAACATCCAGCGCAATGATTATCAGGAGAACCAACGAAATTGGCAGTCCTGCGAATACGGCAGCAGCTGGGTTCAGGTGCAAACCGGCATGGGCCTCGATGGATAGAACGTTCTTTACCGCAGGCCAAAAGCGAACAAAATGACAAGCACAAGTTGCCATATCAGATTTGAAAGCAGGTTGCCAACAATGTCTTTCAGGCTCGGAAGCAGTTTTTTTAACACCGGAGTCCGACTTCGCACGTCAGCATGGGGAGAAGACGTTAGCAAAAGTGTGGAACTTGTATTCTCGCGGCCTTGGGCGTTGCTTCATTCTGGTTTTGGCATTAGCGCGGGAAAAGCGTTATTTACAAGGTAGTGCGTTATGTCTTCGCGACTTGTGGCTGAGGGTGCTATGTAGTGCAGCATCACAGCGTCCACACCCAGTCCTGAATGAGACTCTGTAAATGCTCCCTCTGCCTCAAACATCGTGCGGTATACGGTCACGCATTCGTAAGGGACCTCCTCCAACCACGGAGTTGTTTCGGACAGGGCAAACTGTTGGCTGATCGGTCGGTCCGTGTTTGGCCCGATTAGGCCGAGATACAGCGCCTGGCGGATTATACCGCGATGTCCGCAAATGCAGGTGTACGCTAACAGCGGGACCGAGCCCGGCGTTTATTAGCCTACCTTTGATGCGCAATCCCGGAACAGAATACGTACCCTGGTCAATGCGTTCCATCTTGCTCAAGATTGACCCAAACGATTGGCATGAGTGACTGTTCGTGGTGGCGCTGCGCTTGTTCGATAGAGAGCGCCGACTCTTTGGCCTGCTTTGCGGTCTGAGCGCCAAGGGCTGCCGTCTTGGCAACCATGTCTTGAGTTGCGGCAGACATTTTGCTTGTCGCCTTTGCCAGGTTCCGTGTAATCCACGCCAAGAGAGCCGTCGCGATGGCCGCGCCCGCAGCGGCACATGCGGCGAACTTGGCCCACCAGGAGTCCTCAATTGCAAGAGCGCGAGCAACTTGATCGACAACAACGTGCGCGACGGCAAACGTCATGATGCTGTCTCATTCTCCTCTCGCTGGGGCACTCATCCGATAGTGAGGGCGGTCGGTCACACCCCCGGCTGTCCTCACTCCTGGCTTAAGACGTAAGACGCTCGCAGATCGCGGACGCTCTTTGTATTGGTACTTCCGGCGGCCTGCACGATTCGAGGCGGTTGACGACCCGCGACGGGTCATGGGGCAACCCGAAGATTAGCGAGCAGAGGCTTCTTCGTTGAACTCGCCCGACATCGCTAGGCGTATTCCCGTGGTAGCGGTCGAGACTACCTTCTTCAAAAAGAACGGTTCCTTGGTAACCACGTTCATAAACACTACATCCTTATCGGGAAGTTGGTACTTGTGAGCGTTCCTCGACACAAGGTAGTACGCACTAAATACATCAAGGAGCCGCACGTTGACCAAAAGCGCGTTATCCACTTCGATAAGCAGCAATACGTGATGCTCTTTCGCACTGTAGTTATCCGTTTGGATGCCGTCTGCCTGATCTTCATAGATGCGGAAAGCGCCCTTTACGGTTCTATCGCCTTTGATTGACTTGCGCATGTCTACCGCAAATGGGTCGGTTAGCCAATCGTCACCAAGCCAATAGTGTGCCATCTCATAGGCGATTTTTACGACGCCTAGCGTTTCGCCACCGAAATGTTGCTTGAACGGTACACGAACAGTCTTCGGTACATCGTTTTCCTGCAAGTTCGGAATTACCATGGCACAAATGTCCTGAAGCAACGCCTCGTCCTTCAGCCCAGCCTTGCGAAGGGCGCTCTTTACATACATGTCGGCTTTGGCCGCATCACCTTTGCTAGGAAGAACACCGGGAACCCACACGCCACAAAGTTGCCATCTTCGTCAAACACGACCTCGGCTTCAATTCGGGGAACCGTTTTCGCGGGATAGGCACCAGATTCGTTCGGGGTTCCAGAAAACTGAAGTTTGTGTCCGGGGGCCGCCCAAATCGATCGGCTTGCGTATCGCATCGCGCAAAGGGTCGGGCACGACGCCATTATTGCCCTTTAGCGAGAGTTTGACACGACGCTTCTCCAGCTTGAAATGTTTGACCAGTCCGGCATCAATCTTACTGGCGAAGCCGTTATCGCATTCCCTGCAGACCCTCTTCGTTACGAACGAGCCGCCGATCGCCTTTGGATGCGTGTTCGTTGCCGTCAGGCTTTTCCTGAAAGCAGATAATACATTTCACCAAAACCGCCGCCTCTACAAAATGATCCCGAGTTGCTGTCCCAACCGTAGCGGTAACCTTCTTTGTCGCGCATTCCACAATGTGGTATTGGCCGCTTCAGCGCCTTTCTCACGTCGTCAAGCGCACGGTCTTTAACGCCCTCGCCCAGGATTGTCGCGAGCATCCAGGACGCCCCACGAAGTACCCACGGCAGTAATCGCCCCAATTCTCCATTTCGATTCTCGCGTCATCCTTGTGTATCCAAGACACGATATGTTCCATGGGTACGACACCAGCTTTCGGTCTAAGACCCGCAGCAAAAGGGTGTCGGTAAGGTTAGAACGGCTTCGGTTGTCCTTCGCAGCCGCCTCGTCCAGCAACTCGGCCACCTTGGAGGAGCAGCGGAAGTTGATGACGTTGTTGTTGGTGTTTGTAGCCATAGTGAATACATTATACCACAAATAAACCTACCAGCGGCTTGGTTTCCTTAGGCTCCCTGAGGGGAGCAGTCACAGGATACCGAACACCTGTTCGCCTTATGGCTAGGCCGCCGCAATACGCCTATGCGGACGACGATCTCCCGGCCAACGTGGCCGCCGTGAAGGCCATGGTCAAGCGCCTGGGGCCACACGAGAGGGCCCA
>CAVWOR010000002.1:0-11841 GCA_963756635.1 Vulcanimicrobiota bacterium
AACGCTTCCTGTCGGGCCTCGAACGGGCCACCCCGGAACTCGCGGAGGCGTCGGCCGCGGAGCCGTTCGACGAGGTACTGCTCCGTGCCGTGCAAGATGCCGTGCGCGAGTACGCATCGCATGGCAATGCCGTCATTGTGGGTCGCGGCGCCTCCGCCATATTGGGAGCTCGCTCCGACGTGCTGCGTGTCTTTATCCACGCGCCGCGCGAGTGGCGAATCGCGCGCGTTGCGCAGGCGATGCTCACACATCGAGCAACCGCCGAGGCGGAATTGGATCGGGTCGACCGGGCGCGAAGCGCCTATATGAAAGAGTGGTACGGCCTGACGTTCGGCGACGTGCGCAGCTACGATCTCTGCGTTGACGCTTCGCGGGTCGACGCAGCACAGGCGACGGCGCTACTCGTCGCCGCCGTGCGAGCACACGGAGCGTGAGCGGTAGCGGGTCGATTCTGGCGGCGCTGCGCTACCGGGATTTTCGGCTGCTTTGGCTCGGGCTCCTGATTTCGAATCTCGGAACGTGGATGCAGTTCACGGCGATGGGATTCTTCGTTGCGCGCATGGCAGGCTCGCAGCATCAAGCGGCGCTCGATCTCGGCATCCTGGGGGCCGCCCGGGCGATTCCGGTCTTGCTCCTTTCACCCCCGGCGGGGGTCGTCGCCGACCAATTACCGCGTCGCCTCGTGCTCTTCATTACGAACGTGACGATGGCGCTGACGGCGTTGCTGCTCGCCCTGCTCGCGACCGTACACCGGCTTGACCTGATCAGTCTGGTGCTGCTTTCGGCATTGAACTCCGGCGCCAACGCGGTCGACTCGCCGACGCGCCAGAGCTGGCTTCCCATGCTCGTCGATCGCGAGTACGTCGGCAACGCCGTCGGTTTGAACTCGATAGCGTTCAACGCGCCGGCCGTGATCGGGCCGGCGCTTGCAGGATTGCTCATCGTTTGGATCGGCGTCGCGGGCGCGTTTTATTTCAATGCCGCGGCGACGCTGGCCGTCGTGGCCGCAGTACTCATGATGCGCCCATCGCCGCCGACGGCAACCCGCCCAGAGCCGACGATGCGCGCGATGCGTCAGGGCATTCTCTTCATTGCGCGCCATCCCGCACTCCGCTGCATCGTGCTCGCGCAGTTTGTAACCGCGCTCTTGGCCCGGCCGTACGGTCAGCTCGTCCCGGCGCTGGCGGTCAACGTTCTGCACTCCGGCCCACGCGGTCTGGGCTGGGCGGTCTCGGCAATCGGCGTCGGCGGCTTCGGCGGCGCGCTTGTCACCGCGTACTTCGCGCAACGCGAGCGGCGCTCGATGCTCTGGCTGCAATCGGGGCTGCTCATGTCTGCGGGGGTTTTCGCGCTGGCGTTCGTGCCGGTGCTGGCGTTGGCGTTGCCGGTGCTGTTCGCGATCGGCGTCGGTACGCTCGCGTCGCTTGGTGCGACGAACACCTTGATACAGACGCTTTCGCCCGACGACGTGCGCGGCCGCGCGCTCGCGGTTTACACGATGATCGCGATCGGCGTGGTTCCGCTCGGCGCGCTCGTGGACGGGACGATCGCCGCGGTAATCGGCCTGCGCCCGACGTTTGCGCTGGCCGGTGCCCTGTGCACGGCGCTGTTTCTGGGCATTTGGGTTTTTCGCCCCGCCGTACGGACGGTTTGACTCAAGAAAAGCGAGCCGCGATTTTGTCGCGACTCGCTTAAATAACTCCGCCGGTTAGAAACCGAGCGGAGTTCTGGATCGCGATTTAGCCTGCAGCTTTCTTGCGTCGGACCTTTCGGCGAACTGCCTTTCGGGCTGCCTTTTTGCGAACCGTCTTGCGCACTTTTCGACGAACTACTTTTCGTCGAACTGCCTTACGGGCCACCTTCCGCCGTGCTTTCTTACGCACGATCTTGCGAGCTACTTTGCGACGGATCGCCTTACGGGCCACCTTGCGGCGAACGCGCTTGCGAACCGCTTTGCGAACCAACGCTCCAGCGACCGCCTTTTTCACGGCCGCTTTGCGAGCGGCTTTCTTTCGAACTGCCATCGTTGGTACGAGTCATCCTTTCTCTGGTCGGCAACCGACCAGGGGTGTTGCCTACCTTATACAGTATTACGAGCTTCAATGCAAGTTTTTGCCGATGACGGCGCATGCATTGATGCGCGCATCGATGGGCACAAACGCGAGTCTGCAGTCGTATTGATCCACGGATTTCCGTTGACGCGCGAGATCTGGGAAGTGCAATCCGACGCGCTCGCGCGCAAGTCGTGCGTGCTCCGTCCCGACTTACGCGGCGCGGGTACGTCGAGCGCGCCGGAAGGGCCGTATCTCATGGAAATGCTTGCGGCGGACATCGCCGCGCTGCTCGACGCGCTGGGCATCCAGCGCGCTGCGCTCATCGGTCATTCGATGGGCGGATACGTCGCGCTCGCTTTCGCGCGCATGTTTACCGAGCGTGTGGCGCGCCTCGCGCTTGTGACGAGCCGGCTGCGGGCCGATACATCCGGTGAAGCGGCGGCCCGCCGCGATATGGCCGATCGCATCGAGCGGGAAGGCAGCATCGAACCGGTTATCGAGGCGTATCTGCCGCGGTTGTTCGCGCCGCGAACCTACGCGGAGCGCCCCGCCGTCGTCCAGCGCGCGTACGAAATCGCCCGGCATAACGTTGCTGCCGGAGCGGCCGCGACGCTGCGCGGCGTGGCGCTGCGCGCGTCGTCGGAAGACATCGCCTCCGACCTCGACGTACCCATGTTACTGCTCGCCGGCGCGCGCGATTCTGTCGTTGGGGCGCAAGAAGCGCGAGCGATCGTCGCAAAATTCCCGCGAGGCCGGCTCGTGGTTTGCGAGGAGAGCGGCCACCTCCCGATGCTGGAGGAACCGCAGCGAGTTACCCAAGCGCTCGAAAGTTGGCTTGCGGCTCCTAACGAATGACCGGAAAGTTCGAGCGGCGGCGCAGGAGGCTGTAAAGGAAGAAGGCGCCGACCCCGACGGCTGCGATAATCGCGGCAATCAGGACGATCTTCACGAGGTAGAGGGCAACGACGAGCACGACGATCGCGATCGCCACGATTGCGGTGAGCTTCAGAAAGAGCGCGAGCATTGGATTCTTCATGTTCATCTGAAGCTACCGCGGCCCCAGGCTCCAAGTTTCATGAGGCTCGCAGTTTACGCAGCGCGAGGTAGCCCGCGGCGATCGACCCGCCGGCGTCGACGGTGCCGTCTTCGAGCATGGCGCGGAAACGTGCCAGCGTCGCCAGCTCGACCTCGAGGTGCTCGCTGGGTTCGGGGTTCGGTTCGCTTACTTTGCGGGCGCCCGATCCTATATAGACGTAGGCGCGGGCGGGTGAGCGAACCGGCTCGGGAAAATACTCCGCCGCAAGCTCGCAGCGCTCCACGCGATAGCCCGTCTCCTCAGCCAGTTCGCGCTGCGCGCAATCGCGCGGGTCTTCCTGGTCGGCGAGCATTCCGGAAGGAAGCTCGAGGTGGATCGAATCCGAGCCGTACCGATACTGCCTGACCAGCACGACCTGGGCGTCGTCCGTCAGCGCCAATATCGTAACGAAGCCGAGCGATTCGCGGACGAAGTAATTCGGCAGAATACTCCCGTCCGGAAGCTCGATTTCATCGACGCGCAGGCGCATATATGGCGAATCGACGACGTAACGCGATGCGCGCAAGCGCCACGCGGGTTTTTCCATGCTGGCAATCTATGGCGAAGCGTTTGCACCTCCTTTCGCGAAGTACCGCAATCTCTATGGCAGAGCGATTCTTGGTCGTGGGCGGTGGGACGATGGGCTCTGGCATCGCATTGGTAGGAGCGCTTGCCGGTTACGACGTCGATATCGTCGAGCCTCAAGCCGCCGCGCGCGAACGCGGCTTCGCGTTCCTGGAACGCGAAGCAGGGCGCTTGCGCGATCTTTCGGTTCTCGAGCGCATCGTCTGGAAGGACGCAATCGCCCGACCCAGCGAGGCATCGATCGCCATAGAAGCCGTTTCCGAACGCTTCGAACTCAAACGAGAAATCTTCGTTGCGCTCGCAGACGCGCTTTCGCCCGAGGCGTTGCTCGCGACGAATACTTCGTCGTTCTCGGTGGGCGAACTCGCCGACGTCGTGTCGCATCCCGAGCGCGTGGTCGGCTTGCATTTCTTCAACCCGCCGACTCGTATGGAGTTGCTCGAGATCGTATCGACGCCGCAGACGAGCGACGACGCACTCACCCGTGCTTACGAGGTTGCGGCGAAGTGCGGCAAGACGCCGGTGCTGGCGGCGGATACGCCGGGATTCATCGTCAATCGCATCGCGCGCCCGTATTATCTCCAGGCGCTGCGCGCACTCGAACGCGGCGTTGCGTCGGTCGGAGAGCTCGATGCGCTGGCGCGAGCTGCCGGCTTTCGCATGGGACCTTTCGAATTGATGGACCTCATCGGGCTGGACGTCAATCTGGCGACGACGGAGTCGATCTACGCTCGTACGCGAGAGGAACGGTTTGCGCCGGTAGAGCTCCAGCGGCGCATGGTCGCGGAAGGATTGCTCGGCCGCAAGAGAGGCGCGGGGTTTTACGTCTACCGTGACGGTCGCTCGGAGCGCTTCGATCCAACCGTGACGCCGGCTCACGACGAGCATAATACGGACGAGCTCGTTACGATTTTAGGTTTCGGCGACGTCGCCGACGAGTTTTCTGAGAGGATTGCCGGGGCGTACGCGCACGTCCAGCGGATCGAAAACGACGACTTACTCAAGGAGATCTCGCCCGAAGCCACGATCGTCATCGACCTCGGCGACGGCGCCGCCGATCGCGGCGATATCCTGGCCGAGCTCGATTCGCTGCTGGCGGCGGAGTGCGTCTTCTTCGCCGACGCGTACGCGACCGATGTGCGCGCTTGCGCGCGCCGTCTGCGCCACCCCGAGCGTTTGGTCGGATATGGTCTGCTCGGTTCGCTCGAAGCCCAGCGCGCGATCGAAATCGTCGATTCCGAAGCGGTGGCCGACGATGCCCTCGAACTCGCGCAAGAACTTTTCGCGGCGCTCGGCAAAGGGGTCATCTTGGTCGCCGACCAGCCCGGCCTCTTTCTCGGGCGCACCGTCGGATCGATCGTCAACGAGGCCATCACCGCCGTTGCAGAAGAGATCGCGTCACCCGAGGACGTCGAGACCGCGATGCGGCTCGGCGCGAACTACCCGGTCGGGCCGATCGCGTGGGGACGCGAGATCGGGGGCACCCGCGTGCAACGAATTCTAAAACGTCTCGCGGAGGCCGAAGGCGACGCGTTCGCGCCGCACCGCTCGCTTTGGATGCTCGACGTCGCCGAAACGCCCGCCCCGGAGGAGGCGCTCGAATGAACCGCGAGGTCTGGGTGATCGATGCCGTGCGCACGCCGATCGGGCGGTACGGTGGACAGCTCGCGCACGTTCGGCCTGACGACCTCGCTGCGATCGCGGTGCGTGCGGTCGTCGAACGCACCGGCATCGAGCGCACCGCAATCGACGACGTTTATTTCGGCGCGGCCAACCAGAGTGGTGAGGATAATCGCAACGTGGCGCGGATGGCGGCGCTCCTCGCCCAGTTGCCGGTCGAAGTTCCCGGCGTTACCGTCAATCGTCTCTGCGGTTCGAGTCTCCAGGCGATTAATTCGGCAGCGCAGGCGATTGGCTGCGGCGAGGGCGACGTTATGATCGCCGGCGGCGTGGAATCGATGACGCGCGCGCCGTATGTGCTGCCCAAGAGCGACGCGTCATTCGGGCGCAAGCAACACCTGTTCGACACCGTTCTGGGCTGGCGTATGGTCAATCCCAAGATGCCCGGCGAGTGGACGATCTCGCTCGGTGAAACCGCCGAGAACGTTGCGCAACGCTACGGTATTACGCGGGAAGAGCAAGACCGCTTTGCATTTAATTCGCAGATGAAGTGCAAGGCGGCGATCGAGCGCGACGCGTTTGCGGAGGAGATCGTCGCCGTTCCGGTTCCGGGGGCGCGTGGAAGCGAAACCAAGATGGAGCGCGACGAGCATCCGCGGCCCGAAATCACGCTTGAGGCGCTGGCCCGGCTCGCGCCCTCGTTCAAGGCCGGGGGCACCGTGACGGCCGGAAATTCCTCGGGCATCAACGATGGCGCGGCCGCGCTGCTGCTTTGCGAGGCCCAGGCGGCGCGACGGTTGGGGCTCGTGCCGATGGCGCGCTTTTTGGGCTGCGCATCGGCCGGCGTAGCGCCCGACGTGATGGGGCTCGGACCAATTCCCGCAACCCGCAAAGCACTTGGGCGCGTCGGTCTTTCCGCGTCCCAGCTCGATCTCGTTGAAATCAACGAAGCGTTTGCCGCGCAGGCGATTGCGTGCATGCGCGATCTTGAATTGGATGCGCGGATCACGAACACCAATGGAGGGGCGATTGCACTCGGTCATCCCCTTGGTGCGAGTGGTGCGCGCATCGTTACGACGCTGTTGCACGAGCTGCGCCGGCGCAACGGCCGATACGGTTTAGCGACCATGTGCATCGGCGTTGGCCAAGGCATTGCAACGGTATTCGAGCGCGTGGAGTTGAAGGCACCGAAATGAGCACAACCTCGACCGTGACGAAGACGCAACTCCTGATCGGAGGCGAATGGCGCGATGCCTCGGATGACGGGTTCTACGAGGATTGCAATCCTGCGACCGGGGCGAAGATCGCCGACGTTGCCGACGCGACGCGCGACGACGTCGACGCCGCGGTGGCTGCGGCGCGACGAAGCTTCGACGCGGGAAGATGGCCCACGATGGCGGCATCGCGGCGCGGCAAGATCGTATATAAAATCGCGCAGCTCATCGGCGAGCGGGCGGCGGAAATAGCGCTATGTGAAGTGCGCGACAACGGCAAGACGATCGCGACGGCCAAGGGCGAGCTCGGCGCGATCGTGGATTGCTTCGAGTTCTACGCCGGCGCGGCCACCAAAAATTACGGCGAGACCTTGCCTCCGCCAATCCCTACCTATCTTGCGAGCACTGTGCGCGAACCCGTCGGCGTCGTTGGGGCGATCGTCCCCTGGAATTTTCCGCTGCTGCTGGCTTCCTGGAAGGTCGCTCCGGCGCTTGCCGCCGGATGCACCGTCGTCTTGAAGCCGTCATCCGTGACGCCGCTCAGTGCGATCGAGTTGGGGAAAATCGCGCTCGAAGCCGGAGTTCCCGAGGGCGTGCTCAACGTTGTGACCGGTTCGACGCGTTCGATCGGGGCTTGGATCGTGGAGCACCCCGGAATCGATAAAATCGCTTTCACCGGTTCGACCGCGACGGGCAAGATCGTGGCGGCAACCGCAGCGCGGACGCTCAAGCGCGTCACGCTCGAGTTAGGCGGCAAGTCTCCCTCCGTCGTCTTTGACGACGCCGATCTCGATGCCGCGGTAGCCGGGGCTCTCTACGGAGTCTATTACAACGCCGGCCAATGCTGCGAAGCGCGCTCGCGGATTCTATTGCAATCCGGAATCTACGATCGTTTCGTGAGCAGTTTCGCGGAAAAGGCGAAGCGATTACGCATCGGTGACCCTGAAGACCCAGCGACGCAGATAGGTGCGATCACGCTGCGCGAACAGTACGAGAAGATCAAAGATTATTGTGAGATCGGCGTTGCCGAGGGTGCAAAGGCGCTGTTCGGTGGAAATCCACCGACGCTCGGCGACGCCTTCGGGGGCGGACTGTTTTGGAATCCTACAGCCTTCGAGGCACAACACTCTCATCGCATCGCGCGCGAAGAGGTTTTCGGTCCCGTCGCGACCTTTGTCCGCTTCGCCGACGAAGCCGAAGCGATCGCACTCGCGAATGCGAGCGAGTACGGCCTTGCGGCAAGCGTCTGGTCGAGTAACGTAGGACGGGCGAACAGGGTCGCGCGCGCGATTCGTAGCGGCTCGGTTGCAATCAACACCCCGTACGCAGTCTTTCCCGGCGTTCCGTTCGGCGGCTACAAACAATCGGGGTACGGCCGCGAGCTCGGTATGGAAACGATGCGCATCTACACCGAGACGAAGAGCGTGCTCACCTACATCGGCGAGAAAGCGATGGATCCGTTTGGGGTAAACTCTTGAGCATGGAAGAGCCGCTGAAGATCGGCGGAACGTACTGCACGACCAGTGGCACGCTTTGGAAAGACGGCACGTACTTTCCGCGCGGCACCGAGGTCAGCGTCGTCGGCCTGCATCTCGATCAAGGATTCTGCGTGCGCTTTCCGACGTCGTTCGACGGCGAGCCGCTCGAAACGTGGGAAGATTGGAGCGAAGTCGAGTTTCTCGCTGCGGAGGGTTCGGTCGAACCGCCAAGCCGGCCGCTCTCGACCGCAGTTCTCGCGGAAGCGCGCGACGTGCTCTCGGAAGCCGAAGATGGCTGCCACCTGCACCTGCATGACGACGAAACGCTCTGATTTAGCGCATCTCGTTGTCGCCTCCGGTCTCGTTTGTCGTAGTAAACGTCGGCCCTCGGCTCCTAGAGTTGCATCTAAATCAGAGCGTTTCGATTATGTCCCCAGAGTGATCGTGCTGGTTTGCCAAACCTCCCAGCCGGCGCACTCCGACGACTTAAAACTCGGCGAGATGTCCGCGACCCAGCAATAGACTTTGTTCGGCTTGAGATCCGAGAAATGCGCCAGTCCCTTCTTATTGGTGTTGCGCGTATCGAACGGCTTGCCGGGGCGGGGACTCGATGTCGAGCGTGGCGTCGATTCCTCGACCGGGATTTTCGGCGCCGGCGTCCCTGCGATCGTTACCAAGACCTTTGCGTTGGTAATCGACGGATTGGGACTTGGCGAAAGCGGCGAGCCGGAGGGAATCGGCGATGTGGAACTGTTGTTGTGGCACGCCGCAATTGCGAGCGCGGCGACGGCAAGAACGAGGAGCAGGCGTTTGGGCATGGGCGGCTCGCTTCGACGCTCCGGCGCGGGCACCCGTTTCATCCGTTCGTGCAAAGATGAAAGTAGCGTTGTGATTTAGCGTCGATCGCCGCGTAATACTCGCGAAAGAGCGCTGCTGCGGCCGTCCCGGGCCAATGGGGCGGCAATAGCTCGCTAGGCAGTCCAGGGTCGATATAGACAAATTTCCGATAATCGTGGACGAGCCAGAGCCGTTCGACGAGCGCGGCCTCGTCGCCGAGGTCGCTGCGTTCCCGCTCGCGCCGCAGGCGCGGTTGGTAGTGCGCGATGAACGCATCGTACGCCGAGGCGATTTCGCCGACGTTCCAGCAGCGCTCGAGCAATGCCCGATCGCTGAGCGGCCCTCGATACTCGCTCGTGAAGAGGTTCACCGCTTCCAGCGTGCCCGTCGTGCGCGCGGCTTCCCGAGCTGCGGCGAGCGTGTCCGAAGGCGATATCCAGGTTGAAGGAGAGAGTTGGGCCCAACCAAGCGCTCCCAGCTCCTTGCGCAAGCGTTCGCGGCGCTTTCGATGCGCTTCGCCGATGGCATAGCTGAGGAGCCGCCAGCGCCCATCCCACTCGATCACCGGACCGTAGATACGAGGAGTGAGCTCTTCGATGCGCCGGCGACCGCGCTCGGTGACCGTGTAGAAAGCTCGGTTTCCCTCCCGCCGGGCTAGCAGCCATCCCTGACGCGCCATCCGGGAAACCGCCTGGCGCACGGCCGCCGGCGAAACGCCGAAGGACGACATCAACGCAATGAGGCCCCCGATCCATAGGGAACCGTCGGGCGACAGACGGGCAACCATGTCGCCGTAGAGCGTGAAGACAAAAGAGTTAGGCCGCGTCACCGGCCGCTCGGGGTTAATGTGAGAGCCCGGATAGTGGGTCAATCTCACTTTCGGCGGCGGCTGATTTTCAGGATGTAACACTTTGGTGGCGATTCTCTTTGGGGACGTTATAGAATGCCCTCTTCATTGCTTCACGCCAGCTGCTTAGTTTGACGCCCTAGTACCCGCCGCTCGGTCAGCCTTGACACGTGCGGTGCTACGCCGTAGTATGACGGTACCCTCGCCGCACGACGAAAATCTGTTATACGCTGGAAGGGCATAGCCATGAACCGGATTTCTACCTTTGACGACTGGATCGTGATGCTCGACGAGTGGAGGCGCGACATCGGCCTCGATCGCGAGCTGGTCGACCGTTTCATGCCGGGGTATCGCTTCGAGGCAAAGTACGGCGAGCTCCCGACCAGTGAGATCTACTTCGGTGATTTCAAGGGCGAGCGCCGCTGGGAGCGCGTCCGCGAAATCCCCGACCAGCGGATGCGCGACGCCGTGCTCAACATGGTGGTCTATCAAGGCGATACCGAGTTCGCGTCCAACGAACAGCAGCGCTTCCTAGTGAACAATGCGCCGAGCGAGTACGATTTGGCATCGCTGGTGCGCATTATGGTCGAAGAGACTCGTCATGGCTATCAGATGTGTCACCTGATGGTCGACCACTTCGGAAGCGAAGGCAAGATCGAGGCCCAGAAGATGCTGGAACGCCGCGCTTTCGGTAAGAAGAATCGGCTACTCAACGCTTTCAACGATGACGTCACGCATTGGCTCGATTTTTTCGCCTACACGAATTTTATGGATCGCGACGGAAAGTTCCAGCTGACGATGCTCTCGCATTCGAGTTTCGCACCGCTCGCGGCATCCATGGGGCCGATGCTGCGCGAGGAGTCGTATCACATGGGCACCGGCATCACGGGGTTGCGCCGCATCGCAAAAGCCGGCGTTATTCCCGTTGCAATCCAGCAAAAATACTATAACAAGTGGTTCTCGGGCTCGCTCGATCTTTTCGGTACCGACCATTCGGGCTCCGCACAATGGGCGTACGCCTGGGGCATCAAAGGACGAGTCGACGAGGACAAGGCCGGCGAGGGCCTCGACAAGGAGCACCTCAACGAGCGCGCGCGGCGGCAGTTCTTTGATGAGGCTTCGGCGACCGTAGCCCGCGTGAACGAAGTCAACCCCAGCGAAACGAAACTCTACATTCCCGACATGCGTTTCAATCGCAAGATCGGCGACTATGCCGGCGAACGTTACTCGGTCGACGGGCGCAAGCTGACCGAAGAAGAATGGGCGGCCTACGCGCCGACCGTCCTCCCCAGCGACGCCGACGAAACGAAACTCAAAGAATACTTCAAAGATCCCAACTGGATCGCTCCGAAGGGAAATCTCGCATGAGCCACGCCAATTTGCGATCCAGTTGGGAACCCTCAGTTTCTAAAGGCGCTTCGTCCTACGGACTGCGCGCCCCCCACGCGCGAAGCGCGTGTGGCCCCCACTGGATCGCACCGAAGGGAAATCTCGCATGAGCACGACTGTGAACGGAGTGGCGCAGCAGACGCCGTTTGGACGTGAAGCCCGTCCGCTCGACGGCAAGCGCGTCATCAACTATTGGAAGGACGGCCACGTCGCATTCGTCGAGATGGACGATCCCCCGGCAAATACCTACACTCACGAGATGATGCGTCAGCTCGACGAGGCGATTCTCGACGCGCGCTTCGACGCCGACGTGGAAGTGATCGTGCTGACGGGAAAGGGCGAGAAGTTCTTCTCCGCGGGGGCGAACATCGGGATGCTCAACCAAGTGACCCCAAATTTAAGTACATGTTCTGCCTGCACGCCAACGAAACGCTGGCCCGGCTCGAGCAGACGCCAAAGCTGGTGATCGCGGCGCTCAACGGCCACTGCGTGGGCGGCGGTTTAGAGATCGCCATGGCCGCCGATCTGCGCATCGCGCGCAAAGACGCCGGCAAGATCGGGCTTCCCGAGGTCGCGCTCGGCGTTTTGCCCGGTACCGGCGGAACGCAGCGGCTCGCACGGCTCGTCGGCAAGTCGCGAGCGATCGAGATGATGGCGACCGGCAAGACCGTTAGCTTCGAACAGGCGCTCGAGTGGGGCATGATCACCGATCTCTTTGAGGGTGGCGCGCAAGAGTTTCGTG
>CAVWOR010000003.1:0-22375 GCA_963756635.1 Vulcanimicrobiota bacterium
GGACAGCGCGCATCGCTTGCGCTCCATCATGCCGAGAGCTTTGCGCGCGAACGGCGGCTGATTCAAACGCTTCAACAGGCGACGCTCCCCGCACGGTTGGCGAGTGTCGAGGGTGCGTCATTAAGCGCAATTTATCGTCCGGCAGCGTTGGAAGTAAAGGTCGGTGGCGACTGGTACGACGCGTTCGAGCTCGACGATCACCGCGTATTGCTCACCGTCGGCGACGTCACCGGACATGGGCTCGAAGCATCCATCATTATGGGAAAACTTCGGCACGCTATCAACGTCGTTGCAATGTACGAACCGGATCCCGTACGAATCTTGGACGCTGCCGAGCGTGTCTTGTTGCGTCGTTATCCTAAGTCGGTCGCTACCGCTTTCGTGGGAATTTTCGATGGCTATAATCGTACGCTCACCTATGCCAATGCCGGACATCCGTATCCCATCTTGCGCTGCGCCGACGGGTCGCTCAAAGAACTCGAGGCCGCCGGACTGCCGATTGGACTACGCTCCATGGGTCAACCGGCTCGGCCCGTCACGGAGTCTCTCAACAACGCCGCACTTCTTGCTCTCTACACCGACGGATTGACCGAGGCCACGCGCGACACGCTTGCCGGAGAGCGCCGGCTACGTGAGGCGCTCAGCACGGATGCCGTTTTCTACGTCGAAAGCCCGGCGGAGTTCCTCGAAAATGTTTGTCTGCACGATCAGTCATCCGACGACGTTGCCATACTCCTACTAAACTTCGTCGAGTCGCAGCGCTGGACGTTTGACTCGAGCGACTGGCGCGCGGCTCGGCTCGCGCGAAAGAAGTTGCTGGCGCAGCTCGCGGCCTCAGCCGACTCCCGAGGCGACCTGGATGCGGCGGAACTCATCTTCGGAGAGCTGACGGCAAACGTCGCGCAACACGCCGGCGGCCGAATCGAAGTCGCGCTCGAGTGGCGCAGCGGGAATGCCGTGCTTCACGTCATCGACCGCGGCACGGGATATGCCGCTACGGGCGCACGGCGCGCCGACGTACTGACCGAGCACGGCCGCGGCCTGTGGTTGATTGAGCGCCTTGGAGCGCAACTCGAAGTCGAGGTGCTTCCAGGCTTCGGGACCCACGTTCGCGCGGTGCTTCCGCCCCGCCGCGCGTTTTAGGCCTGCTGGTACTCCTTCGCTTTCGCCAGAATTTCGTCGGCGTACCGCGGAAGCGCGCTGCGCAACCGTAGAATCGTACCTTCGGCGCTCGGGAGCGAGGTCTCCAATGAATGGAAGACTTCGTGAGCTAAGGCCCGCAGCCCATAAGGATGGTTGCCGAGCACCTCGTCCATCGCACGCCGCACCGCGGGGTCGAACGTGCGCGACAGCGCGGGAACCAGCCTGCTGTGCGCGGCGAGCAGTGGACGCATTGCCGGAATCTGAAAATCTTCGCTCAAGACGTCGATCGGATAACCGCAGTAGAGATCGAAGCCGACCGAATCCAAGAGGTGGTTCCAAAGCATTTCGAGCTCGATTGCCGCGGAATAAGCCCGCTCGGCCCACAAGCGACCGACCATTTCCCCATACGCGCGTACGCGCCGGTATCGTCCGTACAGATCCTTAGCCAGGCTTCCGACATGTGCTTCAAAGAGCTTGGCATCTGGCATGCCTTCGTGCATGAACGTGGCCAGCGTTTCGGCATCGTCGAGGAGCGTCAGGCGCGCTTGAAAGGGCTCATCGTCCGCGGTTTGAAGGCGCTCAAGCTCGCGGACGAACGCCTCCCGTCGGGAGGCGCTCGCGATAACGATGCCCGCGCCGCCGGGCGACAACGAATCACGAAGGTATCGGGCGACGTTACGAGCCAGACGCGCGGCGTCATCACCGTAGAACTGGACCAGATGCTCGCAATTTCGCGCGCGGGGCTGTCGACTCACGTTCCCTATCTTAATTCCCATTGGGAACCGCGTCAAACGACGTCCTCCGCGTCACGCTGGGAGGGCTTCCACGGCGTCTCGGGGTGGTGGGCCACGCTTGGGTACGATATACCCATGAGAACGACTTGGAAGCCCCATGAAAAACATGGCCGCTTGACGAGGCAAAGCGACCTTCCGGCGAGCGTCTATGCGTTCCCCAAGGAGCGCAAAGAGCCGTTGACCGATGCACGTCACGTGCGCAACGCGGCGGCTCGCTTCGATCAGGTAACGGACGTATCGGATGCCGAGCGCGCCTTGGCGTTTGCCAACATCAAGAGGGCCGCCGCGCACTATGGCGTCGCCCTATCCGAAACTTCGTGGAAGGAGCTGGGCGTCCATCCGCAAGGCCGCCGTAAACAGACCGCGCGAAAAGGGGCAGCCACACGCAAGCGTACGCGCACAAAAGCGAAATAGCTTACGGTGCGCCCCACAGGGAAAGCCTGCGCGAAGCGGCTGCGGATTGCCGCAACCTCACGGACTTGCGCTTTTGTGAGCTGCTGTCGTACGCTACCGGCAATGAATCTTATCGTTGCGATTCTGCTCGTGATGGGAACCGCGACCGCGGCTCCGGCGCCGCCGCCCTCTCCGCCACCGGACGCCGCAACGATCTTGCAGCGCAGCCAAAGTCGATGGCAAGGTCTCAGCTCGTACGCAGTCCCCGTGAGCATCAGCGGTCACGTCCGGGTGAGCATCATCTCGTTGCCTTTCAAGATGACCGGAACGCAGTATTACCAGGCTCCGGACCGGCAAGCGCTCCATCTCGATAATCCGCCCAGCATTGCGCGGGGCCTCGGCAACACGCTCTCGACCATGGGAACGCCACAGACCTGGTTACGCGATTACGCAATTTCGACACCGAGTTCACAACCCCACGGCCACCATGCCGCCTATCTTTTAACCGGCATTCCTAAAGTAGCGAGCAGAGTCAAGAGCATGACCATGTGGGTGAGCGCTACGACGTATGCCATCGAGTCCGTCGCCTTCTTGTATACGAACGGAGCGACACTCGCAGTCACCTTCAGGCACCATCCAGGCGTCTCCCAATACCACTTGGCCCGCAGCGCGACGCTCGTCGCGAAATTCCCCGGCTATAGCGGTGACGCGACGATTACCTACGGCACCTATCAATTTGACGGGGCGATTCCCGCGTCAGTCTTCCAGCAACACTAGAGGCGCTGAAGCTCTACGACGCAGAATCCCAGCGCATCCACGTCGATCGCGAAGCCATGTGCGAGTTTGCGACCGTCTAAGTTCTCGCGCTCCACCCATTCACCCAGCAGGCTCGTGAAATAGCGAACGCGATAGAGGCCGCGCAGCGAGCGCGCGAAGCGAAGTGGCGTCGTAACGGTGCGGGTCGCGGTGTTCCCCATGAAGATGACGAAATTGCTGCCCCGCTGCATGGCAATCTCGGTGACGTCATCGCCGAGTTGCAGCATCGGCGTCACATCGCGGTCGTACTTTTGCAAAGGCAAGTCGGACGTGCACGCGAAGGTCGCGTAGAGCGTCGGCTCGGGCGCTCGCGCCACGAACCACGTGAGCTGCTTTCCGCGAAACGATACGTTGCGCGCACCCACCCACTTCCAGTGAGGCGGCAGAAGCGGATTGCAGCCTGGTTGGCGTCCATGGACTCGAAGCCCGCACGCGCCTTCAATCGCCGACCAGACGTAACGCGGTGGATACCACGGTGAAAGCATCATGCCTTGATTGGCGAGCGTTTCGCCGTGCAGCCACTCTGAGAACTGGCCTGGCACGGTGTTGTTCCGCCCGGGATCGCGCGAATAATGCTGGAAGCTCGTGCTCAATGCGTACGCCATAAAGCCGGGATTGTAACGCGCCGCGGCTATCGCGTACACGAACGTCAAGCCCACCCAAACGCCGCCGAGTAAACCCCAGCTTTGCGTCGGGCTATACTCGAGGTCGTCACGCGGCACCGTACGGATACCCGCCTCCGTCCAAAAGGAAGGCACGCTGAGGCGGCTGACGATTCGCGCCGCGGTTTCGCGATCGGCGACTCCGAGAAAGACCGGGAACAGCATGTCGGCCGTGACGTTGGAGCGCGGCTGCCCGTCGACATCAATATTGAGATAGTAGAGTCCGGTTTTAGGGTCGAGCAGGTGTCGGTTAATCGCCGCCCGCAGCGCCACCGCCTCGCGCTCAAAGCGTTGTTTATCTCTCTTCTTGCCAAGCGCTTCTGCCATCTCGGCCATGGCCACGAGCGCGGCGCAACATTCGGAGTTCACCTCCGTCGATGCGCCGGAGATTCGGTAATCGTCGATAATGTTGCGCCAGCCCACGATGCCCCACATAGAGGTCTTCGTCGACGTGCACCAGACCAGTCCGCGCGCATCGCGCTGATCGAGGAGGTATGTGGCGGCCCGTTTTGCGGCCGGATAGCACTCTCGAATGAAGCCGAGATCGCCGGTCACGAGGTGATGATGATTGAGTGCCAAGATCACCAATGGAGTATCATCGTTGACGTTCAGGCCGTAGTCATTCGACTCGCCGTTGCGAACGTCGTAATACTCGACGATTTTCCCGTTTCGTTGCGCGTTGCGAAAATACCAGCGCAACGACTCACGCGAGAATTCCGGCGTGACGAAATCCGATCCGAGCGCGAACGAAGCGGTGTCGCGGCCCACGCTATTATTGGAGCGTGTGGGGTCGTTGACAAAGCACCACCCCGTGGGGGCGTAGAGCTCCGTACGCAGCATGTTCGCTTTAGCCCAAAGGACTCCGCGGTTGATATGGGCGTCCGGCGTTACGACGACCGCGCGCTCGAGCACTTCCTTGTAGTGGTGCCGCGTTTGCGCGAGCGCCACCCGCGCGGGCGGCGCGCAACGGTAGCAGCGCCGCGCGCCGCGGGCTCCCTCCGGCGACCCAACCAGCGTGAAGGAAAGGCGCCGGCGCGTTCCCGGTGCCAGACGGTGGCGATGATGGAAGAGCGCGATGGGATCGGCGACGTTGCGAGTGATGGAGTTTGAGAGTTTCCCCGCAAAGTGGGGCCGGATCATCTTGCCATGGTCGGCCGACACTTCGAAACTGGTGGGCGCGCGCGAAGATCCAAAGGCACGCCCTTGATTCGGTGCCGACACGTTCCACGCGACTATCGCGTGCAGCGCGGGGTCGTAGCTTACGCGAACGTCGCGAATGGTGTTGCCGCGCAACAGCGCTCCGGTGAAGCTGTGGAAATCGCGCGTTTCGTCCGAATCGTTGTGAATCTCGACGGTGACGTACGCGGTCAGGGGATCGACGTCGCTGCCGCGGGGCTTGCCGTTGAGGACGAAGAGTTTTTCAACAACGCTGACACCCTCGTCGATACGATAAGCGTGCTCCTGGAAGTCTGTATGAATTCGGAATTTGCCGTCGACCTTTGTGCGTCCCGCGCCGGTTGGTCCGTCCCAGAACTCGATTGAAATGCCCGACATCAGCGTAACCCCGAGGTCGCTCGAGTAGAACTTCTCGATCGCGCCCGAGGCTTTAATGACGATCGCGCCTTTGGGGGCGCCGAGCGTGCTTCCCACGGCAAGCTGCGTGTCATCGACCTCGTAGGAAGCGATTCGTTCGCCGGAACCAAAGACTCGAGCATTCACTAAAAATCGATTGCTTGCTTAAGAGGCGCGCTCCTCCTAAAGGCTAATCGCTCACCCGTGTTGATGCTTGCCATCGAAACGTCCTGCGACGATACCGCCGCGGCCATCGTGTGCGACGGGCGCGACGTTCTCGCCAGCGTCGCAACCAATCAAGATGCCTTTCACGCAAAGTACGGCGGCATCGTTCCCGAGATCGCAAGCCGCCGACACGTGGCATTACTTTCCGCGGCAGTCGAAGACGCGCTTGGGCGTGCGCAGTTATCGTTTGGGGACGTTGAGGGCATCGCGGTAACGTGCGGGCCCGGTCTCATCGGGAGCCTCGTCGTCGGCGTCGCCGCAGCCAAAGCATACGCGTTCGCACTGCGCCGGCCGCTTTACGCAGTTAATCACCTCCACGGCCACGTTTTCGCGCCTTTCCTTGGTCGCCAAGAGCCCCCGCCCTATCCATTTCTCACCCTCCTCGTGTCGGGTGGCCACTCGCAGCTCGTTGCGGTCGACTCGGCAACGCGCATGCGCATTCTCGGACACACACTCGACGACGCCGCGGGCGAGGCCTACGACAAAACAGCGCGTCTGCTCGGCCTTCCCTATCCCGGCGGGCCGGCACTCGACGCGATGGCGCAAGCCGGCAACCCACGTGCCTATGCATTTCCACGTCATCGCACCGCGGGCGATTCGCTCGACCTTTCCTTCTCGGGACTGAAGACGTCGGTGCGCTACTTCTTGGAATCACACGGCGGCCGCGACGCTAAGCCCGAGGACGTCGCGGCTTCGTTTCAGGCCGCGGTCGTCGACGTCCTCATGGCGCGCCTTCAGGCGGCCTACGAACGCGCTTCATACAATGCCGTGGTGCTCTCGGGCGGCGTCGCGGCGAACTCGGCGCTCCAGGCGGCATTCGATGCCTGGAGTCAGCGCAGCGGGATCCCCGCCTTCGTTCCGCCTCCGCAGTACTGCACCGACAACGCCGCGATGATCGCCGCCGCGGCCTTCTATCAGCGCGATGCGACGCGCGCCGATCCGCTCACGCTCTGCGCCGATCCCAACCTGCCGTTCGAGCTCCCGGCGTAGGATTCGCCGACCGATTCCAGTTAGGCTACATCGGCAAGATTCTGCGCTTTTGTTACTAGGCCGGCAATGCGATCAATGCGGCGGGCGGATATCTCGCAGCTGGAGCCCCGAATCCGCGCCAGGAAACGCGGCCTCGTCCCTGAACCACGCTTGCCGGGCGATGCGTTCCAGCACCTACGCTGCCGCGTTTTACCGCCCGCATTGGAGCACTCATGAAACTGATGATTACCACGATCCTCTGCAGCTGCGCGTTCCTCGGTTTTAGCGCAGCCGGAGCCTCGGCGCAGACGAGTTACACGCTTTCCGGCACCTGCAAGGTCTCGATGCAGAAGAGCATCCCGGCCGGAGATGAGGCGGGCCACACCTTCGTCATTCAGGCCGGAAAATGCACCGATAAAGAATCGATGGCCGGCGCGACCGCCACGGGCGGTCAATACGCCGAACACTCCGACGCTACTGCGAGCAGTTCGAAGGCTGCCGGCATCTTCACCGTCACGTACAACACCGGCGACAAGATGTTCTACCGGTACTCGATTTCGGTCTCAACCAAGAACGGCGTCGTGCAGTCCGGTACGGGAACGTTTATGGCGGTCGGCGGTACCGGCAAGATGAAGGGCGTTGCGGCGAAAGGCACGTGCACCTTCGGCCCGGGCCCGACCTCGGGGACAAACACGTACATGTGTACCGGCCAATACACGTCGCCGTAGCTGACCACCCGAGTTGACGCGGTCCGGGGTGTCACCCACGCCACCGACCCGCTTCCTCGGAAACAAACCAGCAATGCTGTCCAACCAACAGGATCGAAGCCTCTCCTGACTCGGAACTGGAGTAAGTAAAGCGCTTGAGGATTGAGGGCGCCTACAACTTTTGTCGTGGAACCTTCCCTGAAGAGCCCTCGTTACTCGCCTGTGCCCGGATGGAAAGAGCGATGACGTCGCTTAGGTAGTGGCGGCATCATTGCCCTCCGGACACCGAGGCCCCGACGAATGAGTTGTCGGGGCCTTGCTGCTGCCGCTCGCGCACGATTTAAAATGGACCACGAAAAGCGGCTTCTACATAGGGCTTTTTAATCGCGGTCGGAGGGACTCGAACCCCCAACCAACAGGTTCGAAGCCTGCTGCTCTATCCATTGAGCTACGACCGCGTAACGCTCTCTTCTATGCCGGGCCGCTCTTCGACTCCGCTGGGCGTAAGATGGTGATTCCGTTCAGAGTGGCCGAGATCCGCGTGGATCGTTTGACGCGAATTGCTCAGCGATCAAATGCGACGATTTGATTCGCCTCTCGATGATTCGTCCAGAATTTTGAGCCGTCGTAAGTAAGAGCCCGAGCCGCGAAAGGGATCCGTGCGAGATCGTCGGATGCATTGGCGCCATTGGCGGCGACTCGCGTGAGAAAATACTCGTCGCTCTCTTCGTCATCGGTCGTAACGAGATAAAAGTTTCCGTCCAGATAGCACTGTCCGCAGATTTGATGCGGCACATCGATCTGACGCACGATGTTTCCCCGCTCGTCAAGTCCCAGAATCCGGCGGTTATACCACTGGCTGAGGTAGAGTAGGGTACCGTCGTAACTGAGTTGCGATCCGGTCGCGTCGGGACACTCGATCGCGCCTTGCGATTTGAAACCGTGGCCCGGAACGAAGCGGCGGATCTCGCGGTCGTCATCGTCGCCGACGCCGCAAACGACGCGCAGCTCGTCGCCCACCACGGTCATGCCCCAGGGTTTGCCCGGCACCTTCGCTTCTTCAATCAGGGTCCATTGCCGAGGATCGATCGCGTAAAGACGATCGGTCCCGATCGATCCCATCCAGAGCTTTTCACCGTCGTGAGCAAGAGCCTGGGGGCGTGGAGCGGGCGACGGCAGGCGCAGTACTTCCGTTACGTCTTGCACGCTTGGAGCATACGTCGCTAGCGGTTGACTACCTCTCCTAGTTGACCTGGCACCGGCTCCAAAAGTATCGAGGCCCGTGGTGGCGGGCCTCGATGGTTCTTGAGTTTTGTAAGCGGTTACTTACACCCACATTTTCCCCCATCTGCGGGGTTCTTAAACGCACGGCAACGGTCAGGTGCGATAGTTGGCGTTGATGCGAACGTAGTCGCGCGAGAGATCGCAGCCCCAGCCAGTCGCTTTCGCTTCGCCCAAGCCGAGCTTGACCTCGATTGCAATGCTCGACGACTCGAGCTCTCGGTGGGCCTCCGCTTCGGAGAGGAGCTCGATACCTCCGCAATCGACCCACCCCTTGCCATTGACATCGAGCGACCAGCGTGCCGGATCGAGCCCCGCACGGGCTGCACCGGCCGCGGCGACGATTCGGCCCCAGTTCGGGTCCTCGCCGTAAAGCGCGGTCCTCACGAGATTACTGTTGACGATCGCGCGGGCGATCGCTCGCGCTTGAGCGACTTGCAGAGCCCCGCTGACGCGAACTTCCAGCGTCTTTGTCGCGCCTTCGCCGTCGGCGACCATTGCGCGCGCTAAATCGAGACAGACCGCGCGCAGCGCCTGCGCGCACGCCGTGGGCACCTCCGCGCCGTTCGACGGCGCCGGGGCAAAGACGTAGACGGCGTCGTTGGTGGACATATCGCCGTCAACCGAGATCATGTTGAAGCTCTCGTCGCAACTTTGCGTGAGCAGCTCCGCGAGCGCACCGCGCGATAGCGGAAAATCCGTAGCAAGGAAGGCAAGCATCGTCGCCATGTTGGGTGCGATCATGCCCGAGCCTTTGGCAATCCCGCCGACGACGTATTTTCGATCGCGGTGATAAAACGCATACGCAGCGAGCTTCGGAACGCGATCGGTGGTCATGATCGCTTCGGCCGCGTCGAAGGCAGACTTCCCGCCGAAATCGAGCTGCACGACGGCCCGTTCGAGCCCGCGCTGCACGCGATCGATCGGAAGCGGAGTGCCGATCACGCCGGTCGATGCGACGATCACCTGCGAAGGAGCGATCTCGAGCAACGCGGCCGTTTGGCGCGCCGTCGCGCGCGCGTCGCGTTCGCCACGCTCGCCCGTACAAGCGTTGGCGCACCCGGAGTTGCAGACGAGCGCGCGCATCATTCCCGACTCCGCGAGGTGGCAGGCACTCACCAGCAGCGGCGCCGCCTTGATTTCGTTGGTGGTTACGACCGACGCGCAGTTTTGGGGAGCATCGAAGGCAATCAGCGCAAGATCGCGCTTGCGCGGTTTGATTCCGGCGTGCACGCCCGCTAAGCGTACGCCAGGGACGGCGCCGAGACCGCCCCGCATCGCAATCAGTTCAAGCGAAGACGGTGCGAGCATTGAGTCCGCTTTCTTCGGCGTAGCCAAGCATGACGTTGAGATTCTGGACGGCTTGACCGGCAGCGCCTTTTCCGAGATTGTCGATCGCGCAGATCGCGCGCACGACCGTTCCATCGACGTCGACTCGCAGCTCCGCATCGTTTGTTCCGACCACCGCAGCGACACTCGGAACGCGTCCCTCTGAGAGTACGCGCACGAAAATAGCATTCCCATAGGCGTTTGCATATGCGAATTCGATCGCTCGCGCGTCGACTGGAGCATCAAAGAGCGCATACGAATCGGTCAGCATCCCACGCGCGAGCGGCACGACGTGCGGCGTAAACGTCACGCTCGCGTTGAGGTTGCCGCCGCGCAGGTAGCATTCAATCTCGGGCTGATGGCGGTGCCCGTTCAAGCCGTAGGCGCGAATATCGCCGCTGACTTCGGCGAAGAGCGAACCCACGCGCGGCGTGCGGCCCGCGCCGGTCATTCCGCTCTTGGCGTCGATGACGATGTGGAGCGGGCTGGCTACCGCAGCAAGAGGCAAGAGTGAAAGCAGAGCTGCCGTCGGATAGCAGCCGGGATTGGCGACGAGCTGCGCTTCGGCGATCGCGCTGCGCTGCCATTCGGTCAAGCCGTAAGCAGCCGCCGCATCGAATCGATGGAGCGCCGAGAGATCGATCACCCGCACGCCGCGTGCGAGCAGCCGCGGGAGGAGTGCGCGTGCTTCATCTTCTGCGCCCGCGATGACGACGTCGCCGCTTCGCGCGGTCTCCAAAACCGCGCCGAAAGCTGAAAACCGATACGGCGTCGTGCGCAAGAGCGGAAAGTGATCGCCAAGCATCTCACCGGCATGACTGCGGCTCTCGAGAACACCAATCTCGACCTCCGGGTGTGCGTGCAGCAGCCGAATCACCTCGGCCGCGGCATATCCGCTCGCACCCCAAACGTGAGCGCGAGTCATCCGAGCTCCTGCGACATTTTGGCGAGCTGCGCATCGAGCGAGAGAACCTGATCGCGGACGTCGTCCGGTGCGGTCGATCCGCGCGTACGCTTCGCGGCCACGGAGGCGCGCGCATCGAGGCAGGCATCGAGCGCGCGGCTCTCCGACTCGGCGCGCGCAACTTCGGCTCCAACGCGCGCGTGCGCCTCGCGAGGCGACGTCCCGCGTGCTATCAGCTCGTCTGCGACGTCGGTCGCGATCGTATATCCTTCAAGTGCAGAGCGCTCCATCGCCTCGGGAACGAAACTCACGGCTTCCCACGCGCGGGCAAAAGCGCTCAGCGTCGCGATTGCGTCCTCCGCGATCGCGATCGTCTGGCTCTTCGTCACCTGCAGATCGCGCTGGTAGGAAGGCGCCAGTCCGCAGAGCGTTCCCAGCGCTCCGGCATAGGACCCAACCAACTTGGCCGCATGCGCGCGCACCAGCTCGAACGGATCGGGGTTACGCTTTTGCGGCATCAGACTCGATCCGGTCGACGCGGCGTCACCGAGCCTCACGTAGCCATACGCAGGGACCGACCAGGCGATGAGCTCCTCGGCGACGCGCGAGGCATCCACGACGGCGCGGACGCATGCGTGCGCGAGATCGAGCGCCACGTCGCGATTCCCAATCGAATCGAGCGCGTTGCGGGAAGGACCTAGAAAGCCGAGCGATTGCGCCGCCCGGTTGCGATCGAGCGGCAGGCCCGAGCCTGCAAGCGCGGCGCTTCCCAGTGGACACGACATGGCCGCCGCGCGAGCGACGCTTGTGAACCGCTCGGTCGCGCGGACAAACGGTTCGCTCCACGCTGCGAGAACGAAAGCCAGGAGCACCGGCTGCGCGGGCTGCCGATGCGTGCAACCTGCCAGCACGGTCTGCGCCCGGCACTCGTCGGTGGCCCGAGCGACGAGCGCCGACGCGATCGCGTGGGAACGTCGCGCGGCGGTGCGGGCACAGTCACGCACGTAGAGCAGCAGGGTTGTCGCGACCTGATCGTTGCGGCTGCGCCCGGCGTGCAGCCATTCACCGGCAGCGCCGGCAAGCTCACGCACGCGCGCATCGATTGCGCCATGGACGTCCTCCGCACCGATTGCACGCGCGTAGGCCGCGAAAGTGCCGGCGCCGATCTCCGATTTCACGGTACCGAGCGCCGCGCGCAACGACGCGCCCTGGGAGGCGGTAATGATCTCTCCACCTTGGAGCGCTTCGACGTGGCCGAGCGAGCACGCCACGTCGAACGGCGCCAGTACGAGATCCTCTTCTAAGGATGAACCGAAGGCAAGGAGTTCGGCATCGGCGCCGGCCGTAAATCGGCCGCCCCACTGAAGTGCCGTCACGTCGAGATCGCCTCCGCTTTGACGGCTCGAGCGAAAGCCTCCAGCGGCAGAGCGTGCAGTGCAATAAATCCGCTCGCAGCTTGATGGTCGAATGCGTCGCTCCGGCCGTAGGTCGCGAGCCGCTCGCGGTAGAGCGCGAACGGCGAGCGCACCCCGGTGACGACGCAGTTGCCGCGATGCAATCGCAGGCGAACCTCTCCGGTCATTCGCGGTGCCAGCGCTTCGTTGAACGCATCCAAGGCGTTTCGCAGCGGCTGCATCCACAAGCCGTCGTAGATCAGTTCCGAGTAGCGCCGATCGGTGAACGCTTTAAAGCGCAGCTCGTCGCGGGTCAGCACGAGGCGCTCGAGCGCTCGGTGCGCCGCAATTAAAATCGACGCAGCCGGAGATTCGTAAACTTCGCGCGACTTGAAGCCAACCACGCGATCCTCGACCAGATCGATGCGCCCAATGCCGTGCCGCCCCCCGATCGCATTGAGCTCGGCGACCAATGGGGCGGTCGTCCGCCCTTGCGCGCTCGGCGTCCCGGTTTCGAATTCGACGACGATCTCCTGCGGAAACGGCGGCTGCAACGCAGGCGGCGCCGTCCAGGCAAACACGTCCTCCGGAGGCGAACTCCAGGGATCTTCGAGCTCGCCGGCTTCGATCGACCGCCCCCACAGATTGGCGTCGACTGAGTAAGGCTTCTCCGCCGTATGCGAGACCGGAACGCCATGTTCGCGTGCGAAGGCAATTGCGTCCGGTCGCGAGAGCGGCGACTCGCGAAGCGGCGCACGGCAGGTCAACGTCGGGTCGAGGGCCCGCACCGCCAGCTCGATGCGCACTTGGTCGTTGCCCTTGCCGGTGCAGCCGTGCGCCACGACGTTCGCGCCATACGTGCGGGCGTTCTCGACCAGAAGCTCGGCGATGAGAGGGCGGGAGAGCGCCGCCGCGAGCGGATAGCAATCTTCGTAGAGTGCATTGGCTCGCAACGCCACGAACGCATACTCCATGATGAAGCGCTCCCGCGCGTCGATCAACACGGCATCGTAGGCGCCCAGCGCGGTCGCTTTTGCACGCACGGCGTCCAGCGCGGCCTGCGCGCCGGGTCCCGCAACCGCGTCGCTTTCACCCAGATCGACCGTCATCGCTACGACGTCGTGCCCCTCAAGAACGAGCTTTTTTAGGAGCACCGACGTGTCAAGGCCGCCGGAGTATGCCAGGATGACTTTACTCATGCCGCCGTCTGGGCTCTCAGATCGAGGAACCGCTGTTTGATATACGGCATCTCTTCGGCGGAGCGAACGACGACGAGGATCGTGTCGTCGCCTCCAATCGTGCCGAGCACCTCGGGCCAAGCAGCCTCGTCTACGGCGGAGGCGAGCATCATCGCGCTGCCCGGCCCCGTATGGATAATGATGAGGTTGGCGCTTCCGGTAATCGTGGTCGCAAGCTCTGCCATTGCGCGATGCAGACGGCTTACATAATTTGGCGCGGCACTCGGAATGACGTACTTGAAGACCTCGCCCTGCTCGGACTTGATCGGCACTTTGGTGAGCCGAAGCTCCTTGACGTCGCGCGAGACGGTCGCTTGCGTAACTTCAAAGCCTTGGCGCTGCAGCAACGCGACGAGTTCCTCTTGCGAGTGAACCGGACGGGTGGCGACCAGCGTCAAGATGGCGCGTTGGCGGCGATCTTTCATATTGGAAACCCTCTGCATTGGGTGAGGAGTGCGACGAGCAGCGCCTTTTGCGCGTGCAGCCGATTCTCGGCTTGATCGAAGACGGCGCTCCGGGGACCATCAATGACCTCCGCGGTTACTTCTTCGCCACGGTGCGCCGGGAGGCAATGCAAAAAGACTGCGTGCGGCGCGGCGTAGCTCATCAGTTCACGCGTAACGGCGTAGGGACGCAGGATCGCATCGTTGCGCTCGCGATACTGCTCGTCGCCCATCGACGTCCACACGTCGGTATAGACCGCATCGACGCCGCGTACCGCGCGCGCCGGGTTGGAGAACGCGCGGGCGCCGCCGCCTGCAAGCCGTCCAAGACGCGCGAGCTGAGCGAGAAACGTTTCGGATGGGCGGTGCGTCGGCGGGCAGGCAAAATGCACCGTCGCACCGAGCATCACGGCCGCTTCGGCAAACGAGGCAGCGACGTTGTTGCGCGCATCGCCCACGTAGGCAACGCGAAGGCCCGCAACCTCTCCGAAGCATTCGCCGAGCGTCAGCATGTCGGCCAGCGCCTGACACGGATGCGCGTCGGCAGAGAGACCGTTGATCACCGGCACGCTCGCAGCCTGAGCGAACCGCTCGAGCGGCCCATGATCGTGGGTTCGCACGACGATCGCGTCGACGTAGCGCGAGAGCACCCGAGCTGCGTCCTCCGGCGTTTCGCGCGAGCCGATTGCGAACTCGGCGCCTGCAGCGAAGAGCGTTTCGCCTCCCAGCTTTGCGGCCGCTACCTCAAAGGAAACGCGCGTACGCAAGCTCGGCTTATCGAAGAGCAGCGCGACCGTTCGGCCCCGCAGGAGGTAGCGATGCTCGCCCACCGGGCGCAGCTTCAAGAAAGCCGCGAGCTGCAGCAGCCCAGCGAGCTCCTCCCGAGCGAGGTCGCCGACCCGCAGAAAATGACGTCCGCACAGAGCACTGACTCGAACGGGGGCTGGCGCTAAAGCGTACACGTCCTGTATATTTATGCATATGAAGCATAAATATGCAAGCGCTCTCGTCGTAAAATATGGCGGCGGCGCGATGGCGGCCGGAAGCGAGGATCGCTTCGATCCGATCCTCGCAGAGATCGCGACCCTGCGCCGATTGGGAAGCGCGGTCGTTCTCGTTCACGGAGGCGGCCCCGAGATCGATGCCGCGCTGGCCCGGCGCTCGATTGCGACTTCGCGCGTCGACGGGATGCGGGTCACCGACGCTGCGACGCTCGAGGTCAGCGAGGCAGTGCTCTGCGGCACCATCAACAAGCGGATCGTCCGTGCGGCAATCACACTGGGAATTCGAGCGGCCGGGATCAGCGGCCAAGACGGTAACACGCTGGTTGCGCAGCGCGCACTGGGCAGGAACGGCGAGGACCTCGGCTACGTAGGCCAGATCGCATCGACCGACCTACGCCTGATTCGCACGCTGCTCGCCGCCGGCTTTTTACCGGTTATCGCTCCGCTCGCGGTCGCCGCCGACGGATCGCATGCCTACAACGTCAATGCCGACCTTGCCGCGGCAGCAATTGCGGCGGCGCTGGGTGCGCTTGCGTTTCTCGCGATAACCAACGTGCCGCGCGTTTTGCGCCTGCCCGAGGATCCAACTTCGGGGGTCGAACGCTTCACGCCCGAAGAAGCGTTGCGCTTTGCCGCTAGCGACGCGTGTCGCTCTAGCATGAAGCCCAAGCTCTGTGCGGCAGCCAGCGCGGCGATAGGGGGTGCCGCCGCGGCATACATCTGCGCAGTGAAGCCGAACGCGATCGCTTCGGCCCTGTCCGGCGACGCTACCGTAATCCGCGCGGCGCCCGCCGCGTAGCTGCCGCTAAACTGCGATGCCGTGCGGGATGTCGATGATGGCCTCATCGTCTTCGTCTTCTTCGTCGTCCTCGTCAATCGGCGAGAGGGAAGCCACGACGCCATGGATCTCGCGATACATCGCTCCAATTTCACGCCCAAGCTCTTGACCGCTCTTATCGTCGGAGGAGTTCTCCAACCATCGGTCGATGGCGGCGATCGTCAAGTTCATCGCAATCACATCGCTGCTGGGCGCGTCGAGTTCTGCGTACACGGTCATCTCCTTGCAAGAATGTCAACCTGCAGTAACCGTAAGCGAACATCCTTAAGGAACCGATAAGACAGGATTATGGGCGGCCATCGCCGGAGGACCGATGATGCCCATCGTTCCGGTGACCCAAGCGCAACCCGTCACGCCGAGCGGAGGCTTCGACTACATTACCATCGACGCGCAGCGCCGGCGCGTCTATGCCGCGCACGGCGGCGCCGGCGGCTTGCTGATTGCCGATGCCGACAGCGGGAAGGTCCTCGGTATCGTTAGGGTCGGGCCGATGCATGGCGTTGCGGTCGACCCGCAGACGGGACACGTCTTTACGGGGAACGGCACGGCGCGTTCCGTCAGCGAAGTCGATCCCGTTGCGCAGACGATCCTTCGTACAGTCTCCGTCGGCGGTCCGGTCGACGCGATCGTCTACGATCCGCGGTTCGGTCGAATCTACGCAGACGAAGACGACGGCACGCGCATCTTCGTCATCGACACAAAAACGTTCACGCAGATTGGAACGGTCGCGCTGTCAGGTCACAAGCCCGAATACCTTCAGATCGATCCCAAAACGGACACCCTCTTCCAGAACATTGCGAGCGACGACCCCTCGGTGAGCCAAATCGAAGTCATCGATCCATACTCGTTGTCGCTCGCACACCCCATCCCGACGCCCGCCCTCAAGAGCAATCATCCGTTACAATACGACGCGAAGGATCGGGCGCTCTTGGTCGCAGGTGAGAACGATATTCTGGCGGTTTACCGTAGTTCGGGAAAACTTTTGTACCAGGTTCCGTATCCTGGGCGCGTCGATCAATGCGATTGGGACGGCACGCGAGGCTGGCTTGCGTGCGCGGGTGGCGGCATTACGCTTTTCTCGTATGACGGCGTTTCCGATCCGAAGTTACTGGCGACGCTGCCGATTGCTCGAGGGGTGCACACGACGGCAATCGATCCGCGCACCGGAACCATCTGGGTGGTCTGGGATGACGCCGCCACCAAGGCGGCATCGATTCAGGGATTTACGTACAAGCCCTAGGCCGTCGCAGCTAAGGCGCCGGCGATGACGTCGGCATAGCGCTGCTGCAGAGTGCGGCGCTCGACATCACTGCGTTGGCGGCGTCGTTCTCGCGCTTGCCTGTCTCATCGATCGTCCATCGAAGCGCGTCCAGCAATCGCGTCACCGGGTTATAGCCGAGCGTCAGACCCGGAACCGTTGCCAAGTCGATATCGTATGGGTTGGGGGGCAGTCCCGCAAAATTTGGGTTCGACTCGAGCGGGTTCGGCCCGGGGGTGGCGGTCTTTGCGCTTGTCGCATCGGGTTGCGTCATCGAGCTGATGTACGCTTCGCCGGCATGCTGCAGATCGGCCATCTGTTGCGTATCGACGAATCCGCTAATGATATCGAGCGATGCGTTCTGCGCAGCCAACGCCTGGAGCAGTTTCTCGCGAATTGCCGCCAGTCGTTCGTCGTCGTCTTTCCGCCCAGTCCCAGTGCGAAGCTCCGGCGAATCGAGCATCGTTTGAATCGCGATGATGTTGTTGGCGATCGGGCGAATAAGGCTTTCCATCCCCTGCAGTGCCATGTTCTGCGACGGGTTCATTGTGGCGCTCCCCGGATCACCCGCAACGGGATCGCTCTTTTCGGCAGAATTATCGGGGCCATAGAGCGCCGCGTCGTTGTATCTTTTGAAAAGCTCCGGGCTCTTCTTGATCGTCGTGTCGTTCTGCATCATCATGCCGATGGCCGGCGCGACGTGCTCGTGAAGCTCGGCGCAGAGCGGTCGCGTGACGACATGGTAAATCTGCGGCGGGGGCGTAGCACCGGCCGCGAGCATCGCCACCATAAGCGCGACCACTACTCGCAACATATGAAAACCTCTCTACGGTTTAGACGCAGGTCGAGACCTGCCTGTGACCCGCTCGGGCCTCAAATGTAGCGGCCCAACCAGTCGAGGATTAAGTGCAGGCGCTCGACTCGATGGATAGGCGAGCCGGTACGCGATAGGTCGTGGTTTTCGCTGGGCACGTCCACGTATTCGACGGTTCGCCCCAGGATTTTCAGCGACGTGAACTCTTGGAGCGTCTGGTCGATTGGCGAGCGCGTATCGTCGTCGGCGTGAAGAATCATGAGGGGCGTGTGCACGCTTGCAACGTACGTTAACGGTGATAATTTGGCATAGGCGCTACTGGCCGGGTCCCAAGGCGGGCCCCACGTGTAGTAACCGCCGCCCAATCCGTTCTTGCCGGCGAAATCGGCCGCGAGATTTTCACTTTGAACATTGCTGACCGCTCGTTCGGCGACCGCGACCTTGTAGCGGTCCGTGTGAGCGATCACCCACAGTGTCGCGTATCCGCCATACGATCCTCCGAGCACACCTAGGCGCGATGCGTCGACGTCGGGCCGTCGTACGGCCGCATCCATCACAGCCTGCACATCCTCGAACATCGCATCGCCGTAATTACCTTCGAGCGCCTCTTCGAATGGATAACCGTGCCCCGTGCTGCCGGCCGGATCGGAAAAGACGACGTTGTAGCCCATCGACGCATACAGCTGGAATTCCGCGAAGAACGTATCGCCGAACTGCGTCTCGGGGCCGCCGTGAATGTCGAGAAGGGTCGGGTGCTTCGTCGCCGGCGAGCCGCCCGTGGCCGGCATGAACCACGCCTGCACGGGAAAGCCGGCCGAATCTTTGATCGTGAACTCTTGCGGCTGCGACAGGGTCACCGATGCAAGATACGCGGCATTGACGTTCGTGAGCTGACGCGGAGTCCCGCCAGGTATGTCGACGACATACACGTCTGCCGGATGGGTGAAGTCGCTGTAGAGATACGCCACCCGGCTGCCGTCTTGCGAAACGGTGCACGACCATGCTTCGCCCTTGGGGGGCGTAGCATCGACTAACGAACCGTTCGTTAAATCGAGTCGGCGCAGGTTCGAATAGCCCGGGCCGTCCACGTTGAGCAACGCTTCTTTTCCGCCGCGCAGCGGCCATCCGCATAAACCTCCGCCCTCTTTCATGTCGGCGAGCAGCGAATCGCCCCAAGAAACGGTATCCCTGGCCACGATCACGCGCCGGGCTGAGCCGTCTGAATTTGCGGAAACCAGAGCGGGCAGCTCCGCTGCATCCTTCACATCAGCGCTCAAAAAATAGATCCGGCTCCCGTCGCTGCTAAAAAAGAAGCCGCCGTTTCCCGGCAGGGATGAGCTGAGCTTTTGCATCGCGCCGCCGGTCGAGGGAATCGTGTAGACGTCGCTCGGACCGCTGTCGACCGATTCGTAGCGTAACGAATCGAAGAGGATCGTGCGGTCGTCGGGCGACCACGCGTCGAAGTTCTCCGAGTATTGGCCGGAAGTGAGCTGCTTGGCATGCGAGCCGTCGGCATCAATCGTCCAGATGTGCTGATGATCGCGAAACGTGTAGCCTTGGCCGTTTGTCTCGAAAAAGAGCTGATCGATGATGCGAATGTCGCTCTTCTTCTGCGAGTCCTTTGGCGTGAAACCGGCCTTGGCAAAATCGGCGTAGGCATCGTGGGCCGGCTCGGTTTCCGTCACCGTGAGCGCGATCCGATCGCCGGCGTGCGAGACGACCGGCCCCGCAACTCCCGGGGTGATGTGCGTGAGCTGGACGACCGTGCCGCTCGCAAGCGTGTAGCGGTAGAGCTGCGGCTTCTGCTTCTCGACCGTCCGAATAAAAACGAAGCTTCTGCTGTCGGGCATCCAGGCGAAGTCGCCGTCTCCCACGTGCTTGGTTACGTTATGGCTAAGGCTTCTAGTCGAAACGTCGACGAGCTCGATCGTGCGATCGTAGCTATTCTTAGGCCCGTTCATGCGCGACGCCTCGACCAGCGCGTGCGTGCCGTCTGGCGAGATGCTCGCATTGCTCAGAAGCGTCAGCTTGAAAAGATCTTCCGGCGCGACCGGGGCCGCCGAGATGGCAACGGGATAGACCGCCAAAATGAGGGCTGCTAAGCCTACGAGACGCATGTTCCTCATACCGCGCAGAGTCAACGAGGGTTTCAGCGCTGCGGGGAGCTCTGCCCCGCTCACGTGCCCTTCTCCCCTCCCGCATAAAAGATCAGCTTGAAAATGGCTTGCGGCACCGTTATCAGCGTGTTCGGATTGCCGTAGGCGGCGTAGATCTCTGCGCGCCGCAATCGAAGGTGATATGCGATGGAGATATTGGAGCAGTCGCCCTCGCAGTCGCCACCTCCGTTGGGCTGCGGCGGGTACCCGATCACGCGCCTTACTCCGATCGCAAACGACGAGTTCGCACTGACCTGATAGGCGTACGCGATCTCCTCGAACCATTGTACGTTTGCCGATGCCGCATGGAAGTACTGCGCCGTATCGTCGAGCGTTAAGGTTAGCGCCCCGCGGTTGCCCACTCGGATCGTTGAGTTGCGGAACCACGTGTCGAGGCGGCCGCCGATGCCGTAGTTCCCCGTATACCACTGAATCGAGGTCGGCGTCGCCGATGAGCCGTGCGTTGGGAAGTTGTTCAAATTGTTCTGCATGCCGCTATGGTATGTAAGGCTAAAACCCGCGTTCTGCGAGATCGGCATGAGCTCCGAGCCGAACCGCCAGTAGTCGGACCCGGAAAAAAGCTGAAAGTCGATCGTGCCTTTGGTCAGAAGATCCACCAGCACTTGGTTATCGCTCTGCGCCTGGCCGGTCGCCGTCGTTCCTTGGTAGCGATCGAGAAATCCCGAAACACCGACCGACGATAAGAAGTCCTTCGGCGAAAAGGTCCATACACGCGCACCGTAGAGTCCGTAACCTTCGATCCCCGGATGGGAATCGAAGCCATCCACCGGATTGAAGTAGGCGCCGACGTCGCGGAAAGACCCGAAGAGTGCATACTGTTGACTGATGAAGCCGCCGCCGCCGTCGAACCAGTTACCCTGCCCGGGATCGATCACGTTGGTTCCCCGGTCGGTGGCGTAGTTCGCATATGCAGAGAGGTACTTTCCGTTAAACCAGCTTACGCCGGTCTCGTCGGAGACGTCGACCGCGCCGGGAACATCCGCGATTACTTGTTGAAGCGAAGCGTTCCAATGCGTGTCGTCCGAGGTGTAGTTGAATGCTGCCGCGGCGTCGTTACGTCCGTCGCCGATCGCGTCGAATGCCGCCAACCCGAACAAGCCATCTTTACCTTCGAAGGCGTACCCCTGCGCCGGGGTGGGAATCGCCGGCGTGTAGAGAATCGTACGAAACCCGCTGCACACGTCGCAGTTGAAGTTATTGTAGTACGGTGCGGCTTGCGTAAAGAACGGCCGGACCTCAGAGTAGATGCGCTGATAGACCGTGGGCGAAATCGACTGCTGGTCGATCTCGACGTTTGAGTAGTCCGGATGCAGCGTCCCAAAAAAGGCTGCAGTCTGCGCAACGGGGACCGAAAAATCCGCGCCGACGCGCGAGGTGCTGCCGCCAATGGAAGGGCCGGCGAGCTCACCGAGCGCGTACATTCCGACGCGCGGCCTTGGCAACGGAGGCTTGGCGAGCGAAGGGATGTCGAGTCGTCCGGCGCGCGAGGCATCGTCGGGGTTCGTCTGCGCGTCGTCGTACGACCAGACGTTCAGCGCGCCGGTCGAGCGCACGTAGCGGACGAACTGCACGCGCCACGTGCCCGAATGCGCGCCGTGAATCACCGCGAACGGGATCGCCATGGTCACGACGTAGCCGTCGGCGGTCGACGCGCCATGCGACTGCCACGCTGGAGCGAATGCAGTATTCTCGCTGGAGGCCTCGTTGTGCGCTCCGTTCGGATTCGATTCGAACTGATATTGAAAGCCCGCGGGACCCGTCGGCCAGAGGTCCACCCAAACCGCGTCGTCGCTCCAGGCAATGCCGCCGTTGATATTACTGCCTCCGGTGACGGTGTCGTCACTGTGCTGCGCCGCCATCAACGGCTCGCGCTGCTGCCCGTCGAAGCGAACGTAGAGAAACTTTCCATCGGTCGACACGTGCACCGTCGTCGCGTCCTCCGATGGGCGTGCGTGGCCAACGTCCCACCGCAACGCCACTGGTGCGGTTTGGCTCCACGTGCTCACGGGTGAATTTGGCTGGAGCGGAGGCGTAACGGTGGGAACCAGCAGCCCGGCGATCATCGTTCTCCTCCCGTCTCAGCGTCGGCGAAGACGCAGCGAACCAAGCCTCATGCCGCGAGGCAATTGTGTTGCGGATCGGTTAGCGTTACGCGGGCGCTTGCGCACGCGCGCGGTTATCTAGGGTGGCGAATTCTGCTGCGAGCGTATCGATCGGGTGATTCGCGTTTTCGAAAAGTCCACGTGCGTGAGGTCAACGCCATCGAGGTCGCAGCTGTTCAGGCTCGCACCGGAAAAGTCGGCGCCTTCCAAATTCGCATTGCTGAAGTCCGCGCCGGTTATTCTCGCGTTCCGAAAATCGACGCCGTGCAAATTCCGGCCGCTGAAGTCGCAGTGCGAGATATCGGATCCGCT
>CAVWOR010000004.1:0-589161 GCA_963756635.1 Vulcanimicrobiota bacterium
TCCCGGCGTCTGTCTCAGTTCGTTGGACTCTTTTCCGACGTCTCGATGGACCCGCGCGGAATAAACGCGGCCCGTCTCGTCAGAACGCCATTGAATGCGGTGGTCTTCGTCACACGGGGGAACCCGTGCGCGGAGACTTTTTGCCTCCGGGTGAAGACGAAAGTCTCGTAAGGCGGCCTCGTACGTCTCGATGAGCGCGAGACTTGGATTGTAGACGCGTCGCTGCCGATCGGTCGTCACCCGATAGACGTCCTTGCTTTGAGCGTCTCTCCAGCGTAGCTTAAGCCAGCGCTGCGGGTCCCGTTGGTACGGTGCGACGAGCAGAAACCGCGACTTGTCAGCGCCGAGCGGAAAGCCGCCGGGCGCGATGTGCGCCGCGAGCAGGAAGTTAAACGGCTTGATGGCTCGCGGTATGGCAGGCGACCGTCATCGACCTCGAAGGGGCGACGCATGTAGGGAGTCGAGATCGAGAGCTGCGTGAGTGCCGGTCGCGTGAGCCACGATGGCTTCTCGATCGGCGGGCCGATGCTCTCGCGCGATCGTCTCCCACGATTGGACGATCCATTGGCGATCGTCGCTGTCGATGTTCGTGGGATTGAGTATGGCCCAGGCCGTGCTCCGAGCAGTGCGCTTCGCCTTTGCTGTTGCGCGCGACGCGCGGCTCGCCAAGCTCGTCGAGCGTAAACAGGGCGTATCGTTTGGATGAGATCGCGTAGCACCAGAACTGACGCGATTGGTCATCGGCCAAGTTGATGCCCTCGATCTTGAGAATCGATCCTCGACCGCGGCGCGAGCGTACGGGTTGAGCGAACGAACCGGCCGGCTATTTGTCAACGTCGTCAAACGAGAGCGCCCGCACGGCCTCACTAACGGCGCGAGCGTTTGGTCCGTCGTAGCCTGCGGCATCCTCGCCCGTCCACGCATGCGGGCCTCCCGAGCACGGAACGAGTCCGCCGTCGCGCGTCGCGATATCGCCATCGTCGGTGTCTTCCATCGCGTAGGTCCCGCCTGCATCGGTCACGCATCGCTCCAACATCGCTAGCATGCACCTTGCAGCGGCCGTGATGAGCGCGGCGATCGGCGGAAAAAAATACGGACCCGGCCGTTCCGGCTTGGCCGTTGTGGTCGGGAATGTGCCGAGCGCGCCGTACACCTCGACGGCTGCCGTCTCGCGCCCGGGCAGATCGGAGGGGTCCATCTGCGCGAGGATGCCGTAGCTGCTGGCATTGGCGATAACCTTGAGGCCCAAGTCGCGCCGATCGCGCTCGGCATCGCTCAGCTCTTTGTCCTTCTTGGCAAGCTGGCGCGCTTCGATCACGCGCGTGAAGAAGTTCTCGCGCCGCGGATCGATTGCGATCGCGTCGAGCAGCTTCACCGGCTGCATCCCTCTGCTGCGTAAGATGCGCCCCGACTTACCGCGTTTGGGCACGATTGCAAAGGCCTCATCGATCTGCGGCACCCTTCCGCTTAAGAGGACCGATGCGGCGAGGTCGGGCCCTGCGTACCAGACCGCGTCCTCGGTCGTCAGCGGGTTGATGCCGATCTGTCGCGCGTCCCCCAGATTCCACTTCGTACGCACGGGGAGGATGTCGCCGTTCGGAGTCAGCTTCGCAAAGAAGCTCAGCTCGGGCCAGGTCGCGGGATCGAAGAGACGGTCGAGCGAGAGCGACGCCAGCAGCTCTCGCGCGCGGTCGGTCACGTCGTCAATCTGGTAATCGGCCGCCGTCAGCAAGTCCCACGTCCGCAGCAAGGCATTGCACGTCGGATACATCGACGTAAAGTCGTAATACCGAACCGGAACGAGAAACCGTCGAATGCGTGCGCTCGTTCTGCCCCCGTAAAAGGTGCTCATCGTAATCCCCAGCTCGGACTTGGGAAACCGCGGCCACCGCTTGAGCGGCGCCTTGACATTCATCGCATTCAAATAGCCGCGACCGATCGTCGCCGGGGAGAACACCTCGACGGCATGGACGCTAATCGGATGGCGGGCGTATTCGCGCAGCATTGCCGCCGTCAACTCGCCCGTGATGCGCACATCGCGCCGGTTGTAGTCGATATATTCGGGTGTGAAGTCCCAGCCGGGATGCATGCCGGGATCGCCTTTTCGCTCGACACCGAACGCCTCGCAGGCAGAGTCGAGCGTATGGCCGCGATCGGTGAGCGCGAATGCCAGTGTCCGAAGGTCGAGAAAGTTGCCCGGGGGATAGAACCCTTTAACCGGCTTACGGCGTTCATCTGGCGTGCGATCGGGCGGATCGGGGTTATTGGGGTGAGTCAGGCTTTTGAGGGATCGTTTGGAATCGATGCTTTTGATCGTGATGCGCGGCCGGTAGCGATTCTCACAAATGACGCGATTTTCATCACGGTATGTCGAGAGAACGAATGAGAATCCGCCGCGTGCGCCCTTCTTTGCTTCCTTTGCGTCGAAGGCAAGGCGCGACAGATCAAAAGGCAGATTAAACGCCACGATGAGCGCCCGCACCCGCACCGCTGCAGTGAACAGCTCTTCAACGACCACCGAAAGCGGTAGCACGCGCAACGTGCGCGGACCTAAGCCGACCGTTTCGGCCTCACGCGTGCGCGCGTACGCGTGAAGCCGGTCGATCGCATCGGCCGGCGCGTCGTCCGCGTGGAAGAGCACCTCTTCGATGCAGTCGTACGTGAAGGGCTCGGCATCCGGATTGCGCGCGAGAAAACGGTACGATCCGAATGTTAGCTCCTGCTCGGCATCGGGTACAGTCTCGGTATCGAGGATGAAAGCGTATGCCCGTGGCGCGAGGGATCGTTTAAAGCGCTTCCGGCGCTTCTTTTGCTTGACGAGGACCGGATAGCATCGCAGTGCGAGTGAGAAGCACGCGCGATCATCGGGATTGCTTGCAGCTGCATCCCTTCGCGCAGCTTGCCCGGAAGTCGACTTTGAGTGCTTCATTCCTCTCGCGGAATCGCTCGGCGCAGGCGGTATTGGCATCAAGCAAGAGCTGCCTCTCGATGAGCTCCGCTAGAATGGGGCAGTTATCCGGATTGCTGCGCAGGTCCTCAGGCCAGGCCGCTCGCAGCTCGGCCACGCGCTCCCGCAGCTCGGCCCGGTCGCTACGGCCATCAGGCGGCATAGCCGCAGCCCGTACGCAGCGCGAAGTAGGCGGTGAGGTCGGTGAGTGCAGAGCGCAGGGCTTGGGCCCGCACCGACTCCAAGCCCAGGGGGTTGTCTAGGACACCGCGCGGCCAATCGTATTGCCGATCGCTGAAGAACCGATGCGTCGAGAGGCGTAACGGTACTGTCAACGGATCGTTGGATTCGCCGAGCGGATGATGCTCCTCGACGATCGGCCAGCCCGATCGGCGCGCCTCACAATCACAGCAGATCGGAGGCTCGGACGTTTGCACCATCGCGATGCGGTCCGTCGTCTTGCACACGGTGCATGCTGCATCGGGCGCAAAACGGCGCTGCCGGATCGCGGCGCGAGCCGCAGAGCGAATGGCGCTTCTCACCTTAGCCCCTTGGCATAGAGGGACTCAAACGACAAGCGCCCCTCTTTAAATAACCGAGTTAAGACATGCGGGTCAGTGATCAGCGGAACCTCGACGCCTTCGACGTTAATGGTCTGGCCTTCGAACGGCGCGAGGAACTCTGGGATGCCCCAGTCTCGAAAGTTATGCGCCGCTGCCCAATAGGCACTTAGCAGGTGGCGCGACCGTGATCCGATGACGAGCATGAACTTACTGCCCGTGCCTGTTGGCACTTCCATGTAGGCTGCCATCCGATCGCTGCGCGACGCGATAATTCGGCCGCCGTCTCCTTTGCGCAGCGCGGTTGCTACGTATCGTTTGACCGTTGCGATCGTCGTATCAGACTCGCGAGCTGCCATGCCGATCGATGCGCCTTTGCGCATCCGGCTCAGGGCATCGAGCGCGCGCACGCGGGAGGGCCGCGCGAGGGCTTTGATACCGGCCTTCGCGCCGACGCGCTGCGGCGTGGCCAGCCGCTTTGCGGCAGATCCGAAGCCCTTTGCTTTGGCATGCGCGTTCTGATAAGCGCGGTAGCTCTTGAACGTCTGTCCGGCGAATGCGCCGCGGGACGGGCTGTACGGTCCGGACCGGCTGCTCGGGTGGACGTACCCCTTGCGCGCCATCAGCCGCCGCTCCGTTTCCTCGCAACACAGCCTTTGACGCGGCAGCTGGTGCTGCACCAACGCACCTCTTGATGCGATCGTCGAGCCGATGCGACGCGACTTTCTGAGATGACCGATCCGCAGTACTGGCAGCGGTACTCTAACGCGTTAACAGGAGCATCGCGACGCGTTAAGGAGGCCGAGGCCTGTGTCTCGGCCCGCGCGACCGCCTCCGGAAGCCCTGGAGCCCTCCAAACGCCGCAATCGGAGTTCGCGCAGGGCGGCGCACCGCGCGTCAACATGGCTCCGTGCCCGCGGGATTACCACCGAGGCGGTCGGCGAGCAGCGCCTCTTCGACCAACTGCCGCACGATTGCGGAGGGTGTTACGCCGAGCTTAGCGGCAGCGCTATCGAGATAGTCGAGGTGAGCGCGGCCGAGAACGACCCACTCGCGCCGCCAACGGGGCCCGGCCAGATTTTGTGTGCGATCCATACGGGCAGAAACCCGAGGCCCGGAAGAGGCCCGTGCCACCTAATCGCCTGTGGGGGAGGTTCAGGGCAGAGCTAACGGTTCGCGATCGGCGTAGAAAAGAGTAACGACAATCTTTTCCGGCATTGAGATTGATGGGTGAATCAATGAACAAGTTGCCTGACGAAATATGCGAAGAAGAGTTTATCGAAAGACTTCGTCAACGCGACGTAGTTACGACGCGAACGCAGTTGCGCCACCTCAAACGGAAGCGGGAGATTCGTGGCGCTGTACAGCGTCGCGTTCGCGGCCGGCGGGGCTCGATCTCCATGTACCTCGCCTCCGAGCTTGATCGAGTCGCGGCGCTTCTCACGGTAGAGGTTCATGGGCGAAAGACCGTTGAACGCGCATCTCGGGAGGCGTGGCTGCAAATGGGCGACTCCGCGCTGCCTCCTGGAATAACTTCGCGATCGTACATTGTGAGTGTGCTGGATCAAAAGCGGGCCGATCTTGCATCAGTCCCTGAAGGCGAACAGTTCCTTGAGCTTGTTCGCAATCCGGTCGACGTTGAGGCGGACGAGGACGGAGCGCAAAGCGAAAAGGCGTTTGGACTCGTCGAGACGGTCCTACCATCAACGCAACAGCCGCCGGAGCTGCCCCTAGTAGAACTCGCGGTGCATGCCATGGTTATCAAAGACTACGCTGCCGAAAGCGAACTCGCCGACGTCGAATCTGTGGCGCAGCTCCTGGGACCGATTTCGACACCTCAGGGCAACCGCGAGGTGTGGGGCGAGGACGAGTTTCGACGACCCGTATCGCAAATGTTACTGAATCCCAGCGAATATCTCGCCGACGTTAGTGACGAAACCATCGAGCGCGCAAGACAGATAGCCGCCCCTTTTATCGAATCACTCCGCGCTTTTGTAGACCTGCCGAATCAACTTGAACGGTTGAAACAACCAGCCGGACCGAATGCGGAAAGCTTAGCCACACTTGGCAAAGTGTTTTCAGGTCGCCTTGCCAGCGATCCAGCCGTTGTTGTCGCGTATCTCGCAAAAAAGCTCTCAACTGGCGATGAAACTGCGAAACAGTTTCTCAAGCAATTGTATACGATTACAGAAGGCTTAGCCAACATCAAAAAGGTGGAGGAGCTGGTCGCAGTCGACCCATCCATTTTGAAGAAACTCGAAGAATTCGCGGCCTCGCAGCGAAACAAAAAGGCATAAAAGGTGTCCCCGGCTCGCGCAAACGGGCCGGGGACATGCAACCGGAGGGGTGAGCTCCAGATGCGCAACGACCATACCATGGCCCGAGCGGCCGTGCCAATCCGGGACGGGATCGCCGTCCTGTCAGGATACAACCTACGAATCCGCATTGATCGGCGGCACCTCGCGGTCGAGGACGGCTGCGGGCTCGATCGGCGCGAAGCACGTTTCTCGAAAGCCCCATCCCGCCTACGACGACTCGTCGTGCTCGGGCATACGGGCTTCGTGTCACTCGAAGCCCTGCGGTGGCTTTCCGATGCGAAGGCTGCGCTCGTCGTGATTGACGCCGACGGAACAGTCATCGCGTCAACGGCGCCCCAGCGAATCAATGATCCGCGGCTGCGTCGGCTTCAGGCCTTGGCGATCGGCACGCCGGTCGGCGTCGAGGTTACGCGCGAGTTGCTTGGCCGTAAGCTCGAAGGGCAACGCCGTGTCCTGGCAACGATCGGCGCGCTCGATTCGGTGAAAGCGCCCGCGTTCGACGAGTTTCTTGGACGTATCGCCGCGGCTCGTTCGATTGAGGAGTGCCTTGGCGCAGAGTCGGTCATCGCGGCGCACTACTTTCGCGCGTGGGAGAGCCGCGTGACGGCGCAGTTCGTAAAGCGCGATGCCGCCGCGGTTCCCGAGCACTGGCGTACATTCGGTGGCCGCAGCTCGCATATTACCGGCAACCCACGTACGGCAACCGATCCGGTCAACGCGATGCTAAATTACCTGTACGCCTTGCTTGAGGCCGAGACGCGGATCGCGCTGCTGACTTTCGGAATTGATCCGGGGCTTGGCTTCGCGCATGCAGATGTTTCGAACCGCGACGCTTTGGCGCTTGACGTGATGGAGGCTGCAAGGCCCGCGGTTGACGCATGGCTGCTGGACCTACTGGCGGCTCGCCCGTTCAAAGCGCGCGAGTTTATCGAGGGGCGTGACGGGCGCTGCCGCCTCACGCCACCGCTTGCCCACGAGCTTGCTGCTTCCATCGGGCGCTGGCGATCGGTAGTGGCACCGATCGTCGAGAGCCTTGTGGACCTCATCGGAGGTGCCGATCGCGACCTAGCGCCGCTCGTTGGCCTCGCGGCGCGCAAGGCGAAGCCTCGGCTTGCTGGCATCGCCGAGCACGTACCACGCGCACGGATCGCGACGACAGTCGATCGCCGCCGCAAATACGCGAGTGACGCGCAACCCGATCGCCGTTGCCAGAACTGCGGCGAGCTGTATCGCGGAAAGCGCTGCAAGGACTGTGGCTTCGCGCCATTATCGGTTGACGACGCTGGCGCCGATCGGCAGCGGGTCGCGGCAATGGCTCAGGCGCGAGCGAACCGCGACTGGACCGGACCCGTTGACGACCGCGATTTCAGGCGGGATATTCTGCCCGGACTGCAGGCCGTTACCTTGCGCCGGATTATGGAGGCGACGGGACTCTCGAAGCGATTCGCCTCGCAGATTCGAAACGGGTTAGCCGTGCCTCACCAGAGGCATTGGAAGGCCCTGTCTGCGCTCTAAAGACTCAATCCCGCGGTACAATCGGCTCATCCCAAGCTTCGGGCGGCGCGAATCCCCAATCCCCGTTATCGTCGAACCATATTTCGACAGGGTATTCTGCATCCCAGCGAACGCGCATCGAGATCGGCTCGACCGCGTCCGTTTCCCGGTCATAATTCCAAAGCGTAACTCGGCCCTCGGAAGCCAAATCGAGAACGGTCTCCGCATACAAGTGCCGTAGCTCTGATACGTGAACAAGCACCGTGCCAATAAGACCCCGGTACGCAAACGCATTTCCTTCGCCGCCTGGCACGATCACCACTCCCGGGTTGCCCGCGGGCGGAAAGCGACGCGTATCGAGGAAATCGCGATCATGCGTTACTAGAATTCTGCCCTGCCGCTTTGCCTCCGCTAAGACGTCCTCGTCGTCGCGCGCACGAAGAGCAACCGGCAAAGGGACGACGCTAAGGCCGAGATTGCCTTGGAGAAAGGGCAAGATAACCGTGAGGTCCACGTCATTATCCAGCAAGAATCCAACATCGCCGCGACTCTCGTCGAAGACGGCGCCATCAGCATTAAATGGGATCCAAGGCATTAAGACAACTCCACGGGTCGGCTACGCTCCTTATAACACGTTGGATGCGAAGTCCCATAGATCAGCGACGGACACCACCGCAATCATCGCTGGGCGCGCGAGCATCCGGGCCAGCGCGACGATGCGTGGTTCAAGCGCTAGGTCGTGCCGAAGCTCGACGCATTCTCGCTCAAAGAGCTCGCGGATGCGACGGGTTTATCGCTCGCGGCTTGCTCGCGCATCAGGGCGGGAGCGCAGCTTCCTCATCCTCGGCATTGGGATGCCTTGCAGGCACTAGTCAAAGCTGGAAACGAGGTACCATGCAGAACGTAGCCAGGCACTGAGGCGCTCACGGAACATGGAGCAAGGTATGGGATGAATCGGAGTTTCGCGCTTGTCGCCGTAGTTGGATTAGCCGCGATTGCGAGCGCCGGGTGCTCAAAGCATTCAAAGCTACCAACCTCCCCAGTGGTTGTTGAAGCATGTATCGCGCCTCATCACAGTTCACCCGGGCTGTATCACACAACGCTTGTTACGTTCAAAAACGTCTCGAAAAAGGCTGTTACCCGCGTCAGGTTCCGTATCGACCCTTCCAATTTCGATGCTCCATTGCGGATACCGATCGGCGCCACGCGAACGTACTCGGAATCGGCCATCGCAATGAGCGCACGGCCGGAGTGCGAACCTTGGCAGGTATTCTTTGAGGATGGGAGTCGATGGGATGCGCCGCCCCACGAGTTTTGGTTTCCATGATTTTAAAGGTGAACGCGATTTCGTGTTGACACGAAGCCCAAGGAGCCGAGCAGATGAATTGCGGAGCATGCTTACCGCAAGCACGCCGTGAGCGGGGACTGCGAGCCATCGAGGCAGCTCGCAAGCGGCAACTGGAGGTTGGTGTGAGGATAAGAACTCGGTATTCGCCATCGCTTGGGGGTCGGCTTGGGATCGCAGGACTGCTCGCAGCAACTCTCGCTTTGGCGGTGACGGATCGAGCGCTTGCGACCTTGCCTCCGCCCCAGCAGTTTGTCGCTGCGCGCGGGGGCGAGGGTAAGACTCAAGGGGCTTTGGTTATAAACGCGTACAACAGCGCGCTAAGCCCTAGAGGCGCCGCTGAGCGAACGGGGTCCGAGTTCGATACACGGTTATTTTGCCGAGCGGTGCTAGATATCATAGCGGACGTTGGCGCGCGAGGCATTTTTAGCATCCGCGGTTTGGCCACACCGATCGGGACCCTCCCGGGCTCTGTAGAAATGGACGAAGTTCAACCGTTGCACATCAACGTAACCGGCGCGGACCTGCGGAAGATAATAATCGTTCCACTTAGGCACGACGCCACGTTCTTCGATTGGGAACCATCGAAGGATTCGACGGGTTCCATGACAGTCTGGGCAACGGCTCTACCATGCAACATGGGTACGAGCGGATTCGAGGTGACACCCTAAACGAAGGGCCGCCGATCAGCACCGTTGGCGCGGAGCCCTGGGCCGAGGTGGCTTTGCCTCTGGCCGCCTGGCGGCTGCGATGGAACTGATCGGCAGAGGCTGAACATGGTAGCAAGCCGACATGACGTTAGATGAATCGCAAGAGCAGCTCCGACGCCTTTCTGGCTCGGTGTCGGATGCAGTCTTACGATGGCACCTTTCGCAGCTAGTGGCCGCTAGTGAAGTCGCGGCGCGGCATAGCGCGAGCGGTAACTACTTCAACGCAAAATCTGTTGCCGCGGCTATGAACCAACACGTGCGTAAGCTTCGATCAGATCCACGCATCAGCGATGAAGCTCGAAGAGCCTTAGAAACGATGGATCGCTTCGCGGATGATGTTATGAATCTCCCCGACGCAACGCGCCCCGCTCCAGGCCCATATTCGGAACGATATCCAGTCGGCTCAGCCGTGAGAATCGCTTCTTCAGAGCAACTACAGGAGTTCCTCAAAACGTGGAAGTTCCACCATGCACTAGTCCCGGAGCAATTGAAGTACGCTGGGATGGTTACCGTCGTCCAAGCGGTGGGATACTATCACGGCGGCGATGTGGTGTATACTTTGAGAGATACTCGGGATTTTGCGTGGCTAGAGCCTTGCCTGAGGGACGTGGACGGAAGCATCGATAAACAGTCGTGAGCGAGGAGCAAGGCAGATGAAGAGCTTGGATTTTAGGTGCTATGCACTATGCGTTAGCACAGCGCTCAATATGGTCGCAGGCTGCGGCGGATCGCAACCGCCAATCGGCGCGCCGGGCGCGATGCCGCAGCGCCACGCAGGCATGCAGCAAGCGTGTAACATACTTGCATAAAGTTACGTGTCCCCGCCATGCAATGAACCGCTCAGAAAAACCGGTAGGGCTATAGCAATGAGGCCTGTCCCGACAGGTGTTCCAGCCTGGGTTCTAATCGTCGTTCCCTCGGTGATTGTGCTGGGACTTGCGATCTGCGTCGTCATCTATGCCCTCCTGCATGTCTAGGGCAGCATACTAAAATCGCGATGGGTTATGTCCGTGCTGTGGCATAGACAGTTCCTCACGGGAGATGAGCGAAACAGGACGTTGCGCCGTTCACAGAGCGAGGAGCAAGGTAAATGAAGATTTTAGCCGTTGCCGACAAGCGCGTCGCACCGGTACCCGTCATGGCAACGACTCTGATCTGCATCGCCACCCTCGCGGAAGTTGTAGTACTGACATTCGGTAAGTCGCCAGTGACATACCTGAGCGCTTTTGTGATAGCTGTAGTGTTTGTTATTTTCGTAGCGCTGAAAGGAAAGACCAGCCACGAGCGTTTGCAAATCGCAGTAAAGCTTGCGGCGTATGGCCTCACCGCGAGTTGGTTGTTGATTACGGCGGTTGAGCTTCTTGGGATTGTTTGGATTTATGCGCCCTCGCTCAGGCACTTTCCATGGACTCTTATGTTCGCGGGGCCGCTACTGTCATTGGCCACAAGCTGGTGCGTGTGGCATTATTATCAGCGCTCCGGAGCGCCAGCACTACCCGCGTACGTTTGGGGCGCACTGGCTTGCAGTTTAGTTGCAGCCGTTATCGCAACGTTGCAGTAGCGTAAGCCCCTTCACTCGCTAGCTGGCGCCCCGGCGCCCGGCGTTTGCGATCCGCGAGGCCGTTGTTTCTTAGCGGCTTAGACGTGCACGCAGCTTCGCTCGCATTGCGGCTGCGAGCGCCTCGCAGCGCGGCAGATTAGCTCGCAGCGTGCTCGCAGTCTTGGCTTAGCTTAGCGGCTTAGATCGCGGCGCTTAGATCGCGTAGCCTTGATGGCTTAGAGCCGGGTGGCCAGGGGGGGCGCACAATTTTAGGGGTCCAACTCCTATCCCACAATGCTGCGTGATCGTGGCATTTCTTATATTTGCGCCGATCATGGGTGCCACAGGGGGGGTCAGAATCGCGCACGGTATCCCCTATCCCGTGAAAAGCATGGGGAAGGTGGGAGTCGAATCCCCTTGCGTTCGTATTTGCTCGTATCCGGTGGGCGCGCGCGATTTCTCTTCGTGTTCAGCGCACACCTTTTAAAACGCCCGTCATTGCCGCTCGCATCCGCTGATTTCGGTTAAGGATCGGGCTTTCGGGCAGAGTGGGCAGAGTCGCGGGCAGAGTCGTTAGCCGTGTGCGCCAACGCCTCTTTGGTCACGAAGCTTCGCTCCCCTGAACCCGTTACGACGTACGGCCCCAGGCCTGCGCCCCGATTTTCCATTCGTTACGTTCCTTGGAAAACGTGTACGCCATGGTGCCGGCCCGAGTGGCCGTCTGACCCTTAATCGTCACGGTAAGGGTCCCCGAGATGACGGCGTACGCGCGAGCCCCCTCGACAATCCAGAACCCCATCTCGTACGCTAGATGCTCGTAGGTGACGCCGAAGTCCTTACGCCACTTCTCTACGTCCGCAAGCCAATTGGCCGGCGCATTGGGGTTCAGCCAGCGGTAGGGCGCAATACCGTCGATAATGATCGCGGTTTCCCCGAAAACGCTCGAGAAAAGCTCGGTGTTCTGACTGTTGAAGCCCTTGACGTGATTCTCGATTAGCGTCTGGATTTCAGAGGGTGGCGGGCTGGCCATGGCGATTCTCCTATCATTCTGAGCACTTTGCGCATTAACGCCATCGATCGTGCCAAGCGCGGCGGCAACTGTCGTTATCGCCGTCGCGCCAAGGAATCCTCGGCGATTAAAGTTGAGACTATACTTCATGTGTGTCCCCTTCGAGTCGGATCGTCCCCGCACATGCCCGCTGCGCGGCAGGTCGTCAACAGTTGATCGACACCTCTCAGCACCCTACTCAAGCACCAAGGAATTCATTCGAAGTCTAGCGTCGACAGTCGCGAGGGCTCTAGGCCGAGCCTCGCCTCGTAGTCCCGAATAAGCGCAATAGTTTCCGATGGCGGGACTCTCACTCTCCCCGCGTGCGATAACTTCTCATCAATATCCGCACGGATTTGCGACGCAGCCGATCCGAACGTTGCATCCAATAGAGCTTCATTCCATGGATTGAGAACTCTAATGTCTCCATCCTTTAGCACGGCCATCCCTTTTAGCACGATTATAGGTGCGTAAAAAGCAAGCTCGCGATCATGCGTAACAAGCATCACGACGTCCGGTTCCGACGGTGTACTTAGTTGCAACACTTCCTCATTCAACATAGTAAGCGACACATCGTACGCTGCTCCTCGTACTTTTTGCGCCGTGTAATTGTCGCTTCCCGGTGTGACCTTTAGCCAACGCGAGATCTTTCCATAGAAAAATAAGCGCGCCAGCAACATAAACCGCGGGTACAATCCTCCAACCTGACTGAGTAACATCTCGTCAGAACTTCTCGAGTCGTTGCGCCATATTGTCATAACGAATTCCAATATCGATCAACGCGAGGACTACCAGGTAAGAGATAAAATGATGTGAGCGAAAGAGCGGCGGCTGCCCAAGCAGTTCGTTAGCCCTTCTCACAGCCGCTTCCCGGAAATCTCGGGTCTCGTATTTCTGCTCTAGACGAGTCAACGCTTCGTCTGGGAATGTTAATGATCCGCACGATCGAAACACTGTTCCATCCATGTGCTGGAGTCGAAGTACCGCCTCCGTGATTCTCTCGCAATATGGGCGCGCGCCCTCGACGCCGAGATGAAAGATCGCCTCCGTCAGATAAGGCGTTGGCAGAACGCTGTATCTATGTATTATCGCATATTCAATCGGTTGGGCGATGCCTGCTACATGCTCCGTATCGCGTTCTCCGTCCAAAACATAGCGAGTTAAGCCTGGGAACATATTCGAATCCAGCGCGAGCATGCGGTGTGATGGCGGCAAACTGTACGCCTGACTACTTGGGATGAAGCACGTGAGGTCACCTTTTGCGTAAAGGTCCACGAAGTAAACTCGATTGGGACCGGTCGTCTCAGGCGGGGGCGATAGAGCGTCCCGATCTTGGTTTTCGTCCATCAGCCAGGTGTGGTCAACCTTGTCCGGCCCGCCACTCACGTCGGACAGATAGTCGAGCAGCTGTTGTGCTGACGGCGCTATAGCTTCCGGCGCCATCACGTCACGCCGAAAAGTGAACGGAAACGCAACTCAATCTCCCGCTGTATGTCACTGATTGCCGAAACCACCTTGTGATATCGCTCGCTACGCAAGATCTCTGAGAGTACATCGTATTCGATTCGGCGTCGCTTTGCTTCGTTATCCTCATTCCCGCGCAAAGCGACACGCTCTGTGTTGTACAAAACTAAGTACCGGTTTGATATCTCTACGTATGCTCTATTTAGCTGGGTGAGATCATTTGCCAAGGTCACGTCAAAAAGGATTCGTCTGCTCCAAAACGTATCTCGAAAAGCGCTTCCTGCCTTCGCTAGCTTTTCCCAATAGTTTAGAGGCGTTGGGCCGCCCTCAAAGCCCCCGAATGACTTGGAGAAATCCTCATGGGCGTCCTCAAGATTGCACAGGGCCGCATACGAGTCCATCATGGCCTTTGCTCGCCATTCGTGCAGGAGGTCGAAACGTTTGGCTTCCTGTGCTTGAACTCGGTCGAGGAGAGCCTGACGGTCGGCACGCTCGGTTTTTAGATCGTTCTCCAAACGAGCGAACCGGAAAAGCGCCCCGCCGCCCCTCGCGGCGGGGCTTACCGGGCTTCGCAAGCCGCCTCGGCTTATCTCGCATACGATCAAGCGTTGTCACGGTATTTACGAGCCTTAATATTGCTCCCGTCTGAGGGCAGAGTCGGGATCCACGGGCAGAGTCGGGCAGAGTTTAGGCCATTTTTGAACTGGGGAGGGTGGGAGTCGAACCCACATGAGTTGCCTCGGCCGCTTTTGAGGCGGCTGCGTCTGCCATTCCGCCACTTCCCCGCGTAAGCTACGGCTGTTTCGCGTCGAGCAGCCGACGAGCCTCGGCCGCGTCGCGAGCAAAGGAGGCGCGGAGGCGCAGCTCGACCGATCGACGCGCAAAGACGAGCGTAACGATCTCGGCGCCACGCGTTTGGCGCGTATCGACACGAGCGACATCTCCGTCACGCCAGCGAAAGGCGACCAAATGTGTGCCATGCAGGATTGCCAGAGCATTTCCAAGCGATGCGAGGAGCAATCGATCGCCCGGGGCGAACGCGAAGCCCGAAATGCTCTCGAAGCGCGCCCTCGAGCGAGGATCGTGCGGGTGGAACTCCTCGTCGACGACCAACTCACTGCTGCCGCCGCTTAACGTCAGCGTCCGTCTGAAAAGCGCGCCGCCGCGCGGGACGTCAGGCGCATCGTACGAACATGCAAAGCGCGCGGTGGTAAACACGCCGGTTCTCATGCAGTCGTAAGCACGGTTAAAGGTGCCCGCCGCGAGCGGATGCGTGTACACGGCGATGTAATCGCGCCTTGACGGTGGAGGCTGTGGATCGGTTGCGTCCCTCAAGAGCCCGATGCTGGTTGCGGCATTCCAGAGCCCGTCGTCGAATTCCGCAATTCTCGCACCGGCAAACGGCGCGAAAACCACGCGCACGTGGCCGTTCGCGATCGTCGTGCCGCTGGGATCGCGAAACGGCGGCGGACTTGCGAACACAGGCACGGGCTCTTCGCTCCGCGCGGCAACGGCTATGCCCACCGGGACGATACGCGCGCCGCGCGGCTCCACGTAGAACGGCGGCACGAAAACCGTGCGATGAGCCAGCCGCACGCCGTTGACAACGATCCTGCGGGTCGCGTCGCTGGGGTTGATCGCGACGATGAAACCGTACGACCCATCATCGGACAGCAACAGCGTGGTGTTTGGAGCCCTACCGTAACGCGCTGATACGCGAACCGACGACGCATCGAAGAAGAGCCGGCCCAATGTGCGCAACCTACGAAGCCTCGAAACCGCAGAGGCCCGCATGCGCGCAGTCGAGGGAAGCGGCGGGAGAAGAAGCACGCTCGATCGCATCGCCAGGTCGCTTGTCCGGAAATCTTCGAGCGTGCAGCTGAGGCCGCGGGCGTTGCACGCGCGTTGCATCGCGATCGTCGCATCGGCAAGCGCGGCAAAATCGTCGTTGCTCAAGCTCCCGGGCGCAAAAAGACTCGCCGGCCAAATGATCGACGCATCGGCGGCGATGTGAGTGCGTGCGAGTAGCTCTCCATATCGGCGGAATAGATCGCCGAAAGCGCGAGTTGGAGCGTAGCGCGGAGAGGCGTGCAGATCGCTGGTGAACGCGGCATCCCACGCATAGGACCAATTCGCCCACGGCGCCTCCCAGCCGTGAGGATAGATCGTGTCCTGCACGGGAAAGTTGACGATGCCGTGCGCGCCGTCGCGAAGAAGCTCGCCAAGCGCAAGCGTCGTGTTCGACGGGTCGCTCGGCCTGGGCGCCCCTTCATCGGCGGCCTGCAGCCAGCCCGCTTGGAACTCAGACTGCATCACGGGAAGCTGCGCCTGCGTCTGCAGCAAGCCGGTCGCAAAGTCGAGGTCGGCGAGATCGTGAGCGCCGATGCGATATGCGTTGGTCTGATACCAGTTGCCCCACGCCCAGGCAGGTGAGGTGCTCGGCACCTTCATTTCATAGGTATTGAGGAAGAGCGGAACTCTGCTGCCGGCAACCGAGACGACGGTCTGGCGCAGCCACCGCACGTATGCGTGCCAATGCGGGGCGGGCCACGTGTTGTTGTCGAGATACGCCCCTTGATCGTCGTCGAGCGCGATGGCGATCACGTCGTGTGAGTACGGCTCGATTGCTCGCAAGGTATCATTCAGCCAGGCAGCGGCAGAGCTCAGGTGCACGGCGTTTCGAAGCCACTCCTCCGAGGCAGCATCGGCGTTTGTATTTTGCAACGTCGCTGTCGCGGGGTAACGCCCTTCGAGTACGTCGTGCAGCGGCATGTTGTATTGCGCGCGCTCGAGCAGCCAGGCTGGATAGCCGCCGTTGCGCCACTCGTTGCGAATCACCGGACCGGGTCGCAGAATCAAACGGAAGCCAAGCGCGTGAGTTAACTTCAGGAGTCCCAAGAGATCGCGACGTGGGTCGGTGGCGCCATTGAAATCCAACACGCCTTGGGAAGGCGCATGCCAGTTCCAGATAACGTAGAGATCGATCGTGTTGATGCCCAGCCGCTTGTACTCCCGCAGCGCCCGGTACCATTGGTCGCGAGAGATGCGCTCGTAGAAGAAGGCTGCGCCGTAAACAAAGAACGGTCGTCCGTCCACTTCAAAGACGGGAAAGCCGTGATCCGAGACGATCCGTGAAGTATTCCAGTTCGACCATCCTTGCGGAGCGTCAGCGCGCGCCGCCGCCGGAGCGCCGAGAGCAAAGAGCATGGCCAGCGCAAACGGCCACCAGCGCTGCGCGCGCGCAGCGACGAGATAGACGAGCGAGCCGCAGATAAGCCAACCGACTCCCAGCGCGATCGCGCCGTATCCGGTGGCAACGAAGGCCAACGTCCACCCGGCAAGCGCAACGAGCGCGGGGAGCGGATAGAGCGGCATGGTAAAGGGTCCGCTCGTGCGCCGCGCGCGCAGCACGCCCAGCGCAACGATTTGCGCGATGCCTTGGATGAGCACGATTCCGGCGGTCAAGAACGCGATGACTTGATCGAGGGTAAAGAGGCTGGCGATCAGCGACAACCCTCCGACCGTCAACAAAGCGATGTACGGAAAATCTTTGCGGGGGTGAAGCCTACCGAATATCGGCAGAAATGCACCGTCCCGCGCTGCTGCAAACGAGATGCGTGAAAAGCCGAGAAGATTGCCGTAGAGCGAGGCGAAAGCCGTGACGAGGACGAGCAGCGTTACGACGAGCGCGGCGAAGCGTCCCCACGTTCGTTCGACGACAAGCGCGCCGACGTACTGCGCCTGCGCGGTGGGTTGGCCATGCGCGTCGAGCAGCGATTGCCACGGCACGGCCCCAAGCACTCCGACTTGAAGCAGCACGTAGAGCGCTGCGACGATGAGCACCGCGAGCACGATCGCTCGCGGAATCGTCCGCTCCGGCCGAATGACCTCATCGCCCAGGAGCGCGGCTTCGGCGTAGCCCGCGTAGTCGTAGAGCGTGATGTAGAGCGCGCTGCCGAATCCGCTGACGAAGCCCGCACCGAAGCGCAGTGGTGTGGGCAGCTGGAAGACGTGCGTAAAGTTTGCGTGGGATAGGCCGGCCAGCCCAACGAGTGCAACCGTGAGCGTTGCCGCGACGGCCAGCATCACACCGATCGACGCGACCTGCGACGTTCGCCGGTAGAGCAAGAGCATGGTTACGACGCCGATACCGATCGCGACAGCATCGTGTGCGGCTACGTTGAAACCGAGTGGAGGGTAGAGATACGCCGCGTAGTTCGCAAAGCCGATGTATCCGCTGGCCAGCAGACACGGTGCGGCCAAGAGAAACTGCCAATTGAAGAGGAAGGCGAGTGCTCTGCCCGGGCCCTGCGGCCCGAAGACGTTGCGCAGATAGACGTACGTTCCACCCGACCCGGGATAGCGCGCGGAGAGCTCGGCCCAGACGAGCCCATCGCAGAGTGCGACGATCGCGCCGGCAATCCAGCCGACGAGCGCGAGCGGCCCGCCCAGCGCTGCCACGACCAACGGGATCGTCACGAGCGGCCCAATCCCGATCATCGTGATGACGTTGATCGAAACCGCGGCGCGTAAATCAATGGCGCGCTTGAGGCTCATTCTAGGCGCAGGCTTTTCGTGCGACGAAGCTCACCGCCATGCACGATCGCTCGGATATCGCTCGGATTCTCGGCCTTACCGGCGACGTGCGCGTCGACTTCCTCGAGAGCGATGCGCTGGCTGGAAATCCCCTCGGCGATCCCGCGACGCGCCCGGTCGCCGTCTATCTCCCTGACGGATACGACCCGCAGGCTTCGCGCCGCTATCCTGCGCTCTACGTGCTGCACGGCTATACCGGCGATGTCGCCGCGCTGATCTCGGCGCGCCCGTGGGAGACCAACGTGCTGCAATGGGCCGACCTTCTCATCCGAGAGCGCCGTATGCCCCCTGCACTGGTCGTCCTGGTCGACGGCTTTACGCGGCTAGGCGGATCGCAATACGTCGATTCGGTCCACAACGGTCGCTACGCGACCTATGTCGTGCGCGACGTGATCGGTCACGTCGACCGAACCTATCGCACGATTCCTTCGGAAGGCGGCCGCGCGGTCCTCGGTAAATCCTCGGGCGGTTTCGGTGCGATGCATCTGGTCCTGGAGCATCCTGGCACCTTCGGTGCGTTTGCATCGCACAGCGGCGACTCGTACTTTCGCTACGCCCACATTCCGGCGTTTGCGACCGTCCATCGCACGCTCGAAGCGTACGAGTTTAATTGTACCGCCTTCGTTGAGGCCTTTGAACGCAAGCATAAGCGCAATGCGACGGAGTATACGACGATGGAGATGCTCGCGTACACTGCGGCGTACTCGCCGCGCGGTGCGACGGCGTTCAACCTCGATCTGCCTTTCGATCGAGCGAGCGGCGAGCTGCGCGAGGACGTCTTCGCGCGCTGGCTTTCCTTCGATCCGGCGGAGCGGGTCGCGACGCACCGCGCCGAGTTGGGCCGCCTGCGCCTTCGGTATCTCGATTGCGGTCGTCGTGATGAATATAATCTCGATGTCGGATCGCGGGTCGTCGCCCAGCGAATTCGCGATCTCGGGCTCGCGGTCCGTCACGAGGAATTCGACGACGACCATCGCAACGTCGGTTATCGGTACGAAACCTCTCTGCCGGCGCTTGCCGCCGCTCTGGATAACGAATGACGAAACGCTTTATTTTTTTCTTCGCCCTGTTGCTGGGGCTTAACGCCGGGGCACTGGCGCTCGCCCAAGTACCTCCCCCTCCGACGCCAACGCCCGATCCGCGCACCTACAACGACCCCGCGATGACCTTTACCGCTCCGGCCGACGCCTATCTGGTCGCGCGTCGAGAGGTGTCGCCGAACGATCTCGGTGAGGATCTTGAAACCGTCGCCACCTGGGTATTGCGGCCCGGCAAGGAGGACGCTCGCACGATCCAGCTCGCGATGGAAGCCTTCAGCGGTCCTCCCAATCAATGGGAAGCGCAGTTCGAAAGCCAGACCCATAGTTCGCAAGAAGGCACACTGATCCGCAACCAAACCCCGATGACGCTGCTCAATGGAATGCCGGCAACGTTCGTCGAGGTTGCCTACGGAAGCGGTTTCGATGCCCGCAAAGAGTACGCGATCGTTTGGGCCGATGGGGTGCGCGGCATCGTTCTCGCGGAAACGGCACGGCTTGGGGACGTCACCGCGCAAGAGGCTCTCGACGCCCTCAAACAGGCGACCGCAGTTCGCTATCCTTTGTACCAGCCGTAGCCTCGAGCGCTTCGCGGAGGTCGTCGAGCAAATCCGCCACGTCCTCGATTCCGACCGATAGCCGAAGGAGCCCATCGGTAACGCCGCGCCGCTCGCGCTCCGCGACCGGAATCGACCCGTGCGTCATGCGCCCTGGATGGCAGATCAGCGACTCGACCCCGCCCAAACTTTCGGCCAGGCTAATGTATTTCAAACGGCTTGCAAACTCCAGCGCGCGCTGTGCCGGCCCTTGCAGTTCAAACGAGAGCATGCCGCCGAAACCGCTCATCTGACGCTTCGCAAGCTCGTACTGTGGATGTGATCTCAGGCCGGGATAGTGAACGCGCGCGACGTCGTCGCGCGATTCCAAAAACTCGGCGACGATCTGCGCGTTGCGGGCATGCTCTTGCATACGCAGCGCGAGTGTCTTTGCGCCGCGCATCGTCAGCCATGCATCGTGCGGTCCGGGGACGCCGCCGACGGCGTTCTGCACGAAGCGAATCTGTTCGTGCAGCGATGCGTCATCGGTTATGGCGATACCGCCGACGACGTCGCTGTGTCCGCCGATATACTTCGTCGTCGAGTGCACCACGATCTGTGCGCCCAGCGCGAGCGGCTGCTGGAAGTACGGCGTCGCAAACGTGTTGTCCACGGCAACGAGCTGCTCCGGGCGCCGAAGCGATGCGATCGCGCGGATGTCGACGAGCTTGAGGAGCGGATTGGTCGGCGTCTCGACCCAAAAAAGCTTTGTGGCTGGCGTGATCGCGGCGCGCACTGCGTTAAGGTCGGTCATGTCGACGTACGTGAACGCGAGGCCATACCGTTGGAGCACGCGCGCGAAGAGGCGGTACGTCCCGCCGTAGAGATCGTCGCTGACGACCGCGTGGTCGCCCGAAGCAAGCAGACCGAGCACCGCTGCGGTCGCCGCCATGCCGCTGCCGAAGGCGCTGCCGTAGCGCGCCCCTTCTAGTGAAGCGAGCTGGCGTTCCAAGGCGAGGCGCGTCGGATTGATCGTTCGGCTGTAGTCGAAGCCTTTGTGTTCGCCGACCCGGGTCTGGGTGTAAGTCGAGGTTTGATAGATCGGGACAATCGTGGCGCCAGTCGCCGGATCGGCCTCTTGACCGACGTGAATTGCTTTGGTCGCGAACCTCATTTATGCACGACTTCGGAGCTGGTCGAAAGGAAGCTGATGATGTCTTGGCGCGCCAAGACGCCGATCGGCTCGCCGTCGTCGGTCACCACGATCGCGGGATTCGCAAGGGTCAGGAGCTTATAGGCGCGATCGATCTCCTCGGATTGTTCCAAGGCCGGGAACGGCCGCGCCATCACTTCGCTTACGGGCTGGTGGATGATGTCGGCGTGATCGAAGACGCTCTGCATCACTCCGATGTCATTCACGCTGCCGACCTGCTCGTGGCCTCGCATGACCGGTAACTGCGAAATCTCGAACTGGCGCAAGAGGTCGAGCGCGGTCTTCACCGTGTCGTCGTGCTGCACGATAATGAGGGGTGGGAGCGGCGTCTTGCTGCGCAAGACGTCGCCGACTGTGGCGCGTCGCTTGGAGTCGGCCAAAAAGCCATTGGCGATCATCCACTCGTCGTTGAAAATTTTAGACATATAGCCGCGCCCCGAGTCGGGAAGAATCACGACGACGATTGCATCGGGCGGCAGCATCTTTGCGAGCTTGACGGCGGCGACGGCGGCGGTCCCGGACGATCCGCCGACGAGCAAGCCCTCCTCTCGTGCGATGCGGCGCGCCATCAGAAACGAGTCGCGATCGGATACGCGCACCATCTCGTCGATCACACGCAGATCCACGGTTTCCGGCAGATAGCTCATCCCAATCCCTTCGACCGCATACGAACGCGGAATGTCGCCGGAGTAGATCGAGCCTTCGGGGTCGGCCCCGACGACGTGAATCGCCGGATTCTTCTCCTTGAGATAACGCGCCGTGCCCGAGATGGTTCCGCCGGTTCCGATTCCGGCCACAAAATGCGTGATCTCCCCGCGCGTCTGCTCCCAGATTTCCGGCCCGGTCGTGAGATAGTGGGCGTCCGGATTGAAGTGATTATGAAACTGATTCGGCTGGAAGGCGCCTGCGATTTCGGATGCGAGCCGGTTTGCAACGCTGTAATACGATTCGGGCGAGTCCGGCGCTACGTTGGTGGGCGTGAGGACGACGTCGGCGCCGTAGGCGCGCAACAGGTCGATCTTTTCGCGCGACATCTTATCGGGCATAACGAGGATGCATCGGTAACCCCGGATTGCCGCCGCCATTGCCAGGCCCGTCCCGGTGTTTCCGCTTGTAGGTTCGACGATCGTCCCGCCCGGCCGCAGTAATCCTTGGCGCTCGGCGGCATCGAGCATGGCGACGGCGGGACGATCCTTGACGCTTCCGCCGGGATTGACGTACTCGACCTTTGCAAGCAGCAGACACGCCGCGCCGTCGACGACCTTGTTGAGCTTTACAAGCGGCGTCCGGCCGATCGCCTCCAGCGCGTTTTCGCAATAGACGAGGCCGGCCGTTCGGGAGGACGGGACGGGGCTTGCCATAGGAGCGGCGGCTTCGGCGCGCCAAAGAAGTTCGCCTATGAAACCGTACGCCGGCGCATTCTACCTCACGATCGCGTTGCTGCTCGTAGCCACACAGGGATGTAACAACGATGCGCTGCCGCCGGCTTCCGGATTCGCAAGCGTAACCGGCATCGTCGTCGACGCCACGACCAACGCCCCGGTAAGCGGGGCCATCGTCACGGTCGATACCGTCCTGACGGCAACCACCGATGCGGCCGGGCACTTCTCGATCGAAAAAGTCCCCAGCGGAATCGCCGACTATTCGGTGCAGGCCAAGGGGTACCAGGCCCTAGCGTCCACGACGAACGTCGAACCCGGAAAGCCGTTCCAGTTAAATCTAACGCTCGCTCAGCAGCCTGCGCACTAACGAAACGTTAGCTTAACGCGGCCGAACGCCGGTACGCACTTGCCGGCTTTACGAGCGTTGCACGATCTGCGACGGTCCGGTCGACGATTCCCAGAACCACTGTGGCGAGCTTCTCAGGATCGTGACGCACGGTCTGCGTCTCACTTATGACCGCCGCCCGAACGGGTGTGAAGCCAAGAGCCCCGATCCGCTCGACGTCGGGTTCGACCGGCAGCTGGCCCTCTTGTGCGTAGGCGCCTAGCAACCGCGACGGTAGCTCGTCGTTCACGATCACATAATCGCAGACGCGTTCGTCCGCATTTGCGAGCAGCGCTTCCACGTGATCGGCAGCCGTCATGCCATCGGTCTCGCCTGGCTGCGTCATGACGTTGCAAACGTACATTTTAACTGCTTGCGCGTGCGCGACCTCACGCGCGATGCGGCTAATCAAAAAGTTCGGCACAACCGAGGTAAAGAGCGATCCGGGGCCTAGCACGATCGCGTCGGCATCGCGGATCGCCGCGATTACCTCGTCGAGCGGCGCAGCGGCCGGCGGATCGAAGAAAACCCGCTTGATCGGCCGAGTTGCGAGTGAGATATTCGATTCGCCCAGGACGATGGTGCCGTCGTCGAGCTCGGCGCAGAGCCGAACGACGCCCAGCGTTGCCGGAAGGACGCGTCCGACGACGTTGAGCACGCGGCTCGATTCCTTGATCGCTTCGTCGAAGTTTCCGGTGATGCCGCTCATCGCGGCCAGGAAGAGGTTGCCGAAGGAATGACCGCTCAGGCCTTCACCTTCCGTGAAGCGGTAGCGGAAGAGGTCCGTCACGAGCGCTTCGTCGTCGGCGAGCGCAACGAGGCAGTTGCGAACGTCACCGGGAGGTAAGACGCCCAGCTCCTTTTGCAGCCGTCCCGACGAGCCGCCGTCGTCGCTCACGGTCACGATCGCCGTGAGATTGTTCGTGCGGCGCTTGAGACCGCGCAGGAGCGTCGAGAGTCCGGTACCCCCGCCAATCGCAACGATCTTATAACCTTGCTGGAGGCGTCGACCGGCGAGCACGGCGCGAAAGTCTTTTGGATTGCGGCCGCGTGCAAACCGAACGACTGAACGAAGCCCCATCCAAACTCCGACCACGAGGAACGCGATGCCGATGAAGGCCAGAATCCATGTGAGATAGGCCGGCGAGAAATAATCGTCGACGATGTCGTCGAGTATCTCGTTGATCTGGATTCCGCTGCCTTCGGCAATGAGCCAGCGCGTTGCGGCGTCGAGCAAGACGATGACGCCAAAGGCGCTCAAAAGAATCCAGCGTTTGACGCCGACGCCGGGCAAAAGCCACTGCAGCGAACCGGCAAACCGCTGGCGCATTATGCGGCTCGCGCGAGATCACGCGCTTCGGAGGCGACGTCGAGCCTTGGGCTCTTGGCGAACCGGGCCGCCAAGCGCCGCGCGACGTAGACCGATCGGTGACGACCACCCGTGCAGCCGATGCCGATGGTAAGCTGAGCTTTGCCTTCAGCGAGGTAGCGGGGGAGCAGGAAGTCGAGCAGATCGGCTATCTTTGCGAGAAATGGCGTCAACGAAGGGTCACCTTCAATAAATGCGCCGACCGCAGCATCCTCACCCGTCTGCGACGCCAGCGCTGGCTCGTAGTTCGGATTGCGTAGAAAACGAACGTCGAAGAGCAGATCCAGATCGGTCGGCAATCCGAACTTAAAACCGAACGAAACGAAGGTCAGCGCCAGCTTGACCGGACGATCGGCGAGAAATGCCGCCGCGATTCGTTCCTTGAGCGTTCCGGGAGTAAGATTGGTCGTATCGATGATGACGTCCGCGCGCTCTCGCAACGGAGCAAGGACTCGGCGATCCGCATCGATCGCTTCGCGCACCGAGCCCGCCGGTGAGAGTGGATGGCGCCGGCGCGTTTCGCTGAAGCGGCGCACGAGCAGGTCGTCGGCGGCGTCCAAGAAGAGCACCCGTGCGTCATGCGTGGTCGCGATCCGGTCGATGGCCGTACGCGGATCGCCGAGCGCAGCGTCGCCGCGAAGGTCGAGCGCGATGGCCACATCCCGTGCGGTCGAGCCTTCGAGAGCGGCAATTGCATCATCGACCACGGCGGGAGGCAGGTGTTCGATACAGTAGAAGCCCAAATCTTCGAAAGACTTTACTGCCTGGCTCAAGCCCGCACCGGAGAGACCCGTCACGAAGACGATGCGCAGCGAACTCATATGAAGCTCTTTTCGCCCGACCGCGCCAACGCCCTCATTTCGAAGCTCGTGCCGCTGATCGAAGAGCTCCTCAAGCGCCGCCGCGAGCTCGCAATCAAACTGCTCGAATCGGATCCGGCGTTGCACCAGTTGCCGCCGCGCCGGCCTCGGCTCGCCGCGGCCCGCTCCGCATTGCCGGCACCCCGTTTTGGGGAGCTGAAGCACGAGATCGGCAGATTGATCTACCGGATCGAATCGCTCGGATGTGTCGTCAAGGATATCGACCTAGGGCTCGTCGACTTTCCGTCAACGCTCGACGACGAACCGATCTACCTCTGCTGGAAGCTGGGAGAGCCGGAAGTTACTTTTTGGCACGGCGTCGACGAAGGCTTTAGCGCTCGAAAAGCGCTCTAAAAATCTAGCTCGCGACGTAGCCCGGTTCGACGGCGATGAAGTCCTCGGCGAGGCCTTGAAGTCGTACCTCGCCGAAGTCGGCCGTGTAGGCGCCGCTCTCGGCGCCGGTGATCTCGCCCACTTCGGGAACCGACGCAAGCTGCGGGATCTTCGACCGAATTTCGTCGGGAATGCGAACACGATCGCCGATCGCCAGCGTGCCCTGATCGAAGAGGGCGTTCAAACTCTCCAGCAGCATCGGCAAGGGAATCCCGTAATCTACGCTGATCGCGCCGATCGTGTGGGATTCGCTGATCGCGCAGTTCGAGCAACCGCCTAGGTGGAAGCGCGCAAAAACGCGTCGCGCGCCGGCATGAAGCTTGAACGCCTCGTCGACGGTGATCTCGGGAGTAAAGTGCTGCTTGCTCATCGGATGCTTTCCTTCGCTACAACGCGCGCGCCGTCCCACCGGTTGCAGGCTTGCCACCCGGAGTGGAGTGCCTCTCGGGCGGAGCACGCCTGTAAGCCGGATTCTGTTCCCACGATGTGGGCGATGACCATCTCTCTGGGGCGCTCGTCACCGAGCGCCTCGATGCGACATAGCTCGTTCGGATGGGCCATCCTTCAATCGAGCGGTCTTGCTTCAGGTGGGGTTTACCCGAGCCTGCGTCTCCGCAGTGCTCCGTGAGCTCTTACCTCACGATTTCACCCTTGCGCGCGCCGTTAGGCGCTCGCGGTATGTTTCTGTGGCACTTTCCTTCGAGTCGCCCCGACAGGACGTTATCCTGCACCTTGCCCGTATGAAGCCCGGACTTTCCTCCCGTTGCCGGGCGGTCATCCAGCGTACTCCGCCAGGGTAGTATACCATTCCGCGATCATTTCGGCCGAGTCGACCAAACGAGGTCCGGGACGGCTGATATAGGCATTGCCGTCCATTGCGAGGACGCGACCGTTCCGTCGAGCCGTCAGCGATCTCCAAGCCTCAAGCGCATCGAGCTCGTCGATCGCGCGTTTTGTCGCCGCGAGATCGAACCCGCAGGGTGCGACGATGACCGCATCCGGTTGGGCTTGCGCAATTGCGCTCCACTCGAGACGCTGCGAATTTTTACCGGGGTTTGCCAAGATCGGTTCCCCGCCAACCAGCTCGATGAGTTCGGGAATCCAATGTCCCGCGCTCATCGGCGGATCCGTCCACTCCAACACGAGCGTGCGCAACCCGTTGCCCCGGCGCTTCAACGCTTCGATGCGCGTCTCGAGCCCAGCGACCAGGTCGCGGGCGCCGCGCGTGTGGCCCGTAATTTCGCCGAGCAACGCAATGGTCGCTAGGACGTCGTGCAGTGAGGCCGGCTCGAGCGACACGATGCGTGGATTGGATCGCAAGCGTTTCGCAGCGACCCCAACGATCTCGTAGGAAACAGCACAAACGGCGCACAGCTCCTGCGTGACGATCAGGTCTGGCTCGAGGCGCTCGAGCAGCGCGCTATCGAGGTGGTAGAGACTCGATCCTTCGTGAACCGATGCGCGCACGTGTCGGTCGATTTCGGCCGATGTCGCTGCGGTAGGTCCAGCGGCACTCGTCAGTTTGGGCAGCGCCAGCGCTTCGAGTGGATAATCGCACTCGTGCGTTACGCCGGCGACCTCTTCGCCGGCGCCAATTCCAAAGAGAATCTCGGTTGCGCTCGGCAGCAAGCTCACTATTCGCATTTTCGACCAAAGCGCAACTTCGGGGTTGCGTAACCAGAGCCTTCATGCTAGAGTGATATGCAACTAGGAGGTTGCATAATGGTGTCGTCGACTGATCGGATCGAAAAAGAGCTGTTCCTTCGAGCACCGCAGGAGCGCGTCTGGCAAGCGTTGAGCGAACCCAGCGAGTTCGGGAGCTGGTTCGGGATGGAGCTGGATGGCGATTTCCGCCCGGGAACGAGCCTGGTGGGTCGAATCAAGCCAACGAGCGTCGACCCGAACGTTGCCGCGGTGCAGAAGAAGTATACTGGAATGGCGATGACAATCGTCGTCGAGCGCGTCGAGCCGATGCGCCTCTTCACATTCCGCTGGCACCCGTTTGCGATCGATCCCAACGTCGACTATTCAAACGAGCCGATGACGCTTGTGACGTTCACGCTCGAGCCGCGCGGCGACGGTACGCTCTTGCGTCTCGTCGAATCGGGCTTCGACTCAATCCCAGTTCAGCGCCGTGCCGATGCCTTCGAGGCCAACGGCGAAGGTTGGACCGTTCAGATGAAGCTGATCGAACGATACCTCTCGCAGCGTTCGTGAGAGTCGCGCCGATGCTCGCCGCATTGGGCGACGAATCCCGGCTCCGGATCGTCACCAAACTCTGCCGGCACGGTCCGCAGTCGATCGCGAAGCTGAGTGAAGGTGCTGCGATCTCGCGCCAAGGCGTGACCAAGCATCTGCAGGTGCTTCATACGGTTGGCCTTATTCGCAGCGAGCGCCGCGGCCGCGAGCGGGTCTGGAGATTGGAGCCCCGGCGCTTGGGCGAAGTGCGCCGCTATCTCGCGCAGATTTCGCAGCAATGGGACGACGCGCTGGCACGCCTGCGAGCCGCCATCGAGCAGTAAGCGAGATGAAACCTCATGAGCCGAGAATCGTTCTCGTTCAGGCGTCGCGCGAGTATCTTGCGGCCTATTCCGACGCGCTGCGGCGCGGATGGTCTCCCGATAACCTGCGCGATGAGAAGCGATTCGAAGAGCTCGACGAGATCGCGCGTGATCCGGACGGCTTTCTCGCGTCGCACAACGATCGGGAAGGGCAGGGTAAGCCGCTACGGCTGCCCGACGGATCGCTCATGCCGCGGCTGCCGGGGATCGTGCGATGGATATGGGACGGAGAGGTCGCGGGAAGCATCGGTTTTCGTTGGCAGTCGGGAACTGCTGCCCTGCCGCCGGCCTGCCTCGGGCACATCGGCTACGGCATCGTACCGTGGAAGCAGGGACGCGGCTATGCGACCGAGGCGCTGCGGCTCATACTGCCGGAAGCCCACGACGTGGGCTTGCCGTATGTGGAAATCACGACGGACCTCGACAATGTCGCATCGCAGCACGTTATACTTTCCAACGGCGGCGTTTTTATGGAACGCTTTTTCAGCGGCGCGCCCTACGGCAATAGCGAGAAGCTGCGCTATCGCATTCAGTTGGAGGGCTAGGGAGTTACTCTCCCTGGGCGAGCGAGTAGCCGCGCTCGCCGTTGAACGTGTAGAGCCCCTCGGTCTTGATGACGTCAAAGCCGGCGGCATCTGCAGCCGCGAGAAGTTTGAGGACGTGTTGCGTGGTGAAGTGCTCGCCATCGGCCTCGAATCGGCAGCACCAATGGTCACTCCAGTACGTATCGGGATTCCCGTTGGGCCAGACCTTCGTGCCGCGATTGCTGATCGTCGTGAGCTTTACTCCGGCCACGGCGAACTTTTGCATGGCGGTCGCGATCTGATCGGGATCGCCGTCGCGCCGATCGATGAACAGGTCGATTCCCGCGCGTAGCTTCATCGGCGGTTTGCCGCCCGGGCGGATCGCAAGGTTCATCTGCGCTTCCTTGTCGTACTCGACCACTTTCAGGTGCTCGGGCTTCTGGCCGAGCCGTGCGATAACGGCGTCGGCGAATTCTTTCGTACCAACCTTTTTGCGCGACGTGCCGTCTTTATAAATGTCGTACGTATGAATGCCGTCCTCAATCGTACGAAGCCACGCGTTGTGAATGCGTTCGGCGACGTCCGCCTGACCGATGTGCACGAGCATCAAGATCGCTCCATGGAGCAGGCCCGATGGGTTCGCGAGATTTTGGCCGGCCCGGCGCGGCGCCGAGCCGTGGATCGCCTCGAACATCGAGCAGTGATCGCCGATGTTCGCCGAACCCGCCAATCCCACCGAGCCCGTGATCTGCGCCGCTACGTCCGAGAGCACGTCCCCATACAGATTCGGCATCACGAGGACGTCGAACGCTTCGGGCGTGTCGGCCATCTTGGCGGCGCCGATATCGACGATCCAATGCTCGTTTTCTATCTCTGGATACTCCGTGGCTATCTCGGTGAAGGTTCGATGAAAGAGACCGTCGGTGATCTTCATGATGTTATCTTTGGTGAAGCAGGTAACTTTTTGGCGCTTGTTCGCGCGCGCATATTCGAAGGCATAGCGAACGATGCGCTTACTGCCGGGCCTCGAGATGAGCTTGAGGCACTGGGCGACCTGGTTCGTCTGGCGGTGCTCGATGCCGCCGTACACGTCCTCCTCGTTTTCCCGAATGATGACGATGTCCATGTGCGGATGCTTCGTGGCGACGTAAGGATGGAGCGACATGCACGGTCGGACGTTCGCGTACATTCCGAGCGTCTTGCGAACCGTAACGTTGAGGCTTTTGAAACCGCCGCCTTGCGGCGTCGTGATCGGTGCCTTGAGAAAGAGCTTCGTTCGACGCAGCGAGTCCCACGACGCCGGCTCGATGCCGTTGGTGAGGCCTTTGTTGTACACGGACTCGCCGATTTCGATGCGCTCGATCGCGAGACGCGCACCGGCTGACTCCAATACGCGCAGCGTCGGCGTCATGATCTCGGGCCCGATGCCGTCGCCGTACGCAACGGTCACCGGCGTGGTTTGCATTACGCCGCCACGCAGCGAAATGTTGCGTACATGTACGGGTAATCGTCGTAGAACCAATTCCGGAACGAGCGGCGAATCAGCTCGCGCGGCGTCACCGGGGAAGCGCCCTTCATGACATAATGTTTGCCGTCGAAGAAATCCGCGGAGTACTGCGGGTACGAGGCCATTCGCTCGAAACCGGGCAGCGGCGCGAATGGAGTCGAGGTCCACTCCCATCCGTTGCCCACGAGATCGGCGATGCCCCACGCGCTTGCGCCATCTGGATGCGCGTCGACCGGCTCGGGATCGAACCGTTCGAATCCGAAGTTCCCGTGACGTGCAACTGGCGGGTCAGCGCCCCACGGAAACGGACGCTCGTCGCCTGCCGGCGTACCGAAAGCGGCGCGGTGGTACTCGGCTTCCGTCGGTAAACGCATCCCCATCGAGTGCGCGTATGCCTGGGCTTGTCGGTGGGTCACGTAGACGGGCCACGACTGCGGCAGCGGAATTTCCTCAAAGAGCAGGCGCAGAAACCACTCACCGTCGCGCTCGTGCCAAAAGAACGGTGCGGGACCGCCTTTGCGCACGAAGCGCATCCACTCGCGATTCGTGACCGGGTAGGCGGCCATATCGAAGCCGGCGACGGCAACTTCGCTGCGCTGGAATTCGTTATCCCAGCCGAATGGAAGTGCGTCCGGATCGGCGCCGAGCGTTGCCGTGCCCGCAGCGACGCTGCGCAGCGCGCTCGGCGGAATCGCACGATCCTCATGCCGTCCCACAATTGCGCGCTTGCGATCGTACGCCAGCTGGTGAACGATGTAGAGCAGCGTCTCCTGATGCATCGCCTCGTGCTCCAAAATGGTGTATGCCGACTGCGCGCGAACGAGCTGCGGCGCGCGCGCGTCATCGATTGCAGCGAACTCGAGCGCCCGCTCGACCGCCTCGTCGCATCGGGCCGCGAAAGCCGCAACCGTAGCGCGGTCCGGCCACGGGTGGTCGTGGCGCCGGGCCTCGTCGAGGGTCGCCGGATCGATACCGCGTTCGAAGAGACGCTCGAGACGGGCGTCGATCGGGGCCTCGCCCAGCGCTCGTTCGTTGAGTGTAAGAAAACTAAACGCCGGAATGTGCCCCTCGTAAAACGCAAACGGATGGCGTAGCGGGATTGGCCGTTCGCAGAACGCTCGATCGTCGATGAGCGCGAAAAGCGTACCCGAGCGTTCGCGATTTCGGCGATACCAGTCGAGTAAACGGTCGCGGTCCAACGCGACGCCGGTAACTACAGCGTTCCTCGCTTTTCTTGCTCGCGCTCGATCGAAACAAAGAGTGCCTTGAAATTCCCCTTACCGAACGACAGACTCCCCTTGCGTTGAATGATTTCGAAAAACACGGTGGGCCGGTCTTGAAGCGGCTTGGTGAAGATCTGGAGCATATATCCCATGTCGTCGCGGTCGACCAGGATGCCCAACTCGCGCAGGGTCTCCATCGCTTCGTCGATCTTGCCGACACGCTCTTTGAGAATTTCGTAGTACGAATCAGGCGTCTCGAGGAACTCGACGCCGTTTGTTTTGAGCGCGCGGATCGTCGCCGCGATGTCCTCGGTCCTGATCGCCATGTGCTGGACTCCGGCCCCGCGGTAGAAATCCAAATACTCCTCGATCTGCGATTTCTTCTTGCCCTGCGCCGGCTCGTTGATCGGAAACTTGACGCGATGGCGCGGATCGGTCATGACCTTGGAACGTAGTGCCGTGTACTCGGTCGAGATATCCTTGTCGTCGAACGAGACGAGCTGGGAGAATCCGAAAACGCGTCCATAAAAATCGCCCCATGCGTCCATCTCGCCCCAGCCGACGTTTCCAACGCAATGATCGATGAACTGCAGACCTGGTTTTGCCGCATGAGCGATCGTCTTGCGCGCCGCGACGAAACCCGGCGCAAAGAGTCCCTTATAGCCGTCCCGTTGGACAAATGAATGTACGGTCTCGCCGTAGGTCGCGATCGTTGCTTTGATGAGGCGCCCGCTTCCATCTTCGAGCACCGCCGGCTCGCGCACGACCCGCGCGCCGCCCCGTACGGCCATTTCGAACGCGGCCTCGGCGTTGGCCACGAGGATCGCTATGTCTTTGACGCCGTCGCCGTGGAGCATCACGTGACGGGCGATTTCGTCGTCGGGTACGAGGCTCGCGGTAAGAACGAAACGCAGCTTGTTTTGCTCGAGCAGATAACTGACGCGGTCGCGGAGGCCGGTTTCCGGGCCCGCATACGCAATTTGGTCGAAGCCGAACGCCGACATATAATAATGCGCCGCCTGTTTGGCGTTTCCGACGTAGAACTCGACGTAATCCCAGTCGATCTGTGCCAGCGGATTGCTGCGGGCTTCGGTCGCGATACTCATGGCGCCCGAACTTGGCGAAGCCTCTCGACCGGCCCTGTCGAACCAGGGACTCATGACCGCGTCAACCGTGCTGCTTCCCTCGGTGCGCGCGGCATTCGGTGCGCTGATCGACTATGCCGGTCTCTTTCCGCCTGCCGAGCTTCCGATCGAGCGGGCCTGCAGCGAGTACGAGGCGGCACGCCGCGCGCCGTACGCCTGGATGCTGGGGCGCTTCATCGTTCCCGCACCACTGCTGATGGCGGTGCCCGACGGTTTCGAAGGGCCCTTCTCCGTGATCGCGGATGGTGAGGTCGAGACGCTCAATCGTCTGGGAGCGCTGCGCCAAGCGGGAGCGCAGATCGAAGCGCTCGAGATTCCGCTGCGCAAAAGCATTTCGCCCTATCGCAAGAATATTTCCCGCGATGAGATCCTTGACGTTACCGGCGAGCTAGAGTCCGACATGGTCGTCGCAGGGCTCCAGGGTCTCCCCGCGTTCGTCGAAATCCCACGCTCGGGACCCTGGCGCGGCCTGCTCGCGGACACGATGAACGCACTCGCGCGGATGCAATTACGCGCCAAGCTGCGCTGCGGCGGCGTGACAGCTGAAGCGTTCCCGAGTGTCGATGACGTCGTAGAGTTCATAGTCGCCGCGCGGGAAGCGCGGCTGCCGTTTAAGGCGACGGCTGGGTTGCATCACCCAATTCGCCACGCCGATAAGACTACCGGGTTTACGATGCACGGATTTCTCAACCTCATTGCGGCCGTCGCATTGGCGGCTCGCGTCGAGCGCAAGACGCTCGGCGAGATCGTCGCTGAGGAAGATCCCAAGGCATTCACGTTCGACGATGCGTCGTTTTGCTGGAGAGATCATTGCATCGGTATTGCGGACCTGACGTGGACGCGGCGCGAAGCGTTCGTTGGCTACGGGAGCTGCAGTTTTGTCGAGCCCATCGAGGATCTCTGCGCCCTAGGATTGCTCCCGCCGCAATGATCGCACTCGCCGATACCACCGACCCGCGTCTCGAATCGTGGGTGCCGGTCGCTGTGCAGAGCGATTTCCCAATTCAAAATCTCCCTTTCGGCGTTTTCGTTCGCGAAAAAAAAGCGCCCCGCATCGGCGTCGCAATCGGCGAGGAAATTCTCGATTGCCATGCGGTTGCTCAGGCTGGTTTTTTCGACGATTGCTGCGAGCCCGAGCTGTTGCAGGCCCCGCTGCTCAATCCCCTGCTCGCTGCCGGACGCAGCGCGTGGACACCGCTGCGCGAGCGCCTCTCGCAGCTGCTTCGGATCGACGGCGATCGCCGGTTGCGCGAAGCCGGCGCCGAGCACTTCTTGCTGCGGCGCGATTCGGTCGCGATGTGCGTACCGATGAACGTCGGCGATTACGTGGATTTCTATTCCTCGATCGAGCACGCGACGAATCTGGGCCGCCTCTTTCGGCCTAACGCCGAGGCGCTGCTGCCGAATTGGCGGTGGATTCCGGTCGGTTATCACGGACGCTCGAGCAGCATCGTGATCGACGGCACGCCGGTGCGGCGCCCGTGCGGGCAGCGCAAGCCGCCGGATGCGCCCGCTCCGGAGTTTGGGCCGAGCCGCCGCCTCGACATCGAGTTGGAGATGGGGTTTGTCACCGGGCCCGGCAACCAACTTGGAACGCCGATCGCCGTCGCCGAGGCACCGCAGCACATCTTTGGACTTGTATTGGTGAACGACTGGAGCGCGCGCGATATTCAGGCCTGGGAGTACCAGCCACTCGGGCCGTTTCTCGGCAAGTCATTCGCGACGACGATTTCGCCGTGGATCGTGACCCTCGAAGCCCTCGAGCCCTTCCGTGTGGAAGGGCCTCGTCAAGAGCCCGAACCATTGCAGTATCTACGCGTCGGCGAGCCGTGGGCGTACGCAATCGCACTTGAAGTGGACTTGCAGACGCCTCGTATGCGCGAGCGTGGCATTGCGCCGCAGAGAATCTCGCAGACGACCTTTGCCGATATGTATTGGAACGTCGCGCAGCAGCTCGCCCACGCAACGGCTAACGGCGCCGTGACGCGCGCCGGCGATCTCTATGCCTCCGGAACTATCAGCGGTTCTGCTCCCGGCACGCAAGGAAGTCTCATAGAGCTGACCTGGAACGGCGAGCACCCGATCGTGCTGCCCGACGGCGAGCAACGCAGGTTCCTCGAAGATGGCGACGAGGTCACGCTGCGCGCCTGGTGCGAGAAGCCGGGGGCGCGCCGAATTGGATTCGGCGCAGCACGCGGTCGTATCGAGGGGTGCCGCTAGTGCGTTCTCACTCCTTGCTCGACCCACGAGCGAAAGTATTCCGGATCTTCGCATTCCAAAGCCGCCTGCGCAAGCATCAGCGGCTTGAACGTGTCGATCATCACGGCGATCTCGTCGGTGGAGGTCTTTCCGAGGCTCTGCTCCACCGCACCGGGCTGCGGACCGTGCGGGGCGCCGGCAGCATGCAACGTGAGCGAGCCTTCCTCGACGCCGCGACGGCTCATAAAGTTGCCGCTTACATAATAGAGCACTTCGTCGCAATCGACGCTGGAATGATTGTACGGCACTGGAATCGCCAACGGATGATAGTCGAATAGTCGCGGAACGAAGGCGCAAAACGCGGCCCCTGGGGCTTCGAATGTTGCGTGCGCGGGCGGGGGTTGGTGAAGTTTTCCCGTGATCGGCGCAAACTCGTCGAGGTTAAAGGCATACGGGTAGCAATAGCCGTCCCAGCCGATCACGTCGAACGGGTGATTCTGCACGACGTAGATCGCATTGCGGCCGCCGTTGGTTACGCGGACTTCGTACTCGCCTTGCGCTTCGATCGGCGCCTTGAGAAACGGCGCGCGAAAATCTCGTTCGTAATACGGCGCGTGTTCCTCGAGCTGTCCGAACTCGTTTCGATATCGGCGCGGAATCGTTACCGCGCCATTGGTTTCATAGACGAGCAGACGGGTCGGCGAGGATGGGGTCACCCGATACGTCGTACCGCTTGGCATCAGGATATAATCGTGCTCGCGGTAGGCGAGTTCGCCGACCTGGGTCTCGATAACGCCCGCGCCGTGGTGCACGAAGAGCAACTCGTCGCCGCCCGCGTTTCGGTAAAAGTACTCCATCGGGCGGCGCGCGTCTGCGATGGAAATCACGACGTCGTCGTTGCCGAGGAGCGGCGTCCGCGACTCGATGGGGTCCGCGCCCACGAGCTGCAGCGAGGCCGATTTTATATGCCGGTTGCGGAGCGGTTCGTTGGCCGTAAAGGTAACCGCGCGACGCTCCCAAGGCCGAACGTCCAGCGTCGCAGTCGGTGGATGCAGATGGTAGAGCAGCGAATAGACGCTCTCGAACCCCTTGGTGGAGAAGAGCTCTTCGGCATAGAGCCCTCCATCGGGCCGCCGAAACTGGATGTGCCGCTTGTGCGGGACCGAGCCTTCGCGCACGTATGAGGGCATCTACGCGCTCTCGCTCTCGATGACGATCGCGCGCTCCGTTGCCGCGAAACCGTTTTCTTTGTGGGAGCCGTCGCAAAACGGCTTGGTCTGCGAACCTCCGCACCGGCAGAGCGCGATGTTGGGACCTGCGACCGTGTAGGTGTTGCCGTCGGCGTCGGTGAGCGTCACGACGCCCCGAACGAGATAGGGGCCGCTCTCGCGCACCTTAATAGTGACTTCGTCCATTGCGCATGCGATTCGACGTTCGGCGGTTACGGTCCTAAGGACGCGCTGCCGTGCCCTCCAGGACGGCGCGTGCCACCACGTGGCCCGCAATGCGGCCTTCGAGTTGGTCGGCTCGCAGTGGTGCGGCGGCGGGAATGTGCGCGAGGTCGAGCGCGTAGAGTGTGAAGACGTAATGGTGCGCCGGACCGGGCGGCGGACATGGCCCGTGATATGCCGCTTTGCCGAGCGACGTTTCGCCAACCTGATTGGCGGCGAGCGTTGCGTCGCCGACGAGGTTGTGGGTCGTCGCGGGAAGATTGTAGAGAACCCAGTGGTAGAATCCACCCTTAATGGGAGCGTCGGGATCGTGAACGATCAACGCGAACGACTTGGTGCTCTTCGGCGTCCCCTTCCATGCCAATTCGGGAGAGCGATTCCGGCCGCCGCATTCGACCGCCATCGATGATAACGGAATCACGCCGGCAGGGGGAAAGTCGCTGCTTTGAAGCTGCATTGGCGCCATCACCGCCGCCAGCACGATGCTTACCGCTCCTACCACCCCAAGCATGACCGTATGGTATCATGGCGTGGCCATGATGGGAGTTAGGCCTCACGCGGCGTAACCCCGTGAACCCCGCCAGAACCGGAAGGTAGCAACGGTAAGCAGGCCCTTACGGGTGCCGTGAGCTCCCTGGCTCCCGTCGTGGCCCGACCTACGAGTCCAAAAAGGATGCAGTTGGAAACATTTTACGCTGCCGCAGGCGCGTTTGTGGGCGCGCTCATCGCGCTCTTGATCTATCACCTCGGAGTGGTCCGGCCCGGGCTGACCCGCATTCGTCGTCTGCTCGAACTCCACGACAATCTTCTCTCAGGGGGCACCGGAAGCGCGGCCGGCCGGCTCGCCGCGCTCGAAGACGCGCAGGCCACAGCTCGCGGCGCACTGCAACGCCTGGAGGGCCGTATTGCCGAGCTTGAGGCATTGGCTGCAACCGACCTCTCGCGCGCCGGTTTCGTCCGTTACGACGCTTTTGCGGGCAGCGGCTCGGGGCTTTCTTACGCGCTCGCATTGCTCAACCGCCAAGGCGATGGCGTGGTGCTCAATAGCATCTACACGCGCGACGATACGCGCACGTTCGGTAAGCCCGTAGCAGCGTTCGCTCCGACCGTTCAAGCTTCGGCAGAAGAACTCGAAGCGATCGAGCGGGCGCGGCAATCCGCATCGTAGAACGGCGCGGCGGTGAATTTGATGCTTTGCGATCTCGCCATAGCCCTGAGGTACGTGATTAACATCTACATGCTCTTGCTGCTGGTCTACGCGGTTACGTCGTGGATCCCGGATCTGCGGCGAGGGCGTTGGGCGTACTACTTAGGCTCCATCATTGAGCCGGTGCTCGTCCCCATCCGCCGGATAATTCCGCCCCTGGGCGGAGTTGATCTCGCATTCCTGGTCCTGCTACTCTTTCTGCAGCTAGGCGTTCAGCGGGTCCTGACGCAGATTCTCTTCAACAGCTGCTACACAGTTTTTTAAAAAGGGGCGCGTTGGTTCTAAAATCGGAGCGGCCACATCGAGTCGACGTCGCAAGCAACGTTCGCAACTTCTGCATCATCGCGCATATCGATCACGGAAAAACGACGCTTTCGGATCGTTTGCTCGAGATAACGCGGACGGTTCACTCTCGCGAGCTGGAGGATCAGGCGCTCGACGCGATGGAGCTCGAGCGCGAACGCGGCATCACGATCCGCATGCATCCGGTCACGTTGGAGTATCGCGCACGCGACGGCCAGCTCTATCGCCTCAACCTCATCGACACTCCCGGCCACGTGGATTTCTCATACGAAGTTTCGCGCTCGCTGGCCGCCTGCGAAGGCGCCGTGCTGATTATCGATGCCGCCCAGGGCATTGAGGCCCAAACGCTCGCAAACTACTATCTTGCGCTCGAGCACGAGCTTACCATCATTCCGGTGATCAACAAGATCGATCTGCCGGCCGCCGATCCCGCGCGCGTGATGGGCGAGATCGAGGAGTTGCTGGTCATGGAGAAGAGCGAGTGTATCCTCGCCAGCGCCAAGAACGGCATCGGCATCGAGGATATCGTCGAAGCGATCGTCGACCGTATTCCCCCGCCGAAGGGCCACCGCGATCGCCTTCGCGCGCTCGTCTTCAACGCGCAGTTCGATCCTTATCGCGGGGTGGTGAGTTACGTGCGCGTGGTCGACGGTGAGCTCAAGGCCGGAACGCGGTTTATGTCGATGGCGCACGAGCGCGTCTTTGAATGTACCGAGGTGGGCATCTTTGGGCCGCAGATGCGACCGGCACCAGCACTACAGCTCGGCGACGTCGGTTACGTGATCGCCAACATCAAGTCGCTGGGCGAGATCGACGTGGGCGACACCATCACCTCGGCGACGGATCCGGCCCACGTAGCGCTTGCCGGCTATCGGAAAGCCGTACCGATGGTCTATTGCGGGCTCTATCCCAACGAGGGCGAGTACGATGGCCTTCGCGACGCTTTGGAGAAACTCAAACTCAACGATGCGGCACTGGTCTACGAGCCGGAGAGTTCCGTAGCGCTCGGCTTCGGGTTTCGCTGCGGATTTCTCGGGTTGCTGCACATGGAAATCGTGCAGGAGCGCCTCGAGCGCGACTACGGCCTCGACTTAATCGCGACCTCGCCCTCGGTCGTCTTTCGCGTCGTCCGGACAGACGGCACGATGCTGACGATCGACAATCCATCCAAACTCCCGGCAGCCAACCTTATTCGGTTGATCGAAGAGCCGTACGTTAAAGCGACGATCATCTCGCCCCCGGAATATGTCGGGGCAATCATGGAGATCACGCAAAGCCGCCGCGGCACGCTGGGGAACATGGAGTATCTTCACGACGGTCGCGTTATACTGACATACGAGATGCCCTTGATCGAAGTGATCGTCGATTTTTTCGATGCACTCAAATCTAGGACGAAGGGCTATGCTTCGCTCGACTACGAGGTGATCGAGTATCGCGAAGGCGATTTGGCGAAGCTGGAGATTTTACTAAATGGCGAGCCGATCGACGCGCTGTCCTTTATCGTGGCGCGCGATAAAGCCGTCCAGCGTGGCCGCGCCTTAGCCGAAAGGCTCAAGGAACTTATTCCGCGCCAAATGTTTGAGGTTCCGATTCAAGCGGCCATTGGCGGCAAGATCGTCGCGCGCGAAACGGTCACCGCGATGCGCAAGAACGTACTTTCCAAATGTTATGGTGGCGACATCACGCGCAAGCGCAAGCTCCTCGAAAAACAGAAGGTAGGAAAAGAGCGCATGAAGCGCGTCGGCAAGGTGGAATTGCCTCAGGAAGCCTTCATGGCGGTGTTGAAGCTCGGCTCGTGAAGACCTACGTCGCCACGCAGAACGCCGGCAAGCTGCGCGAACTCAAGGCGGTCTTCGCGCGCTCGCCACTCCAAATCGTAACGCCCCGCAAGCAGACCGCCATCGAGGTCGTCGAAGACGCGCCAACGTACGCCGGAAACGCGATCCTCAAAGCAAGCGCGCTCGCTGCGGACCTGCGCGAGCGTCATATCGCTGCTGCCGTGCTCGCCGACGATAGCGGTTTAGAGGTCGATGCGCTGGGCGGGCGGCCGGGCATACTGTCGGCGCGCTACGGTGGAGTCCAGATCGACTGGCCCGCGCGACGAGCCGCACTACTCAACGAGCTGCGAGGCGTGCCGCCCTATCGCCGTACGGCCCGCTTTGTTTGCGTGTTGACTCTAATCGAACCCCATGGCGAACCGATCACCGTGACCGGTGAGGTCGGCGGCTTCATTCTGGAGGCGGAAAGTGGGACGGGCGGCTTCGGCTACGACCCGATCTTTCTTTATCCACCGGAGGGTCGCAGTTTCGCGGCGCTCTCCGAGAAGGACAAGAATGCGGTCAGCCATCGGCGCCGCGCCGCCGAGGCGTTGCTCGAGATACTACGGGGACGTGAGTGAAATCTCGGCCGTCGTCGCAACGGCCGACGACGTCCGCGGCATTGGACGCCGGCGAAATCTCGACGACCTCAGCATTCGGCTTGAGCTAGAGTCGGCCGAGCGAGGGACCGCGTGGGCGGTCCGCGACGCGGGCGAAACTGTCGGCCTTGCCGTTGCGCACGATTCGAAGGATGAACGCTACATCGGCGATCTTTTCGTAGAGCCGTCGTTCCGCGGTCAAGGCCTGGGGCGACGCTTACTCGACGCGGCGTCGGGCGCGACCGAAGATTGCGTGCGCGCGATGCTGGTTGATCCCCGCGATGCGGCGTCGGTCGCACTGGCGCTCCGGTTCGGCATGGCAACGCGGGAGGCGGTTTTGCGATTTGCCGGTTCGATTCCGAAAGAAGAAGACCTAGCGAAGATGGCGGTGGGAGATTACCGCTTTGAGGTGGGTGCGATCGACGCGATCGGTCACGGGATGGTTCTGAACGAGCTCGACAGACGGACGCGCGGGACGATTCGGCCGGAGGATCACCTGCAGTTCGCGCAGACAGCGACCGGACAGGCGTTCTTCCTGAGGGGCGAGTGCGTTGCGTATGCCTACGTCTGGCCGGACGGCCGGATCGGGCCCATCGCGAGTGTTTCGGAGGCGTATCTCGTTCAGCTTTTTGCGTATGCGCTTGTCACCCTGCACGGAAACTACGGCGCATCGTGGTGTACGCTGCTCGTGCCCGGCTCCAACCGCCGCGTGGCACGCGCCGCGTTGCGCGCCGGGTTGCGGATCCAAGAGTCGTATTTCTTTGCGGCTGATTCGTTCATCGGCGACATGTCGACGTACGTGGGGTATCATCAGCTGCTTCTCTGAAGCGGGAAGTTTTTTGCAGCGCAATCGCAGTGTGCAATGCAGTTGGCACACGGCTCTGCGAAACTTGAGCCATGAAATGGTGCTCACGATGTAAGAGTATGCTGCCTCTGGAATCGTTCAGTTTCTCAGCGAGACGCAAACGCAGCGGCAGCTACTGCCGCATCTGCCAGAGCGAATACCGCAAAGGGCACTACCGAAGAAACAGAGTTCTCCACAATCAGCGGCGGCTCGCCAATCAAGCGCGTTATCGTGCTCGGAATCGAGCGAAGTTAAAGAGATATTTGTCGGAGCATCCGTGCATTGACTGCGGAGAGGCCGATACGCGCGTGCTGGAATTCGATCACGTGCGAGGAGTCAAGGAGCGAAACATCAGTAATTTGGTGCGCGAAGGCTGGGCTTGGCAGAGGATCGTTTTAGAAATTGCGAAATGTGAAGTACGCTGCGCAAACTGCCATCGCCGCAGAACTGTAGAGCAGTTCGGCTGGCCGCACGCGATCGGGGCGTAGCTCAGTTTGGTAGAGCGCCCGCTTTGGGAGCGGGAGGAATCGCAGGTTCAAATCCTGTCGCCCCGACCACTGACCCGCGTGGTATCCTAGCGTTTGACGCGCCCGTGGTCTAAGCGGATAAGGCACGAGTCTTCTAAACTCGAAGATGGGGGTTCGAGTCCCTCCGGGCGCACGGTACATGGTAGAATGCCGTTTTGCGGTGACTGTAGCTCAACTGGTTAGAGCGCCGGCCTGTGGAGCCGGAGGTTGCGGGATCGTGCCCCGTCAGTCACCCCACGATCACCGGAGGACGCCTATAGAAGCATTGCGTACAAACTGAAGTGACCGAAATCTCGGAGCGGGCGCCTTTAGCTCAGTCGGTAGAGCAGCGGCCTTTTAAGCCGTTGGTCCCGGGTTCGAGTCCCGGAGGGCGCATACGCACCGCTAGCTCAATGGTAGAGCAGGTGACTCTTAATCACTTGGTTGGGGGTTCAAGTCCCTCGCGGTGCAAAATCAAAAAACCCTCGCAAGTACGTCTTGCGAGGGTTTCAATCTGGGTGAGCGAGCTGCCGTCGCGGCTCCACTTAACGCGAGCCCTTCGGGCGTTCGCTCCGCCTTCGGCAACCCGATCGGTCGGGTGCGTTACTCCTCGCAGTACGCGCGTCTTCTTCGGCGCGCCGGCGCGAAGTCAATTCCGTGCCGATCCCAATCGTGTGCATCCTGCCGACGACCGTGATCGGTACTCCGTTATAGAAACTCATTACCGTACTACCTTTCTGTCTATTTTTGACATCGTTCCAACGCTCATAACACCAGATCTACGCTCGAAAGTTGCGAATGTTTCGTACGAAAGTTGCTAGTATGTCATGCGACTTTCGTCGATTCTAACCACCCAGATCTATCTGCGCTACCGAACGATTCGGCGGGTCCTGGACCTCCCAGCTCGGCAGCGGACCGTGGCTTCGGCGCCTGGCGCGAGCCCGGCTTGCGGGGAGGAAAAGCACCTGGTACGTTCTATCTATGGGTCGCCGGGCAAGTGGCGGAACTGGCAGACGCGCTGGACTTAGAATCCAGTGGGGCGACCCGTCAGAGTTCGAGTCTCTGCTTGCCCACACCGCGAGGATTTTTCCAGCGAGCCGTTTCGAGGGTATGGGTAATTTTACAGCGAGCAGGTTCGTTGCTGCCGGTACGTGGGTCGAGCGGCGTGTGAATGCGCTGCGCGGCGGAGCGTGTATAAAGCAAAGCGAGATATGAAGATTCGTAGAGTCGAGGAGGCTCCGACCGACGAGCGAAGCCATGGATGGCGAGAGCGAGGAGGCGGAGCAGCAGGAACGTAGCCTGGATGGCGAAGTGACGAGCGGCTGCGAGACGTACGAATCTTCATAGCGAGCGCCCACGTGCGGAAGTAGCTCAGTGGTAGAGCATCGCCTTGCCAAGGCGAGGGTCGCGAGTTCGAATCTCGTCTTCCGCTAATTTGTCATGACCGAATCTACCTTGACCCAGCTCGCCCCAACCGTGGTGGCGCTCGAATTCTCGCTTACCGAAGCAGAACTCGCCGCCGCGGAAGATCGCGCATTTCGCCGCCTCGTTAAGAACGTGCGCCTACCGGGCTTCCGCGCCGGCAAAGTGCCCCGAAAAATCTTTGAGCAGACCTACGGCAGCAACACGCTCACCCGCGAGGCGGTCGACGAAGTCGTGCCCGAGGTCTACGCCAAGGCCCTCCGCGAGCACGAGATCGAGCCGGTCGAGCGACCTACATTTGAGGTGGTGCAAGAGACCGACGGCCGCCCCTCCCGGCTCAAGGCGACGGTCGAAGTTCGGCCCGCGATCGCGTTGGGCGCATATAAGGGCGTTGCCGTATCGCAGCCGCCATTCGCGCTGACCGATGCCGACGTGGAACGCAGTCTCATGGCGCTCGCCAAGGAACGGGCGACCCTCGTTCCGGCCGAACGGCCGGCGCGCCTTGGTGATATCGCGACGCTCAATTACGAAGGATCGATGGATGGCAAGCCCTTCGAAGGAGGACGAGGCGACGGCGAGATCGTCGAACTAGCCGAAGGGCGATTCGTTCCGGGCTTCGCCGCCGGCATCGTCGGGATGCAGCCCGGTGAGACGAAACAGATCGAGGTCCGTTTTCCCGACGGGTATCCTTCCGCCGACCTCGCCGGAAAGCCGGCCGTTTTTACCCTGACGCTCCAGGAGCTCAAGGAACCGGAACTCCCGCCGATCGACGACGATTTCGCCAAGGCGGTCTCTTCGAACCAAACGGTCGCCGAGTTGCGCGATGATCTGCGGCGCCGCCTCGAAGCCGTCGCCGCAGGGCGGGCGCGCCGGGTCGTCGGTAATGCGGTCGTGACGCAGCTCCTCGCCGCGCACGATTTCCCGCTCCCCGCCTCGCTCGTGGAGGGCGAACTGAACCACATCCTCGAGGATCTTGCCGAAACGGCACCCGACCCGGAAAAAGATGAAACGGAAATACGCGGCCGCTACCGCGCTGAGGCCGAATCACGCGTCAAAGCCGGACTCTTGATCCAGGCGATCGCCAAGGCCGAAAATATCGCTGCGACGCCGTCAGACGTCACATTGGAGCTCGAGGCGCTCGCGCGCCGCTATGGTCAGCCGGTCGCTCGCATTCGCAAGGCCTTGGGAAACAACGTACTCTCGCTCGTAGACGGCATCGTGCGGAACAAAACGCTTGACTTCCTCATCGACAACGCCGTCGTCACGGTCGACGAAGAAACTTCGAATGCGACGTCGTAGTTAGAGAGAACATGGGACACTTAGTACCGATGGTCGTCGAGCAAACCGCGCGTGGCGAGCGCGCGTACGATATTTACTCGCGCCTACTCAAGGATCGGATTGTCTTTGTGGGCGGCGCGATCGATGACCACCTCGCGAATCTCGTTATCGCACAACTCCTCTTTCTCGAGAAGGAAGACCCCGAAAAGGACATCGACATGTACCTCAATAGCCCCGGCGGCAGCGTGACCGCAGGGTTGGCGATGTACGACGCGATGCGCTTCATCAAGCCCGATGTGGCGACCATTTGCATGGGCTTCGCCGCCTCGATGGGATCGATTCTCCTCACGGGCGGGGCCCCGGGGAAGCGCATGGCCCTCCCCAACGCAAAAATCGTGATCCATCAGCCCTGGGTCTCGCAGATCGGGGGTCAGGCGACCGACGTGGAGATCGCCGCCCGCGACCTGCTGGCCACCCGCCAGACGGTCGCACGGATCTACCAAGAAACCACCAAAAGGCCGATCGACCAGATCCTGAGGGATATCGAGCGCGACTACTACATGACCGCGCAAGAGGCCAAGGATTACGGGATAATCGACACGATTATCGAAAACCGGCAAGGCCTGCCGTTACCGGCTTAAGAGTGGAGGATAACCCCGCGCGCGATGTTTCGCTTCGGAGACGATAAGGGTCAGCTCAAGTGCAGCTTCTGCGGGAAATCGCAGGAGCAGGTTCGCAAGCTGATCGCGGGCCCCGGCGTCTACATCTGCGACGAGTGTATCGAGCTCTGCAACGAGATCATCGAAGAGGAGCTCTACAAGAACGTCGACGAGAACCTCCGGCTTCGGAATATCCCCAAGCCCAAAGAGATCAATCACATCCTCAATCAGTACGTGATCGGTCAAGAGCGCGCGAAGAAGTCGCTCGCCGTCGCGGTGTACAACCACTACAAGCGCATCAACGTCGGCGGAACGGCCGACGACGTCGAACTGCAAAAATCAAATATTCTCTTGGTCGGCCCTACCGGTTCCGGCAAGACGTACCTGGCGCAAACGCTCGCAAAGATTCTCGACGTTCCGCTGGCCATGGCCGATGCTACCTCGCTTACCGAAGCCGGGTATGTCGGCGAAGACGTCGAGAATATCTTGCTTAAACTCATTCAAGCCGCCGACTACGACGTCAAGCGCGCCGAGAAGGGGATCGTCTACATCGACGAGATCGACAAAATCGCGCGTAAGAGCGAGAACCCGTCGATCACCCGCGACGTGTCGGGTGAAGGCGTCCAACAGGCACTGCTCAAGATTCTCGAAGGCACGACCGCAAACGTGCCTCCGCAAGGCGGCCGAAAGCACCCGCACCAAGAGTTCATTCAGATCGACACGACCAACGTGCTCTTTATCTGCGGCGGGGCATTTGACGGCCTCGAGCGCATCATCGAATCGCGCGTGGCGGCCAACAACATGGGTTTCCGCGCGCAGCCCGAGGGGAAGCGCGAGGTGCGCGTCGGCAAACTGCTCCAGCAGTTGATGCCCGAAGATCTCCTGCGGTTCGGCCTGATCCCCGAGTTTATCGGGCGTCTGCCGATCGTCGTGACGCTCGATGCGCTCGACGAGCTCGCCCTACGACGGATCCTCACCGAGCCGCGTAACGCGCTCGTTCGTCAGTTCCAAAAGATTCTCAACATGGACGGCGTCGATCTGCAATTCACCAAAGAGGCGCTCGTTGCGATTGCCAATAAGGCCCAAGGGCGCAAGACCGGTGCGCGGGGCCTGCGATCGATCCTCGAAGAGACGATGCTGGAAGTGATGTACGATTTGCCCTCGCTGCAAGGCGTTAAGAAGTGTGTCGTCAACAAGGACGTCATCGAGAAGAAAGAGTCGCCGACGCTCATATATCACGAACAGAAGAAGGACATGCCCGCCTAAGGGGCCATATTTGTGCCAGCTCAGTGTCACGGCCGGTCTCGATTACTAATTTGTAAACTTCGACCGGCCGTTTCGCGATCTGGCGCAAATCTGACCCCTTAGGAACACGGGCGAACCGATGGACCTTCCCAAACACTACGACCCGCAGGCGGTTGAACCGCGTCTTTACGAGCGTTGGGAGCGTAAGGGCTACTTTCACGAGGAGCCGGATCCCGCGCGACCGCCGTTCATCATCTGCATGCCGCCACCGAACGTGACGGCCCGAGCGCATTTGGGCCACGGATCGACCTTTACTCCGATGGACGTCCTCACGCGCTACCATCGTATGCTCGGCGAGAATGCGGATTGGCTTCCAGGCGCCGACCACGCCGCGATTGCGACCGAAACGGTCTTGGTCAAGGAGCTTGCTCGCGAGGGCCTGCGACGCGAGGATCTCGGCCGGGAAGCTTTCGTCGCGCGCGCCTGGGAGTGGTCGCGTACCTACGGCGGGCAGATCGACGCGCAATTTCGGCGGCTTGGCTTCGGACCAGATTGGCAACGCTCGCATTTCACGATGGACGAAAACCTCTCGGCGGCGGTCAACCGTGTCTTCGTGCAGCTCTACCGCGACGGTCTCGTCTACCGCGGCAAACGGCTGATCAACTGGGATCCTACCGCACAGTCGACGATCTCGGATGCGGAGCTCGACCACGTCGAACGCGACGGCACGCTCTGGCGCATACGCTACCCGTTCTCAAACGAAGATCGCGGCGCCGGAATCGAGGTTGCCACGACGCGCCCCGAAACGATGCTCGCCGACGTCGCCATCGCGGTTCATCCGAATGACGCGCGCTATGCCGCCTTCGTTGGACGCAGCGTGTGGCTGCCGCCGCTGCTCGAACGCGCCATTCCAATCATCGCCGATGATGCCGTCGACCCTGAGTTCGGGACCGGCGCGGTCAAAGTGACGCCGGCGCACGACCCGACGGATTATGAGATCGGCATCCGCCACGCGCTGGCGATGCCGTCGGTCATCGGCATCGACGCCCGCATAAAGGGCGACGAGATCGCCGTCGGCTCCTACGCGGGGCTCGAGCGATTCGAGGCGCGCGCCCGAATCGTCGAGGATCTGCAGCGCCTCGGACTGCTCGTTGCCACCCAGGCGCACCGCTATGCGGTGGCCACGAGCGAACGCAGCGGCGACGTTGTCGAGCCGCTGCTCTCGTTGCAATGGTTCGTCAAGACGGCGTCCCTCGCCGCACCGGCGCTCGATGCGTACCGCAGCGGCCGGCTGCGTTTCGTCCCCGAACGCTACGGCCGGACGTACGAACAGTGGCTGGAGAATATCCGCGACTGGAACGTCTCGCGCCAGATCTGGTGGGGCCATCGCCTTCCGGTTTGGTACACGCGCGACGGCCACGAAATAGTTGCCGAAAGCGAAGAAGAAGCGCGCGAACTCGCGCAGCGCACCTACGGAACGCGCGATGTGACGCGCGATGCCGATACGCTCGATACTTGGTTTTCAAGCGGCATCTGGCCGTTTTCTATCCTTGGCTGGCCGAATCACACTCCCGAGCTGCATTGCTGGTACCCTTCCCAGGTGATGATCACCGGCGGAGAGATCATCTTCTTGTGGGTCGCGCGGATGGTCATGCTCGGGCTGCACGTTATGGGCGCGACTCCATTTCGCGACGTGGTCATCACGCCGCTGGTCTTCGATGCGGCGGGTCGGAAAATGTCGAAATCGCTGGGCAACGTGATCGATCCCCTAGTGCTGGCAGACAAGTACGGCGCCGATGCTTTCCGCTTCTCGATTCTTCGCCAGATGAGGCTGGAGAGCCAAGAGATCCGCTACCAAGAGTCACGCTGCGAAGAGGCACGCAACTTTAACAACAAAATTTGGAACGCAACCCGCTATATGCTCGCCTTGCCCGAGGGCCTGCCGCCGGCGATGACGCTCCCGGCCGAAGCGGCGCTCACGATCGCCGACCGCTGGATCCTCACGCGTTTTCGCGAGACAATCGTACGCATGGGCAAGCTTCTCGACGAGTACGATTTCGGCAATGCGGCAGAAACGATGTGGCGCTTCGCGTGGTACGAGTTCTGCGACTGGTACCTGGAAGCGACGAAGACGCCGCGCAATCGCGTCACCCGAGGGCCGGTGCTCTCCTATGTCTGGAACGGCGCGATGCGCTTGCTCCATCCGATCGCGCCCTTCATCAGCGAAGAAGTTTGGCTGGCGCTGCCGCACGACGGCGAGACGATCGTCACCGCAAACTGGCCCGATCCGCTCGAGGTTCCGCAGTTTGCTGCAGACGCGCGGGAGTTTGCGTCCCTGCAGCGGTCAGTCGAGCGCATCCGGAACCTGCGAGCCCACTTGGGGCTGCATCCACGGGATCGGCTCGTCTTAGAGGTTCCCGCAAACGTTTCCGAGGAAATGGCCGAGCTCTTGGCTCTCCTCACGACCGCATCGGTCGAGCGCCGCACAGCAGCCGGGAATGACACCGAAGAGGCGCTTGCGGCGATTGGAGCGCGAGCGCCGCGCGAGCTGCTCGCCGAACGTTATCGCAAGGAGGCCGCACACCTGCGCTCTGAAATCGACCGTGGTGAGAAGAAACTCGGCAACGAAGCTTTCGTCGCCAAAGCCAGCCCGAACGTTGTTGCGAAGGAGCGAGAGAAGCTCGCGGCCTACCGCGGCGAGCTCGCGAGGGTCGAAGCGGCATTGGATGAGCTAAAGGAGCCCGCATGACAACGACTGCCCTCCGCCGCGTGCTGGTGCAAAGCGCCGAGATCGAACGAATCATCGCGCGACTCGCGCATCAAATCGTCGAGCCCAACGACGCCGACCACGGGCTCGTGCTGCTCGGCGTTCGGCGCGGCGGTGAAGCGCTCGCGACGCGGTTGGCCGCCGAGATCGCAAGAATAAGCGGACGCGTACCGGCCCTGGGCTTTCTCAACATCAATCTCTACCGCGACGACCGCGTCACGCACGAGCTCCCCGAGTCCCGTATCCCGCTCGATCTTTCCGGGCGTATCGTCGTCATCGTGGACGACGTGCTCTATACCGGCCGCACGGTTCGCTCGGCGCTCGATGCGGTCACCGACCTGGGGCGACCCGCCGCGATCCGGCTGTGCGTCCTGGTCGACCGGGGATTGCGCGAGCTTCCGATCCAGCCCGATTACGTCGGACGCTTTACTCCAACGACGCCCGGCGAACGCGTCAAAGTCGTGCTCGCGGGCGAGGCCGCGCCTAGCGACGAGATCACGATCACGGGAAGCTCCGGTGCGAATCCGCCGTAGCCTGATCGACCTCGACGACCTCACCGCCGAAGAGCTCGCGTTAATCTTTGAACGCACGGCGCAGTTCGAACGCACCCCGCCGGGCGCATTGCTCTCAGGCGTCGCCTGCGTGAACATGTTCTTCGAGGAGAGCACGCGCACGTTCACGTCATTCAATCTTGCCGAGTTGAACCTCGGCGCCAACGTGATCAATCTCGCGCCGAAAAGCTTGAGTCTTGCAACCAAAGGTGAAACCTTGGAAGACACCGCGCTTACACTCGGCGCGCTCGGCATCGGCGTCCTTGTCGTACGGCATCACGAAGCCGGGTTTCCGCAACGCATTGCGCTTGCGTTTGACGGTCACGTTATCAATGCGGGCGACGGCGTGCACGCCCACCCCACCCAAGCGCTGCTCGACATCTATACCCTCATCGAAGAGTTCGGCGAGCTTGGAGACCGGACGATCGCACTCGTCGGTGACATCCTCCACAGCCGCGTCGCGCACTCGACCATACGCGGGCTCGCGCGTCTCGGCACGTCGGTGATCCTGGTCGGGCCAGAGTCGTTTCTCCCAAGCAGCTACGCGGGAAACCGCATTCGCGTTGAACGCGATTTCGACGCCGTCCTGCCGGAGGTCGACGCGATCATCCTCCTGCGCATTCAACGCGAGCGTTTCGTCGAGATTCCGATCTCCCACCACGAGTACGTCGACAAGTACCGGCTCGACCAGCGGCGCTTATCGCTCCTGCGCAAGGATGCGATCGTCATGCATCCCGGCCCCTACAATCGCGGAGTCGAGCTCGACGATTCGGTTTTGGAGTTCGCCGGCTGGCGATATGCTCGCCAAGTCCTGCATGGCGTCGGCGTGCGGATGGCGGTGCTCGATCTGCTCGTCAATGCCCAATGAGCGGGCTTTTGATCAGAGGGGGCAGGATCGTCGACCCGGCGAGCCGTCTCGATTCGCGTTGCGATCTGCGCGTGCGGGACGGCACGATCGGCGAAATCGGCGAACGTCTCAAACCGACCCGAGATGAAGCGGTGCTGGAGGTCGACGGCGCCGTCGTCGCACCCGGATTCGTCGATATGCACGTGCATTTGCGCGAGCCGGGATTTCCGCAAAAGGAAACCATCGCAACCGGAACGCAAGCCGCGGTGCGCGGCGGCTTCACAACGCTGGCGTGCATGCCGAACACGAATCCCGCGCTCGACGAGCCTTCGGTCATCGCAGGCGTAATGGAGAGCGTCAAACGGCACGCCCGCTGCCGCGTTTATCCAATTGGGGCGATCACTCGCGGACGCAAAGGCCGAGAGCCGTGCGACTTCACAGCGCTCGCAGAAGCGGGGGCGGTCGCCTTCTCCGACGACGGCGATACCATCGAAGATGGCGCTCTGCTACGCGAAGCCGCGCTCCTCGCGCAGCAGCTCCGGGCACCGTTCATCGCGCACTGCGAACCCGAGGGTGCGATGGTCGCGCGCGATCTGCGCATCGCGGCCGAAACGAACAAGACGTGGCACCTCGCGCACCTGACGACCGCCGACGCTCTCGAGCAGATTCGCAACGCACGCACCCTGGCGACGCGCGTTACGTGTGAAGTAACGCCGCATCACTTGACCTTCACGCAGAGCCTCTTTGCAGAGCTTGGTCCGGTCGCAACGGTCAATCCCCCGCTGCGGACGCAGGAAGACGTCGAAGCGCTCCGTCGCGGCGTGCGCGATGGAACGATCGACGCGTTCGCGAGCGATCACGCGCCACACACCCAGAACGAGAAGCGTCGCGCTGCACCGGGGTTCTCTGGCTTAGAGATTGCGGTGGGCGCGTACGCGGCCGCGCTGCCGGGTTTGCCGTTGACGCGCTTCGTCGAGTTGCTCTCGACCAATCCAGCGCGCATCATCGGCGTGAGGGCCGGGACGCTGGCGATCGGTGAGCCCGCCGACGTCACGATTTTCGCCGACCGCGCCTGGACCGTCGATCCATCGTCGTTCGCATCCAAGGGGAAGTCCACGCCATTTGCCGGTCGACGACTCCCAAGAAAAGTGCTCGCAACTATCGTCGGCGGCGTCGTGCGCTATCGCGCGGCCGAATGCGCGGCATGACCGCGCGCGCGAAACCCGCCGCGCTCTTGCTCGCCGACGGCAGCCGCTTCGACGGCTACGGGCTGGGCTTCGACGGTACCGCTCTGGGCGAAGCGGTCTTTTACACGGGTATGACGGGCTACGAAGAGGCGCTCACCGACCCTTCGTACGCGGGGCAGATCCTCACGTTCACCTATCCGATGATTGGGAACTACGGCATCTCCGGCAGCGCCGCGCAGTACGGACGTGCCTGCGTCGCCGGGACCGTCATCAAGCAAATCGCCTATCACCCGTCGCATCATCTCTCCAAACGAGACTTGCCCTCATGGCTGGACGATCAGCGGGTTCCTGCGTTGATCGGCGCCGACACGCGCGCGATAACGATCACGCTGCGCGAACATGGAACGATTTGGGCCGCGCTCGCGGTCGGCGAAGCCGCGCTTGCGAAAGCGGAGCGCCGGTTGAGCGAGTTCGTACGCAGCGCAAGCACGAAGGCGCTGGTTCCGAGCGTGGCGACGCGTGAGCCATACGTGGTCGGGACCGGGCGCCGGCGCGTCGTCCTCATCGACTGCGGCGTGAAGCGCGCGATCGTGCAGCAGCTCGAAGCGCTGGGCGCGCGAGTCGCGGTGGTGCCGTACGACGCGACCGAGGCGGAAGTGCTTGTTTCCGACCCCGACGCCGTCTTTATTTCGCCGGGGCCTGGTGATCCGACCGACCTGGCGCAAACAATCGAGGTCCTCCGCGCGCTCGTCGGGCGCAAGCCGCTCTACGGAATCTGTCTCGGCCATCAGCTGCTCGCGCTAGCCTGCGGCGGCCGGACCTACAAACTCCCCTACGGGCACCGCGGCGGCAATCAACCCGTGATGGATCTGGCCGCTCGCGAAGTGCTGGTCACCGCGCATAATCACGGTTACGCCGTCGATGCATCATCGCTGCCAGACGAACTCGAGCCAACGATGACCAATCTCAACGATGGCACGAACGAAGGTTTTCGCCATCGCGCGCTGCCGGTCGCCGGAGTCCAATTCCATCCCGAAGCCTCGCCCGGGCCCTTCGACGCCCGCCGGCTCCTCGCACAGTGGCTAAACGAGCTGCCGCCGGCGTAGCTGCGGCGCTCTGCATCGCCGCACTGGTACTCCAATCTGCAATAGGCCAATCTCTCGAACGTTTGACCGTCGAGTCGTTCGATCTCAATGCCGACACGGCGTCGCCGCGAATCGATGTCCCATTTCACTTGACCGTCAGCCTGCGCGTGCGCGAGAGCGTCGGTGAAATCCAAAACCTCAATCTGCCGATCCTCGCCCAACTTGAACTGCTGGGTGACGAACGCCGGACGGCCGCCGGATCTCGCGGCACGCTCTATCGCGAGACGATTGCGGTCGTCGCCCACAACTCGGGCGCGCTTCCAATCGGACCGGCGACGTTGCAAGCGATCGACGCCCGCGACGGCAAGCCGAAGCAATGGTATACCAATGGCCTCACGCTCCGGGTCGGAGGGGCGAGCTCGAACGCGACGCAAACTGCCGGTCACGTGGTCCTCGGTGCGGCGTCTGCGACGCTGCGCTTCTTGTTCGGGCTGTTCCTTTTCGCGCTCGGTATCGGTTGCGTTGCCGTAATTCTCGTGCTGTTGGTCGTACGCGCCCGCCCCAAAACCCCCGCGCCGGCTGCGCCGCCGCCCCTAACGGCCCCGCTCGCCGACCGCACGCGCGGCCAACAAGCGCAAGACGCTCTCGCGGTCCTGCGTACGCAACCTTCGCGAGCCGCCGCCGTCGCCGTACGCACCGCGATCTGGCGCATGGTCGGTGCATCCGACGGCGAGACGCTCGCGGACGTGCTGCGGCGGCCCGAGGCGAACGAAGTAACGATGCGCCCGCTGCTGGTAGCGCTCGAGCGCAGCGCCTTCACCTCCCAAGAAGACGTGCACGCTGCAATCGACGATACGTGCGCGGCGCTCGAGCGATATATTGGATCGGCCGCATGACCGTCACGCGCAAACCTGCCGATCTGCGGGCGGCTCTCGCGCAGACAATCGTAGGACAAGAGGGCGTTATCGAGGGATTGCTCTTGGCCGTGCTCTCCAACGGTCACATCCTGCTTGAAGGGCCGCCCGGACTGGCAAAGACGCTGGCGTGCCGGGCTTTGGCGGCGGCGCTCGACGGCGAGTTCAAGCGCATTCAGTTTACCCCCGACTTACTGCCCAGCGACATCGTCGGTACGCGCATTTTCGATCAGCGCGAGAGCGCCTTCGCCACCGTCTTGGGACCTATTTTCGCAAACGTCGTGTTGGCCGACGAGATCAATCGCGCGCCGGCCAAAGTCCAATCGGCGCTGCTGGAGGCGATGCAGGAGCGGCAGGTGACGATCGGTCCACAATCCTATGCGCTCCCGGACCCGTTCGTCGTGATGGCCACCATGAACCCGCTGGATTCCGAAGGAACCTACGCGTTGCCGATCGCACAGATGGACCGCTTCTTAATGAAGGTGAACGTCGGCTATCCAACGCGTGAAGAAGAGCTGCGCATACTCGATCGCTTCGCCCTCGCCGACACGCAGCCGGTGCGCGCCGTCGCGACGCTCGAAGACGTGCGGGCGTGGCGCGCGCAGGCGCACGACGTGCACGTCGACGAGAAGCTCAAACGCTATATCGTCGAGCTCGTCGCGACCACCCGCCAGGCGAGCAACGTCACCGTGCGCGCGAGCTCGGGTGCCACGCTGCAGGCGGCGGAGCTGATCGACTACGGCGCAAGTCCGCGCGCGACCCTGGCACTTACGTTTCTGGCGCGTGGCCTTGCGCTGATCGACGGCCGTGATTTCGCGCTCCCCGACGACGTTCGCGCGATCGCCGCACACGCGCTGCGCCACCGCATCGGGTTCAACTACCGGCTTGCCGTCGAGGGCGTCAGCGCCGATAGCGTGATCGAGGCGCTCATCCTCGCCGTCCCGGCGCCGTGACGATTCGCGAGGCGCTGCTACGCGCGCGCAGGCGACCACGCCACTTGGGGGCCGGTTCGCCCACGATCTATCGCGGAGACGGCTATGAGTTCGTCGAGCTGCGCGCGTACGTACCCGGAGACGACGTCCGTCGAATCGACTGGGCCGCCACCGCGCGTTCCGGCGAACTTCAGACACGAGTCGTGCTGGAAGACGTCGCGCTCACGCTGGCCGCGATCGTCGACGCCTCGCCCTCCATGCGGGTAGGGCGCCGCCGAGCGCTGCTCGATGCCGGGCGCGAAGCGTTGCAGAGTTGGTTCGGCGCTGCGATCGGCGAAGACCGCTGCATTCGCGTCGAGACCGATGGCGTGACGCCTCCCGAACTTCAGCGCAAAGCGCATCGCGCGCTGCTTGAGTGCCATCGCACGGAAACTTTCGACACAGCGCGCACGCTGCGGACCGCGCGCGCCGCGTTGCCGCGCGGCACCGCGCTGCTCGCGATCGGAGATTGGTACGACCTCGATTCGGCCCTCGATCGCGATCTCGCCGACCTTGGAGCCCGTTTCGACTGCACGGTGCTCGTTGCGCGTGACCCATGGTACGACCAGCTGCCGCTGGGGGGAATCGTTCGGATGCGCGGCGCCGAGGGCGGAACGCTGCGCGCATACGTCGGAGCGCGCGAACGAACCGCATTCGCACGTGCGGTGCGCGGTCGTGAAGCGGCGCTGGTGGGACGCTTCGAGGCCGCCAATTGGCGCACGGGACTTTTGCACGAAACAGACGGCGCAGCGTCGCTTGCGGCGGCGTTCGGCCTGCGAGCCTGCCCTGAGCGGAGTCGAAGGGCGTGAGCGTCGATCATCCGGCGCGGCTCGCGCTCGGCATTCTCGGAATCGTCGCCTTTGCCGTTCTCTATCAGCGGCTGCAAGGGCGCGCAACGGCTCGTGATTTGGCCTACTCGAACGTCGCGTTCTTCGCCCAGGCCGCGCGTCCGCGGCAATGGATTCCGCGGGCACTCGCGGCGCTGTGGATCGTTGCGCTTGCCGCCGTCGTGCTCGGAATCGCCGGTCCTCATCTGACGATCCCGGTTACCGCAAGAGATGGCTCCGTTTTTATTTGCATCGACACGTCGGGATCGATGGCCTCAACCGATGTCTTCCCGACGCGCGCGCAAGCGGCCAAGAACGCGGCCCGTGCATTCATCGCGCAAAGCCCCGCGGGCATCAAGATCGGTGTCATCTCGTTCGCCGCAGCCGCCGGCGTGGTCGCGCCGCTCAGCGCCGATCACGAATCGGTTGATGCCGAGCTCGACGAGGTTCCGCTGCCCAACGGCGCAACCGCGATTGGCGACGCGCTCAAGCTCGCCGCCCAGCTGCTTCCGCCTAGCGGGCATCGCGTCGTCATCCTCATCACAGACGGCGTCAATAACGCCGGCACCGATCCCATGCAAATGGCGCAGTGGCTGGGCGCCCATCACGTTCCTGTCTATACCGTCGGCATCGGCACGCCCAACGGCGGCCTCATCCCCGGCTCCAACGAAGAGGCGACAATCGACGAAGAAGCGTTGCGCGCCTATGCCGGTGCCGGCGGCGGAGCCTACGCACGAGCTGAGAACGCGGGGCAGCTGCGTGACGCGCTCGCGCGGCTAGGTCGCGTCACATCGCTCGCGCGCAAGTCCGTCGACGCATCGTTAGGCTTTGCCGTTGTGGGCGCGCTGGGTATGCTGGGCGCCTTTCTTGCCGGTTTCGGGCTGGGCCGCTATCCGTGATCGATCCCATTGCATTGGTCCGCCAATGGATCGACGAAGCCGGCGGTTTCGACTCGATCGAAGCGATTGCGATGTGCCTGGCAACGGCCGATGCGCGCGCGCATCCTTCCGCACGCATCGTGCTTCTGCGCGGCCTTGACGAACGCGGCCTGCGGTTTTTCACCTCATATCTCAGTCGCAAAGGGCGCGAACTGACGGAGAACCCGCGGGCCGCTGCGGTCCTTTACTGGCCCAACCTCGCGCGCCAAGTGCGCGTCGAAGGCTATGTGACGCCGCTGGGCGACGAAGAATCCGAGGCCTATTTCAACGCGCGCCCGCGCGGACATCGCGTCGCTGCGTGGGCTTCCGAGCAGAGCGAACCGCTCGAATCGCAGACGCTTTTGGAGGAACGCTTCGCGCATTTCGATGCGCGCTTCGAGGGAGAGGATGTGCCGCGTCCCCACTCGTGGGGAGGATATTTGCTCGCCCCGGCGCGCATCGAGTTCTGGCAAGGGCGCCCCAACCGCATGCACGACCGCATTGCCTACACTCGCCGCGAGAATGCTTGGGCGACGGTGCGTTTGCAACCTTAGCCGGAGCTCATGGGCGCGCATGCAGCCCTGGTCCACAACGGCGGCTCGCGAGCCAGTCTGCGAGAATCCACGCGGCTCCAACCACCGCGAGATTGTACGCGTTACTCCCCCACGCGATGTGGCTGTGCGGATAAGCGACGATGAGGGGCGCCAATGCGAGCGCGCTAAAAATCAACATCATCAGCGTCAGCAGCCGAGCGGCGAGAAGGTCGAGAAATCCGCAGAGTATGCCGACACCGGCCACGACGAAGGCAAATCCCGTGAAGATGGCCCAGAAATCGCCCCCAAGCGGTATCCACTTCGGGACCATGCTAGCCGTCTCCGCAATGCCGGTGAATTGCGCCAATCCAAAGTTAATCGTGGAGAGGCCGAAGACCCAGAGAGCGATCTTGGTTAGTTTCGCCGCCCACGCCGATCCGGACGGAGCGGTTGACGCATAAACGATTGTCGCCGCAGCGATGACCACGAGCTGCTCTGCCACGCCGCCGGCCGCTCCGATTGAGCCCGCCAACCAACAATCTCTGCGGCGGTATGAAGCCGACGTAACCAGAAGATTGCAAAGACGAAGTACGCGAGCGCCACTGCAATCGCGCCAAATCGCGCAGACTTCCGCCGTATGATTGCGACGCCGCCAAGGATGAGGGCGATCGCGACGGCGTCCGCGAAGAGCCCGCGTCCCGAGAGAGTATCGCCCCAGGCCTGGATCGGCTCGTGGGCCGCCTCAAAATCGCCCCAAATCAGGTTGATTATTCCGGTGGCGATCGCCGCCACGCCCAGCACGTAAACGCCAATCTTCACCATGCTCTCTTAAACGCAACCGAAATTAAGTCCCCGACTCGAGTGAAGGGGCGGCTTCGAAACGCGCCTCGAGCGGGATCCGAACGAAGGGCCAGGGACTTTCGCCGCTACCCGGTAATAAGGGCACTTTAGTGCCCCGGCGAAACGTGATGGTCATTGGGTCGGGACCGATTGTCATCGGTCAGGCCGCAGAGTTCGACTACGCCGGCGTGCAAGCGTGCCGCGCATTACACGAGGAAGGCCATCGCGTCGTCCTCGTCAACTCAAATCCCGCGACCATCATGACGGACCCCGAGGTCGCCGATGCGGTCTACCTCGAGCCGCTCACGCTCGCATCGGTCGAAGAGATCATCGCGCGCGAATCGCCTGACGCACTCCTGCCGACGCTGGGCGGACAGACCGGGCTCAATCTCGCCGTCGAGCTCGATGATGCCGGTGTGCTGCGCCGCCATAACGTCGAGCTGCTCGGGACTCCGATCGACGCGATCCGAGTTGCGGAAGATCGGGAGCGTTTCAAGCTCAAGATGCTCGAGATCGGCGAGCCGGTGCCGGTGAGTGAAGTCGTCACCGCAAGCTGGCAGGGCCGCGACTTTGCAAAACGCGTTGGGTATCCGCTCGTCGTCCGACCGGCATACACGCTGGCAGGCACCGGCGGCGGTCTCGTCTACGATGAGGCACAACTGCTCGCGACGCTCGATGCTGGGTTGAACGCGAGCCTGATCCACCAGGCTCTCTTGGAAACTTCCCTGCTGGGCTGGAAAGAGATCGAATACGAGGTGCTGCGCGACGGGTCCGACAACTGCATCGTTGTCTGCAACATGGAAAACCTCGACCCCGTCGGCGTTCACACCGGCGACTCGATCGTGGTCGCGCCGTCGCAGACGCTCTCCGATCTCGAATACCAAATGCTGCGCAGCGCGAGCATCAACGTGATTCGCGCGCTGGGTGTGAAAGGCGGCTGTAATATACAGTTCGCTCTTCATCCCGATCGCAGCGAGTACGCGATCATCGAAGTGAATCCGCGAGTATCACGAAGCTCGGCGCTGGCGTCGAAAGCGACCGGCTATCCAATCGCCAAGATATCGACTCGCATCGCGCTGGGGCAGCGCCTCGACCAGATTCCTAATCCGGTTACCGGTGTGACCAAGGCTGCCTTCGAGCCTGCGCTCGACTACGTCGTCGTCAAGATACCGCGCTGGCCCTTCGACAAGTTTCCGCTCGCCGACACGGCTCTTGGTACGCAGATGAAGTCGACCGGCGAAGCGATGGGAATCGGCCGAACGTTTCGGGCCGCGCTGCTCAAAGCGGTGCGCGGTCTCGATCTCAACCGCGAAACGCTGACCGGAACGCTGCGCGACTGGAGCGACGCGGAACTGCAGGCGGTCGTCGCTTCGCCCACGCACGAGCGCCTCTTCGCGCTCTGCGAACTCTTGCGTCGTGCGCCGGCCGGCGATCGCACCAACGCGATCGAGCTCATCTACTCGCTTTCGACCATCGACCGTTTCTGGCTCTACGAGCTCGCCGAGCTGGTCGCGCTCGAAGAACGCCTACGCGAACGTCCCCGCGATGACGATCTCGCCGACGCGGTGCGATGGGGCTATTCAACCGCGAGTCTCGCGCTTCTGACAAAGCGCCGCCCGCAAGGCAACGGTCGCGCGCGACCGCACCCCGCGTTTCGCATGGTTGACACGGCCGCCGCCGAGTTCCCGGCAAAATCACCCTACTATTATCTCTCGATAGGCGAACGCGACGAGATGCGCGCCACCCCCAGCGATGCCGTCGTCGTCGTCGGGAGTGGTCCAATCCGAATCGGTCAGGGGATCGAGTTTGATTACAGCTGCGTCCACGCGGCCTGGGCGTTGAAAGACGCGGGACATTCTCCGGTCGTCATCAACAACAATCCGGAGACGGTCTCGACGGATTTCGACATCTCAGATGCGCTGGTCTTCGAGCCGCCCGGCGCCGACGAAGTCGAGGCGACGTACCGCGCGACCGGCGCGCGCGGCGTCATGCTCGCTTTTGGCGGACAGACGGCAATCAATCTCGCCGGCGAACTCAGCCGGCGCGGCGTGCCGATCGTCGGCAGCGATCGCCGATCCCTCGACATGGCCGAGGACCGCGAGCAGTTCGATGCCGCGCTTGCGCGGCTGGGTGTCGCGCGGCCCGAGGGCAAAGCGGCGCGTAGCTTCCGCGAGGCGCGAGCGATCGCGCGAGAACTTGGATTCCCCGTCCTCGTGCGGCCGTCGTTCGTCTTGGGCGGCCGCGCGATGGAGATCGTCTACAACGAAGCGCAGCTCGCCGGGTATGCCGAGTCGGCGCCCCCCATTCTTCCCGATGCGCCGCTGCTTGTCGATAAGTACTTGCGCGGCCTCGAGCTCGAGGTGGATGCGGTCTTCGATGGCGACGACATGCTCGTGCCGGGCATCTTCGAGCACGTCGAACGCGCGGGCGTTCATTCGGGCGATTCGATCAGCGTTTATCCGGTGCAATCGATTGATGGCGCCATGGAGCGGCGCGTCGCGGACGTCACCTTTGCAATCGCCGCCGAGTTGGGCATCCGGGGTTTGATCAACATCCAGTTCGTCGTGCACGACGATGCGCTCTACATTATCGAAGCGAATCCGCGGGCAAGCCGCACCGTCCCGATCATTCAAAAGGCGACGGGCATCAATCTGGTCGCCGCCGCGACGCGCGTTGCGTTGGGCGAGAAGTTGCGCGACATGGAGTATGGCACCGGACTGCGGCCGCACGTTCCGTATGTCGTCGTGAAAGTGCCGGTCTTTTCGTTCTCTAAGATGCGCGGCGTCGAAACCGTGCTTGGACCCGAAATGAAGTCGACTGGAGAGGTTCTCGGCATCGACGAGACTTTCGGCGGAGCGCTCCGCAAGGGGTTTTTGGCGGCGGGCATTCGGCTGCCCGGCGGGGGTGGGCATATTCTGGTTTCCATTGCCGATGAAGAGAAGGAGGAATCGATACCGGTGCTGCGGTCGTATGCCGCGCTCGGTCATACGCTCGTCGCAACGCCGGGCACGCGGGCGATGCTGACGGAGGCGGGCATCGCTACGGCGCCGATCAACAAGATCGCCGACGGCTCGCCGCACGTGCTCGACCTCATTAGCACGCGTGCAGTCGACTTGGTCATCAACGACGCAAAGGGCGCCCGAGAAATCTCCGACGACTACAAGATTCGTCGAGCCGCAGTCGAAGCGAGCATTGCGTGTTTGACGAGTCTCGATACCGCGCGGGCGCTGGCGGAAGCGCTCACAAGCAAGTCTGGTCCACCGCGCAGCCTGCAAGAGTACCGCAACGCTCCAGCGACGATCGCGCCGTAGAACAGCACGCGAAGGCGCAGGTCTTCGTCCTCGGGGCAAACGCCAGCACCCTGGCCGTCGTCAATACCTTGCGTCCGCAGGAAGACGGCGCGGTGGTTGCGCGGCTCATCCCCCTCGCGTGGACGCCGCTCGGAATCGCCATGGGCGCCAACCCCCAAGAAGTCGGCATCCCGTTCTCCGGTCTCGTGGATTGGATCGACCGCACCTTTGTGCCGGACGACGAGCATGCGTTTGTCGCGTCGATGCGCGACCTCGAATTGCTCACTCGGATCGGTTGGGATGCACCCCTCCCCGAGGCGCTCGACGAACGCAGCGTCCTCAACGTCGAAGACCTACCGGAAGAAGTGGCCGATGCGCTTACGCGTCCGGCCGTCGCGCTGGTTCAGTGCGCCGCGTGCAGGCGGCTCTGCGTACGTGACGACTTTACGTGGAAAGAAAAGCAGCTCTGCGCCTGGGATTTTCATGCACAAGTTTTTGGCAAACGCGGCCCCTGGCGGGAGGGTGCGTACGAACAGCGGCATTTCGAGACGCTCCCAGCGTGCGCGTACGTCGCACCCGAGCTCTTATCCGAACGAGGCGTCGAGGTTTTGCTCACCGTCGCGCCGCTTTCGGATTCAGCGACTCAGGCGATCGTCAACGCCCTGCTCGAGGGCGATCCCAAGCATTCGCACCTGGCGGTGAAGACAGCCGGCGGCCTCGTGGTGCTGCGGGAAGCATGACCAACCGCGCTATCCGCGACCTTTCGGCGCTCTTCGTGCTGCTTTTTGCGGCGTTGGCCGTGCGCCAGGCCTACGTTCAGCTCATCGCCGCTCCGGCCATCTCGGCGCGCGCGAGCAATCCCCGCCACGCACTGCTCGACGCCGGTCGCGGCCGCATTCTTGCAACTGACGGAACGGTGCTCGCGCAAACCGTCGAAGGAAAGCGCCTCTATCCGCTCGGCGCGCAGCTCGCTCAAACGGTTGGCTACACCTCCGTGCGCTACGGCACGAGCGGCATCGAACGCAGCTTCGACCGTGCACTAACGTCGCCGGATTTCAGCGGCGATCCGTTAGCGCAACTGAGCGAACTCGCAGCGACGCTTCGCGCAACTCGTGTGCCGGCGCGGGGCGCCGACGTCATAACGACGATCGTGCCGGCCGTGCAAACAAAACTCTTTGGGCTGCTCTCGCAGTACCCGCGCGCGGCGGGCGTCGTGCTCGATCCACGTACGGGTGCGATTCTCGCGCTGGCAAGCGTGCCGAGCTACGATCCCAACGACTTCGATGCCGAGTTTCCATCGCTGAGCGAAAATCCCGGGGCCCCGCTACTCGATCGCGCACTCGACGGCCTCTATCCTCCCGGATCCACGTTTAAGATCTTCACCGCAGCCGCCGCGCTCGAGAGCAATACCGTCACGATGGAATCTCAATTCCAAGATCCGGGATACCTCGTCATCGGCAACTTCACGCTGCACGATAACGAGAGCGAAGCAACCGGATATGCGGATTTGACGACCGCTTTCGCGCTTTCGAGCAACGTTGATTTCGCGCAAATTGCGCTCAAGATTGGCGTCGATACATTCTACGACTATCTGCAGCGCTGGGGAATCGGCGAGCCGCTCGATTTTCAGCTTCCAGCCGAGCCCGACCGAGTGCCTGCGAAAGCGGACATCGTGCCGGGAGAGCTCGCCCAGATGGGGTTTGGACAGGGAGCGCTCCTGATGACGCCACTACAAATGGCGCTGCTCGGAGCGACCATAGCCAACGGTGGAAACGAGCCACGCCCATACATCGTGCGTGAGGTGGTTCGCGAGGGTATACCCCAGAGCTCGTCGGGAACGGCAACGCTCGCAAGCCCGGTATCCGCCGATACCGCCGCGAAGGTTACGCAGATGATGATCGCCGTCGTGCAGCGTGGAACTGGGACTCCGGCACAGCTGCCGCACGTAACGGTCGCCGGCAAGACCGGCACGGCAACGAATCCACTCGGGCGGTCGCACGCGTGGTTCGTGGCGTTTGCCCCGGCGCAGCAGCCCCGCGTTGCCGTCTCCATCGTCGTTGAAAACGTCGGCTACGGCGCTACCTATGCTGCCCCAATTGCGCGGGAAGTGCTGCGCGCCGCGCTAGAGAGCTCCGGGAGTTGATCGAAGAACGCATCTTCAATAATCGGTACCGGCTCGATCGCAAGCTCGGCGAAGGCGGCATGGCGACGGTTTATTGCGGCACCGACATCCTGCTGCGCCGGCGCGTAGCGATCAAGGTTCTTCGCGAACAGTACGCCGCCGATGCCGAGTTTGTGCGCCGCTTCTATCAAGAGGCCGAATCGGCCGCGCGGCTTTCGCATCCCAACATCGTCAACACGTACGACATGGGCCACCAAGACGAGACGTATTTTATCGTCATGGAGCTTGTCGACGGGCCTTCGCTCGCGGAAATCATCGCCGCGGATGGACGCCTTCCCGAGCCAGTTGCGATCGACTACGCCGCGCAAATAGCAAGTGGACTTGCCTACGCGCACCGTCAAGGCTTGCTGCACCGCGACATCAAGCCGGCTAACGTCCTCGTCACCAAGGACGACGTCGTCAAGCTCTCCGATTTCGGCATCGCGCGCGCGGTTTCGCAGCAGACGATGGCGCTGACCAAGCCCGGACTCGTCATGGGCAGCGTTTACTACATCTCGCCGGAACAAGCGCAAGAGCACGAACTGCACGAAACGGCCGACCTCTACAGCCTCGGCATCGTGCTCTACCAGATGCTCACCGGTAAGCTTCCATACACCGGCGAATCGCCGGTGACCGTCGCGCTCAAGCACATCGGCGATCCGGTACCGGCGATCGACGTCGGTGCAACGGGCGTGAGCCCCGCGCTGGCCGCCATCGTCAACCGCCTGCTGCAGAAGAGGCCGGAGCATCGATTTCAGTCGGCGAGCGAGCTCGCGACGGCGCTGCGGGAGGCGCGCGAACGCCCGAGCATTCCGGGATACCGCATCGCCGATGACGCCCCGGGGCGCGGCGCCACGGGGTTGCCGCCGCGGCGCTCGCCGATGCCGGATCGCTCGTCACTTACACAAATGCGCTCGGAGGAGCGTCGCTCGCCATGGATGCTCGTAGGGCTTCTTGCGGCGCTGCTCGGCGCAACCGCGATCGGTTACCTACTCTTTGCTCGGCCATTTCCCGAACTCGGCGGTAGCGTCGTTGTCGCAGATTATACCGGCATGACGCAAGCCGACGCGCAGGAGGCGATCGTCAACGCCGGGCTGCGTACCCGTTTTACGAAGAGCGCGAGTGAAACCATACCGCCCGACCACGTCATTCGCCAATCGCCGCCCGCCGGAACGAAAGTAGAGAAGAATCAGGTTGTCGAGCTCTTCGTCAGCAATGGGAAGCCGCTGCTCGGCCTTGACGACGTCCGAGGATTCAGCGTCAACGATGCCCAGCGTGCGTTGCAACAAGCCGGCTTTGGCGTGACGCTCAAGCGGCGGTTCGACAACACGGTCAAGGACAACGTGATCGATCAGATGCCCAGGGCCGGCGCAAGGGTGCCCGAAGGCACGCGCGTCACGCTGGTTGTTTCGAACGGTCCGCCGCCGGTCGTTATGCCGAACTTCGTCAATATGCCGGTCGCAAAAGCCCGAGCGCTGGCCGATCAGCTCGGCGTCACGCTCGACAGCTCGCAGAGTATTCCGGGAATGCCGCCCGACACGATCGCCGCGCAGAACATCGCCCCGGGCGCGTCGGTCGACCGGAACGCGATCGTGCGAGTCATCGTCAACAGCGGGATGCCGAACGCGTCGCCGACTCCCGAAGGCAACGGGCCGCTCGCCGATCTCCCAAACCTCATGGACGACGATTACGCCGCCGCGCGGCAAGCCTTAACACAGGCGGGCTTTCAATACACCGTCCGCTACGCGACCCAGAGCACGAATAATGGCAAAATCGTGGCGCAGGATCCGCCCGCCGGCGAAGTACCCTCCGGTTCGATGGTGACGATGACGCTCTCGGTCTCTGGTGAAGTGCCCGACACCGACGGGATGACGCCGGAAGCGGCAAAGAATCTGCTGGAGGACTACGGCTATGCCGTCGCGCGCTGGCAGTACACGACGAGCCTCGGCGCGGGCGGCAAAGTAATTGGAACCGAGCCGGGGGCCGGAACGGCGCTTGCGCCCGGTTCTCCCGTGACCGTCACGGTCAACGGGACTTCGCCGCCATAAGAACCGCAGTGGCAGCGCCGCGCCTTCGGATCCTTGGAATCGATCCCGCATTACGTACGACCGGCTATGGGGCGATCGAACGCTGTAACGGCCGGGTGCGGCTGATCGAAGCCGGCGTGGTCGTACCGAGCCTACATGGAACGCTTGAAGAGCGCCTGCGCGAGCTTCACGGCGCGATCTGCGACGTCATCGCACAAACCGAACCGGAACTCGTCGTCATCGAAGAGCTCTACACGACCTACAAAAATCCTCGCTCGGCTCTCTTGATGGGTCACGCCCGCGGCGTCCTTTGCCTGGCGAGCGCCCAAGCCGGCGTCGCCGTCCATACGCTTGGCCACGCGCGCGTCAAGCGCGCATTGGTCGGCTCGGGAAGCGCCCGCAAGGAACAGGTCAACGCCATGGTGACGCGCCTGCTCGGCCTGCGTCGCGCGCCCAAGCCGCACGACGTCTCGGACGCGCTCGCGCTGGCGCTTGCTTTTCTCAACGTCGTCGATCGCGCCGGACCGTTCCGTGTTCGCTAGGATCTCGGGCGCGCTGATCGAGCGGAGCGGCGAAACCGCGGTGATCGAGGCCGGGGGCTTGGGATACGAAGTCATTCTGCCGCCCTGCATTGCCGAGAAGGTGCCCGCTACCCCCGGCGATCGAGTAACGTTGGAAATCTACGCCGTCGTCAACCTCGACGGCAACAGCGGCCGGTTTACCTACTACGGATTCACGAACGCGATCGAACGCGAGTTCTTCGAAGCGCTGATAACGGTTGCGTCGATTGGGCCGCGCTCAGCGGCGCGCGCCTTCAGCGCGCCGATGGCAACCATTGCGGGAGCGATCGACCGCGGGGATTATGCGTTCTTGAAAAGCCTTCCCGGAATAGGGCAGCAGAAAGCGCGCGACATCGTCGCAAAATTGCAAGGCAAAGTTGCGAAGTTCTTACTGATTCGCGACGCGCCGCCGGCGCCGGCGAAACCGATCCCGGATTTTGCGGACGAAGCGCTTGCGGTGCTTTTACAGCTGGGCTACAAACGAAGTGAGGGCGAAGCGATGATCCGGCGAACCCTCGACGCCGATCCCGGGATCGACCATGCCGAATTGTTGCTCGCGGAGATATACCGGCACAAGGCGAAGGAACCCGCATGAGCGAGGCTCGCAGACGTCTGCTCGGCCCCGCGGACGTTTCGCTCGAATCGGCCGGGGCTCAGGAAAACCAACGCATCGTCGATGCGCATGACACGCTCGAAGACGAGTTGTACGGCGCGAGCTTGCGCCCGCGCTCCTTTGACGAGTACGTCGGACAAGAGCGTGTCGTCGAGAATCTGCGCATTTCGATCGATGCGGCCAAGCAGCGCGGCGAGCCGCTCGAGCACGTGCTCTTTTACGGTCCGCCGGGGCTCGGCAAGACGACGCTCGCGGGGCTGATCGCTCGAGAGCTCGGCGCGAACTTTCGGCCGACCAGCGGGCCGACGCTCGAAAAGCCGAAGGATCTCGTCGGCATCCTCACCGCCTTGGAGAACGGCGACGTTTTTTTCGTCGATGAGATTCATCGTCTCAGCCGGATCGTGGAAGAGTTTCTCTATCCCGCGATGGAGGATTTCCAAATCGACTTCATCGTCGATCGCGGCGCCTATGCCAAAACACTAAAACTTCCGCTGCAGCGCTTTACGCTGGTAGGCGCGACGACGCGCGCGGGAATGCTGACCGCGCCGCTGCGCGAGCGTTTTGGCATCGTGCACCATCTCGATTATTACGCCGTCGCAGAGCTCGAGCGCATCGTTCGCCGCTCGGCCGGCGTCTTGGGCGTGCCGATCGACATCACCGCAGCCCGAACGATCGCCGGGCGAAGCCGAGGAACGCCTCGGATCGCGAATCGGCTCTTGCGTCGCGTTCGCGATTTCGCTGAAGTCCGCGCCGACGGCCGGATCACGCCGGCGATCGCTGAGGAGGCGCTGCAGCGCGAAGGTGTGGATGAGCTCGGCCTCGATCGTCTCGACCGCGCGTTCTTGCGCACGATCGTCGAGCAGTACCGCGGTGGCCCGGCTGGGATTGCGGCGATTGCCGCGACGCTCACCGAGGACGCCGAAACACTCGAAGACGTCGTCGAGCCCTACCTTCTCAAAGAGGGCTTCGTCACGCGAACCGCAAGTGGCCGGCGCGCGACCGCACAGGCCTATCACCATCTCGGCCTTTCGGGCGGAGCGCCGGCGCAGGACCGCCTGCTCTAAGCGGCGTTCATGCGGCGCACGAGTTTTCTGATGCTGGGAGCGACGGCGCTCTGCTGCGCGCGTCCCGCCCGCGCCCAGAACGACGCCGACCCGGCGATTTCTTCTCGCAGTCAAGCGCTGCGCGTGCTGCTCGGGCGCGGCGAGGTGACGCCGGCATCGAATGAAACGTTTGCGTTCGATGGGAAACTCTATCGCGGCACCTTCGAGCGGACCGAGGACGGAGAGATCGTCAACGTCGTCGATCTCGAACAGTACCTCTACAGCGTCGTTTCACGCGAGATGCCCGCGGGCTGGCCGCCCGCGGCGCTCGAGACGCAGGCGATTTGCGCGCGCACGTACGTTTTGCAGCGCAGCGACCCGCGTCGCTCCTACGACCTCGTTCCATCCGAACTCGATCAGATTTACGATGGTATCGCCGGCGAGACCGTGACGAGTATCGCGGCAGTCGGCGCGACGGCCGGAACGGTGCTCACATTCGGGCGTGGCTTCGCGCACGTGGCGTACTCGTCGTGCTGCGGCGGGCATACCGAGTCGTCCTCGGACGCATGGGGCAACGTGGCGATTCCCTATCTTGCCGGCGTCATCTGCACGTTTTGTTCCGATTCTCCGAGCTATCGCTGGCAGCGGACCCTCGCATTCACTGCGATTGCCGCGCGGCTTTCGACATCGCTCGCGCCGCTTGCTCATCTCGAGGACGTCCGGGTCGGCGAGCGCGATCCCAGTGGCCGAGCGCGCCTCTTCGAACTGCTGACCGATCGCGGCAATGCGGTCGTAGCGGGAAGTGCCTTTCGCCGCGCCATCGGTTCTCGCGTCTTGCCGAGCTTGTTGCTGACTAGCCTGCAGCGCACGCCCGAGGGTGACGGCGTTCTCGTCGAAGGCGGAGGCCTTGGACATGGCGTGGGCCTTTGCCAATGGGGCGCCCGCGGGATGGCGCTCTCGGGACGTTCGGCCTCTGAGATCGTAGCGTTCTACTTTCCAGGCACGGTCGTCAACGATCTCACATAGCATGTCGCTTCCTGTCGCAGCATTCGAGTATGCGCTGCCAGAGGCGTTGGTCGCGCAGAGTCCGGCTGGAGTTCGCGACGAGAGCAGATTGATGGTGCTCGACGGGGATGCCATGCTGCATCGCACCTTTCGCGAGTTGCCGAGTTTGCTCGATCCAAGCGATCTCCTGGTGCTCAACGAAACCCGCGTCATCGCCGCCCGTCTTTTTGGCGAGCGCATCGGCAATGGCCATGGAAGGCCAAGTGTCGCCGAAGCCCAGGATGGGCGCAGGGCGACCAACGGCCATGGAGGGCCGCGTCCTGTCGAAGTGCTCCTGCTCCATCCGGCCGGCTCGCTGCACTACGATCCACATGCCCTGGCGTGGATCGTGCTCGCGCGGCCGGCGCGCCGCTTGCGCAGGGGCGACCGCGTCGCATTCGGTTCGTTCGGCGAAGCGACGGTTCGCGACGAACTCGAAGAAGGAATGCGCGAAATCCTCTTTCACATCGAGCTTCCGTTCGAGACGTTTCTCGAGCGCGCGGGCCGGATGCCGTTGCCGCCGTATATTCGAAACAATTCACCACAGGCACAAGAGCGCTATCAGACCGTCTTTGCTCGTCTTCCCGGGAGCGTCGCGGCGCCAACCGCCTCCCTCCACTTTACGCCGGAGCTTCTGCACGAGATCGCGCGACGCGGCGTCGAGATCATTCGCCTCTCCCTCAACGTCGGGCTCGGAACGTTCCGCCCCGTGACGGTCGAGTCGATCGACCGTCACGTGATGCACGAAGAGGCCTACGCGATCGAGCCCGCCGCGGCAGCCGCGATCGAGCGGGGGCGCCGGCAAGGGCGCAGAATCGTCGCAGCCGGAACCACGGTCGTCCGCGCGTTGGAAGGCAACTTCCAGTCATTCGGCCACATCGAAGCGGGCGAGCACGCGACGAATCTCTTTATCAGGCCCGGTTTTTCTTTCCGCGTCGTCGGCGCGATGATCACCAACTTTCATTTACCCCGCTCGACGCTTTTGATGCTCGTAAGCGCCTTCGCCGGACGCGAGCGGGTGTTACGCGCCTATGCCGAGGCGATCGCCGAACGCTACCATTTTTACTCGTTCGGCGATGCGATGTTGCTTTCGGGAAAAACTGGTGAGCATGCGTTACATCGCGTTTGACGCTCCCGGCGGCCCGGACGTCTTGCGAGTCGCCGAAATGGAAACCCCGACGCCCGGCCCAGACGAGGTATTGATTTCGGTCGAAGCCGCCGGAATTTCTCACGCCGACGTCATGCAGCGTCAAGGCAAGTACCCACCTCCGCCCGGCGCGTCGCCGATTCTGGGTCTGGAGGTAACCGGCAGGATTGCGCTCGTCGGCGAGCGCGTTGCGCGCTGGAAAAGCGGGAAAGGCGTCTGCGCGCTGACCAACGGCGGCGGCTATGCAGAATACGTCGTCGTTCCGGCCGGGCAGCTGCTTCCAATACCGCCTGCTTGGAGTGCGATCGAAGCTGCCGGCCTGCCGGAAAACTCTTTCACCGTTTATGACAATCTTTTCACTCGCGCGCGTTTGAGCGCGCACGAGACCCTCCTGGTTCACGGAGGAACCAGCGGGATCGGCACGACCGCGATCATGTTCGCAACCGCACTCCACGCGACCGTAACGGCCACCGCAGGCACGGCGGAAAAGTGCGCCGCGTGCGTCAGGCTCGGAGCCGTGCACGCGATCGACTACCAAACGTCGGACTTTGTCGCGGAAGTGAAGCAACTCACGCAAGGACGTGGCGTCGACGTCGTCCTCGACATCGTCGGCGGCGACTACCTGGCCCGAAACCTCGAATGTCTCGCACTCGATGGAAGAATCGTTTGCATCGCGACGCTGGGCGGCAGCCGCGTCGAGCTCGATCTGCGATCGCTCTTCGCCAAGCGCGCCGCGATCATGGCATCGCACCTGCGCGCGCGCACGGCAGAAGAAAAGGCTGCGATCGCACGCGAGCTCGAACGGCACATTTGGCCGCTCTTACCCAAGCGCGATACCATCGTGCCGGTCATCGATTCCGTCTATCCCTTCGAGCGGGCCGCGCAAGCGCACGCTCGAATGGAATCGAGCGCGCACATCGGAAAAATCGTGCTGACGCCCGCCTAGTGGCGGCTACAGGCGACTAGTGATAGATGATCTGGCTTATTGAGGTCGGTCCGGTCGACATGAAGAAGAGCATCGGGATTGACATCATGGTGTTTGCCCGCGAGGCTAAAAACGCGATGCGGCGCGCCTTGGCCTTCTCTTCGTCGCTCGCAGGCACCATGCCGAGAATCTTCTTTTGGTTGGGCCAGATCAAGCCCCAGACGTTGAACAGCATGATCGTCCCAAGCCAGGCGCCGATGCCGATCGGCGCCATCGCACCCTGCAATGTGAACGCGGTGACGAATCCGTTTCCACCACCCGGACCGTGGAAATTGCTCAACAACGCCGCACCGAAAACCCACGTAACCACCGCGCCCCAACGGAAGAAGAGCAGCGCGCGCGGGACGACGTACTTCGCAATCGGGGCTCCTTCGCCCGCCGCCGTCGCGTCCTTGACCGCCGCGACATTGACGAAATTGAAGTAGTAGAGAAGGCCAATCCACATGACGCCCGCCATGATATGGAACCAGCGAAAGACCCAATCGGTGTTCTGCATGCTAGGCTCCCGTGCCGGCCGCGTGCGATACGATCGCGCGCGCGATTACCCAGAGAATCGCGGTCAGAATGAAGCCGCTGATGATCGTGCCCCAGAGCGAGTCCAATGGATTCTTCACGTCAAGCCTCCTCGGATTCAGGGATGGTGCTATGAGCGGGTGGTTGCGCGCTCCTAGGGAGGCTCCTCCCCGGTGCGGCGGTAGACTCGAGCGGCTTCGGTTCGGCAACGATCGTTTTTGCGTGGGTGTACCAAACCAGGCCGGGCGGAGCTGCGCGCTGCTTGCGCACGTGTTTGCGCAGCGTGTAGTCGACCGGAACCGATGCCGACGTCTTTGCGCGCGAGTAGAAAGCGGCCAATGTGGCCGCCAATGACAGGTCCTCGTCGGGCGCCGTTGTGCGGTCTTCACGCAAGAGGATCACGTGAGCGCCGGGAATTCGCCGGGCGTGGAACCACAAATCGTTGGGCCGAGCGACGCGGAAGGTAAGTTCGGCATTTTCGAGAGGCGATCGCCCGACGACGATCCGCGATCCGCCCGGCGTACGGACCTCGAGCAACGGACGCTTGCGCTTACGAAGAGGAGCGGGCGCGGTGGCGCGCCGCTTTCCTCCGAACTCCGCTACTGTCGCTTCGACTCCCTCGAGATCCTCGTCTCCCGCTCGCTCGGTCTCCCAACGCAGCGTCTCGAGGGCTTCGAGCGAAGCGCGCGCGGCGCGCTCGCGCGTTTCGACATGCGGGAGGCTCTTTGCCAGTTTTCTATACTCGGCGAAGATTCCGCTTGCGCGCTCCTTGGCTTCATCGCGTTCGCTTTCGTCGAGCGAGTGCAGCGTGGCGAAGATGTTCTCGCCTTCGGCGCGCAACGCATCGCGTTGCTCCGCTCGCCGGCGTTTTGACGCCAGGGACGTCAGCTCATCATGGAGTTTGCGCTCGCGCTCGGCAAGCCTTTTGAATACCCCGCGCCGGCGCGCCTCGATTCGCTCGTTTCCCGAGCGCACCGATTGCTGCGTGCGAAGTTCTGCAAAGAGTTCCAAAAGCGAAGGCTCGCGAAAAACATCTACGTCCTGGAATGCTTCAAGAGGCACGACGTAGGCTTGCAGCAGCTCTCGCTTGCGACGATAGACGAAGAGCGGTTCCGCGACCGCGTCGTCGTCGGCTGGAGCGAGCACGCGTTCGTGAGCCGGAAGCGGCGGCAGGACGTACGGCGCCCCAGCTTGCACCGCGCGTCGCGGGTTTTCCGCGAGTGCGAACTCCTTGCGCGCCGCGACCACCATTGCATCCTTCACGAGCACGACGTTGCCGAAGCGCGGGACCAATTCCAGATAAAGCTCGAACTCGTCGCCAACCCCAAAACGCGAACGCGACGCAAAGCTCAAGCGCAGCAGCCGATCGTTCCGGCGCGCCGTGGCCTCTCGCAGCGTCATGCCGCGCAACGACCGCGCCAGCGCCCGCACGAAGCCCGGCTCGATGCCGACTCCAAGCTCGCCTTCTTCGAGCGTTACGAGCGGCGGCGACGCAAAGAGATCGACCGCGAGAAGCGAGCGCGCGCCGCGCTGGCGGAACGCAATCGCGATTCGTCCGTCGGGCAGCAGGCCCGCATCGTCGACCCTTGCTCCGCGCAGCCGCTGCTCGATTTCGCGCGCGAGCCGGCGGATAAGGACCCAGTCGGTCAGCATCAAACCTTCTTATCGTGAGAACTCCAATAGCCTGGGCCCTCGCGGCGCTCACAATACTTGCCGGCTGCAGCACGGCCTCAACCGCGCCGAACGGCTGGCGGCCGATCCCCGGCGCAAGCGCCGCGTGGTCGAACGGGAGCGGCGCAGCCGCGCAAGAGTACTACTACACGCAAAAAAAGTTCGGCGGTGCGCTCCAAGACCTCGCGTCGCAGGTGACCATTGAGGAACTACTCGAGCATTTCGGCGCCAAGTTCCGCGGCAGCGCTCCGTTCGCGCCGTGCCCGGGGGCCGCGGGGGTCGCTACGTTTGCGCTCGCCGGCCGAACGACGCTGCAAGAGGGATTTGCGGTCCGCAACGGTCAGGCGGTCCGAGTGCGCTACACTCGTCCAACCGGTGCGCCTGTCGATCCGAGCGTCGCGCAAGCAATGCAAAACGCGCTCTGCGCACTGTAGGAGCCGGCATGGAGCTTTCGGGGAAAGCAAGGCCGCGGCGGTCGAATCGTCCCTCGCCGGACTCTCAACGGCTACCGATAGCTCGCCCGCTTCCCTAGGTTAACCGGCTCCGCAGCGTGAACGGAAGAAGAGTTGATCACGGGGCCAGGTCTGCTGTTCGTTGTATCGGGGCCGTCAGGCGCCGGCAAGGATACCCTCGTCGACGCCCTCCGAGAGAACCGCCCAAGCCTGCGGTACTCGGTTTCGGCGACGACGCGTCCGCCTCGGCCGCAGGAGCGGGACGAAGAGCATTATTTCTTCGTTTCTGGTCTCGAGTTCGACCGGCTTCTCCGCGAAGACGGGCTGTTGGAGTGGCGCGAGTATAACGGCAACCTTTACGGGACGCCGCGCGATTACGTCGAGCGGAGCCTGACCGAGGGGTACGACGTGGTCATGAAGCCCGAGGTGAACGGTGCGCTCGCCGTAAAGGCAGCGTATCCCGACGCAGTGCTGATATTTTTGGTGCCGGACCGATTCTCGAATTTGCGCGAACGGCTGCTCGCGCGGCGCACCGAAACGAACGAAGAGATTGCGCGGCGGCTCGAGATCGCGCAACAGGAGATGAAGTTTATTCGCAGGTTCGACTACATCGTCGTCAACGCGCAGGACCGCCCGCAGGAGGCGGTACGCGATTTACAGGCAATCTTGCAGGCGGAGCGTTTCCGCATCCATCGGTATCCCGACGACTCGATCGAGCGAGTCGAAACATCCTAAACAACAACGCCAGGTAAAGGAATTATTCGATACCTCATGAGCAAATCCGTATTCGGCGACCTCGACGCGCTACTCGAGCATACCGATTCCAAATTCAGTCTTGTCAACATTGTGACGAAGCGAGCGCGACAGTTGAACAACTGGATTCGCGTCCAGCAGCTGCCGGCGACCGAACGGCGGGAATATTTCGCCAGCGAGCCGTTAGTGGACCGCGAAGGTGTCAACCCAAACAAGCCCGTTTCGATCGCGCTCGATGAAATCGCCGAAGGGAAGATCCAATACCGCCGGACCAGAGAGGGAATTAAGTAACCCACCATGTGCGGGATCGTCGGATATATCGGGCGGCGCGACAGCGTCCCGATAATCCTCGACGCGCTGCGGCGTCTGGAGTACCGCGGCTACGACAGCGCCGGCATCGCGGTGATCGATTCGGCCGGCGCGCTGGCTGGCTCGAAGGCCGAAGGCAAGCTTTCGCGGCTCGCCGAGCGGCTCACTAACGGAAACGCCCTGGCCGGCGTCGTCGGCGTAGGGCATACCCGCTGGGCAACTCACGGCGCACCGTCGGACGCTAACGCCCACCCGCATGTGGATTGTCGGGGACGCATCGCGGTCGTCCACAACGGCATTATCGAAAACTACGCGGCATTGCGCGCGCGCTTGCTGCAGCTCGGTCACCGGTTCACGAGCGAGACCGATACCGAAGTGCTCGCGCACTTGATCGAGCTTCACTACGACGGCGATCTCGAAGAGGCGGTGCGACAGACCCTCCATGAAGTGCGGGGAGCCTACGCGCTCGGCGTGATCTCGAGCGACGATCCCGACCACCTCGTCTTCGCGCGCAACGGTGCGAGCCCGCTCGTCCTCGGCATCGGCGACGGAGAAATGTACGTCGCCTCCGATACGCCGGCGATTCTGCCCTACACGCGGCGCGAAATCATTTTACAAGAAGGCGAGATCGCCGTCGTCGGGCGCGATGGATATCGCCTCACCGATTACGCAGGCGCCCGCATCGAGCGCGATGCCATCGCAATTACGTGGGACGCCGGCTCGGCCGAGAAGACCGGCTTTAAGCACTTCATGCTTAAGGAGATTTTCGAGCAGCCGCACGTGATTAAGGAGACCCTGAGCGGCCGGATCGACGACGCCGGCACCGTCCATCTCGGCAAGGAACTCGGCGGTGTGATAACCGCGCAACGCCTGCAAAGCGTCAGCAAGATCGCGATCACGGGATGCGGCACGGCATACCATGCCGGAATGGTCGGCATGTACTTGCTCCGTTCGCTCGTGCGCCTTCCGGTAGAAATGGAGCTGGCCAGCGAGTTCCGCTACGGCGATCCGGTTATCGATCCGACGGCGCTGGTTATCGCGATGTCCCAGTCCGGAGAGACGGCCGACACCATCGAAGCCGTAAAAATCGCCAAGGCGGCGGGCTCCGGTGTTTTGGGGATCTGCAACGTGCTCGGGTCGCATCTCACGCGTCTCGCCGACGGCATGCTTTTTACGCGAGGCGGCCCCGAGATCGGAGTTGCGGCAACAAAGACGTACGTTTCCCAGGTCATCGCCATGACGCTCTTCGCGCTCTATCTCGCGCGATTGCGGGGCACGACCGACGAGCGGCGTCTCAAGGAGATTGCCGACGGCACGAAGTTGCTGCCGGCCGCGGTCGACGTCGTTCTCAACACCTCTGATGAAATTCGAAAAATTGCGCGCGAGCTGCGAAAAGCGCAGAGCGTCCTCTTTATCGGGCGCTACGTCAATTTTCCGACTGCCTTGGAAGCCGCGCTCAAGCTCAAGGAGATCTCGTACATTCACGCCGAGGGCTACCCGGCCGGAGAGATGAAGCACGGGCCAATCGCGTTGCTCGATTCGACGGTGCCGGTTGTCGGGATCGCAACCGATGACCGCGTCCGCGAAAAAATGATCTCGAATCTTATGGAATCGAAGGCGCGCGAAGCGCCGGTAATCGTCGTCGCGAATCGCGGCGACGAGGAAGTCGCCGCGGTCGCCAACCACGTCTTCTGGGTGCCCAAGGTCGACGAACTGCTCTCGCCGATCGTCAACATCATCCCGTTGCAGCTGCTCGCCTATCACATTGCCGATATCGAGGGCAAGGACGTCGATCAGCCTCGCAATCTCGCTAAGACCGTTACCGTCGAGTAAGGAAGCTCTGATCATGATCCGCAGCGACCGGCGAAGGCCTGACGAGCTGCGTCCGGTGACGATCGAACCCGGTTTCCTGAAGTATCCCGAGGGAAGTGCCTTGATCGGCGTCGGCAACACGCGGCTCATCTGTGCCGCGTCGATCGAGGAGCGCGTCCCGGCATGGATGAAGGGGCGCGGCCTCGGCTGGATCACGGCCGAGTACGCGATGCTGCCGAGAGCGACCCAAGAGCGCACCCAGCGCGAAATCTCCAAGGGGCGGCTGGGCGGCCGGACGCACGAAATCCAGCGCATCATCGGACGTGCGCTGCGCGCGGTAACCGACCCGGCGAAGCTCGGCGAGCGCACGATCTGGCTTGATTGCGACGTGATCCAAGCCGACGGCGGCACCCGCACCGCTGCCGTAACCGGCGCATGCGTCGCCCTCGCGCTGGCCCTGCGCACGCGCTTCGATCCGGCCGATCGGGAGCATTGGCCGCTGACCGCGATGGTCGCGGCAATCAGCGTCGGCATCGTCGCCGGTCATCGGCTGCTCGATCTCGCCTACGACGAAGATAGTCACGCGCTCGTCGACATGAACGTTTTCATGACCGATTCCGGACGATTCGTCGAGTTGCAGGGCACTGCTGAAGCCGCGCCGTTCGACCGGCGCGATCTCGACTCGCTGCTTGCGTTGGCCGAAGGTGGAATCCGCCGGCTTTTCGAGCTGCAAAACGCCGCGCTCGGCGTGGCGCTGCCCGTTCATGCCCATTGATGCCGCGTTGCTCGACCTCGTAGCGCGCGTGGGCGCGTTCCATATCACGCAGCGCGCGATGGTCCGCGCTCAGCGCAGCATCGAGACCGCCATCCGCCAGGGCGGCGCCATCGACGATGCGATGCGCACCGCATATATCGCCGCCGTGCGGCGCTACTTCGAGGGGTTCGACGCAGAGGCTCGGGCGCAGCTTCGCGACGTCGACCGGCGCCTCGAGCGTGCCAACCAAGTAGTTTTTAACCTCACGGCCGAACGCGGCGTCGCAGTGAAGCGAATCGAAGCCACGGCTGCCGTCCTCGACGCGCTCGGGCGAGCCTCACCGTGAGACTGCTCGATCGCTTCGGTCGCGCGACCGCTAATTTCTTCGAATATGCCGGCGGCCTGACCCTGCTCTCGGCCGAGTCGGTCGGCTTCATGGTGCGCTTTCGCATTCGCATCGCCGAAACGATCTCGCAGTGTGCGCTGCTCGGCGTGCAGTCGGCAGTCATCGTGATGCTTACCTCGCTTTTCACGGGCATGGTTATTTCGCTCGAATCGGCTCAACAAGCGGTTGCGTATGGGTTTGCCAACCTCGTCGGCGGCGCGGTGGCCTACGCGTCGGTACGAGAGCTTGGGCCGATGCTGACGGCGGTTGTCGTGGCGGGCCGCGTCGGCGCCGCGATTGCTGCCGAACTCGGCTCGATGGTCGTCACGGAGCAGATTGAAGCGCTACGCTCGATGGGTCTCGAACCGTCGCGCTTTCTGGTTGTGCCCCGCTTGGCCGCGCTGCTCTTGATGTTGCCATTGCTCACGATTTTTGCCGACGTCGTCTCGATTGCCGGGGGCATGTGGGTCGCACAAGTCTACGCGCACATCCCCTACGACTCGTTCATTTCCTCGGTCCGGCAGTCGATCGACTTCAGCGACATCGTCAAGGGTATCCTCAAATCGTTCGTCTTCGCCGCCATCATCGCCATAGTCGGCGCGTATCAAGGCCTCTCGACGCGAGGCGGCGCCGCGGGCGTCGGCCAATCGACGACTGGCGCCGTCGTGCTCGCGATGATCCTGATCTTCATAGCTAACTTCGTGCTCTCATTTCTTCTGTTCGCCTGATGATAAACGGCACGCGCTCCAAAATCATCGCCAGGCTCGAGGACGTGACGCTGGCGTTCGGCGACCGGGTCGTGCTCAGGAATTGTAGCCTCGACATCGTCGATGGCGCGATAACGTGCATCATCGGGCTTTCGGGCGCGGGGAAATCGACGATCTTGCGGCTGATCGACGGGCTGTTGTTGCCGGACAGCGGACACGTCTTCGTCCGCGGTCAGGATATCTGCCACATGACCGAGGAGCAGCGTAACCGGGTGCGTCAGAAGATCAGCCTTTCGTTCCAGTTCGCCGCGTTGCTCGATAGTCTCACCGTCGGCGAGAACGTGGCGCTCCCGCTCCAAGAGCACACCAAGCTCTCAACCGGCGAGATCCGTCGAACCGTAATCGACGCGCTCGACAGCGTCGGCCTCACGCAAGCATACGACAACCTTCCCGCCGAGCTCTCGGGCGGCATGCTCAAGCGCGCCGGTTTTGCTCGCGCGATCGTGACGCGGCCCAACCTCGTCCTCTACGACGAACCCACGACCGGCCTCGACCCGATCGTCACGAACTTGATCACCGATACCATCCTCAAGCTGCGCGAGAAGCTCAACGGCAGCGCCGTTGTAATTTCCCACGACCTTCCGTCGATCTTTGCGATGGCCGACTACGTGGCGATGCTCTTCGAAGGAGCGATCATCGCGTACGACACGGCCGAACGCATCAAGAGCTCCACGAATCCCATCGTCGCCCAGTTCCTGGAAGGCTCGGAAGTTGGCCCGATTCCAATTTGATCTCGTACCGGCAACCGATGCCGCGTGCGAGGCCCTTTTTCCGTGAAGGACTAATAGTGGCGGTATGACCAGGCAGGCTCAAGTTGGCGCATTCGCGATCGTCGCATTGCTTCTGCTCTTCGGGGTTTTTTACATCATTACGGATTTCGGAACGCGACACACGGGCTATCGCATCGGGGTTCACTTTCAATCGGCGGCGGGCGTCACTTCTGGAGCTTTGGTGTATTTCAGCGGTGTCGACGTCGGCTCGGTCGACTCGATCGAGCTGCTTCCCGACAATACGGTCGACGTCATCCTGGCGATCAACCGCAACATCGACGTACCGGCAGCCTCTCGCTTTTTGATTCAAGCACCGCTGACCGGTTCGCCCGCCGTCGTCATCCTACCGCCGCGCGCAAAGCCGCCGGTACCGCTGCTGCCGCGACAAGTGTTGCCGATCGCCGATCAACCCCAGGGCAGCAACGGTATTTCCGTCTCAGACCTGCTCGAGGAGGGGCAGGGCGAACTCAAGCGATTCGACACGGTCATGGCACTGATCGAACAGCGCACCCCCAAACTGCTCAACACGCTGCAAACGACCTTGAACAACGCCAACGATCTGACCCTCTCGACGAAAGCCTCGCTCCAGCGCCTCTCCGACGAGCTGCTCGCGCTGGGCTCTAATTTGCAAGGCAGTTTGGGTGAGGCTAGCGCCAACGTCGTGGAGCTCTCGGCGACGCTCAACAGTGCGGCCTCGACCGATTCGAGGAAGCTCGGGGTATTGCTCGATCAGTTCCAATCGACGGCCGTCGCACTGAATCGCTCGATGAACGCGTTACAAGACCTCGCGACCGACCCGCGCCTGAAAGCGAATATCATGGCGACCACGCAAAACATCGCCGATACCACGCAGACGCTCGCTGCCCTGACCAAGGACTTGCGAACCGTCACCGGCGATCCGCAGACTCAGGCCCAGCTGCGCAACACGCTGGCGAATCTCGATGCGGTCATGCAGAAGGCCAACTCGCTACTCGGGGAGCTTGGCGGCACGAGCCACGTCTACGGCGTCGACGCCGGAGCAACGCCCGGACCCCTCACCGTGCCGAGCAATTCGCCCTATCCCGTAACGCCGCCGGGGGCAAGCACCCCGACCGGCGGTATCTCGCCGGCGCAGCGCTCGCAGCTGCAAGGCAAGCTCGCGTCACTGGCTCGCAACCTCATCGCGGTCCAGGTGCGCCTCAGCGGTCTCTCGCCGCAGCACAATGCCGGGCTCAATCCGGTGCTTACCAGCAGCCAAGGACCGCTGGGCGATATCAATCTCGTGCTGCTGCCGCACGGCACCACGAGCGTGATGGTGGGCGCGAACGCTATTGGCACCAACACGACCTGGAACGCCTTGCTCGAGCAAAACAAGGGCGACTTCCACATCGCAGGCGGCGTCTTATATTCCCAGATCGGCTTGCTCGGTCAGTACGCACCGCTGCATGGCCTCGGTTTCGAGGCTCGCGTTTACGATCTGACCTATCCAATGATCGACCTCTACGGAAATTTCCACGTTGCTCCCGGCACCCAGCTCTTTTTCGGGCAGCGCGACATCACGCACGCATCGCGCCGCAACACCTTCGGCTTACAGTATCAGTTCTAATGGAAGGCCGGTAGTGGCAGAAGAAGACCGCACGCGCGTCGGCATCATCGGCGCCGGCGCGATGGGGACGCTCTTCGGTTTCCACCTCGCCGCCTGTTGCGACGTGACGATGCTCGATGACAACGCGCAGGTAGCGAAATCCGTCGAGCGCAATGGCCTGCGCGTCAACGACGAGCCCGCGCGCAAGGTCAGCGTGGCGCACCATCCTCGGGATCTTTACGGTTCGCACATGCTCTTTCTCTTCGTCAAAGCCGTCGATACGCTGCGCGCGCTGCGCGCCTTTGCGGGCGAGCTCGATCCGTCCGCTCCCGTCATCTCGCTACAGAACGGTATCGGCAACGAAGACGCCATCAAGACCGCGCTCGGGGCGGTGCCGGTCATCTTGGGGATAACGACCGAATCATCGCAGACGATTGAGCCAGGCCGCGTGCGAAGTTCCCAACAAGGCAACACGATCGTCGGGTCGATGACGGCCGCGCCGACAACCGCGCGGATGGTGACCGAAATGTTGACGCGTAACGGCTTGCGCGCCTCGGTCGTCTACGACATTCGGCCGCACCTCTGGGGAAAGCTGGTTGCCAACGCGGCCGTGAATGCGCTCTCCGCCCTGCTCGATTGCGAGGCCGGCGAGATACCAAAGGATCCCAACGCCGCGCGCCTCGCTGAAGCTCTCGCCGAAGAAACGGCCGGCGTCGCGGCTGCATTGAAGATCAATCTTCCCTTTGTAAATCCTTGGCAGTACGTTACCGATGTCGTCGCGCTGGGCGCCGACGCGAAAAGCTCGATGGCCTACGACCTGGAGTCGGGTCACCCGAGCGAAATCGACCACATCAACGGCGCGGTGGTTGCCTTCGGCCGCCGCACGGGTACGCCGACGCCCTATAACGACGCGATGTTACGCCTCGTCAAGGCGCGCGAAGCGCTCCTTGCACGGTCACGCCTGCGGCTGTAGACGCAGGAGCCGGATCGCTCCGGCCGACGTTTCGATGTCGATGCGTTGCATCGAGCCGTAGCCCACACTGCCGTCGATCGTTTCCGCCCGCCCAATCGACGTTCCGCGCAGCCCAAAGTCGGTAAAGAGGACGCCATCGTCGGTGTGGAGGTGGACGTCGAAGTCGGCCTTGCCGCTGACCCACACCTCGATATCGCCGCGGTGCGTTGAAAAATAGAGCGTGCCGGGCCATTGCGTGGCCCCCATCGTGACCGAAAGGTTTCCCTCACCGACCGCGGCTTGCGCGTAACCGGGGAGCTTCACGTCGACATCGCCCCGCTGCGCCACGACCTGCGCATTTCCGGTGATATCGGTGACGTTGACGTTGCCGCGTTGCGATTCCACCAGCAGATCCACGCCGTCGGGCACGCGCACGAGCAGCGAATCGAGGCTTGCGGGGGCTCGCACGACGAGCCCGAGCGGGGCCGCCCGCAAACGGGGCGCCGGAGGGGGCGTCCCCTTCGGCAACGCGGTCGCGGCGATCGTGAAGAGGTCGCGGCGCTGGCCTGTCATCGGTTGATAGGCGTTCACGGTTGCCGAGTCGACGCGTACCGCCATGGTGGCTCCCGGCTTAAGAATTCCAACCGTCGTCACATACGGCGACGCAGCACTGCACGCAACGAAGACCGGAAATGGAAGAAGAAGGAGAGCGAATTTCACGAACCCTACGTTTCTATGCGCGTACGACGCCTCTTTCACGACCGAGCCGCGTTTGGCGCGCTGGCGCTCGCGCTCGCGGCGTGCGGCGGTAGAGGAGGGTTCGCTCCCGCGCCGGGCGCGTCGGCATATTCGGGGGCGGCCTCGATTTCCCAGTCGCGTTGGATTCCCACGGCCGGCACAACCTATCAAATTCAATACGATGGAAAGCTCGATTTGCGCGTGCCTGCAGCAGTTTACGACTTGGACATGTTCGACACTCATCCGAGCATCGTTGCCAAGCTCCACGCAATGGGACGCCGCGTCATGTGCTACATCTCCGTCGGCACCTGGGAGAACTGGCGCCCCGACGCCGATAAGTTTCCCCAGAGCGTGCTTGGCCATAAAGACGGACACTGGCCCGGCGAACGCTGGCTCGACATTCGTCAGACGTCGATCCTCGAACCAATCATGGGCGCCCGGTTCGACCTCTGCAAGAAGAAGGGCTTCGACGGAATCGACCCCGACAATCTTGACGGTTACCAGAACAAGACCAGCTTTCCACTGACCTATCAGGAACAGTTGACGTATGACACCTGGGTCGCCAACGCCGCGCACGACCGCGGATTGACCGTCGATCAAAAGGGTGACAACGGGCAGGTCAAGGATCTCGTGAAAGTCTACGACTTTGCAGTCGTCGAGCAATGCTACGCCCAAGGCTGGTGCAAGCAGTTCGACGTCTACACCAACGCAAACCGGCTCGTCGTCGACGTCGAGTACTATCGCGACCAGCAGCGGTTCCTAACCGGCAACTGCTCTGAGGCCGCCAAGAACCACGACACCGCGATGCTCAAGAAGCTCGAGCTCACCGCCTGGATCCTGACCTGCAAAGGCACCTAACAACTTCCTTCTAGAACCGGACTACGGCGGAAGGGAGAAGATCGTCCCGTCATTCGAACTTCCGCTCTCGGGAAACTGCCCATCTTGCGATACCCGCGAAACTGTGCAGGATCGTTTCAGCGTACTTGTCGCCGGAGGGAGTCAGTTCGTACACCGTACCGAGCCCGCAGGCGCCGCCGTTCTCAGGTCGTGCCGCAAAGCACGCCGCGAGGGCCGCATAACAACCCGCCGTAGGGGTACTCGCCATCGCTGCCCCTACCAAAACCGTAGAGGGCGCTCTCCCGATACTGCGTTCCGGATCGCTTCAGCTCGAAGACGACGCCGTAATTCCCACCTAAGCTTCAAAACCCTCATGAGGCTGGGCCTCCGCCGTCCTTCGGGAGGAGCCTTCTTCGCGCGCTCGAATGCGATGAAAGATTTATTATGTCGCTTTCAAAACCCTCGAAGAAGCCCCCCTCGAGCCCCGACCCGCTGATCCGGGACCTCACCGGCTACCTGCTCACCGAGCGCAAGCGCAGCCCGCTGACGGTCGCCGCCTATGAGCGCGACCTGATCGAATTCGCGGACTTTCTTGAAGCAAAGCATGCGCAACGCCCCAAAGAGTTCCCGGATGCCTCGTTGCGGACGGTCGGTTCCTCGCAAATTCGACAGTATATTGCATACTTGTTCGATGCCCGGAGCTGCCACAGCCGCACGGTCTGCCGCAAGCTCTCGTCGATCCGCGCCCTCTATCGATTCCTTAAGATCACGGGCGCCCTCGAAAGCGATCCGGCCGCAGCTATTCCCGGACCCTCGGCGGCCAAACGCCGGCCCGCGCCGCTCAAGGTGGACGAAGTGATGAAGCTACTGCGCACGTCGCTGGCCGGACGAAGCGATGCCGCGCGCTTGCGCGACGCCGCGATCATGGAGTTGTTCTATGCCAGCGGCATGCGCCGGGCGGAGCTGGCCGGGGTCCGGCTCGCCGACGTGGATCTCGCCGAGCGAACGATTCGCGTGACCGGGAAGGGTAACAAGGAGCGGACAGTGGTCATCAATCGCGCGGCCGCGGCCGCGATCACAGCCTATCTACGGGTGCGACCGCGCAGCGCCGAGCCGGCCCTTTTTCTCGGCCGCGGCGGAAAGGGGCTCACCCCGAAGCACGTTTGGCGCATCTTTCACACGATCTACCGCCTGAGTGGTATCCAAAAGCACGCCAGCCCGCACACGCTGCGCCATTCGTTTGCGACCCATCTCGTCGAAAACGGGGTCGATCTCGAGACCGTTCGAGAGCTACTCGGCCATGAAAGCCTCGCAACGACCGGAATCTACCTGCAGCTCGCAATGGGGCACAAACGCCGCGCGTACGACGAAGCGCACCCGCGCGATCGTATGGCGGAGGGTTAATCGCCGCTTTGGTTCTTGCGGTCGCTGCGGTCGCCACCGTCTTGCTCGCCGTTCGCCCATGGCGAGTTCCGGGCTGGGTCTGGCCCGTTTCGGGGGCGTTGCTGGTCGTTCTGCTCGGCTACGAGCCGGCCGTTGCGGCAGCCGACGCGATCGGTCGGCAGTGGAACGTTCTGCTCTTCATCCTGGGCTTAATGGGCCTCTCGGCGGCCGCGCAAGCGAGCGGCGCGTTCCAATGGATCGCCGATTTCGTGCTCGACCGCGCTCGCGGGTCGCGGCGGCGGCTCTTTATTTTGCTCTTTCTGGCCTGCGCGCTCGTCACGGTTCTCCTCTCCAACGATGCGACGGCGATCGCGCTGACGCCGGTTGTGTACGGCGCCGTTTCCCGCTGTGCGGGCGGCCAGGTCAAGCCTTTTCTGTTCGGTTGCATCTTTGCGGCCAACACGGCGTCGTTCGGCTTGCCCTTTTCGAATCCGGCCAACGTTTTGATCTTGCCGCACGCGCGGTTGCTGCCTTACGTGTGGCACTTGGGGCCGCCGCAAGTCGCCGCCATCGGCATCAACCTCGCGATCTTCCTCTTTTATTTTCGCGAGCAGTTATGCGGCGGGTTTCCGCTGGTGCATGCGACGCTGCCATCCGGCCGAACGGCGCGCACGCTGGTTGCCTTGGCCGCCGTCGGCGCAGCGTACGTGATCGCGCTGATGGTGCGATGGCCGCTCGGGCCGGTCGCCGTTCTCGGCGCGACGCTCACGCTTACTGCGGCCGCCTGCACTCCTCTCGCCGCGGCGCGGAGTATCTCGTGGAAGACGCTGGTCTTACTCGCAGGGCTCTTCGTACTCCTCGACGCCGTTGCTCGCGCCGGCTTCGTCGAGTGGATGGTAACGGAACTCGATCGTGCTCTTCGCTACGGCATCTTTGCGGGCGCCGCGGTTGCGGCTACCGGCGCGGCGCTTCTCTCGAATGTTTTCAACAACTTGCCCATCGCCGTTGCGGCGGCGTATATCGTGGCGCACGTGACGTCCGAGCGAATCGCGTATCCGCTGATCGTCGGTGTCGACATCGGTCCGAATCTCACCACGGCGGGTTCCCTTGCCACGATCCTGTGGCTCGCGATCGTCCGGAACTATGGAGTCCGGATCGGCCTCGCGGAATACGCGCGCGTGGGAGCACTCGTCGTTCCCGCCACGATCGGGGTGAGCGTGCTTTGGCTCTGGATCCTAGGCGCTTAGCCGCGCCTTCTTCTTCCGCGACGGTTACTCTTCGATCCAGTCCCGCGTCAGGTAGAGCCAAAAGGCAAGACCGGCGTACTTACCATACCGCGCGAAGGCGCGCCGGATCGTCGAATCAGCGGCTCGCCTTTTGCCGGCGAGTCGCCGGTACTTCGGACGCGTCCAAGAATCCAAAACCAGCCGGCGATGACGCCCGAGCAGTTGCATCACGTGCGCCGCACCGTACGGCCCAACTCCCGGTAGCGCGAGCAGCCGTTCCTCGACCTCCGAATCGGTATGTCGCTCGCTTTCCACAAGTGATTCGAGATCGAGCCCTCCTTCGGCGATCGCGCGTGCAATCGTCCGCACATACGGCCCCCGATATCCCATCCGAGCGACCTCGCGATACCACGAATCGGGAGTCACGGCGAGGGTTTGCGCTTCTGGGAAAGCGCCTTTGCCGAGCTCGGTCAAGGCGCGCGTCATGCGAATCGTCGCCGACCAGGCACAGTTGGTAGTGCAGATCGTCTTGACGACGTCTTCGAATACGGTCGGGCTTGCCAACATCCGGCCCGCACCGTGCGCAGCCCATCGCAGACCGGCGTCGTCGACGATCTGCGCGTAGAACGGCGAAAGGTCGTCGTGAAATCGAAACATGCGCACGATCGACGCTTCGACCGCCTGACGCTCTCGGGGGCGCAGCGACGCCGCCGTCGTCGCCAGGAGGCGCCCGTCACTCTCTCGCATCGCCACCTCCACCACGCGGCCGCCCACCCCAAATCGCCGCCGATAGACGAGCGGAGAAGTCTCCACGCTTGCCGGCGGTAGCCGTGCGCAGCCATGCGAATGGATCGTGCGCGCAAAGGAGACCGGCTCGCCGCCCGCTCCGCGCAGCGGCAGTTCGCAAAGGGTCCTCACCAGATCGGGCTATGCTACGTAAGAAATGTTGACGGCGACGCCGGCAGCTGCGGCGCGCATCAAGACGCCGTACACCTCGTCGAGCTCTCGTTCGATGGTCGTAATTTCACGGGCGCTCACGTGAAAACGCGCCGCGTGGGCCCATAAGATGCCACGCGCGCGCTCGAGCACGCTGTGAAGCCGCTCCGGGGTAGCTTCCAAAACCGGCCAGTCCAACTCACCCTGTGCGGGAACGACCCGCCAGCCCGGACCCGAAACAAAGAGGACCTCTTCTTCCGAGCCTAGCGCGTGTGGAACCGCTGCCAGCACGTCGACTGCTTCTTGGTCTGCAAGTGAAAGCCGAAGCCCCAGCTCACCCAGCCGCAGGATGTAGCGGAAGAACGACACGCTGCCCACCGTGTAAGCGCCTGCCGGGGACGCCACGTTGACGTGAATCAGATCGAGCTCGGGTGTGTCGCCTGCGGGACCGGTCATGCTGCCTAGTTCGCGGGTATGAGGCCCAGTTCTTTGACGGCGTCGCGCTCTTTGCGTAGTTCCTCGAGCGTGGCCGCTAGCTTAGCCCTGCCGAACTCGTCGTGTTCGAGTCCTTCGACGATCCGCGATATGCCGCTTTCCGTGCGCGAGGGGAACGAGAAGATCAGGCCCGGGTCGACCCCGTACTCGCCGTGCGAGCAGCGCCCCACCGAGTAGTATTCTTCCGGCGGCGTATCGTGCGTGAGGTTGTGGACGCCGACGATTGCAGCGTTCGCCGCCGACGCCGCTGAGGACGCACCGCGTGCCTTGATGACTTCGGCGCCTCGGTTCTGAACCGTCGTGATGAACTCTCTTTCGAGCCAAGCCCGGTTGCCCACGACCTCGTGCGCGACGCGGCCGCGAATCTTTGCGTGCGCAAAATCCGGATATTGCGTCGTCGAATGATTCCCCCAGACGATCATCTGCGCGATCTCCGGAATCTCCGCGCCGGCCTTGCGGGCGAGTTGGGCGCGCGCGCGGAGCTCGTCGAGCGTTGTCATCGCGAAGAACCGGTCGTTCGGAATGCGCGGCGCGTTATTCATCGCGATCAAACAGTTCGTATTCGCCGGATTCCCGACCACGAAAACCGAGACGTCGGCGGCGGCGTGCGCGTTGATCGCGCCGCCTTGCTCGGTAAAGATTTGGCCGTTCACGCGCAGCAGATCGGAACGCTCCATGCCGGCTCTGCGCGGGACCGCGCCGACGAGGATGGCCCAGTTGACGTCCCGCATCGCCTCGTTGACGTCGCAGCCGTACCGCACCGCGCGCAGGAGCGGAAATGCACAATCTTCGAGCTCCATCGCGACGCCCCCGAGCGCCCCAAGTGCCTGCTCCAGTTCGAGCAATTGGAGTTCCAGCTCGGTTTCGGGCCCAAACATTTGGCCTGAGGCCATTCGAAAGATCAGGGCGTATCCGATCTGGCCGGCCGCGCCCGTTACCGCTACTTTAATTCGCTTCTTCACGTTGCCCCGTTTCGTCAGGAGAAATGACGCTCATTTAAGGCGAAGGCACATACGCTGATGACCGACCATGCGCTGATAGGCTTTAGCGGAGCCGACCAGCCCAGCGCGTCCATCTACGATACCTGCATTCGGTGCGGTCTCTGCCTACCGTCTTGCCCCACCTATCTCGAGACTATGACAGAAACCTCGGGACCGCGCGGCCGGATTAGTCTCATCAAAGCGGTGGGTGAATCGCGGCTCGATCTTCGCAGCGCCGGCTTTGTCGAACAGATGTGGCAATGCTTGGACTGCCGAGCCTGCGAGGCGGTCTGCCCCTCCGGCGTGCATTACGGCCAGCTCGTCGAGACCGCCCGCACGCAAATTCGCCGCGCGGAAGCATCAGCCGAGCCGGCGCGCCGGCGAGCCGTACGCCGCTTCCTTTTGCGGACGCTCTTCGCACGGCTCGATTGCATGCGCTTCGCCGCCACCCTGCTGCGCTTCGCACAACAAACGCACCTGATTGCATTGGCCGGCCTCGTCGGTCTCGGGCGAGCCGCTCAGCTCGCGCCAAAAATAGCGAACAGGTTCTTTGTCGCGCGCGATCAGCGTTTCGAAGCGACCACGCCCCAAGGCGTAGCGTTCTTGCACGCCGGCTGCATCATGTCGGTTGCGTTCAGCGAGGTCCACCACGCGACGGTGCGGATGTTGCGCCGCGCCGGTTTAACGGTTGTGGTCCCGAGCGGACAGGGCTGTTGCGGCGCGATTGCGACCCACGCAGGCGAGATGGACTTTGCGCGTGAGCTCGCCAGACGCAACATCGAAGCGTTCGAGCGCAGCGGAGCCGACGTCTACATCGTAAACGCGGCGGGCTGTGGAAGCGCGCTCAAAGAATACGCCGAGCTTCTTGCCGGCGATCCGTCATGGGCTCGTCGTGCCGCCAGTTTTTCAGAGCGAGTCCGCGACATCACCGAAGTACTCGACGCGCTCGAACTTGGCCGGGCGACGCGTCGCCTCGACGCAACGGTCACCTATCAAGAACCCTGTCACCTCGTTCACGCGCAACGCGTCGCAGGCGCGCCCCGCCGGTTGCTGGCGCGCATACCGGGATTGCGCCTGGTCGAAATGGAGGAGAGCGCCGTCTGCTGCGGGAGTGCCGGAATCTACAACCTTACGCAACCGGAGATGGCGTCGCGGCTGCAGCGCCGCAAGATCGAGGCGATCCGGCGGACCGGCGCAAGCGTCGTGGCGACTGCAAATCCGGGTTGCGCCTCCGCGGTTGCCGCGGGGTTGCGCGACGCAGGCTATCGCGCATCGGTAAGACACATCGTCGAGCTTCTCGACGAGGCCTACGAGTAAACGCTACAACGCCGCGCTGACACGGGCGTGATCTCTTCGCGCGTCTTCGATCGAATGATAGACTGCGAAGACGCCGATCAAACCGGTGATGTTGAGCAGGCGCGAGATCGGACCTTCGACGACGATCAGTCGAAAAGAGCCGGCGCGCTCGGCCGCTCGGCGGTGGGCGCCGATCAACACGCCGAGCCCCGTCGAATCCAGAAACTCCAGCTGCGTCAGGTCAACGATGAGATCCTTGCAGCCATTTTCGTTCGCGTCGCCCAATGCAGCGCGCACCGTCGGGGCGGTCGCGAGGTCCAAGCTACCGCCGAGCTTGAAAACGAGCGATTCGCCGCCGTTCTCGGTCTTGAGATCGATGCTCAACTCGTCGTGGGTCATCTTAGCGGCTGCCCTTTCGTGCCTCAGTCACCTTTGGCCTTGAATTGAGCTGCGTCACGCTCACACAAAACGCGCAACGTCGTCGTCCCAACGCGTCACCCGTTCGGCAACGAGATGAACACCACCGATCCAGCGGTCGATGACGTGCTCGTCGAGCCAATCTGCGTCGCCTGCCAGGACGCGCCGGCCAAGCGCGGTGGTCACGAGTTTGCCGTCTTCTTCTTCCACGAGCGCACCCTCGCCGGCGAGATCATCGAGCAGTTTTTCGAAGAGCCGTTCACCCAGGAAGTGCGCTTCCTCGCGGGCCTGTGCGCGCGCAAAGAGCTCGTCCGCTCGGCCCGGCCTTTGTGCGACTGCGTACAGAGCTTGCCGCTCCGATCGCGACAGCCCGTCTCGTTTCCACGGATACTCTTCACAAAGCCGCTGCAAGGCCGCCCGCAAGAACGGCAATCCGATAGCGTCCTCTGCGGCGGCGGCGTAGAGGTCCGCCGGGGAGGCTGAAGTGAAGCGCTCCCACGTACGCCTCGCCGATTTAAAGACCGCCGGCGTGGCCGTGCGCCGTTTGGGAAAGAGCGAAACGATCTCATCGACCGTCATGCTTGAAAGATAGTGGTCGCTCTGCACCAGGGAGACCCGGCCCGGATCGAGGTTCAGCTCTTCCAGCCCGGTAAGCGCTTGCAACAGCTGGAGTTGATCGTAAAGATCGTGTTCGAACCAGAGCACTACTTCGTCGACTTCCGTGGCGCCGCGGAGCTGGGCGTCGCGACGCGTAAAATCGTGGATTAATCGAATCGGACTTCCCTGTCCACGCTCCGCGAGATAGCGTGCGCGCACCGCACTCGTCTCTTCGAGCGACAAGCCTGCCGGCACCGGCCCCTCGTTAAGCGCATCGCGCCAGGCAACGTGGCTTCCCACAATCCCCGCCTTCTTGAGCAGGTAGAGGGCGCCGTCGCCGTTGGTGATATGAAGCGCCGCCGATCGCGCCAGCTAGCAATCTCCGATAAGGTTCACCGTATGCGTTTCGCTCCCGCGAACGCAATTTCTTCGGAATCAGTGGTCTAAACGCGTACCGCCGTTACGGCGGCCCCGGCGAGCTACCGGCGGTCGCACGCGTCAGCTCAAAATCGTATTGCTGTGTTTGATCGGCATAGACCGAATATCCCGAAACGGCTCGCGTCGTGTAGCCGTCTTTCACCGCGGTCAACGTATAATCGTCGGGCTGCAGCGAAAAGACGACGAAGTGCCCCTTCGCATCGGTTGTTACGCTGGCCGTCTGCGACGGCGAGCTCAGTTGCAAATGGACGCCCGGAATCGGGGCGCCGGTGCTGGCGTCCGTAATCGTGCCGGCGATCCCGCCGAGTGAGCCTGCAAGCGCCCAGCTCCCGGCGCTCATGAAGGCGAGAAGCACCGCAACCAGACTCATGCCGCGTCGCAACGAAGACAATTTCAGCATTTTCTTTCCCTCCACTCTCTGTACCAACAAAACACGACGAGACCGTTTACCGCTGCACTTTCCAGCCGCTTCCTGCGCGAACACGTACGATCTACTCGGGACTCCATTTAAAAAGCTGGGGTGGCTGGATTCGAACCAACGCATGGCGGAGTCAAAGTCCGCTGCCTTACCGCTTGGCTACACCCCATCGCCCTCTTAATGACTTCGACACGGGCAGGCTTAGCTTCGCTCATGCCGAGCAAAAGAGCAAGCCGGACGGTTTGGCCGCTCTCTCACACGGGATTCAAAGCGAAAGCGCCGCCGTGATCGCCGGCGGCGCTTGTTGCGTGATCGTTAATCTTCTAAACCTACCGAGTGGCGATGAGCCGTTTTGCTCCGACGTAGCGCGAGGCCCAGTATGATTCGGAAAGATGGCTGACCATAACCCCGCGACTCGAGCTGGCGTGCACGAACTCGCCTCGTCCCAGATAGATGCCGACATGCGAAACGCCGCCGTAAGTATCAAAGAAAACCAGGTCGCCGGGACGCGGACCTCCGACGGCCGGCCGGCCGGTATCGTACTGCGCGTCGGCGGTACGCGGCAAGCCGATGCCGAGCATCGCAAAGACGTGCTGGACGAAGCCCGAGCAATCGAAGCCCGACGCGGTGGTTCCGCCAAAAACGTAAGGGCTACCTAAGAAACGTAGCGCGCTGCGCGTGAGCTGCTGCGCGATCTTAGAACTGCGGGCGAGAATTCCGCCGGTGAACCGTTCGAGGCCGCCGCGATGACGCGCGGGGCTGGTGACCATGAGCCGGGAGGTCCACTCCGCGACGTCCGGGCTTAAGGCTTGGGCGTTGACCGACTGCGAAGAACCGAGATAATCGACCTGGGGTGACGTTTCGCCGGCTTGCGCAATCGCGCCGGATCCGGCGATCAATAGGGCAAGAGCCCCAACAGCTACCACATGACGCAAGAAACCGCTCCTCTTTCACGACACTTGCGGGGTTAGTTGACGGGTTCGGACGTGAAAGATTCGCCCTAGGGCCGACCGGCCCACTCACCCCTACCGGGAAATCCCCCGCTCGGAACTTCCGTTCCGACTCAGTGACCTTATAGGCATTGGGACGGCCGAACAGCCTTTGCTCTCGGACTCCCCTCGATGTGGCGGCGCTTCGGCATTACGCTCAGGCGCCCTCCTGCGATTCTAATCAACCTCCGATTCCTGGGCTTACGTTGAAGCGAAGCGCTCGACCTCCCGCTCGATTCGCCCGGCTACCCGCCACGCCAGCGCCTCCACGAACGCCCGATCGTCGCCCTCGGCCATCACGCGAATGAGCGGCTCGGTGCCCGATGGACGAACCAGCAGCCTTCCTGACTCTCCGAGCGCGGCTTGAGCCGAAGCAATTTCTTCGCGTACGCCATCGCTCTCGAGAACGCGCCGATTTTGGGTTGGAACGTTGACCAGTACCTGCGGCAGGTAGACGACCTCACGCACTAACTCGTGCAGCGTCGCGTCCTGTGCTGCAAGGATTCCCAGAAGCGTGATCGCGGTTCGCGGTCCGTCGCCTGTGGTGTTGTGGCGAAAATCGATGACGTGACCCGATTGCTCCCCTCCCAACGCGTAGCCGCCTTCACGCATCTGCTCGAGCACGTAGCGATCGCCGACGCTGGCGCGAACCAACTCGATTCCGCGCGTGCGCAGCGCGCGCTCGAAACCCATGTTACTCATAACGGTCGCGACGATCGTGTGACGCGCGAGTTCGCCGCGCGCTTCCATCGCCGTTCCCAATGCGAAGAGAGCGTGGTCGCCCGTGGCGACCTCTCCGGTTTCGTCGACGAAAAGCGCTCGATCCGCATCCCCGTCGAAGGCCACGCCGACGACACGCCGCTCGCCCGCCTCGATTTTTGAGCGAACCGCCGCCTGCAGCCCGCGTAAATCCGTGGCACCGCAATTCACGTTGATGCGCGTTCCGTCGTTTTCACAGTTGATCTCCGTAACCGCAGCGCCGAGCTTGCGCAATGCATACGGCGCAATCGCATACGCTGCCCCAAACCCGCCGTCCACAATCACGTGGAGACCCCGCAAAGAAGCCGCACCCTCGGCGAGCTCCCGATAATAGTGACGCGCAAGATTATGCGCAATGCGTGCTACGCCGACGCCGTTGCCGGTGGGGCGTGGAATCTCCGGCGATTGGAGCGACGCTTCGATGCGATCCTCCAGTTCGTCGGAGAGCTTGAAACCGTCGGAGCCGAAGAACTTAATCCCGTTATCTGCAATTGGATTGTGGGACGCGCTGATCACGACGCCGGCGGCGGCTCCGATCGCCCGCGTGACGCATGCGACGGCCGGCGTAGGAACGATTCCCAGCGAAACGGAGTCACGGCCCACCGACGCGATTCCCGCGACTAGGGCGGCCTCCAGCATCGTGCCGGATACGCGCGTATCGCGCCCGACGACGATCGGCGCATGACTCTCTCCGACCTCGGGCAGCAAGCTCGCCGCGGCGCGACCGATTTGCAACGCCAGCTCCGGCGTCAGCTCGCCGTTTGCCACGCCGCGCACGCCGTCGGTGCCGAAAAGCCGGCTCACTTGGGCGAGGCCGCCGAGACGAAACGAATTTGGACGCGAACGAGGTTTGGCGCGACCGAAAGGCCCGAGAGCTCCGCACCTGACGTGTCGACGGCGATCGGCCGAACCATTTCGTCGAGCGCTTTGGGTTGATTCGGCAGCGAGACGTCGGCGTTGACCGCCGAGACCTGCGCCAGAAGGGAAGTCGGCGCTCGAACGAGCGCCGACTGCGGTAGAATTTGCGACTCGTTTACCACGATGCCGCTGGACTGCGAGCCGATATAGTGGACCGTGATGGGAAACGTGCGTTCCTCGACTCTCTCGATCGTCATCGTGACCGACGCCGGACTCAGGCTTTGCACGACGACATCGGGTGCGACCAGCGTAACGGGCACGTTATAGACGCCCGTTTCCTTATTGGAGAGGTCGAGCACGGCTTTGATCTCTTCCGGTTTAACGGCCGGTTCGCCCCGCTTGGCCTCGACGGTAACGACGGCCTCGTGATCCATGAAACGCGCCTGATAACCCAGCGGCAAGTTAGCAGCGGCGATGGGAATGGAAAGCTGCTGAAACTGAGGTGTGCCGACGATCGCACTGCCGGTAAATCGGAAATAGGCCCAGCCAACGATGGCGAGGGCGACCGCAAACAGCTTGAGGCAAAAATTATTTCTGACGAACCGCACCGGCGCGGCCTTCACGAAACCCGCGACGCGGGCTCTCCACGCTGGGTTCGCAATCGCGACCGGAGATGAGTGATAAGGTCGGGGCGACGGCGGTGCCGGCGTGGCGGACGCGTCACGGCCAACAGCATCTTGACGAGGCGCTGCTCGTCCTCGACCGGGCGTGAGAGCAGCCCGGATCGGGCGATGGTGATTGCTCCTGTTTGCTCCGAAACGATAAGGACGACCGCATCCGTCTGCTCGCTGAGCCCGAGTGCGGCCCGATGCCGAGCGCCAACGCGGGCTGCGCCCGAAGGTTGCTCCGACAATGGCAGAAAGCAACCGGCGGCTTCGATCCGGCCTTCGCGAACGATAACGGCGCCGTCGTGCAACGGCGATGCAGGCGCGAAGATCGACAGGAGCAGCTCTTCCGAGATGTCCGCGCGTAGCAGGGTCCCGGTTTCGCAATAGTCCTTGAGGCCGCTCTGCTGCTCGATGACGATCAGCGCGCCGCTCCGGGCGCGGCCGAGGATAAACGCGGTGCGGCCTAAGACCGCAATCGTGCGGTCCTCCATTCGGCCGCCCGCGGGTTCACCCCGCTCGCCCTCCAACCGAAAAAGGCCGCCGCGGCCGATCTGCTCGAGTGCTCGACGCAGCTCCGGCTGAAAGACGATCGGAACGGTCACGGCCGCGCCGACCACCATCAAGCTCAAAATCGATGCAAGCAGATCGAGGTGGAAGAGCTTTGCGATCCCCCACAACCCGATCAGGACCAGGATTCCGGTAAGGATTTGCACGGCTCGCGTACCGCGAATCAACAGCAAGACGTAATAGATTAGGATGCTCGTGGCGATGACGTCGATAATGTCCGAAATGCCGATGTACCCCAACGCGCTAGGCACGGTCGGTCCTTAGATCCAAGATCCGGTGCGGCTCGATCTGCGGCGCCCGCAAACCGCTCGCCGCGACCTTTGCCGCGAGTGCGGGCGGCATCGGTGAAAGCAGCTCCGCAACGCGTCCGCTGCCGAAGCGGCGAAGCTCGACGTCAATGACTCCCAGGATAACTCGAGCCTCGGTAATGTTCGGGTCCCATTCGACGATCGCACCCCCGGGGCAAGGCCGCGATCCGAGAACTCCTGCGGGCCGGCCGGGGCCACCGAGCGCTTCGAGCAGCGGCGGCAAGGCTTCCGCAAGCGCAGGGAAAACAGCCAATGCAATGATTGGTCCGTCGTACGTAACTGCCCCCGATACAGTGCGAATCGCCTCGCGATCGTATCGATCGGGCAACTCGAGCAACGCGTACGCAGACCCCGCCGTCTCGCTCGTACGCCAGAAGACTTTGCCGCCTTCGCGGCGCACCGCGTCCTCCATCGCCGCGCGCCGTGCGTCGTCGAACGTTCCGTCGATGCTGCTTACGGTCAGATAAACCACGTTGCTTCATCGTTAGGCGTGGTAACGGTGCAATCTTGCGTATAGCGCAGACTCATCGTGCGTTGGTCGTCTCGACTGGAAAGAATTCGGCCTGGATCTCGGTTGACGGCGAAAGCGATTTGCGGATCGCACAGCTCCGGCGGATGACGGGCGAGCGCTTCATGCCCGTACCGGGCGACGTGGTCGACGTGCGTATTCTTGAAGACGGGCAAGCTCTCGTCGAACGGATGGAGCCCCGCGGATTCACGCTCGAACGCCGGAGTGCGGGGGGGCGCGCGAAAACGATGGCCGCAAACGTCGATTTACTCGTTACGGTTACGGCGCTCGCGCATCCGGCGCCGCGCTTGGTTACGCTCGATCAACTTCTCGCCTTCGCCGAAATCGAGACGATCGCGTCCGCAGTCGTCTTCACGAAGCCCGACCTTACCGACGGTGTCGAGATGGCTGCCCTTTTGGCGCTCTATCGGGCGCTCGAATATCCGACCATCGCCGTCAACCCGAAACTGGGCCAGAACCTCGAGGCGCTGCGCGAGCTTATCGATGGGCGGCGCGCGCTGCTGGTTGGGAATTCGGGGGTCGGGAAAAGCACAATTTTTCGGGCCCTCGGCGGCGATACGCCGATCGGCGACGTATCACGCTTCGGCTTGGGTCGACAGACCACGACCGCCGGACGTCTCTACCGCACCGCCAGCGGTTTCCTCATCGATAGCCCGGGCATCAACGAGTTCGGCCTCGGCACGATCGACGCGCGCACGCTGAGCGAGGCGTTTCGCGAAATGCGCGAGCCCGCGTTGCAGTGCCGCTTTCGGGATTGCACGCACCTCCAGGAACCCGATTGCGCGGTGCAAGCGGCGGTCGCGCAAGGACGGATCGCGGCGAGCCGATACGCGAGCTATCGCAAGATGCTTCTGGAACCAACCTAGGGGCCCGTAACGGCCACTAGCCGCAAGGGCCGGCCTTTACGCTAGACACTCAGCGCGGAGCCCTGCTATGATACACGCCGTGCCAAACATCAAAGCCGCCGAAAAATGGGCGCTGCAATCGGAAAAGCGCGCCCTCCGCAATAAGAACGTCAAGAGCCGGCTGAAAACGCTCTTCAAACGTGCCGCCGAGTCGGGTGATCCCGCGGTAGGAGGCCCGGTCGAGAGCGCCTTCGACAAGGCCGCGGCGAAGGGCATCATCCACCCGAATAAAGCCGCGCGCAAAAAGGCTCGCCTAGCCAAAACGCTGCAACGCAGCCCCGCGGTCTCCGTAAAAACCACGAAACCCGCGAAAAAGCGATCGACCCGCAAGAAATAACAGCCTTCGATCGGAGCTTTCCTAAGGATCGACGTTGATTGCGAGGCGAGTGGAGCGATCGGCGCGCGCCGTCTTCAGGATCCGATCCCGAACGACTTCCCGCAGCGCCGTAGGCTTGCGACTGCGCAACGCGATGCGATATCTCCATTCGTTGTTCACGCGCGCGATCGGATATGGAGCCGGACCGAGCACTTCGGCGACATCCGCATCGCGCAAGAGCTCTGCGTAGCGCCGGGCCGTTGCCGCGACCCTCGCGCGATTGCGCCCGATGACGCCCAAGTAAATGAGGCGCTGGGCCGGCGGAAAGCCGGCCGCCGCACGGTCTTCGAGTTCCGCTGCCGCGAAACCATCGTAGTCGTGCCGCGCCGCGAAGCCGACCGCAGGATGCTCCGGCGCGTACGCCTGCACGATCGCTTCACCCCGGCGCGTCCGGCCGCTGCGACCGCAAACTTGCGCGATCAACGAGAAGCTCCGCTCTGACGCCCGAAAATCCGGGAGCTGGAAGCCGAGATCCGCGGCGATGACGGCCGCGAGGGTCACGGTCGGATAGTCGAGACCCTTGGCGACCATCTGCGTGCCGACAAGGACGTCGCCCTGGGCTTCGAAGTCGGCAAGTATCCGCGCGTGGTCCCCTATCCTGGTCGTCGTATCAGAGTCCATACGCAAAACGCGCGCTTTCGGAAAAAGGCGGCGCACTTCTTCGACCACCCGTTCGGTTCCAACTCCGAGCTCGCGAATTGTTTCCGAGCCGCACGCCGGACAGGCTCCTGGGATCGACATCTGATAATCGCAGTAATGGCAGCGCAGCAACCGTTCGCCGCGATGGACCGAGAGCGCCACGCTGCAACGCGGACATTGCGGCGACGCTCCGCAGCTGCGACAGAGCAACGCGCTCGCACTGCCGCGGCGATTGACAAAAAGCAGGCTTTTCTCACCGCGCGCGAGCCGCTCGCCAAGAGCCTGAACGAGCGCGCTGCTCAGGATCCCCCGATTGCCGCTTTCGAACTCCTCGCGTAGATCCACAATTCGCACGGCCGGCAGGGGCTGCGCGGTCGCTCGTTCGCGCAGCTCCAGCAGTGCGATCCTGCCGCCTTTGGCAGCGGCGTAACTTTCCAACGATGGCGTCGCGCTCCCGAGCAGCAGGACACCCCGTTCGTATTGCATCCGCTCGCGAGCGACCGCGACCGCGTGATAGCGTGGGACGACTTCCTGCTTGTAGGACGGATCGTGGGCCTCGTCCACAACCAATAGCCGTACCCGATCCAACGGAGCAAAGACGGCGCTGCGCGCCCCCACGACGACGTCGATTTCGCCGCGCGCGCAGCTCTGCCAGGCGTCGAAGCGCTCTCGCTCGGAGAGCGCAGAGTGCAGGATTGCAACGCGGTCGCCGAACGCAGCCTCGAAACGTTGCGCCGTTTGGGGCGTCAGCGAGATCTCTGGTACCAGCACGATGGCGCGACCGCCTTGCCGTACGACGCGTCTGATCGCCTCGACGTACACGTACGTCTTGCCGCTCGCGGTGACCCCGTAGAGAAGTGCCGCGTCGAACTGCTGCGCATCGACCGCGGAGTCGATCCACTGCAGCGCGCGCGCCTGCTCGGCCGTCGCCGGCGGCGGCGGTGGCCCGGTTGGCGCGCCGCGCCCGCTCGCGGCCGGCCGAACGTACCGTTCGCGTAGTGCGCCCGCACGTACCGCGCGCACGATGACTGCGCTGCTGAATCCGGCTAGTAGTGCGTCGGCACGCGGAACGCCGGGGTGCTCCCGAACGAACTGCGCGAGCGCTTGGGCTTTCCTACCTCGGGTGACGATGTCGCCCGGGTCGAGGACACGGACGCGATATTCGCTGGTCCGAGGGTCGACCAAATGCCGCGCTCGCGCCAGCGCGCCCGAACGAACGAGGGCGCGAACGTGCGCAAGGAGCGTACCTCGGTCGCCGATTCGCCGGGCATCGGGGTGACGCAGCAGCTGTTCGAGGGCGAACCCATCCGGCAGTTCCTCCCAAATCAAGCCGATCAGCCGCGCAGGCACGGACGGATGGCGCCGCGGGTTCGGCTTAGCGGCACGGACGATCGAATCGCGCATACGTGGAAGAGCATCCGCAAGCAAAACCGCGCCAAGCGCCTCGCCGAGCGTGCAGAGATAACGCTCGGCCATAAAGCGTGCCAGGTGTAAACCGGTTTCGTCGAACGCGCGCGGGACGTCGAGTCGTTCCAGTACCGGCTTGAGCGGTTGCGACGTTTGGGAGAGTTCGCGCGGCGCCGAAACGACGAAGGCCAGAACCTCTCGGCTCGCGAGCGGGACGCGCACGATCTCGCCGATCCGTAACTCCAGAGAACCGGCGTCATACGTCAGCGGCAGCTCGAAACGCGAGGAACGAATTGCCGGCAACGCGTCAACGACGCGCACGAAGCTTCTCAGGCGGCTCTCCGAGACGCGCAAGAACCGCGCGCACGCTTCGACCGGAGCACTCGACGCCGTACTCAACGTCGCCAATAGCGCGAGGTACGACGAAACGCATGCGACCCGAGCGCTTCTTCTTGTCACTGCTCATCGACGCCAAGATAGCTTCCGGCGGGGCCGATGTTTGTAGCGGCAAACCAAGCAACGTCAAGAGCGTCAGGACGCGGAGGTGCTCCGCCTTGCTGAAGCGGCCCGTTTGCAGCGCGAGCAACCCAGCGGCGCGTAAGCCGATGGCGACCGCCTCGCCGTGCGTCACCTCGTAATTCGATGCCGCTTCGATGCCATGTGCAAAGGTGTGGCCGAGATTGAGCAACTCACGCGTGCCGGCCTCGAACCGGTCGTCGGCAACGGTCATCGTCTTGACCTTGATCGCGGCTTCGATCACGCTGGTCCACGGCCAACGGGCGAGCGGATGTGGTGCGAGTTCTTCCAGCGTCTCGAAGAACTCGCCGCCCTCGATGATGGCGGCCTTGACGATTTCCGCAAGCCCTTCGGCAAAAAAGCGTTTCGGTAACGTTCGCAACGCCACGACGTCGCAGAAGACGCCGACCGGGTCGCGAAAACATCCTGCCAGATTCTTCCCGCCGCGCAGATCGACGCCGGTCTTGCCGCCGATCGCAGCGTCGACCATGGCCACCAGCGATGTCGCCACGTGGGCGTACCGGACGCCGCGCATGTACGTCGCGCACGCGAATCCGAAAAGGTCGCTCGCGACGCCTCCGCCGACGCCGAGCACGAGATCCAAACGTTCGATGCCGGTCTGCAGCATCGCATCGAGTACGCGCTCCACCGTCGCGAGACGCTTGCGCCGCTCGCCCAGCCCGAAGCCGAGGATCGGGCGCGTGCCGGCGGCGGCCGCAACACGCTCCGCGATCGCGCGTACGGACCGATTTGCGTCGCACAGCACCAGGCACGGTGGCCCGTGCTTGCGCGAGAAGTCGGATAGCGTCACGCGCAGGTTTTCGCCGACGACGATCGGATAACCAAGATCGTCGTTAAGCGACGGCTGCGCCATTACGATGCGACGCGATCTACGTCGAGCTTCTCGCGCAGCCAGCCAACAATTGCGTCGACGACTTCGGCGTCCCTCCGGCTGGTTGCATCGATCACGTGGTCTGCGTTTTCGTATGCGGGCATCCGCCGCGCGTACAGCTCCTTGACCCTGGAAAGCGTTGGGCGCGAGCCGAGCATGGGGCGCACCTCGCGACCTCGCCGTACCCGCGCGAGTATTTGTTCCGGCGAGGTCTTGATGAAGACGCGATATGCTCGATCGGTCAGCAAACTACGGTTCTCCGCAACGGTAAGTGCACCACCGCCCAGCGCGATGACGCACGGCTCGGCACTTTCGAGCACGTCGGCGATGGCTGCATGCTCGTAACGGCGAAACCCCGCCTCGCCTTCCTTTTCAAAGATCGCCGGAATCGGTCCGTGCGATCGAACGACAAGCGTATCGGTATCCCGGAAAGTCCAGCCGAGCTTGCGCGCCAGCTTGCGGCCGATGGTCGACTTTCCCGAGGCCATGAATCCTACCAGCGCCACGTGGCGCTTCATCGCGCAAAGAGTCGCGCCGCGGCATCGCGACTTCGCTTAAGGTTATCTAACGTTTCTTCCATCGAATCGCCGCCGTATTTTTCCAAGAGGGGTCGCATCAGCGCCAGCCGGACCATCGCCTCACCGACGATCGCCCCCGCCGGAACGACGCAGACGTCGCTGCGCACGATCGTGGCCCGGGCCTCGATACCTTGATGAAGGTTGACCGAGCGCAACGCTTTCATCAGTGTCGGGATCGGCTTCACGGAAACGCGCAGCACGATCGGCTCGCCGTTGCTCATGCCGCCCTCGATGCCGCCGGCGCGATTGCTCCCACGCACAACGGTCTCGCCTTCAAGTGCAAAGAGATCGTGCGAGTCCGATCCGGGCCGCGCAGCAACGGCCGCCCCAAGTCCGATCTCAACGGCTCGAACGGTCTGCATGCCCATGACCGCTCCGGCGAGGATGCCGTCAAGGCGCTGGCTCGGCTGCCGATTGCTACCGATCCCGACCGGCATCCCGTCGATGCGAACGACGAAGCGTCCGCCGAGCGTGTCACCGGCGCTCTTTGCGGCGTCGATGGCGGCAATCATCCGCCCGGACGCCTCCGGATGCGGGCAGCGCACCTCGCTTCGCTCGACCTCGGCTTGGTCCCACTCATCGAGATCGGGCGCTTCGACCTTGCCGATTTGGGTGACGTAACTGCGAGTGCGGATGTCAAGAGCCGCAAGAAGCTGGGCGCAGATCGCGCCCAGGCAAACGCGCATCGCGGTCTCGCGCGCGCTCGCCCGTTCGAGCACGTTGCGCAAATCGCGTTGGCGGTATTTCAGAGCGCCCGCATAGTCGGCATGGCCCGGCCGCGGATTGCTCAACGCATCGCCGGCGCCGGTGATGGGGTCCATCAGCGCTCGCACTTTAGGTGTGAGATAATCTTGGTTGCGCACGACCGCGGCAATCGGCGAGCCGAGTGTTTCACCCCCGCGGACTCCCGCCAAAAACTCCACCTCGTCGCGCTCGATCTTCATGCGCGCGCTGCGACCGTAACCCCCTTGTCGCCGCGCGAGCGTTTCGTTAATCGCTTCCACGTCCAGGCGCAGATGCGCGGGAATGCCGTCGAGGATACCGACGAGCGCGGGCCCGTGCGATTCACCCGCGGTGAGGTACGCAAACACCCGAACTTGCTTCGTCGCCGCGCAGCGCCCCTACTTCACTCGAGCTTCTCAAACGCTCTATGGCCGCTCGATGCAAGCGCGTCACGTGTCGCCGCGAGTAGCCGAGCCGCGCTGCGAGCTCCACGACCGTGACCCCGTGGAGATGAATCGAAACGACGATCTGCCTTTCGAGCGGCGAGAGCGCCCGGAGGATCCGTTCGACCGTCAGTCGGTCGAGCAGATCGTCGATGCCCGGATCCGGCGCGCACCGCTCGCGGGCAGTTGTTAATTCGAAGGAGAGTACGTGGCCGCTGGCGCGATAGGAACGAACCTCGCGCCTATCTAGGGGAGTCGCGGCGATGAACTGCGCCACGTCGTTCTCGGACGGCTCTCGCCCTCGAAGCGACGAAAGCTCCCGCTCCGCCGCCGTCCAACGTCGTTCCAAGTCGCGCACCGCGCGTGGCGCGCGCACAAACCGTTCTCCATCTCGAACGAAATGCATCAGCTCGCCAACGATGAGCAACCATGCGTAGGCTTCGAATGGCGCCCTCTGCGACGGATCGTAGCGGTCGACCGCCTTGATTAATCCAATCGCACCGACTTGCTCGAGATCCGCTCGATCGAGCCCGCGACGCATGAATCGGCGGGCCGCTCGCCGGCAGAGATACCAATATTCTTCGACGAAACGGTCGCGCTCGAAGAGCCGGCGCAACGTCGTTGCACGGAATTGAAGAGCCACACCCAACCTCTTCTTGAAAGACTTTAACCGTTATATACCACGCACATCGAAAGCGCAATACCCGGCAGGAGTCGGCGCAATGGTACGACTATTGTGCGACATGAAAGCGTCGCGTGGCATGCTGCTCGTGGCGCTGGCGCTCCTCGCGATTGCAGCCTTGCGCGACTTCGCGCGCCTTGGTGAGACGCTGCCGTGGCGTCAAATGTACGACTTCGCCGACTTCTATTGCGCCGGCGCGGCGCTCGACCGGGGCGCGGACCCGTACCGCTACGAACCACTCCATAGCTGCGAGCACGCGGTGAACGTCAGCGCGGCCTATCGCGCAGATCCGCGCCGCATCGTTCCGGCGCCGCTTCCGCCGTACGACTTTCCACCCTTCATGCTTGCAGCACGACTGAACTTTTCGGGTGCGCGCGTCATCGGCGCGATTGCAATAGCTGCCGCGGTTGCTGCATCGATCTGGGGCCTCGCTTTGGTAACGGCTCCACTCGACGTCGCCGCGCTCGCGCTCCTCTTGCCTGCGGGTTACGTTTTGCTCAATGCCGGGCAAGTCGTACCGTTTGCACTGGCGGCGCTCGTCTTCTGCGGCGTCGCGCTCGCGCGCCGGCAAGATCGGCTCGCCGGCGTTCTCGCCGGGTTGACGCTCATCGAGCCGCATCTGGGGCTCCCTGTTTGCGCAGCGATGTTCTGCTGGGTGGCTCGAAGCAGGCTCGGCGTCCTCGCTACCGCACTCGTGCTTGCCGGCCTGGGTGCTCTGATCGTCGGCGGCAGCGGTGTAACCGAATACGTGGGGAGGGTCCTTCCCGCTCAGGCTGCGGCTGAAACCGGATATGTCTATCAGTACAGCCTCACCTATCTGCTCGCAAGCTTCGGCCTGCCGCACGCGACGGCACTTATAGCCGGCGAGTTTTCGTATGCGGCAATGCTCGGATTGGGAGTTTGGCTTGGCCGGCGCGTCGCGCTGCGACTCGACCGTCCGGAGCTGATCGCCTATCTTCCCGGCGCGTGCGGTGTCATCGCGGGGCCCTACGTTCACATGGTCGATCTCTCGTTTGCGATACCCGCGGCGCTCGTGCTCGCAAGCGCGCTCGCAGGTTGGCCCCGGAATCTTGCCGTCGGTTCGCTCTGCCTGCTCGCGGTTCCGTGGATCCTCGTCTGGATCACCAAAAAACTGTTTCTCGCGGCGCTCGTCGTCGTAGCCGCGCTCCTGCTTCGCCTACGCGCTTCTGCTGCCGCCACGCTTACAATGTTCGTGGCGATCGCCGCGAGCATCTATCTTCTCGAGCTCGTGCCGCCCGCCGTCTTCGCAGCCACAACGCCCGGCCTCTACTCCGCGGGGGACTTGGCGCAGCAAGCATGGAGCGCCTACGTCGCGCAGCTCGGAAATGAAAACGTTAGCTGGTTCATCGTGAAACTTCCGACCTGGATCGCACTAGGCGGCATGCTTGCAGCAGCCTTCGCTGCGCCGCGCTCCCAACGAGTGCCGGCGCAACCGTGAACGCGAGCGAACGGCGCCGGACTCTCATCGTGGGCGTCGTTTTGGTCGCGCTGGGCGCCGTGGCCCTGAGAGATCTCAGCCGTTTGGGGGAGGCGTCGCCTTGGCGCGCGATGGACGAGTTCCCCGATTTCTATTGCGCCGGTTGGGCTCTCGATCGCAGCGAAAGCCCGTACACGTTCGAGCCGCTCCATGCGTGCGAACATCGCATCAATGTTGGGAACACGTTCCGCGGAAGGCTCTTTGCGAGCAATCCCGGCGTGGCGGTTCCGGCGCCGCAACCTCCCTACGACTTTCTCCCCTTCATGGGGCTGGCGCGCCTGCCGGTCGCCCACGCGCGCGTCGTCGACGCGGTTGCTATCGTGGCGTCCGTCGCGCTCTGCGCTGCGGCCCTTGCGGCTCTCGGCGTCCCGCTCGATTTGGCGGTTGCAGCATTAGCGCTCTCGACGGGTTACGTGGAACTCAATACCGGACAGATCGTTCCGTTTGCGCTGCTCGCGTTAGTGCTCTGCGGCCTCGCTCTCGCCCGGCAGCGCGATGCGCTCGCCGGTATCCTCGCCGTCCTGACTGCGGCGGAGCCTACAGCCGGCATCCCGGTAATCGCCGCCGTGCTGCTCTTCGTCCCGCGTGCGCGAATAGCCGTCGTCGCGAGCGCACTCGGCCTCGCGCTGCTCTCGGTCGCTATCGTTAGTCCGCGCGGGCTACTCGGCTATTTTATGATGGTGCTCCCCGCGCACGCCGGTTCCGAGCTGCATTTTCCGTTTCAATACAGCCTCACGTACGCGCTGGCATATTTCGGTTGTTCCCCGGCTGTCGCGCAATCGGCAGGTACGATTTCCTATCTCGTCCTTGCAGGTAGCGGCCTATTCCTCGCACGGAGAGCGAGCCTCGCGCTGCAACGACGCGAGCTGATCGTCTTCCTTCCGGCACTCTGCTGCGTCATTGCGGGACCGTTTCTCCATCAAGAAGAGCTCTGTCTCGCGCTCCCAGCACTTCTGGTCCTGGCGATCGCCACGCACGGAAGGGCGAGAACGCTTGCAGCGTTTGCGCTCTGCGTCCTGTCACTACCGTGGATTCTGGTTTGGGGCACCAAGCAGCTTTTTATCGCAAGCATTCTAGTCTGCGCCGTCATTCTGTTCCGGTTGCGCATCGATCTGCGCGTCGCCGTCGGATTTCTCTGCGTCATTGCGGCGACGCTGTACTTCTTCGAGCTCAATCCGCCGCATCTTCCCGTTCCAGCCGCGAGCGCCCAGCGAACGTACGCGCCGGCAGAGCTCGTGCAAAACGAGTGGCGGAACTACACCGAGGGGCGCAGCACCAGCGACCCGCTGTGGTTCGCGATCAAACTTCCAACGTGGGCCGCGTTGCTTGCGGCGCTCGCGATCGCGTTTCGGTACGGCCTTCGACCTCCGCGCGCATCTGAACCCAGCCTCGAAAGTTCGCGTAGAAGTCTGCATCTTCGGCCGGCGTCGCGACGTGCTCGAACGGGCTCAAGTGGCGATCGCACTTGAGCCGTTCGTAGAGCTCGAGATCCTTTTCGATCTCGCGCTTGCCTTCATGAGTTAAGTACGAAACCCGAGCGCACCGCGCCGCCGAAATTCGCTTGCGCACCTCGAGGTCCAAATGGTACTCGTCCGCTTGCAACAGCGGCGTATGCCATTGCTCCAAACCGACTGGCCCCGGGCGACTCGCGTCGACCGCTTGGCGCATGCGCAGCGCCGCTTCCCGGATCTCGGGCTGGGCGTTGGGCGCGCAGCGCAGCTCGAAGAAATTCTCCCATTGCGTCGCGGTCACGATAACGGTGTGCCACAGGAACGGTTCGAGCAGCCGATTCAGCTCTTGTTTGTGCACGTTGAGCGCGACGAGCCGTCGCGCGTGCGCCACCGCCGCATCGCGCGCTTCCAGCCAAATTCGGCGGGCGGCCTCGGCTTCGTCGTCACTCAGCACGTCGGTCGCCGACATGCCCGCCTTGTTGCGACCCCATTCGAGCGGAAGTACGGGATCGGACTCGATGCGCTCGATCAATTTCGAAGTCGGCACGGCCCTCGAGCTGGCAGAATTTCTTGAAAAACTTCTGTGCGTGTTAAATTCAGCCAAAACGAACCGCGGGAACGTAACCTCAAGCGTGGTGAGCCGGACTCCGATCGGACTGACGGAGTCCAGCAGCACGCGCGCGCTATAGGCCACCGGGAGCGGTGTGCGTTAGCCGCGATAGCGCAAGAACGCCGGCACGTCGATATCGTCCATGCTGACCGGAGCTACCGTCTCGAGCCTGCCGGTATCGAAGGCATATCCGCCTTGGGCTCCCCGATAGCCGCGCCGCGAACCAAACCCGGCGGCAAGCACGGTGACCCGGACTTTTCCGGACATTGTCGGATCGATCGATGCACCGAAGATGATTTGCGCTTCCGAGTCGACCGCTCGGCTGATCATCTCGGCCGCCTCATTTACCTCGTACATCGCCATATCGGGACCGCCCGTGATGTTGAAGATAACGCCGTGCGCGCCTTCGACCGTCGTTTCGAGTAAGGGCGAGGCGATGGCTTTTTGTGCTGCGTCGGCGGCCCGGTGTTCTCCGCTCCCTTCGCCGATGCCCATCATTGCGGATCCGGCGTCGGTCATGATCGTTTTCACATCGGCGAAATCCAAGTTGATCAGGCCGGGCTGCGTGATGAGGTCGCTGATCCCGGCTATTCCTTGACGCAGAACGTCGTCGGCATATGAGAAGGCCTCGTTCAGCGGCGTCTTCTTCTCGATCACCTGCAAAATGCGCTCGTTCGGGATCGTGATGAGCGTGTCGACCTTTGCCTCGAGCTCGGCAATGCCGTTCTCGGCGATCTGCATGCGTTTTTTACCTTCGAAGGCGAAGGGTTTGGTGACGACGGCGATCGTCAGTGCGCCCGATTCCCTGGCCAGCTCCGCAATCACCGGTGAGGCTCCCGTCCCAGTACCGCCGCCCATTCCGGCGGTCAGGAACACCAGATCGGCGCCATCGAGGATAAGCGAAAGATCCTCTCGCGACGCCTCTGCCGCTTCACGCCCGAGCGTCGGGTTCGCACCAGCGCCCAGGCCGCGCGTCTCACTTCCACCGATGTGAACGCGATTCTCGGTGAGCGATCCACGCAACGCCTGCACGTCGGAGTTGACCGCAAAGAAGTCGACTCCGCTCAAACCGGCGGCAATCATGCGATTGACGGCGTTGCAGCCGCCCCCGCCGATGCCGACCACCTTGATCGCCGCTGCATGTTCGGGTTCGGATGTGGAACGTCGTCCATCAGGCATTGCTTGGGGTTCCTCCGTCAAAAGTGAAGAGTGTAGCTTAGGTCCAAAGATCCGCCAGCCAGCGCTGGGCTTTTGCAACCATTGAATTCCCGCGCCTCCCGACGCGCATCGCGTCGTCGCGTTCGCCGTTTGCACCGAAAAGAACGAGTCCGATCGCCGTCGAGTATTGCGGGGACGCGAGCGCCTCCGTTAGACCACCGACCGTGCTGGGCGCGCCGATCCGAACCGGCAAAGCAAAAACCTCCTCGGCGATCCGTTCGATGCCGGGAAGTTGGGCGCCGCCTCCCGTGAGCACGATTTCGCCGAGCACTAAATCGCGTGGTACGTTCTCGACGATCTTCTGTTTTGCCATGCGCAGGGTTTCGAGCACGCGCGGAACGACGATCTGGCGCAGTTCTGCCGTCGAATGCTCTCGAGTCGAACGGCCGTCGAGCGTGCGCACGTCAAAGCGCTGGTCCTTTTCGGTTGCGCCCAGGTGCTTTTTGATGTCTTCCGCTTCGGCAAGCGTCGTCTTGAGCCCGAGTGAAATATCGCTCGTAAGCACGTTCCCGCCAACCGGAATGGTCGCGGTATAGATGGCACTCCCGAGTGAATAGACGGCAATGTCCGTCGTCCCGCCACCGATATCGAGCAGGACGACCCCGACTTGCTTCTCCTCCTGCAAGAGCGTCGCTGCAGAGCTCGCAAGCGGCTCGAAGACGACTCCCTGGGCCTCCAATCCGGCCCGCTGGACGCACTTGAGTACGTTGGTGATGAAACTGCTGCTGCCGGTTACGATGTGCGTGTCGACTTCTAAACGGCCACCGGCCATTCCGATCGGGTCGTTAACGCCTTCTTGCCCGTCAACGGTGAAATAACGCGGCAGCGCGTGGATGATCTGGCGATCGCTGGGGAGATTGATGATCTTACTCGCGTCGACCACGCGGCGAACGTCGCCCGGGGTGACTTCGCGGTCGTCGCCCGAAACGGCCACAACCGCACGGTTGTTCGTGCTTCGGATGTGATCGCCGGTAATTCCGACGAAAACCTCGTTGAAGTGAATCCCGGCCATGCGTTCGGCCTTTTCGGTGGCCGCCTCGATCGACTTTATCGTTTCCTCTAAGTCGACGACAACGCCCTTACGCATTCCCAGGGATGGGGCTTCGCCGACACCGACAATTTCGAGCCCGGCGGAGCCGTTAACGGCGACGACCGTACAGGTCTTGGTCGTTCCGATATCGAGCCCGCATACGGTCTCGTGCTTCATCCGCTCGTCACACCTGCCCTTAGCAATTGCCGTCTAACCACGATATATTGTGGTCCACCCAGCCGATTCCTACTAGCCGTAGCAGGGGCCGGACGGGATTCGCAAGGCTTTGCGAGCGCTACGCCATCTCCTTGAGGAGAACCGGGCAAAGGTGTGGAGAAGCTGTGCAATCGGCGCAGGCGATTGAAAGCGACCCGAAGAGCGCAATCAAAAAGAGTTCAAAAACGCGCGCAAAAAAGGTATGCCGCGCTCTAGCAGTGCCGGGACACATGAGTTATGATGCAACTTTGACCGCACCCTTGCTGACTGGGAGTTCGCGCCTGTGAACCGTACTTGCTTACTCGTCGCCCTTAGCATCGCATTGTCGCCGCTTGCGACCCGTGCGGCTACCGTTGGCGCAACGACCATCCCCGACGGCACGTACACCGCAAAGGTCGTGAAGGTGGTCGATTCAAAGCACGTCGACGTGCTCCTCGACAATGGCCAAGAGACGATGTTGTCGGCCGGGCGTCCCTACGTCGACTTCTCCAAGGTGCAGCCCAACGATCATATTAAGCTTTCCCTGATCAAAGGCAACGTTATGGTCTACGTAGACCAAACCAGCCACTAGCTCACCCTCACCGATAGACGAGAACGGGGGCGGCGGGCGCTCGCAGGTCGATGGCCGCAACGCGTCGTTGCCGCCCCACCACCTGCTTGAGAATGGCGTCGGCAAGCGTCAGCTTTTCGCCGAGATCGTTCTGGGTTCCAAGAAGCACGTGTAATCCGTCATCCATCGTGACGACGAGACCGCCGAAATGGTCGAAGCCAATCTCCAGCGGAACGATCTGCGCGGCCGCGATCGCGAGATAAGCATCGCGCAATTCGATCGCATCGTGCGTGCGGACGTACGCACCAGGCGTCAAAACGAGCCCCGGCTTTACCGCAAGCAGCGGGAGCCGATCGGTGACAGTGGCCGGTTCGAGGACGCGCAAATCGCGATCGACGACGACGTCGTCCGTCCCGCTGCGCACGACCGCGAAGGGCACGCGCTCGGAAACGGCGATCCAAATTGACGACGGCGGAACTCGATGAACGCCCGCGATCGCGATATACGGAATGCCTTCGACGCGCCTCGCGATTGCACTGGTGTTCTGAAACCAAATGCTCACGCGGCGTGCAATCCCGGCGCGCGTCAGAATTTCATCACGCGGCACCCGACGGTTTCCCGTGACGACAATCCGCCTGGCATCGAACCCGGGCCACGTCGCCGCGATGCCAAGCGCGAGCAGAACGAGTCCGGTTCCCAGAGCGATCGGCATCCAAAAGCGCCGCAGCCGTGCGATCGGAGAGCGCCTGCGTCGCGTGGCCTTCATGCGCGCGCGAGCACGTATTTGTCGACCGCCTCCGCGACGCCATCGTGTTGGAGGTCACCAACCACCGCATCGGCTATCGCGCGCAGCTCGGGCGGCGACGACCCCATCGCAACCGCAAAGCCGGCGGCTTCGAGTAACGGCGCATCGTTCCAAGAGTCGCCGATGGCAATCGTCCGGTCCATGGAGATGCCCAGTCTTGCCGCAACGAATCGCAGGGCCGAGCCTTTATCCACGGCTGGATCGAGCACTTCCACAAACTCCGGTAGACTGCGCGTCACGTTCGCGCGCCCGGCGAACGTTTCTCGCAACTTTTCGACATATCGCTCCGCTACGGGTTCGTCGGCGATGACGACCGCCTTCGTCGCCGGGCTATACGCGAACGCTTCCCGAAGAGAGGCCACGACCACGGGCTCTATCAACGATAGTGATGCATAGAGTTCCGAGAAGCGATTACGCGTCTCGCAGTAATACTCGTCGTTGCGATAAAGCTGCAGATGCATATGGTCGCGCTCGGCCATTGCGATCAGCTCCCGGACGATCTCGTTTGCCAGCGCCGTGTGCGCGAGCAGTTCGTCGGTCGTGGGATCGATGATCGCGGCGCCCTGGTAACAGACGAGCGGCGCGTCGAAGGCGAGTTCGCGCGCAAAGGGAAGGGTCGCACGGTACATCCGGCCCGTAACCAAACAACCGGTGGTGCCGTCCTTCCGCATGCGCACGATCGCGTCGCGCACGACCGTCGATATCGCGAGATCGCGTCCCACCAGCGTTCCGTCAACATCGAACGCGACCAGCTTGGGAGGCGTCAACCGTCCGACCTCATGCGTGCGGTTTGAGCGTGGTGTGGAAGGCCATCGGCCTCGGCGAGCGACGCCAGCGCCGGGGCGTCGCTCGCGATGCGCTCGATCGTGTTCTCCACCACGCTGAAGCTCCGCGTGAACTCGCCCAAGGAGAGGCTCGACGCAAAACGTGCCGTCCCCGACGTCGGCACGACGCGGTTCGTACCGGCAAGGTACTCCCCACTGACCAACGGCGTCATGTCGCCGACGAACACGGTGCCGGCGGTATAGACGCGGTCCAAGTAGGCTGAAGCATCGCGAACCTGCAGACTAAGATATGCCGGCGCGAAGCGGTTTACAATCTCGAAGAGCTCCTCGCGCGAGCTCGCCGCGATCAACCGGCAATGCGTCAAGATCGCATCGGTGATAAACTCATGGCGCTCGAGGGTGCGAAGGTCGAGCGTATCGATGAGCTGCGCGACCGCCTCGAGCAAGGGCCGCGATTCTGAGAGCACCGCCAGGCGCGTGACGCCGGGAAGCTCGGCTTGAGCTAAGAGCTCGCCGACAACGTACTCGCTATTCGCTCCGTCGTCAGCGACGACCAGCACTTCGGTCGGACCGGCAAGCGCATCCACGCCGCACTGTCCAAAGACTTGGCGCTTCGCTTCGGTCGTCCAAACGCCAGCGCGGCCGACGACCTTGTCGACCGGCGCGATTGAATCGGTGCCGAACGCCGCCGCCGCAACGGCCGAAGCGCCGCCGGCCGCGTAAAGCTCGTCCACACCACAGATCGCGCATGCATAGCGCGTCGCGCCGGAGAGGTTGTCGGCCGCCGCGGGCGAGAGCACGATCACGCGCGAAACGCCCGCGATCTTCGCCGGCACGGCGCCCATCAAGATCGCTGTGGATGCACCGCTTCTTGGAGCGTAGATCGCAACGGATCGCAGCGGGCGCCGGTGAACCGCATACCGCGTTCCGTCCCCCTCGACATAGGCGATATCGGGCTGCCGCTCACGCTCGTGAAATCGAGCGATGCGCTCCTTGGCCAGCGCGAGAGCCGCCCCGACCTCCGCCGATACGAGCGACCTGGCGCCGTCGAGCATTGGAATCGGGACACGCAGTTTCGAGAGATCGAAGCTTCGATCGTCGAAGCGGCGCGCGCATTCGACGACGGCGGCGTCACCTCGCGCGCGGACGTCCGCGATAATCTGCGCGACCTCAACGGCGACCTGCTCGGGAACGCTCCACCCCGGGTTGAGCAGCCCGGCCAGCTCGGCGGTTTCCGAGGCTGCGACGACCTTCATCCGTAGGCGTCCAGGGCACCCTCGCGTACGCCGTGCGGATCGAAGATGCGTTCGAGCTCGCCGCGTACGCGTGCGTCGCTGGCGATCGCGCGGGCGACGCGCTGCGAACGTCCACGCACGTGCATCACGACGGGCACTTCGCCGGGCCACTCGTCGATCAGACGCGCCAGCCGGTCGATTTGATCGCGATGAGTTACTTCGACGTGCCATCCGCGAATGGCACCCCCGAGTACCGCGACGGCGGGGAGGACGAATACCGAGACTTCGTTTGCGGCGACCGAGAGCTCGACGCGAGGCTCGTCCCCCGGGGCCGCACCGGGACGCTCGCGCAACCGCAGCCTCCCTTTAACGACGAGAATGGCGTCGTTTTCGAACAGATGCTGTAGTTGCGGATAGATCTTCGAGAAGAGCACGACGTCGCAGAGGCCCGTCGTGTCTTCGAGCTGCGCCACCAATATACGTTGGCCGGCTTTCGTAAGCGAGCGGCGCACGGCGGTCACGGTACCGGCGACGGTCGCCGCGGCATCGTCCTGAAGGTCTCGTAGCTCTTTGATCGGCATTGCTCCGGCGCGCGCCAGAAGCGGCGCGATCTCCGAAAGCGGGTGGCCGGAAACGAAGATGCCGAGCGTCTCTCGCTCCCACGAGAGCATCTCGCGGGTCGTCGGCGCGGCGATGCTGGGAAGCTTGGGCGCGAGTGTCGATGTTTGCGCGCTCGTCTCCCCAAAGAGCGACGCCTGCCCCAGCTCGGCATCGCGCGTCGATCGCGCGGCAAGTTCGAGCGCAGTATCGAGGGCGGCGAGATTTTGAGCGCGATTCCCAGCGATGTCGTCGAGTGCCCCACATTTGATCAGCGCTTCAAAAACGCGTCGGTTGACTTGCTTGGCGTCGACGCGTTTGGCGAGATCGAATAAATCGCTAAAACGTCCGTCGCGCGCGCGCGTTTCGATGATATTGCGCACCGCGGCTTCCCCTGCACCCTTGACGGCCGCCAAGCCGAACCGAATCGCCTCGCCAACCACGGTAAAATCGACCAGCGATTCGTTGACGTCCGGCGGCAACACGTCAATGCCGACCTTCTTTGCTTCGTCAATGTACTCAGCAAGCTTCTCGGTCTTATCTTTGACCGAGGTCATGAGCGCAGCGAGATACTGCAGGGGGTGATTTGCCTTCAGATACGCAGTCTGATAGGCGATCCACGCGTACGCCGCGGCGTGAGCCTTGTTGAAAGCGTAGCCGGCGAACGGTTCGATGTGGTGGAATAGCCGCTCTCCCAGCGCCCGGTCGATTCCCGACGTCGTGGCCGCTCCCGCAACGAATTTCTCTTGATAGTATGGAGTTTTTTCCTTTTGTTTCTTCCCGATGACCTTGCGCAGCTCGTCGACCTCGGTAAGCGTAAAGCCGGCGATCTCGCGGGCCATCCGCATGACCTGCTCCTGATAGACTGGTATGCCGTACGTGTCCGACAGAATCGGCTCTAACTTTGCGTGCAGATACTGGGGTTTCGCGCGCCCGTGCTTCCCGGCGATGTACTGCGGGATCCAATCCATTGGGCCGGGGCGGAAGAGCGCGACCAACGCGATGATATCGTCGAATCCGGACGGCTGGAGCTCGGCGCAGACGCGCTTCATGCCTTCCGACTCGAGCTGAAAGACGCCAACCGTCTCGCCGCGTCCCAGCATCTGGTAGGTTCGAGCGTCGTCAAAGGGGATCTTCGCGAGATCGAACGCCGGATCGACGGTCCTGCGAATTTCTCGAACGGCGTTCTCCATCACGGTCAGGTTCCGCAGCCCGAGGAAGTCCATTTTAAGCAGACCGATGCGCTCGATGGAGTCCATGTCGTACTGCGTGTTGACGCCGCCGTCGCCGAAACGGCAAAGCGGCGTATATTCGGTAAGCGGCCCCGCCGAAATGACCACCCCCGCGGCGTGGGTGCCGGCATTGCGCGCTAGACCTTCGATCTCTTTCGCCGTGTCGAGCAGTTTGCGTATCTCGGGTTGGGTTGCGTAGATCGCTTTGAGCTCGCCGATCTGCTCGATGGCACGTTTGATCGAAAACCCGCCGGGTCCGGAAGGGACGAGCTTGGCGATCCGGTCGACGTCGGGGAGCGGCACCCCGAGCGCCCGCCCCGCATCCCGGATGGCCGCGCGCGCCGCCATCGTCCCGAACGTTACGATCTGAGCGACTCGCTCCTTTCCGTACTTTTCCGTGACGTATTCGATCACTTCGTCGCGCCGGTCGACACAGAAATCGGTATCGATATCGGGCATCGATATGCGCTCGGGATTAAGGAAGCGCTCGAAGAGCAAGTTGAAACGCAGAGGATCGAGATCCGTGATCTTCAAGCAGTAGGCGACCAGCGATCCGACTGCGGAACCGCGCCCCGGCCCAACTGGAATCCCGCGATCTCGCGCGTACTTTACGAAATCCCAGACGATGAGAAAGTACGAAGAAAAGCCCATCTTCGTGATGACGTCGAGCTCGTAGTTCAAACGATCGCTCAGGCCGGAGTCGGTACCAGCGCGTTCCTCCCCGTACCGCTCGCGCAAGCCAAGCTCGCACAGCTCGCCGAGGTACTCTGCGTCGCTGCGCTCGCGCGATCCATCTTCCTGCGGCACGGGATACTGCGGCAGATGGAATATTTTCTCGGGTATCCGGATATCGACTCGCTCCGCGATGCGAACGGTGTTCTCGCAAGCTTCAGGGAGGTCGCTCCAGAGCTCGCGCATCTCTTGGGGCGACTTGAGGTAGAACTGGTCGGAATAGAAGCGCATTCGATTGGTATCGGAAACGGTCTTACCGGTGCCGATGCAAAGCAGCACGTCGTGCGCGGGCGCGTCTTTCTGTTCGAGATAGTGAGCGTCGTTGGTTGCAACGATCGGGACGTTCAACTCCCTTCCGATTCGAACGAGCCCGTCGTTGATGGTCTCCTGCTCCGGCATACCGTGGCGCATCACTTCGATATAAAAGCGATCGCCGAAAATTTCGACGTACGTCTTTGCGTTACGAAGTGCTGTGGCGTAATCTTCGCGCAGCAACGGGGCGGCGAGCAGTCCCGACATGCATCCCGAAAGGGCGATCAGGCCGTCGTGATGCTGCGCGAGAAGCTCGAGATCAATGCGCGGCTTGTAGTAGTAGCCTTCTAGAAAGCCCTTCGAAACGAGCGCGATGAGGTTGCGGTAGCCGACGAGATCGGCGGCGAGCAACGTAACGTGGGCTTCCTCCCGAACGGTACGATCGAAGCGTCCGCGGGGGGCCAAGTACGCTTCGCATCCTAGAATTGGCGTGAGCCGCAGCTCGCGTGCCGCATAGTAGAACTCCATCGCACCGTACATGACGCCGTGATCGGTCAAGGCAACCGCGGTCGCGCCGATCTCGGCCGCGCGCCGGCAGAGGCCGGCTCGAACGTCGCCTGGGCGATCGATCCGGCAGGCACCGTCGAGCAGCGAGTATTCTGAGTGAACGTGGAGGTGGACGAACTGGCTCACGAACGGCTCGGGCGGCAGGACACGTGAACGTTTACCCTAAGCGACGCGGGCGACCCTTGTCGCGTCTTTGAAAGGAGTTCCGATCGCATGCAGCTGGAGCCGTATCTCTTCTTCCACGGACGCTGCGAAGAAGCGCTCAATTTTTACAAAGAGTGCCTTCGCGGCGAGATCGTCGACATCAATCGTTTTGAGAGCTCTCCGATGGAGGGGGAGGTTGGCCCAGATTATCGTGATAAAGTCATGCACGCCAGCTTCGTCGCGGGCGACGTGAGGTTCATGGCCTCCGATGGACGGCCCGGCTCGCCGCCCGACGGGGATGACGACATCGCGCTCTCCCTGGCGACGAACGACGCCGCCGAGGGCGAGCGCGTCTTCAACGCACTCGCCGAGGGTGGCGAGGTGACGATGCCGCTCGAAGAAGCTTTTTGGGGCGGGAAGTTCGGTTCGCTAACCGACCGCTTCGGCGTGCAGTGGATGGTCAGCGTCCACTGACAAAGCGGTCGCACCGCTTCGCGACTCCCCTGGACCGACAATTCCCAGCTCGATTTCATGGCGACCGCTCGCTTAGGGTGTGATCGCTTGCGCGGCGCGCAGCATCTCGATCACCCGGTCGCGAGGGAGCGCATAGACCGTCACGCCGTTGCGTCCGGTCATGGTCTTTGCCTCAAACAGCGCGTCATAGATCGCTGCCTGCGTCGCCTCGGCCGTGGCCGTGTAGAGCGCGCCCAGCGCATCGTCGTCTTCCAGAATCGGTTCCTTCGGCGCGGTGACCGTATAATCGGCGACGCGCTCGAAGACGCGCGAAGTAGAGAACGCGACGATGAGATCGCCGCTCCCGACCGACGATGTCAGTCCGGTTCGCGCCATCCCCATTGCCGCGCGCAGAGCGAGCGCGCGAAGCTGACGCTCGTCGAGCGGCGCATCAGTTGCAACGACGATGATGATGCTACCCTCGCCCAGCCGGCCCTTTAAGGAGATCTTCTTTGGGAATATCGGGCGATACTCGTTTTGAAGGCGCTCCCCGACCGGAACCCCCACGATTGTAAGCTGGCGCCGGCTGCTCCCGGTGTTGTCATTCACGAGCACTCCGACGCGATACCCTCCCGCGTCACTAGGCAGTACGCGCGATGCCGATCCGATTCCGGCTCGGAACCCGAAGGCGTTCATGCCAGTGCCGGCGCCGACGCTGCCGCGCGTGAACTCTCCCGTTGCCGCGGAATCGAGCAGGGCAACGACGTCCGCCGCCGTCACCGCTCTCGACTGGATGTCGTTGAGCAGCGCGTCGTCGCACTCCGCAACCACGGGAAGTGGCACGTCGTCGCCGCGCCCGACTGCCGGGTGATGCTCGATTACCCAACTGACCACGCCGTCCACCGCTCTTCCAATGTCGAGCGTGTCGGTCAGGACGACCGGCTCTTCGAGATAGCCCGACTCCTCGATCCAGTGCGTTCCGGTCATCTCCCCATTGCCGTTGAACGCAAAGAAAGCGGCCGAAACCTTGTGATCCCAAGGATCCGCGTTCGGCAGAACAGCCGTCGCTCCGGTGCGGATGTCGCTCCCCTCAATCTTCGTGAGATTGGCGACCCTAACGCCCGCGACATCGGTTATCGCGTCGAGGGGCCCCGACGCGAAAAACCCGAAATGAAAGGGCAAGACGGCTTCCGCGCCCGCGATGGTGCCCAGTGTAACCGCTACAAAAGTCGGGAAGAGAAGCATCCAGCGCATGTGCCTTGCATTGGACGCCGGCGCCAAGGACGGCCTGCAGGCTCGCCCCTCGCACGCGGAAAAGCATGCGTAAAGCTCGCTACTAGAGGAGAAACGGCATTCTTTCGGTCCCCGAAAAACTCAAAGTCGGCAAACTGTATGAAAACCTGTCTGCTCCGACCCTCGTCGAACACGCGATCGCGCGGGGCGAAGGCGTATTGGGAGCGGACGGACAGTTCATCGTCGACACGCGCCCGCACACCGGCCGCTCGCCCAAGGACAAATTCTTCGTCCGCGAGCCCTCGAGCGAGCGACACATCGATTGGAGCGAGGCAAATCAGGCAATCGATCCCGCGCGCTTCGAAGCTCTCTGGGATCGTGTTGCCGCGTACCTCTCGGAACGCGAGGCGTACAGCCTCGATTGTTACGTCGGCGCCGACCAGCGGTATCGCGTGGCGTTACGGGTCTACACCGAGCTCGCGTGGCAGAGTCTGTTCGCGCGCCATCTTTTCATCACGCCGGACCGGCCTGAACCCGACTTCGTCCCCGAGTTCACGGTCGTCGATGCAGCGCTCTTTTCGGCCGATCCCGCACGGGACGGCACTCGGACCGGCACGTTCATCCTCGTAAACTTCGAGCGCCGAATCATTCTCATCGGCGGCACCCGCTACGCCGGCGAGATCAAGAAGTCGGTTTTCACCGTCATGAACTACCTTTTGCCGCTACGGGAAACGCTTCCGATGCACTGCTCGGCGAACGTCGGTCGAAAGGACGACGTCGCAATCCTCTTCGGGCTCTCGGGAACCGGCAAGACGACGCTCTCATCCGACTCGCGGCGCCCGCTCATCGGCGACGACGAGCACGGCTGGTCGGCCGACGGCGTCTTTAACTTCGAAGGCGGATGTTATGCAAAGGTAATTCGCCTCTCGGCTGCCGCCGAGCCCGAGATTTGGGCTGCGACCAATCGATTTTCGACCGTTCTCGAAAACGTTGTGTATGACGAAGCGACGCGCGCGCTCGACGTCGATTCGGACGCCAAAACCGAAAACACGCGAGCCGCGTATCCGCTCGTCTTCATCCCCAACGTCGTGCCGTCGAGCAAGGCGGGCCATCCGAAGACGATCGTCATGCTGACGGCCGATGCCTTCGGCGTGCTTCCGCCGATCGCCAAACTCTCGCGCGATCAAGCACTCTATCATTTTCTCTCCGGATATACCGCGAAGGTCGCAGGCACGGAACGCGGTATCAGCGAGCCGCAGGCGACGTTTTCCACTTGCTTCGGCGCGCCATTTATGGTGCACCACCCGACGGTCTACGCCAATCTTCTCGGGCGCAAAATCGACGAGCACGGCGTTGAGTGCTGGCTTGTAAACACCGGCTGGACGGGCGGCCCCTACGGCATCGGTCACCGTATGGCGATCGCGCATACGCGTGCGATGGTCAATGCCGCGATCGAAGGGCGCATACCCGACGATTACGAAGCCGAGCCATTCTTCGGATTGATGGTTCCCAAGCGCGTTCCCGACGTGCCCGGTGACGTGCTCAATCCGCGCAACGCGTGGGCTGACAGCTCGGCATACGACGAGCAAGCGCGCAAGCTTGCGCAGCTCTTCTTCGATAACTTCAAACGCTTCGAGGCGCACGTTTCGCCTTCGATCGCTGCGGTTGCTATTCGGCCGCTTGCTCGGTCCTAATCCCGCATTCAGGCGGCATTTCGGCCGAGAGGTTAAGATCGATGCTATGAAGACCACGCTTTTCGCGGCCGCCGCTTTTGCCGCCGCGCTCGTCGTGCCACTCGGCGCTTACGCCCAGCAAAGTCAGGCGCCGTCAGGATACGGCCAAACGACGATGCCAAGCCAAGCCAAAATCCAGCATCGCTGGACGAAGCGGCTCTCGAACCTCAACCTTTCCGGCGATCAGCAGCAGCGCATTCAATCGATGATCAACCAATACTCGCAGGCACATCCGGAAGGAAGCCCACGCGATCCCGGCGCCGCGCGCGAATTGCGACGCCAAGTTATGGGCGTCCTGACGACCGACCAGCAGAACCAGCTCCGTCAACAGATGCGCGCGCACCAAGCGAAGATGCGTCAGCGAGCCGCCTCGATGCAGCAGCAATCTCCCGAAGATCAGCAATATCCGCAGGGACAGCCGAATCAGCAATATCCGCAGGGACAGCCGAATCAGCAGTATCCGCAAGGACCGCCGAATCAACAGTATCCGCAAGGACCGCCGAATCAGCAATATCCGCAGGGACAGCCGAATCAGCAGTATCCGCAAGGACCGCCGAATCAACAGTATCCGCAAGGACCGCCGAATCAGCAGTATCCGCAAGGACCGCCGGATCAACAGTATCCGCAAGGACCGCCGAATCAGCAGTATCCGCAAGGACCGCCGAATCAGCAGTATCCGCAAGGACCGCCCGACCAACCGCCGCCCGGTTCTCCGCCTGCCTAAGTCCGCTCCATAGATCGTTAGCGGGGTGACGGCGCGCGCGCGACCGAAAGAGTCGTCATGCGTGCCGCAGTTCTCTTTCTCGCGCTTTTCTTAGCGGCAGACACACACGCGGCTTTACGTCTCCACGTGCCGGCGGGTTTTGCCATCGAAGCGATCGCCGAAGTCGGCGGCGCGCGTGAACTCGTCGCGTTACCCAATGGCGACCTGGTCGTCGGGACCCGAGGCAGGGACGTCTATATCGTCCCCGATGCCGAAGGGGAGGCCGGCAGACCGCAAGTCTTTGCCACGTTCGACGATGATCTCGCGTCGGGAGTCGCCTTTGCCGGCGACCGCAGTGAGATTTACGTTGCGACCATGCACCACGTTTGGGCGATTCCCTACCACGGCGAACGCAAAGCGACGCAAGCGCGTCGCATTGCCGACGTGCGTACCGGACCGGTCGCCCCCGGAACCGACGGTGACGTGCATACGACGACGTCCGTCGCCTATTCCAAAGGTCTCGTGTATCTGGCCGCCGGATCCTCGTGCAACGCAACGATGAACGATGGCAACAAGCCCTGCGAGGAACTCGACCCCACCCGTGCCGCGGTTTCCATGATCGAGCCCGACGGCTCTGCGTTTACGCAACGGGCGAAACGCATTCGCAATGCGATCGCCCTCGCGGTTAATCCGCAAACGAACTCTCTTTGGGTCGGAGACGCGGGGCAGGATGATTTGCCGTTCGGCCATCCTTTCGAATTCCTTGACGACCTTTCCGCACATCCCGGCAACGCCGACTACGGTTGGCCGCAGTGCGAGGAGAACCAGCACGACTACGTGCCGGGATATAACTGCTCCAAGACCGTCGAACCGCTCGTCGAGCTCCCCGCGTACTCCACGATTATCGGTGCAGCGTTTTATCCCGTGCGCCAAGGCGGCCGGTATGCTTTTCCGAGACCGTATCGTGGCGGGCTCTTCGCAGCGGCCCACGGCTCCTGGCACCGGGATGAGCGCGGCTGCGACGCGGCGCCTTCGCGCGTGGTCTTCATCCCCATGGACGGCGACCGCCCGGCAAAGCGCGTCGACTGGAAGAATCCCGATACGCAATGGGCGGACTTTGTAACGGGGTTTCAAGCCGGTTGCACGTCGCGCATAGGCCGCGCGACCGGGATTGCCGTTGGACCTCAAGGTTCGCTCTTCGTCGGCGACGATGCCGCGGCTGCGATCTATCGCGTACGCCCCAACCGTGGCTGAAACGCTGGCTATCCTGGTAGGCGGCGGTCCCGCACCGGGAATCAACGGCGTTATCGCTTCCGCAGCCATGGAAGCGTTCAAATGCGGGTTGCGCGCAATCGGAATTTACGACGGTTACCGCGATCTCGCCGCCGGAAGCACGCCGCAAACGATAGAATTGACATTCGATCACGTTTCTCGAATCCATACCAGCGGCGGTTCGATTCTACGCACTTCACGCACGAATCCGGCTAAAGACGACGCGACCCTCGAACGCTGCGTCCATTCGCTCGCCGCGCTAGGTTTGAGATACCTCGTCTGCATCGGCGGCGACGACACCACTTACGGCGCGGCGAGGATCGCCGAACGGACGCGCGGCCGGATTGGGGTTGCCACGGTGCCTAAAACGATCGACAACGATCTGCCGCTGCCTGAGAACGCGCCTACGTTCGGGTTCGAAACTGCGCGATCGGTCGGAGCCGGCATTCTCGAAAGCCTGATGGAGGACGCGCGAACGACCGCGCGCTGGTACGTCGTCGTTTGCATGGGACGCAAGTCTGGATCGCTTTCCTTGGGCATGTGCAAAGCTGCGGGTTCGACGCTCGCAGTCTTGCCCGAAGAGTTTCCCGATAAGGCGACCCTTGCTGCGGTCGTGGATACGATTGTCGGTGCAATCGTCAAGCGGCGCGCTCTTGGCCGTCGACACGGCGTGGTTGTCGTTGCCGAGGGAATTGCCGAACGCATCTGGGACGACGTTTTCAGCGCCGGCGATTCGTTCGGCCGCGATTCGTTCGGCAACGTGCCTCTCGCCGACGTTCCGCTCGGAGTGATCCTCCGTGATGCCGTACGTACGCGGCTTAGTGAAATTGGCGTCGATTCCGCAGTGCACGCGAAAGACATCGGTTACGAACTGCGGTGCGCGAAGCCCGTTCCTTTTGACGTGGATTATACGCGAACGCTTGGCTTTGGCGCCGTTCGCTATCTCGTCGACGGCGGCAGCGGCGCTTTAATCGCACTCGAGGGCGGCCGCGTCCGCCCGCTCGTCTTGGAGGATCTGCTCGACCCGCGGACCGGCCGGATTCGCACGCGTCAAGTCGACCGGTCCACGGAGGCTTATCGCGTCGCGCGAGATTACATGGTCTACCTGGAACCGGCAGACTTTCGCGACGAAGCACACCTCGCGGGGCTCGCCGCGCAGACGAATTTAAGTCCGCAAGAGTTTGCCAAGCAGTTCGAGTCCGTCGCTCTGCCCTAGATCGGGGCCTTCCATCCCCAGTGCAGGGGGCCGCTGCGAGTCACCAGATTGCCGGATTCGACACTCACCGACGCCAGCGAATCGTCACGCTCCGACGATGAAGCGACCTGCGTGCGGCAGCCTCTCGATGACGCCGAGATCGAGCCCGAAATTATCGGCAAGCAGGCGTGGTGGGTTTGATGCCAGCCAGGTCGATATCGAAATTTCCTGATAATCGGGGCTGTTGAATGCGATGAGGATTTGCGTTTCGTCACTGCCGATCTGTCGAATATAGTGGCCGAAGCCGCGATTGATGAAGGCCACGTCACCGGGGCCGAATTCGTCCTGCCGATACTTTCCGTTTGCGCCAAAGATGCCGATTTCAGAGCGGCCATTGATATAGTATTGCCATTCGTCGGCATTGGGATGCCAGTGCAGTTCGCGCAGACCACCCGGTTTCAGAGTCAAGAGAACGCCGGTGATCGTCGACGAGATCGGAAACTGTTGCTGCGAAACGATTCGCTCGGTCCCGCCCGCGAACGTAAGCAGTGGAACCGCACCGAGCCGAAACTTGTGGTTAAGCTGGCTCGGCTCGAGGTTTGGATTCATTCCCGGAGGCGGCGGATCGGGCGGAGCCTCGCCCTGGACGATGTAGACTTCTTCTTTCGGAAGTTTCGCGATCGCATCTGCAGGAAGGCTAAGATTCTGCGCCAGCACTTCGGGGGGCGTGCGCGACATCCAATCGGTGATGCTAAACGTCCCGAACTCAGAGAATCGGCCGTCGTCGAAGACGAGCAGAAAGTGGCACTCGCCCGGCCCAAGGCCTTGAATCGAATGCCCATGCCCCTTTGGAAAATACCAGATATCGCCGGGGCCGAAATCGGAAATCTCGGCATTTCCGGAAGGCGCAATCACGGTCACGCGACAGCGGCCCGAGATCACATAGGCCCACTCCGCCGCGATCGCATGCCAGTGCAGCTCTCGCAGCGCGCCGGGCTGCAGGCGCATCGATACCGCCGCGAAGCTCTGGGAAACCGGAAACTCGTTGACGGTGTGCTGTCGGGCCGAGCCGGCGGCGCCGCTCCACCCTTTCGCCTTCTCGAGATCAAATTTGAAATCCGGAAGATCGCTCATGACGATTAAGGCCTCCCTTCAAAAGAAAAAGCTCGCCGCATAGCGGCGAGCCTCTCCTTTCACTAATCTGGCACCGTCCTACTTTCGAGAGGCCCTGCGGCCAAACTATCATCGGCGCTGGCGGGCTTAACTGCCGTGTTCGGGATGGGAACGGGTGGGACCCCGCCGCCATGGGCGCCAGAAACTTGGTTCCCGCCGCGATGGCGAGCCGGAGCTCGAGCCGATCGCGGGGGAAACTCTTCAAAGCTGTACAGAGAAGAACTTTCAGTGCCACAAAGAGCACACGTTAGTTAAAATTTCCGAGCGATTAGTACCGGTCAGCTCCACACCTTGCGGCGCTTCCACCTCCGGCCTATCAACGTGGTAGTCTACCACGACTCTTCACCCTTACGGGATTGAGATCTCATCTTGGAGTCAGTTTCACGCTTATATGCTTTCAGCGTTTATCTGATCCGAACATAGCTACCCGGCTATGCTCCTGGCGGAACAACCGGTTCACCAGCGGTTCGTTCGACCCGGTCCTCTCGTACTAGGGTCCACTCTCCTCAAATCTCCTACGCCCACAGCGGATAGGGACCGAACTGTCTCACGACGTTCTGAACCCAGATCGCGTACCGCTTTAATGGGCGAACAGCCCAACCCTTGGGACCTACTACAGCCCCAGGATGCGACGATCCGACATCGCGCGTAACTCCATCGTTTCCGATGGCGCAGACTATATCTTCACCCTGCCCGATAGTTCGGGCGAGGGGCCGGCGTATGATAGCGGCCATAGATTTGGTCGATCGCTCGACCAGCAGCGCGCTATCTCACCATCCGCCTTCGCGGATGGATCAGTCGTTACAGGGTCATGACGATTTGTATCGCCAGACTTCCCACGGTATTGTCCTTGACTCGTCCACGAGTCCGTCGGAGTTCACCGTTATAAGCCGGAACTTTAGATGATGTTTCCATCACCTCACCCCTAATGTTGAGGTGCCAAACCTCCCCGTCGATGTGGACTCTTGGGGGAGATAAGCCTGTTATCCCCGGAGTAGCTTTTATCCGATAAGCGACGGCCCTTCCATTCGGAACCGCCGGATCACTTAGCCCTGCTTTCGCATCTGCTCGACCTGTCCGTCTCGCAGTTAAGCTCCCTTATGCCTATGCACTCTGTACGAACGGTTTCTGACCGTCCTGAGGGAACCTTTGGGCGCCTCCGTTACTCTTTAGGAGGCGACCGCCCCAGTCAAACTGCCCACCTGACCATGTCCTACCACCAGATTATGGCGGCTAGTTAGAATCCCAAGATCATCAGGGTGGTATCCCAACGTTGCCTCCCCGACAGCTAGCGCCGCCGGATCATAGGCTCCCACCTATCCTGTACAGACAATCTCAAAACCCAAGATCAGGATACAGTAAAGCTTCACGGGGTCTTTCCGTCCTGCTGCGGGTAACCAGCATCTTCACTGGTACTGCAATTTCGCCGGGTTCCCCATTGAGACAGTGCCCAAGTCGTTACTCCATTCGTGCAGGTCGGAACTTACCCGACAAGGAATTTCGCTACCTTAGGACGGTTATAGTTACCGCCGCCGTTTACTGGGGCTTCAGTTCGCCGCTTCGCTTGCGCTGACGACTCCCTTTAACCTTCCAGCACCGGGCAGGAGTCAGCCCCTATACGTCCGCTTTCGCGTTCGCAGAGACCTGTGTTTTTGTTAAACAGTCGCTTGGGCCTATTTTGTGCCGCCTCGCTCAGCTTTCGTGGTAAACACTAGACCAAACGAGGCACCCCTTCTCCCTAAGTTACGGGGTTAATTTGCCGAGTTCCTTAACAGGGATTCTCCCGTCGCCTTAGCATGCTCTGCCAGTCTACCTGTGTCGGTTTACGGTACGGGCACCTACGATCTACCTAGGGGCTTTTCTTGGCAGCGTGGAGTTAGTCGCTTCGGCTCCGAAGAGCCTCGCATTCGCTTCTCGGCGTTACGTGCTGCGGATTTCCCTACAGCACCGCCTACCGGCTTAGACGCGCACATCCATCCGCGCGCCGACTTATCCTCCTGCGTTACCCCTTCGGTTCATAGACTTTACCAAACGATGCCCAGCGCCGCGGATCTTTTCGGCGATCGTGTTGTCGCACGAAAATCCCTCGCGGGATCTTGCTGGACACTGTATGGGAAAGTCTAAACGGTCGTCGGTGGTAGCAGAATATGAACTGCTTGTGCATCGCCTACGCTTCTCAGCCTCGGCTTAGCTCCCGACTCACCCTGAGACGATTGACGTTGCTCAGGAAACCTTAGACTTCCGGCGTGCGGGGTTTTCACCCGCATTTCTCGCTACTTATACCTGCATTCGCACTTGTGGCTCGTCCACACGTCCTTACGGTCGTGCTTCGGCCTACACCACAACGCTCCCCTACCGATTATTTTAGTAATCCCAAAGCTTCGGTTCGATGCTTGAGCCCCGTTGGATTTTCGGCGCCCCATCACTCGACTAGTGAGCTATTACGCACTCTTTCAAGGGTGGCTGCTTCTAAGCCAACCTCCTAGTTGTCTGAGCGACAGGACTTCCTTTACCACTGAGCATCGATTAGGGACCTTAGCTGTTGATCTGGGCTGTTTCCCTTTTGACCATGGAGCTTATCCCCCACAGTCTGACTGCTGCGCAATTCGCCGCGGTATTCGGAGTTTGATTGGGTTCGGTAGTCCGGTAAGACCCCTAGCCCTGTCAGTGCTCTACCCCCGCGGGTTAACGCGCAACGCTAGTCCTAAAACTATTTCGGGGAGAACCAGCTATCTCCGAGTTCGATTGGCTTTTCACCCCTATCCACAGCTCATCCAATGTTTTTTCAACAACAACAGGTTCGGGCCTCCACGTGAGGTTAATCACGCTTCACCCTGGCCATGGATAGATCACTCGGTTTCGGGTCTACTGCAACGGACGAACGCCCTATTCAGACTCGCTTTCGCTTCGGCTCCGGCTCAACACCTTAACCAAGCCCGTTACAAGTAACTCGCAGGTTCATTCTTCAATAGGCACGCGATCAGCCTTGCTTGCGCATTGGCCTTTCACGGTTTGTAGGCACGCGGTTTCATGTTCTCTTTCACTCCCCTCCGGGGGTTCTTTTCACCTTTCCCTCACGGTACTAGTACGCTATCGGTTTCCACAGAATATTTAGCCTTGGAAGATGGTCCTCCCGGTTTCAAACGGGGTTTCCCGTGCCCCGCCCTACTCACGAACTGCTCCGCAAGATCGATCGCTTTCGCCTACGGGACTTTCACCCTCTGTGGTGCGGCTTTCCAGCCGGCTTCTGCTAACGATCGATTTTTTGACTCGCGCTCGGAGATTCGGCTCCGAGACGGCAGTCGTACAACCCCATTCATGCAACGCCCGAACGCTTGCACATGAACGGTTTAGGCTCTTCCCTGTTCGCTCGCCACTACTAGGGGAATCTCGGTTGATGTCTTTTCCTCCGGCTACTTAGATGTTTCAGTTCACCGGGTGTGCTCACTCACGACTATTGTATTCATCGTGGTGTCCATGCCCATGACGGCATGGGGGTTGCCCCATTCGGATATCGCCGGATCATCGCTTCTTAGCAGCTCCCCGACGCTTTTCGCAGCTTGGCACGTCCTTCGTCGCCTGTGGAACCAAGGTATCCACCTGCATGCCCTTAATTATTTTTAACTAACGCAAAATTGCACCCCCTTGCGCGCGGCGCACAGACTGACCGTGTCATCCTGAATATAGGATGACCGTGTCCACCTGAGCTCCGTCGAAGGAGGCCGCTTTTATGTGTCTTTGTATGTATGACACATGAAAGTTCTTCTCTATACAGTTTTCAAAGATCTCGCCTCCGCCGGCGTTGTCGCTCGTGGCCTCAGGTACCGTAGTACACTTCGGCCCACTCGCTCCTAGCCGGATGCTTCGCTCGGCGGCGATCTCTTTGAAAACCACTGCCGAGGTCGAGCGTTGGAAGCCTTAAGGGTTCATTCCCTCAAGACTGAACAGTGCAAGCAAAAACGCGACGCTTCATTGCCTCCAGCCGTACGATCGAGATGATCGATAGACTCCTTGGCAATCGGCTGCCCTTCTCATCCTTGTCATCCTGAGCTTATCGAAGGACGAAGGGGTCTGTGGTCGACTTAGGTTTTGTACGTCATCGCAATCGTGCGAGCACGATTCGATGACATGTACTCCTTAGAAAGGAGGTGATCCAGCCGCACCTTCCGATACGGCTACCTTGTTACGACTTCGTCCCCCTTACCTAGCATACCTTAGACGCCTTGCTCCTTGCGGTTGCACGGGCGGCTTCGGGTACACTAAACTCAGGTGACGTGACGGGCGGTGTGTACAAGGCCCGGGAACGTATTCACCGCAGCGTAGCTGATCTACGGTTACTAGCGATTCCGACTTCATGAAGGCGAGTTGCAGCCTTCAATCCGAACTGAGAAAGGGTTTGTGAGATTAGCTTGCCCTCGCGGGTTCGCGACTCGTTGTCCCTTCCATTGTAGCACGTGTGTAGCCCGGGACGTAAGGGCCATGCTGACTTGACGTCATCCCCACCTTCCTCCGGCTTGTCACCGGCGGTCCCGCGTGAGAGATCTTGCGACCAACACACGGCAAGGGTTGCGCTCGTTGCGGGACTTAACCCAACACCTCACGGCACGAGCTGACGACAGCCATGCAGCACCTGTCTCTGCGTCCGGTTGCCCGGAAACCTAGTCTCCTAGGATGTCGCAGGATGTCAAGCCCCGGTAAGGTTCTTCGCGTTGCGTCGAATTAAACCACATGCTCCACCGCTTGTGCGGGCCCCCGTCAATTCCTTTGAGTTTTAACCTTGCGGCCGTACTCCCCAGGCGGGACACTTATTGTGTTAACTGCGGCACAGATGGAGTCGATACCACCTACACCTAGTGTCCATCGTTTACGGCTAGGACTACCGGGGTATCTAATCCCGTTTGCTCCCCTAGCTTTCGCTCCTCAGTGTCAGGTTAGCCCCAGATGATCGCCTTCGCCACTGGTGTTCCTCCCGATATCTACGCATTTCACCGCTACACCGGGAATTCCATCATCCTCTGACTACCTCAAGATCAACAGTTTCCACACGGATTCCCGAGTTGAGCCCGGGTCTTTGCTTGCAGACTTGTTGATCCACCTACGAGCGCTTTACGCCCAATAATTCCGGACAACGCTTGCCCCCTACGTCTTACCGCGGCTGCTGGCACGTAGTTAGCCGGGGCTTCCTCCAAGGGTACCGTCATTATCGTCCCCTTCGACAGTGGTTTACGACCCGAAGGCCTTCTTCCCACACGCGGCGTCGCTCCGTCAGGCTTTCGCCCATTGCGGAAAATTCCTCACTGCTGCCTCCCGTAGGAGTCTGGACCGTGTCTCAGTTCCAGTGTGGCTGGTCGCTCTCTCAAGCCAGCTACCCATCGGAGTCTTGGTAGGCCGTTACCCCACCAACTAACTAATGGGACGCAGTCCCCTCTCCGTGCGGATTGCTCCTTTCATCGCCCAGGGATGCCCCAGAGCGATCGTATGCGGTATTAGCTAACCTTTCGGCTAGTTATCCCCCACACAGAGGTAGGTTGACCACGTGTTACTCACCCGTCTGCCACTGGGTATTGCTACCCCGTTCGACTTGCATGTGTTAGGCACGCCGCCAGCGTTAGTCCTGAGCCAGGATCAAACTCTCCATAATAAAACTATGGAGCCTTTGATAGTGGCCCTCAAACTCTATGATTGATAAGAAATCTCGCGACCCGAAAGACACCGCCAAATGACGCTATCTTGTAGAGGTCGGAGACCCACAGACTTATGCGCTTGCTGCACTGTTCAGTTTTCAAGGAGCGAACGTAAGCCCGCGACACCCTTAAGCGAGTCAACCGACCGCGCCGGGCGCCGAACGCCTTTGAACGCTACGGGCCTCCCCCAGACGACTCGCGTCGCTGCGGGCACGACGGCTATCATATCGCCGCCCTCATGGGCTGTCAAGGAAAGCTCTGAAAGGGGGCCGGTCGCCCGGTTGGGCGCCGACTCTCGGATACTTTAGTGGAAGGCCCAGCCGTGCTCTTCGATCACATCGACCTGCGGGTCAGCGACCTCACCAAAGTGCGTCCCATCTATGACTCCTTATTGCCGGCAATGGGTTTCAGCCGGGTCGTCGAGGATCCGGACTCGATTTGCTACTACTCCCCGGACGGCGACCGCTCGGCACCCTTTTTTGGCCTGGTCCTCGACCCGACCCATCGCCCGAACGGGACCCGGATCGCCCTGCGTGCGGGCGGCCGCGCCGAGGTCGACCGCCTCGCCGAGCTCGCGCTTGCGGCTGGGGCCACGGCATTCGAACCTCCCCACGTCTGCGAAGAGTACACTCCCTTCTACTACGCGGCGTTCTTCGAAGATGCCGACCGCAACAAGCTTGAAATTTGCTATCGGGAAGCCCCCACGTAGTCAGACCTTTCGCGAAATCGATTTTGCCTGCATGAACAGGAGCAGGTAGTCGCGGCCGCCGGCCTTGCTGTCGGTGCCCGACATATTGAAGCCGCCGAACGGGTGGACGCCGACCATCGCACCCGTGCTCTTTCGATTGAAGTACAGATTCCCAACAAAGAACTCGCCGCGGGCGCGTTGGATCTTCTTTTCATCCGTCGTGTAGAGCGAGCCGGTCAAACCGAACTCGGTGTTGTTGGCGATGGCGAGGGCGTCCTCGAAGTCCTTCGCTTTGATCACCGCGAGCACCGGACCGAAGATCTCCTCTTGCGCGATCGTCGCGTTCGGACCGACATCCGCGATCACCGTCGGCTCTAAGAAATACCCGCGATCGCCGACACGCTTTCCGCCGGCCACTAAACGGCCTTCGGCCTGACCTCGCTCGATGTATCGCATGATTGATTTCATCGCACCCTCGTTGACGACGGGCCCCATGAAGTTTGCCGGGTCCCTCGGGTCTCCAACGGTGATCGCGCCGACGCGACGCTGGAGTTTGTCGACGAACTCGTCGTAAACTTTTTCTTCGACAATGGCGCGCGAACACGCAGAGCATTTCTGACCCTGAAAGCCAAATGCCGAAACGGCGACTCCTTCCACGGCTGCATCCAGGTCCGCGTCGGATGCGACAACGATCGAGTCCTTGCCGCCCATCTCGGCGACGACGCGCTTGATCCATTTCTGTCCCGGCTGCGGCTTGGCGGCCAGCTCGTTGATGCGCAGCCCAACTTCTTTTGAGCCGGTAAACGAGACGAACCGAATCTGCGGGTGCGTGACGATTACGTCGCCGATTTCGCCGCCCGAACCAGGAATAAAATTCACTACACCTGGCGGTACGCCAATGTCGTGCAAAAGGTCGACGAACCAGGCTGCAATGACCGCCGCGTCGCTCGAAGGTTTCAGCACGACCGTATTCCCGGAAACGATCGCGGCGGACGTCATGCCGATCATGATGGCTGCCGCGAAGTTCCACGGTGGAATCACCGCTCCGACCCCGAGGGGAATGTAGACCAGTTCGTTCCGTTCGCCCTCGAGCGGCACGACCGGCTGAGGCTGCGCGTAGCGGAGGGCCTCGCGCGCGTAAAATTCGAGAAAGTCAATCGCCTCGGCAATATCGCTGTCGGCCTCGACCCAACTCTTGCCGACTTCGTAGACCAACAGCGCGTCATAATGAAAGCGTCGCGCCCGTAACAGCTCCGCCGCCTTAAAGAGGTAGGCGGCTCGCTCCGGAAGCGTCCGGTGACGCCACGATCCAAAAGCGCTGACCGCAGCCTCGATGGCTTCGGCCGCCTGTTTCTTCGATGCGGCGCTCGTAATGCCGACCAGCTCGTCGGGATTGGCCGGATTGAGCGAACGGATCTTCTTCTCGGTCTCGACCTTGTGGCCGCCGATCACGAGCGGATAATGCCTTCCAAGTTCTTGCTTCACCTGATCGAGCGCGGCCCGCATGGCTGCGGCATCTTCGGGATTGCGGAAATCCTTCACGCGTTCGTTTTGAAATGGGGTCGTCTCGAGGTTGGGCTTCGCGGCTGTCGTCGTCATAAAGCCTATAGTACCAGCCGCCCGCGTCCGCGCCTCTCTCAGAGGCTCGCGAGCGGGGCTCGCTTGCTGCGGCGCGAACCATACGTCATGACGCAGCTGCTCGCCGTTGCGATTGCGGCGTTCTTCTTGGGCCTCGGCATGGCGGGGGAGCCGCTGGCTCCGCTGCATGCGTTGCTGGCCATCGCAATTTTACTGCTGATCGCGACGGCACTCGACCGCCGCCACTCACCGCTTATCGTATTCCTCTTCGGTTTGACCGGAGTGCTGCTGACCTGCTATCTGCAGCACAACGAAATCTATCCGGGCACCGGAATCGTCGGCATCGGTTTAGGTGGACTCGCTGCGTCGTCGCTAGGACGCCGCACCGCACCGGCCGCCGTCGTGGCATTAGGCACCCTCGTCGGCGCGAGCCTGTTCTTTCTCTTGTAAGCCCCTAGCGGGCGCCGACCGGATTGCGCGCACCGCCGCGTAAGGCCGCGATTAACGATCTTGGATCCTCTGTCTGCATCAGCGCCTCGCCGATCAGAAACCCGTGCGCCCCTGAAGCGCGTAAGCGGGCGACGTCTGAGGCGCCGCGCATGCCGCTCTCGGTGATCGCGAAGATTCCCGCCGGGACCTTTGGAAGGAGATGCTCGCTGACCGCAAGATCGGTTTCGAGCGTCCGCAGATTACGGTTGTTGATCCCGACCAGTCGCGCTCCGGCATCGATCGCACGGCGTAGTTCGCTTTCGTCGTGCGCCTCTGCGAGCACGTCGAGCGAGTATGTTGCGGCTTCTTGCATCGACTCTCGCAGCGCGCCGTCGTCCATGCCGCCCACGATCAACAGGATGCAATCTGCGCCGTAAGCGGCCGACTGCGCGACGTGATAGCGCGTCCAGATGAAATCTTTGCGCAGTAGCGGGAGAGACGTAACGGCACGCACGTCGTCGAGATACGAGAGTTCTCCAAGAAAATGGTCGCGTTCGGTAATGACGCTGATCGCGTCGGCGCCGGCTGCGTCGTAACCACGCGCAATCGCGACGGGGTCAAAACTGCGCGCGATCAGTCCGCTGGAGGGAGAGGCCCGCTTGATCTCGGCGACAATCGCTCCGCCCGACGAATTTTGCAATGCCGCCAGGAAGCCTCGGCGCTCGCTCGTCCGAGCAAGCGCGCGGGCACGCACGATGTCGTATGGCTCGCGCTCTTGTTCCTGCTCGAGCAATGCGGCTTTTGCGGCAAAGATCTTCTGCAGCGTATCCGTGAAGCGATGCTCCTACGTTGGTGTCGACGTCGGCGACGAAGAGGGGGTCGTGGAGGGCGTGGGCGTCGGAGCCGCCGCGGGCCCCACCATGACGGTCGAACCGGTTGCAAAGCCGCGGATCGTGACGTTCTTGCCCGAATCTCCCGAAGCGAACGTTATCGCTCGCTTGTACTTACCGCTTCGGTTCGCCTGCTGCTGGTTCGGATTCCACGTGTCGTCGAGCGCGCTGACCGTTTCGTTGCGCCGCGTTACCAAGATCTCCGTGATCTTCGCGCCGATGAAGTTGTTTAAACCGGTCGAGCCGGCGGCGCCGCCGCCGAAGTCGATCGCTCCACGAATCGGCACCGGGAGAATCGCTTTGAGCGAATCTGCATACGCATACTGCCCTTGCTCGAAAGCCTCGCCGGAGGAGGTGACGTTCACGCTGCCGTCGGTCAGCAGATCGACGACCTTTGCGGAGATCGTGCTATCTCCGACCGAGTGGCTCAGCGTTACCGACGGTGCCGTGGCGTAGGGCGAGGCCGTCGCAACCGGCACCGAAAGCGCGCCGATCCCAAAATCGTTGCCGTGGACCTGGCATGAAGCGCAGGTGAACGAACCGCCGGGCACGAGGACGCCGCTAACGTTGGGCAGCGAGCTTACGATGCCGGCGCCGAACGATGCGTCCGAGCTGCTCAGCGCAGCGAGATCGTCGAGCGACGCATAAGCCGCGCTACTCGGCAACGAAATGTGCGACGCGCCGACGTAGATGTCGCCGACAGTGACGTTTGCGGGTGGCGCAATCTCCAGAGTCGTGTAGGCGGTGTGCGCCGGCGCGTGAACGATGTGCTCGAAGATCGTATCTTCGCCGAGGCCGTCGACGAACGAGCCGCTCTTCGGCCCCGCCCCATAGTGCATTCCGGTAATCGTCACGTTGGTCGGGATAACGATTGGAAACCTTTCGCCATTGGCCGCATCGTAATCGCCGCTCCCGAGAGTGATGACGACCCCGGAGGGGGCGAACGCCTTCGCCGATGTCAGCACCTCGACGGCCTTGGTGAGGGTTTTGTAGGGCTTACTGATGCTGCCGTTGCCAGTCGAGTCGCTGCCGGTGCTCGCATCCACGTAGATCGATGCGAGTGGAGCGATCGTCGGCACAATCGGGCCCGGCTGGCCCCACCGCGTGCACGCCGTGCCGCTGACGACTCCGGCCACGGCCAACGCAGCGATGACCGCGAAAAATAGACGCGCGCACCAGCGACCCTGCATTGCAATACCCCTTTGCCGCGCCTTGCTCGAGAACCTCGGGGAGTCCCTCGTGGCGTTCCTGAAGAGATGAAACGATGGTTAAGAAGCCGGTGCGATCCATCGTCGGCGCCGTCGACGCGGCCGCCACCCGCTGGAGCGACGCGACGTTCGCACCGCGAGTGCAAGCGCGAGAGGCCGCCAGCGCGCGCAGCGGATACTCGTTTTCCGCCGTAGACTATGCTTTTGACCGTCTCTTCGGCACGCTACGGCGCGATGCAATCGAGTCTGTCATTTCCGACGAACTCGGCTCTCTCAACGTTCTGGACGGTTTCGCCGATCGCGACGGGCGCCCGCCTGCGCGCGCACTTCCGCTCGGACGCGTTTGTATCGTTTCGAGCCGCACGACCATCGGCGTGGCGATCCTGCCCGCGATCTTTGCCCTCTGCGCTAAGTGTCATGTGCTCGTGAAAGACCGCGAAGATTACCTCGTCGCTGCGTTCTTCGAAACGCTGGGTGCCGAACTTGCGGAACTCCGCGGTGCTGCAACGGCGCGGACCTGGCAGGGCGACGATACGAATCTGAGCGGCTTCGACGTCGTCGTCGCGTTCGGTAGCGACGCGACGCTCGCGCACCTCGCGGCAAACCTGCCCTTTTCGGCGCGCTTTATTCCGTTTGGTTCGAAAGCAAGCGCGGGATACGTGCCGCGCGAAGCGTTGAACGACGCATGCGAGGCGCAAGCGATCGCTCGCGGCGCCGCGCGCGATCTCGTGCTTTACGAAAGCGAGGGCTGCCTCTCGCTTCATGCACTCTTCGTCGAGAGAGGCGGCGCCATCTCGGCGGAGCGCTTTGCAGAGATGCTGGTTACCGCGATGGGCGTTGCTGCGGTCGATTTCCCAACGCCGCTCGTGGAGGCTGCGACCTCGGCGCGGCGCGCGATGGCGCGCGACCTTGCAATCTTTCGCGCCGAAACCGTCTATTCGGATCCACGCGCCGGCTATCTCGCGATCGTCGATCCGCCATTCGAAGAGCACCCGCTCTTTCTCCCCAGAACGATCGGCATTCGCAGCGTCGAGAGCACCTTCCAAGCGGCCAAATATTTCGAACGCCACGGGATTGCTCTCGAGGCTCTCGCCGTCGGACGACCACGTCCCGATCTACTCGAGCTCGCCGCCAGAACCGGAGCGGCCCGGGTCGCGGCGTTTGGACACCTTCAGGCGCCCCCGTTAGGAGCCTTCCATGGCGGCAGACCGCGGATTGCCGAATTCGTCCGTTGGATCGGCAACGAGGCGTGAGCATCCCGGGGGCGCGCAGCGCGGCGCTCGCGCAGCAGCTCCGCGCCTACGAGCAACGCAACGTGACGTTCCTTGCCGACGACTTTCCAATTTTTTGGGAATCCGCCAGGGATGCAACGGTGACCGACGTCGATGGAAACGCATACATCGACTGTACGGCCGCTTTCGGCGTCGCCAACGTCGGCCATTGCAACCCACGGGTCGCCGCAGCCGTTGCCGATCAAGCCGAGCGGCTGATGCACGGCATGGGAGACGTACATCCGACCGAGATTCGCGTGCACCTCTTTGAGCGTTTAGGGAAGATTCTGCCACCTGCATTGAGTACGACATTTCTTGCGACTACCGGCTCCGAAGCGATTGAAACGGCACTAAAAACGGCAATGCTTGCGACCGGTAAGTCGCGCTTTGCAGCCTACCGCGGGGGGTATCACGGGCTCTCGTTCGGCGCCCTTTCGGTCGCCGGCATCGAGCGTTTCCGCGCCCCCTTTAAAGCCGCTCTTGGGGCCGAGCCTCTCCTGCTCGAGTATCCGCGGGATGGTACGCCAGGCGGCACCGCGCAGGCTGCGTCCCAAGCACGTGAGGCGCTTGCCCCGCGCGACGATCTTGCCGCGCTCGTGATCGAGCCGATCCAAGGGCGCGCCGGATGCATCTTCCCTCCGGCCGGCTATCTGGCGGCGCTTCGCCAGATTTGCGATGAGCGCGACATCCTCATGATCGTCGACGAGATCTACACCGGGTTCGGCCGCACGGGCGCATGGTTTGCAATCGAACGCGAGGATGTCGTTCCCGACATTCTCTGCATCGGCAAGGCGATGGGCTCGGGGGTTCCGATCAGCGCCGCAATCGGCCGATCCCACGTGATGGAGGCGTGGCCACTTTCTACTGGCGAAGCGCTTCACACGTCGACGTATCTTGGGAATCCGCTCGGCTGCGCCGCCGCGCTCGCCACCATTGACGAACTCGAGCGGCTGCAGCTTCCGGCGCGCGCCGCGCAACTCGGCGCGCGGCTGAGTCCGCGCCTCGAGGCGCTACGCGTGCACCCCGTCGTCGTCGACGTGCGCGGCTGCGGCTTGCTGTGGGGCGTTCAGCTCCGCGATGCTGCGACCGCTTTCGCGGTCGTCAAAGCCACGCTCGCGCAAGGCGTCATTTTCTTGCAAGCGGGCGTCAGCGGCGATACGATCGCGATCTCGCCGCCCCTCGTTATCCACGAGGCGCAACTCGATCGTGCCGCCGAGGTTCTTCGAGGTGCCATCGCGGAAGCGCCCTCATCGTGAAACGCTATCGGATCGGAATCGTCGGCGCCGGCTTCGGCGCAACATCTCACCTGCCGGCATTAGCCAATCACCCGCGCTTCGCAGTCGTCGCTCTTGCTTCGCCATCGAGTGCCGCGGAGATTGCCCGACGCTCCGAGATTCCTTACGCCTTTCGTTCCTGCACCGAAATGTTGGCTGGTTGCGAGCTTGACGCGGTGACGGTGGCGTCGCCACCGTTCGCGCACCGCGAGGACGTTCTTGCCGCGCTCTCCGCACGCAAGCACGTGCTCGCCGAGAAGCCGTTCGCGCTGACCGTCGAGGATGCGCGAGCGATGCTCGAGGCGGAAGAGTCGGCAGGCACGGCCTGTGGCGTTTCGCATGAGTTTCGATTCGTGCCGGAAGCGATTGCGATCAAGGAACTCATCACCAACGATCATCTCGGGTTGCTTCGCAATATGGAACTCACGCTGCTGCGCTCGACGCTACGCCGCCACGAACGGGGGCGCTCGCGCGGATGGTGGTTCGAACGGGAGCGCGGCGGCGGCATTGCCGGCGCGGTGTTCTCGCATCTCATCGATCACGCAAGCTGGCTTGCCGGACGCGCTCCACGACGCGCCATGGGTTTAATCAGGACCGCAAATCCGGACCGCAGCGACGATCGCGGACCGTTTGGGTCGAATGTTGACGACGGCGCGTTTGCGCTGATCGAGTACGGCGACGGCTTGGCGGCCCGACTTTGCGTGGATGCGACGACCGCCGTCGAATCCTATACGTGCGCCGTTCACGGAGAAAAACGGACCGCCGTTGCGAGCGGACCGACCATAATCGATCTCACGCTCTACACCGCCGACCACGAACGGATCGACGAGCTCGAGTGCAAGCCGTCGCCGTATCGCGCCCTTGCCGGCATCAACGAAAACGTTCCGCTCCTGATGGAGCTCTACGATGAATTTCTCAAGAAGATCGAGGGCAAGCCCAACGATTTGCCGAGCTTCGATGAAGCCTTGCGTACCCAAGAAGTCCTCGCCGGCATCGGCTATACGCTTTGAGCGTGCAGGTGCCGCCAGAGTATTCCTAAGCCAATGGTCGTCGCTCGCTGCACAATCGAGTCACGATCGCCGGCGAGTTCAAAGCGCTGCGCGCTCGCAGCGCCGAGCGCATCGTCGAGGGCAAACCAAACGAGGCCGACGGGCTTTGAGGCCGTCCCGCCTTCCGGACCGGCGATGCCCGTTGTCGCAAGCGCAACGTCTGCGCGCAGGCGCGTGCGAACCCCGCGCGCCATCGCGCTCGCAACCGCCTCGCTCACCGCGCCGTAACGTTCGATCTCGCGTGCGTCGACACCGAGCTCGCTCACCTTAACCGCATTGGCGTAAGAAACCACGGAGCCGGCAAAGCTCTTCGAAGCTCCAGGCACGCTCGTGAGCGCGGCTGAGATTCTGCCACCCGTCACCGACTCCGCCACCGCAAGCATTCGTCCGCGCGATTGAAGCAGCGCGTGGATCGCGCTCGCCGGCGTATCGGAATCTCGACCGAAGACGTGTCGTTCCAACCGCCGCTCGATTTCCGCTTGCAGCGGCGCGATCGCTGCCTCCGCCGCTTCGGAGGAGCGCGACTTCGCCGTCAACTTGACGTCGGCGCGATAGTCGTGCGCGAGCACGGCGATCTTCGGGTTCTCCGAGCTGCGAAAGAGATCGGCGATGCGATGGTCGATCTCCGACTCCCCGAGCCCGATCGTATGAAGGACGCGCGTGTAAATCGCTTCGCCGGTCCCCAACCGCTCGCGCAGAAAAGGAATGAGTTGATCCGCGAGCATGGGTTTCATCTCACGCGGCACGCCGGGCATGGAGGCTACGAACTTTCCATCGCCTGAAAACGCGATGAAACCTGGTGCCGTGCCGTTTGGATTCTCGAGCGGCCGGCTTCCACGCGGGAGCTCGGCTTGTTTGCGATTGTTCGGCCGCATCGGACGTCCCAGTGCGGCAAACATCGCTTCCATCTGCGCCAGCGCCGGCGCATAGAGTTCCGTTTCGAGATCCAGCGCCGCGCATACCGCCTCTTTCGTGAGGTCGTCTACCGTCGGCCCGAGACCACCCGTTGTGACCAAACCGTCGGCACGCTCGAGGGCGGCTCGAATCGCCGCCGCAATCCGCTCCGGGTTATCCCCGACTGCGTGCGTTGCGCGCACGTCGATGCCGTTCTCCGCTAGCCGTTGCGCGATAAATGGGGTGTTGGTATCGACGAGCTGGCCGAGCAGCAGCTCGGTACCGATCGCAATGAGCTCAACGCTCGGCATCGGCGTCGTCGAACCATTGCGGATACGAAAAGCGAACGTCTGCTCGGAAGCCGCGCGCGGCCTCAATCATGGCGTCGCGCCGAATCTTCGAGTCCTCAATCTCGGGATGATCCGCGTGCGTGCGCTCTCTACGCTCGGCCAAGCGCTCGATGAAGCGTGCAAACCGTCCGTCCATCGCCTTCTGCAGGCCGGCTTTGAGCGCTTTCCCCACGCGCGGGGCGAGTCCGGCCGTCGAGATCGCGACGCGCACGGGACCCGCTTTTGCGATCGCCGCCATCGCAACGAAGCCAAATCGCGGCTGGTCGATGCAACACAGAAGGAACCGGTAACGATCGGCGAGCACGCGCAGGCGGGCGGAAAGCGCGGGATCCTGTGGTGTCGAGATAACGAAAAATACGTCGGCAAGATCCTCGTCGCGCAACGCGAGCGGATCGTAGAAGCGCTGGACGTCCGCTCCGGCTTCGCCGAGCGCGCGCGCCTTTTCAATCGCTTCACGGTCGTCGGCGCTTCCGATGATCGCGCATCGGCGTCCTTCCAGATTGAGTCCGATCGGAAAAAAAGGCCGTCGCATGTCAATAGTCAACTGGGCGAAGATAAAACTCGTTGATCGCCGTGTTCGTGAGCATTGCAGTCGTGGGCAGGTGGCGCTTCCAATGCGTGGCATCGACGCGCCCCCGCACGAGCTTGATCTCGTCGGGAGAAAAGCCGCGCTCCGTGAGTTGGGCATCCGAGTAGCCGAGTAAGAGTTCGGCGAGCATTGCATCGGCGCGGGCGTAGCTGATTCCGAGATCGGCTTCGTCGCTTTGGTCGGCCTGCAAATCCGCCGTGGGGGCCTTCTCCACGAGTCGTTGCGGGACGCCCAGGTACCGCGCGAGCTCCCAGACTTGGCTCTTGAAGAGATCCCCGATCGGATTTACCGGCGGGGTGTCGTCCGCGTGCCAGGTAAAATATCCGAGCAGACGCTCCGTTTTGTTTCCCGTCCCAATCGGCAATGCACCGAGTTTTGCCGATTGATCGAAGAGTACGAGCATCCGCATCCGCGCCATGACGTTTCCTCGCCGGCGCGGATCGGCATCCGGCTCGCACTGCAAGTATCCGTCCACCGCGGCGCTGATGTCGATCGTCCGGCAAGGCAGGCCCAGCGCTTCCACGACAAGTTGAGCGTCGTTCAGGCTCGACGGATGCGACGTCGTGTACGGCATGCGAATCGCGTAGACGTTCTCAGGACCTAGCGCGCGTGCGCACAGAAATGCCGTCACCGCAGAATCGACGCCTCCCGAAAGGCCAATCACGGCTCGCGGAATGCCGCGGCGGATAACCAGCTCGTCGCGCAAGAACGTTACGAGCCAGTCGGTGGTAACGACCGGATCGATCGTCGGCGGCGCCGGGGTCGGCGCGCGACCTTCAATGATCGGCAGCGTCATAGCGGCCTCGCGGTAAGGGAAGATCGTCGTCGAGCAGCAGGTCGGGAAGCGCCGCTTCCAAATCGCCAAGGAGCGGCAGGCTAGCGCGAGCGAGTTCGATCTCGCGCAGGTCGAGATCCGCTCGGACGATGCACGCTTGCGTCGGGGGTGCCTGCGCCAGTACTCGTCCGCGCGGATCGACGACGCACGATGATCCCGTCATGCCCTTCCCGCCCTCGAATCCGGTCAAACCCGCGTAGAGAATGTAGATGCCGTGCTCGACCGCGGTCAGCCGCAGCATCTCGCGCCATTGCCTGACGCTCTCGAGCTCGCCTTCGTCGTTGCCTTCGATCCCGCGCCCCGGCGAGGCGCTGGGAACGATCAAAATGCGAGCGCCCTTTATCGCCGCAATGGTCGGGACGATCGCATGACAGGCATCTTCGCAGATCAAGAGTGCCATCGCGCCAAAGCGCGTCTCAAAGACGCTTAACTTGCGACCGCGTGACAGAAAGCGGTCCTCGTCGAAGACGCCATACGTCGGCAAGAACATCTTGCGGTGAACGTGTACGATCCGTTCGCCGTCCGGTGCGACGTGAAGGTAGATCGCGCTGTTATAGTACGTTCCACCGTCGTTTTCGTAGAACCCGGCGGCGAGATCGACTCGCCGCCCGGATACCTCTCGCCACGCACGCGCAAGGTCGCTTGCGAATCTCGCTGCGGGGAGGGCCAAATCGTAGACCGCGCCCTCGAGGAAGTAACCGGTCAACGCAGCCTCCGGAAGCACGATCAGATCCGGCGCATCTTCCGCGAGCTGGGCGAATGCCTGCCCCGCCTCGACGAGATTTCGCTCGTACTGCCCTTTCACCGGCTTGGTTTGTATGAGGGCGGCGCGCAGATGCGCGGGAGTTTCACTCACCGGGGATGCTCGTCGCCGTTTCCAACTGCTCGTCACCCGGAGCCTTCTTGCCGAGTTGGGCCGCGCAGACTTCTGCAGGATAGGTCCAGATCTCCGCGAGCGTCGGGTGAAGGTGCGGAATGCGCATGAATTGATCGACCGTCGCTGAGAATCGCATAGCCACGATCACCTCGTGAACAAGCTCCGAGCCCTGCGCGCCGAGGACTGCAGCGCCCAGGATTCGGCCGTTCTCGCGATCGGCCATCATCTTGACAAAACCTTTCGTCTTGCCCAAGCACTGCGCTTTGCCGTGCTCGGCGAAATCGTAACGGGCGGAGACGTAGGCTATTGCCTTTCGCTGCAATTCCTTCTCGCTCATTCCGACGGCGGCAAACTGCGGATCGGTAAAGACTGTGTGTGCCGTTACAAGGCGATAATCGGCGATCTCATCGAGACTCAGACACGCATTGCGGGCGGCTACCTCGCCCTGATAGATCGCTACGTGCACGAGCATGTATTCGCCCGTCACGTCACCGACGGCATAAACGTTCGGATTGCTGGTACGAAGACCGTCGTCTACGGTAATGCCTGCCGCCGGCCCGTAGGCAATTCCGGCCTTTTCGAGATCGAGGCCTTCGAAATTAGGCGTGCGGCCGAGCGCATAGAATATCTCCTCGCCGAGGGCTTCCCGCTTCGTCCCTTCGCGAAGATAGCCCACGACTTTCTTGGCGCCGCGGCGCTCTACCGATACGAGCGACGCGCGCGTTACGACGTCGATACCTTCTTCCAGGAAATATTCCGTCAGCGCCTCGCCGACGTCGTCATCGCTTTGCGTCAGCAGATGATCGCTGCGGATGAGCATCGTCACTTTCGCACCCATGCGCGCCAGGAACTGGCCTAGTTCGCAGGCCGTATAGCCGCCGCCAAGCACGATGACCGAATCCGGAATCTCCTCGAGTTCCAGCACCGCGTCGCTGTCGATGTAGCCGACTTCGGCGAGCCCCGAGAGCAGGCTCGGAGAAACGACGCTCCCCGTGGCAATCACGAACTTTGACGCCTCGAGGAGAACACCGTCGCCTACCGCGAGACGGGTCGGTGACAGAAAGCGCGCCGCCCCGAGGTAGAGCGGAAACTCTCCAATTCCTTCGATCCGGTAATCGGCAAATCCGCGCACGAGCTCGCGTTTTCGAGCCGCAACGAAAGGCATGTCGATGCCCAAGCCCCGCGCGTCGATTCCCAGTGCGCGCGCCTCGCGCGCATCTTGCAATGCATCGCTCGATGCCAAGAAGGTCTTACTCGGCATACAACCGCGCAGAATGCACAGGCCGCCGAGCGGCCCTCGATCGACGAGTGCGACGTCGCAACCGACGTCGCGAGCGGTGCGTGCGGCAGCATAGCCCGCCGAACCGGCACCTACGACGATAAGGTCGTGACGATGGAGCCGATCCTGCATTACCGCCCGGCTGGGCGGGCACCGAGCCGGTGCGTCGATTCAATGAAACGGACCGTCCCGCTGGAATGCACTAGAATCGAATGCGTTCGTGCCTGATTTCCGAAGAAGCGCACGCCGCGAACTAAATCGCCGTCGGTAATGCCGGTCGCGCAGAAGATGACGTCGTTGCTGCGAACGAGATCGTCGAGCTCTAAGACGCGGCTGACATCGCCACAGCCCATTGCGATGGCACGTTCCGTTTCTGCTTGATTCCGCGGCTGGAGCCTGCCCATGAAGTTTCCGCCGAGACACTTGATCGCGGCGGCAGCAAGCACGCCTTCGGGCGCGCCCCCGGTCCCCATCGCGACGTGAATGCCGGTCGAGTCGATCGCCGTAGCGATGCAGGCATCAACGTCTCCGTCGGAGATCAATCGAATTCGCGCGCCTGCCGCGCGAACTTCGCGTATGAGATCGGCATGGCGGGGGCGGTCTAGGATGATGACGCAGACGTCGTTTATCGGCTTTTCGAGCGCATTCGCCACGGCTTCGAGATTTTCGCGCACCGGCGCATCGATGTGCACGTACGGCGCGGCCTTGGCACCGACTGCAAGCTTCTTCATGTACGTATCCGGCGCGTGAAGCAGACCCCCACGCTCGGCAATGGCCATTACCGCGATGGCGTTGGGCAGGCCGTTTGCGACGAGATTCGTGCCTTCGACGGGGTCGACCGCGATGTCGACTTCTTTGCCGCCCATGCCGACTTCCTCGCCGATGTACAGCATCGGTGCTTCGTCCCGCTCGCCTTCGCCGATAACGATCCGGCCGGCGATCTCCATATCGCCCAGCGATTCGCGCATCTTTTCAACCGCAGCGCCATCGGCCGCGTCGCGTTCTCCGCGTCCCATCCAACGCGAGGCGGCGAGCGCGGCGCTTTCAGTCACCTTCACGAAGTCGAGCGAGTGAACCGGATGCTCGAGCAGCGCGCGCATGATCGACCGTGCCATTTCGTGAGAGCCTACAAAGGGAAGCGGCGCATTTCCTGTTAAAATCGGTACACCGTGCTCGCCGGTACCCGTCTCTCGCGACCCACAGATTCGCGACTCCTCCCTTTTACCGACCTACTTGTCGCAGGCTGGCCCGCGCTGACTGCCGTCGCGCTGGCCGGCCTTACCCTGGGTTTTTTCGGCTGGTACGCGCTGATCGTTCCCTTTCATCGTGGTGCGGTTAGTGAGTTAGGGCTCATCGCAGGCACCGCCGCCGGGCTGATCTTGGCAATCGCGGGGTGGATCGCCTACGCCGCATATTTTTCGCGACGCGCCGGCATTACGTTCGTGCGCTCGGTCCAATACGACGCCATGACGTGGCTCCCGTTCCTGCTGCTCTGGCTTACGTTCGTCCTGCCGCCTCAGCTCACGCACGGCGCGCGGCTCTTCCTGGTAGCATTTATCCTGGCTTGCACGGGCAAAGTCCTGATTGCGGCGCGATTCAATCAGACCGTGCGCGAGGTCTTGATCGATTTTGCTGCGACCCGCATCGCGATCATCGTGATCGCCGAGCTCGCTTTCGTCATCATCGGGCAGCGCGCCGGGACCCACGTGCAAGAATCTTCGCACGCCCTTTTGGCCGTTTGGGGCCGCTGGGACGCGGTTCACTACCTCGACATTGCGACCCAAGGATATCAAGGCACGGACATGGCGTTCTTTCCGCTCTTTCCCGTGCTGATACGAATCGTGGGATCGCTCGCCGGCAATCATCTCGTTGCCGGCCTGCTTATCTCCAACGCCTCGTTCTTCTTCGGCTTACTCTATCTTTACAAACTGCTCGAGCACGAATACGACCGCGCCGTGGCGCGCCGCGCGATTTTCTACGTTTCGATCTTCCCAACCTCAGTTTATTTTGCAGCCGTCTATACCGAGTCGCTTTTTTTTATGCTCACGGTCGCATCGTTTTATTATATGCGCGCGCGCGCCTGGTGGCTCGCGGGAATCCTTGGCTTCCTTGCCGCGCTTACGCGCGTCGAGGGCGTGCTGCTGATCGTGCCGTTTCTCATCGAATGGTACGCGCAAGACCGGCCGCTGCGCCCAAAGGCGGCGTACGACCTTGCCGCTGGAGCTCTTATTCCGCTTGGGTTGGCCGTCTATATGGCCTACCTCTGGGTGCTACGGGCAGACCCTCTCTACTTCTCGCACGTCCAAATTCACTGGAACCGCCACCTCGCAATGCCGTGGGTGAGCGTCGCAAATGCATTCGGCAAAGTGCTCCACGGTGCCGGGGCGCTGGTGGTAGCGAACCAGTCGCTCGAAATCGCTTTCACCCTGCTCATGATAGCGGTTCTTCTGGGCGGCTGGCATCGGTTGCGCCCGTCGTACGTCGCGTACATGGGGCTCTCGATTCTCGTGCCGATGTGCACCTCGAATCTTATGTCGATGCCGCGCTTCGCGCTCGTCCTTTTTCCAATGTTCGCCATCCTCGCTCGCTGGGGGGAACGCTCGTGGGTGAACAACGTGATCCTCGCCTTCTCGCTGCCGTTGCTTGGACTTTTCACCGTCCTCTTCGCCGATTGGTATTGGGTTGCGTAGACGCGGCGTTCGACAGTTCATCAAATTCGGAATAGTCGGCGCTTCGGGAATGGTGGTGAATTTTCTCGTAGCACACGCGCTCGAGAAAACGACCACCCTCTCCTGGTTTGCCGACTTTGCAATCGGATTTATGATCGGCGGCGTTTCGAATTATTTTCTCAATAGAGTTTGGACGTTCCGCTCGCGACGCAACGCGCTGGTCGAAGGCCTGCAATTCCTCGCCGTCTCGGCGATCGCGCTGCTGGTGGGTGACGTTGTCTTTACGATCGCTCAGCGGACGGGTTTCCACCATTTTACGATGACGTGGTTTGCGGCGACGCTCTCTGGAGTCTGCGTCAACTTCTTCCTCAACAAGTATTGGACGTTTCGCCACCTCAATTGACTCGGCATACATTAAGGGGCCATTATTGGGGTCTGGGGCTAGCGGCCATTGTGTTTATCGCATTGGCGCTGCGGTTGCACGGGATACAGGATCCCATTCTCGACCATCCAGGCTGGCGCCAAGGCGACACCGCGGCAATTGCGCGCAACTTCGCCCGCATACGCTTCAATATCATGTACCCCCAAACGCTTTACAACGGGCCACCGCCGAATTACGTCGAGCTGGAGCTCCAGATCGTGCCCTTCTTGGCAGCGGCGCTCTACAAACTTTTCGGAGTGCACGAGATCTTTGGCCGCATCATTACGCTTGCCTTCAGCCTCGCGACGGTGGCCACGCTCGCCTATTTCGCGCGCTGGCTCTTCGCAAGCGCGTTAGCCGGACTCGTCGCGGCATTCTTCTATGCGGTCTTCCCCGGGAGCGTGTACTACGGCCGGACCTTCATGCCGGACTGCGCGATGGTATTCTTCTTGACCGCAGCGCTCTATGCAGCAGCTCGTTATCTCGTCGAGGATCGAACGCTCTCGCTGCGCGGTGCAGCCGGTACGACCGCGCTGCTGACGCTGGCCTATCTCGCAAAGCCGGTGGCGGCGCTTGCCGCGGTGCCGCTGCTCGGCATGCTCGGTGCGCGCGCTCGTACCGGGCGTACGATGCGCGCATCTGCGATCGTCGTTCTGATCGCGGTGCCGTTCGTGGTCCTCACACTCTACGACCGCCGGGTTGATTCATACGCGCACTGGCACTGGGCGAGCGGCATTGCGCGCTTGCACGTTCTTCCCGCGCTGCGTGCCGGTCTGACGACCGCAGCAGGCTTCCAGGCGCAGTTCGCGCACTTTGGCATGGCTGCAAGTCTCCTGCACGACAGGCTGCTCGGCGGCATTGCGTTTTGGCTAACGGTCGCGGCCTTCATTGCGCTGCCGTGGACGCCATCGCGAACCAAAGCGCTGCTCTGGGGTTGGCTTGCCGGCGGGCTCCTCTACGTCTACGTCGTCGTAACGGTCGAACGCGTCGACTATTATATGTATCCGTTGCTCCCGCTCTGCGCGCTGATCATCGGCGGTGCCGTCGCCCGCTTCGTTGCATTCGTGCGCGCTGCCGACGTTGCCCCGAGCGCGCGTTACGCGCTGCTGGGGCTCGTCCCAATCGTAGCCATCGTGGCGTTACTGGCTACCCGCGCGCCGGTCGGCGCATATTATCGGTACAACGAAGAAGCCTATCGCAATGCCGTCGAACTCGACCACGCGCTTCCGCCCAACGCCTTAATCGTCGTCGGCCATTACGGGCCGGACGTTCAGTACTACATCGACCGCTTTGGCTGGGAAGAAGACCCCGCGCTCTGGACGCCGTTCGACGAAGAGAGCGCCATCGGCAAAGGGGCGCGGTATTTTATTTCCATCGAGGACGGGCGCCTCCGCCACAATCTCGATCTTTGCGCGTGGCTGCAGCGGTTTCCGGTCCGCGATGCAAACGCGGCATGGCCCGTTTATGAGACCGATCCGGCTAAGGCAGCTCCAAACGCGGAAGCATTCTGGCGAAGCTTCCGTAACGCCGAGCGTGCCGGTCACGCGAGAGCCTTTCTGGACGCGCGCGGTCTCTGTCGCGTGAACGCCGCACGGTTCACGCGGGCCCAATCGCGGTGAAGGTTTCGAGCAACGCGCGAAATGCCTCCGGTCCCACCGCGATGCTGCCTCGGAACGGATAATCGAGCCCCATGACCAGAAAGAGCATTAAGCCGATCAGGAAGCTGAGCCCTCCGATCATGAGCTCTTGCATGAGCGTCTTATCGAATCCGAAGAGATAGGTAAAAGCTACCGTAACGACGGCTCCGACGACCAGCACCGTCCACATCAGGCCGTTGATACCGCGCGAATCTATCGTCAGGCGCGTTTGGCGATCCATCAGCGCGGTATCCATCGCGGCGAGCATCTGCATCTGAATGTCCGCGAGCCGAGCCGAGCCGATCGGCAGAGCTCGAACGTCTCGGTCGGCCTTCTCGAGCAGAGCGTTTGAGAGTTGCGCTTGCTCGCCTCGCCGCATACGCGGCCATTCGAGCCGGATGACCGAGATCACGTAGGCTCGCAGGAGCGCCCGCAACCGCACCCCATCGGGAAAGGAACCGGCATCGCGATAGACCGTAGCGAGCGCGCCGGCTTCCTCGTAGCTGCGTGCTTCTGCGTCCTGGAACCGATCCCAGACGCCGATGGCGACGAAGGCAAGTAGCACCGCGTAGATCACGCCGATCACGGCGAGAATGAACCCGGCTCGATCGTTGTGCGCGGTGCGGATCTCGCGCGACGTAAATCTCGCGACGAGATATCCGATCGCGAGCGCTAGCACGACAAAACCTCCCACAACGATGATGCCCGCACGCACCGTGGGCAGCGATTCAAGCCACGAGATCATCGCTTCACGGCAACGGCAGCAACGACGCTGCGCCGAAACTGGTGGATTCCGTCGGCGTTTCGGGCGCGCCCGAGGTTACGAGTTGGCGATACACTATCAACCGGTTCGTGTCTTTTGCCACGTCGAGCTGCAGCTCGTAGCTGCGCTTGATCGCGTTCGTGAGTTCTTCGGTGTCGAACGTGTACCCGAAGCGCCTCAGGCTTCGCAACAAGAGCGCGTTGGTTACATTGAGTTGTTGATAGGCGCGCTGGAGCTCGAGCACGGCGGCGCGATAGGTGGGATAGTTCGAGAGCACGATCTCGCGCTGAAGCTTCGCTTGGTCGAGCGTCCCTTTGAGCGCCGCCAGCCGCACGCTCTGCGGATCCACGGCGAGTCCCGCATCCACGGTCGCCAGCGCATCGTCAAAACTGCCCTTCGTGTACTCGAGCTGAGCCAGGACGGCGGCCGCCTCGACGAACCCTGCACGGGCTTGCGGATCCTTGGAGTCGACGCGCAGTGCGAGGCGATAGGCCAGCTCCGCATCGCGCGCGTCGCCTCGGGCCAGCGCGACGTCGCCCTGATGGACTCGCGTATTGACGATCCAACGTTCGATCGAGCCGGCGCATCCCGTAAGGAGTGCAGCGGCGAAGATGATAGCTGCTAGCTTAGAAATGAACGTGCCCGGCAAATCGTGCAACCACCTCGATGATCACTGCGGCCGGATAGAGAATCGCCTGCGAGAGCAGCGACCCAATGATGGCCGTGAGGGATAGATAGAACACCATCGAGCGAACCTCCTCGACGGTGCGCTTTCCATGAATCGCCTGATCGGTGATGATCGACGAGGTCGGATCGACGAAGAGCGTAAAGGCGATGGTACCGATCCCGTTGATGACGCCGGAGAGCCCGATGGCCGTCCGCGCGACGTTCGAATCGAGAACCGACGCAAGATACGACGCCTGAACGCCGATCGCGTAGACGCACATTACAATCGTATTGAAGACGAGCAGGCGTTTTGGAAGTCTTCGCCAGTCGAACGAACGCAGCTCGGCAAATCGCGGGAGCCTTTGCGAGCGCAGGACGTCGGCTATCACTGAGGGCGATGCTAAGCGCAGCAACGAGTGAGGCACCGACCCTCGCGCTTCGAACGAGTGAACGCCTCGCCGAAAGAGATACGTGAACATCGGGAGCAAAAGGCTAAAGACCATCATTCCGGCCGTGCCGGCCAGCACGATCAATCGCAATTGCAGCTCGAAGACGTGTTGCCACGCCGCGACCGCCGCGGTTGCGTTCCCGGCCTCGTCTGCAAGGGGCCCGACGAAGAACGCCATAAAAAGATTCGCCAGCCGACCCGTAGTCACGAACAAATTAAAGAGTGAAATCGACGTGGCGATCCGTTTGGTCTGAACGCCTGCCAGCCGGGCTGCATACGCCCCAATCGTGACGCCCTGCACGATGAACGTGATGACCATCGCCCCGATCAGCTTACCTGACCAGACGTGAGGAATTACCGCTGCGGCAACTAGAGCTTGCATCGCCGGCCTACGTACCTCGGGAGGGGTTCCGACGCGAGCGCCATTGACAGGAGGTCAAAATTGTCCTTAGCAGGTGGCGCGAGCGCGGACGAGCAGGAGCCCGCAGGAGGCGGGCGACGAGCGCCCCTCACGAGGCATGTAGGCCGGCGATGGAAGCATTACGCCGCGTGCGAACGCCAGACAATTGCCCCCTCGTCTACGGGGCCGATAATGCATAATCCGAGATTTTCGTCGACGAGCAGTTCGCTAGCCAGCTCCCGCACGTCTGTAGCCGTCACCGCATCGATTCGGCGCTCGATTTCCTCCGCGGTCACATGGCGGCCGAAGGCGAACTCGTTGCGGCCGAGCCGGATCATGCGGCTCGACGTGGACTCCAGCGAGAGCGTGAGGTTGCCCTTGATATGCTCCTTCGCCAGCTGAAGTTCGCGCTCGTCGATCGGCGCGTTGCGGATGCGTGCGAACTGTTCGACGACGAGATCGATGCACGACTGCACGTTGGCCGGCGAGGTTCCAGCGTAGACGCCAAAGAGGCCGGCGCCGCGATAGGCGGCCTGAAAGGAGTAGACGCTATACACGAGGCCGCGCTGCTCGCGGATCTCTTGAAAGACCCGGCTCGACATGCCACCGCCAAGCACCGTATCGAGTAAGGACAGCGCGTAACGGCGCTCGTCACGAACGTCGATGCCCCGCGTTCCGACCACCACGTATGCCTGCTCGCTGTCCTTATACCGGACATTCCTGGCGGGAGTCGCCGCCGGCCGCTCCGGTTCGGGCAATGCACAGGCGCCGTCGAATTCGGAAAACTGCTCGCAGACGAGTTCGACAAAACGCTGGTGTTCGACGTTGCCCGCGGCCGCGACTACGACCGAGTTTGGTGCATAATGTGCGCGCATGTGCGCGCGCAGGTCGTCGGGCGTAATGCGGACGACGGTATCGGCAAACCCGATCGTCGGCTCGCCAAGGCTCGATCCGCGCCACATCGTTTGCAGGAAGACGTCGTGGATGAGATCGTCGGGTGAGTCTTCGTACATCTTGATCTCTTCGAGGACAACCTTCTGTTCTTTGGAGAGCTCTTGCGGATCGAAAATCGAGTGGACAAACATGTCGGCAAGTACGTCGAGAGCCAGCGGTACATGGCGGTCGATGACCTTTGCGTAATAGCATGTCGTTTCTTTGTCCGTGAACGCGTTGAGATCTCCGCCGACCCCGTCCATCGTTTCCGCAATCTGCCTGGCGGTTCGGCGCTGGGTTCCTTTGAAGAGCATATGCTCGACGAGATGAGAGATACCGCGTCGTTCTCGACTCTCCACCGACGAGCCGACGTCGGCCCAAATGCCGACCGTCGCGGACCGCACCGCCGGCATCGTCTCGGTCAGCACGCGCAAGCCGTTGGGCAGCGTCGTCCGAGCGTACATCAGGCCGGCTCCCGGAAGGCCGTGCGCGCCCACTGCGAATCCCAGAAGACGCCGTCGCCTGGGCCGCCGATCCGCGCGCGCATTGACGCGGCACTCTCTCCGCGACGTGCACTTAGGCTAAATACCGTACGGGACGTCGGCTTCGCTAAGTCGCCGCTCACGACTGCTCCCCTCGCCACGCTGATCGGAACGCTCGCCCAGAGATCGATTTCCTCCGTCCCGGGAGCGGCCGCAAAGGTGGCCTCGACGAGCGCCACGACTTCCGACGCGAACTCGTCCCGGGTCATGGGACGATGAAATTTTACTCCTACGACGCGGATGCCGACGATGAGATGCCCGGCAAGCTCATTTGCCGAGATTTGGCTTACTTCGGCAGGCCACCGAGTGGAAAATATCAAGCCTCCGATGCGCTGCGCGAGATCGCGGCGGTTGCCGGTCGCCCGTGCCGCCGCGTCGAGCTGCGCAACGCTCGGAGCGTATGCCTCTGCCATACTCCCCGCGAGAGCCATCGCAAGGGCGACGACCACGACGCATCTAGTACGACTGCGCAAAATATGCCCTGGCTTTCGCCGGTTCTCCGCAAGCCACGCAGGATAGGTTCGGCTCATCGAGCGGACGCACGATCCGCGTTGTCGCACTCGTCCTCGCCTTCACGACCGCCTCGCATTCCGGCCGTTCGCACCACGCGATGTCGATCATTCCCGCCCGATTGGCGCAGAGATCGAAAAACTCGCCGCGATCGCAGGTAACAAAGGTATGATCGCTCAGAAACGATTTCGCCTGTCCGTGCAGCGAATCCTGAATCTCGTTAAGCAGTTCGCGCAGAACCGCCGGGATCTGCGCGAGCGCAACGCTCCGTCGCTGCCCCGGTTCGTCCTTGTTACGGTCGCGTCGTGCCAGCACCGCCTGCTCGGCTTCCACGTCGCGCGGCCCGATCTCGATGCGAACGGGCACGCCACGCAAGTCCCATTCACTGTATTTCCAGCCGGGTTGCTCGTCGCGCGCATCCACGCGCACGCGAAAACCCGCCTCGCTCAAACGATGTGCGAGGCTCGTGCAGGCTTCGATCGCGCGGTCGTCGTTCGAACGAACGATCGGTATGAGGACCGCCTCGACCGGCGCCATTTTCGGTGGGATGCGCAATCCCCGGTCGTCGCCATGCACCATGATTAATGCGCCAAGCATTCGCCAGGATACCCCCCACGAGGTCGTGTAGACGTGTTTGATCGCGCGGTCGGCGTCGACGAACGTAATGTCGTACGCTTTGGCAAAGTTCTGCCCCAAGTCGTGCGACGTACCCGATTGGAGGGCCTTGCCGTCCGGCATGAGGGCCTCGATCGCAAAAGTCTCGACAGCCCCCGGGAAACGCTCGCCGGCGCTCTTTCGGCCCGCATAGACCGGCACCGCCGCGACGTTCTCCGCGAAGTCGCGATAGAGCTCGAGAATTTGTAAAGTCTCTTCGCGTGCTTCCGCGGCCGAGGCGTGCGCGGTGTGACCTTCCTGCCACAAAAACTCCATCGTGCGCAGGAACGGGCGTGTCGCCTTTTCCCAGCGTACGACATTCGCCCACTGATTGATGAGGATTGGGAGGTCGCGATACGACTCTATCCATTGCGCGTACATCGTTCCGATCATTGCTTCGGAGGTCGGCCGGATCGCCAGCCTCTCGGTCAGCTTTTCGCTTCCACCCTCCGTCACCCAGGCGACCTCGGGTGCGAATCCTTCGACGTGTTCCGCTTCCTTCACGAGCAAGCTTTCCGGAATCAAAAGCGGGAAGTACGCGTTTTCGTGTCCCGTCGCCTTAAACCGCGCGTCGAGATGCTTCTGTAAATTCTCCCAAAGGCCAAACCCGTAAGGACGCAGGACAACGCATCCACGCACGGGGGAATACGAAACGAGCTCGGCCTTGAGGCACGCCGCCGTATACCATGCGGAAAGGTCGACCGCCTTCGGAGGAATCTCTTTAACGGCGCCCCCGCCAAGCGCTTCGGACATGACCGGCCCCGTTTCGCGCGCCATGCGGGAACGGCCTTTGCCGAGGAGCTTCGGCCTGCGACGCGCATAGGGAAAGCGATGCCTAAGATCACACGGATCTACACTCGCACCGGCGACAAAGGGATGACCGGACTGTTCGGCGGTGGACGCATAAAGAAAAGCGCGCCGCGCATCGAGACCTACGGAACGATCGACGAGCTTTCGAGCGCGATTGGCCTGGTTCGAGCGGCGCTACGCCCACTACTGCCCAGCGAAGCGCGCGCAATCCGGCTCGACGGCTGGCTTTCTTGGACGCAAGACGCGCTCTTCAATCTTGGCAGCGAACTAGCAACGTTGCCGAAAGATCGCCGCCCAGAAAGGCCCTCTATCGGCAGCGACGACGTCCGAGCACTCGAACGCGCGATCGACGAGGCTCAAAGCGAGCTTCCCCCGCTCGCGAATTTCATCCACCCCGGCGGGTCGGTGCCGGGCGCGTATCTCCATTTCTCGCGAACGGTGTGCCGCCGCGCCGAGCGCCTTCTGGTCGCACTTACAGATCGTGAGGAAGTCGAATCGCTCGAGGGGCTACGCTATCTGAATCGTCTTTCCGACGCGCTCTTTGTATGGGCGAGGTGGATCAACGATGCCCTCGGAGTTGCCGAGCATCTCTGGAACCCCTCCAGCAGGCCGCCGGACTCTTAATGCGAAGCGACGCCCGAATGTCGTTCCTCTCGGAGCTCTTCGCGACGACCGACGTTGAGAAGCTGCGCGAAATTGGAAGGCGCAAGATCCTTCGGCGAGCGCTGACCGCGAAGGACTTGATTGCGATCGGCCTGGGCACCATGATCGGCGGTGGAATCTTCACCACCATCGGGACCGGCGTCAAGGGCGCGGGACCTGCCGTCATCATCTCGTATCTGCTCGCCGGGCTGACGTCGTTTTTTGCGGCGCTCTGTTATGCGGAGCTCGGCGCGATGGTTCCGGTGGCTGGAAGCGCCTACACGTACGCGTACGCTACGATGGGAAAACTCTTTGCTTGGATCATCGGCTTTGCCCTCATCTTCGAGTACGGCATCAGCGCCGCACCAGTCGCGCAGCAGTTCTCCGCCGCGATTCAGGATGTCGTCAAGGGCACCGGTGTCGCTCTGCCGGAATGGGCCCAGCAGTCGAATTTGATCATCCACGGTGCCTGGTGGCTTCCGTCGAGCTGGGACCTGGCTCACTCGCAGTACGACCTCGTCGCCGCGCTCTTCGTTATCGGCCTGAGCATCTTGCTCTCCGTCGGCATTCGTGAAACGGCAACGGTTAACAACATCTTCGTCGTGCTAAAGATTTCGGCGTTGATCGTCTTCGTTATTGCCGGATCGTTCCTCTTTCATGCCGTCAACTTGCACAACTTCAACCCGGTTGGTTGGGGCAAGCTCCAGCCCTTTGGAGGACTCGCGGATTATTCGTCGTCCGCGCAGCCGTACGGCATCATCGCGATCGGCGCGTACGTCTTCTTCAGCTATATCGGTTTCGATACCGCGACGACGACCGCCGAAGAGTGTAAGCGCCCCCAGTTCGACGTACCGGTTGGAGTGATCGGCGCGCTGGCAATCGGCACGGTAATTTACTGCGCTACCGCGATCGTGCTCGTCGCCGCGGTGCCCTGGAGTCAAGTGCCGATTAAGAACCCGTTGGTCTACGCGCTCGCGCCGCTGCATATGCCGGCTCTCAACTGGGTGATTACCGTCGGCGTCCTGGCCGGAACGACGAGCGTTGCGCTGGCCTCGCTGCTCGGGCAGTCGCGGATCTTTTACGTAATGGCTCGCGACGGGATGCTGCCGCCGGTCGTCGCCGCAGTCCATCCGCGGTTCAAGACGCCTTTCGTCACGACGCTGATCACCGGCGTCGCGGTCGCGATCCTCGCGTTGATCGTCCCTCTCAACAACCTGCTCAACCTCGTGAACATCGGAACGCTCATCGCTTTTACGGTCGTTTGCGCCGGCGTACTCTACTTGCGCAAGCGGCGGCCGGATCTTCCGCGCAGTTTCCGCGTGCCGTTCGTCCCGCTCTTTCCAATTTTGGGCATTGTCTTTTCGCTCTTCCTGGCCGTCTTCGGCCTCTCTCGAGCGACCTGGACGTGGTTCCTTATCGCGTTGGTCTGCGGGCTGGTCTTCTTCTTCGCCTACGGCTTTCGGAAATCAAATCCGGCCGAAGTCGTCCCGGTCGAAGAGCCGGCCGGCTTGGCCGAATACGTCTAAAGAGCGGCGCCACAACGTAATGTTCGTCGTTTGGGTTTAGTTACGACACGCTATTTGATTGCACGAAAGACCCGAATGGCCGTTGGCTAACTCAAGGGTGCGAAGGCGCATTACGGCATAGTGCGGCTGATGGCGACGCCAAGCGGCCGCATGAACCCGCCGATGCTAAAGATCGGGTTGCCGCCGAGCGGATACCGCCACGCATAAAGCTTGCGATCGGCGCGGTCCGTGGCGATGATTACATCCTTGGCACCAATTGCTGCAATGAAGAACTGGTAGACGTCGGCATCGTCCTGCAGTATCGTCGAGCTCACCTTTGTTGCACCCGAACGCGAGATTGAGAACCTATCGATTTCATTGGGCTGGTGACCTGTATCGCAGATTGCGAGATACTTGCCGTCCCACTGCATGCCGAACATGGAAGCGATTTTTGGGCTCATCGTGAGATCTTCGAAGCCCCCGCCGCCCTTGCGGCGTTCCGATAACACGGGGGACCCGCGGGTCGAGTTGCCGTTGACAAAGAGATTGCCCTTATCGTCGTAGGCGGGAAAGTAGAAGTTGTACATGTTGAAAACGTGGTGCGAGTTCGCATGTCCTGTGTGCGAAAAGATCACTAGGTTGCCGGGAAACTCGCCGGACGCGTTTTCGAAATTGGTGACCGCGAGATTTCCCGTCGTGGGGTCGACCGAGCAGGCTTCGGGGAATCCAAAAAAATCGACTAGCGTCTTGATGACCGTTTTTCCGTCGTGTGAGTATTCACGAATGCTCTGTGCCGCGTCGTCGACAACGAAAATGTCTTGCTTCGTGTCGGCGCACATCGTCACCACATCGTAAAAAGGACCCTGGATCGTGTTTAGCCGCTTTCGCGTCTCGTACGAGTACTGGTAGACGCTTTCCAATCCGTTATCGACGACATAGATGAGATCGCCGGCCGCCGCCGGGAAGGACGACTTCGCAGGTAAGGCGGCCCGAGGCAGAGCAAGCAGCGACCGCCCGCCCGTACCGGTACAGCCGGCAAGCGCCGCGACCAACGCGCCAGCAGCGAGCATTCTGTATGGCGCGCGGAACCGCGCTCGGCATCGTGCCATTCTAGCAGATTGACGAGCGGCTCGAAACGATCGTGACGGGGCGGCAATTAATCCAGCCACTTAGGCTAAGAGGAGCCCCGTTACTGCGGCGCGCCCACAGGATTGGGCGCCTGGCCCACGCCCGGCGTCATGACCTCGATCCGGGCGTTTCGCGGATCGTATTTCGCATTGACGTGCAGCGCTCGCGCAACCGCGTCGAGCGAAATCATCACCCGGCCCCGAACGCGAAACGGCGCGTGCTTGAGCGTGAACGGCATGCCGTTGAGCGTGGCGTGAGTATCGCCGGTGCGCACGCGCAGCGACTGACCGCCCAGCACGACGTCGACGCCACCGGTCTTCTCGTCCAGCTCGGTCTCGGCCCCGAGCGCATCGGCAATCGAGCGCAACGGCACGAAGGCCTTTTGGCTCGCGGTCGTCACTGGGGCCACGTCGCTGTCGACTCGCTCGCCGTCGACCATCATGACGATCGGCCTTGAAACGGCGAGCAGCACGGAGACGACCAGGGCCGCGATTGCCACCGCTGCAAGACGCCGAAAACTCAGCGCCCTATAAAGTTGTGCCGTCCGCGCAATCATACGACCGATCCACCGATCTCTTCGAGATAGGCCGGGTACTTCTCCGCGATGACCTTTTCGATCTCAAGTCGCAGCATCCCAAGCAGTTCGCTCTCCGGATACGTGCCAACGAGCTCACCGGCGCGATAGATGGCGCCCTTGCCCTTGCCTCCGGCGACGCCCACGTCGGCCATCTTCGATTCGCCCGGTCCGTTGACAACGCAGCCCATGACCGCTACCTTCACCGGCGCGCTATACGATTTTGCGATCGCCTCGACGGCGCGCCCAAGCTCGAGCACCGATATCTCGGCTCGCCCGCACGACGGGCATGCCGTGATTTCGAAACCTTTTTCTCGCAGCCCCAGCGACTTGAGGATGCTCCAGCAAACGGGAACCTCTTCGATTGGGTCGTCGGCAAGCGAAACTCGGATCGTGTCCCCGATGCCCTCCCAGAGCAGAATCCCAAGACCGATCGACGATTTGATCGTTCCGTCGCGCAGCAACCCCGCTTCCGTTATGCCCAGGTGCAGTGCGTATGGCGTCGCGCGCTCGCGCAGCCGCGCGTCCATCATGCGATAGGCCTCGACCGTGGTGGCGACGTCGTGTGCTTTGAGAGAGATCGCGATATCCGTGTGTCCGTGCTCCTCGAGGATCTCGACATGACGCAACGCGGAGAGCACCATGGCCTCCGAAGTGTGTCCGAGAGCCTTTTCCAGGTCGGCAGCCAGCGAGCCCATGTTTACGCCGACGCGAATCGGAATGGCGCGGCCCTTGGCGGCTTCGACGACTTCCGCAACCTTTTTGGGATCGCGTATATTTCCCGGATTCAGTCGCAGCTTCGCCACGCCGGCCTCAATCGCGGCCAATGCCATCTTGTGATCGTAGTGGATATCCGCGACGATCGGCACGGGCGAGCGATGAACGATCGCAGGCAACCCCGCCGCGTCGGGCGGATCTTTTACCGTGACGCGGACGACCTCGCAGCCTTCCATTGCGAGGCCGTAGATTTGCGCGAGCGTTGCATCGGCATCGGCGGTGTCCGTCGTGGTCATGGATTGCACGACCACGGGATGATTGCCGCCGATCCAAACGCCTTTTGCGTCCGTCTTTCCGGTCTTGTTTTGCAAGAAGATCGGCTTGCTCTTGCGCCGCACGCGTAGCACGGGCTACTCTCCTCCGAGGGTACTCACATAACCCCCTGCCCGTTGACGATTCGAGCGATGTCGTGAAATGCGACGAGCATGATGAGCGCCATGAGAGCCGCAAAACCGGCAATGTGAACCATCGCTTCCTTCTCGGGATCGACGGGCCGCCCTCGAATGAGCTCGGCGATAATAAATGCCGCTCGTCCGCCGTCGAGCGCCGGAATCGGCAAAAGATTGAAGAGTCCCAGCGCAAACGAGATCGTCGCCGCAAGATAGAAGTACGGGCCCCAGCCCCAATCCTGCACCGTCGCCGCAACCTGGCCCATACCGATCGGCCCGGCAATTTCAGGCGCATATTTCGAGAACTGCGTCACGAGCAGCACGATACTGCCCACGGTTTGACTGGCGATCGCGGCAAACTCTTGGGCGCTCTGAGCGACCGCGGTCGGGAAAGCTACGCGCTCGTAGGCGGGGACCGGCTGAAAGCCGATGCAGCCTAACTTCTTTCCAACTTGCGCCGGGCAGGAGCGCGGCATGACGTAGACCTCAGTTCGCACGCCGTTGCGCTCGTAGATTAAATCGAGCTTTTTGCCCAGGGCGTGATGAATCGTGTCGACCAGGATTTTGCCCGAGCTAACGCTCACGTCGTCGATTTCGGTAATGCGATCGCCCGGGCGGATACCGGCAATCGCCGCCGGCGACGCAGGAAGTACTTCTCCGACAACCGGCATCGCTTTGTCGCTAGCGACGCCAAAAGCTAGCGCTCCAGCCAAAAGGATCGAGTAACACAGGATAAAGTTTGCCAGCGGCCCGGCGACGATAATCGCGAGCCGGCGCCACGCGGGCTTCGCCTGGAAGTTGTTCTCCGCAACCTCTCCTTCGGCGAGGAACTCGCGCTGTTGCGCAGCCTCGGAGACCTTATTATCCTCGCCCTCCATGGCGCAAAAACCGCCGATCGGCAGTGCGCGCAACGAATATTGCGTACCACTGCGACGGCTCGTCCAGCTAAGGAGCTTGGGACCAAACCCGATCGCAAACTCGTTGACTCGCACGCCATAACGGCGCGCCAGCACGAAATGACCGGCCTCGTGGAGGACGATCAACACCGAGAGCATGACGAGAAAGGTGACAACCTTCTCGAATCCGACGAAGGTCACAGCCGCTAATAGATTCAACGAGTGAGCCTTTCGATGGCTTCGACGATCTCTCCGGCGGCTTTGCGGGCCTCGCCATCGGCTCTTCTTACCCCGCTGAGGCTCAGTTCTTCGGCTGGGACCCGACGGATGGCTCCTTGGATGACCTCCGGGATGCGCCCGAAAGCGATCCGCCCCTCGACAAAAGCCTCTACCGCTACCTCGTTTGCAGCCGAGAGGACGGCGGGCTGCGTTCCCCCGGCGGCTAGGGCTTCGTACGCGAGTCCGATGCAGGGGAACCGCGCTGGATCCGGCGCTTCGAATTCGTATCGAAGTGTCGTTTCCCCGTCCTTTGCCCCAAGCATCCGCAATACGTTATCGCTAGAGAAGTTGGGGCACCCCACAAGCTCAGCTTGTGGGGGGCGCGCAGCCACGGATGGCGGAGCGCCTGTACAACGATCGGGGTCCCCAAACGACTTTAGTCGTTTGGGGTAGCTGAGGGCATAGCCGATCGGCACCCGCATATCGGGCGCGGCGAGCTGCGACTTGACGCTGCCGTCGGTAAAGATCACGAAACCGTGGGCAACCGATTGAGGGTGAACGACAATTTGTATGCGCTCTCCGTCGATGCCGAAGAGCCGGCTGGCCTCGATCACCTCGAGCCCTTTATTCATCATCGTCGCCGAATCGATCGTGTTCTTCGTTCCCATTCGCCAGGTGGGGTGGGCGAGGGCGGCAGCAAGGTCCGCCCGTTCCATCGCTTCGCGCGGCGTCCGCCAGAATGGGCCGCCTGAGGCGGTGAGCACGATTACGGCAACGCTCGATAGCTCCTCTCCCACTAAGCACTGAAAGATCGCGCTATGCTCGCTGTCTACCGGCAGCAGGCGCGAGCCGCTTCGACGCCCCACTTCGACGAGCAGCGCGCCGGCCGCAACGACGAGCTCTTTGTTTGCAACGGCGACGTCGATCCCGCGCTCGACGGCCGCAAAGACGGCCTCGAATGCTACCGATCCGTCGGTCGCGGCCAATACGACGTCCGGATTGCTCTCCACCGCAACCCGACGCAACCCATCCGATCCGTCCTCGGCCGTGCTGGTGACGTCCACATGGAATGTACGCGCCTGTTCGCCGAGCAGCTCCACGTTGCGCCCCGCTGCGAGGCCGACGACCGCGAACTCTTCGGGGTGGCGGCCGATCACGTCGAGCGCTTGCCTTCCGATCGACCCCGTCGATCCCAAAATTGCCACGCGCTTTCGCATCAGCCTCTGTCGTCCTGAGCGCGGCGAGTTGCGCCAGCGAGGCCGAAGATCATCACTGGACTTGAAGAATGCCGAGAAGGTGCAACGTAGCGTAAAAGGCGACGCCGCCCAACAAATACGAATCGAACCGGTCGAGCACGCCTCCGTGGCCTTGGATCATCGCACCGGCGTCCTTAACGCCGGCGTCGCGTTTGAATGCCGACTCTACGAGGTCGCCTCCCTGCGCCGCGACGCTCGTCGCCAAGCCGAGCCCGGCTCCTTGCCACCAGAGCAGATGCAGTTGCGGCAACCAGGTTGCGGTGGTGGCGACCAGGATCACAATCGCCAGCGATCCCACCGAACCTTCGACCGTTTTCTTTGGAGAAATCGACGTTAGCCGCCGACGTCCCACGCTTGTGCCGACGAGCATGCCGAACGTGTCGGTCAGCGCGATCAGCACGATCACGTAGAAAGTAAGCAACATCCCATCGCCCGCAATCTGACGGATGAAGACGAAATACGTTAAGAGTTTGCCGATGTAGAGAACGGCGAGCAGCGTATAAGCGGTGCGGGCAAAGTATCCCTTTTCCTCGCCGTACATTCCAATGGCGAAGGCAGCAATCACGATCGCCGCGAGAAGCACTCCTTCCCATTTGTGGAGCAGCCCGAAGACCGCCATTGCGATGTACGCACAGACGCCGAGGACCGCGACCGAATACTCCAAGGGCTGGCCCTTGATTGCACAGAGATAATTAAATTCGTAAATGCTGGCAAGGCCGATCGCGAGGATCAACAGATAAAAGAGCCACGGAAAGACCACGCAAAAGAGCCCGACCGCTGCAAGGATCAAGCCGACGACGATGCGTCGTTCGGTCAAGCCCCGCCGAAGCGCCGTTCCCGCTGTTGAAACTCGATCAACGCTCGTAGGAAATCATCCTTTGAAAAATCCGGCCAATAGACGTCGGTCATTACGAGCTCGGCGTACGCGGCCTGGTAGAGCAGGAAGTTCGAGAGCCGGTGCTCCCCGCCTGGGCGAATGAGGAGATCGAGTTCGGGTAGATCGGCGGTATAGAGATAGCGCCCGATGACCGCCTCGTCGATGTTCTCCGGCGAGAGCGCGCCCCGGGCGACGTCGCGAGCGATCGCTCGAACCGCCCGTTCGAGTTCGGCATGCGAGCTGTAGTTGACCGCGAGGTTGAGAAGCAGGCCGGTATTCGCCGAGGTTTGGGCTTGAAGATCGGCCAGGGCGCTTCGCGGCACCGACGGGAGCGATTCCCACTCGCCAATCACCCGGACTCGCACGTTATTTCGCCGCAGCTCGATGAGCTCGTTGCGTGCAAAATAGACACACAGCTCGAACAGGAGCGAGATTTCGCGCGCGTCGCGGTTCCAGTTCTCGGTCGAGAAACCGTACACGGTGAGCGCGTCGATGCCAAGATCGCTGGCGGTGCGCGTCACACGCCGCAGCGCAATCATGCCCCGGCGATGGCCCTCGATCACCGGCAAGCCATGCTCCTTGGCCCAGCGGCGATTGCCGTCCATGATGATCGCAACGTGCCGCGGCAGGCTTCGCACATCGGGTGCGATGCGCGAGCCGGCGGCGAGCGAGATGCTCACGGCTGGTACGACTCGTATCCGACCGTCAGCTCCACCTCCTCGGATGGCTCGTTTATCTTCACGCGAAGAACGCGCAGCGTTCCGCAACCGAACCAAGAGCCGTAGGGAGCGAGCACGTTTAGGCGGATGCGCCGTTCGCGCAGAACGCGCCGTGCCTGCACCTCGGGTACGAGCACCAAGTCTTCGTTCACACTTCCATGATCTCTTTTTCTTTTGCCTCAACGAGCTCGTCGATCTCCTTGACGTACTTATCGGTCAGCCGCTGCAGAGACTCTTGCATGCGTTTGTTGTCGTCTTCGGTGATCTGATGAGATTTGAGCTGTGCTTTGAGCTCGTCGTGCGCCCGGTGCCGAACGTTACGAACGGCGATTCGGCCGTCTTCGGCTTTTTTCTTGACCAGCTTGGCAAGATCTCTGCGCCGTTCTTCGTTGAGCGGCGGGATCGCCAGTCGGATGACCGTGCCGTCTACGTTGGGAGTCAAACCGAGATCGCTCTTTTCGACGGCCTTGCGGATCGCGGGAACGACTCCCTTGTCCCAGGCGCTGATCAACAGCGTCCGTGAGTCTGGAGCCGAAACCCCCGCCACCTGCTTGATAGGAACCGATTGCCCGTAGGCATCGACGACCAGCCGGTCGAGCAAAGCCGGTACGGCTCGCCCGGTGCGAATCGAGGCAAACTCGCCGCGTGCCGCGTCGACGCACTTATGCATTTTCGACTCGATCTCGTTGAAATAGGCATCGGCCATGTTTTACGAACTCCCCACGGGCGCCGCTTCGCGTCGCCCAACGTAGGTGCCGATTGGCTCGCCCCAGATCACGCGGCGGATGTTGCCCGGAACCGACATGTCGAAAACGACCACCGGCAGTGCGTTGTCCATGCAAAGCGCCATCGAGGTCGAATCCATGACCTCCAAGCCGAGCTGCAAGACTTCCAGGTACTCGAGCCGTTCGAACCGAGTGGCACGCGGATCTTTTTTCGGATCGGCCGTATAGATTCCATCGACCTTGGTTGCCTTGAGGATTGCCTGCGCGTTCACTTCAACCGCGCGCAGCGCGGCAGTCGTATCGGTCGTGAAGTACGGATTACCCGTTCCCGCGGCGAAAATGACGACGCGTCCCTTCTCGAGATGACGAATCGCTCGGCGCCTGATGTAGGGCTCGGCGATCTGGTGCATGGCGATCGCGGTTTGAACGCGTGAGGGCACGCCCATGCGCTCCAGCGAGTCCTGCAGCGCCAACGCGTTGATGACGGTTGCGAGCATCCCCATGTAGTCTGCCGTCGCGCGGTCCATGCCGGCCTCTTCGTGCACCTTGCCGCGCCAGATGTTTCCGCCACCGACGACGATCGCAATGGAGACTCCGGCGCGCCTCACCTCCGCGATCTGCTCCGCCATGGCGTTCGTCGTGTTGACGTCGACGCCGGCGCCGTTTCCAGCAAAGGCTTCGCCGGATATCTTGAGAAGCACGCGCGCGAATCGCGGAGAACTCACCTCACTCACCAAGAGCGTATCGCGCAAAGCGGCGCACGCGGATTTTCTCCCCGAGCGCTCCAACCGAACGGTGGATCAACTCGCCGATGCTCATCGAGTCGTCCTTCACGAACGCCTGGTCGAGCAAACAATGCTCCTCGAACCATTTCGTCAGCTTGCCTTCGACTATTCGCTTGCCCACTTCCGGGGACTTTCCGGCAGGCACGCCGGCGCGAAATTCGTGGCGCAACTCTTCGACGACGTCGGCCGGGACGCTCTCGCGGTCAACGTATTTCGGCGACATCGCCGCGATATGCATTGCGATGTCGCGTGTGAGCTCGGCAAACTTCGGATTCCGAGCGACAAAATCGGTTTCGCTATTCACTTCGACCATGACGCCGATCTTGCCGCCGGCATGGATGTAGCTGCCCACCAGCCCCTCGTCGGCGGTGCGCTCGGCCTTCTTGGCCGCCTGGGCGGCACCACGCTCGAGAAGCAGCGCTTTGGCGCGATCCACGTCGCCCGCCGCATCGACCAGGGCCCGGCGACAATCCATCATCGGCGCGCTCGTCTCTTCGCGCAGCGCCTTGATCTCTTCGGGTCGGGGTTGGTACGAGATCAAACGCCTGCCTCCGCCATTGAAACGGGGACCTCGTCGCCGAACCCCTGCGCCGGGGCATCGTAGACTTCCTCGTCGTACGCGCTCTCGCTCTCGGTCTTCCCTTCAATGATTGCGTCGGCAATTTTGCCGACCATGAGCTTGACGGCGCGGATGGCGTCGTCGTTTCCTGGAATCGGGTAATCGATCTCGTCCGGATCGCAGTTCGTATCGATCACGGCGATGATCGGGATCTTGAGCTTGCGCGCTTCCAAAACCGCGATTCGTTCCTTCTTGGGATCGACGACGAAGAGGGCGTCGGGTAAGCGGTGCATGTCCTTGATTCCGCCCAGAAAGCGCTGCAGGCGATTCATTTCCTCTTGCAATTTGGCAACTTCTTTTTTGGGAAGCCGATCGAAGTCGCCCTGCATTTTCATGTTCTCGAGCTCGCGCAAGCGCGCGATGCGTTTTTGAATCGTGGCGAAGTTCGTCAGCGTCCCGCCCAGCCAACGCTGGTTGATGTAGAAGGTCCCAGCCCGCTCGGCCTCCTCGCGGACGACGTCCTGCGCCTGCTTTTTCGTACCTACAAAAAGAATGATGCGCCCCTCGCGCGAGAGCTGTTTGACGAGGTCGTAGGTTTCGCGCAGCCTTTGTACGGTAAGCGCCAGGTCGATGATGTAAATGCCATTGCGCTCTTGGAAGATGAAAGGCTTCATCTTCGGGTTCCAACGTCGCGTCTGATGGCCGAAATGGACGCCGGCCTCTAACAGCTCCCGCATGGTAACGACGGTCATGGGCTAACCTTTCTGGCTCCCGAGCGCCGCCCATCCCTGGAAGCACCCGGACACGGAGCCATCGCCACCCCGCGTCCGTGCGGGGTGAAGTGACGGACAACCGCGCGATTATAACACGGGGGCAATCGAGCTCCAAGCGTGCGCACCCTGCCGCAGGCAAACGGCTGCCGCTGCCCTCCTCGCGCTTGGTGGTGGGATTACAAGCCCGGCAGGATGCCCGGTCGGAGCAGCTCGACGAGCGCCAGGACCCCGAAGGCCGCGCCGATCGGCCACACGAGGCGGCCGCCCCAGGGCGCGGTCTTCTCGACGAGCGTGACCAGTGCCAGTATGCCCATCCACGCCAGGTGTGCGACGCCGACCGCAAACATGATCAGCATCAGCGCCCAGCAGCAGCCCACGCAAAACAAAGCGTGCCCGCAGCCGAGCTGCCAGCCTCCGAGCGCGCCACGCCGATAGTGCCGCATCAGGTACAATCCGGGATGACGGCAAGCGCGCAGACATGCGTCTTTCAAGGGCGTCAGCTGATAGACGGCCGCGGCGCCGAGAGTCGCGGCCATAATCTGCGGATGTCCAAGAAATGCCGGCCAAACGTCGGCGACTCGGTGCAACGCCATATCGGCCGAGAACGCCATGAGCGCAAAGCCCGTCCAGACGGCGAAGTAGGCAAGCAGGAAGAGTCCCAGCGCGAACTCGCGCCCCGGCGCATCTCCCGAAACGCTCATGAAATAACGGACGAGTGGAAGTGCGGACGGTAGCATCATCGCAGCCGTCATCACTTGCCAGGTCAAGAGCAGGAGCAGGCCCGAGACCCAAAGCGGCCGGGCGGCGTGATAGAGTGCGTCGTGATGAAGCGTTGCCGCGACGCCACTGTACTCCGCCCAGAACGCCAGGGCCCACGCCGCGACGATCACGAGCGTTAGGCCCGCAAGCATACGCGGGTGCGTGCAACGGAGCCGGCGCGGGGGTGCTGCTTTGGGGCGAGGCCGGCGTCGGCAAGACCCGCCTGCTCGACGAGGTCGGAGTGCTCGCGGCCGCAAGCGGCGCACGAATCGGGGCATCGACCTGCTTCGAATCGCTATGTCCTCCGTTCGCGCCCATACGCGAAGCCTTCGCGAGGCTAGGCCTTCGCAAACCTTTCATCGGCGAAACGGCCTCGTCGCCGCACGGCGGCTCGGAAGCCGCAAAATACCGAGAGTTTCTTTTGGCGGCCGAGTCGTTGGGGGAGGCGCCAACGCCACTCGTCCTCGCGCTCGACGATTTGCAGTGGGCCGACTTTGCGACCCTTGAGTTTCTCGCGTTTCTGATGACTCAGCTAACCCACTCGCGAATACTCCTACTGGGGACGATTCGTTCCGAGCATCTCGAGAACGACCATGCCCGGGCTTCGGCCATCGCAAACGTGAGCCGCCACGGCGCCCTAACGCTGCACATCAATCCGCTGAGCGAGGACGACATGCGCGTTCTCGTCGCCACCATCTGGCCGAAGAGCGAACCGATGCTGGAGCACGAGATCGAGCGGGTCTGTTCGCTCGCCGAAGGCAAACCGTACTTCGCGGAGGAGCTCGTCAACAGCGTCGTCACCGCTCGAAGAACCGCATTCGATATCGCGCCGCTCAGCATTCGCGCCGCCGTGCTGCCGCGCTTCGAGCAGCTCTCGCCGGACGAGCGCAGCATCCTGCTCTTGGCCTCGGTCATCGGACGCACGTTCGATGCGATGCTGCTTGCCGAGCTCTCCGCTAGCTCCACTGCGAGCATCTGCGACGTCCTCGCGCGGGCGTGTGCGCTGCAACTGGTTCGCGAAGTGCGTGAGCACGTGGGCGACTTCACGTTCCGGCACGCAATTACACGAGAGGTTTTATATCGAGAGCTGCTGGCCACGCAGGCGAGCGTTATTCACGCACGGATTGCGGAATGTTTGTCGCGACATAGCGACGTCGACCCGGCGCGGCTCGCTCATCATTGGGCGGCTGCCGGCCAACGCGAGAGAGCCGGCCAGGCACACGAGCTCGCCGGGGACGCGGCGGCCGCACGCAGCGCACATCGCGACGCGGCGATCGCGTATCGCCGCGCCGTCGACGCGTGTGGTCGCGGAGAGTACGAGCGGTACGCCGGCTTGTGCGAGAAGCTCTCTCGAACGCTCTCGATCAACGGCGAGCTGAGCGATACATGCGCCTGGGGCCAACGTGGTGTCGAGGCCTATGCCACCGCGTGCGATTACATGCGGGCGACGCGCCTCGCTCTCTTTATCGCGCGCCGGCACAGCGATGCCGGGCGGCACGAAGAAGGCGTTGCCGCGGTTCGATCCGCTCTGCAGTTTTTGGAAACTTTCGACGACGCCAACCTTCGCTACAGCGCACACGTCACGCTCGCGCGCATCGAAGTCCAACAAGAACATCCCACCGCGGCCCTCGTCGAGCTCGCCGCCGCGGAGTCTTCGCCCCGCCAGCACGCGCTCGAGGAACGTCACATGTTTCATGACGTGCGGGGCGACGCGAACGCCACCAGCGGCCGGCTCGGTTCGGCTATCGAAGACAAGATCGAAGCCGTATGCCTAGCCCGCCAAATCGGTAACGCCGAGCGATTGAGCATCACGTTGAGCAACTACGCTCGCTTCGCGTTCTTTGCAGGGCGAACGGATGAGGCGATTGCGGCCTACCGCGAGGCGATCGAATTGATCGAGCGCGAGCACCTCGGAAGAGCCGCGGCCATCGTAATGCGATCATTGTCCTTCGTTTATCTTCTTACCGGCGAACTCGAGGGCGCGCAGCGCATGCTCGACCGGAGCCTCGAAACGAGCGGCGGCGTGGTCGCCCACACCGCCGTGGCGAGCATCGGCGTGCGTCTCGCCTACTTGCGCTGCGACGACGAACGGGCCGCGAGCTACGCGACTGGCGATGCGATCCAGCTCGCATTTCGCTCCGGACAACCTGAAAGCATCGGCCCATTGGCGGGCAGCGTGGCCCCCTATTACGACGTCATCGGCAGACGCGCGGAAGCCGCACAGCTGCGCTCGCGGGCGCTGGCGCATATCCGTGGAGCCAATCTCGCATTCTGGCTGCTCGATCAACTCGCGACGAGCGGCGATGCCGCCGAGGTCGCCGACGCGCGAAGGCTGCTCGAGCAGGCCGCCGGCGACCCGGAGCATGCGGTAGCACGAGCGCACCTGAAGCTCTTCGACGCACGCGTGGCACGCCGCGGACGGAAGACCAGCGCCGCGAAGTCCTTGGCGCTTGATGCCGCGGTTTGCTTCGAGGAGATCGGATGGCCCTGGGAGTGCGCTCAGGCGCAGGAGCTCGCCGGACGTTACGCCGACGCACTCGCCGTCTACCATCGACACGGATACGTCCGCCAAGCGGGCGATTTGGAGCAGACGCGCAGGCGCGCCCGTCACCGAGCCGGGACCGACCGGCTCACTCCCAGAGAAGTCGAGATTGCGCGTCTCGCAGCGCAGGACATGAGTAACCGCGCCATCGCCGCACAACTCTTCATCAGCGAGCGCACGGTGGAGACGCACATCTCGGCGATCTTCGATCGCTTCGACTTATCCTCACGCAAACAACTCGCGGCGCTCGTCGCCGATTCGGCTGGGCAGGTCGCGGCGAAACCCTCTGCGTAGAGCGCAACATGCGTTGGCTCGTCACGGGGGGGTTGGGCTTCATCGGCTCCCATTTCATTCGGATTGCTTTGCGCGAGCGGCCGCGACTTGAAATCGTCAATTTCGACGCGATGACCTACGCAGGGAACCCCGCCAACCTCCGCGACGTGGAAGGCGACCCGCGCTATCGCTTCGTCAAGGGCGATATCTGCGACGCCGCGGCGGTGCGCGCAACGATGGGCGCGGGAGTCGGGGCCGTCATCAATTTCGCGGCCGAGACCCACGTGGATCGTTCAATCGTCGACCCCGCGGCGTTCCTGCGAACCGATGCGCTCGGAACGCACGTGCTGCTCCAGGCCCTCCGAGAACTGGCGGTTGCGCGCTACCTTCAGGTTTCGACCGACGAAGTCTATGGCAACGTTCCAACCGGCGAATCGCTCGAAAGCGACCCGCTGCGTCCGCGTAGTCCATATGCGGCAAGCAAGGCCGCCGCAGACCTGCTAGCTCTTGCTTACCATGCGACGTACGACGCTCCCGTGCTGATTACGCGCGGAAGCAATACGTACGGTCCCTATCAATATCCCGAGAAAATCGTCCCGCTTTTCCTAACCAACCTCATCGACGATCGTCCCGTGCCGCTCTATGGCGACGGCTTACAAGTACGCGATTGGTTGTACGTCGAAGATCACGCACGCGCGATTCTCGACGTGCTCGAGCGCGGGCAGATCGGAAACGTTTATAACGTTTCCGCCGAAACGCCGCGAACAAATCTCGAGCTAACGCGCAGACTCACGGAGGGCTGCGGACGTCGCGTGGAAACGCACGTTGCGCACGTTGCGGATCGCCCCGGTCACGACCGGCGCTACGCCGTGAGTTCAGCCAAACTGCGCGAACTCGGATGGAAGCCGCAAATGGCGTTCGAAGAAGGCATCGCCCGAACGATCGATTGGTATCGCGCCAATGAATCTTGGTGGCGACCCCTGAAGAGCGAGGTTCGATCCGCGTGAAAGGCGTCGTTCTGGCCGGCGGGCTCGGCACCCGGCTGCGGCCGCTAACGAAGGTTACGAACAAGCACCTTCTGCCGGTCTACGACCGGCCGATGATCTACTATCCGCTCGAAACGCTCTGCCGCGCGGGCATCCGCGAGATTATGCTCGTGACCGGCGGCAACTCCGCAGGCGACTTCCTGCGCCTTTTAGGAAACGGCTCGGAGTTTGGCCTCAATAACATCTACTATGCCTACCAAGAGGGTGAGGGCGGCATCGCCGATGCCTTACGTCTCTGCGAACATTTTGCGGAGGGTGGACGCATCGTCGTCGTTCTTGGCGACAACATACTGCAGGATGACATCGCGCCCTACGTTCGCAAATTCCGCGCGCAGAGTTCAGGCGCGCGCATACTCTTAAAAGAAGTTGCTGACCCTCAGCGCTTCGGCGTACCGGTTCTGGAAGGCGATCGCATCGTCGAGATCGAGGAGAAACCGGTCCGTCCGAAAAGCCGCTACGCCGTCACCGGCGTCTACATGTTCGACCGGCGTGTCTTCGACTTTATCAAAGCGCTGACGCCTTCACAGCGCGGCGAGCTCGAGATTGCCGACGTGCACAACCGGTACATTCGGGAAGGCGATCTCTTCTACGACATTCTGGAGGGTGCGTGGAGCGACGCCGGCACCTTTGAAAGTCTGTTCCGTGCGAGCCAGCTCGTGGAGCGGGAGCGAACGCGAAGCGGTTAGCCCTTCGCGTGCGGCAGTATCGGGAGCAATGCGACCGCAACGATGATAAGCACCCCAGCCAACGCGCCGCGGAACCACCGTTCCGGTAAGCGCGTCACGAAGTACGCCCCGACGAAGACTCCGGGTATCGACCCGATCAGCAGCGACCCCGCAATTGCGGGGTTTACGTCGCCGATGCGCCAGTGTCCTAAGAGCGAGGGCACGAGGACGACCACCGCAAAGGCGAGATCGGTCCCCACCAAACGCCGCAAGGCAACCACCGGCGCCACGAGCAGCAGCAGTGGAAGCGTGAGCGAGCCGGCTCCGATGGATGTGATGCTGACGGTCAAACCCACGAAGAAGCCGATTCCCGCTAACCGGAGTGTCGGGAGACCGTTTGTCAAATTCGAACTGTCGCCCGCGAGTCTCCGGTTGAAGATAATTCCCGCGGCAGAAATGAGCAATGCCACCGCGACGGCGATGCGCAGCACGTGCTCGAGCTGGCGAATGTCGAGCGACCGGTGCAAGTCGGCGCTCACGATGACTCCAATAATCGCGCCCGGGAGTCCCCCGAGCGACAGCCGCCAGAGCACCGATCCCTGAACCGTTCCCTTCTGCAGGTGCGTCAGCATCGCGACCACCCGCGTTCCCAACGCAAAGAGCAGGTCCGAGCCGATCGCCTTATCGGTTCCAACGCCCAGAAAGATCAGCAGCGGCGTCGTAATGGCGCCGGCGCCGACGCCGCTGTACGCCGTGCAGGCGCCAACGATGAATCCGACCAGGATGTATTCCCAGTTCATGCGCGGATGGTCGCCTCACTCGCGCTCACCGACCCAGAGTACCCCAAAGGGTGACCTTGGTCAACATTCAACCAAGGTGGGCTCGACATTCCGGGCTCCGGGCAGGGCGGCATCGCGGGATATATCCGCCTCGATGCTTTCTTTTCCTACGGGGATGAGTCGACCACCGGCGCAGCGGGGCGGTGGATTTCCGAGAAGATTTCGAAACGGTGGACCGGCACGTCGCGCGGCGCCTCGATTCCGAGCTTCACTTGATCGCGGTCAAGGCCTACGACGAGAATGCGAATATCGCTTCCGATCATGATGGATTGATTCGCCTTGCGGCTCAGCACGAGCATGGACGCCCTCCTTGGCAGGCCGTAACGTGGGAGCGCGCTCTCTTCGAGCGCTAGGGTTCGGCAGCCTCCGCATGCAACCGCCCTGGCCTGGAGGGTCTGCCATGGTTAAGGATATCGCTTTCTTCGCCTACTCCGTACGTGACGTGCCACGCGCGCGCGCTTTTTACACCGAGACGCTCGGGCTCAAGCAGGGTGATTCGTTCGGCGACCATTGGATAGAGTTCAACGTTGGCAACACCACCTTCGGAGTAGGAAACGGCGAGCCGCTGGGATTCGAGCCGGGATCTTCCACCGGCGCTGCCTTCGAGGTGGACGACATGCAGACCATGCGAGAACGGCTCAAAGCCAGCGGCGTCGAGGTCGGTGAGGTGCACGAGTTTCCGGCGTGCACGACGTGCTTTGCGCGCGACCCCGAAGGTAATCGGTTTGCGCTGCACCAACGCCGGACTCCCGCGCAGGAAAACGTAGCTTAGGAACGTTGAGGAAGCGCTGATTCGGGTTCGCGCGAAGATTCAATCAGGATCTGCGCGACCTCCGGCCGCGAGAATTCCGGGGGTGGTAACTCCCCGGCTCGCAACATTTCCCGCACCTTCGTGCCGCTCAACGAGACGTGACTATCCGCTTCGTGGCTGCAGGTCTTCTTCGAGCCCATCTGTTGACAGCGCCGGCAGTAGAAGCTGTTTTCGAACTTGAGGGGCATGATGCCTAATTCTGCTGGATCGAACTCGGCAAAAATCTTCTGCGCGTCGTAGGTTCCGTAGTAACTTCCCACGCCGGCGTGATCGCGCCCGACGATGAAGTGAGTGCAGCCGTAGTTCTTGCGGATCATCGCGTGAAAAATCGCCTCGCGCGGACCGGCATATCGCATCGCAGCCGGCAGCGTGCTCAGCAGCACCCGATCGGCCGGATAGTAGTTCTCGAGGAGCGCACGGTAGCACCGCATCCGCACCTCGGCGGGGATATCGTCGCCCTTCGTCTCCCCAACCAGCGGGTGCAGTAGCAATCCATCGACGATCTCGAGCGCACATTTCTGAATGTATTCGTGAGCACGATGTACTGGGTTACGCGTTTGGAAGCCAACGATGGTATTCCAACCGCGCCGTTCGAACTCGGCGCGCGTCTCGATCGGCGACAAGCTCGCGGGATCACGCTCGCTCGGCACGACCCAGACAGGACCGCCGATGAGAATGTCTTTGCGCTCGAAGAGCGCGGCGACGCCCGGATGGTTTTTTTCTTCGGTGCGGTAGACGTACTTGGCTTCGCGAAGCTTCTCGTGCTCGAACACGTCCTCGATCTCAATGACGCCGCGCAGCCGGCCTTCGCCGTCGTAGAGAGCCGCCCCGGTGCCGACGTTGGGCGCTTCTTCTCGGTCGACCGCCAGAACCACGGGAATGCTCCACGGCAACCCGTTCGACAAACGCATCGAGGTGACGACGGGCTCGTAGTCGCTGCGAGTCATGAAGCCGGTAAGCGGACTGCAGGCGCCGTTGGCGATCAACGCAAGGTCGTTCAACTCGCGCCCGGTCAGTGTGAGGCGGCGAAGTCCTTTGGCCTCTTCGCGCAAGTCGCGTTCGGCCTGCGCAGAGTCGACCGTGCGATCGATCAGCTTGCCGCCATGAGGAGCAATCATAACGCCGCCTGGACGCCGACAGCCAGTAAGCGGCGCTGCTCGAGTTCCGCAAGGATCTTCGATACGCTCTCTTCAACCGTTTCGAACTCGCTGTCGACGATCACGTCGGGCTTCTCCGGAACTTCGTACGGATCGGAGACGCCGGTAAAGTGTTTCAGTTCGCCGGCAATCGCCTTCGCGTAGAGCCCCTTGACGTCGCGGCGAACCAGTTCGTCCAGGGAGCAGCGCACGTAGACTTCGACGAAGCGCGCGTTCCCGATGCGCTCGCGCGCCTCGCCCCTAGCCTGCGCATACGGCGAGATCGCCGCGGTGATCACGGCGGCACCGTGCTTGACCAGCAGCGAAGCCACAAACGAGATACGCCCGATATTGATGTCGCGGTCCTCCCGGCTAAATCCGAGCCCTTTCGAAAGATGCGTGCGAACCTCGTCGCCGTCGAGTACCTCGACCGCGCAGCCGCGCGCGCCCAGCTCGGGTGCGAGCCGCTCGGCGATCGTACTCTTGCCCGCACCGGACAAGCCCGTAAGCCACACAGTGAATCCCTGGTTCAACGAAAGTTCCTTTCCGGCAGGTTGGTGTACGGCACCCATCACTCAAAAGCAGGAACTTCTAAGGAGGATGTCCCCAGATGACCGACTTCTTTCGCCTCCGTATTGTCGGTTCCCGGCCTTCTTACCTGGCCCGCACCTTACGGTGTCCTAAACGCAAACTGCGCCGCATGCAAGCGCGCATACGCGCCCCCTTTGGCCAACAGCTCGTCGTGGGTGCCGATCTCGACAACGCGGCCCGCTTCGATGAAGAGCACTTTGTGCGCTCGACGGACGGTAGAGAGGCGGTGCGCGATGATCATCGTCGTGCGCCCGAGCAACAGCCGATCGAGAGCCTGCTCGATCATCGCTTCAGAGTGGCTGTCGAGTGCGCTCGTCGCTTCGTCGAGAATCAAGATGCGCGGATCTCGCAGGACGGCCCGCGCTATCGCGATGCGTTGGCGCTCGCCGCCGGAGAGGCGGACGCCCCGCTCTCCCACCTGCGTCGCGTAACCGTCCGGAAAGCTTTGCACGTACTCTTCAACGTTCGCATCGCGAGCGGCGGCTCGGACTTGCGCGTCGGTCGCCCCGATGCGACCGTACCGGATATTCTCGAGAATCGAACCGCGAAAGAGTTGCACGTCCTGCGGAACGATTGCGATTGCGGCGCGCAGGTCGGAGAGTCGCACCGTTGCGATGTCGATGCCGTCGAGAAGGACGCGGCCTTCTTGGGGTTGGTAAAAGCGCGGCACGAGGTTGACGATCGTCGTCTTTCCGGCCCCTGACGGCCCGACCAGCGCGACGATCTCGCCCTCCTCGATCCTGGCATTGACGTGGCGAAGCGCCGGCGGCTCTGCCGGCTTATAATGGAACGTGACGTCGACGTATTCGATGCGTCCGCGCACCGCCGGCAACGGAATTGCGCCGGCCGAATCGCCGACTTCGACGGGCAGATCGAGCAGCTCGAAGGTGCGGCCCGCCCCGACGATCGCCTTGCTGATATCGCCGAAAAAGGCCGCGACGCGATTCATCGGGTTCATCAAGTTCACCAGTAAGCCCCAGTACATGAAGACTCGGCCTGTGTCGAGCCGGCCAACCAAGACCTCGCGGACGGAAAGCCACATAATAGCGACGACTGCGGCAACCATAATCGTCGAAATGACGAGCGGCTGCGTCTGAATGAACTGCGTCAGCTTCATATACGCGCCGAAGAAATCGTCGTTTCGGTTACGAAAGCGCCCAACTTCGAATTCCTCGCGCCCAAACGATTTTACGACGCGCTGACCGCCCAAGACTTCCGACAAATTTGCGGTGAGATCGGCTATTCGCTGCTGTGCGCGATGCGTGCTCGCCGAAATCAATCGCTGGAAGTTCGAGACGGCGAATGAAACGATCGGCGCGACCAGCACGAGCGAAAGCGTCAAGAGCCAGTCGAGATAAATCATCGTCGCGAACGACGAAACGAAGGTAGCGAGCGCCACTACCAGCTGCGGCACCGAGACGCTCACTGCATCGATCATCATTTGCAGGTCCGTCGAAAAGCGCGCGATGAGCTCGCCGGGGCGCCACTTGTCGAACTCGCCAAGCGGCAAATTTAACAAACGATCGAAGAGCCGCACGCGCAGGCGCGCAACCAGATGCTGCCCGCTCCACGCCGTGAGGTAGGTTTGGCCGTAGATCGCAACGTTCGCGAGCACGAGCGCGAGCGACGTCAGCCCCAATGCCAGGTACAGCGCTTTTAAGTCGGGCGAGCGACCGCCCGTGGGCACGAGAACTTGATTGATGATGATCCGAAATGCTAGCGGGGGTACGATTGAGAGTACGCCGGCAAACACGCCCATCGCCATGGCGATCCCCAGACGTGGATAGTAAGGTCGCGCCTCCCGCACCAGACGCAGCAGAATCGAGCGGCGGCTCATCGGCGGCAGGGTCTTGCGGCCGTCACGCGATGAAACCTCCCCCGGCACCGTCCGGTACGTGATGATGGCAACACCTCCAGGAGGACGGGAACAAGCACATGGACTGCTATTTTCACTCGAACGTACCGTCGGTCGCACCGTGCGCCGACTGCGGAAAGCCGATCTGCGCGACCTGCCGTGACGAGCGCGGAGGCTGCCCGAGCTGCCGTCTGGCGGCCAAGGTCGAGGCGGCCACCGCTACGCGCCGGTCGATTCCCGGTGCGGTGCCCCCTCGAGCAGCGCCTCCGAACGTGCGCGGCCGAGCCACCGTCGCCGCTGCGTCCGACCCGGTCGAGTCGCGTGCGCTCGTCGCGCTCGGTTATCCGCTTTGGCCCCTGGCCCTGATCTCGCTGCTCGACCGCAAGCAATCGCGGCATTTGCGACGCCAAGCATTTCAAGCTCTTGGTTTCAACGTGGGTTTCTTCGGTTTTTGGGGTCTTCTCTCGTTGATAGCGCAGGTGCCATTCCTCGGCTTTTCAGCCTGGGTGCTCGTCCCGCTGCTGGCGCCGCTCTTTCTCGTCGCCAGCGTCTATTACGGCATTAAGACCTGGAACGGCGACGACGTGCGCATACCGGTCGTCACGAGCTGGATCGACGAACGGATTCCTCAAGGAGATGCGAACTCGCGATAGCGGCGTAGAAACGCCCGGGCGGCAACTCCGTGATCCAGCGCCGGCTTTGGATATGCATCGGCGGCATAGAGCCCGAGCCTAAGTTGGGACGAAGCGGAGCGGCGTCCGTACCAGGCCTCGAGCGGCACCTGCTGCAGTTCGGGTATCCAGCGCCGCACGTACTCGCCCGCCGGATCGTAACGGCGTCGTTGCCGTTCCGGGTTGTAGATACGCGGATACTGCGCCATGTCGGCGCCGACGCCGGCGATCCATTGCCAGTTTCCGGTCGCAAGCGCTACGTCGTCCTCAATCAACCAGCGGTCCCATTCGTCACGACCGACGCGCCAATCGACGCCCATATCGAAGCAGAGCCACGACGCCGCAACCGCGCGGACGTGCGGATGCATCCAACCGGCCGCGTGGAGTTGACGAATTCCCGCATCCACGAGCGGGTACCCCGTCAAACCCGCGCGCCAACGATCGAGAGCGGGGTGGCGCCGTTCCCACCTGAATCCGCGCATCTTCGCCTGCAGCGGCTCGTCTCGCGTCCAGGGGTGAAACCACGAAAGCTGTAAGAAAAAATCTCGATGCGCGACGGCGCGCAAAAAAAGGCGCAGCGCAAGCCGTTCTTCGCTGAGCGCAAACGGATGGCTGAGCTGCTCGCGGACAGCGCGCGCGATCGTACGCGCCGAAATGCCGCCCCAGGAGAGGTGCGCAGAAAGATGCGAGGTCCGGTCGGCGGCCGGTACGTTTGCGGAAGGCGCGTAGCCTGCCGCTCCCTCTCGCATGAAGCGTTCGAAAGAACGGCGCGCGACGGCCGGACCGGCCGCCATGGAATCGTGCGTTCCGCCAAACTCCTCGGGCCGCGGGAGCGGTTCGCTCGGCATCTCCGAAACGGCGAAGCGCAGAAGCAGCGGATACTCGTGCGACGCGATCGGGAGATTCCACCAGGTATCGAAGTAGGGTGCAAACGCGCGGTAGCCGGGGCCGGCGGCGCTGCGCGCTGCCGCACTCTCCTCCGGCGCTATTGCCGGAGCGTCGTGCACGACCAACGCGGCAAGAGCGCGCTCCTCGAGTTCCGATTGCAGTGCGCGATCGCTCTGCATTGCAGCCGCATCGTACGAAGCACTCCACGCCACTCCGACGGCGTCGACGGCACGGGCAATCTCGGCAAGCGTGATCGCCGGCTTAGCGCGCCGTACGACGAGCTTACTTCCCCGCGCGCGTAATTCGCCGTCGAGAGCAGCGACCGCTGCGCAAAAGAACGCAGCCCTGCGCGGCGAGACTTTCAGTCGCGCCTCCGCCGCCTGGTCGATGACGAGCACGGGAAGCACGGGGCCGCGTGAAGCCGCCGCGGCTAATCCGGCATGATCGTCGAGGCGCAGGTCCTTCGTGAAGCGATAGATGAACGGCCTCTCCGCCATGTGAGGCCGTGTTGGTTGGGTCGCGCGCGCTCCCCTGCGCTAGTGGCTAATGCCCCTGCGGTTGCGGCGAATAACGCGCGCGCATGGCTGTGCTGCAGACGGATTGGTCGAGGGCGCGATCGCCCGAGCTTTTCGTAATCCTACAACGAAGCGGCGTTCCACCCTCGTTCACGGTTAGATCGAATGCCGTCGAGAATGTCGTCGGCGCGCCAACCGCGAGCGACTCGGCACGCGCTTCTCGCCGAGGTACGGTCTGAGTATCGAGCGCTGCGATCGCGCGCGCTTCGTGCAGCGAAATTATATGCTGCGGCGTTGCAATGGGCCGTGGCCTCTCCGTTGCTCGCAATCCGACGATAAGAATAACGGCCGCCGCGAGCGCGGTTGCGAGCGTCCAGACGTTGTATGCCGGGCGTGGCCGGGCAAGGATCAAGCGGCGATCGGGCTCCCAGCGTTCGTCGTCTCGCGCTCGTGCGACGATCCCTATGACGCGCTCGATCTCGCGCTCTCCTCCGAGGTCGTGCAGGCAGCGTGCGCAGCCCGCGACGTGAGCGCGATAGGCGTCGCGTTCGGTTTCGCCGGCTTCACCGATTGCGATTGCACCGGCGAGCCGTTCGGCCACCATGCAATCGTCTTGACGCGTCATTAATCCATGCCCTCCTTCAGAATGGTTCGCAAGATGCGCATCGCACGGCAGACTCGCTGACGCACTGCATCCGAGGTCGTCCCCAGGATCGCGGCGGCCTCCGCCGACGAATAACCCGCATAGCTCGTCAAAAGGAGCGCCGCCGATTGCTCCGGCGCCAGTCGCGCAAGCGCCGCTTGCAAATCAACCGAGGCCGCGCTGCGCTCGTCGACGCGCCACGTCCGCAGCGAAGCCGCAGGTCGATCGACCTCGCGATCGAGCGGAACCATGCGGAGAATTTTCTTACGCCGTAGAGCCGAAATCCCCGCATTGGTTGCGGCGCGGTAGAGCCAGCCCGCGCTCAGCTCCCTGGCGGGATCGGCTCGCAGCATCCGGTACGCCGATAGAAAAACTTCCTGCGTCAGATCGAGCGCGCTCTCGGCATCGCCCACCATGCGGCGTAGGTATCGTGCGAGCTTCGTCTGGTACTCGAGGACCAATGCCTCGGTCCGCGCTTGCGCGATCGCGGTTGCGTCCACACCATAGCAAGCCTCCACGCCTTTCCTCAACGGCTCGGTCATTCCGGCTGTGACATCCGGCGGACCTAACCGCCGATCTCCGAGAAGGCCCGCATCCGCGACGCGCTCTCGCCCAGGCGGAGGTGATGACGCTCGGGCTTGATCAGCATCGCCGAACGAAGGAGGCTCGCCAGGTCGTCCGGCGTGGCTCCCTGGCGCAGTGGCGATCTCAAATCGAGCGCGTAATCACCGAAGAGGCAGAGCCGCAAGCGGCCGTCCGCCGTCAACCGTACGCGGTTACAGCGCTCGCAATAATCGTGCGAGAGCGGGCTGATCACCCCGACCGCGCCGGCCGCGCCGGGTAAGGCAAAATACCGCGCCGGACCGTTGCCGCCCGGCCCCAAAACCGGCCGCAATTCCCCGATAGCGGAGACCCGCTCGAGGATCTCATCCGACGAAACGTAGGTGTCGCGCTGCAGCCCCAGATTCTCGTGAACGGGCATCACTTCGATGAAACGCACGTAGATCGGCCTTTCGCGCGTGAGCTCGGCAAAATCCGAGAGCTCGTCGTCGTTTTTCCCTCGCATGACGACGCAGTTGAGCTTGGTGGGTTTCAAACCGGCTTTTACCACGGCGTCGATCGCGCGCAGCACCGCGTCGAGCCCCGGACGTCGCGCGATATCTTGAAAGCGTTCTACCTTGAGCGTATCGAGCGAAAAGTTCACACGGCGCAAGCCGGCGGCGACGAGTTCGGGTAGCTGCTCTTCTAAGAGCAGCCCGTTGGTTGAGAGCGCTATGTCCTCGATCCCCGGCACCGATGCAATCGCCGAAATCAATCGGCTCAGGTTTCGTCTAACGAGCGGCTCCCCACCGGTTAGCCGAATCGCGCGAACGCCTACCGCTGCGGCAACGCGCACGATTGACGTGATTTCTTCATAGCTGAGAATCTCATCTCGCCGTAGCCACGGCAATCCACCCTCCGGCATGCAATAGACGCATCGAAGATTGCACTTGTCGGTAACCGAAACGCGCAGATACGTAATCGGCCGGCTAAAACCGTCGAGCAGCGAAACGGCCGTCACGGGCCCTCGAAGACGCTATCCGGAAGCGTCGGATTGATCTTGTAATCGCTGATTGTCGAGGTAATGTCGGCGACGTAACCCGGCTCCTCGACATGTCCGGTCTGCGATTCAACGACCAGGTTCGACTCGACGCGGCCGTAGCGATTGCCCATCTCTGCGTAGCCGCCGTTCTCGTAGTTCCAACGCATCGAGGTCACCGTTGCGCTGTTGTCATCAACGGTCGCGTCGATGTGCTCGACGTTTCCGCGTTTGCGCGGTACCAGCTTAAAGAGCGCCGTTTTACCGTCGTCCGAGACCGTCGTCACCACGTAGAGCTGCTGCCATTTCGAGGGGCTATCGATGTGAGCGTACAGCTTGTCGAACTGCTGCGCGACGAGCGGCACGCCTCCCGTGAAGACGACTTTGTTCTTGTCCGGCTCCTTATAATAGTAGTTCCCGACCAGATCCGCCGAGAGAAACGGAAACGATTTCATCACCACGTGCGCGCGGAGCGTCGCCGTAAACGAGTGCAGACCCGGATTGAGCGCCGCCATGCGAGCCAGCAGCGTTGCGGCCGTCGCCGCGGCGAGCAGGTTCATGCGAACCTCTTCAGTGCGCAGCCGATCTCGGCGCGCACGCTATCGTCGCTTTCCGCGGCGTAGTGGAGGCGTAGTGCCGACAGCGCGCGCGGCGAGCCAATTCGCCCCAACGCCCAGGCTACGTGGCCGCGAACCATTGGGTGTGGATCGCTGCGCAGGCTTTCGATCAACGGATCGACGGCCGAGCGGTCGAGCGCGTTGCCCAGCGCGACCGCTGCGTTACGCCGCAGAACTGCCGCACCTCGCCAACCCATCGCGGTTGTCGCATAGCGCCGCTTAAAGGCAGCGCTGCGCAGCCTCAGCAAACCGATCAGCGGCGGGCGCTCCGCATCCTGGTCGCGCGGCCGCCATTGTGCAGAGGCCGGCGTCGGAGCCGACGCCGTAGGCGGACAGACGAGCTGGCAGATGTCGCAGCCCCATACCCAGTCGCCGATGAGCGGGCGCATCGCCGGCGGAATCGCGTCGGTGCGCTGTGTCAGATCGGAGATGCAGCGCGTGGCATCGATCGTATAATCGCCGCGCAGCGCTCGCGTGGGGCAGGCCTGGATGCAGCGCGCGCAGGCACCGCAGTTCTTTCGAAGGGGCGCATCGGAAGGCAGCTCGAGCGTCGTAACGATTTCGCCGAGAAAAACGAACGAGCCGAGTTCCGGCGCGATGAGGTTCGTGTGCTTGCCGATCCAACCAAGCCCCGCTCGCGCGGCGAACGCGCGTTCCGCCAATGGCCGGGTGTCGCAGGCGATCGCGGTGACCTGCGCACCCGCAGCGTCATCGATTTCGCGGGCAACCGCGCGCAGCAGCGCCCGCAGCCTACGATGGTAGTCCAATGACCAAGCGTAGTTGGAGACGCGCCCGCGCAACGGGGTAACGTTTTTCGATCCACGCGTTGCATACGCAAGCGCGACGCAGAGAACGGTACGCGCACCCCGCAGCAGTTGGCCGGGATCACTCGCACGGCGCGCGTACTCGCCGCCATAGTTCCAGGTCGCGAAATCGCCCCGCTCGAAAGCCGCGCGCATCCGTCGCTGCGACTCTTGGTCGGCGAACGCCGGCGCGACGCGTACCGCACCGGCGCCCAATTCGAGCGCCGTGCGAATGGCGCGCTCCTTGATCGCGAGCGCATCAATTCCCATCGTCATAAACTTGCCAGCGGTCCCGGTCTTCCGCGCGGAAAGGCCGCCTCGATGGCGGCGATGTCGTCCGCCTCGAGTTCAAGATCTCCCGCATGGGCATTCTCTTCGACGTGCACCACGCTTGCGGCTTTTGGAATTGCGAAAACGCCTCGTTCGCGAGTCAAGAATGCAAGCGCTACTTGTCGCAGGGTCGCATCGTGCCTGCGGGCGACGCGCTCGAGGCCTTCCCGGCGCCGGGCACCGGAGCGCAAAAAACTGCCTCGCCCAAAGGGCGTGTAGGCGACGATCGCGATGCCTCGGCTGCGAGCCGCCGGAAGCACCTCGTGCTCGATTCCGCGCTCGCAGAGGTGATAGAGGACCTGGTTGCAGGCCAGCGCCGTCTCGCGCAGATACGAGGCGGCCTCGATCATCTGGTCCGCCTCGAAGTTGCTCACGCCCACGAATCGAGTCTTGCCCTGTTCGACGAGAGCCTCGAACGCCTGCATCGTTGCTTCAAGCGGATGCGAGCCGGGCCAGTGTAAAAGGTAACAATCGAGGTACTCGCAGTTCAGCCGCGCCAGGCTCCGATCGGCCGCCGCGAGCGTGCCTCGATAGCTTGCGTTGCTCGGCAAAACCTTCGTGGTAATGAAGAGCCGCTCGCGAGCGATGCCGCGGATCGCCTCACCAACCAACTCCTCGACGCGTCCCGAACCGTACATTTCGGCCGTATCGATGTGCGTCATTCCCAGCTCGATTCCGCGCCGCATCGCACGCTGCGCTTCCTTCAAACGCGCACCGCTTTCAGGCATGTTCCACGAGCCCTGTCCGATGACCGGAAGCTCGACTCCGGTAGATCCGAACGCTTTATATTTCATCGGTTTAAAAAAAATCGAACTCTTCGTGGCGCACCGCATAGGCGAGCAGACCGCCGCGAAGGTGCTGCAGACGAGTAAATCCCGCGTCGCGTAACCTATGCACGGCCCAGAGCGATTTTGCGCCGACGCGGCAGGCCACGACATATCGCGACGCACTGTCGAGCTCGTGCATTCGCGCCTCCAGCTCTGAGGCTGGGATTCGGATCGCGCCGCCGATCGATCCCAGCACCGCTTCGTGTGGTTCGCGAACGTCCAACAGACGCGCGTCCCGCAATGCGTCGTCGAGCTGATCGGCCTCGATCTCCGCAACGGGGGAGTCAGTCTGCGCCTCTTCGTATGCCGCCGGGGCGATCTGCGAAATTGCTTGGGACTCGCCGCAAAGTTCGCACTGCGGATCGCGGTCGAAGCGAACCTCGCGCACGCGCGCGGCCAGGGTGTCGATCAACAAGAGCCTTCCGACGAGTGGTTCGCCAATGTCGAGCAGGAGCTTGAGCGCCTCGCTGGCCTGCCACGAACCGACGACGCCGGCGAGCGCTCCGAGCACGCCTCCTTCAGCACACGTCGGACGGCTTTCGATCGGCGGCGGCTCGGGGTAGAGGCAGCGATAGCACGGCCCCGCGGGCGCACGAAAAACGCTCACTTGGCCGTCGAAGCGAAAAATCGAACCATAGACGTCGACTCGTTTTTCCAAGAAGCAGGCGTCGTTGATGAGGTAGCGCGCTGGGAAGCTATCCGTGCAGTCGAGCACGATATCGTAGAGTCGTACGAGCTCGCGCGCATTGCCGGCATAGAAGCGCACCGGGAGCGCGTCGACGTTAACGAGCGGATTGACGGCCTGCATCCTCGCTGCTGCGGCGGCGGCTTTGTTACGTCCGATGTCGGCGTCGCTGAAGATCGTCTGACGCTGCAAATTCGTTTCGTCGACGACGTCGTCGTCAACAACGCCGATGCGCCCGACTCCCGCGGCCGCGAGATACTGCAGCGCGGGCGACCCCAGGCCTCCGGCGCCGATCACGAGGACGCGCGATGCGCCAAGGCGCTCCTGCCCGGACAATCCAACTTCCGGAATTAGCAGATGACGGCTGTAGCGACGGCGCTCGCGACGGTTCATTCGCCGCTACGTTGTGAGCCTGGGTGACGCTCGTTGAGCCATTCCAAGACCGTCGCGCGCGCGTGCTCCGCGGCGTACGTGTGATCGCTCTCGATCGTTGCAAACGATTTTGGTTCGGGCGCACGGTCGTAAAGATCGCGCACGCTCTTGGGGCTCACCATCGCGTCACGATTCGCGGCCACATAGAGCGCGGGGCGTCCGCCGAGCCGTACGAGCAGCTCGCGATAACGCCGGTCGACGTCGGCGACGAGCTCGGGCAGCGTTACGCCGACGACGTACGACGAGCGAAAATCGCTAACCCCGACTCTCTGCAGCGTCTCAAGCGACGTCGGCCGCCCGTAGCCCGTCGCGATGGCAATCGTTCCTAAGATGTTGGAATCGAGAGCGGCCGTGAATAGCGCCGTCATTCCGCCCATGCTATGTCCCAGCGTGTACGCCGCAAGGTCGCCGCGCTCGCGCGCGAACGTAACGACCGCAAACATAGCGTCGATGCAATCCTCGACGCCGCGCAGCTCGCCACCGCTCGCACCGAGCTTGTGCCCAGGAAAATCCAAGCTATAGACGCCAAAACCGTGACTGGACAGAAACGAGCAGAGGAAATCCAGGTTCTGTTTGCTCGACGAGTAGCCATGTCCGGCAATCACACTGACGCCGCGAGGGCGGCGGGGTTGGTACCAAAGCACGGCGACGGGGTTGCGCTCTGCAGAGATCCGAAAAAGCTCAACCTTGCTCACCAGCTCTCCATTCGGCAGTGCCGTCGGCGTAGCGCTCTTGCTTCCAAATTGGTGCCCGGCGCTTGACTTGATCGATCGCGTAGCTGCACGCCTCAAAGGCTGATCTACGGTGCGCCGCCGCCGCGAGCACCGCGACCGAGATTTCACCCACGCACACTTCACCGACCCGATGAACGATCGCCACCCGAACGTCCCCAAAACGATCGCGAGCTTCGCCGGCAATCCTCTCGAACTCACGCAGCGCCATCGGCTCGAACGCTTCGTATTCGAGAGCACTGACCTGCTTGCCGTCGGCGGCCGCGTCCCGAACGATGCCCAGAAAAGTCACGACGCCGCCGTCGGCGGCGCGAACGATCTTCTCGAGGGCACGCGGCTCGATCGGTTCGCTCACGATGCGAAACATCATCCGCCTCCTACGGGCGGCAAGAAGGCGAGTTCGTCTCCCTCACCGAGCGTCTCGTCAAAGGAAACGAGTTGCCCGTTGCGCGCGGCGCGCGTCGAGCTTCGCTCCTCGCCCAAAGCGGGATAGTTCCGAAGGAGCGCGTCCCACGCGTCCTCGATACGAGCGTTTTGGGGTAAGTCGAGGCTCCGCTCCGACGCTCCGATCACTTCTCGCAGACGCGCAAAGGCCAGCACCGAGATCCTCATGTGAGATGGTTCGACGGGTACCGCTTGCGTCCGTGCCGAATTCGTTCTTCGGTAATTGCGCATGGCACGAGCACTCACGATCTTCATCGTCTTGGCCGCAAGCACCGTTTCGGCGGCGCTCTGCGCGACGCCATGCACCCAAGAGACGGTCACGGTCGAAGGAGCGCCGGTGACAATCGGCTACTGCATTTCCGGTTCGCTTCGCGCTAACGGCGCCGAAGAGGTGGTCGTGCCGGTCACGGCCACGTACTCGGCACCCGGCGGAACGCTGCGGCGTGCGGTCGAGTTACACTTCATCGCCGGTGAAGGGGTCTCGCGGGTGCTCGAGAGTCTCGATCTAACCAAGGTCGGCTTGACGGGCACTCTGCATCTGACGCTGGCCTACTCGCACGGTCTGGTGGAGCTCGAGGGCGCCCTGCTCACGCCCGGGGCGATCACGATCAAATGAGCGCTGACGGACCTCTTACCGCAACCCAAGGGGCGCGGTCGGCACTCTAGGAGATCGTATGCGCCGGCGCTACATTGCCTTCAACAGCTCTAAGATTCCCGACGGCTGTCGATAGAGGAGACGGTCCCTTAGCCATGCCTTGTACGGCGACGATTCCGAATCTCACGGCTCGCGAGCAAGCGCACCACCTCTACGAAGCGATACCCCCCGGTCTCTTCAGGGTTCAGGACGAAAACGAGCGTATCGCGTGGCGCGTCAGCCCCGAGCCGTTTGCATTATCGGCGCGAGACGCCGACGCCGTCGAACGACTCGGCCCCGAACTATTACGCTTCTATCGCGCCCTCAACAACCTCTATAACCGCAGCGTACGCGGGACCGCGCCTTCGTTTATTGCCGAGTATCTCGATCGCGGGAAGCCCGAACAAATCGTCAAACTCGCGCGGCAGAATCGCTTCAGGCAAGATCTGCCGGGCGTTATTCGGCCCGATCTGATACTCACTGCGGACGGCTTCGTCGCGACCGAGCTCGATAGCATTCCGGGCGGGATGGGGTTCTTAGGCGCCATGACCGAGGCGTACTGCCAGCTCGGGATCGAGAGTTTCGGAGGCGACGACGGCATCCCGGCAGCCTTTGCGGCGATGGTACGCCACACGACTCGCGCCGAATATCCGACCGTCGCAATCGTCGTTTCCGACGAATCGGCCGACTATCGCAACGAAATGGCATGGCTCGCCGCCGCGCTTCGGCGTTTGCACCTCGCCGACGCCTGGTTGCGCCGGCCGGAAGAGGTTACGTTCACCGAGGAAGGCCTCTTCATCAGTCACGAGGACGGCCGTGAGTTGAGACTCGATGCGCTCTATCGCAATTTCGAACTCTTCGATCTTTTCAACGTGCCCAAGCAAGAGCTGATGCTCTACGCGGCCCGTCATAATCGGGTCAAGATAACCCCGCCCCCGAAAGCACCGCTCGAAGAGAAGCTCGCGTTCGCGCTGCTGCATCATCACGCTTTAGCATCACTCTGGCGCGCCGAACTCGGTAAGGAAACCTTCGAACGTCTGCAGCAAACGTTCCCAAAGACGTGGGTCATCGATCCGCGCCCGCTTCCGCCGCAGGGAACGATCGCGGGATTGGAAGCCGGCGGCGCGCCGATCTCGGATTTTCGTCAACTCATCGCGCTTCCCAAGAGCGAACGCGCGTATGTCGTAAAGCCATCGGGGTTTTCGGAGCTGGCGTGGGGCTCGCGTGGCGTCCGCATCGGCGACGACCTCACGCGCGACGAGTGGGCGTCGGTGATCGAGACGGCGCTCGCGTCGTACGAGCGCACCCCATGGATTCTGCAGCGCTTCCACAAAGGAAAACTGGTCAGGCAGACGTACTTCGACCGCGACCGCGACGAAATCCGCGAGTACGAAGGCCGCGTGCGTCTTTGTCCGTACTACTTCGTCACCGGCGAAGATAGCGTACGGCTCGGCGGCGTGTTGGCGACCGTCGCACCGGCCGATAAACGGCTCATTCACGGTATGAACGACGCCGTGATGACGTCGTCCATCCGTGTCTAGGAGTCTGTCGGAGAGGCTTTTAGGGTCGTTCGCGCGTAAGGACGGCGTTTTGCGACGGAACGATGACTTCATCCGGCACCAGCGTAGCCGGGTCGTACCAGATCGTAACCGGGATTTGGCCCCGCACTGCTAGTGCGACGTCCTGCGGTGGTACGGAGCTTGGGCGCGGCGCGGGATTCTCCGAATCCTTCGCGATGCTTTGCGCTTGACCGGTGATCGGCGCGATCCACGTGACCGGGCTATCTCCCCAGGCTTGTAGCTGTGCGGGCAGGGCGAAAAGCCCGGCGAGCAAGGCCGGTTCGATCACGACGAAATGGTGCGTATTCGGTACGAGCGCTAACGTCCGTGGCGATCCGCCGAACCCTCCAACGATCGTCGCAGACGTAGGCGTGAGTGCGACGTTGACTGTCGGACTCTGGCCACCGGTTCGATAGCTGCCCGCGTATCGGGTCGGCGCCAGGTCCGGGCCGAGCGCTAGCGAGGCGGTCGCGGCAACCTGCACGCCCGCGAACGAGGCGGAGGAACTTTCGTCGATTTCGGTGCCGCTCTGGTCGGCTTTCACGCTGATCGACCATTCGCCGATTCGCTGTCCGCCCAGAGCGGCGGTGTAGCGATACGTTCCGGGCGCGGGAAAAATCGAGCTCGCAGCGGCGACGGCGAGCAGTATCGTTGGGAGCATATCGGAGCTTACACGAATACCTTCGCGCGGGCGCGTTTCGAGACGTAACGCTGTGTGACCGCAAACTCGGAGCCCGGCGGCGGGGTGCTCACTCGGCGCCGATCATGTCCTTGGTGTGCCAGGCGATGTTTCCGGCACGGTCTCCGACGCGCTCGAGTGAGGCCAGGATGAAGAGATAGCGCGTGCCGGGACGGACGATCTCGGGATCGCCTCGCATCTCTTCTTGAAGCAACTTAATGCTGCGCTTGTAGAGCTTGTCGACCTCGTCGTCGCGGTCGATCACCTCGCTCGCCAGACGAGCGTCGCGTTCGGTATAGGCACGCATGGCGTCGAGCAGCAGCGCGTGGGCAACGCTCGCTATGCGATCGATCTCGACGCGTTGCGGGCGCATCGGTTGATCGGAAAGCTTGATTGCATTCTTCGAAATATCCACGGCGTAGTCGCCGACCCGTTCGAGATCGGTGGCGATTTCCAGCATCGCCGCGATCTCTCGCAGTTCGCCGGCGACCGGCTGTTGTCGCCAGATCAGCTCGATGCAGTGCGCCTCGATGCGCCTGCGCAGATCGTCGACCACGTCGTCGCCGGCGACCACCCGCGCGCCCGCTGACGCATCGCGTTTGTCGAGCGCATCGACCGCCACGCGTATTGCATCGCCGACGAGCGCTCCCAAGCGCACGACGTCGAGCCGAGTGGCCTCCAAAGCCTCGTGATACGCCGTCCGAACTGCCACCGTCACCTCCCGTGAAATTCGTTTCAAGTATAGGCCATCGGGCACTTCCGTGCAACGTAACGCAGGAACCTGCGGCCTTTATCAAATCATAAGGTTCCCATTATGATATTTGAAGATATTCTGGTCGACGTCGAAGAGCCGATCGGCATCGTCACCTTCAACCGTCCGACGGTGCTCAACGCGTTACGTACCGGTCTACTGAAGGAAGTGCGTGCGGCGCTCGACGAGATGGCAGCGAACCAGCGAGTCCGGGCTATCGTTATAACCGGCGCCGGCGACAAGGCGTTTGCCGCCGGCGCCGACATCACCGAACTCAACGCGCTCGCTTCGGCAGGAGCAGGCGCCGCTCAGGCGCGTAGCGGTCAGGCACTCACCCGGCAGATCGAGCGCCTGACCAAGCCGGTGATCATGGCGGTCAACGGCTTTGCCCTTGGGGGCGGTTGCGAGATTGCAATGGCCGGCGACATCATCGTTGCGAGCGAGAATGCGAAATTCGGTCAGCCCGAGGTGAATCTCGGCCTGATCCCCGGCTACGGCGGCACCGCGCGCACGACGCGGCGCGTCGGCAAAGGCATGGCGACGTACCTTTGCCTGACCGGCGAGACGATCAACGCGCAAGAAGCGCTGCGGATCGGCCTCGTCGAACGAGTCGTTCCCGCCGCCGAACTCATGAACGAAGCCAAGCGCATCGCCGCGACGATCGCGTCGAAAGCGCCGCTTGCCGTCGCCGCCTGCAAGCGCACGATCAACAACGGAGCGCATCTTTCAATCGACGACGCACTCGAGCTCGAAGCGCTCGAGTTCGGCACGTTGGTCGACACCGAAGACATCCGAGAAGGCACCGGCGCATTTCTCGAAAAACGCAAACCCAGCTGGAAGGGCAAGTAACCTGATCCTGAGTTACAGGTTCTGCTGGGCGTTCGATAGCGCCAGCGCAATGGCAGGATTGAGACCCGCCCATTTCGCGCGAATGTGCCCGCTTGAGTCTATGACCACGATTGTCGGCAACCCCTCCACTCCAAAGAGCGCCCGGGCGCTGCTTTTCGGATCGAGTGCGACGTTGGCAAGGGAGTGTTGTCGGGCAAACGATGCCGCAAGCGAGCGCGGCTCGCCGACGTCAACCGGCACGAGAACCGCGTCGCGATGGCGCCGCCACCACGCCTCGACGAGGGGCAGCTCGATCTTGCACGGCTCGCACCAACTCGCATAGAAGTCGAGAAAGACCACCCGTCCGCGCTGATCCGCCAACCGAAACGTGCCGCCGTCGAGGCGCGCGTAGACCGCGTGCGGTGCCGGTTGCGATCCCGCGGCGTTAAACGAACGCGGCGCGACGAAAATCTTCCAAATCGCAAAAGCGATCGCGACGACCGCGAGGACGTCCCAAAACCTACTCCACACTGAAGAGTGCAGCGATGCCTTGGCCACCCCCGATGCACGCCGACGCGACGCCGTAGCCGCCGCCGCGCTCGCGTAACTCGTGGAGCGTCGTAATTGCTAGTCTGGCGCCGGAGGCGCCGAGCGGGTGTCCTAACGCGATCGCACCCCCGTGCGGGTTCAGGATCGCAGCAGCTCGTCTTGAGCTCGTCGATGCATCGTTCCCTAGTTCGCGCAGACACGCGATGACTTGCGGAGCAAATGCTTCGTTAATTTCCAGCGCCGCGAGATCCCCAAATCCGATGCCGCCGCGTTGCAACGCTTTGGGAATTGAAAAGGCCGGACCGATACCCATGATCGCGGGGTCGACGCCCACGACGCTGCCGGCAATGAGGCGCCCCATCCAGTGCAGGCCGTCGGTTTTCGCCCGCTTTAACGTCGTGAGAACGACCGCTGCGGCGCCGTCGGTGATTCCACTTGCGTTACCGGGTGTAACGACGCCGTTTTCAACAAAGCGAGCCGACAGTTTCCCCAGTTTCTCCATCGTCAAACCCGGGCGCGGACCTTCGTCTTTTTCGACGCGCACTTTCGTGCCTTTCGGCCCCGCAACCTCGACGGCGACGATCTCTTGCGCAAAGTATCCGCTCTCTTGCGCTGCAAGCGCGCGTTCCTGGCTAGCCAACGCAAACTCGTCGGATTCCGCGCGCGAGACCGCGTACTTTTTCGCAAGGTTCTCTGCCGTGATCGCCATAGGCGTGTTGCCGTACGAGTCAATGAGCGCGGTCCAAAGCGAATCCTCGAACCCGACGCTTTGGCCAAGATGAAAACCCTTGCGTGCCCCGCGGACCACGTGCGGCGCCTGGCTCATATTCTCGGCCCCGCCGGCCAACGCGTAGTTTGCGTTCCCAAGCGCGAGCGATTGCGCCGCCGAAAGAATGGCCTGCAGGCCCGAGCCGCAAAGCCGATTCACGGTCAGGGCCGGCACGCCCACGGGCAGTCCCGCTCTCAAGCCGACGTGACGTGCGAGATAGATCGCGTCGGCGCTGGTCTGGATGACGTTGCCGAAGACCACCTCGTCGATCGATTCGCGCGATACGCCGCTGCGCGCTATAGCCGCGTCGGCGGCCGCCACGGCGAGATCGGTTGCGGACAGATCGGCTAACGCCCCGCCGAGATTACCAAACGGCGTGCGCGCCCCCGCGAGGATGACGATGTCGCTATCTTGTAGCGCAATGCTCATAGTGCGCCTGAGTATTCCGCGCACGGCAGGCGCGGTCATGCGACATCACTAAGACGGGCCGTCTATGCCCCTGAATCGCCCCCCCGCGGTGACGCTCGATGCCCGGTCGCTTCTAACCGCCAAAAAAACCGATCAGATCCTCGAAACGTTCGACAAGCTTCACATCGGCAGCACTTTGGAAATCAACGAGGAGCTGTATCCGCGCGCGCTCCGCAACGAAATGGCGCAACTGCGCCCGGGGCGCTTCTCCTGGAACGCCCGCAACCTTGGTGGAAATCGCTGGACGATTCGCCTGGAACGGATCGACGAAAACGCCGATGGTGAAAGCTTTCTCACGCACGTCACGGCCTTTACTTACGCCAAGGCAAACACCGTCAAAGAACTCGCCGCGCAGATGGGCGATCGCAGCTACCGAGCGGGCGATACGATTTTCGACGAGGGCGAGGTCTGGCCGTATCTGGGCATCGTCAAGAGTGGCAAAATCATTTATACGCTGCTCTCGCCCGATGGTAAAACGCACATGATCGGCGAACGACTCACCCACGATACGCTTAACGAGAGCGGCACCTTCGATGGCGGCGGAGCGACGACCCGCGCCGAGGCGTTGACTGACGCCACGGTCGTAACGCTGCCCAGCGAAGCCGTTCTTCATGCGGCACGAACCGACGCCGAGCTCGCACTCGGTTTTCTTACCGCTTCGTCGCAGGCTCGCCGCCGTTCGATCGACACAATCGCCGATCTCGCATTCGCCCACGTCCTGCAACGCGTAGCAAAGTTCTTGCTTGGTTATGCCAGGGCTTCGGTCGGAATGGCGCGCGGTCTTCCCGGTGTTGAAAACCTTTCCCAAGCACAGATTGCGGCCGCCGCGGGCACGGTGCGCGACATGGCCGCACGCGCCCTCTTGCGGCTCAAGAATGCGGATGCGCTCGAGCTCGATCGAGGGCGCGTACGGTCGATCGACCGCGCACGCTTAGAGGCCTTCGCCTACAATGTGGAGGCCCCGCCCGTTTAGGTCATGCAGATCTAAACAGCGTTAGATCCGATAAACGTCGGCGGTGGCGTTCGGGTCCACGAGCGCCGGATGGACGCGCGGCCCACTGCACATAATGGCGTCGTGCCCGATTTCGATACGCAGGTGCGCAACCTCGCCGCCTACGACGTCGTCGACGGCGCAGCCTTCCACCTTTCCGGGAAACCTCGCCATGACGACATACCGTCCGGGATCGAGCGTTACGTCGCTGAAAAACCCGCGCGCGTTCGTGTCGAGCGCCATGATGTGATTCGGACCGTTTTCGTGATAGGGCGCACGATAGTAGTAGAGCTTCGCGTGTGCCACGGGCTGGCCGGTTTTCGCGTCCACGACCGAGCCGGAGATGCCTCCGGGCTGATCGGCGAGCGCGGTCGCTGCGAACGAGCCGGCGAGCGCGAGCATGATTGCTATTTGCTTCATGTCACGGTATTCCCCAGCCCGACCCGGTTTAGACCGATTCGAGCGCCGCAGTCTCCTCGGAAGCAGCCGCCAAATCGAACGCTGCCCGCTTACTTTTCGCGGCTGCATCGGCGAGCGGCTGATCGGAAGCTTGGCGCGGACGCTCCAACACCTCCCGACCTTTGCGTACCGCGCCGAGGGCGCCCCCCAGACGCGCCTCCATCTCGCCGAGCACCTCGCCGGCGTAGCGGTCGGCGCCTTCACGAATCACGCGTGCTCGCTCCTCGGCCTCCCGCAATACGACCTCGGCGGTCGTGCGAGCGCGTTGCACGATTTCGTTCTCGTCGAGCAGCTCCTCGTGTTTGCTGGCCGCCTCGTCGACGATCGCTTGCGCCTTCTCCGCTGCCGCACGCATCATGCGCTCGTGACCCTTGGCGATCACTTTAGCGCGCCCGACCTCTTCGGGTAAGGATGCCCGGATTTTTTCCAGCAGCTCGAGCAAGCGCTCTTCCGAAAGAATACGATAGCCGGCGGGGAGCCAGGTTCCCTCGTGGACGTAGGCCTCAAGCTTATCCAGCACGCGATAGACCGACATTGTCACCTCCGTTGCAAGTTTGTGCGTTTCTCCGCCATCACACGGAGTACCGGTTCCGGGACGAGCGCAGCGACGTCGCCGCCGAGAAAATAGACCTCCTTAACGAGGCTCGAACTAACGAACGAATACTTCTGGTCGGACATCAAGAAGAGCGTATCGACGTCCGAAAGCGAGCGGTTCATCAATGCCGCCGACATCTCGCTCTCAAAATCCGAAATGACGCGCAGGCCTTTCACAATGACGTCGGCACGCGCCGCACGCACGTAGTCCGCCAGCAGGCCCCGAAAATGCTCGACGCGTACGTTCGCCAACCCTGCAATGCTGGCTTTGAGCATCTCTTCCCGTTCTTCCAGCAAGAACATCGGCGCACGCTTCTGCGGGTTGACAACGATCGCAACGAGCAGCTCTCCGAAACAGCGTGCCGCGCGCTCGATGACGTCGAGATGCCCGTTCGTGGGCGGATCGAAGGATCCAGGGTAAACCGCGCGCGTGACGCGCATCAGTTTACCGTTCGTCAAGATTCCGGCGCCAAGAACGCGAGGGCGACATCGCCGTAGACTTCTTCGCGCACCGAGCGATACCCGGGTATCTCGGGCAAGATCCGTTTCGCGGCATGCTCGTAGACGACGGTCGCCTCGGGCGCCAGCAGCTCGCGCTCGCGCATAAGACGGAAGAGCTGCAGGGGAACGGGCTCGGCATACGGCGGGTCGAGATAGACGATGTCGAACGGTCCCTCCAAACGATAGAGCGCGCGCTCCGCCGACGCCGGAAAAACGGTTACGACGTCCTCGACGCCGAGGGTTTTTGCGGCTTCTTCGATTGCGTGCGCCACGTCGCGCGAAGCTTCGACTGAGATCACTCGCGCGGCTCCCCGCGATGCCGCCTCAAAACCGATGGCGCCGGTTCCCGCGAAGAGATCCAGCACGCGAGCACCTTCGATCCGTCCTACCAGAATAGAAAAAAGCGATTCCTTCACGCGTCCCGGCGTGGGACGAACGTGCAAACCTTTTGGAGAGCGCAGTTTTCGGCTTCCCAGCGATCCGCCGGTGATGCGCGGTGGCACGGCTCAGAACTCCTGCGGTGCAAGTGGTACGAGCGAGCGGTGCAGCCACGTGTCGTCGCCCAGCCATTCGTAGCGAATCGTCGAGTATGGCACCGTGCCATACGACAGAAGACGGTCGTGAAACCGACGCTGCTCGAAGGCCGCGCCCTCCCGATCTTCGACCAGCCCGATCAGAGTTTCGATTTGCATCTTTCCGACGAGATAATCGATCGCTTGGCCCGGACCCATCGCAAAGCGCGTCGCCTCTCCCCGCGCCGTGACGTAGTCGATTCCAGCGTTCTTTTGGAAGTATGCAATCGCCGCAGGCAGCGTCATCGTTCCGGTCGCCAAGCCGACGTCGACGCCGATTCTCGTCGCGCGGTGGCGCATGAGGTGAATCACCTGGCGCCGTGCGCCCGGATCGTCGGCATAGAGGCCCTCGCGCATCAGCATCTCTTCCCCGTAGAAAGCCCAGCCTTCCGCAAAGACGCCGTCGCCTTGCACGTGGCGAACGAAATCCGGATTGTGGTACGCGTACGTAAACTGCATGAAGTGACCGGGAATGCCTTCGTGACCGAGGAGCGGCAGCACCGACTGACGCGCTTGCGCGACGAAGAAACTTTGATTGCTTGCGCTGAAATCCGGTACGAAGTAGAATCCCTGCGGATCGCTCGAAAACATCGGCGGCGGGTTCATGAAGCCGCCCGGATAGGTCGCGGCCAACGCTTTGGGAACTTCAACGATATGAAACGGGCCGATGTATGGCGGGATCGTGACGATTTGGTGCGAGTTAATAAACGACACGATCTTCGCCAGGCTCTGTTCGTAATACGACAGGAAGGCCGCCTTCGAAGCGAAGGTCGGCGCGGGGGACGGCACCGGCTCGCGGGCGTCGCGAGCCGCCTCCCACATCTCCAAGGCTCGGTCCCGTGCGAGCTCGAGACGCCCGATTTCGGCCACTTCCCCAGAATCGTACGGCAGCAGCAAGACGCGCCGGAGGTACCAATCGTATTGCTTGCGTCCCACGGCAAAGCCACCGGGATGGAAGTTCGCCATATGCGCGTCGAGCCAGGAACGATAGGCGTGCAATGCGGTCAGCGCAACGGATTGGGCGTCGGCCAACTCCCGCCGCGTCGCCGGCGAAGCGTCGCGCGCCACCTCGTTCACAGAAGTGGTGTAGAGCGAGTCGCCGTCGCGAATGTCTTCGGAGGCGATCTGCGCAAACTCTCTCACCGTTTGAGTGAGGTTCGCTCGGCCTTGATCGAGCACGCGCGGACAGGCTTGCAGGCGCGCGATTGCGGCGCGCACCCGCGTTTCGTCGCTCGCATACTGGCGCTTCACAATCGAGAAGATGCCGTTGCTGCATTCCCCTTCATAGATGCTGGGGTTACGCTGCAGACCGCGCAAGACGGTCCGGTTCCACCAGTCGCCTTCGATGTTCGCTCGGATCAGGAGATAATCGACGCGCGCGTGCGGGCTCGCACCGGCCGGCGGTTGGAGCGCGGCCAAAGCGTTGCGGTACGCCCGCAACGCTTTCATCTGCGCTGCTTGCGTCGCCGCCGAGAAGTCGGCGAGGCGCGTGTCGTAGGTGTGGATGCCGGCGTCGGTCGCGGCCGCCGGGTTCTGCTGGTACGACCAGAACGTGTACCGGCGCTCTAGCCCGACGAGTTGCTGCTGGTAATCGTTCGGAGGCGATGCAGCGGAGCAGAGAAGCATACACGCTGCGCCGAGGATGAGCCGCCGCATCACGATACTCTCGCGGGCGCGGGCAACAGATCGAGCAACTCGACAAAGTTGTGGATGGTCCGTCGCGGAGACGGTAACTCCGCAGGATACTGCTTGCGCTCCCAATCGATCCACACTCCTCCGATGCCAGACGCTTGCGCCCCGGCCACATCGTCCCGAGGATCGTCCCCGACATACCACGTCTGCTGCGGATCCGTTCCGAGCGTACGCAAGAGCATCTCAAATGCGCGCCGCGCTGGCTTCTGCTCTCCGATCTCGCTGCTCACGACAACGGGGCCGCGAAAACCGACTCGCTGCGCCTTGCGCGCCTGCAGCGGGTTCCAGCCGTTGCTGAGTATCGCCACGACGATTCCGCGCTCGCGCAGGCCTTCGAGGGTGAGTCCGACGCCGGGAAGCGGCACGACGAACTGGTCGACCATATCGACGGCGTCGCGCCGGAAGCATTCGACGTGGAACTCCGTCGGTTCCACACCCCGCTGCGCGACGAACCTTCGCACCGCCTCGTCGATCGAGAACTCGCCTCGCCGCTGCTGCGCGAGCAGCTCGTCGATGCCGTCGATTTCATCGCCAAACGTTCCGATCGACTCTCCACCCTCGTGAAGAACGACTTCGAGCAAGCGCAGCAAAGCGACCCGTTCGAGGCGGTTGTCGACAGCTAAGGTATGGTCAAGATCGAAACCGATCCCACAGACGGAATCCATCTCCGGCGCGTTCGACGCCGCGGTCCAGCGGCCCCTGAACTACCGTGGCCCGGGGCCGGTGACGATGCGCACGAATCCATTCGGGCGCATGTACCTTGCCAATGCCGCCTGGACGCTCCCCGCTGTCGCCGATAGCTCGGCACGCGCATCGAGCATGTTCTGGTTCAACGGCAGGTCGAGCGTCGCGTATCGGAGCAGCTCCGACGTAACTCCATCGTAACTCGCCTCCCGAATCGGTACCTCGCCCATGAGCAGCGCCTTCGAACGCAACAGGCGATCGGGTTCGATCGGCTCGCGCTGGAGCTGCGCGAGCACGGCCTTCACCAAGGCTTCAGCAGGAACGATGTTCTGCGGCTCGCACGCGTAGTTCACGCTCAACGTTGCTCGGACTTTGCCTGCCGCGACCCGGCTGCCGACGGAGTAGGCATAACCGTGAACCTCGCGGAGGTCGTGATAGAGCAGCGATGAGTAAAATCCACCCGTCAGTACGCTGTTGGCGAGTTGAAGCTGCGCCCAAGCGGGGTCAGAGCGCACTAGTGCAATGGTCTCGACGAGTTGGACCGACGATTGCACGCGCCCCGTGGCGGGAACGGTTACTTGGCTGGGCGCGTTCAGCGGAGCCGGCGGCGGTTCGACATTGGGCTTCGGTCCAGAGCTTTTCCAGCCGCCGAAGTATTTTTCGAACAGAGCGCGGGCCGCCTCCGGCGTGGTGTCGCCGATAACGACGATGGTCGCAAGATCCGGCCGGTACGCGCTTGCGTACCACGACTTGACATCGCCGAGCGTCAGCGCGCCGATGCTCTCTGGGGTTGCGAACCGTTGCGACGGATCCCCCGGGGGGTAGAGCGCTTTGCCGAGCGCGACCTCGGCGAGATGCTCGGGCGACGTCATTTCTCCGGTCTGCGCACCCACGCTTTGTTGCCGAACGATCGAAAAATCGTCGGCATTGAAAGCCGGATGCAGCTCTTCGTCGGCCAAGAGCTGCAGGCCGCGTTCGAATTGGGATGACAGCACCTCCAAGCCGAATTCGGTACCTGGCGTCGTGGTCGCGGCAATCTTATCGAGCTCTTTTTGCAAGGCGACTCGATCGTATGTCGTCGTTCCGTACGGCAAAAGGGCTGCGGTCACGTCCGCAATACCCTCCTGGTGAGGTGGCTCCTGGACCTGAGGATCGCTGAGAATCTCTCCGTCGACGACGACCGTACGCGAAATATGTTCGGGCTGAACGATCAGGCGAATCCCGTTAGAGAGGGTCATATCTACCGGCGCCAGCGTCTGCTCCGGAACCTGAAGATGCGCGAGCACGCTCTGCGCCCAAGCCGGCAGCGGCTCGTGCGAAGTGGGCGGAATCTCGTTGTTCTCTTTGGCCATCGCACCGCCCGAGCTGGCCGCTCCGGCGTTCTTCGGCACCGCGTAAGCGGCGACTACACGCTTGTTATCGAGATACGTACGCAGCACGTGGTTAACGTCTGCCGCGCTAACCTTATCGAACTGTGCGATCATGTCGTCGGGCGACGAGAGACCCTGCACCGCGACCGCATCGCTCCACTCCTCAGCCTGTCCCTCGATCGAGTTGGCACTGAACTCCAGCTGCGAGATCTCGCGCAGTTTGGCCGCCTCCACGAGATCGGGTGGCACTCCGGTGCTTTTGTAAGCATCAATGATTGCGCGCAGCTCGCCGTCGATTCTCTGCGGCGGGGTCGTGACGGCCACCGCGGCGAACGCGATGGCGATCGCCACCTTCGGATACGGCTGAATAAAGAATTGCGTGGCGAGGGCTTTACCGGTATAGGCTAATCCGCCGAAGGAACTTCGCTGGCTGGAGAGGACGTCGCCTAAGATTTGGCCGGCCGCGTAATCCGGGCTGTTGTAACCGGGGAATCGATAACCGAGCAAGACGCCCGTGTAGGGCTGATCTGAAGCGTCGTGGTAAACGGCCCCTCGAAGGGGCGCCAGCCGCACCGGTTCCCGCGGGGGCAGCTTCGCCGCCCGAACGTCGCCAAAGACTTCCTTGACACGCGCGATCGTCGCAGCGGGATCGACGTCACCCGCGATCACATAGATCGCATTGTTGGGATGGTACCAGCTGTGGTAGAACTTCAAGAGTTGCGTGCTGTTTACGTTCTTTGCGAAGTCCGCGACGGTGCCGAGGCCATTCTTAGCGTAAGGGGTTCCCCCGATAAGGCGCGTCTGCATCTTGACGAATAACCGGTACAGGGCGACACTGTTGTCTTGCTGTACCTCCTGCGTGATCGCTCCGCGTTCTTGATTCCATAAGCCCTGCGACATCAATAAACCGGTTGCACGCGAGCGCTCCGCGCGCAGCGCTATATCGAGATACTGCGAAGGTACCGTGAAGAAATATTGCGTAACGGTGGGCTGCGTGTCGGCGTCGAAATCTCCGCCGGTGATTCCAACGGCCTCCATGAGCTGCGACGACGAGAGCGAGCGGCTCCCGCGAAACATCATGTGTTCGGTGGCGTGCGCGAGCCCAGGAATCCACTGCTCGTCGGAGCCAACCTCGTAATTGAGCATCATCGTGACGACCGGCGCGAGCGTATTGCGTACGACGACGACGCGAAGGCCGTTTGAGAGGGTAGCCCGCGCCACGCCGGCGGTCTCTGCGCGCGCGACCAGCGCGAGCGCGGGAAGCGCCGCAGCAAACGCAAGCATCGCGATGAAAACGCTACGATTGTGCATAGCAGCCGCTATTCGCGCTGGTCGGACGTAACCCTCACGACGAGAGCAACAGCGCGCGCGTGGTCGGCTGGGCTTCGAGGGCCGCTCGCAAGCCGGCATGTTGGGGCTGCGTGAGGTTGGGGTCGCGTGCCACGATTTCTTCGGCGGCGAGTTTGGCGGCGCGATAGACGTCGACGTCGCGGATCAGATCCCCGAGTCGCATTTCTGCGGCTCCCGACTGCACGGTACCGGCCAACTGGCCGGGTCCGCGCAGGCGTAAATCCTCGTCGGCGATTTTGAATCCGTCGGTGGACTGGGTCAGGATCTCGAGGCGTTCGCGCTCCCCGGCATCGTCCGGATAAACAAGAATGCAGTAAGACTTGGCGGCTGCGCGGCCGACCCGCCCGCGCAACTGGTGGAGCTGCGCGAGGCCGTAACGCTGCGCGTCAAGGACCACCATTACCGTGGCGTTGGGAACGTCGACCCCCACTTCGACAACGGTCGTGGCAACGAGCACGTCGACGTCGCCGCGAACGAACTCTGCCATGATCGCCTCTTTTTCGCGCGAAGCGAGGCGACCGTGAAGCAGCCCAAGCCGTAAATCCGGAAAAACCTCGTTCTTCAGCCGCTCGGCTTCGGTAACGACGCTCGTCAGCATCCCCTCTCCTTCGTCAATGATCGGCGCGACGATGTAGGCTTGGTGTCCGGTTGCAACGTTCTTGCGCACGAACTCGTAGACGCGAGGCAATCGGCTCGCACGCACGGCAAACGTTTCGATTGGCGTGCGGCCGGGCGGAAGCTCGTCGATGACGGAGAGATCGAGATCGGCGTAGACCGATTGCGCGAGCGTCCGGGGGATCGGCGTCGCGGTCATGTGTAACGTGTGCGGCGAGATACCCTTCGCGCGCAGACGAGCACGCTGCTCGACCCCGAAGCGGTGCTGTTCGTCGATGATCGCTAGACCGAGCCGGTTAAAATCCACACTCTGGGTGAGAAGGGCGTGCGTCCCCACGGCAACCGACGCCTCCCCGCTTGCGAGCTTGTCGAGGGCTGCACCGCGCGAGCGCGCGCTCTGACTTCCAAAGACGGCTTCGAGCGTGACCCCGAACGGCAAGAGCAATGGCGCGAGTTTACTCGCGTGCTGCCATGCGAGCAGTTCGGTCGGCGCCAATACTGCCGATTGAATCCCATTTCCGGCCGCGAGCAGAATCGCCCCGGCGGCGACGAGCGTCTTCCCACTTCCGACGTCGCCCTGCAAGAGCCGGTTCATAGGCACGTTGCGGCTCATGTCGCGCCAAATTTCCAAGATGACCCGTCGCTGCGCGCCGGTGAGCGCAAACGGAAGCGTGCGCTCGAAGCGCTCCAGCAGGTCGGCCGGCGCCCGCAGGGGGCGCGCGTCGTGATCGCGCTCGCGCTCGCTGCGGCGTAGCTGCGCTGCCGTTGCGAGCCCGAAAAACTCCGCATAGACGAAACGCTCGCGCGCGCGCTCGGCTTCTTCGGGCGTGCGCGGCGCGTGCGCCGCTCGGTACGCTTGCGCGAGCGAGCCATATCGCCGATCTTGCACGAGTTGCGCCGGAAGCAGATCGGGCGGGGCCGCGTCGAGCAATCGCGGCAGATTCTTCTTTACCACCATCGCGATCTTTCGACTGGCTAGTTCCTTGGAGGCGCGATAAATCGGAACCAGCTCGCCGCGATACTCCTCGGCCTCGCCGAGCAGCGCGTAGTGAGAAACGTTCACGATGGGACCGGAGAGCGTTCGCTCGATGCGACCCCGCACGAACAGTCGCATTCCTTCGCGGAAGCGGCCGTAGACATAGCGGTTTCGGCCGATCCACTTAGCGACGAACGCATCTCCCACGTCGTCGGTCAGCCGCACTTCGACGATCTCCAGACCACGAACACGCCGTTCCTTGACACCCGCGACGCGGCCGACTGCGTTCTCTTCTCCTCCCGTTTCGCCCAAGCGGGTCGCGGGCCTGGGGAAGCGCAAGTCGTCGTAGCGGAACGGCAGATACTCCAACAGCGCGCCGGCCGTCTCGATGCCAAGCTCGCGAAAGAGCGCCGCGGTTTTGGGGCCGACACCGCTGAGGCCGTCAATTGCTGCGACGGACTCCGCGCTCGGCGCGATCACTTCGCGGATTTCGCCACCGTCAAAGCTCGGAGGCGTTCGTACGCCGTGCGCAGTTGCGCGACGGCAATGTCGTAACGTCCAGCCAGCTCGATGACCGCGCCGAGAATCGGATCGAGCTCGAGAGGCCGGCCGCGCTCGTAATCTTGCAGCATCGAGGTCTTTACATCGTCGAGGCGCGCGGCGTAGGCAATGCGCTGCTCGAGGTCAACGTCCTCGACGACGCCCATCGCTTGACCAACCTGCAGCGTTTCGCTCATCATCGCGTGCACCATTGCCCGGGCTTCGGCATCGGCCAACAACGGTTTGATCGTCATGCCGCGCAGCACGCTTACCGGATTGAGTCCCGCGTTGTTCACGAGCTTGAGCCAGACGGTTGCGCGGATATTGGGGTCGATTTCGGCCTTGAGTCCAGCCTTTTGAAAGAGTTCCGCAAGAGCCTCAACGCGACCGGCGGTACCGCCCTGCGGATCGCCCAGCACGTAGCGAAGACCACCGCTCTGCTTCACCAGCCCAGGTTCGACCATCGTACCGGATACGTGCACAACACCGCCAATGACGCGAGCGTCCGGAAAGAGCGCCCCGATTTGTCCGTTAGGGTCGACGCTGCGCAGCGGAGGTTCACGAACGTACCAAAACGGCAGGCCATTTTGCATCGTCACGACCGTCGTCGCGCGAGCGGCAAACGGCTCGAGCTGATCGCGGAACGCCGGCCACTGATGCGCCTTGAACGTGAGCAGCAACACGTCGACATCGCCGAACTGCCGCAAGTCATCGCTTGCCTCGACGCGCACGCTAAAGCTGCCGAGCTCGCTTTCGACGTGGATTCCGTCGCGCCGGATCGCGGCAAGATGCGGGCCGCGCGTAATAACCGCGACCGACAGACCCGTCTTGGCGAGCGCCGCCGCCAGAAATCCTCCAATGGCGCCCGCTCCGACGACCGCGATGCGCATCACGTCGATAGAGCTTTAGGCGACGGGCAGATTCGAACTGCCGAATGGGGCTTTTGCAGAGCCCTGCCTTACCACTTGGCTACGTCGCCATCGACGGCTGGAGCGGGTAGTGGGAATCGAACCCACGCATCAACCTTGGGAAGGTCGCAGGCTGCCATTACATCATACCCGCCCGCCAGGCGACCCTTCCGGTTCGCGCACCTTCATGCTGCGTCCTACAACCCGGAATTCGCTCGCACGGTTGGCCATTTGAAGCGTGCCGCTACGAGATCAGGCTGATCGAGCGTGCCAGCACGATCGCGATGGTAATGAGCGAGATCAGCGCCTCCACGGTCATCAGCGCCTTGGCCCAACGGCTCAACGGCATAACGTCGGCCGGGCTGAAGGCGGTCGAGTTCGTAAACGAGAGGTAGAGGTAATCGTAAAACTGCGGCTTCCACAGCGGATCGATGCACGGCGAGCTCCCCCCGCTCGCGATGGTCATCTGCATCTGCGGGAAGAGAAAGTCCGCGTTCTGGAACTCGGTCGCGGCGTTGGCGTGTGCGCGCGCGTCGGGGCCGTCGCCGTCGAGCTCCCAGTACCACAGCCCGAAGACCAGGATGTTGGTAAGCCAGATCTGCATTCCAGTGCGCAGCAACATCGCAGCCGAATGCAGGGCTGCTCTTTCGGGGCGAAAGAGTCCGCCGACGAGCAGCAGCACCGAAGCGAGATTGAAAAAGTTGACGATCGCGATGAGCAAGATACTCCAGAAGCGCGTTCGGCGTGTCTCTCGATGACGGCGCGGCGCCAGCACCGAGAGCGGCACGAGCAAAAGCAGGACGAGCACGGGCGCCGCCCACACCGGTCCGATGATTAAGCGTGGAGGAAGCGTGATATAGAGCGCCATCGCCGCCAGGACCGCGACCGAGGCATGCCATCGCGCCTCGTGCCGTGGTGCTACCACGTGCTCTTGCATGAGCGGAGCTTTCGCTTGCCTAACCGGCGCAACCCGTCGCCGCTGCTGCGTATTATGGAGCACATGCCTACCGACTTTCGTGATGGAAAAACTTTTCCGCGCCGCGGGCGCGAGGCGATCGGCGAAGCGCTCTGGCTGCTTCGCGCGTCCGATAAAGGCCGAGCGTCGGTCGCCGGAACGCTCCACGACTACGTCTATCCGTGTCCAATGGATAGGGGCATGATAGAGCGCTGGGGGGTCGGCGCCGGGGAGTTCGATGCGGCGCTGCTACAACATCCAACCGACGAGGAGCTTTTTGCCTGGTTCACGCGACGCGTGCGTCCGGAGGACGTTCGAGCTGCTAACGAGTGGCTCGTGAACGAGCGATCCGAGAATCTCGACCGTCAGGACGCCGAAGAGGTCGCCGCCGTAGAGCAGCGCTGATGGGCTCAATACTCGAGTTCGTCCGGCCCGACGGAAAGACCGCGCCGGGGTATTTCGCGCGAGCGCCGCAGCCGCACGCGCCTGGCATCGTTCTCTTTGAAGAGTGGTGGGGACTCGACGATCGTATCAAAGCAGCCGCAGACCGACTCGCTTCACACGGATTTAACGTCGTTGTTCTCGATCTCTATCGTGGACGCAGCGCGGCGACCGGCGATGAAGCCAACCATTTGATGCAGGGCCTCGACTTCAAGGATGCGGCGACCCAAGACGCGGTGGGCGCCGCGCGCTATCTGCGCGAGCACGGAGCAACGCGAGTCGGCGTCGCCGGCTTCTGCATGGGCGGGGCGTTAGCCATGCTCAGCGTAATGCACGGTGACGAGTTCGATGCCGCGAGCGTTTGGTACGGCTACCCGCCCGCAGAAGCCGGCGATCCGGCGAAGATCTCGGTGCCACTCCAGGGACACTGGGCAATCGAGGACGACTTTTTCACGATCGAGGGCGTCGATGCGATCGAGCGCAAGCTCACGGCCGCCGGCGCAGCGCCCGAGTTTCACCGCTACGACGCTCAACACGGCTTCTTCAATACCGGTGAGCAGGGTGAGGGCGGCCTCGGACATTATCATCGCGAGCACGCCGAGACGGCCTGGCGCCGAACGGTCGAGTTCTTCGATCGAACGCTTCGCGACTAGCGGTTTTGCGCAAAGAACGAGGTCTGGCCAGACGGCGAGACCTCGTCAGCGGAGTGATGGTGCCAAGGGCGCGAATCGAACGCGCGACACCGCGCTTTTCAGGCGCGTGCTCTACCGACTGAGCTACCTTGGCGCGCCGGTGGCCGAGCGCACCGCGCGTTATGCGTTATCATACACCGCGGTGCGCTTGAGACGATGGCGACGCTGATGGGGCTCGAACCCACGACCTTCGCCGTGACAGGGCGACGCTCTAACCAACTGAGCTACAGCGCCAAGGCCGGCATGCCGACTCTGGTGGGCACGGCTGGGCTCGAACCAGCGACCCCCCGCGTGTGAAGCGGATGCTCTCCCGCTGAGCTACGCGCCCGTGACCGGTAGCCGCTCCTTGGACAAAACCGCATCTTACCCTACCGTGCGCAGGATGTCCAGCACGGAGTGCGCACCGCGACGGTTGAAAAAGTTGGCGTGAATCTTCTTGCAGTCGTCCTTGCCGCGGCGTCGGCGGCAGCGTTGGTTCATATGCCCGTGACGACGAGCGATCTGCAAGCGCAAGCCGCAATCGATCGCGGCCTCTTCTTCTACTATGCTTACAACCGTGACGCCGCCGCGCATTCTTTTGGGCTAGCTGCGACCCTCGATCCGCGTCTCGCGATGTCCTATTGGGGCACCGCGCTCGCCGACGGCCCAGATCTCAACACTCCGCTGACCGAGGATCGATTCAACCTCGCCGCGCTCGCGATCGACAAAGCCACCACCCTCGAAGCCGGCTTACCGGCACGCGAAGACCGCTTCATCGCGATTATGGCATTGCGCTATCACGGCACGTTTGCAAACTGGACAGATAACGATGCGGCATACCGCCGCGCGATGTTTGCATTCGCCGAGTCGTCGCATGACGAAAACGCGCAGCTCTTAGCGGCCGAAGCCCTTCTCGAGCATGGCGGACTCACGTGGCAGTATGGCACGCTCGCGCAGCAAGATTCGCGGGACGCGCTGGAACTCGTTTCGGGCGTACTTCGCGACGATCCGTCGAGCGTTATGGCGAATCATCTCTGCATTCATCTCTACGATCTCGCGCCGGATCGAAACCCGGCTCTGCCATGCGCGCAGCGTCTCGAAGCCGCTTCCCTTCCGCCGGGTGCCGAACACCTCGCACACATGCCCGCGCATTATTGGATAGAAACGGGCGAGTACGCCGCCGCGTTGCGTTCGAGCGAACGAGCGTACGCGATGCTGAACGCTCTCAACGCGGAAGGCGCCGAATCGGAGCACGCGCAGAGCTATGCAAAGCACGATGTCGCCGTCGGCTATTCCGCCGCAATGATGCTCGGAAACTACGCGAAGGCACAGCGTTGGAGCGAGCGCATGACGGCCGCCTTTGGAACGAACTTCGAAGCACTGACGGCGCTGCGATTCGGCCGGTACGACGTGGCCTATGATGCGGCGGCAAATGAATTCGCCGGCGCCAGCGTTGGCGGGCTCGCGGCCCTGCACTTGGGGCGGATCGCCCAGGCGCGTGAGCTCGCTGCGCGGCTGCCCCGCGGACCTGCAATGCCGGGTTATTTGCCGCAGCTTTTCTTGGCGCGGCTCGCCGAAGCCGACGGCCGGTACCCCGAGGCCGCACTTTGGATCGACCGAAGCCTGACGAATCAGCGCGCCGCTTTCGAGGGCGAGCTGATTCCGCTCGTTCCCGCGGATGAAGCATTGGGCGGTCTACGCTTGCGCCATGGCGATTATGCCGGTGCAATTTCGGCCTTCGACGACGCATTGTCGGCCTATCCAAACGATCCGCGCGCGCTCTTCGGCTTGGCGCAGGCGTTGCAGAGGAATGGACAAACCGCGCAAGCTGCGGCAACTCGCGCGCGCTTCGAAAAAGAATGGGAGGGCGCCGACACCAGCGTCGAGGACGCCCTCCCGTAGCCGTCATGCGGTTTCGCCGTTCCGCAAGCTGCGTGCCAAAGCAGCGAGTGCATCGCTCATCGCCTGGGCACCGGTGGCGATGCGAATGCGAATCCTCGGACTTCGCCCACTCGAAGCGAGGCGTACGAGCCGGCTGCGGCGGGCGTTTTCCAAGGCATCGTCACGGCGAATCCGGATTTCGGCGTCGAGCCAAAGTTCCATGATTCACCTCGTAAAAGAAACGCATGTACTGATACGTACTGAATTGAAAAGGCCTCCGGTCGATCTGCGGAGGCCTTCAGGTGGGCTGCAACGGTAAGAGCTACGCTGCCCTACCCCCCGAAGGTCCAAAGCACGTCGACCCCACGCCGTCTTGCGGCGCGGTGGAGGAAAACTGACGCATTTGATTCATTGGCCTCCTGATGACGAGCGAGTAATACGCGAAACTCTATCATGCGCGCGGTTAACTTGTCAAACATCGGTGGAGGTGCACGATACTCGATTACGAATGTTCGGATTCTTCTCGCGAATCGCGATGGGCGGTTAGCTCAGTGGGAGAGCGCTTCCTTGACACGGAAGAGGTCACATGTTCAATCCATGTACCGCCCACCATAAGCTATATGGCTTTTTGAGGTTCCGCGTCAGCGTCGTGCAGCAACGCGCACCTCGGCTGGCCCCGCTAGACTGCAACACTCACTAAAACCTCGATGCAACAACGGCCTCGCGAAATCGCGAAGCCGCTGTTCCAGTGTCCTAACCGTTACGCTAACCGATTATTGCCCTACCGCGATCCGCACTCACCGTTGCTGTATCCCCAACAGATGAGGGCCGATCCGTTGCCGCTATTCACGCCCTTTTTCGAGGACACGTTGGTCGCGGCCGGTTCCGCGTAACCCGACCCGCCGCCCCCGGCGCCGCCGTCACCGCCCCCGCCGCCACCGTAGTAGCCACCGCCGCCGCCGGAGCTCAAATATTCATACGCGCCGCGGCTCGCTACAAAATAGGCGCATTCGGCGACGCCGACGCCGCCCTCGCCCAGCGAGCCGCCGTTGCTTCCTGCTCCTCCCACGCCTCCTGAGGACTGTGTGCCGCCGCCACCGGCGACGGCAGGGAAAGTAAAAATCTGAACGTTGCAGTTCGGAATTCCTCCGCTGCCGCCGTCGGGCAGACCGCCGCCCTTTCCACCGCTGCCAGCGGTGCCCAAGTAGCCGTTTTGGTCCTGGCCCCCGCCACCGCCCGCCACAACGACGCGGTCCGCCAGCGTGTTACCGCCCTGGCGTACATCACTTGCGCCGCCGCCGCCAGCCCCCCCGCCGCCAGCCCCAGCGCCCCCGCCGTTGAAACCACCTTTGAACTTGTGGCCGGTGCCACCGACCGTAACGATCAACGTCTCGCCCGGCGTGACCGGAATGGTTGCACTGACCCTACCACCGTCTCCACCATATTTGCCAGACGCCCCCTTAGCGTCTATGTAGATCGTCGCCACACATTTCGGCACCTTGAAGCGCTGTGCGTGCCCGATATATTGGAAGCTTCGCTGACCCTGGCACCACGCATCGCGCACGACAATCGCCGAAGAAACCCTTTGAGCCCGAGTGCTTTGGCTCACGCCGGAGGGTTGATACGAGGGCGACATCGAGCCACCGCCGCAGCCCGCAACGAGAAATGAAGCCGCGACCCCGCTTAGAAGACGCGCCGTTGCTCCAATGCGAGGTGAGATTGTCTTCATACAAATGCTCCTTTGCAAGCATGCAAACGTGCTGCTCTCATTGTGCAATCCGGGCTACATTCCGTGGAATATCTCGCTGAAATCCCCACCCGACGAGAAAACTCCCCCAAGCGACTGAATCTTTACGTTCCCCGAATACCCATTCTTCGTCGTGTACTGGTGGATACCGAGGAGAGGGCCGGGTCCGTTCGCGTTTATATTTCCCAAAATGTTAGAGGCGCCTGACGTGATTACGAAGTGCTCGTTGAAGCTCCAACCGCAAAAGAACTTTCCGCCGAAAGTTCCGCAGGACGAGCGCTCTTTGTTCCGGGCGAAAAACGTTCCGGGATATGGCCCTACCGCTCTACCGCGTGCGCTAAAGTTGCACGAGAACTCAAAGCCGTCTCCGCCGCACTTGCCCACCTGGACCGTCGAAGCACTGAGGCGTTCAACTTTGCCCCTACCGGAGTCTGGGCGGTTAGAACTGACGATGCTCGGCGACGCGGACCGGTCTACAGTACCTGTGTTGCCGCGCGGCGTCTGCGCCGCGGGATTTGGGAATTGTGTTGCCCCGCCGCAGCCCGCAAGCATCGCAGCGGCAGCGCAAACGCTTAGAGCGTAAGGGACGCCTGAGATCGTCTTCATAACGGTGCTCCACTGCAAGCACGCAAAGTGCCTGCCTTCGTTCCTGATAATAGCACCACACTTCGACCGCCGTACACACACAACGACCCACACAACTTGGCCGAGGGCGGAGCATGGTGGGCGAAGTACGTACTCGCCAAGACTTGCGGGGAGTGCTAGCTGCTGCTTCTACTCTGCGTGCGCCAGCGGTGGATGCCTTGATCGATGAATCCGCGATCGGCGGTGTCGGTTTGCCAAGCGCTAGAGAACTCCGCAGCCTCGCTGCGAGGACGGCGGTCCTCGGGCAGATCGTCGAACCGGATGCGGATGGGAATTTTAACGCCCTCCCCCGAGACGATCGCCTGCTGCGTGGGCAGACTTGGTAAGGCCGAAAGCATCTCGCGCGCAACGTCGGGCAGCGCTCTGGCGATGAATTGCTGATCGGTATCGCTTCCCAGACGTAACGCGAAGACGGTTCCGCACTGCGAGAGCGCCGGCAGCGAGAGTTCAGATGGCCGCTGAGTGATCAGTGCGAGAGAGATGCCGTATTTTCGGCCTTCTTTTGCGATTTGGGTGATGCCCTTGACGGTCTGAGCGAAACCAGCCCGTTCGTCCGCCGGCACGTACCGATGTGCCTCTTCGCAGACGAGCAGACGTGGGGGCAGTTTTTCCCGTTCGCACCACACGCTAAAGTCGAACAACACGCGGCTCAAAGTCGAGACGATCACATCGGCGATCTCCGACGGAACCCCCGAGAGGTCGACGATCGTAAGTGGTTTACCCCTGACGGGCACTCGCAAGAGCCGGCCGACGATTTCCTGCAGTATGTCGTCTTCGGAGGAGAACAAGAACTCAAATCGCCGATCGTTACGAAGCGATTCGATTCGCGTTCTCAGTCGCAGGTATGGGGCGGCAGTGTCGGCCTTGGTAAGCCGGCCCATCTCATCATTGATGAAGCGCAGCAGTTCGTGCATACGGAACGGCACGGGAGTATCGACGGTAATCGTCGAGGGTCCGGGTCGGCCGGTCCGCCCATAATTGCGACGAGCCCACGTCATCGCATCGTTCAGAATGAGCGCCTGCGATTCTTGGTCGCCTTCGGATCCGCCGCGCACCAGCACCTTGGTCGCCTCTTCAAAGTTGAGGAGCCAGAATGGCAGCTGAAGATTGTCTACGTTGATGACGTCGGCGACGTCTGGAAAGGCCGCCGCATATTCGTTGTGGGGGTCGAGCAGGATGATGTGCGCGTTCGGGTTCCTTGCCAGAATAGCCGACAAGATCACCGTGAGCGAGCATGACTTTCCGGAGCCGCTCGAGCCCAGCACGGCAAAATGCTTGCCGAGCAGTTCGTCGGTGAGAACGAACGCCGGGCGGTTTGCATCCTGGTAGAGCGTCCCGACCCTTACGCTCGCTCGCGTCGGCTCACCGTAGACGGCGCTAAGGTCCGCGTCGTCGGCGACGTACACGGATTCACCGGGGACGGGATGGACCGATACTCCCCGGCTAAACCGCAAGCCGTCGTTCGTCGGAACCAGCTCACCCAACAGATACACGACGAGCAGCTGCCCATCGGGCACGGCGCGATTACTGATCACTTCACTGACGCCGGCGACGATCTCCCGATCTCCATCGAATACCTTCACCATCGAGCCGACGCGGACCAGATTTGCGGTGGCGACCTGACCGTTTCCGTGACCGCCGTGGCCGTTGCCGCCGTTACCATTGGAACCATTGCCGTCGAAAGTAACGGTCATCTGGGAGCCGCTCACGGTCAGAACCCGTCCGATCATCCGATCGCCCCGTCACTGCGGGTGCGGCTGGCCAGGCGCGCTTCGCGCACAAATAACCCTCGCAGCACCAAAGGGCTGCGGGAATAGCTGAGCCGCTGAACGCGAACGGCGGTCACGTGTTCCTCCCGCAACGTGCCATCTTCGTTGACGGTCCGTTGATAGGATAACACTTCGGCGCCGGACGGCCGGTTCCCTCGTCCCCCTGCTGCCAACCTCAGGGAGAGAGGCTCGAGCCTCGGATCTTCTCGGCCCTACCAGCGATACGTTCGCCACCGCGGCCAGGCGGTCCGGGGTCCCAAGCACTAAGGAGAAGCGCAAACAAGGTGTAATAACGGTCACCCTTTGGAGCTATAGCGAGGAGAATCCAATGAGCCACTTCCATGCTTGCCGTGTGTGGCTGTGGGCACTTATCGCCGCCATACTGCCGGCGTTAGAAGTCACGACTGCGAGCGCCAGCTGCCCGGACGTGTCGGCTTCGTATTCGGCGAGGCTCGGTCTCAGCGTTTCGAAGGGCATCAAATCGGCCGACGTCGCCTGTGTGGAAGGAGCTCCGAACGGAAACGCGTGCAATTCCTTCGTCGGCATGATCATCGACAAGACCTATGGATTTCCGGATCTGAAGACCAGCGACGGATACTTGAGCGTAGCCGGAATCAGTGCGTACTTACCGACCAGCGAGGCCTGGACAGAGTTGGGATTTGCCGGCGAACAAACCGTGCTGAACCAGTCGCAAACGGACGCCAACAACGGCGTGCCGGTCATCGCGCTCTCCGACGACCAGGTGGCTGTGATTATTCCCAGCCCGAAGCTGGTGCATACCGAGAACTGGAATCTCTGCGTACCGATGTCCGCGGCGCACTTCTTAAAGGATCCGGGCGCGAACTACACCTCCGGTCCGCTATCGTTGTCGTGGCCCTCAACCTCCGGGGTGACGATCTGGGAGCGTGGCGGCCCCGTCGACGCGCGCTACTTGCCGAAGTCGACAGACCGACCATCTAGTGGTAGTGCGCCAGAATATCTTCCAAAGCGCCTGTCGGCGTCGCATCCGGGCGGCTAAAATCGAGCCGGTCGCTTACGGCCGCACCGTAGGCGGTCTTGAGGTTTTTTCGCGTCACGTCGATTTTCGGCGCGATGGCCGTGAACGGTCGCGTATCCGCTGAGCCAAAAGCGGCGTACATCGGTACCGCCATTGCATCGTAGATAGACAGGGGCCGCATGCCGAGCATGATTTCGATCGTCCGAAGGATGCTGACCGTCGTGTAATGCTCGTGATGCACGCCCTTACGAGCGTACGGAGATATCACGTATAACGTCGTTCGCTGATCGCCGACATGATCGGCGCCGTCTTGCGCGTCGTCCTCGATGGTAAACATCACCGAGGAAGCCCACACCCTCGAATGCGAGAGCGCGTCGACCATCCTCCCTAAGGCGGCGTCATTAATCGCGACGTACGAGGACGGAGTAAGCTTTCCGGCTTTGCTGCCGTAGGTGTGATCTCCGGGCAGCCAAATAAATTCGAACTGCGGCAGGTTGCCGGCTCGGACGAAGGCGCCGAATTCGCGCTGCCATTCTTTGACGCGATCGAGGTCGCTGTAGTCGAGATCCCAGCCCCTGTACGATGGATCGAAACGCCCATTGAGGCCGGGTGCGTCGGCGACACCGGGGCTTGCGGGCGTCGCTGCGGCCTCGACGAGCTCACCATAGTCGCGAAACGTTACGTGCGAGCGACGCGCAGCGTCCCATACGTACCCGCCCGCGGGCACGTACGCTCCGTCGGTAAGATCGTCCGTTTCGCGTCGTCCTCCGTACGATGCCGGCCAAAAACGCTCCATATAATCGTTGGCGAACGCCGCAGTGGCCCACATGTGGCCCGGCGAGCTCACTTCGCCGCCGGTGTACGCATTGTCGAAGAGACCGAAACGCGCCGCGATCGCGTGGTCGTTGGGCGTGACGGAGCCGCCGAAGGATGCAAGCGAAGCATCGCCGTTGCCCTCAGGCATGTCGCCCAGTACCTGATCGTATGACCGGTTCTCTTTAAGCACGAAGAACACGTGCCGTATCGGACCGTTCGGTCTCACGATTCCGCGCGACGCGCCGACGCCATTCCATCCAACGGCGCCTTGCGGATTTCCCCGATCGCCAACCGCATCCGAAATCTCGTACGCGCGTAGAGAGCCGAACTCAATCGCACCGATATAATCCCGGTCGCTGCCCGGTCGCAGCTGCGGATTCGGTCGCGCGCCTTCGCCTTTACCGTCGAGCACGTAGAGCCGGGCGCCAATCGCGGCAACATCGGTCGGATACCATCCGGCTTCCATTCGACCCCCGACGCGACCATTGCGAACGACGGCGACGGAGTTCGCGGCACCCAGACTTACGAAGATCGTGCCGCCTTGGGCGAACACGGCATTCGGCGAGACGCCGACGACCTGCGAGCCGGCCGCATCGCCGAGCGCAATGCGATCGAGTTCGTGCAGATCGCCCGCATCGTAGACTCCCAGCGCGTCGGCGTCGGTTTCTGCGACGTAAACCTTGCCGTCCGCAACCGCGACCGCGCTTGGGTGCAGACCCACCTGTCTGCGCCGGGTTGCGTGCGAGAGCGTGCTTATCGCAACCAGCTCGGCGCCGGAACGCACCGTGACGAACGCGCTCGCGCCATCCGCGCCAAAGGCCACTCCCCCGGGATGTCCTCCGATGAGAATTGCCGGCCCGCGACCGACGTCCGCAAGCCCGCCGATGCGAACGGCACGATCCCCGTCGGTCGCGACGGCATAGGTTTGTCCATCCGGTGCGCACGCAACGAACACCGGATACGAGCCCTTTGGAAAGGCGATACGACGCCACGTTTGAGATCGAACGTCAACGTCGAGCAGAGCATCTGCGTTCGCCCCCGCAACGAGCACGTGCCCGGCGTCGCGCCAAAGTGGTCGCCCGTAGGCGCCGGGCAATGGGATCGATGCGAGACGAGTGAGGTCCGGCACGCGGTAGAGGCCCACGGCCGGCGGATTATACCCAGACTCTACAACGGCGATCATTGAACCATCGGGCGAGATCGCCATCCCTTGCGGCATCGTGCCGGTCATCGTTTCAGCGCCGCGCGGACGATTTAGGAGCCAGCCATCCGGCAGTACGACCGGTCCTTGTCCCGCGTGCGCCGAGCCGGGGCTACGCTGCGCGAGTAGCACCAGAGCCATTGCGAGAGCCCCGAAAATCTGCGTCGTGCGAAGCGCTCTCTTCGGTGATGCTATCATTCGTGTACGGGAAGCTGCAGGGTTGCCGACGCTACGTGCACGACGTTTCCGCCGACTTCGATCCCGCGCTCGCCGCGATCTCCGTGAACGAGAACGTGCAGCAGGCTACGACGGCCCATCTTCACGCCCTGTTCGCTGACGAACCGCGTTCCGTCGGAGGCGGCAACCAGACCGTGCTTCATCATGAACGCCGCAAGCGGCCCCGTCGCGCCGCCGGTTGCGGGATCCTCGATGATTCCGAGTTGTGGTGCGAACATGCGCGAATACGCGCCCGTTTTCGTCGCAGCAAAGACGAACATCGACGTCGCCTCTCGGGACTGCCGGACCAGATCCAGGAATGCAGGCGAGTCGAGACGCGCGTCATCGACTGCCGTGCGGTCCTTCACCGCCACAAAGATTAAGGGGCTCCCCGCCGACAGCTGTTCACACGGAACGCCTGGGGCGAGGCGGTCCGGAGCCAACGATAGCGCCCGCGCGCACCGATCTCTCGAAAATTCCGCCAGCTTACGGATCGTCGGCGTCATCAGCCATATAATCGGATCCTCGCCGTCATCGACGCGTATCGGCACGCGCCCGACGTTCTCGCTTAACGTAAACGTCCGTGCGTCGGCCGCCAGGTATCCAAACCGCCGAAGGACGTATGCCGTCCCGATGGTCGGGTGGCCCGCAAACGGTAACTCGGCCGCGGGCGTGAAGATCCGTACCCGCGTCGCGTCATCACTGGATTCCTTCGGCAAAACGAAGGTTGTCTCCGAAAGATTCAGCTCTCTTGCGACGCGCTGCATCGTCGCGCTCGCCATTCCCGATGCATCCGGGAAGACGGCCAACGCGTTGCCTTCCAAAGGTGTCGTCGTAAAGACGTCTACCACGTGGTAGCCAAACTCCACGCGCTAGAACCTCATAACGCCGTTCATTCTAGATAGAGGCGCGTTTTTGGTCGGGTTGCAAATCTCCCGCTTTTGGGTAACTTGCCCCAAAGGAGAAAGCTCGTGCCATTGATTGAGATCGTCATCGTCCTGATTGTCGTCGGTGTCCTCCTGTGGCTCATCAACACCTACATACCGATGGCGCCCCCGATAAAGTCGCTCCTAAATGCAGTCGTGGTAATCGTGCTCGTCGTCTGGATCCTCAAGGCGTTTGGGCTTTGGCACTACGTCACGAGTCTTCGGGTCGGGCACTGACCCGCGTTTCCACAGCGAAGCGAGCCCGGAAACGGGCTCGTTTCATTGCGCGGCCGCCAGCCGGTCGAGCGCCGCCCGTTCCTCCGCGCTCAGCGATAGTTCCGACGCGGCGACGTTCTCGGCAAGATGTCCGAGCGACGAAGTTCCGGGAATCGGCAGCATCACCCGCGAGCGAGCGAGCAGCCATGCTAAACCGATCTGCCAAATCGTCGCATGGTGCGCCTGCGCGATCGGTCCCAGCGCGGCCGCCGCGCCGAGATCGCCGCCATCGAGTGGAAAGTACGGGATGAACGCAATGCCCTTTGATTCGCAATACTCGAGCACCGGTTCGCTCACCCGATTGCTCACGTTGTAGTTGTTTTGCACCGAAACGATTTCGACGATGCCTTCCGCGCGCTGCAGCTGATCGAGATCGACGTTCGATAGCCCGACGCAGCGAATCTTCCCCTCATCCCGCAGCTTGCGCAGCGTGCCGACCTGCTCTTCGAGCGGAACTTCCCGATCGATTGCATGCAACTGGTAGAGATCGATGCAATCGAGCCCCAAGCGCCGCAAACTCCCGGTACACGCTTCTTCCAAGTGCGCGGGGCGGCCGCAGCGTTCCCATTTCCCCGGTCCGCTACGCGTCAACCCGCCTTTCGTCGCAATCACCAAATCGGCGGGATAGGGCTGGAGCGCCTGCGCGATTTGCTCTTCGTTGACGTGCGGACCGTATGAATCGGCCGTGTCAATGAAGTTTACGCCGAGCTCGACGGCCTGCCGAAGCACGCGCAGCGCGTTCTCCCGATCGGCCGGCCATCCCCAAATTCCGGGACCGCACAAGCGCATTGCGCCAAAACCCAGCCGCTTGACGGTACGTTCTTTGCCGATCGTAATCGGCGTCGCAGCGCTCATCGCCGAGCCTTCGGCGCGCCATACGAAAGACCGCTCGGCATTGCACGAGCGGTCTTCGCGTGAAGTTTCTTCGGGTTACTTGCTGGGAGGCTGATTCGGAACGGTCGTTGCGGACCGGAACTTCGCTTCGCCCTGCTTCTGCGTCTCGACGAGCATCTCGGCGATCCGCATCGTGTAGGCCTTGCGCAGCTCTAAGAGCTGACTGGCGAAGCCGAACGAAAGCTCGACGAGCTGCGTCGGCGTCGGGATGTTCTCAAAAGCCGGGACACTGCCGGGCTTCTCGCTCATCTCCTTGGTGAACTCGCGAAACGAGTTCATCGCCTTGAGGCTGGCATCTTGGGTCTCCTTAATCGCCGCCAGGCCCTCTTCTTGAAACTTGTTCATGTACTCTGAAACGTTGACTGCCATGGTTGCTTTCTTCTCCTTACGGTGTTTGGTGCGCTAAGTATACCAAGCACATGCTATGCTTGTCAACCACCGTAAATTGAAGCAAGCTGCCGTTAGCTCGCTTATTTTGTTCCGACGAAGCTCCGGTAGATACGGATAATCGCTTCCTTTTGGTCGACCGTCAGGAGCGGGTCGAGCTTTACGGCGTGCTCGACCCCATGATGACTCTCACCCCGGACCTGCGAGTCGTCGAGCAGGCCTGCCTGGGTATACATCGTCTCGGCTGAGATCTGAAGCGCGCTCGCGATGTTCTTGAGCACGTCGGCCGAAGGCTTATAGAGCCCGCGTTCCACCTGGCTTAAATACGGGTTCGAGATCTTCGCGATCTCGGCCAGCTGCCGCATCGAGAGGTTGGCCAGCTCTCGCTGGCCCCGGATAAAATCGCCCAGACTGCGCCAGGCTCCGCCGGCGACATCTTTCTCTTCGTCGCTCATGACCGTGCCTCCACAACGTTCTCCTTGCTCGCGGTGCGAGCCGGCGCCGTCTCGAACGGCGGCGCACTCTCGTTGCGCACGTACCGGCCCGGGGCCGCCTCGCCCTCGGGAATCGGATACGGGGCGCGTTGCCGCCCCGCGTACGCGCCTGCCCACTGCGCCCAGTCCTGCCACCACGATCCCTGATGGCGGTCGGCACCCTCGAGCCACTCGTCGGCGCTTTCGCCGCGCCGCACGGAGGGCTGCGTGTAGTGCCACGTCTTTTTCCCGCCCGGGGGATTCACGATGCCCGCAATGTGACCCGAGTTGGTGAGCACGTACTTCGCCTCGCCGCCGACGTGCTGCGTCGTTAAATAGGTCGCGCGCCACGGTGCGATATGGTCGTTCTCCGCACCCAGAACGTAGAGCGGTGTCAGGATCTTTCGGAGGTCGATCGGCGTGTCGCCGATTCTGAACGCGTTTGACGTTACGATCGAGTTATGCAAATAGCATGCGCGCAAATACTGCGAGTGCATCTCGACGGGCATCCGCGTCGAATCGTTGTTCCAAGCCAGGATATCGAATGCCGACGGCTGCTTCCCCTTGAACCAGTTGTTGACGACGTAACTCCAAATCAGATCGCTCGAGCGCATCCAGTCGAAGGTCCGCGCCATTTCCGCGGGGTCGAGATAGCCGCGTTCGCGCATACGCTTTTCGAGCCGAGCGATCGTGTCCTCGTCGGTAAAGACGCCGAGGTCGCCCGGAATGCTGAAATCGACCAGCGTGTTCGTGAGGGTTGCCGACGCGATTCGGTCGCTATGACCGTGCGCCGCGAGGTAGGCCATCGCGATGAGCGCGAGCGTTCCGCCCAAGCAAAGCCCCGCGACGTTCGCGCGAGCTGTGCCGGTGATCTCCCCAACCGCATCGAGCGCTGCGAGTACGCCCTCGCGCAGGTAATCGTCCATGGTGTAATCGGACATCGACTCGTCGGGATTCCGATAGGAAATCATAAATGTCTGATGACCGTGCCGAACGGCCCATTCCACGAACGAGCGCCCCGGCGCCAAATCCATGATGTAATACTTGTTAATCCACGGCGGACTGCAGAGTAGCGGCGTTTCGTACACCTGCGGCGTCTGCGGCTCGTAGGCGATAAGCTCTATAAGAGCGTTACGCATCACGACCCGGCCGGGCGTGGCGGCAAGGTTTTTGCCGAGCTCGAAACCTGACTTGTCGACTTGACGCGGGTAGCCGCCGTTGTTCTTGACGTCGTCCAAGAAATTCTCAAGACCGTGCACCAGACTCATCCCTCCGGTCTCGGTCGCTTCTTTCACGACACCGGGGTTGAGCCACGGTACGTTGCTGGGCGCGAAGGCGTCGCACATAAGCTGCATCGCAAAGCGCGCCTTGCGCCGCGTTGCCGCGGGGAGCCGCGCCGAATCGACGAGCTGCAGCGCCGCCTGCGTGCGCGCTCGATAATCTTCGACCAGGCCGGCAAGAATCGGATTCGCACTCCACTCGGGTTCGGCGAACCGCTTGTCGTCGCCGAAGCCTTGCGTGGCTGGCGTCTCGCCCCCGAGCCGGCGCAGCATATTGAGACCAACGTTCTGCTCGGCAAGCGCGAAGCCGGTGAGCCAGGTGGTCATGCGCATCGGGTCCATCATCACGTCGGCAATGACGGCCCGCAGCGCCTCGGTCAATGAGGCCGGGTCGAGCCCGGTAACGTCGATGCCATAGCTCAGCTCTTCGGGCGCCATGTTCTGACCGAGCTGCGCACCCTCGTCCATCACATATACCATCCGCCGCTAATGTTGTAGACGGCGCCCGTGATGTAGCCGGCCTTTTCGTCGATCAGCATGCGCACAACGTGCGCGACTTCCTCGGGTTGTCCCAGACGCTGCTTCGGGGTCTGCGCGAGCGTTCTTTCGATCGCTTCCGAGGGCATCGCTTTCGTCATCTCGGTATCGATGAACCCCGGCGCCACGGCGTTGACCGTAACGCCGCGCTTGGCCACCTCGCGTGCGACCGTTTTCGTCAATCCGATCAGACCCGCTTTTGCGGCGGCATAGTTGGCCTGCCCAAAATTTCCCGTGACGCCCACGACGGAACTAACGTTGACGATTCGCCCGTAACCCTGTTCGAGCATCGTGTCGAGCACGGCTTTGATCATAAAAAATGGCCCCGACAGATTGACCTGCAGCACCGCTTGCCATTCCTCTACCGTCATCTTGGCAACGGTGTGGTCGCGGGTGATTCCCGCGTTATTGACGAGAAAGTCGATTCGGCCATGCTCTTTGCGCACGGCGGAAACGGCCGCCTTACACCGCTCATAGACGCCGACGTCGGTCTCGTAGAAATGGAGTCGCCGTGCGGCGCCGTTGAGGCGCGCCCCGAGACTCTGCGCGCGCGCACGATCTTCGGGAAGTCCGAGCACGGCGACGGTCGCTCCGTCGTGAGCCAGCAGGCTGCTGATCGCGCCTCCGATGCCCCGGGCGCCCCCGGTTACGATCCCTACGCGTTCTCTGAGAGGTAAACTATCCACGCGCTAGATTTACCCAACCCCGCGCTCAGAAACCTCCCAGGTGCCTCGAAGCGCACGGCCGGAGACACTCACATATCCAAACCGCCGTTGATGGCGTAGACCGCGCCGGTGATGTAGCTCGATTCGTCCTCTAACAGAAACCGCACGACCCGTGCGACTTCCTCGGGGCGCCCCAGTCGCCGCTGCGGGATCTTTTCGACAACCTTGGCAAGCGCGGCCTCAGGAATCGCCTTCACCATTTCGGTGGCGATAAAGCCGGGCGCGACGCAGTTCACGGTGATGCCGCGCTGCGCCATCTCGAGCGCAAGGCTCTTGGTGAAGCCGGACAGGCCCGCTTTCGAGGCCGCGTAGTTGGCTTGGCCGATGTTGCCCGTTTCGCCGATGACGGAGCTGATGTTGACGATGCGCCCCGAGCCGCGCTCGATCATGTGCTCGAGCACGGCCTTGGTCATTTGGAAGGCCCCCAAAAGGTTGACGTCGAGCACCTGGCGCCAGTCCGAGACCGTCATTTTGCGGACGGTCTTGTCGATCGTGATCCCCGCGTTGTTGATAAGGAAATCGACGCGGCCAAAGCGCTCCATCACCTCTTTGACGACGCGGTTGCAGTCGTCGGCATCGTCGACCCGCCCCTGATGGATCGACACGGTCGCACCTCGGCCGCTGAGTTGCCGCTGAAATTGCTCGGCGCTCTCCCGGCCGCGACTGTAACCCGCCGCCACCGCTGCTCCGCTGGCGGCGAGATACTCGGAGATGGCGGCGCCAATACCGCGCGCACCGCCCGTTACCAATGCCACTCGACCCTCAAACACAGCGCCCTCCTTCGGGAGTGGCCGAAATTCGCGCCCTCGGCCCCCGTGTCATCCTGCGCGCACTCTCTGAGTGCAAAAGCTTCAGCCGCCAGGTAAAGCGGCCGGCCGATTGAAGCCCATGGAGCGCTTTCGTCGAGAAAGGTGGTAGAGAATATGTCCCGACAAGCATTAGTCTTCTGCGCCGCTGCAGCGCTCCTCGCCGCGTGCGGCGGCTCGCAACAAACTTCGGCGCTCGCTCCAAGGGGTGCAGGCGAAAAAGTAACCGTACTCGCACCGGTTCTGAAGTCGCTTTCGATCATACATCCCAATCACGGCAAGTCGTGGGTCTCGCGAGATGCAAAAGACGCTCCCCGCCTTCTCTTCATCTCCGACTTTGGCGCCGACGACGTCGACATCTTCAAGATGCCGAGTATGACGCTCAAGGGAACTCTTACCGGCTTCAATTTTCCGGAAGGTGAGTGCGCCGATACCGCCGGCAACATCTGGATCGCGAACGCGGGAGCGTCGGAGATGCTTCAGTATTCGCGCACGGGTACGTTGCTTAAGACGCTGAACGATCCCGGGTTCTATCCGTCAGGCTGCGCAGTAAACAAATCCAACAACGACCTCGCCGTTACGAACATCGAAAGCACGAGCGCGGGCACCGGCAACCTCACCATTTTCGCCAACTCCTCCGGCAGCGGCACGGCCTACACGAACGCCAGCATCGCCCAGTACTTCTTCGTCGGCTACGATCCCAGTGGCAACCTTTATTTCGATGGCACCGACGCCAGCCGAGACACGAGCTATTTTGCCGAGCTTCCGGCCGGCAGTAGCTCGACGAAGTTGATATCGCTGAGCGGCGCGACCCTTCACTTTGCAGGCATGATTCAGTGGTATAACACAGGCGGCTACCTGGCTTTGGGAGATCAGGACTGCGGCAGCACGCCTTCAGCGTGCATCTATTGGATCGCAGTTTCCGGTTCGACCGGTTCGAGCCTCGGCACGACCAGCCTCTCGAACTACGAAGGCGGCGCAGTCTGTTCCATGGCTCAGGGCGTCATCGCCGCAAATGGGGAGCGGTATGTTGCCGGATCCGATTACGAGGGAATATGCGGCTACACGCCGACCACGAGCTACCGTTGGCCTTACGAATCGGGCGGCGCGCCGACAAACTACAACAACACCGCCGGTTTGGTCGAACCGCTCGGTGCGGCCGTCAGTACCAAATAGGCTGCCCGCGTAACTACTTCAGCGTTGCGACGAAGCCGTCCGTATCGCCGGTCGAATCGACGTACCAACCGGCAATCGCGTGGTGATGGTTGATCGAGTTGATGACCGTTACGCCCGCAGCGTCGGGCTCGTCGATCGCTTGCCAGATCGGCTGATTGGTGTTCGCCTTCGTTACGACGAAGCCGTGAGTCGTGCCGTCTTTGCTCGTATATTCACCCGCAACTTGGTCTTCCCAGTTGATTCCCAGCGCCTCGGTGCTTGTCGAGCCGGGATATGACAACGTCCGGTAGACGCCATTGAGATAAATCCAACCCTCAGTGGCACCCTTTGAGGTCACTCCAAAGCCGGCCACGTTGCCCTGGTTGGTAATGCCCGCCCCAACCGTGCTCGAAAAGCCCGGTGGATCGAGATTGACGAATTTTCCCTCGGTAGCGAATAGCTCGTACGCGTGGTTGTTGCCAGAGAGGTCGGTATAAAAGCCAACGGCCACGTCCGAATCGTTGATGCCGAGCAACTCGTTGACCGTGTTCGGCCCTTTGGGGGTTTTAAAGTCTTTATAAAGCGTGTAAAGTCCGTGTTCTTTGACGAATCCGAACGTATGGTTACCGGTCGTATTCGAAAGAAAGTAGCCAGAGTCGAGGAAATCGTCGGAGATGCCCATTGGATACGTATTGATCGCACCTGGGTAACGTACGGGCTGGAATTTTGAATACGGTGGTGCGCTTTTGTAGCCGACCGCGGGGTCGCTCTTCGACCCGGTGCCGTAGTAACCCGTAATCTGGCCAAGCTGATTGATCCCGGTGACGTGGTTGGAGTCTGCGCCGGGTTTGTTGACTGTCTCAAAATTAAACGAATACGGGGTGGGAGAAGGCTTCGCTGTGAACTCGGGCACGCTGCTCTTCTGCGCTGTCGCCGGCAGCGAGCCTCCCGATGACATGGGGGCGGTGCCACTACAGGCAACAAGACCGAGGGCCGCAATCATAACCGAAACGGCCAAGGCCGGTACCGCCGGACCTAATACACGGGTGCGGATCACAGGAATCCTCCTTAGTAGATGGTAGGCCGACTCCATGGCCGTGAACATGTAAAAGAGGGGATCCGACTATCCCACTTGACGGCTATGGGCTGGCTTCCCTCCCATACACCTAATTACGGCTCAAAAGGGCTTCGATTTAAGCCCGGGGGCGGAGCAGTGGACAGTCGCGGCCTTTGCCGGTTATCCGAATCGCCCCGTGATGTAATCTTCCGTCCTTCGATCGCTGGGCTTGGTGAAGAGCTTGGCCGTGTCGTCTACCTCGATCAGTCGGCCGACGCCGGTTTCGTCGGCGAGCATAAATGCCGTCACGTCTGAGACGCGCGCCGCCTGCTGCATGTTGTGAGTTACCGCGACGATCGTGAACTCTTCGGCCAGTTTAGCCATCAACTCCTCGATCACCGCACTCGCGATGGGATCGAGCGATGCGGTTGGCTCGTCCATGAGCAAGACCTCCGGTTCCGCGGCAATCGCGCGCGCAATGCAGAGGCGCTGCTGCTGTCCGCCGGAAAGGCGAAGCGGGCTCGTGCGCAGCTTGTCCTTGACTTCCTCCCATAGCGCCGCCGAATGCAGCGCGCGCTCAGCCGTCTCGAGCTTCTGCCGGCGATTGAGGCCGCGCCCCGCGCACGCGACCGTGTTCTCTAGAATCGAAAGCGTCGGAAACGGGTTCGGACGCTGAAAGACCATCCCGATGCGGCGCCGGATTGACATCGGATCGACGCCCCCTGCGTAGATGTCCTGACCATCCAGTAACACGCGCCCCTCCACCCGGGCGTTGAATGCGACCTCGTGAATTCGATTGAGACAACGCAAGAACGTCGTCTTGCCGCAGCCCGACGGACCGATCAATGCCGTCACGGCCTTGCGCGTAAATGCGATCGACATATTACCGACCGCTTTGCGCTCGCCGTAGTACGCGCTTAAATCGTCGGTGGCGAGGAGGTCCTCCTGCGCTACCAAGGTGCCGTTCAACTCTCGAGCCCCCGCATCGCCCGCCGTAACATAAGTCGTGCACCTAAACTCAAGACGAAAACAGCCGCGATAAGAAGCAGCGCCCCTCCCCACGCCTGCTCCTGCCAATTTGGATAGGGTGAGATCGCGTACGTGAAGACCTGCAGCGAAAGAACGGCCATCGGGTTATTCGGATTTGACTCCCAAAACTGGCTGCCGAAAGCCGTAAAGAGCAGCGGTGCGGTCTCGCCGGTGACACGCGCAATCGCGAGTAACAGCGCCGTGATGATCGCCGGCATTGCCGTCGGCAGCACGATGTACACGGTCGCACGGAAGTTCGACATTCCGAGCGCCAAGGCGCCTTCGCGCACCGTCTGCGGCACCGAACGTATCGCCTGCTCAGACGTGCGTACCAAGAGCGGCAGCATGAGCATCGTGAACGCGAAGGACGCAGAAAACGCCGAGAAGTGTTTGAGCGGCGCGACCAGTACGGCGTACGCGAAGAGCCCGATCGCGATGCTCGGGACGCCCGAGAGGACGTCAGACAGGAATCGCAATGCTTCGGGAATCGCCCCACGTCCGAAGAGCGCGAGATAGATTCCAGTGAGGAGCCCGATCGGCACCCCCATTGCCGTTGCAATGCCGATAATGACGAACGTTCCGAGTATTCCGTTTCCAACACCACCGCCGGGGACGCCCACCGGATGCGGCAGCTGGGTGAGAAACGACCAGTTGATCGCGCCGATACCCTGAACGACCACATAGCCTAAAATCGCGAGCAGCGCACCCGCGGCAAGTGTTGCGCAGGCGAGCGCCAGCGCAACACCGAGCGATCCGTACACTCGCCGGCGCCCGAGACGCAGGTAGCGCAGCGACTCCCGTTCGGTCAAAGCATCGCCAGTCCGACCACGCTCTTAGGTTCGGCCCGAACCGCGGACGCTCCAAATCATCAGTCGTGCCAGCGCGTTGACGACGATGCTGACGACGAAGAGAATAAGTCCGAGCTCGATGAGCGCGCTAATATAGATACTGGTGGTCGCTTCCGTGAACTCGTTGGCGATTACGCTCGCAAGGGTATACGACGGCGCGAACAGGGACGCCGATATCTGCGGTCGGTTGCCGATCACCATCGTCACCGCAATGGTCTCGCCCAGCGCTCGGCCGAGCGCGAGCACGCACGCGCCGAAGACGCCGACCCGCGCCGCGGGCAGCACGACTCGTATTGCGGTTTCCCATTTCGTCGTGCCCAACGCCATCGAAGCCTCGCGCAGATCGCGCGGAATCGCAGCGATCACGTCCCGAGAAATCGCCGTCACCGTGGGCACGATCATCAAGGCAAGGATGATTCCGGCGGTAAGCAGTCCGACTCCGTAGATCGGTCCCGAGAAGAGCGGCGTCCAGCCGAGCACCTTTTGCAGCGCCGGTCCAATCGCCGTTCGAACGAACGGTGCGAGCACGAAGAGTCCCCACAAGCCATAGACCACGCTGGGGACCGCGGCGAGAAGCTCGATGAGAAACGAAAGCGGCGTGGCCAGCCAGCGCGGCGCGAAATCCGCGAGAAAAACAGCCGCCATGATCCCGACGAACGCCGCGAGGAGGATCGCAATAAACGAGGTTACGACCGTCCCGTAGATCATCGGCAACGCGCCGAACTTGCTCGTGATGGGATCCCAAGCGCTCTTCCAGATAAACGACGGGCCAAACGCCACGATAGCCGGCCACGACCCGAGCACGAGCTCGACGAAAAGACCGATAATCAGCAACGCAAAGAGTATGCTGCCGCCATAAACGACCGCGGCGAAGCCGCGATCGGCGGGACTAACGAAACGCGCTACGCGCCGAAACCGAGGCTGGCCGTTTTCCAATCAGCGTTGCATTTGCCTGAGCGTGGCGGCGGCCCTGGCTTGCACGTTGCCCGGCAACGGAACGTAGTCCACCGACTTGGCGTTGGACTGTCCGTCCGGCCCAACCAGCCACGAAAGAACGCCGTAGAGCAGTTTCGCGCGAGCCGAATCTGCCGGCTTCTTATAGACGACGATCCACGAGTAGCCGGAGATCGGATACGATTTCGCGCCGGTCGCGTCGGCGATCGAAAAGTCCGTGGGGCTCACCTCGGGCTTCGTCGCCGCGGCCGCCGCGACGGTCTCCTGACTGCATGACACCCACGTTCCAGCCCGATTCTGCAAGAGCGCGGCCGGCATGTGATTTTCGAGAACGTACGCCAGCTCGACGTAGCCGATGGCCCCAGGGGTACTGCGAACCTGTCCGGCGACGCCTTCGTTTCCTTTGGCGCCGACCGAGCTTGGCGCCGGCCACGAAACGCTCTTGCCGACGCCGACCTTACTCTTCCACTCCGGTGAGACGCGACTCAAGAAGTCGGTAAAGATGTAACTCGTTCCCGAGCCGTCGGAGCGATGCACGACAACGATCGGCAGGTCGGGAAGGTTAACGCCCCGGTTCAGCTTGGCGATCTGCGGATCGTTCCACTTGAGCACTTTGCCAAGGTAAATGTCGGCCAGGACTTGCCGGCTAAGCCGAATCGTTGCACTCACGTTCGGGACGTTGTACGCAACCGCGGCGCCCCCCAGCGCAACCGGGATCTGGAGCACCGGCTGGCCAGCGCGGGCGAGCTCGGCGGCGTTCATGGGGACGTCCGTCGCACCGAAGTCAACATTCTTTGCGGTGAACTGCTCGATGCCGCCGCCGCTGCCGATCGATTGATAGTTGACTGTTACGTCTGGATTCTTCTGATTGTAGAAGTAGAAGGCTTTTGAAAAGAACGGGTAGTCGAAGCTCGACCCCGCGCCGGTTAGCTGCGTCGCCGCCGCGGCCGGGAGGGCCATGGCGACCGCGACGACGGCCATCGTAAAGCAGCGAACGAACGATCCTCTCACAGCAAAACTCCTTATTAGCAAAGGTAGGCTCTAGCTAGTTTTAAGGCAGGCCCATTAACATGACGTTAAGAGTTCTCATGCCTGCCGAAGCAGAAAGGCGAAGGATGACCGGCCATACCTCAGAAGCCGCGAGCCTCCCGGTCGACGCCGGGATCGACGATCAGCGGCCTTCGCTTGCCGAGCTTCGCCATACCGCCGCTCACGTGCTCGCTTACGCCGTCGAGGAGCTCTTCCCCGAGGCGAAGCCGACAATCGGCCCAGCGATTGAGAATGGCTTCTACTACGATTTCGACCGCGCCGCGCCATTTACGCCCGACGATCTCGAGCGCCTGGAGCGGCGCATGAGCGAGATCGTGGCGGCGGATTACCCGATGACCGCCCGGCAAGTCTCGCGCGCCGAAGCGATCGACGCGTTCGTGGGAAATCCATACAAGATCGAGATCGCCAGAGAGATCCCCGAGGGTGAACCGATCACGCTCTACACGATCGGGAGCTTCACCGATCTCTGCCGCGGCGGCCACGCCGATTCGACCGGCCGAATCGGCGCGTTCAAGCTAACCAGCGTGGCCGGAGCGTACTGGCGCGGCGACGAGAAGAACCGGATGCTGCAACGCATCTACGGCACCGCGTGGCACGACCGAGCACAACTCGAAGCGCACCTCGCACGCCTCGAAGATGCGCAGCGGCGCGACCATCGAAAGCTCGGGGCCGAGCTCGATCTTTTTTCGATCGAGGAGGAGGCTGGCGGCGGACTCGTCTTCTGGCACCCCAAAGGCGCGATCGTACGCAATCTCATCGAAGCCTTTATCCGTGAAGGGCTGCGCGAGCGCGGTTATCAACCAGTCGTTACACCGCACGTCGTCAGCGAACGTCTCTACGAGATTTCAGGGCACCTGGAGAACTTCGCCGAAAATATGTTTGGTTCGATTGAGATCGAAGGCCAGCGTTTTCGACTCAAACCAATGAACTGTCCCGGACACATTCTGATCTATAAGAGCCGGCTGCGCAGCTATCGCGACCTTCCATTGCGCTATTCAGAGTTCGGCACCGTCTATCGTTTTGAGCGCTCGGGAGTGCTTCACGGCCTCACACGCGTGCGTGGCTTCACCCAGGATGACGCGCATCTCTTCTGCACGCCCGAACAACTCCAGGCTGAATTCGAGCAAACGGTCGACGAAGCTCGGCGCCTGATGAGCGCCTTCGGATTCGGTGAGTTCCAGTACGTGCTTTCGCGACGCGCGCGAGACGATCGAACCGAAACGGACGAGGTCGCCGAGCGCGCCATACGCGGAGCGCTGCAGCGACACGAGCTGCCGTTCGATGTAGACGAAAAGGGAGGCGCGTTCTACGGTCCCAAGCTCGACATCAACGTGCGCGATGCAATCGGGCACTCGTGGCAACTCGGAACGGTGCAGGTCGATTTCGTTCTTCCGGCTCGCTTCGGTTTGAAGTACCGGGCCGCCGACGGGCAGGATCGCCGTCCCGTGATGATTCATCGGGCACTTGCGGGATCGCTCGAACGTTTCTTTGGCAACCTCATCGAACATTACGGCGGGGCCTTCCCTGCTTGGTTGGCCCCGGTACAAGTCGTAGTGGCGCCCATTTCGGAACAGCAAGCAGCTTACGCGCGTGAGGTGGCGGCCAAACTCGAGGGAGCGGGCTTTCGCGCAGAGGTTGACGAAAGTAACGAAAAGCTCGGGTACAAGATCCGGCATTGGAAGACGCAGAAAGTGCCGTACATCTTAGTAACGGGCAAACAAGAGGTTGCCGACGGCACAGTGAACGTCAATGAGCGCGGCGTCGACGAGAAGCGCACGGTGTTGGTGAAATCCTTCGTCGAAGAGTTGCACAGAACGGTAGAGGCGAAGCAGTAAGAAACGATGAGGTTTGACACTCGCGCGGTTCTCGGCACGCTTGCACTGGTATTGGCCTCTTGTCAGGGGAACGGTTTCGACAGCGGCATGGGCGGCGAAATGGCGCCCCCGGTTTCGAATCCGGGTTCGATCAACGGCGGCATGCAGGGTGCGGGCGGACTCTCCGGCGGGATGGGCAACCAAATCGCCGGCCCGAACGTCGGCCCGAACGGTCAAGAAGAGCTCACCAACCCCGGTGCAACGCTTGCACCCAACGAAGCTCAGTATCCGATTGGGCAGGGGCCCAGCGGCATGAAGTGTCCGCTGGTGCAGGAGCTGAGTCAGCAGTACAGCTGCACGCTCGCCTTCAACATACCGGCATCCTCGCCAGGTCCGGGTGCGAAGGGTACTGCCGCGCCAACTGCGAGCCCGACGCCGACTCCACAACCCACACCATCCGACAGCGACGATAGCGACGACAGCAGCGACTCGCCGACGCCCAGCCCAACGCCGGCGGGCATGATAACGGTGCAGATGGAGCCGCTTCCACGCGACGTTCCGATGATGACGAACCCTAACGCGATGTTCATGCACATTACGCCGCTCGTAGCCCTTCGCTTACAGAGCAATATGGATTTTCAGCTCAACGGTGGGGCGACGGTACAATATACGTTGCCGCCCGTGCAATTCAGCGGCCGAGTCTTCGCGCTGCAACTCTACAACGAAACGTACCTGCACGGAAAGCGGGTCGACCAGATTCTCGGAAGCTACCAAAAGTTCACGACGCCGCAGAGTAACACGGTACAGTTCCAGTTTAACGTGCCCAAGGTAGTGGTGCGGCACACCCAGATCTGGCTGCTCGCGATGTACGGCGCACAGATTCCTCCGGGTACGACGCCGACGCCCTCACCGACGCCGTCGCCCACGGTTTCCCCAAGCACCTCGCCGTAGCTGGCGGAAGGCTAATCTTGCCGCAACATCTGCCGAAGATGCGTAACGGCCTGGGCATGGATCTGCGAGACTCGCGACTCCGAGACGCCTAGCTCCGCTTTGATCTCTTTGAGCGTTTCGCCGTTGAAGTAGAAGCGCCGAACGACGGTGCGCTCCTGCGGCGTGAGTGCCTCGACGGCTCGAACGAGCTCGTCACGAAGCTCGTCGCGCTCGATTTCGCCCGTCACGTCGCTCTCCGTGTCTTCGAGCGTGTCGCGCACGAACAGCTCGCGGTCCCCGGCATTCGGCAACGGCTCCTCGAGCGAAACGAGGTTCGTCCCGCGCACGCGCTGCCGGATCCGGTCCAGCTCGCGAGTCGACATGTTGAGCCGGTTAGCGAGCTCCTCGTCGGTAGGATCGCGTCCGAGTTCGAACACCAGCGCCTCGTGCGCTCGCTCCATTTCGCGCGCGCGTCGCCGCACGGTTCGCGGCACCCAATCGAGGCAACGAAGCGCATCGATGATCGCGCCGTTGATTCGCGTGATTGCGTAGGTCTCAAACTTGACTGCGCGAGAGTCGTCGTACTTTTCGATCGCATCGATCAACCCGAATACGCCATCGCTGATCAGATCGTCGATGTCGACGTTTGAGGGTAGATTAACCGATATGCGGCCGGCCACGTATTTGACCAGGTGCAAGTACTTGTGAATGATCTCTTCGCGCGAAAGAGACTCGTTAGCCACGGCATGCAATACCCTCGGCTAGCCGCGGAGTCCTCGCTCCCTCCTCCTAGAGTGCGCAAAGCGCCGGGATAGGACTTGAGCGGCCGGCCGGAGTAGGCAAGCCGCCTGGCCCTCCCGGGCCTGGTATTTTTTGCCCCATTACCAGTTAGAAGGATAGGAATGACCGCCCAGACAGCGATCGTAGCCGGACTTATCGGTGGCGTCCTCGCCGTGCTCTACGGCATCGCGCTTACCTTCTGGGTGCTTGCCCAGCCGGCCGGCAACCAGCGCATGCGGGAGATCGCAGCCGCGATCCAAGAGGGTGCGATGGCCTTCCTGGAGCGCCAGTACCGCACGATCGGCATCGTCGCGATCGTTCTGGCAATCGTCATTCTTTTCGCCCCCACGCTCGGGAAGGAAGCCGCGGTCGGCTTTTTGATCGGCGCGATCCTCTCCGGCGCAGCCGGCTTCATTGGCATGATCGTCTCAGTGCGGGCGAACGTACGCACGGCCGAAGCGGCTCGTGGCGGCCTTGCACCCGCACTCAACGTCGCTTTCCGCGGCGGTTCGGTGACCGGAATGCTCGTCGTAGGTCTGGGTTTGCTCGCGGTGTCCGGCTACTATGCCATTCTGTTACGCGTCAACGGCGGCGACGCCACGATTTCACTCAACGCGATGGTTGGACTCGCGTTTGGCTGTTCGCTGATCTCGGTTTTCGCGCGCCTCGGCGGCGGCATCTACACGAAGGCCGCAGACGTGGGCGCCGATTTGGTCGGTAAAGTCGAAGCCGGAATTCCAGAAGACGACCCGCGCAATCCCGCAGTTATTGCCGACAATGTCGGCGATAACGTCGGTGACTGCGCCGGCATGGCCGCCGACCTCTTCGAGACGTACTGCGTCACGACCGTCGCTGCGATGCTGCTCGGAAACCTTCTCTTCGGAACGACCTTGCCTGGCGCAACCACGTTTCCGATCTTGCTCGGTGCGATCTCGATCGTCGCATCGATCGTCGGCGCGACGTTCGTAGGTCTCGGCGGCGTGCGCCGCGCAAAGATCATGGCGGCGCTCTATCGCGGGATGACGGTCGCCGGCATCCTTGCTCTGGTCGGCTTCTACTTCGCCTCACGTGAAGTCTTTGCGGACGCGTCCGGCGTGAGCGCCCTAGGGATTTTTATCTGCGCGGTGGTCGGCGTCGTTATCACCGGCCTTATCACAGTTATTACCGAGTATTACACCGGTTCGCAGTTCCCGCCGGTTCAACGCATCGCCAAGGCGTCAATTACCGGTCATGCAACCAACATTATTGCGGGGCTCGCCGTTTCGATGCAGGCAACGGCGCTTCCAGCGGTCGTCATCGTCGTCGGCATCCTGGTAAGCTATGCGATGGAGGGCGTCTACGGCGTCGGCATCGCCGTTATGTCGATGCTTTCGCTGGCCGGCATCGTCGTCGCCATAGACTCGTTCGGTCCAATCACCGACAACGCAGGGGGCATCGCCGAGATGGCCGACATGCCCAAGGAGGTGCGCGACGTCACCGATCCGCTCGATGCCGTCGGCAACACCACCAAAGCCGTTACGAAAGGCTATGCAATCGGTTCGGCTGCATTGGCAGCACTCGTCCTTTTTGCCTCGTTCCTCGAAGAATTGACGCGACACAAATGCCCGGGCACCGAAACCGCGGCTTGCGTCGCGGCGGTGCGCAATCTTTTTGCGATCGGCAACCCGTTCGTGCTCGCCGGACTCTTTCTCGGCGGCCTCTTACCATATCTGTTCGGGTCACTCTCCATGGAGGCGGTCGGACGAGCCGGCGGCGCGGTCGTCGAGGAAGTCCGCCGGCAATTTCGTGAAATTCCCGGAATCATGGAAGGCACCGCGCGTCCGAACTACGGAACGACAGTCGACATCGTAACGCGCGCGGCGTTGCGCGAGATGATTCTGCCAGCACTGATTCCGGTCGGCGTTCCCGTGCTCGTCGTCCTGCTCTCCTACTTTAACGTGCTGCGCGGAGACACGGGCGCCCAGATGATGGGCGGCATTCTGGTCGGCTCGATCGTTACCGGCTTCTTCGTTGCGATCTCGTTCACGTCGGGTGGCGGCGCCTGGGACAACGCGAAAAAGTACATCGAAGATGGGCATTATGGAGGAAAAGGTTCGACCGCACACCAGGCCGCCGTCACCGGCGATACGGTCGGCGATCCTTACAAAGACACCGCCGGTCCCGCCATCAACCCGATGATCAAGGTGCTCAACATCGTTGCACTCTTACTCGTCGCCTTTCTGGTCCACTAATACTAGAGCCTCGTTCGACGCGCTTTATTGAAGCGTGCCGTTCTCGATGAGGCTCTTTCCGTTGACGGTGACGGTTGCGTTCGGCGCGTTCGACGCGAAGGCGAACGCCGATCAATCGGTTCCGCCGAAACCGAGATTGGATCCGATGGAAAGGGTCATGTAACGGGCCGCCATCGATGGCCCCGGGCCCCACTGCCCGGCCGGAACGCGCATCGAACGATTCGTGCCGAAGTCGATGTACGCAAACTGATCGCGGCCTGCACCTCCTGCGCTGTAGAGCTTGCTCACCGTTGCCATGCCGCTCTTCAGCGAGGTGCCGAAGGGTGATCTGCGGCTCCTAGGGATCGCCGACGAAACCGTTGCCATCGATTTCCCGTTCGATCCGAGCGTCAACCAGGGCGTTCCTGCCAGCCGAATCGCAGCCGCCACCAACGCCGGCAACGCGCTCACGGCCTACATACTGAAGCGCAGCGTCCCCGGAATAGACGTCGGAAACGGGATACTGCCGTCGGCGCAGACAGCCAAGCATTATGACGTCGCTGAAACCGTGCTGTCGGCCTTGTTTTGGAGCGGACTCGACGCGGACTACTCGCAGATTCACCGTGATGCCAATGCACTCGCGGCAAGCGTCAGCGGCGCGCGCGTCCACGTGACCGCGCCGAACGGAACGGACCTCACGTTGTCGCTACAGACGAGCCCCGTGGAACTCAACGACGGTATCATCTCCGCGGCAGATCGCGCGCGCGGAGGCGCTGCGGTACAGAAGCAGTTGCCTGCCGGGGACGTCTACTTTCTGCCGCAATCGGCAAGCGCGCGTGGCACGATCGTCTTCGGCGACACCAGAGTCAACGGCACCCTGGTCTCGGGCTTGACCGTGCATCTGGTCGCGGGCAAGATCACGTCGATGACGGCCCCAATAGTGCCAAGGAGAGCATCGCGGTAATAACACGTCGCATAGTTGACCTCCTTACGATCGACTGGTACGCAGCCCTTCGAACGAGCGTTGACGAACCCTCGCGCTCGGTCGCAAACGTCGTCCGATTGTGCTTCGGACCGTCCGAATGTGAGCGACCGCAGGTAACAATGCTGGTACGCTCCTCTCACTTGAGAGGGAGGCGTACTACGATGAAATTCCACGTCGTCACATGCGCATTGGTCTCGATGCTTGCTGCGTGCGCTTCGGGCGCAAGCGGCGCCCTTCCGATCGCGCAAAACTCGGCTGCGGCCGCCCGAGCAAGCGCGACGAGCTCGACCTATACCGTTGTCAATCTTGGAACGCTGGGCGGGGCCGTTAGCGGCGCAAACAGCATCAACAACGACAACTGGGCGAGCGGCGTGTCCAGCCTTACTTCTAGTTCGTACGTACATGCCGCGCTCTGGAAAAACGGCGCTCCGGCAATTGACATCGGGACGTTGGGCGGCCCGAACAGCGGCGTCGAGTGGCCCGTCAAGAACGACCACGGTGTAATTTCCGGCATTTCTGAAATCCCCGCCAAACAGCGGCTCGGCGAAATCTGGTCGTGTGCGGAATCCTTCTTTCCTCAGCCCCCGAGCGGTCATATTTGTCGCGGCTTTGCGTCGCGCAACGGCCAGGTGGTCAAGCTTCCGACGCTCGGCGGCAACAACGGCTTTGCGGCAGGCGCGAACGAATCGGGCACCATCGTCGGTTGGGCCGAAACGCGCAAACACGATTCCACCTGCACCAGCCCTCAAGTTCTCGGGTTCGAGGCGGTCGTTTACGAAGCGGATCGTAAGAACAACATTCACGAGTTGCCGCCGTTCCATGGAGACAAAGACGGCGCGGCTACCGAGATCAACGACCGAGGCCAGGTGGTCGGTATCTCCGGCAAATGCGATCAAGCAGTCGGGCGGTTCACCGCGCACCACGCCGTGTTGTGGGAAAACGGCAAGGTCCGCAATCTTGGCAGCCTGGGCGGCGTCGCGTGGAACACGCCGATGGCGATCAACAACAAAGGCGAAGTCGTCGGATTTTCCGATCTCTCCGGTGATCAGAGCGGCGGCCCGAACTTCCACGCTTTCCTTTGGACGAAAAGCGGCGGAATGAAAGATCTCGGCACGCTTTCCGGCGATGCCTACAGCGAGGCGTTGGGAATCAATGAAGCGGGCCAGATCGTCGGGGTTTCCTACGGGGTCAGCTTTTCGACGTCGCGCGCTTTTATCTGGGAAAACGGGAAGATGACTGACCTTAATTCGCTCGTTGCGCCGAGTTCGCAGCTCTATCTACTCTTCGCCAACGACGTCAACGAGCACGGCGTGATCGCCGGAGGCGCCTGCGTTCTCGTCAGCTCGGCGTGCGGCACTGACTCCCCCGCATTCATGGCAACGCCCGGGCAGAGCGACGTGCGGGAACGCAATGCAGCCGGCGCCAAGACGCAACCGGTCGCGTTGCCGGCGCGGCTCCGGCAACTCGTGCGCCAACGGGCCCTCATGCCGTAGGTCGAGATGCCGGCCGGCCCGGGTCACGACTACCGGCTCCATCGCGTTATCTTTAATTCAATGTGGCAAGAGCGCGCTTGGAGCCGGCACGACGACCGCGAGATGCTCTTCCGCGTTCGCACGAGCAGCGCGGACCGGCACTGGAACGGGTTCGACGCGATCCTCTATGACGCGTCCGCCGGCTCCTCAGAACAGCAATTCGTCCGGCACAACGTCAGCATGCAAATCGGACGCCCCTTGCTGGTCACGAGCCGATGCAATGGCCAAAGCATGCGCCGGCTCCAGGTACCTGGCGACGTCAAAATCGTTCCGCCCGGCGTGCCTCGCGTTTGGGAAACCGAATCTGCCACGACCAAACTCTCGATGTATCTGAGTCAGGTGTTGATGCGCTCGGCAGCCGAAGCAATGAGCTTCAATCCGGACCGCATCGACATCCCACCCCAATTGCACGTGCGAGATCCCCGCATCGAGCATATCGGCTGGGCTATCAAAGCCGAGTTGGAATCGGCCGAACCGCTCGGCCGCTTGTATGGCGAGAGCCTAGGCCTCGCGCTGGCATCGCATCTCTTGCGAGCTTACTTACCGGCCCGCGCGCCGCGTAGCGACGTTCGGCTCTCGCAACGCCGATTGCAACGCGTCGTGAATTACATCCGCGAACATCTCGCTGCGGACCTATCGCTCGCGCAACTGGCGCAGCTCGTGGACGTGAGCCCGTCTCACTTCAAAGTGATTTTCAAGCAATCTCTGGGCTTGCCGGTCCATCAATACGTCATTCGAAGTCGTGTCGAATACGCGACCGAATTGATCACACGCGGGAAGATGCCACTCAGTGACATTGCACTCCAAGCCGGCTTTTCCAACCAAAGCCACTTGGCCCGGTCCATGAAGCGCCTGACCGGCGTCACGCCCAACGCCGTCCGCTGCTAGTCTCCGTGAGCGGTAATCCGTTTCACCGTGAGCGATCCCCGTGTCACCCTGAGCGGAGTCGAATGGTGGCGATGCAGCCCATGCCTTTGTCACCTTCCGTGCAGCTCACTTCCGTACGATCTGCCGGAGCGTCCGTGCGGCGCTTCGACTCCGCTCAGCGTGACGCGAGGGACGGCTGCGCTTTCGCGAGTCGCTCGTACTTTCGAAAAATCACCGCATAGCTCGCCGCGATGAATGCGATCGCGAAAGCCAACAGCCCATCGCCGATCGTGCCGACGAGGCTTCCGCGATGCGGCATGAACGAGCGAACGCCGTAGCGCAGCCCGAACGCGACGATGAAGATCGCCAGCGTTACCCACGACGATCCGAGGTACATCACGCCGCGCCGGTCTGTGAGACGCACGGTCGTGTGCATGCCACGCAAAATTCCGAACGGAACGCCGGCCAGCGCGCCGACGACTACCCCCAACGCGATCTCGACTGGCGGCGCCGGGTTAAGTTTGTCGTTGGCATAGATAACCCACACCGTTAATGCGCACAGTATAATCGGCGAGACCCACATGCGCGTCACGCTGATTCGCTGCGGACGTATCCAGCGAACTGCCAGCACCGCCACCACCACGATGAGTGGAAGCAGTTGTGCCCACGCTGGAACGTTCTGATCGGCCTGAGGCGTTACTTAATCTCCACCTTGGCGCCGGCTTCTTCGAGCTTTTTCTTCACTTGCTCGGCTTCGTCTTTGGTTACGCCTTCCTTGACGGCCTTGGGCGCACTTTCAACGAACGCCTTGGCTTCGGTGAGGCCGAGGCTCGTGAGCTCGCGGACTGCCTTGATGACCTTGATCTTTTCCGCGCCGATTTCGGAGAGAATCACGTCGAACTCCGTCTTCTCGGCTTCTGGTGCCGCCGGTGCGCCGGGCGCAGCGGCCATCATCGCGACCGGTGCCGCCGCAGAGACACCGTATTTCTCCTCCAGCTGCTTGACGAGATCGGATAGCTCGAGGACGGTGAGCTTATCGATTTGTTCGATGAGGTCGGGAACTGGCATGATGCGTCGTTATCCTTTTAAGCGTTTGAGGTTGCGCCGGCTTTTTGCTCGCGAATGCGATCCAACACGCGCACGAGGCCGCCCTGATTTCCAGAGAGCACCGTGACGAGTCCGCGAATCGGGTTTGCAAGCGTGCCGACGAGCATTGCGATGAGCTCGAATTTCGGCGGAAGCTTTGCGAGTTTCTCGATCTGTTGCGCGTCAACGATTTGGCCATCAATATAGCCTGCCTTGACGGTAACGCGCTTGACCGTATCGCTAAACGTTTTGAGCGCCTTGGCCGGCGCAACGGGATCGTTCCCGGCGAAGACGATTCCGGTCGGACCCACGAGAAAGCTCTCCAGTCGGCCGGCCAGATCGCCGGCCGCGATACGGAAGAGCGTGTTCTTGACGACCGAGTACGTGGTGCCATCTTTGCGAAGCTCGCCGCGCAGTCTCGTGATCTCATCCACGGTCAAGCCCGAGTAATCGGTTAGGAACAGATTTTTCGCCCCGGCGAGCTTTTCTGCAAGCTCTCCAATGGCGGCTTCTTTGCGAGCGGTCGGCATGCGTGTGTTTCCAGCAAAAAGCGATGTGCGAGTAAACGAAAACGCCCCTGGTGAGGGCGCCTCATTCAAAGTCCACACGCGCACGGCGATGTCGAAAACTTATCCTATCGCGTCCTCGGTAGCCGTTCATTAAGGCCTTCGGCCGGCTACGGTCTTTGGAGCCGTCGGTTAGACTACCACAGGACGGGCCGGGAACGCAAGCGCCTACCGAGAAGGCGTCCCCCGGTATGAAAGATTCCGCCGAAACGACCGAAAGCGGCGGGATACCACCGCGCGAGGCCGGCAAGGCAGGGTCGGGAGCCGTGTGGCGTTCTCCAGGCGCCTCCTTGAGGTCGGCCGTAACGTTTCTGTGCGAACGCCTCTCGCTCGCGGTGGTCGCCATCGGAACCATTCTCATGCTCCTCGTATTTGTCGTGGTCGAAGATAATGCGACGCACATCGGCTACTATCCGATCGTCTTCGAACGGAACTCCGATCGGGTCGAGGTGGAATCCAGCGCGTCGCTCGGCAAGGCGCTGCAGAGCGGCGACCGCATCGACTTGCGGGCTTTGACGCAGCAGCAGCGGTTCGCGCTCCTCAACGGCGGCCCCTCAGCGAGCACGATAACCGTTGGCGCGTTGCATAATCGGCGCAGTTATCCCGTCGTTGTTACTGCCAGCGATATCGATAATTCGCCACGCGCAAAGCTAGCGCGTGATGTCGGCACGCCGTCGTGTTTCTTTCTCTCGCTCGCACTCGCCGGCGCGCTTTTCTTGCTCCGGCCCCGGCCAATAACGCTTGCCTTCTACATTTACACGATGCTGATGCTCGTAAAAGTCAACCAGACCGCGCTCGACCTGGCGAGCTGGCCGATTAGCCTTGCGAGCGATCTCGCCATTCAGGTCGTCTATCCTTTGGCGCAGCTCATGATCCTCGTCTTCGCTCACCGGCTTTACGGCCGCCCGAGTAGAGCGTGGCCATGGTTTTTTGGGTGCGCCGTCGGGCTCTCGATCGTCGTCTTTGCTGCGTGGCTCGACCCGATCGTCTGGATGGTGTATCAGCGCTACGGGATACCTGGGCCGACGACGCTCTTCATGAGCATCTCCGACGTTCTGCTGCTTGTCGTCGTGCTCTCCGCGTTAGCCTATATCGCGTCCGGCGCGACGGGGATTCCCCGCGGCCGCGTCAATTGGGTCGTTGCCGGCATCGCGCTGGCGCCGATCCTCGACCTTACCTGGGCGATAACCAACCTACTGACCACGCTCGTTGGCAATACCTCGACGCTCTTGCTCGACGTGCAGCATTGGACCGACACGCTCGGCCCTTGGTTTGGGCTCATCGGCTCGATTTTCGTCCTCTACGGCTTCCTCTCGGAGCGCGTCATCGATTTCCGCTTCGCAATCGGGCGAGCGGCGATCTATGGCACAGTCACCGCCGTTTTACTGCTTTTGTTCGGCATCCTCGAGTGGTGGGCCGAACAGATCTTCGAAAGCACGCGCCCGGCAATCTACGTCAGCCTCTTTGCGGCGCTGCTCATCGGCTTTACGCTCAACGCGCTGCACGGACGCGTTGAGAGTTTCCTGAACACGTTTTTCTACCACGATCAGCGGCGCGCCGAAGAGGCTTTACGCCACGCCGCGCGAGCTCTTGCGAATACATCTTCGGAGAGGACGCTGATCGAGTTTCTCGTCGACGAACCGGTGCGCGTTCTCGGTCTCACCTCGGCCGCACTCTTTCTCGCGCAGCCCGAGGGCGGCGTTTTTCGACGAACGGCCGACCGTGGCTGGTCGCGCCAGGAAGCGGAGCAAATCGATCCGGAGGATCCGCTCATCGTCGAGTTGCGCGCGGAGCTCGGTCCGATCGCGCTCGACGGACGTCCGCGCGCCGAAACGATCTTGCCGGGCGGCTCAAAGGCGCCCTCGCTCGTCGTTCCGATGCTCATGCGCGGCGCGGTCTTCGGTTTCGTCTTTTACGGACCGCGCAGCAACGGAAGCTCGCTCACGGCCGACGAGCGCAGCCTTTTGGAAGCGATTGCGCGCAACGCCGGCGCTGCATACGATCACATCGATGCCGACAGGTGTCACGAGCGCATCCGTGCACTCGAAACCCAACTCCGCGGCTTAGGCGTGTCGTTCTGAGCCGCCACGACGCGGGTTACGTCGCTGCTTTTATCCGGTTCGGATCGACCTTCACGCCAGGCCCCATCGTGGTCGCGAGGGTCACGCTGCGTAGATACGTTCCCTTCGCCGTTGTCGGCTTGGCCCGAACGATCGCGTCGAGCAGCGTGGTGACGTTTTCGACGAGGTTCGTTTCGTCGAAGCTCGCCTTGCCCACGATCGTGTGAATAATGGCCGCCTTATCGAGGCGGAATTCGACCTTGCCGGCTTTGATGTCGCGAATTGCTCCGCCGATATTTGGCGTCACGGTTCCGGCTTTGGGATTGGGCATCTTTTGCGCGAGGATGCGTCCGAGCTCTTTACCGACCTGCGCCATCATATCCGGCGTGGCAACGGCGACATCGAACTCCATGAAGCCGCCCTTGACCTTGTCGATCAAATCCTGATCGCCCACGAAGTCGGCGCCGGCCTCTTGCGCGGCCTTGGCGTTGTCGCCTTTGGCAAAAGCAATGACCCGCACGGTGCGGCCGGTACCGTGCGGGAGGAGCACCGTCCCACGAACGCTTTGATCGCTCTTCTTGGGATCGACGCCGAGCCGGACGTGTGCTTCGACCGTTTCGTTGAACTTCGCGTTGGCATTCTTCTTGACGATTGCGATTGCTTCGGGCGTCGAGAACAGCCGCTTGCTGTCGAAGCCGGCGGCCAGTGCCTTGAAGCGCTTCCCGTGATGCTGCGGCATCTACGCCTCCACTTCGACGCCCATCGAGCGCGCCGTACCTGCAACGATCTTCTTTGCCGCGTCTATGTCGTTGGCGTTGATGTCGGGCATCTTAACCTTGGCAATCTCTTCGAGCTGCTTCTGCGTTAGTTTGCCGACCTTATTACGGTTCGGCTCTTTGCTCCCCGATTCAATGTTGAGCGCCTGCTTGATGAGAAACGATGCCGGCGGCGTCTTGGTAATAAAACTAAACGTCCGGTCTTCAAAGACCGTGATTTCCACCGGAACGATCATTCCTATCTGGGATGCCGTACGCTCGTTGTACTGCTTGCAAAAATCCATGATGTTGAGCGAGTACGGTCCGAGCGCCGGACCGATCGGCGGCGCCGGCGTCGCCTTGCCCGCCGGAATCTGTAGACCGATCTTGCCCACAACCTTCTTAGCCATGCTTGTCCTTTCGTTCGAAGCGAGCTGCCCGCTTCTTCCCCATGACGTTGTATGGCTGCGAACGCTGGGGTCGGCGTTCGGCCAGTCTTTTTAAATTATACTTTCTCGACTTGGAAGAACTCTAGCTCCACGGGCGTTTCGCGCCCGAAGATCGAGATGAGCGCGCGCAAGCGCTCCTTTTCCGGTGCGATCTCGTCGACGACGCCGGTAAAGTCGAAGAACGGACCCGACGTCACTTTGACGCGATCGCCCTTCTTGAAATCGATCTTCAGCTTGGGTGCTTCGATGCCCATCTGCTTGAGGATCGTCTTGACCTCTTTGTCCTGCAGCGGAACCGGTTTCTCGCCCGGGCCGGGGCTGCCGACAAAACCCGTGACACCCTGCGTGTTGCGCACGACGTACCAGGACTGATCGTCCATGATCATCTCGACAAGCACGTAGCCGGGAAAAACTTTCTTTGGCGTGATCTTTCGCTTGCCGTCTTTGAACTCGACTTCGTCCTCCATCGGGACGAGCACGCGAAAGATCTTGTCCTGCATCCCCATCGAGTGAATCCGGCGCTCGAGGTTCGCCTTGACCTTGTTCTCGTAACCCGAATAGGTGTGGACGACGAACCAGTTCCGGTTGTCCTTAGGTTTGGCCGGTGCCGCCTCGCCTGCAGGTTCTTCCGCGGATGCCGCTTCCGTCGTTTGGTCGTTTTCGGCGGCCGCCGCTTCGTCGACGGGCGGTTCTGCGATCGCTCCCGCGAGGTCGCCCATCTGGGAGTCGTCGATGATCGCCTCTCCGATCGACGGCTCTTCGGTGCCGAGCTCTTGACGTTCGATATCGTACATATGCGTATCGCGCTATTGCGTCACGGGATGGATGACGTTGAAAAGCCAGCCGAAGAGCTGGTCGACGACGAAAGTGAACAAGCCGATGCCGACGACCAGAGCGATCGTGAGAATCGTGGCGGAGATCCACTCCTCGCGGGTCGGCCACGTGACGCGCCGAAGCTCCGCGATGACGCCGCGGACAAAGTCGCCACCTGCGATCGACTGGGCCGTTCTCTTTTGCTGTTCGTTCACCAAAGGTTCATTTCCGAAGACTGGCAGGGCGGACAGGACTCGAACCTGCAACAACTGGTTTTGGAGACCAGGACTCTACCAATTGAGCTACCGCCCTATCGGGTCTCCCTATGCGGCTTGTGCGAGCGGCAGAAGCGGCAATACTTGCTAAGCTCCAACCGGTCCGTCGTCTTCTGCTTATTTTTTTGCGTGTTGTAGTTGCGCCGCTTGCATATCGTGCAGGCCAGAACCACCATCACGCGCGTTTCTTTCTTTGCCATTTAGTAGTCTATCACAGCATGAATAAAACGGACCGGCGGTCCGTTCCAAAGACCTATGCTAGCACACCGGCACGCCGCTCGCAACGGGTCGCCAAAGCAAGCAAGCAAGCTTCGTGCGCCCGGCCAGAATCGAACTGGCAACCTTGGGCTTAGGAGTCCCCTGCTCTATCCAGTTTGAGCTACGGGCGCGCACGGTGATTCGCCCTTCATTATTATGCGGATTTGCGCTGCGGTGGCCCCCTTTGAGGACCTGCAATCGAAGCTCGCGTTGCGATTTGGGTGCAACGGTACAGTCCTTCGTGCCTTCTTCGAGCCGTTTCTTGGTGCTTCTGGGTGTGCAAAAAACTACGAGCCCGCCGGAGCGGGCTCGTGCCTCTCACCCCTTGAGCTCTTGAACGGTGTTCGAATTCGTATCGGTAAAAAAGAGAACGGTGTTGGAATCGTTCGTCCCGCCGGCGGCGAGCCCGAAGACGCCTTGAGTCGAGCTCTTGTCGATCACCTCCGTGTCGAGGACCTGACCCTGGGGCGTCAGCTCGACCAGCGTATTGGCCGTCCCTGCTGTATTGGCGACGACGAGATTGCCGTTAGGAAGCAACGCGGAAGCCATCGGTGCGTCCAGCGGCGACCCACTGTAAACGAGACTCGCGCACGTGGTCTTGGGAAACTTGCATTTGAATGTCTTTCCGCCGGGCTTGACGATGATTTCATCCTTATCCAAAAGCTTGCTTGAGTTCGAAAAGGCCACGATCGTATTGGTTACGCCGTCAGCGATGTAGAGGGTATCGATGCCCCGATCGTACTGCAATCCCGACGGCGCTAGCTCAGCTTGCGGGCTCCCGTTACTGACCGCAAAGCCCTTAGCCACTTGCGTTGCCAACCCGTTGCCATAGAAGCCGATGCTGATGCTCACGATCCCTCCGGACGCCGTGGTACCGCCGTAGATGTAGTCCGGAGAGAACTCCTGCTCGGGAGAGGCGGCGGCGTCCGAGAACGGCGCGGCGATCGTCTTACCGCTATAGGTTCTTACCGGCACTCCCTTCTTGGAGATCTCAATGATCTTCCCGCTGGTAAGTCCTGCGCCATACACCTCACCGTTATGAGGGTTGATCGCATCTCCGTCGCAGCCCTTAATCGAATCGCTTTGGACAAAGCGCACCGGTGTCGAGCCTGGCTTGGGATTGAGGACTTCCACAGTCGTTCCGTTGCCGGCGACGCCGGCCGAATCCTCAAAGTTACAGACGACGAGCTGGCCCTTGGCCAACACACCGTTGCAGGCGCATTTTGAAGGAACGATTGAGAGCGCGCGCGGGCCCATGTCGCCGTTCGCCGGATCGACCGTCGACCCAATGACCACATCCTTCGTGAGCTTTTTCAGAATCGACGTCGTGTCGGCCGGCCGGCTGTCGCTTGCGGGGGCTCTCGAGATTTGCAATGCTGGACTAGCTCCATCGCTTGACGAGCCTGAGTATGCTGCACAGGCCGACGTTGCAAAGAGTGTCACCAATGCCGGCAGTATCGATCGATGAGAGCGAAGCACCATATTACAACCTCCGTTGGGAGCGAGACCTTCTCCGATAAGAGGCCGGCCCCTGCCCTGACGTTACTCCGTGCGTTGCGCTTTGCGACGCGGCGCATGCCGCATAGATCGCGGCGTTAGCCTCGCTGCTACCATCCGGCCGGAACGCCGTGCCGCAAGGACTAAGCACCATATCGGAGAAAGTCAAAAATATAACGCCAGTCAGGACGATAGGGAGAGAACTATCATGCGGAGAGTTAGTTGGGCTTTGTGCATCATCATTCTGATTGGCTGCTCGCGCATGTCGGCTACTTCGTCACTTCCCACGACGAATCAGCCGGCGACGAGTAGCTCGAACTTCCAGATCCTCCATGTGTTCACAAAGGAAAGCAATGGAATAGTCCCAGTTGGCGTTTTGCTCGCTCTACGCGGCAAGCTCTACGGCACGACGAACTTCGGTGGTCATTCCAGCAAAGATTGCAGTCAGGCAGGACAAGCAGTGCTCCCTCTGGGGTCTACATGCGGAACCATTTTCAAAATCAACACGCACAGCAAGGAGAAAGTCCTTTACCGCTTTACGGGCGACACGAGCGGTATTAAGCCGTATGCAGGATTGATCGACGTCAACGGCAGGCTTTACGGAACCACGCAGGAGGGCGGCAAGCACAATGAAGGAACGGTTTTCGCCGTCACCACGGCGGGCTCGGAGAGCGTGGTCTACGAGTTCGATGGAAAACACGGGGATGACCCGCGCTCGACTTTGACGAGCGTTACGGACGTGCTCTACGGCACTACCTATTACGGTGGTTCAGCGGGAGCTGGGGCGGTCTTCAGCGTCACTACTTCCGGCGGCGAACAAGTGCTCCACAGTTTCAAAAACGGAAAGGACGGCGCGCTGCCGCTTGGCACTCTGATCGACGCGAACAATATGCTCTACGGCACGACTTCCTCGGGCGGCACGAGCAATGATGGAACCGTCTTCGAGATCAGTCCAACCGGTGCGAATTACAGTGTTCTCCACAGCTTCAAAGGTGGGGCCGACGGCGCTTACCCGTTTGCGGGGCTGATGGATATGAACGGTACGCTCTACGGAACCACGCAGAAAGGCGGCACGCACAATCTGGGGACGGTTTTCGCCATCACACCGACGGGCTCGGAGAGCGTGCTCCACAGCTTCGGCGCAGGGACGGACGGCGCCGAACCTTTTGCGGGCCTAACGCTCTTGAATGGTCAACTCTACGGCACGACGGGTTACGGCGGCTCAGAAAAAGAAGGCACGATTTACTCGATAACGCCGTCGGGCTCGGAGAACGTGCTTCATAATTTCGCCCGCGGACCCGGCGGTCGGGTTCCCTATGCAAACCTTACCGTTATGAACGGGGCGCTCTATGGCACGACCCTATGGGGCGGGCGCGCCAACCTGGGGACCGTATTCGAGGTCTCCCCTTAATCGCTCTCAACCAATTCGAAGCACCATGAGGATTTCAGATTTTTCCCGCTACTTGTTTGTCGCATGCGCGTCCGTAGCGGCGCTCGCGGGCTGCAACGGCTCGACGCTAGCGCCTCCGCCGAGCGCGCCGCCGCCGGCGAAGACCCCGATTGCGCATATCGTCCTCTTGCTGCAGGAGAACCGCAGCTTCGACAACCTCTTCGCGGGATTCCCAGGCGCGAACAGCGCGACGCAAGGGTTATGCAAACCGGCGCCTCCCAAGACCACGTGGTGTAAAGTAGCGCACGAAGTACCGCTCAAACCGCGCCCGCTAGCCCAAGGCGTGGCGTCCGAAGGCGGCAAAGACATCTGTCACAGCCATCAGTGTTTCGTGATCGAATGCGATCCCGATGCCGCGAAGGTCTGCCGAAACGACGGGTTCGATCTCATTGACTTCGGTGAAACTCAAGGAGGTCCGCCCGCCAAGCTCTATCCCTATTCATACGTTAAGCACTCCGATGTGGAAGCGTATTGGAAATTGGCGCAGCAATACACGCTCGCGGACGAGATGTTCTTTACCGAGACCGCATCGAGCTTCATCGCTCATCAAATGCTGATCTCCGGCACGGTGCGAATCAGCAGTGACGAATCCCTCACCGACGAGCCTGACGCCATGCCTTGGGGATGTGATGCTCCCAAGGGAACCCGTACGCCGGTCCTTTTCCGTAACGACCGGTACGGCAGGTACGATAGTAATGGTCCGTTCCCGTGCTTTAAATACGCCACGCTAGCAGACTTACTCGACGCAGCGAACGTTCCGTGGCTGTACTACGTTCAAGCGGCGTCCGGCAAGAACGGTGATTTCTCGGGTTCCGTCTGGAACGGCTATCGTGCCATCAAGAAGATTTTTTACGGCCCGGATTGGAAAACGAACGTCAGTACGCCGAACACGAACATCTTTGGCGACATCAAGGCGGGGACGCTGCCGGCGGTCTCGTGGGTCGTGCCGACGCTCTACGATTCCGATCATCCCGCGAGTGGATGCAACGGTGGGCCGTGGTGGGTGACGAAGGTTGTCAACGCGCTGGGCACCAGCAAGTACTGGAATACCACGGCCATCGTATTGCTCTGGGACGATTGGGGCGGTTGGTACGACAACGCACCGCCGGCCTGGATTAACTACACGAGTTTAGGCTTTCGGGTGCCGATGATCGTCATCTCGCCGTATGCCCGGCCAAACTACATCTCGCACACGCACTACGACTTCGGGAGTATCCTTAAGCTCATTGAGGAGAACTTCGAGTTAGGCTCGCTCGGCGTAACAGATGCGACCGCGCCCTCGATGGAGGACGTCCTCGACTTCACGCAAACGCCGAATAAATTCAAGGCGGCGCACCTGCCTCCGGTGATGAGCTGTGGAAAGACGCCGGCAGACGAAAACGTAACCCGCGAAGTAATCGAACATGATCGCGGCATTCCCGAATAGCGTGGGCGGCGGTCGTTATTCGGAGTCGACTGCGTCGTCCGAAGGCGGTTCGTTGATGAAATGCGAGGCCGGATACTTGGACGCGAATGGCGTAAAGGGCCGAGGCGACTGGGTGAAGTCGAAACTGTCGACGATGCTGTTCGCGCGTTCGTCCGTATAACCGGCCGACCGAGGCCCAATATACGGAAGGTTGTACGCTTGTTCGATGAACTTAAGAATGCTTCCGAACTCGTACTGCGTGTGCGAAATGTACCCGAGCGATGACTGTCCCTTTCTCGCATAAGGCGAGATGATCAAACACGGAACGCGCATGGCGAGGCCGCGAAAATCGAGCTGCGGCGGCGGCGCGTTGTCGAACCAACCTCCCCAATCGTCCCAAATGATGACGATCGCCGTGGTATTCCAGTAATTGCTCTCGCCGATTGCGTTGACGATCGACGTCACCCAATACGGACCCAGGTCGCTGTGTGCTCCCGGATGATCGGAATCCGGATGGCTCGGAGTAACCCAACTGACCGAAGCAAGCTGCCCATTGCCGGGATCGGTAAGTATCTTTCCTTGCGGTACGGTGATGTTTCTATCCCAATCCTGGCCGTAACGCACGTACTTGATTGCTTCGAACGGCGACCAGATGCCGGCATCCTTCCGCTTGGTCACGTAGTATTTCCAAGATATGCCGGCGGTATCGAGAACCTCCGCCATGGTGTTGAACTGGGTAAAACACGGGAACGGCCCATTCCCGCGACCCACCTTGCGCTCGGAATTCACTAACGAGCTTTTCGTCCCGGGCGGTGAATCGCAATCGTCAGGAAAGTCATTTGGATAATTGACCTGTGCCTGCGTCGAGGTCATGTTGTCCGTCCCTGCGACCGCGGTAAGGTGTGCCGTGTAACTTCCGCCGAACTCGGTAGGGAACATCGCGTCGGCGAGCACGTACTCTTTCGCCATGGCCCAGTAAGGCGTTATCTGCGAACGGTCCATGTATACGTAGGCCGCATAATCGTCATGCGATCCGACATGGAAACCATCCATCTTCCCATTGTCCCAGCCGTTTATCGCGCTTTGCCAGTTATGCGGCAGGTTTGTATTCGTTTCAAAAGTAGTTTTTTGCAACTTCACCTTGACCCGGCCGTGGCTGTTTTTGGCGTAGCCGTATGTCGGAGCGTTGGCGCCCGGATATCCGGCAAAGAAATTGTCGAAGCTCCGATTCTCTTGGATGATGACCACTACGTTCTTGATATATTTACTGACTGGATTTCCGCTAGCAGGTCCTGCCATGGCTGGAAGCGCACTCTGCGAAACTAGCTGCGGGGAAGAACACCCCACCGCTAGTCCAAGCAATGCGACGATGAGGAACGCTCTGGCAATCATGTCGTCCTTCCAAGCGGAATACAGATAATAAACGTTACAGATTCTATCAACGTAGGGCGCCGCCTGCGAAGGTTGCCGCCGTGACGCTCGCCCTTGGGCGGCGGAATGCCGGGTCTCGTCGAACCAACTTCGCGTGGCCGATTGAAACCATCTTGAAGAAGGAGCATCACATGCGTACGTTAGGTCTTCGAGGCCGCGCGCTTACGGTTTGCGCAGCCTTGGCAGTCCTCGCGGGCTGCAATGGCAGCATCGGCCCCTCGCTCTCTCAGGAGCGAAGCGTGCCGACCGGTTCGGAGACCGGTTTGACCGCGCTGTCGATCGCTCGCCTTGCGGGCATGACGATGCCGCACTACGTCGAGCAACCCGCTCATCCGGACCGAGGGAAATCGTGGATGGCACCCAAGGCCATGGCGAAGAAGATCTTCTATATTTCCGACTGGGCGACCGACGACGTCTACGCTTACTCGTATCCAAGAGCAACGCTTCTCGGAAAGCTCACCGGATTTCAAAAGCCGTATGGTCAATGCGCCGACAAAGTCGGCGACGAGTGGATCGCGGATTTCGCAGCTTCGTCGATCGTCGAATACGCTCACGGCGGCACGACTCCAATCGCGACGCTAACTACGAACGGAAATACGATGGGGTGCGCAATCGCGCCCAGCGGTGACCTCGCGGTTGCGAACTTCGCAACCACAAGCGGAGAGGGTGACATTCAAGTCTTCAAGGGTGCTTCCGGCGAGCCGACCGATTACTCGAATTCGAGTTGCTATAACCTTTGGGCGCCCGGATACGACAAACTCGGTAACCTTTACGTCGAGGGCAAAAACACCGTACCGGCCGTCTGCGAGCTTCGCGCTGGCGGGAGTTCGTTAGTGCCCGTCTCGATCAATCAAAGCATCGGATCTCCCGGTAGCGTCATGTGGGACGGCAAGTACATCACGCTCACAGACCAGGATTACGACGCCACCGAGACGACCGCCATTTACCGAGCGAAGGAATCGAAATCCGGCAACCTCACCGTTGTCGGCACAACAGACCTGACCGATACCTGCGACCACCACTATGCCGACATTCCGCAGCCATTTCTCGCGGGCAGCCGAAATACTCCGAACCTGAAATTCGAAGCCACGGTGGTGCTCGGTGGCAACGTCCTGTGCGCCAAGCGGTTCGGTTACTGGGCCTACCCGGTTCCGAACGGCAAGCCAATCGTCGTTATGAAAGACGCACCGGCGCAGCCATATGGCCAGGGCTACAGTACGCTCGTCAAAGTGAAGTAATGCATTGTCGGCTGCTAATCGTCGTCGGGGTCTTCATTCGATGAGCGCTACGAATCACGAATGAGCGGAGATCGGAATCTCCGCTCATCGTGAACTTCTGAAGGATTGTGAGCCGTATGCGTTTACGGATCGATCGTCCAGAAGAGTTGCGGGGAAGATTTCCCGAGCTGGAGCGTGACGCCAAGCGAAGGCGGCGGAACGATGTGGTGTGCGCTGACCGTCGAGACGGGTCTGCTCGTGCGCATGATTACCGGCACGGGCACCTGAGAGCACCACGGGGGCGGCGGCCTCCGAACCAGCGAGACTGGGGGGCAGCGGACCAGAATCGGCGGACTCAACCTTAGGCTTCCATTCGTCAACGCATCCGCCGAGAAACCGCGGTTGACCGTGGCCTCCGCGGCGCAGAGAGGATCTGTGATCTTGGGGCCAGCCACAGTGGACGCGCACCGGAACGCGTTCGTCTCATTGAGACGTTCGGGCTTCGTGAAGGCGTCTGACGAGTTGCCGAGGTTGACCGTCGCTGCGGGGGCTGGTCCGCACCGTCTAGCCGTGCTCACGGCGATAGCAGCCGTCGAGCAGCCGAATGTAAACACGTGGGTGCGGGCGAGGATCGGTTGAGCGGCTGCCGGAGCGGCGAAATGGAGGCTCGAAATCGCTGGCTTGGTGCCGGCGTAGGCGGGGCTCGCGACGAGAGCAACGCCGAGGGCGGCACGGAGAGCGAGCTCGAAAACGTTCTGGTGGGTCATTACTTTTCTCCTTGGTCTGATGAAGGTCGAGGTCAAAGCGCCTCGGTGACCTCATCATCCCTAAGCGCGTCTGGCCGGACCACCAACGACCCACACACTTAGCCCGCACAAGTGTGCGTTACGCGTGCGTGACGATGAAGACGGCTCCCGCAATTGCCACGAGATCTTCCAACAGCGCGGCCGGGACCCGGCCGATCGCTACGATGGCTTTCCGCCGCGCCGCGAGCCCGGCATAGGCACCCATAACGGCGCCCGCGACTCCCAGAAGGGCGCCCCATATCACTGGGCCACCGCCGGCGGCGGTTACTTCCCACCCGCAGAACGCGCCGCTGAGCGCGCGGGCGACAAGACCCGCGGCCGATGTACGCGCCGGCGTTTTAGGATAGAGATCACCGGCATACTCCAGAAGCGCCAGCACGCCCAGGCCGTATGCCGCCGCCCCACCGTGCCGGAGTATCCAAAGTACCGCCGGTGCGGTGAATGTTCGCAATCCGGCAACGATCCCAAGAAGCAGCGCCGCTACTAAAAGAACCATAAGGTCCTTTCTATCTTCAGCGTTTTCTTACAGCCTATCCCGCCGGCTCACTACCGTGTCTTGCTAAGACTTGCGCAGAATCCGTCCCGTCTTCACAACTTCAAAGGCGGTCCCCGGAATGCTTTTGAGCTGATCGAGGTCGTCGTCGTTCCAACATTTGGAAGCGCTACCGCCCTCGCCGGGAAAGTACCAGTTTGAGCCGTTCTGCGCAACAAACATGCCGTACCTCTTCATTGCAATCGCGATGACGTACGCTTGCCCGGTGATGCCGGAGATGTCGTACGACGCTTTCAGACGAAACCGCAAGCCCATCGGGGGCAAATCCTTGGCGCGACTGTTGCTTGCGAAGTGCGTGGCGGGATGGATGTAACCTTCCTGAGTTTCATTGAAGGTCACCTGCAGCGCGTGGTTGATGACGCCGGCGCGGACTTCGGCGCATTTCACCAACGCCGGAATAATCGGCAGGCCCGCGGCATCCGCGGAGGTCCAGCCGTTGGGGCGCAGCTTGTTCGTATCGAGCCGGAAGATCGCTCCCGAGCCCGCGCGCCAGCTCTTACCGCCGTTAATCGGATACGCGTCGAACATTTCGTAGAGTTTGCAGAGGCCTTGCTGCAGGACGAGCACGTGGCGATCGCCCTTCGAGTGCCTGCCGCCTTCGATCTGCGCGTTCGGCGGGATTGGATACGGCCCCCGATTGCTCTGTCCTCGGTAACGAAAATGGACCGGTACCTTCTTCTGCGTGGTCGGCACGATGTTGATCGGAAAGCCCCAATGCGGATTTCGTCCAAAGTCGGGGTGAAGATTACCCGGGAGCGCCCCGATGTACTGCGAGGAGCGCGGATCGAGCGGGTACTTTGAGATATCGGTGTTCCACGGGTTGTTAGCGGGGAAGATTTGGCAACCGCCGACGACGGGCACCTTCGCCGGCTCTGCGGCATCGAGGCCCTCGGCCGGAACTCCTCCCTGAAACAACGGCGCGTTAAACCGGCCGCACGAAGGTAATACCAAGACGGCAAGCATTAACCAGGCGATGTGCTTCACGGCGTCACAGTCCCGATTTGCGAAGGATGCGCCCCGTCTTCACCACTTCAAATGCCGTGTTGGGAACATACTTGAGCTGATCGAGATCGTTGTCGTTCCAGCACTTTGAAGCTTTGCCGCCTTCGCCTTGGAAGTACCAGTTCGACCCATTGTCCGCGACGAACATCCCATACTTCTTCATCGCAACCGCGATGACGTACGCTTGTCCCGTGATGCCGGAGATGTCGTACGAGGCCTTCATGCGAATGCGCAAGCCCATCGGCGGCAGGTCTTTCGCGCGGCTGTCGCTGGCATAATGCGTCGCCGGATGGATGTAGCCCGCTTGCGTTTGGTCGAACGTAACCCGCAGTGCGTGGTCGATCTCGCCCGCCTTGACTTCGGCGCATTTTATCAAGGCCGGAAGAATCGGTAGCCCCGCAGCGTCGGCGGAGGTCCAGCCGTTGGGGCGCAGCTTGTTCGTATCGAGCGGAAAGATCGCACCGGAACCGGCGCGCCAGCTCTTTCCGCCGCCGATCGGGTAAGAATCCCACATCTCGTAAAGCTTGCACGCGCCCTGCTGCAAGACGAGTACGTGCCGATCGCCGCTCGCGTGCGGGCCGCCTTCGATCTGGGCGTTCGGCGGAATCGGATACGGTCCCGGGTTGCTTTGCGAGGCGTAATGAAAGCGCACCGGAACTTTTTTCTGCGTGGACGGCACGATATTGAAAGGAATTCCGTAGTGTGAGTTCTCGCCAAAATCAGGATGAAGGTTTCCAGGAAGCGCCGCAATGTATTTTGGCGAGAGTGGATCGAGTGGATAACTCGAGATGTCGATATTCCACCAGTTATTGGCCGGGAAGATCTCGCAGCCGCCGACGACAGACACCTTTGCCGGCGTCACGCGGTGGAAGTTACTCGTCGCGGTTCCTTGGATCGGCAACGGTACGTTTGGTGCGCCGCATGCAGAGAGTATGGCGAGCATCAGGATAGTGGTAAGAGTGCGGTGCATGGCGGGCCCTCCTCGCTTGCTTCGACGAGCTTCCGCGCCGGCCAGCGGACCCCCCTCTGGGACGAGCGAAGCAGGGCGTGTGGCAAACGTTTCGTACGGAATGCTCGAGCAGCAGCTACGCGCGTTACTCGGCGACGAGCACGATTTCACCTCAAACGCCGCTAACTTTGCCGCATTCGTCTACCACGAGCTGCCCGAGGTCAACTGGTGCGGTTTTTATTTTTCAGCCGAGTCGGGCGAGCTCGTGCTGGGACCGTTTTGCGGCCGTCCAGCCTGCGCGCGTCTACCGCCCGGACGCGGCGTCTGCGGCACCGCGGCGTCGCGCCGCGCGACGGTCGTCGTCGACGACGTCAACGCGGTTGCCGATCATATTGCCTGCGACACGGCATCCCGCTCGGAGATCGTCGTGCCGCTCTTCGTCGGTGGCGCTTTCGTCGGCGTCTTCGATTGCGATAGCCCCGAGCCGGCGCGGTTCACCGATGCGGATCGCGCGGGGATCGAGTTGCTCGTCCGGACATTTAGCGAATCGGCGCGCCCGCCGGGGCCGTCCGTACGCTAAATGCAACCCACCCCAGGTTCGCCAGCGCCATCGAACCGATGGTCAAGAAGACGGCCTCGAATCCAAAGCGCGCTGCAACCGTTCCGCCCAGGAGTGGCCCCAAGAACATCCCCATAAACGTTGCGCTCGACGTAATGCCGAACACTTGTCCGCGGCGCTCGATTGGAAAGATTCTGCCGATCAGCGCGTTGGCCGTCGGCAGCACGCCGCCTAAGAACAGTCCAACGCCGAAGCGCAGCGCGATGAACGCACCGACGCTACGAACGAAGGCCTGCGGAATCGTAAAGGCGGCGACGCCGCAGAGCGAGATAAGCAGCACGCGGCGATATCCGATGCGATCGCTGCGCTTGCCCAAAAGCGGCGATGCGATGAGATCGGCTAGCCCGGTTACCGCGAAGGCCACGCCCGCTGCCATAGCAAGCCCCGGCACGTTACCGATGAGATTGCGTACGAAGAGCGCGACCACCGGCTGCGCGCCAAAGGCGACGACCTGCGCCAGCAAGACGACGACGAACATAGGGGCGAGCCTGGGATGCGTCGCGACCTCGCGCAGGCTCACGAAGAACGAGCTGCGCCGGCGCGACTCTGTTTCGGGTCGGAATCGCTCGCGCACGAGCATGATGCAAACCAGGGCAGCCGCGAGCGCGAAGAGCGACGTAACGTAGAAGACTTGGCGGTAATCGTGGAGCCGGTCGGCGAGAAATCCGCCAAAGAGCGGGCCGCAGAGGCCACCGACGAGTTGGCCCGTCGTCATCCAGCCGAGCGAAAATCCGAGGCTCTCCTCGGGGACTTGCGTGCCGACCAGTGCGATCGCAGCAGCCGAAAAGCCGCTGAAGATCCCCATGCAGGCGCGGGCAGCAAAGAGTTGCCAAACGTTCTGCACGATACCCATCAGAGCCGTGAAAATCGCGATTGCCACGCAGGAGCGAACGACCATCGTTTTGCGCCCCGTACGATCGGCGATGCCGCCCCAGGCCGGCGAGAAGATGGCGGCTGCCAGAAAATTCACTGACGCGATAACGCCCGCCCAGGCGGAGACGGCCGCGATCGGCTTGACGCCGAGCTGGATGATAAAGAGCGGCAGAAACGGGCCAGAAACGGAGAAGGCAAAGGACATCAGTGCCTGCACCGTCACCATGATCCAGAGCGTGCGCCGCCATTCGCTGAGCGTCACGCCCTGCCTGTACCCTTATTGCGGCGGCGCGCCCTCCATGTACATCATATCGGCACCGTGCCAACCCATCATCCCCAGCATCGGCGGATGCGGGGTGAGCGCCATCAGCAAGAGTATTCCGGCGTCGAACTGCCGGTGCTCCGGCATCGCCCCGTTCTGCGATCCGTGGTTCATGAAGCCCGGTTGGCCTGCCGGCATGTCGCTCTGCAACTCGCTCCGCATCTGCTCGTGAAGTTGACGGCTCTGGGCCGCGAACGACGCGTGCGCCGCGACGATGCGTTGCCGCTCGCCGGGCGAAAGCATCGCGTCCATTTCTTTCACCGCGGCCTGCAGGTCGGGGTTCGGCGCGATCGCGAGCTCACCGATCGCCGCTGCGACCGCGCGACGATGAATCGGGCTGAGCGTCGAAAGAATCTGCCAGCGCATCTGCTGATGGAGCTGTTCCTCTTGTTGAGCGAAGCGTTCGAAGGTCTGGTGGATCGCCTGACGTTGATCGGGCGTCGGAGAGCTCGGCGCGTTGCTGTCCTGCGCGAGCGCCGCTAGGGGAAGTGCGCCGAGCGCAAGCGCCAGCGCGAAAGCGTCTTTCTTCATGCTGCAATCCTACGGTGAATCTCCGTAAGGGTTGCTGAGAAAACGCTAGAGAACCGATGAAAATCGGGCGCTTCAGCGGGAAAGGCTCCATCAAACTTGAGGGACATTGAGCGGCCGCGACCGGTGTAAATTGAGCCATGCCACCGTCTCCCGGATCGCCTCATCGCCCAACGCGACCACAATCGCCCGCAGGCGGCTCATCGCTGTTGCGTCCAGCTGAGTTTCGTCGAGCACCGAAGCAATCCGTTCGGCGGCGTGCCCGAAGAGGGCGGCCATCAGATCGTAATGCCGGCTATGCTCGCTCCACCCTCGCTTCTCGGCAAAATTATGGATCAGCGCCGCGGCGACCGCCAGCAATGTCGCGACAAAAAGTATGACGCCGACGGAGTCATGCAGCGTTACAAACCTCGAGCCGGCGTGCGAGCTGACCGTAAGCGCTACCGACAAGACCAGGGTTGACGCGATGAGCCGCGTCGAAAGGCGCTCGCGCGCGCGCTCGCGCTTACCGGCGTCGGTAAAGTACCGATATTGACCGAGTATCCACTCTTCGTGGACTACTTTAAGCTCTTTTGGCGAAACGGGATGGGCCGGAGCATAGCGTTCCGATCGCGCCTCGGTTAAGGCTCTCAACGCGATGGTGAGCCAATCGACGGTGGCCCGTTCACTCTCAGCGAATCGCGATGCGACGGACCGTTCGATTCCGGCAATGCGCCAATATTCTTCCGTTCGAAGCAGCTGCTCTAAGGCCCGGTAATCTTGGTACCGAAGCTGCCACTCGCAACGCAGCGATATGAAGTACGGAACGAATGCGGCGGCACCGAAGACCACGTACGCTACGAGTAAGCTCGCCGGGTGATTCGAAAACGTCGCGTAGAGATTGAATGCAATGAATGCGAGAAAGACCGTACTGGTAATCGCGATCATCGATGCCGTTGTCCGACGCTGATAATTGTTGGCTAGCGCGGCTGTCTGTTCACGAACCGTCAGGCCGCCGATTCGTGCGGCGAGGGGACCGCCGGCCACGTCGCGATTGAACGACTCGATATCGCCTTTCGCGCTTTCGAAAGCCTCGGCGGGGTCGGCTCCGCCGAATCGAGGGTAGCGTACCGTGACCGAAAACGCGCCCTCTGTATCGCGCTTCGCTGCTCGTGGAGTCAACACGTGCAGCACCGGGCCGCAGCGCGATAGGTCGAATGCCTCATGCTCCGGCAGGTAGGGCGCTGGAATGCCGTCGAGCTTGAAGCGCACGACCTCAGCCGTTCCGCCGGTAGGTGAATCTTCGCCGTCCCACAGCGCGATCAGCTCGACGCATCGTCCGGCGATATATGCCCCGCAGTTGGCGTATGCGGTCGTGCGGTCCGCCCTCGAGGTTGCAACGGCCGGCCGCACCACAAAGGTGGACTCCGCACGCCCCAGCAGCGATCGAAAATCGGCAAGCGATTCGGGCGTTGCGAAGTCCTTCTCGTACTCTTCGCGTTGCATTGGAAGCGGCACGACCAGCGAGAAGCCGAGCTCCAGCGCCTCCCGTGCGACGAGCCGGTCCGCGCCCTCCGCAAGCGCCGACAGGAGCACGATGCGCGTCGAAGGGTATCGGTTGCGGAAGTTGAGCAGCAGTTCGCGTACCACGCTTCGCAACTCGGATTCCACGTTCGGAAGCCGCCGGTGGCCGACGACGCCGACCACGAGCGGGATCGGGCCAAAGCCAGAATCCCCGGATTCAGCCTGTTTCAGCATTGTGAGCGCAGTTTGTGCAGCGCTTCCCGTACCTCTTGTGTCAATCGATGGTCGCGGTCAAATGCGTTTTCCCGAATTGCCAGCGCGCGGGCGAATAGTGGTTCTGCTTCCTCCAAGCAAGCCTGAGCCTCGTGCATCCTGCGCCAAGCGTATTCGCGAGCAACGGAAGACTTGCCGACGCCGCCCAACCCTTGCACGATGGCGATCGCGCTATCATCGAGAAGCACGGACGAGAGCTCCGCGAGTTCCCTCTCGCATCCGCTAACCATAAAACTCCGGTGGGCAAAGTACCACTGCTGCAGCACGACGGTGTGACCGGCGGCTTCGAGAATTCGTCCGATTTCGGCCGCAAACCGCGGGTCGGGGGGGTGCCCCACTTATAAAGAAGTTGTTCTTGGAAATCTGCCCTGAGGACTCTTCCATGAGGATCCGCTTGCTCTTTGCGAGCAGGAGCCTCAGATGCCTTTCGGCTCGCCCTACAAGGGGCGACGCGCTTCCGAAGGGCCGCCGCTAGCCGACGAGGTCGTGCCAGCTCGACGCTTTTAGCGCGACGCCAAAATAGCCGGCGGCGGCTTTGATGTTGGCAAAGGCCTGGGTGCGTTCCGACTCCGTCACGCCGCGCACTTCGCCGAATCGCGCGATTGCGCTGCGGACGTGAGCCGCATCCGTCAGCGGCTCTTTACGCTCATTGGGAAAGGCGAAAGCGCTGCCCGGAAGTTTCGCGCGAGCTGAATCCGCGCCGTCGCGTACCGGCTTCCACGTTACATGCATCTCGGTAGCGTAGCCCAAAGTTGTGAACGGCGTGTGTTCGGCGTGCTTCACTTTTTTCAACAAGGTTATCGCGAACGCAGCGCGGTCAGTCCTTCCCGTACGGCTTGCGTATCAGGATGATCGGAACCTAGTACCTTCTCGCGAATCGCCAACGCTCGAGCATACAGCGATTCCGCCTCCTCGTAGCGCTCCTGCGCATCGAACAAGCTCGCGAGACTGTTGAGACTTATTGCAACGTCTGGGTGGTCACGTCCGAGCGCGTTCTCACGAATCGCCAGCGCTCGAGCGTATAGCGACTCTGCCTCCTGACGGCGCCCCTGAGCGTCGTACAGGCTCGCGAGGTCGTTCAAGCTCGTTGCGACCTCGGGATGATTGGCTCCCAGCGCCTTCTCGCGAACCATGAGCGCTCGCTGGTACAACGGCTCAGCCTCTCCGTACCGCCCTTGCCGATAACACACCCTCGCGAGATTGTTCATGCTCGTTCCAACCCTGGGATGATCCGGCCCAAGTGTCTTCTCGAAAGTTGCCAGCGCCCGCGCGTACAGCGGCTCGGCTTCCTCGAAACGACCCTGACTCTCAAACAAGCTCGCGAGATTGTGCAAACTGTAGGCAACCCCAGGATGGTCCGGCCCAAGCGCCGTCTCGGAAATTACCAGCGCGCGCGCGTAGAGCGGCTCAGCCTCTGCGTAACGTCCTTGCCGGTAACACAAGGCCGCGAGGTTGCTCAGGCAAGTACCGACGTCGGGGTGATCGCCACCAAGCGCCTCCTCCGCAATGCTGAGCGCGCGTGTGTACAGCGGCTCGGCTTCATCGAAGCGCCCCTGCAGATAGTACAACGCCGCGAGGTCGTTCAGGCTCGCTGCGACGTCGAGATGATTTGGACCGAGCGCCCTTTCTCGAATCGCAAGCGCGCGCGTGCGCAGCGGCTCAGCTTCGCCATATCGTCCCTGCTCCCAATACAGTGTCGCCAGGTCGTTCAGGCTGGTTGCGACGTCGAGAGTATCCGCTTCGCCCGCTCCCTCAAAAATCGCAAGCGCGCGTACTTGCAGCGGCTCTGCGGCGCGATAGTCGCCACGCTCCCGAAGGTAGACGGCACACCGGCTAGCGAGGCGGCCCGCGGGTAGAAAACCGGTATTGCCCGGCAAGGCACCGAGCGCGGCACGAGCGTGGGGCAGAAGCCGTTCACACTGCGACCACGTCGCAAACATCACATCGGGGAAAGCCGCGTCGGCAACGCCTGCAGCGCATTCACGCCACGCCAACGGGTCCTCGCCCAGCATATCCCGTGCCGCGAGTTGGACGAGACGGTGGATGCTATACGTGCGCGGCGCTTCCGAAAACGCCAGCAACGAAAGCCCGTCGAGCGCTCCTAGGGCTTCGTCGAGGCGCAGATCATCGATCAGCGCGCTGCCCAAGGCCTGAGCCGCGGCGCTCTCGGAGACGGCGGGTTGCAATCCCACGCAATAGTAGCTCATCGGCTGCCGGAAGAGCTCGTCGGGAATTGCGTCGGGAGCAAACGATGCGGCAAAGCAGAGTAGAGCTGCCGCGCCACCTGCTTCCTTCTCCGCTTGAGCAATTGCGGTGGTAAAGGTTGCGAAAACGGAGCGCGGATATTCGGCGCCTCGTGGGGCGTTCTTGAGGTGCGCGCTGATACGCTCCAGATATCGCGAGGGCGTGACCATCCGCATTCCACGCAGCGATGCAGCGGCGTGAGCCAGTGCTAACGGAAGCCCACCCAGGGCTTCGGCAATAGTTCGCGCATCGGCCTCGCTGAGATCCGCGCGCGCGCTTTCCCGCCGCAGGTAGCCGGTCGCCGCCTCAAGCGACCAGGTTTGCACGGGAATCGCGGTGACCTCGGCACCCCACGCCGTGTTGCGCGACGTGCCCAACGCTCGCGAGCCGGTTCGCGGCAGCCACGTTCGCAGCAAACGTTCGTCTTCGAGGTTATCAAAAATGAGAAGGACCGGTTTCACAAAGCCGCTCAGCACCGAGTTCGTCACCTGCTGCGCCGATGCGCGCCGGTCGGCAAGCCGATCGAGTCCTCGCACGAACATCGTTCCCAAACGCAAGAGCCCGTCAACGATCGTGTCTTCGGTCGCCGCGTTGAGCCACCAGATAACCGAAAATTGCTCGCGGTTGCGCCAGGCGTATTCCCGTGCCACGGAGGACTTGCCGACCCCGCCCAAGCCGTGGACCACGGCAATCGCGTTATCGTCAGAAAGCGCTGCGCACAGAGCCGAAAGCTCGGGCTCGCGCCCGCTGAAACCGAGGACTGGACGGATCGCCTCGGCATCCACGATGGAGCCGGCTGCGCGCCAGTAGGGGCCACCAAACGCGGCATCGTGACGGTCTTCGCGCACGGCGTCGAGGACGATATCTTCCAGCAACTGACGATTATCACGGATCGGGACGAGGTCCCAGTACGCGAGCCCACTGAGCAGCCCGGGCGGCTCGCAGTCGACAACGCGCAACAGAATTAACCGTGATTTCGTGTTGAGGGGATCTTCGGCGATTGCGTTCTGCCATTCAGCTTGGCAGTGATCGCTGCGCAGGTACTCCGGCGATAGGAGCGCTACGACGCGGGAACCTTCGGCGAGCGCAGCGTGCATGCGCTCCATGAAGTTTCGGTTGGCGAAATCCCACTGCTGCAGGACGACCGCGTAACCCGCGGCTTGCAGAAGCTCGCCTATTACTGCAGCAAAGTCTGCGTCAGCGCCGGCCCTGCTGATAAACAACGCTTTTTGCGGGTTCGCATCGACTTTGGGGTCCAACGCCGTACGCCTTACTTCACCGCGAGATCTGCAAGAACCGCGCGGGCGGCACGTTTGCCGGGAAACCCGCTGACGCAGCCGCCCGGGTGCGCGCCGGACCCGCACAGATAAAGATTACGCAGCGGGGTGCGCGTCGCAAAACGTTCTTCGTAAATTTGCCCCGGAAGAAGTTCGCCGTGAAAGATGTGGCCGCCGACTAGTCCGAATCGCACCTCTAAGTCGGGCGGCGCCAGCACCTGACGGTCTTCGATCGCATTGGGAAGATTCGGCGCGTAGCGAGCCAGGATTGCGATGATCTTGTCGGCCGCCGCGTCGCGTTTTGCTGCCGTCCAGCCGTCGGAGCGGTCGTACGGAAAGTATTGCGCGAAAATTGAGAGGATCTGCTTACCGGGCGGGGCGAGCGACGGATCGGTTGGGGTTTGAAGGAAACATTCGATGAGCGGCTCTTTGCTTTCGCCGCCGCCCCTTGCATCGACGTAAGCTTTCTGTAGGTAATCGATTGATGGGGCAATATGAATCGTCGCGCGATGGTGCGGCTGAGCGTTCGCTCCCGGCCTGCACGTGAAGTTCGGCAGCTCGCTCAGGGCGAGGTTCAACTTTAATGATGGGCCGACGCTCTTCCATTGCTTTATTTTCCTGATGAACTCGGTACCAAAAACCGAGGAGTCGAGCAATTCGAGGAACGTCGTGCGCGGGTGCGCGTTCGATACGACTGTGCCGGCTCGTACCGAGTGACCAAGCTCCGAGACCTCCACGCCGCAGGCTTCTCTCTCCCCAACGCTTATCGCCGTGACTGCAGCATTCGAGAAAATCTCGGCCCCGTAGGCTTCGGCGGCCGAGGCGATCGCGTGCGAGACCGCGCCCATGCCGCCGCGCACGAAAGCCCAGGTCCCCTGTGATCCCAGCAGCCGTCCAGCGAGGTGATGCGCCAGCACGTACGCCGTGCCCGCGTCGCGCGGGCCGAGATTCGTGCCGATCAACCCATCGTTGACAAGCTCCGCCTGCAGCACGGGCGTCGAGACGTAGCGTTCCACCAAATCGGCCGCCGAGCCGTTCAGCACGCGCTGGGTTTCGGAATCGAAGCGATCGAAGCGGGGGTCGTCGTCTGAGAACGTATCGAAGAGCGCCTTCCCCAAAGAGTCGGTCCGCTCGACGTACGCCTGGAAACCGGCGACGTCCCGCGAATCGAACGCCGCGATTTCGCGCGCGTTACTCTCGCGATCGGCACTCAACAGTAAGGATCGGCCATCGAGGAGCGGCGTGAACGCGTACGGCTCTTTGCGATAGTAGGACAGCCCGCGCTTGCAGAGGTCGAGTTCTTCGACCAGCCACGGGTCGAGCAAACTGCACACATATGAGGCGGTCGAAAGCGTATAGCCGGCCCAGACATCGGTTTCGCTCACCGCCGCACCGCCGATGACATGACGTTGCTCGAAGACCGCGACCGATCGGCCCGCTTTTGCCAAAAGCGCCGCGCACGCCAGGCCATTGTGGCCGGCGCCGATTACGACCGCGTCGTACGCCTGCCTAGGTCGGCGCGTAACGCAGCCCTGAGCTAAGTCGAAGGATCAGCGATACGACGGCCGCGAGGCAAAACAATCCCGGCAATAGACCGGTTTGTCGCCGCGCGGGTTGAACGGGACCTCGGCCACGCCACCGCAGTTGCTGCACGTTGCCGTGAACATCTCACGTGGCCGTGCGATCCGCTCGCCACCCGTCCCGCCGCCGCTCGAGCGCATCTGCTTGCGCGCTTGACGGCAATCGGGGCAGCGATTCGGTTTGTTCTGGAAACCTTTTTGCTCGTAAAAGCGTTGTTCGCCCGAACTGAATACGAACTGACGTCCGCAATCCACACAGTTGAGCATTTCATCTACGTACACGACACGAGAAACTCCTTAAGACTCTGCCGACGGTGTGGACTTCTAAGCCGGAGCAACCGAGAATCCGACCACGTGACGAGAGCAGCATGGTGTCGGCTTCTGCGACCTCGCCTGCGCCGGTCCCTGCCGCTCAGCAGGGACGCGCCCCCAGCGGGCCGTAGCGACGGCGCAGCATCGTGGCCGAAACGATACCCGACGTAATCGACCCCGCCTCTACGGCAGACTACTTCGAAGTTATGACGCGGGCGGTCTTCCAAGCGGGCGTAAGCTGGAAACAGATCGCCGAGCATTGGGACGCCTATCGCGAGGCGTTCTCGAACTTCGATCCCGCTCGCGTCGCAACGTACGAGGATTTCGATGTCCAGCGCGTCCTTACGACTCCGGGCATCCTTCGCATGCCCCGCAAAATCCAGGCGACGATCGCCAACGCCAACGCGATGCTCGAAGCCGCTCGCCAACACGGCGGCTTTCAAGGGTATCTGCGCTCCTTCGATTCATACGAAACGCTGGCGAAGGACTTCAAGCAACGTTTCGCTTTCATGGGGGACATGAACGTCTGGTACTTTCTCTTCCGCACCGGCGAAGACGTGCCGCGCTTCGAATCCTGGGTGAAGACACTTCGCGGCGAACATCCGCGCATGCGTGAAATGGTCGAACGCGCGCGCAGCAAGGGACGCTCGCCCGAACGGCTACGGTGACGGTGAAGGCCGCGGTGCGGGCCGAACCAGATACAAGCCGAGACTCGGCGCATAGTTGAGCTCGGGGATAATCTTTCCGTCGAATCCGTGCTGCGCGAGCTCTTGCGTCGTGGCGGCGGCGATGCGCCCGCACGTGATCGTCGCCGGAATCACCGTCGCGTCGCCGGGATCCAGCTCGTACCACGTCCCCGCTTTGGCCGCATGCGCCGTAACGGTCCAGCTGGGTGTCGGCGCGCCGGCCTCAAAGTGTTTCTTCAGCTCGTCGAGCGATTGCGTCGCCAGATCGCGGACCTGCCCGGTGCACGACGCTGACGTGCGAACCTCAAACGGATCTTTCGGCGGCGTCGTTGGCAGCTTGTAGAGGCGGAACAATTCCTGACCCGCCTGCGGTTGGCGCGCGACGAAGTACAGCCCCACTGCCGGCATGAAGTTCAGTTGCGCCACGAAGAAGAGCGGACTCGCGGGTGCGTAGAGCTTGCGCTGCGTCACATCGTCGCTGCGCGCGATGTGGAGCGACAAGCAGCCCGCCAGCGCGCGCAGCATGCCCGTGCCTCGGGGCGTGATCGCGAGCGCATAGGTGGTACCCAGCCCGTGATACGTGACCGTTGCATCGGACAGGGAGGGTGCGGGCACTGTCGCCGGATAGCCGCCTGCCGTTCGGGCCGCTTCGATCTGCGCGACGTATGCCTTGAGCTCCGATGAGAGTTGCCGCGCTTTGGCCACATTCGTGGCGCCGCACATCGTCGGATTGGCGCCGACAACGAAGGGATCGGCCGGCGGCGTCTGCGGCAGCGGCGAAAAGAGCGATTGGAAACCGCGTCCCCCACCGGCTCCGCCCGGACCGCCTGGACCACCCGGCCCAGGCGACGGACCGCCGTATAAGCCTGGTCCGCTCGGGGCGCCGGGGCCGCCCCCGGTACCGCGCACGTGGAAGGCGGTCGCCGTCTGCGAGGTGAGCGCGCCCTGTCCGAATCGCGCGGAATATGTCAGCGAGTAGGTGCGCGGCATAAGGGGCCGGGCGATATTGGCAATCACCGTTCCGCCGGCAGTCGTGAACGGCACCGCGTTAGCTGGGCTTGCGAAGATGCCGGCATAGGCGTCGGTGATATTCGTCGCTGCGAAGGTCAGCGTGCCGCGCGTGAGCTGCGCGGTAACGCCGGCATCGAACGTCGTGTAGGGCGGTAAGTTGTTGGGATTGTTTGTGCCGACGTGCTGCGCGTCGGCCAGCCACTCGAGCATTGAATTTGGCGCCTTGTAATCGAACACGACGCCCGCCTTTTGGAGCGGCACGTTGGGAAGCTGCTGTCCCGGAATCGTAATCGACCACGGATTGTCGAAAATATAACTGTTTGCGGTCGCTTGCGCGCCAGTGAGATTGTAGTACGGCTGCACCACGAGGTTTCCGAGCGTCAGATATCCGGTTAACTCGACGCCTTGATAGAGACGTCGCACGCCTGAAATCGGCGTCATCATGTAGAGCTGCTGTGCCGTAAACGGCGTACCCACGGGGGCGCCGCATCCTGCCGGGGAGTTGTAAATCTGCCCAACTTCCTGAAGGTAGTCCGTCGGAAGCTCGCCGAGCTGGTTGATGATGGTGCCATTCACGTAAACGGGCAGCAGGACGCCGTTTTGCACTTGCCGGTAGAGTGTGAGCGAGACGTTACCGCCTCGCAGCCGACGCGTGTAGCTCACGCGCAGCGAATTCGACGAACTGTTCTGCGGCGCTTCACCGGGCGCGCTGCCATAGGCGACCTTCCCTGCGCAGTCAAAACGCAGCGACGCCGGATCGCTGAGAATTTGGAGCCGCCCCTGCGTCGCCGCTGCTCCGCCCAGTGCAAACGATGCGCTGTACGTATCGTGCGTTGTAGGCTGCCAGGTCGCGCCGGCGCTCGCAAGCTCCGAAATACCGGTATTCCCGGTAGCGGTGCTCAATCCGGCCGAGCCGACGAGGGTGAGTTTATCGCTCGAGTGGATTGTGTCGGTTCCCTGCACCACGTTGTACTGCGTCGTTTGCGCGCCGCTGTAAAATTCCGCTGCTTGCGGAATCAGCGGCGTGGTCGTGAACTGTGACGACGAACCATACGCTTGAATAGAAATCGTGTGGCGCTGCTCGGCCGGAAGCGTCGCGTTGACGACGTATCCAGTCGATCGCGTATCGCTCGAGTAGCCGGTCGGCGAGGGCACGCCGTTTACGTAGCGCGCCAATTGATCTGACAGGCCGCTCGAATCGAGCGAGAAGACGGAGGTCTGAAGCTGGGTGGCGCCGATCAGAGCGTTGTCGGAAAGAGAGTAGAGCTGCACGTTGGTGGCGTCGGTGTTGTTGGGTCCATATCCGCACGGCAAACTCGTCTGGGGGTCGCCGTTATATCGGAGGCAGACGATGTTCGTGTTCCGGGTTGAGTTCATGAACATACCGCTGAGCGAGTTGTTGTCGCCGAACTCGTAACGTGCCGAGAGCACATTTCCCGAGATCGTGCTGTCCCCATCGTGAACGTAATCGAGTCCGCTGGCGTCTTCGTAAAGATCGCCGTCGGCAAGACTTGGATAGAGCCGATCGACGGTTTGTACCGCGAGCCCGAGCTTGCCGATGGATCCCGTTTCGGCAAGCGAGTAGTTGTAGCGGCCGTTGCTCCCGGTGGAGATCTGGAGCTGGGATATCCAGCTGAGCGTTGGCTGCAGCGTGCTGAAGTTGACAGAACCGCCGAGCCCTCCTAGGGTCGCGCCCATGTGCACCGACGCGCCTTGGAAGAGATCGGTCGCAAACCCGCCGAGGTTTCCGGTCGATCCCGGCGCGTTGAGCGGGATGCCGTCGAGCGTGAGCTGCGTCTGCGATGGATCGTGCCCTTCGAGCGAGACCGTCTGGGTCGCATCGCTATCGTCGCTCGAGGTCGAAACCGTGACGCCGGAGAGTTTGTTGAGCGCGTCGGCAAGATCGGTCGAAAGCCGTCGCTGCGGCGAGTTCTGGTCAATGCTGGTGGAAGAGATCGTCGCCGACGCCTTGGCCGTCACCTGGCCAATGACTTTCAAGCCGCCGTTCTCAATCGCCAGAGAGAAGTTGACCGTGACGATGCGCCCATCGAGCACCTCGAAAGATGCCGATGTCAGGCTCGTGTAGCCCCGCCGGACGATCCGAGCGCGATAGATTCCGTCGGGGACGTCGGTAAAGACGACCTTACCATTTTTTCCGGTGAGTTCCGAGGTAATGACCGGACCGTCCAACAGCACCCGCGCGAGTTCAAGCGGCTGCTTGGTCGTCGCGTCGACGACGATGATATCGATTTCACCGGAATCGGATTGCGCCGGGGCGTTGGGCGTCAGTACGCCCAACAGCACAAGCAGCGAAAGTGCCGTCGCAACGCATCGTCGTCGCACCATGTCCGAATGATTATAGGAAACGCCCGCTGCAAGCGCCTGAAGGTGCGCTGTGAATCGGTTAGATTGTGATCGTAACCGCGGTTCCCTGGCCTGGCGCGCTGTCAATGGCGATATCGCCCCCGGCGCGCTCTACGGCGCGCTTGGCAATCGCCAAGCCTAAACCGGTGCCCACGATTTCGCCGCGCTGATCGCCCCGGTAGAATCGCTCGAAGGCGTGGAGGCGCTCGGATTCCGACATGCCCGGCCCTTCGTCCCGAACGGTGATGATGGCGTGGCCGTTGGTGCGCCCCGCACTGAGATGGATCGGCGCATCCGGAGCGTACTTCAACGCATTTTCGATGACGTTCCAGACCGCCTCAGCGAGTTCGCCCCGATCGGCGTCAATCGTCTTGACGCCGTCCACGCTATAATCAATGGTTCGGCGATCGTCCAAGCGCCGCGCCGCGTCGCATTGGCTGCGCAGAAGCTCCGCAACGTCTACCTGCTCGATGTGTGGCAGAGCCTCTGAATCCAGGCGCGCCAGCCGCATCAGCCGGTCGATCAATCCGCGCATATGCTCTTTCTCGAGCGACATCGTGGCGAGGATCTGGCGCGCGATCCGAGGCTCCTCGATCGCGCCGCGTCGCAAGACGTCGATATATCCGGCGATCACCGTGAGCGGGGTACGTAGTTCGTGCGAGGCATCGGCAGCAAACTGACGCATACGCTCCTCGGCATGCCTTCGGTGATCGATGGCGGTCGCGACACTCGCAACGGCGTCGTTGAAGGCCCCCGTGAGCGACGCAATCTCGTCGCCGCCGGCCATGACGAAACGGCGCTGCGTGTAATCGCCGTCAGCTAACGCGCGCAAGGAATCGCTTACCTCATTAATCGGGCGCAGCGACTGCTGCACGAAGACCCGTCCAACGAACCACGAGAGCAGCATCGCCGCTAACGCGATCGTGAGGACGATGCGCCAGTACGGAACCAACGAGACGAGCATAAGGGGCAAGGACGGCTCAAAGCCGACGTATCCGCCTTCCACGTAGGTCAGTGAGAGTGGTTCGAGTTGGGTAGGATCCGGCGGCATGGGCGGAAGTGGCGCGCGGTAGCTGTTGACGTGCAGAGTGGCGTGCGAAGAGTGGTACGTCGTCACTTGCGGGGCGCGCTGCGATGGCGGAATAAAGTGTTGCATTCCGCCGGCTGCTAGGACCCCCGCAAGCCATCTCGGACGCAACGTCTTGTCACCGGCGAGATACCGACCCTTTAAGTCGTAGACGGTCACGCGCAGCCCGATGCCGCTCAGCGCGTTGACGATCTCGGGTGCCGCCCTAGCAAGCGTCATTCCTTCCCGACGGTAGTGTTCGACGAGGATGCGGGCTTCTTCGTGCTTAGCAATCATGACGTCACGCGAAAACTGCGAAAGCTCGAACACTAAGGCGATCGAGGACGCGAGGATGACGATCAGGACGGTGACGCCGAGCAGCGCGGCGTACAGAGCGGAGAGGCGCGCTGCGAGTTTCACGTTACCGACGCTCTCCTATTGCGAGAGGCCGTAGCCAACGCCGCGAACCGTCCGAATGAACGAGCCGGGCTCGCCGGGCCGATCCACCTTCCCACGAAGATACGAAATGTACGTTTCGACGATATTGGGACCGCCCTCAAAGTCGTGCCCCCAGACGATTTCGAGAAGATGGTCTTTGCTAAAGACGCGGCGCGGCTCGCGCATAAAAACCTCCAGCAGGTCAAATTCGCGCTGCGTGAACTCCAGCGGCTCTTTTCCCCGCCAGGCCTCTCGGGTGGCCGGGTTGATGGAGATGTCGCGCCACCGCAGTACGTTCTCTTCGATGAGCTGCGGCCGGCGCAGTTTGGCCTGAAGGCGCGCAATCAATTCTTCGAAGACGAACGGCTTGACGAGATAATCGTCGGCACCCGAGCTCAAAGAACGAACCTTATCTTCGGTACCTCCTTTGGCCGTGAGCATGAGAATGGGCGCCTGCGTGATCTCGCGCAGCCGCGGCAATAGCGTCACGCCATCGATCTTCGGCATCATGATGTCGAGCACGATGAGCTCCGGATCGAAGATCTTGACAAGCTCGAGGGCAGCCAGGCCATCGGTTGCCGTTCGCACCTCGTAGCCTTCGCGGGAGAGTCCCAGTTCCAACATCTCCCGCACCATGCGGTCGTCGTCTATAACCGCAACGCGGGCATTGGGCATGATATGCATTTCTACGCTGCATCGTGCGTTCTCACCCTTGGAGCCACCTGAACCTCCGCTCGCTAGGCAGCGCGAATGGGCGAACCCCACCGTTTCAGGCGCTGGCCCGAAACGAGCGCCGCCTGACCAATCGCTTCGAGGGGATGAACGAGGAGGCTGACGCCTCGTTCCGCGAGGAGCGCGATCGTCGCGTCGTCAGGAAGCCAATGAGCGAAGATATGGACCTCGTGCGCCCCCGTCGCCTCGGCGAGCGTCGCAATGACACCGGCGAGGTCGCACTGACGCCGCGCCAGGAGCCGGCCAACTACCTCGGCTTGGAATCGACTTCCGCTCCAGCCGGCCGCTACAATGAGGATGCGCGAGAGCTCGCCGAGTTGCGTAGCCTCGAAATCCACCAAGGCCGCCTCGACACGCCCCGCCAGCCCAGGGCCGGTCTGCGCATGGAGAGTCGCGCCGGTAATCGAAGCCGTCGGCCCCGCCGTCAGAAGCGCCCCCGCCCCTATAAAGTACTCGTCCATGCCACGATTCTGGCATGGACGAGTGCCAACTGGGTGGCGCACACGTTACGGCGCCACCAAAACCGCCGGCTCTTAGAACGGGTCAGGCGGCGTAATAGCCAAACCGATTATCAGCGCGATGAACAAACTAAGCATGCGGACACCTCCCCACACAGGCAAAAGAGATCATGTCATGTACGAACGTTATTGCGATAAATCCTGTGAGACTAGGGCCGGTAGCCTCGCACCTAGATCAGGCCGCGCCGCCGAGCTGCCGTAATTGCCTCTGATCGCCCGCGGCATTCAAGCTTCTGAATAGCATTCGCGATATGCACTCTCACGGTATGTACGCTTCGCTTCGTTTCGACAGCAATCTCTTTCGGAACCAAACCTTCTGCCAGCCTTCTAAGCACGTCACGTTCAGACGTCGTCAGGTCTGCGCGGCGTTTGTTCAAATCCTCACGCGTGCGTAACAGTCGACACGCAGCAGAAAGTAGCTGAGCAATGTCACCATATCCGAGCGCCGCTAGCCCTTCGATCAATTCCATTGCCTCCAGCCACTCAGCTTGGTCCTGGCTCCGCAGAGCGCGCAACATGCATCTCGCAATCGCGACCGTCGTCTTTTCCACCACGTCGTCGATGGCCAGTCGTCTCAAAATGCGGTCCGCGTTCGTAGAGCGCCCATTCACGTAGTCTGCAAGGGCGCAAAAGGCCTGGCATATTGTTGTTGAGCGCGTGTCGAAACGACCCGAAATTCTTAACGGCCTCAAAATCGAAAATACGTCATCAACTTTCTTAATTGAATTGTCCGGATGGCCGTCTAATGCCAAGAAGAGCGCGTACTGTGCACCGTAACACGCCCGATCGACGCCGAAAGTTAAGTCGTTCCAACACATCGACAGCAAGGAGTGCGCCTCACGGAAGTCACCATGCCAAGCGGATCGCACGGCTTTAAAAAGCGTAACATATCTGCTGGCCAGCGCATCTGTCGGGAGTTTTGCTAGTCGCCGTTCAATCGCAAGACTTTCTTCTGCATTGCCTAGGCGCATCTTCGCACTTAGAAGCTGCAGTAGTGCTGTTTGCAGCGCGAACGTATCGCCTGCCTTAGTCGCCGCGTCAGCTGCGCACTCTGCGTACCGCCGCTGAGACTCGACGTCGTCTTCCTCATGCAATGACAAATTGGACAGAACGGCATACGTCCGGCTGGCTAGGCTGTAGAAATGGAGCTCGGAAGCTAGCTCACTGGATTGGGTGAGCCGCTCGAACGACCGCCTTACCTCCCCGATGTGTCGGTTCACGATTCCAAGGTGGTGCAGGATCCTTGCGCGGGCGACATCGGAGTCGACTTCGGGCAAGAGCTGCTCTATAGTGGCGGTTGCATCGTCCAACCTGGAAGAATCGCCGGATATTGCGCGTCGTGCTGCTATTAAGGACAAAGCCTCGGCTCTGAATGCCGGGCGCTGCTCTACATCGGTTGCCACGGCACTAAGTACCTTGGATACATCTCGGCCCTGGTTTCCGATAAGCGATGCGAGGCGAAGACTCATCATCGCCACGAGATCGCGGTCGCCGGAAGCTCGAGCCAACGCGCGACGCAGCAAGGATTCGGCTCTCGCGAATTTGCCCGCTATTGCTTGGAGGGCACCCTGAAGGCCCAGCACGACCGCATTTCCGCGGCGCGTTTTCTCGTCGAGCGCCTCAATCGCTCGTGCCACCACGTCGCCGCGCGCCCGCTCGAGTAGGTCGAAGCCGTGACGATCGAGCAGGCGAAGCACATCGGACGGCGACGCAGCGGCAACGTACGCGCCGACCGCGTGCTCGACGTCGCCGCTTACCTCGAGCGCACGAGCGGCTCGCTCCTGAACGCTCCGCTGGAAACGATTACCAGCAAGCGCGATCTGATGGCGCATAAACTCACGAAACAGGTCGTGGCACTGATAGATGCCCGGAGACTCTTCATGAATGAATGCCGTCCTCTCGCGGAGTCGTTCGATGATTGTAAAAGCGCGATCGAATCCTGCTGCTTCGAGTACACGCACATCGATGACCGGAAGTCCTACCGCAACCTCCAACAAGCTGCGCTCGTCTTCGTGAAGTCCGGCGTAGACCTGCTCCGCGAGCAGCCGGTAGATCATTTCCCGTGTGATCGCTGAAACGTTTCGCAGCTCCGAGGAGCGCGTCGACGTGCGCAGGGCGAAGCTCATCGCAGCCGGCCACCCTTCCGTTAGGGCAAGCAGATCGCCGAGCTCGTCATCGCGTATCGACAGGCCCAGGCTCTCGGCAGCTTCGCGCGCTTCGCCGAACGTAAATCGCAGGTCGTGCTCATCGACCGGAAGATCCGCGTCACGATAAGCCTGCCATGTCCCGACCGGAAGCCCCGTCGTGGAACGTGAAGCGAGTATCCAACGGATTTTCCCTTTCGCTCCCTCGATCAACGAACTGACGAATTGCGCGACTTCTGGATCGCTCTCGGCAACGTGCAGATCGTCGATCGCTATAATGCCGGAAAACGATTCCAGATGCGCGTGCATCCAGCGGGCGAGCTCACTTCCCCGCTTCGGAGAAGACGTATTGCGCTCGTATGCTCCAGCCAGCGAGGTGATGGCGTGCGGTGCGACCTGATGCAGCGCTTGCGTGAGCCCACGCAGGAACCCAAGCAACGTTACGTGCTCGGCGCGCAGTGCGAAGCGCACGTTGGGCTCGACGAGCGTGCCGAGATATTGGCGAAGCACGACCGACTTGCCGTAACCTGCTGGAGCGATCAGGAGCGCGATCGGACACGTTGCCGACGCAGCCAACCGCTCGACGAGGCGCGGCCGCTCGATCAGAACAGACGCACCAACTTCGCTGCGATCTTCGCTTGTGAGCACCCGGACCATCGCCCTTCGTTCTAAGGTTGCGTCGTCGTCGCCTGTTCTCGATATGCTCCCGGATTCGGAACGTTGCCTTTACCGATACGTTCGCTCAAGAAGTACGCCAAGAGAGATCCTTCCCAGCGAAGGCGCCGCGCAAGCCACGCGCGTTGCGCCGGACACGTAATCTCCCCCAGCTCGAGCACTAGGCTTCCGTCGCGCGCATCAACTTGCCGGTACGCGTAGTACTCACGCAAACCAACTGAAAAATTATCGGGCTGAAATCCAAACGGCCAATACCGTCCGTACAACGCGTGCCACGCCGCTGCTGCCGCTGCATCGCGTTTGGACGAATAGCCGACCGACGCACGGCTGCGGCAGGGCGGATCCGAGCCATCGAAGTGAAGGAAGACCGCCGCGTCGACCCGATAGTTTCCTGCGAAATCTGCCGGAAGCCGCGCGACCGTCAGCCCATGCGCGCGGAGAACATTCGTCGCCGCATCGGCAACGATGGGCGTCGACGCGCGCTCCCCCGAAGCTCCGAGATTACAGCGATGCTGCGGAAAACGCGCGCAGCTCGCGGGACGCCCTTCGTGACCAGCCGAGATCAGGACGTCGTATGTGAGCACCCAAAATGCGAAGACAACGCCGAGCACGCTCACCAACCGCCCGAAGCGCCGCCACCCCCGAAGCCGCCGCCCCCAGCAGAGAAGCCGCCGTCACCGCCGCTCCAACCGCCTCCCCACGAAGAGCCAACCCCACCCGCGTAACCTCCACCCCAAAACCCCCAGCGTCGCATGTCCCTCCGTGCGGCTGGTGAGCCTTCGCGCATCACGAGGTATCCGTAACGGATGCCTCCGATAATCCGCATCGCGATAATGAAGATGACGAACAAGACAATTAGGGAGAGCACCACGACCGCAGTGATGCTGCCGCCATCGGCCGAGCTCTGCTGCGGTTCGGGCGGAGGCGTAACGCCTTTGTACGAGGGTGAGATCGTGGTGAGCATTGCCGCGACTCCGCTGGCGACCGCGCCGTCGACATCGCCGGCGCGCATCCGTGGACGGATTTCGTTTTGAATGATGCGGTACGAGTCGGCGTCGGTCAGCTTGCTCTCCAAGCCATATCCAACCTCGATGCGAACCTTGCGGTCTTGCATGAACATGAACAGCACGGCGCCGTCGTCGTGTCCCCGCCGCCCGATCTTCCAATGGTCTGCGGTTTCGCCGGTCCAGGTCTCCAAAGGAACGTCGCCGGTCGTCTGACCGATCCAAACCACGATCTGATGCCCCGTCGAGGTCTCGTATGCTTGAAGCTCGTTCTCGAGCGAGGTGCGCGTGGCGTTCGAAAGTGCGCCTGCGTTATCGGTGACGCGGTGAACGGGCGTCGGTGGTACGTTGAAATCCGCAGAGATCGCCGGAATCGCCCACGCGCACGCGAGCAGTACGCCTGCAGCCAGAGCTATGAGATTCTTCACCGCGTTGGATCCCCGGCCTGGTCGGCAAAATGCGAATGCAGCGCCTCACCTAGCCGCTCGACTGCGTGCTGAATTCCCTCAAAAATGGCCCCCCGCGCAAAATAGGGCTGGCTCTGCGTAATGACGTCGTTCCAAAAGTGGTCGCCGACCCGTTCGTGCAGCGCACGATCGCCGACGACGGCGAACCGCCGCGCCTTCGGTGCGACCAGAATCAACGCGGCGTTGCCGCCCTCGTGCCGGTGCAAGCCCACGTGCCCAAACTCCCCGATTGCGCGCGAGAACGCCTCGACGCTCGCATCCGGAATAATCCGAACAGCGATGCGGCCGGTCGTGCCATCTTCGGCGTCGGCAATGGCGCGAGCGATGGCGGCGCGCTGTCTTCGTTTCACGGACTAAAATTTACGGCTGGCGGTTTTTCGGCACCGGGCTGCGATTGAAAGTATGGTTTTTCATTGAAGCGACTGCCAAACATCCCGGCGATGAAGACCGTGGGAATCGTATCGCGCTTGACGTTAAACGCGCGAGCGGCGTCGTTATACTTTCTGCGCTCGAACGCGATACGATTTTCGGTACCCTCCAACTGAGCCTGAAGCGTTTGGAAGTTTTCGGTCGCTCTCAGTTGCGGATAGTTTTCCACGACCGCGAGCAGCCGCGAGAGTGCTGTGCCCAACTGATCTTGCGCTGCCGCGTATTTGGCGAAATCCTGCGGGTTGTTGACGGCATTTTGGACGACTTGGGGCGAGATCTGTCCCACGCTGGCGCGCGCCTTGGCTACGTCAATGTACGTGCTTGACTCAAAGTTTGCGGCCCCCTTGACCGTCGCGACGAGATTGGGAATCAGATCGGCACGGCGCTGGTAGACATTCTGCACCTGGCCCCACTGCGCGTCGACGGCCTGACCGAGCGTTACCAGCGAATTGTACGCTCCCGCGACAAACAGGGCGACGACGACCACGATCCCGATGATCACGACCGGTCCGACGTACGAAGGACGTTGTTGCATAGCGTGGCGTAAATGCGCCACCATGCGGCTTGCCCCTCCCTCTGGTGCCCTTTGGCTGCGGATATTCCTGGCCGCGATACCAGTCGCGGCGCTGAGTGTCGCGGTGCCGTTGGTCAATCGCGTCGAGCCGCGGATCCTCGGCATGCCTTTTCTTCTCTGCTGGATCGTCGCATGGGTTCTCTCAACGCCGGCTTTCCTATGGATGATCGGGCGCCTGGAGCGGCACTGGTGATCTCGCCTGCCACCACAGCGCTCGCGGTCGTCGCGATCGTCGTGCTCGGAACGATCGTTTTTGCACTACTTGCGGTGCGCCGCGTCAAAATGGACCCGCAGCAGTATATCGTCGGCGGTCGCTCTTTTGGAACGATCTTTCTTTGGGTGCTGCTCGCGGGTGAAATCTATACCACTTTCACGTTCTTGGGCATTGCCGGAATGTCGTATTCTCAGGGCGCACCGGCATTCTACATTATGGCCTACGGGACGTGCGCGTACGTAATTGCCTACTTCCTCACGCCCGCGATCTGGCGAGTCGGTAAAGAGCATAACCTGCTCACGGGGCCCGATTTTTTCGAAAAGCGTTACGACAGTCGCGCTTTGGGCGTCGGTACCGCACTCCTGCAGTTCGTCATGATCGTACCGTACGTTTCGTTACAGCTCAGCGGCCTGCAGATTCTTCTTCGTATTGCCGGCTACGGCGCCTACGACGCTACCGCAGCAGTCGCCATTGGCTTTATTATACTCGCGCTCTTCGTCTTTAGCGCCGGGTTACGAGGAACGGCGTGGGCCAGTGTCGTCAAAGATATCTTTGTGCTGGGAGCCGTGATTTTCGCGGGGATCGCCATTCCGATACGCTTCTTCGGTTCCCCGAGCGGGCTGTTCGACCGGCTGGTCGAGTTGCATCCGCAATTCCTGGTGCTCCCTCCCGGGAGCGCCTTTCATGGAACGACCTGGTTTATTTCAACCGTGCTCTTATCGGCTATCGGGTTCTTCATGGGTCCCCAGTCGTTCAACGCGATTTTTAGCGCCCGCAGCGGCGACACGCTGCGACGCAACGCAATGCTTTTGCCGTTCTATCAATGCTTCTTGAGCTTGATGCTTTTCGCCGGCCTTTCGGCCGCCTTGATTGCGCCGGGGTTAAAGGGAACTGCCGTCGATCAATCATTTCTGCTGGTCGTTCAGCACTACTACCCCTCGTGGCTTCTGGGATTGATTTGCGCCGCGGGTGCGCTCGCAGCACTCGTTCCGGGTTCCGCGCTGCTTCTGGGCGGCGCAAGCGTGATCACTAAAAACGTCGCCGGCGACGCATTGGGCATCGCGACGAGCGACAAGGCGCGCACGATGCTCACTCGCGTGCTCGTCATCGTCGTCGCAGTGCTTGCGCTCGGCGTGTGGTTAATCGCGAGACGCACGGTCGTTGAGCTGCTTTTACTCTACTATAACGGGATTGCTCAGTTTGCGCCGGGCGTCATCGCAACGTTTATTTGGCGGCGCGTAACTGCGTGGGGCGTGGGCGCCGGAATCGCCGCCGGATTAGCCGTTGCGGTTCCCCTCGCCACGTTGAACATCACGCCGCTGGGGATCAACGCCGGCTTTGTCGGCCTCGCCGCCAACGTCGCCGTCATGGTGCTTCTCTCCCTCGTAACGCCGCGGCCTCACGATTCGGGCGCCGATCTATGAATGATGGGCGTTGAAGAATTGCCAGAGCGTCGTGGTCGCATTCATCGCCGTGCTGGGTTGATCGAGCTGCAACCAGACGCGCGCGAGTGCTGGAGGAGGCACGGCGCCGGGCCATTGATGCCCCGCGCCGGCGATCGTTATCAGCTCCACCGCGCGACCGTGGATGCACTGCGCCAGCGATTCGGTCACGCTGCCCGAAGCGCGATCGACCGGCGCAGAACATCCGTCGATCTCGCGCCAGCGCGCAATGCTCGCCGGCACCGAAGAACGGTTGTCATGTGTGAATCCCTTCCCTACGCCGCCCCCGAACGGAACGTTTTGATCGGCGAGCCCGTGAATAGCCAGCACCGACGTGGGCTTTGACTGTTTGCACGGTACGGCGAGCGTTCCGGCGACTGGACCGATGGCCGCGATGGCGAGCGGCGCGTCACAAGCCATCCGATATGCCATCATCGCGCCGTTCGAGATGCCCGTGACGTAGATGCGGCTCGGATCGAGGTTTTCATCGCGAACGACGCGGTCGATGAGCGCGCTGAGAAATCCGACGTCGTCGATGTTGCGCCGTTGCGGTGCGCCGCAGCACGTCCCCGCGTTCCAAGCACGTTCGAAGCCGTCCGGATAGAGAACCACGAAGCCGAAGCGAGTTGCGGCCTCATCCCAATGATAAGCCCGTTCGGCTCCCAGCCCGGTTCCAAAGCCGCCGTGGAGCATCACGACGAGCGGAACGCGCGCGCCGCTTGCAAGCGACTCGGGCCTGAAAACACGATACGTGCGCGACAGGCCACCAAACTCAACCGTCGCGGCGCGAGCAACGTCCTGCGCGACGGCTCGCGGCGCGACGAAAGACCCGCCGATGAGCCCGACGATTGCCAGTAGGGCAGGCCCCTTCATGGCCCTACAGATCTTCCGGGTTGATGCCCTTTAGCCGATCGTACTGCGTTTTCTTCGGGGATGCGTGCGGGTTTGCGTTGTCCTCATACACACCTTCGTACTGCACGGTGAGCGGCTCGCGGTTGCGTTCGTAGGCGCTAACCAGCCGGCTCATGCCGTCGCCGTCGGTGCCCATCACTTCGGCGAGCGCCGCATCGTCGGCGGTCATGGCGGCGTAAGGTACGTCGTACTCGTGCCGTGGCCGACCGTCGTCGTCAACGTCCTGACCTTCCGGCACGATGTCGACGTTACGGTACCGCGACATTCCGGTACCGGCCGGGATCAGCTTGCCGATGATGACGTTCTCCTTGAGGCCGAGCAGCGGATCGTACTTGCCCTTGATCGCCGCGTCGGTGAGCACGCGCGTCGTCTCCTGGAAGCTTGCCGCCGATAGGAACGATTCCGTTGCGAGCGACGCTTTCGTCACGCCGAGTAGCACGGGATTGGCCGTCGCCGGCTCTTTGCCCGCGGCGCGCATCCGCTCGTTCGCCTCGTGGAACTGGGCCGCTTCTACCAACTGTCCTGGAAGTAGGTTCGTGTCGCCGCCTTCGACGATCTTCACTTTGCGCAACATCGAACGCACGATCACCTCGATGTGCTTGTCGTTGATGTCGACGCCTTGCGAGCGGTAGACCTTCTGTACTTCTTGAACGAGGTAATTCTGCAGCGCGGTCTCTCCCTTGACGCGTAGAATGTCGTGCGGGTTGAGCGAGCCTTCGTTGAGCTGGTCTCCCGGCTCGACGCGCTGTCCTTCCTGTGCCAACAAGTGCGTGCCCGGCGGGATCTCGTACTCGCGCTCCTCGCCGTTAGCATCAACCACGTACACGATGCGCTTATTCCTCTCGTCACCGAGCCTGACCGTGCCCGCAACCTCGGCAATCGTGGCTTGACCCTTGGGTTTGCGCGCCTCGAAGATCTCTTCAACGCGCGGTAAGCCGGTGATGATGTCTTCAGTTGCGACGCCACCGGTGTGGAACGTCCGTAGCGTGAGCTGCGTGCCTGGTTCGCCGATTGACTGCGCGGCGATGATGCCGACCGCCGTCCCGATGTCCGCGTGACTGCCGGCCGCCAGATCGCGTCCGTAGCAGAGCGAGCAGACTCCGTACTTCGATTGACAGGTAAGGACCGAGCGGATCTTGACCTGGCCGGTGCCGGCCGCGATCAACGCGTTGGCCTTCTCCTCGTCGATCTCTTGATTGCGCGAAACGATCGCCGTCGTCGGCCGCTTCGGATCCAGGCGAACCTCTTCGGCCGCGCGCCGCCCGATGATACGATCGATGAGCGGTTCGATGACCTCTTTTCCGGAGCGAATGTCGCTCACCACGATGCCGCTGCTCGTGCCGCAATCCTCCTCGCGAATGATCACGTCTTGCGCGACGTCAACGAGCCGCCTCGTGAGGTAGCCGGAGTCGGCCGTGCGCAGCGCCGTATCGGCGAGACCCTTGCGGGCGCCGTGCGTCGAGATGAAGTACTCGAGCACCGTGAGTCCCTCTTTGAGCGATGCCTTTACCGGAATCTCCAGAATTCTTCCGGACGGATCCGACATTAATCCGCGCATGCCGCCGAGCTGCTTGACCTGCGCTATCGAACCGCGCGCACCCGACGTCGCCATCATAAAGACCGGGTTGAGCGGATTCTGCGACGACTGCATCGAGGTCGTCACCTCGTCGGAAGCCTTCGACCACGTGTCGATCGTTTTGGTGTACTCTTCGTCCCTCGAGATAAAGCCTTGTTCGTACAGCCGATGCAGTTCGTCGACTTGGTCCTGCGCCTTACCGACGATCTCGTACTTGTTCTCGGGCACGATGACGTCGTTGATCGAGACGGTCGTTCCGGAGAGCGTCGCATAGTGGAAGCCGAGATCTTTGATCGCGTCGAGGAATCGCGCGGTCTCGGCGTTGCCATACCGGCGATAGCAATCGGTGATCGTCTTCTTCAGGCCGCCCTTGTCGACGATGCAGTTTAGGAACTCGTGATTCCACCGCTCGGGGAAGGCGAAGTTGAATATCACGCGGCCGACGGTCGTCTTGACGAGCGTGCCGTTCCAGCGCACGTAGATCCACTCTTGAAGGCCGATCGCCTTGTTTTCGTACGCCATGATCGCTTCTTTTCCGTCAAAGAAGGTCGGAATCGCTCCGGCCGCATCGGCGGCGGGTGCGTTCTTCTTCTTGGGACGTTCGAAGCGTTCGTAATCGTCGGGAATCGCGGCTTTCGCCGGACCGGCATACTCGTCGCGGTGGAACGTTAGGTAGTAGAGGCCTAGCACCATGTCTTGGGTCGGAATCGAAACGGGGTTGCCGTACGCGGGCAAGAGGATGTTGTTCGACGAGAGCATGAGAATGCGGGCTTCGGCCTGCGCGCCCGCCGAGAGTGGTAGGTGGACGGCCATCTGATCGCCGTCGAAGTCGGCGTTATACGGCGTGCAGACCAACGGGTGCAGGTGGATGGCCTTACCCTCGACGAGCACAGGTTCGAAGGCCTGGATGCCGAGCCGATGCAGCGTCGGCGCGCGATTGAGTAGCACCGGATGTTCTCTGATCACCTCTTCGAGCACGTCCCAAACTTCTGGACGCACGCGTTCGACCATCCGCTTCGCGCTCTTGATGTTGTGCGCTAACCCACGGTCGACGAGTTTCTTCATCACGAACGGTTTGAACAGCTCGAGCGCCATTTCTTTGGGCAAACCGCACTGGTGCAGCTTGAGCGTCGGGCCTACGACGATGACCGAACGTCCCGAGTAATCAACACGCTTGCCGAGCAGGTTCTGGCGGAAGCGTCCCTGCTTGCCTTTGAGAATGTCGGAGAGCGATTTGAGCGGACGATTATTGGGTCCCGTAACGGGCCGCCCACGCCGGCCATTGTCGATCAGCGCGTCGACGGCTTCCTGGAGCATTCGCTTTTCGTTCTTGATGATGATTTCGGGCGCGTTGAGTTCGAGCAGCCGCTTGAGCCGGTTGTTCCGATTGATGACGCGACGATAGAGATCGTTCAGGTCGGAGGTTGCGAACCTTCCGCCGTCGAGCTGGACCATCGGTCGAAGTTCGGGCGCGATCACCGGCACCGCGGCGAGCACCATCCACTCCGGACGGTTGCCGCTCGAAAGGAACGCCTCGACGACTTCGAGGCGCTTGATTGCCTTGAGCCGCTTTTGCCCACTCGTCTCTTTGAACTCTTTGCGCAGGTCTTCTTGGAGCCTGCGCAGGTTGAGATCGCGCAGCAGCTCACGGATCGCTTCCGCGCCCATGCCCGCCTTGAAGCGGTTGCCGAACTTCTCTCGCGCTTCGCGATATTTTTGTTCGGAAAGTACTTCTCGCTTCACGAGCGTCGTATCGCCTGGATCGATGACGACGTACGCGGCAAAGTAGATGACCTTCTCGAGCTGCCGCGGCGACATGTCGAGTAGAATCCCGATACGGCTAGGAACGCCTTTAAGATACCAGATATGGCTGACCGGCGTCGCCAGCTCGATGTGCCCCATGCGCTCGCGCCGGACTTTCGCGCGCGTGATCTCAACGCCACAACGATCGCAGATCATGCCCTTGAACCGGATGCGCTTGTACTTACCGCAGTGGCACTCCCAGTCTTTAGTCGGGCCAAAGATTTTCTCGCAGAAAAGCCCATCGCGCTCGGGTTTGAGCGTGCGATAATTAATCGTTTCGGGCTTCTTGACTTCCCCAAACGACCAAGCGCGAATTTGCTCGGGCGACGCGAGGCCGATGCGCATTGCGTCGAAGTTGTTGACGTCGATGAGGTTCAAAGGAAGGGACTCCACCCGGCCCACCGCGGCCGCCGCTTACGCAGGGAGATCCCGCTCACGTCGTCACGTAAGGGCTCCCACCGTCGCCGCTGGCACGGGGCACAGACGGTCAGTATATCATGGCCCCTAGCGAGGGTTCAAGCCGGAAGGGCGACGCGGTCCGCAGTCGTCGCCCCTCGCGAACGCGACCAGCCCGAAAGGCTCTGCTTAGGCTACTTCTTCCTCGAGGACCGTTTGGGTACTTTGCCGCCGGAGCGGCGCGCTTCGCTGAGGCCGACGGCAATGGCTTGCTTGCGACTCGTCACTTTCTTCCCGGACCGGCCGGACTTCAGTTCGCCGCGTTTCATCTCGTGCATAGCGCGTTTGACTTTCTTGCCGGCCTTTGGACCGTACTTTCGGCCGGATTTCTTGCGCGAGCCGGTCTTCTTGCGCGAGCCGCTTTTCTTGCGCGACGTGCTCTTACGTGGCGAGCTCTTCTTTCGGGTCGCCGATTTCTTTCGCGCAGCCATCAGGCCATTCTCCTTTCCCGGCCGCTAGACGCGGAGGCCGCGTCCCGTGACTAAGTTGACGATGACAAGGATCAGCACCACGACCAATAAGAGATGGATCAACCCTCCACCAAAGTGGAGTAAAAACCCGATCAGCCAAAAGAAGAATAAGATCACGATGATCGCCCACAGAATCCCTACCATTTACCCTCCTAAATTACGTTAAGTGGCGGAAGGGCGCGGCCCCTTCCTTACCTGTTCTGCAGCAGTCTTCCCCATTCGGAGCGCGCTGAATCAGCAACGTCTCCCCAACGCTACGGCATCCGGGCCAGCACCAAGGCTCTCCAGCGTCTTTTTTGAAAGAGTCGAATCGGTGAACATGAAGCGATTCAGCGACCGAGAGCCATCGCCCGTTCCTAGCGAAGGCATGCTGCATTCGGTTCGAGTCGTCATGGCCCGAATGACCGAGGTACTCTGGCAAGCTGACGCCGCTGGGGTCATCACGGGCGTCACGCCCTGCCGCCCGAGTCTTCCAAGCGGCGAGGGCGAACTCGACCAAACGGAAGTCTCTCGCGTCGAACAGCTTTGGGGCCGGTGCGTTCGCTGCGCCGAGCGCTTTAGCGCGGTCTATCACGTGCGCAGTCCCGGCTCATCGCTTCGCACGTTTTTGGTGCAAGCGGTGCCGGTGCTCGACGAGCGCGACGACGTGCTCTACTGGTCCGGAAGCGCGGCAGAAGTGGATCGCTTCGCGGACTCGGGCAGCCGGTTCATCTCCGAATCAGGCGCCGCGCTTTCCTCGTCGCTCAATCGCGCGACGATCGTCAATCGCCTGTGCGAAGTATCCGCCGACCACTTCTGCGATCTCAGTGCCGTCCACTTGTTTGAGGACGACGGAGCCATACGCCTAGAAGCCGTTGCCAATCGGCGACCCGAACTTGACGTACCATCGGACCTCCTTGAGGCCGGCGCCCAAGAGGTCGTACGCACACGTCAACCGCTGCTCGTACTCTCCGCGACGCTGGGCGATGTGCGCGGGGAGACGCTGCAACGTCTTCTTCGAGCGGCAAGCGCGCGGTCAATGATCGTCGTGCCGCTGTTCGTGGGGAAGAGCTGCATCGGCACGTTGAGCTTGCTTGATTCGGAGCGGCCCGCTAGTTTCGCGGCGTGGGACATTGACATAGCCGTCGTGGTCGCCCGCCAACTCGCGATGGTCCTTGAGAACATCAAGACGTTCGAACGAGAGCAGCAGGTCACCGAGCGCTTTCGCTTCTTGGCCCGCGTCACCGACTCTCTCTTGGCAACGCTCGATCCTGCGAAGATGTTCGAACACTTACTTCAAGCGCTCTGCGACGGCTTCGCCGATTACGGAGTTGTTGCTTCGTTAGCCGACTGCCAACTCCGGACCGTGGCCGCGGCAGGGACGAAGGCGAGGTTCCGGGACACCAGCGAGCGCGAGATTGTGGCCGCGCTGCGGGAGCGGCGCTCGATTCTGAGCGAAGCAATACCGGACGTCGGCCGCGGAGGCCGGCTTAAGGCAGGTCCGCTCTTTGAAACGACCCGTCCCCGTTCGTGGATCATGGTTCCACTCTTCGTCGGCAAGGCAGTCTACGGAGGGCTCGTATGCTGTTCGAACTCGCACCGCTACGACCGCGGCCAACTCGAGCTTGTCGAAGAGATCGGACAGCGCGCATCGCTTGCGCTCCATCATGCCGAGAGCTTTGCGCGCGAACGGCGGCTGATTCAAACGCTTCAACAGGCGACGCTCCCCGCACGGTTGGCGAGTGTCGAGGGTGCGTCATTAAGCGCAATTTATCGTCCGGCAGCGTTGGAAGTAAAGGTCGGTGGCGACTGGTACGACGCGTTCGAGCTCGACGATCACCGCGTATTGCTCACCGTCGGCGACGTCACCGGACATGGGCTCGAAGCATCCATCATTATGGGAAAACTTCGGCACGCTATCAACGTCGTTGCAATGTACGAACCGGATCCCGTACGAATCTTGGACGCTGCCGAGCGTGTCTTGTTGCGTCGTTATCCTAAGTCGGTCGCTACCGCTTTCGTGGGAATTTTCGATGGCTATAATCGTACGCTCACCTATGCCAATGCCGGACATCCGTATCCCATCTTGCGCTGCGCCGACGGGTCGCTCAAAGAACTCGAGGCCGCCGGACTGCCGATTGGACTACGCTCCATGGGTCAACCGGCTCGGCCCGTCACGGAGTCTCTCAACAACGCCGCACTTCTTGCTCTCTACACCGACGGATTGACCGAGGCCACGCGCGACACGCTTGCCGGAGAGCGCCGGCTACGTGAGGCGCTCAGCACGGATGCCGTTTTCTACGTCGAAAGCCCGGCGGAGTTCCTCGAAAATGTTTGTCTGCACGATCAGTCATCCGACGACGTTGCCATACTCCTACTAAACTTCGTCGAGTCGCAGCGCTGGACGTTTGACTCGAGCGACTGGCGCGCGGCTCGGCTCGCGCGAAAGAAGTTGCTGGCGCAGCTCGCGGCCTCAGCCGACTCCCGAGGCGACCTGGATGCGGCGGAACTCATCTTCGGAGAGCTGACGGCAAACGTCGCGCAACACGCCGGCGGCCGAATCGAAGTCGCGCTCGAGTGGCGCAGCGGGAATGCCGTGCTTCACGTCATCGACCGCGGCACGGGATATGCCGCTACGGGCGCACGGCGCGCCGACGTACTGACCGAGCACGGCCGCGGCCTGTGGTTGATTGAGCGCCTTGGAGCGCAACTCGAAGTCGAGGTGCTTCCAGGCTTCGGGACCCACGTTCGCGCGGTGCTTCCGCCCCGCCGCGCGTTTTAGGTTCGTCGCTCGGAGCGACTCCAGGCGCTTTTTGCGCTGGTGTCGTACGCTACCGGCAATGAATCTTATCGTTGCGATTCTGCTCGTGATGGGAACCGCGACCGCGGCTCCGGCGCCGCCGCCCTCTCCGCCACCGGACGCCGCAACGATCTTGCAGCGCAGCCAAAGTCGATGGCAAGGTCTCAGCTCGTACGCAGTCCCCGTGAGCATCAGCGGTCACGTCCGGGTGAGCATCATCTCGTTGCCTTTCAAGATGACCGGAACGCAGTATTACCAGGCTCCGGACCGGCAAGCGCTCCATCTCGATAATCCGCCCAGCATTGCGCGGGGCCTCGGCAACACGCTCTCGACCATGGGAACGCCACAGACCTGGTTACGCGATTACGCGATTTCGACACCGAGTTCACAACCCCACGGCCACCATGCCGCCTATCTTTTAACCGGCATTCCTAAAGTAGCGAGCAGAGTCAAGAGCATGACCATGTGGGTGAGCGCTACGACGTATGCCATCGAGTCCGTCGCCTTCTTGTATACGAACGGAGCGACACTCGCAGTCACCTTCAGGCACCATCCAGGCGTCTCCCAATACCACTTGGCCCGCAGCGCGACGCTCGTCGCGAAATTCCCCGGCTATAGCGGTGACGCGACGATTACCTACGGCACCTATCAATTCGACGGGGCGATTCCCGCGTCAGTCTTCCAGCAACACTAGAGGCGCTGAAGCTCTACGACGCAGAATCCCAGCGCATCCACGTCGATCGCGAAGCCATGTGCGAGTTTGCGACCGTCTAAGTTCTCGCGCTCCACCCATTCACCCAGCAGGCTCGTGAAATAGCGAACGCGATAGAGGCCGCGCAGCGAGCGCGCGAAGCGAAGTGGCGTCGTAACGGTGCGGGTCGCGGTGTTCCCCATGAAGATGACGAAATTGCTGCCCCGCTGCATGGCAATCTCGGTGACGTCATCGCCGAGTTGCAGCATCGGCGTCACATCGCGGTCGTACTTTTGCAAAGGCAAGTCGGACGTGCACGCGAAGGTCGCGTAGAGCGTCGGCTCGGGCGCTCGCGCCACGAACCACGTGAGCTGCTTTCCGCGAAACGATACGTTGCGCGCTCCCACCCACTTCCAGTGAGGCGGCAGAAGCGGATTGCAGCCTGGTTGGCGTCCATGGACTCGAAGCCCGCACGCGCCTTCAATCGCCGACCAGACGTAACGCGGTGGATACCACGGTGAAAGCATCATGCCTTGATTGGCGAGCGTTTCGCCGTGCAGCCACTCTGAGAACTGGCCTGGCACGGTGTTGTTCCGCCCGGGATCGCGCGAATAATGCTGGAAGCTCGTGCTCAATGCGTACGCCATAAAGCCGGGATTGTAACGCGCCGCGGCTATCGCGTACACGAACGTCAAGCCCACCCAAACGCCGCCGAGTAAACCCCAGCTTTGCGTCGGGCTATACTCGAGGTCGTCACGCGGCACCGTACGGATACCCGCCTCCGTCCAAAAGGAAGGCACGCTGAGGCGGCTGACGATTCGCGCCGCGGTTTCGCGATCGGCGACTCCGAGAAAGACCGGGAACAGCATGTCGGCCGTGACGTTGGAGCGCGGCCGCCCGTCGACATCAATATTGAGATAGTAGAGTCCGGTTTTAGGGTCGAGCAGGTGTCGGTTAATCGCCGCCCGCAGCGCCACCGCCTCGCGCTCAAAGCGTTGTTTATCTCTCTTCTTGCCAAGCGCTTCTGCCATCTCGGCCATGGCCACGAGCGCGGCGCAACATTCGGAGTTCACCTCCGTCGATGCGCCGGAGATTCGGTAATCGTCGATAATGTTGCGCCAGCCCACGATGCCCCACATAGAGGTCTTCGTCGACGTGCACCAGACTAGTCCGCGCGCATCGCGCTGATCGAGGAGATATGTGGCGGCCCGTTTTGCGGCCGGATAGCACTCTCGAATGAAGCCGAGATCGCCGGTCACGAGGTGATGATGATTGAGTGCCAAGATCACCAATGGAGTATCATCGTTGACGTTCAGGCCGTAGTCATTCGACTCGCCGTTGCGAACGTCGTAATACTCGACGATTTTCCCGTTTCGTTGCGCGTTGCGAAAATACCAGCGCAACGACTCACGCGAGAATTCCGGCGTGACGAAATCCGATCCGAGCGCGAACGAAGCGGTGTCGCGGCCCACGCTATTATTGGAGCGTGTGGGGTCGTTGACAAAGCACCACCCCGTGGGGGCGTAGAGCTCCGTACGCAGCATGTTCGCTTTAGCCCAAAGGACTCCGCGGTTGATATGGGCGTCCGGCGTTACGACGACCGCGCGCTCGAGCACTTCCTTGTAGTGGTGCCGCGTTTGCGCGAGCGCCACCCGCGCGGGCGGCGCGCAACGGTAGCAGCGCCGCGCGCCGCGGGCTCCCTCCGGCGACCCAACCAGCGTGAAGGAAAGGCGCCGGCGCGTTCCCGGTGCCAGACGGTGGCGATGATGGAAGAGCGCGATGGGATCGGCGACGTTGCGAGTGATGGAGTTTGAGAGTTTCCCCGCAAAGTGGGGCCGGATCATCTTGCCATGGTCGGCCGACACTTCGAAACTGGTGGGCGCGCGCGAAGATCCAAAGGCACGCCCTTGATTCGGTGCCGACACGTTCCACGCGACTATCGCGTGCAGCGCGGGGTCGTAGCTTACGCGAACGTCGCGAATGGTGTTGCCGCGCAACAGCGCTCCGGTGAAGCTGTGGAAATCGCGCGTTTCGTCCGAATCGTTGTGAATCTCGACGGTGACGTACGCGGTCAGGGGATCGACGTCGCTGCCGCGGGGCTTGCCGTTGAGGACGAAGAGTTTTTCAACAACGCTGACACCCTCGTCGATACGATAAGCGTGCTCCTGGAAGTCTGTATGGATTCGAAATTGCCGTCGACCTTTGTGCGTCCCGCGCCGGTTGGTCCGTCCCAGAACTCGATTGAAATGCCCGACATCAGCGTAACCCCGAGGTCGCTCGAGTAGAACTTCTCGATCGCGCCCGAGGCTTTAATGACGATCGCGCCTTTGGGGGCGCCGAGCGTGCTTCCCACGGCAAGCTGCGTGTCATCGACCTCGTAGGAAGCGATTCGTTCGCCGGAACCAAAGACTCGAGCATTCACTAAAAATCGATTGCTTGCTTAAGAGGCGCGCTCCTCCTAAAGGCTAATCGCTCACCCGTGTTGATGCTTGCCATCGAAACGTCCTGCGACGATACCGCCGCGGCCATCGTGTGCGACGGGCGCGACGTTCTCGCCAGCGTCGCAACCAATCAAGATGCCTTTCACGCAAAGTACGGCGGCATCGTTCCCGAGATCGCAAGCCGCCGACACGTGGCATTACTTTCCGCGGCAGTCGAAGACGCGCTTGGGCGTGCGCAGTTATCGTTTGGGGACGTTGAGGGCATCGCGGTAACGTGCGGGCCCGGTCTCATCGGGAGCCTCGTCGTCGGCGTCGCCGCAGCCAAAGCATACGCGTTCGCACTGCGCCGGCCGCTTTACGCAGTTAATCACCTCCACGGCCACGTTTTCGCGCCTTTCCTTGGTCGCCAAGAGCCCCCGCCCTATCCATTTCTCACCCTCCTCGTGTCGGGTGGCCACTCGCAGCTCGTTGCGGTCGACTCGGCAACGCGCATGCGCATTCTCGGACACACACTCGACGACGCCGCGGGCGAGGCCTACGACAAAACAGCGCGTCTGCTCGGCCTTCCCTATCCCGGCGGGCCGGCACTCGACGCGATGGCGCAAGCCGGCAACCCACGTGCCTATGCATTTCCACGTCATCGCACCGCGGGCGATTCGCTCGACCTTTCCTTCTCGGGATTGAAGACATCGGTGCGCTACTTCTTGGAATCACACGGCGGCCGCGACGCTAAGCCCGAGGACGTCGCGGCTTCGTTTCAGGCCGCGGTCGTCGACGTCCTCATGGCGCGCCTTCAGGCGGCCTACGAACGCGCTTCATACAATGCCGTGGTGCTCTCGGGCGGCGTCGCGGCGAACTCGGCGCTCCAGGCGGCATTCGATGCCTGGAGCAGCGCCACGGGATCCCCGCCTTCGTTCCGCCTCCGCAGTACTGCACCGACAACGCCGCGATGATCGCCGCCGCGGCCTTCTATCAGCGCGATGCGACGCGCGCCGATCCGCTCACGCTCTGCGCCGATCCCAACCTGCCGTTCGAGCTCCCGGCGTAGGATTCGCCGACCGATTCCAGTTAGGCTACATCGGCAAGATTCTCCTTTGCGCCAGGAAACGCGGCCTCGTCCCTGAACCACGCTTGCCGGGCGATGCGTTCCAGCACCTACGCTGCCGCGTTTTACCGCCCGCATTGGAGCACTCATGAAACTGATGATCACCACGATCCTCTGCAGCTGCGCGTTCCTCGGTTTTAGCGCAGCCGGAGCCTCGGCGCAGACGAGTTACACGCTTTCCGGCACCTGCAAGGTCTCGATGCAGAAGAGCATCCCGGCCGGAGATGAGGCGGGCCACACCTTCGTCATTCAGGCCGGAAAATGCACCGATAAAGAATCGATGGCCGGCGCGACCGCCACGGGCGGTCAATACGCCGAACACTCCGACGCTACTGCGAGCAGTTCGAAGGTGCCGGCATCTTCACCGTCACGTACAACACCGGCGACAAGATGTTCTACCGGTACTCGATTTCGGTCTCAACCAAGAACGGCGTCGTGCAGTCCGGTACGGGAACGTTTATGGCGGTCGGCGGTACCGGCAAGATGAAGGGCGTTGCGGCGAAAGGCACGTGCACCTTCGGCCCGGGCCCGACCTCGGGGACAAACACGTACATGTGTACCGGCCAATACACAGGGGGGTCGCCGTAGCTGACCACCCGAGTTGACGCGGTCCGGGTGCCACAGCGTCCGGACCCGCATCGTCGATCGAAGCCGCACAAACCGAGCCCAACGCGTTAAGCGCCGCGATCTGAACTGCGAGGCGGCTGCGAGCCACGCCGCCGCGGTGCTCTTTGGTTAAATAACTCTCAGGCTAAGGCGGACCAGGTTTAACATCTGCCCGAAATAAGTAACGACCTTCCACGGGTTTGCAATCAACTACCTTTGGGCTGTAAGTCGAGGCGCGAGCGGCTTGAATCACTGCAGCGTCAACAGCGGAATAGCCGCTGGAGTGCGAAATCGTGGCGCTTTCTACTGAACCGTCAGCGCCGACCAACACCGTGGCCTCCACCGTAAATGGCCCCGCTGGAGCCAGCGACCGAGGGAGTTCTGGCATAACAGGCATCAGGATGGTGGCTTCATGCAAGCAAGGCCCGGTCGGAAGTGGCGACGGTGGCGGTGAAACCTGCGCCAATAACGCCGTAAGCACGACAGCGAACGTCACGGTTTCGTATTAGGCGGCCAAACAACTCACTCCCCTGCTTTGGATGAAGCGCCCGAGTATAGAGGAGGCATGGCAACGGGGAGTTTAAGGGTCAAAGAGCAGACAGGATCGAAGCCTCTCTTGACTCGGAACTGGAGTAAGTAAAGCGCTTGAGGTGAGGGCGACTCGGAACTTTTGTCGTGGAACCTTCCTTCTGAAGAGCCCTCGTTACTCGCACCCATCCGTCACCCACGACTAGCCACGGAGGCATACGTGTTGGCACGGCTTGTCAGCCCATTTTCCATAAAGCCAATGCAAAAAGGCAAGCAACAGCCGCCGCGTCATACGAGCGGATAACTGCAAAGATGAGTAAATAAAATGAAAACGATAATAAGCATACTTGTCGCGTTGTTCATCACGAGCAGCGTTGCGCTGGCGGGCGATACTCCAAACTACATCGCGATCGATTACAACGTGTCGGGTACATCATCCACCGTTGACGCCCGCTCAAATGGCGAGGATTCAGCAAATACTGGCGCGAGTAAAGCCATGTCAACGTCCCTTAGTACGATATGCTTTCGTGCCGCATGACCGCGCCATACCATTTCTGGTAGGGGAGGAGGATGGACTAGCATTCTTCTTCTATACGAATGATGAAGATGAAGCGGGCGAAATCTTACATGTTTTCGATACGAACAATATATACGATCGGGAAGATGTAGGACTCATACCAGGAATGCGGCCGTATCCAAGTATCCAGCAAGATATTGATGAGCAACCTGTGCCCGGATGGAAAGAGCGATGACAACGCTTAGGTAGTGGCGTGCATCATTGCCCTCGGGAACGCACCGAGCTGCCCCGACGAATAAGTTGTCGGGGCTCTTCCGCTGCTGCCGCTCGCGCGACGATTTAGAAAATGGCATGATGAAATAGCGGCCTTGGTGCGATACGCTATAGACCGTTATGAAAAAGACGGCATCGCGCTCTTTTTTGGGGTGTACCCAAATACGTTTATGCACGTTTTCGGTTCGCCCGACGCGTACTATATGCCATCGATGGGCGTGTTCGCAGGCCCCCCTGACAACTCGGATATTGAGGGCCAAACGAAGCAAGGCATCCAATGGGACATTGACCTCCAACCGAGCCCGAAATGAGCTTCGTCGGGGACTACGGCGGCTGCATCGTCTCTGGGCGCATGCCACCTCTCCGAAAATCCGTCACCCATCCGTCACCCAAACGACCTAGGCCTAGCGCTTAAGCGAGAAGTGCAACCGTCGGAAAGTTCTATGCAAACGCTGGGCTTTTTAAATCGCGGTCGGAGGGACTCGAACCCCCAACCAACAGGTTCGAAGCCTGCTGCTCTATCCATTGAGCTACGACCGCGTAACGCTCTCTTCTATGCCGGGCCGCTCTTCGACTCCGCTGGGCGTAAGATGGTGATTCCGTTCAGAGTGGCCGAGATCCGCGTGGATCGTTTGACGCGAATTGCTCAGCGATCAAATGCGACGATTTGATTCGCCTCTCGATGATTCGTCCAGAATTTTGAGCCGTCGTAAGTAAGAGCCCGAGCCGCGAAAGGGATCCGTGCGAGATCGTCGGATGCATTGGCGCCATTGGCGGCGACTCGCGTGAGAAAATACTCGTCGCTCTCTTCGTCATCGGTCGTAACGAGATAAAAGTTTCCGTCCAGATAGCACTGTCCGCAGATTTGATGCGGCACATCGATCTGACGCACGATGTTCCCCGCTCGTCAAGTCCCAGAATCCGGCGGTTATACCACTGGCTGAGGTAGAGTAGGGTACCGTCGTAACTGAGTTGCGATCCGGTCGCGTCGGGACACTCGATCGCGCCTTGCGATTTGAAACCGTGGCCCGGAACGAAGCGGCGGATCTCGCGGTCGTCATCGTCGCCGACGCCGCAAACGACGCGCAGCTCGTCGCCCACCACGGTCATGCCCCAGGGTTTGCCCGGCACCTTCGCTTCTTCAATCAGGGTCCATTGCCGAGGATCGATCGCGTAAAGACGATCGGTCCCGATCGATCCCATCCAGAGCTTTTCACCGTCGTGAGCAAGAGCCTGGGGGCGTGGAGCGGGCGACGGCAGGCGCAGTACTTCCGTTACGTCTTGCACGCTTGGAGCATACGTCGCTAGCGGTTGACTACCTCTCCTAGTTGACCTGGCACCGGCTCCAAAAGTATCGAGGCCCGTGGTGGCGGGCCTCGATGGTTCTTGAGTTTTGTAAGCGGTTACTTACACCCACATTTTCCCCCATCTGCGGGGTTCTTAAACGCACGGCAACGGTCAGGTGCGATAGTTGGCGTTGATGCGAACGTAGTCGCGCGAGAGATCGCAGCCCCAGCCAGTCGCTTTCGCTTCGCCCAAGCCGAGCTTGACCTCGATTGCAATGCTCGACGACTCGAGCTCTCGGTGGGCCTCCGCTTCGGAGAGGAGCTCGATACCTCCGCAATCGACCCACCCCTTGCCATTGACATCGAGCGACCAGCGTGCCGGATCGAGCCCCGCACGGGCTGCACCGGCCGCGGCGACGATTCGGCCCCAGTTCGGGTCCTCGCCGTAAAGCGCGGTCCTCACGAGATTACTGTTGACGATCGCGCGGGCGATCGCTCGCGCTTGAGCGACTTGCAGAGCCCCGCTGACGCGAACTTCCAGCGTCTTTGTCGCGCCTTCGCCGTCGGCGACCATTGCGCGCGCTAAATCGAGACAGACCGCGCGCAGCGCCTGCGCGCACGCCGTGGGCACCTCCGCGCCGTTCGACGGCGCCGGGGCAAAGACGTAGACGGCGTCGTTGGTGGACATATCGCCGTCAACCGAGATCATGTTGAAGCTCTCGTCGCAACTTTGCGTGAGCAGCTCCGCGAGCGCACCGCGCGATAGCGGAAAATCCGTAGCAAGGAAGGCAAGCATCGTCGCCATGTTGGGTGCGATCATGCCCGAGCCTTTGGCAATCCCGCCGACGACGTATTTTCGATCGCGGTGATAAAACGCATACGCAGCGAGCTTCGGAACGCGATCGGTGGTCATGATCGCTTCGGCCGCGTCGAAGGCAGACTTCCCGCCGAAATCGAGCTGCACGACGGCCCGTTCGAGCCCGCGCTGCACGCGATCGATCGGAAGCGGAGTGCCGATCACGCCGGTCGATGCGACGATCACCTGCGAAGGAGCGATCTCGAGCAACGCGGCCGTTTGGCGCGCCGTCGCGCGCGCGTCGCGTTCGCCACGCTCGCCCGTACAAGCGTTGGCGCACCCGGAGTTGCAGACGAGCGCGCGCATCATTCCCGACTCCGCGAGGTGGCAGGCACTCACCAGCAGCGGCGCCGCCTTGATTTCGTTGGTGGTTACGACCGACGCGCAGTTTTGGGGAGCATCGAAGGCAATCAGCGCAAGATCGCGCTTGCGCGGTTTGATTCCGGCGTGCACGCCCGCTAAGCGTACGCCAGGGACGGCGCCGAGACCGCCCCGCATCGCAATCAGTTCAAGCGAAGACGGTGCGAGCATTGAGTCCGCTTTCTTCGGCGTAGCCAAGCATGACGTTGAGATTCTGGACGGCTTGACCGGCAGCGCCTTTTCCGAGATTGTCGATCGCGCAGATCGCGCGCACGACCGTTCCATCGACGTCGACTCGCAGCTCCGCATCGTTTGTTCCGACCACCGCAGCGACACTCGGAACGCGTCCCTCTGAGAGTACGCGCACGAAAATAGCATTCCCATAGGCGTTTGCATATGCGAATTCGATCGCTCGCGCGTCGACTGGAGCATCAAAGAGCGCATACGAATCGGTCAGCATCCCACGCGCGAGCGGCACGACGTGCGGCGTAAACGTCACGCTCGCGTTGAGGTTGCCGCCGCGCAGGTAGCATTCAATCTCGGGCTGATGGCGGTGCCCGTTCAAGCCGTAGGCGCGAATATCGCCGCTGACTTCGGCGAAGAGCGAACCCACGCGCGGCGTGCGGCCCGCGCCGGTCATTCCGCTCTTGGCGTCGATGACGATGTGGAGCGGGCTGGCTACCGCAGCAAGAGGCAAGAGTGAAAGCAGAGCTGCCGTCGGATAGCAGCCGGGATTGGCGACGAGCTGCGCTTCGGCGATCGCGCTGCGCTGCCATTCGGTCAAGCCGTAAGCAGCCGCCGCATCGAATCGATGGAGCGCCGAGAGATCGATCACCCGCACGCCGCGTGCGAGCAGCCGCGGGAGGAGTGCGCGTGCTTCATCTTCTGCGCCCGCGATGACGACGTCGCCGCTTCGCGCGGTCTCCAAAACCGCGCCGAAAGCTGAAAACCGATACGGCGTCGTGCGCAAGAGCGGAAAGTGATCGCCAAGCATCTCACCGGCATGACTGCGGCTCTCGAGAACACCAATCTCGACCTCCGGGTGTGCGTGCAGCAGCCGAATCACCTCGGCCGCGGCATATCCGCTCGCACCCCAAACGTGAGCGCGAGTCATCCGAGCTCCTGCGACATTTTGGCGAGCTGCGCATCGAGCGAGAGAACCTGATCGCGGACGTCGTCCGGTGCGGTCGATCCGCGCGTACGCTTCGCGGCCACGGAGGCGCGCGCATCGAGGCAGGCATCGAGCGCGCGGCTCTCCGACTCGGCGCGCGCAACTTCGGCTCCAACGCGCGCGTGCGCCTCGCGAGGCGACGTCCCGCGTGCTATCAGCTCGTCTGCGACGTCGGTCGCGATCGTATATCCTTCAAGTGCAGAGCGCTCCATCGCCTCGGGAACGAAACTCACGGCTTCCCACGCGCGGGCAAAAGCGCTCAGCGTCGCGATTGCGTCCTCCGCGATCGCGATCGTCTGGCTCTTCGTCACCTGCAGATCGCGCTGGTAGGAAGGCGCCAGTCCGCAGAGCGTTCCCAGCGCTCCGGCATAGGACCCAACCAACTTGGCCGCATGCGCGCGCACCAGCTCGAACGGATCGGGGTTACGCTTTTGCGGCATCAGACTCGATCCGGTCGACGCGGCGTCACCGAGCCTCACGTAGCCATACGCAGGGACCGACCAGGCGATGAGCTCCTCGGCGACGCGCGAGGCATCCACGACGGCGCGGACGCATGCGTGCGCGAGATCGAGCGCCACGTCGCGATTCCCAATCGAATCGAGCGCGTTGCGGGAAGGACCTAGAAAGCCGAGCGATTGCGCCGCCCGGTTGCGATCGAGCGGCAGGCCCGAGCCTGCAAGCGCGGCGCTTCCCAGTGGACACGACATGGCCGCCGCGCGAGCGACGCTTGTGAACCGCTCGGTCGCGCGGACAAACGGTTCGCTCCACGCTGCGAGAACGAAAGCCAGGAGCACCGGCTGCGCGGGCTGCCGATGCGTGCAACCTGCCAGCACGGTCTGCGCCCGGCACTCGTCGGTGGCCCGAGCGACGAGCGCCGACGCGATCGCGTGGGAACGTCGCGCGGCGGTGCGGGCACAGTCACGCACGTAGAGCAGCAGGGTTGTCGCGACCTGATCGTTGCGGCTGCGCCCGGCGTGCAGCCATTCACCGGCAGCGCCGGCAAGCTCACGCACGCGCGCATCGATTGCGCCATGGACGTCCTCCGCACCGATTGCACGCGCGTAGGCCGCGAAAGTGCCGGCGCCGATCTCCGATTTCACGGTACCGAGCGCCGCGCGCAACGACGCGCCCTGGGAGGCGGTAATGATCTCTCCACCTTGGAGCGCTTCGACGTGGCCGAGCGAGCACGCCACGTCGAACGGCGCCAGTACGAGATCCTCTTCTAAGGATGAACCGAAGGCAAGGAGTTCGGCATCGGCGCCGGCCGTAAATCGGCCGCCCCACTGAAGTGCCGTCACGTCGAGATCGCCTCCGCTTTGACGGCTCGAGCGAAAGCCTCCAGCGGCAGAGCGTGCAGTGCAATAAATCCGCTCGCAGCTTGATGGTCGAATGCGTCGCTCCGGCCGTAGGTCGCGAGCCGCTCGCGGTAGAGCGCGAACGGCGAGCGCACCCCGGTGACGACGCAGTTGCCGCGATGCAATCGCAGGCGAACCTCTCCGGTCATTCGCGGTGCCAGCGCTTCGTTGAACGCATCCAAGGCGTTTCGCAGCGGCTGCATCCACAAGCCGTCGTAGATCAGTTCCGAGTAGCGCCGATCGGTGAACGCTTTAAAGCGCAGCTCGTCGCGGGTCAGCACGAGGCGCTCGAGCGCTCGGTGCGCCGCAATTAAAATCGACGCAGCCGGAGATTCGTAAACTTCGCGCGACTTGAAGCCAACCACGCGATCCTCGACCAGATCGATGCGCCCAATGCCGTGCCGCCCCCCGATCGCATTGAGCTCGGCGACCAATGGGGCGGTCGTCCGCCCTTGCGCGCTCGGCGTCCCGGTTTCGAATTCGACGACGATCTCCTGCGGAAACGGCGGCTGCAACGCAGGCGGCGCCGTCCAGGCAAACACGTCCTCCGGAGGCGAACTCCAGGGATCTTCGAGCTCGCCGGCTTCGATCGACCGCCCCCACAGATTGGCGTCGACTGAGTAAGGCTTCTCCGCCGTATGCGAGACCGGAACGCCATGTTCGCGTGCGAAGGCAATTGCGTCCGGTCGCGAGAGCGGCGACTCGCGAAGCGGCGCACGGCAGGTCAACGTCGGGTCGAGGGCCCGCACCGCCAGCTCGATGCGCACTTGGTCGTTGCCCTTGCCGGTGCAGCCGTGCGCCACGACGTTCGCGCCATACGTGCGGGCGTTCTCGACCAGAAGCTCGGCGATGAGAGGGCGGGAGAGCGCCGCCGCGAGCGGATAGCAATCTTCGTAGAGTGCATTGGCTCGCAACGCCACGAACGCATACTCCATGATGAAGCGCTCCCGCGCGTCGATCAACACGGCATCGTAGGCGCCCAGCGCGGTCGCTTTTGCACGCACGGCGTCCAGCGCGGCCTGCGCGCCGGGTCCCGCAACCGCGTCGCTTTCACCCAGATCGACCGTCATCGCTACGACGTCGTGCCCCTCAAGAACGAGCTTTTTTAGGAGCACCGACGTGTCAAGGCCGCCGGAGTATGCCAGGATGACTTTACTCATGCCGCCGTCTGGGCTCTCAGATCGAGGAACCGCTGTTTGATATACGGCATCTCTTCGGCGGAGCGAACGACGACGAGGATCGTGTCGTCGCCTCCAATCGTGCCGAGCACCTCGGGCCAAGCAGCCTCGTCTACGGCGGAGGCGAGCATCATCGCGCTGCCCGGCCCCGTATGGATAATGATGAGGTTGGCGCTTCCGGTAATCGTGGTCGCAAGCTCTGCCATTGCGCGATGCAGACGGCTTACATAATTTGGCGCGGCACTCGGAATGACGTACTTGAAGACCTCGCCCTGCTCGGACTTGATCGGCACTTTGGTGAGCCGAAGCTCCTTGACGTCGCGCGAGACGGTCGCTTGCGTAACTTCAAAGCCTTGGCGCTGCAGCAACGCGACGAGTTCCTCTTGCGAGTGAACCGGACGGGTGGCGACCAGCGTCAAGATGGCGCGTTGGCGGCGATCTTTCATATTGGAAACCCTCTGCATTGGGTGAGGAGTGCGACGAGCAGCGCCTTTTGCGCGTGCAGCCGATTCTCGGCTTGATCGAAGACGGCGCTCCGGGGACCATCAATGACCTCCGCGGTTACTTCTTCGCCACGGTGCGCCGGGAGGCAATGCAAAAAGACTGCGTGCGGCGCGGCGTAGCTCATCAGTTCACGCGTAACGGCGTAGGGACGCAGGATCGCATCGTTGCGCTCGCGATACTGCTCGTCGCCCATCGACGTCCACACGTCGGTATAGACCGCATCGACGCCGCGTACCGCGCGCGCCGGGTTGGAGAACGCGCGGGCGCCGCCGCCTGCAAGCCGTCCAAGACGCGCGAGCTGAGCGAGAAACGTTTCGGATGGGCGGTGCGTCGGCGGGCAGGCAAAATGCACCGTCGCACCGAGCATCACGGCCGCTTCGGCAAACGAGGCAGCGACGTTGTTGCGCGCATCGCCCACGTAGGCAACGCGAAGGCCCGCAACCTCTCCGAAGCATTCGCCGAGCGTCAGCATGTCGGCCAGCGCCTGACACGGATGCGCGTCGGCAGAGAGACCGTTGATCACCGGCACGCTCGCAGCCTGAGCGAACCGCTCGAGCGGCCCATGATCGTGGGTTCGCACGACGATCGCGTCGACGTAGCGCGAGAGCACCCGAGCTGCGTCCTCCGGCGTTTCGCGCGAGCCGATTGCGAACTCGGCGCCTGCAGCGAAGAGCGTTTCGCCTCCCAGCTTTGCGGCCGCTACCTCAAAGGAAACGCGCGTACGCAAGCTCGGCTTATCGAAGAGCAGCGCGACCGTTCGGCCCCGCAGGAGGTAGCGATGCTCGCCCACCGGGCGCAGCTTCAAGAAAGCCGCGAGCTGCAGCAGCCCAGCGAGCTCCTCCCGAGCGAGGTCGCCGACCCGCAGAAAATGACGTCCGCACAGAGCACTGACTCGAACGGGGGCTGGCGCTAAAGCGTACACGTCCTGTATATTTATGCATATGAAGCATAAATATGCAAGCGCTCTCGTCGTAAAATATGGCGGCGGCGCGATGGCGGCCGGAAGCGAGGATCGCTTCGATCCGATCCTCGCAGAGATCGCGACCCTGCGCCGATTGGGAAGCGCGGTCGTTCTCGTTCACGGAGGCGGCCCCGAGATCGATGCCGCGCTGGCCCGGCGCTCGATTGCGACTTCGCGCGTCGACGGGATGCGGGTCACCGACGCTGCGACGCTCGAGGTCAGCGAGGCAGTGCTCTGCGGCACCATCAACAAGCGGATCGTCCGTGCGGCAATCACACTGGGAATTCGAGCGGCCGGGATCAGCGGCCAAGACGGTAACACGCTGGTTGCGCAGCGCGCACTGGGCAGGAACGGCGAGGACCTCGGCTACGTAGGCCAGATCGCATCGACCGACCTACGCCTGATTCGCACGCTGCTCGCCGCCGGCTTTTTACCGGTTATCGCTCCGCTCGCGGTCGCCGCCGACGGATCGCATGCCTACAACGTCAATGCCGACCTTGCCGCGGCAGCAATTGCGGCGGCGCTGGGTGCGCTTGCGTTTCTCGCGATAACCAACGTGCCGCGCGTTTTGCGCCTGCCCGAGGATCCAACTTCGGGGGTCGAACGCTTCACGCCCGAAGAAGCGTTGCGCTTTGCCGCTAGCGACGCGTGTCGCTCTAGCATGAAGCCCAAGCTCTGTGCGGCAGCCAGCGCGGCGATAGGGGGTGCCGCCGCGGCATACATCTGCGCAGTGAAGCCGAACGCGATCGCTTCGGCCCTGTCCGGCGACGCTACCGTAATCCGCGCGGCGCCCGCCGCGTAGCTGCCGCTAAACTGCGATGCCGTGCGGGATGTCGATGATGGCCTCATCGTCTTCGTCTTCTTCGTCGTCCTCGTCAATCGGCGAGAGGGAAGCCACGACGCCATGGATCTCGCGATACATCGCTCCAATTTCACGCCCAAGCTCTTGACCGCTCTTATCGTCGGAGGAGTTCTCCAACCATCGGTCGATGGCGGCGATCGTCAAGTTCATCGCAATCACATCGCTGCTGGGCGCGTCGAGTTCTGCGTACACGGTCATCTCCTTGCAAGAATGTCAACCTGCAGTAACCGTAAGCGAACATCCTTAAGGAACCGATAAGACAGGATTATGGGCGGCCATCGCCGGAGGACCGATGATGCCCATCGTTCCGGTGACCCAAGCGCAACCCGTCACGCCGAGCGGAGGCTTCGACTACATTACCATCGACGCGCAGCGCCGGCGCGTCTATGCCGCGCACGGCGGCGCCGGCGGCTTGCTGATTGCCGATGCCGACAGCGGGAAGGTCCTCGGTATCGTTAGGGTCGGGCCGATGCATGGCGTTGCGGTCGACCCGCAGACGGGACACGTCTTTACGGGGAACGGCACGGCGCGTTCCGTCAGCGAAGTCGATCCCGTTGCGCAGACGATCCTTCGTACAGTCTCCGTCGGCGGTCCGGTCGACGCGATCGTCTACGATCCGCGGTTCGGTCGAATCTACGCAGACGAAGACGACGGCACGCGCATCTTCGTCATCGACACAAAAACGTTCACGCAGATTGGAACGGTCGCGCTGTCAGGTCACAAGCCCGAATACCTTCAGATCGATCCCAAAACGGACACCCTCTTCCAGAACATTGCGAGCGACGACCCCTCGGTGAGCCAAATCGAAGTCATCGATCCATACTCGTTGTCGCTCGCACACCCCATCCCGACGCCCGCCCTCAAGAGCAATCATCCGTTACAATACGACGCGAAGGATCGGGCGCTCTTGGTCGCAGGTGAGAACGATATTCTGGCGGTTTACCGTAGTTCGGGAAAACTTTTGTACCAGGTTCCGTATCCTGGGCGCGTCGATCAATGCGATTGGGACGGCACGCGAGGCTGGCTTGCGTGCGCGGGTGGCGGCATTACGCTTTTCTCGTATGACGGCGTTTCCGATCCGAAGTTACTGGCGACGCTGCCGATTGCTCGAGGGGTGCACACGACGGCAATCGATCCGCGCACCGGAACCATCTGGGTGGTCTGGGATGACGCCGCCACCAAGGCGGCATCGATTCAGGGATTTACGTACAAGCCCTAGGCCGTCGCAGCTAAGGCGCCGGCGATGACGTCGGCATAGCGCTGCTGCAGAGTGCGGCGCTCGACATCACTGCGTTGGCGGCGTCGTTCTCGCGCTTGCCTGTCTCATCGATCGTCCATCGAAGCGCGTCCAGCAATCGCGTCACCGGGTTATAGCCGAGCGTCAGACCCGGAACCGTTGCCAAGTCGATATCGTATGGGTTGGGGGGCAGTCCCGCAAAATTTGGGTTCGACTCGAGCGGGTTCGGCCCGGGGGTGGCGGTCTTTGCGCTTGTCGCATCGGGTTGCGTCATCGAGCTGATGTACGCTTCGCCGGCATGCTGCAGATCGGCCATCTGTTGCGTATCGACGAATCCGCTAATGATATCGAGCGATGCGTTCTGCGCAGCCAACGCCTGGAGCAGTTTCTCGCGAATTGCCGCCAGTCGTTCGTCGTCGTCTTTCCGCCCAGTCCCAGTGCGAAGCTCCGGCGAATCGAGCATCGTTTGAATCGCGATGATGTTGTTGGCGATCGGGCGAATAAGGCTTTCCATCCCCTGCAGTGCCATGTTCTGCGACGGGTTCATTGTGGCGCTCCCCGGATCACCCGCAACGGGATCGCTCTTTTCGGCAGAATTATCGGGGCCATAGAGCGCCGCGTCGTTGTATCTTTTGAAAAGCTCCGGGCTCTTCTTGATCGTCGTGTCGTTCTGCATCATCATGCCGATGGCCGGCGCGACGTGCTCGTGAAGCTCGGCGCAGAGCGGTCGCGTGACGACATGGTAAATCTGCGGCGGGGGCGTAGCACCGGCCGCGAGCATCGCCACCATAAGCGCGACCACTACTCGCAACATATGAAAACCTCTCTACGGTTTAGACGCAGGTCGAGACCTGCCTGTGACCCGCTCGGGCCTCAAATGTAGCGGCCCAACCAGTCGAGGATTAAGTGCAGGCGCTCGACTCGATGGATAGGCGAGCCGGTACGCGATAGGTCGTGGTTTTCGCTGGGCACGTCCACGTATTCGACGGTTCGCCCCAGGATTTTCAGCGACGTGAACTCTTGGAGCGTCTGGTCGATTGGCGAGCGCGTATCGTCGTCGGCGTGAAGAATCATGAGGGGCGTGTGCACGCTTGCAACGTACGTTAACGGTGATAATTTGGCATAGGCGCTACTGGCCGGGTCCCAAGGCGGGCCCCACGTGTAGTAACCGCCGCCCAATCCGTTCTTGCCGGCGAAATCGGCCGCGAGATTTTCACTTTGAACATTGCTGACCGCTCGTTCGGCGACCGCGACCTTGTAGCGGTCCGTGTGAGCGATCACCCACAGTGTCGCGTATCCGCCATACGATCCTCCGAGCACACCTAGGCGCGATGCGTCGACGTCGGGCCGTCGTACGGCCGCATCCATCACAGCCTGCACATCCTCGAACATCGCATCGCCGTAATTACCTTCGAGCGCCTCTTCGAATGGATAACCGTGCCCCGTGCTGCCGGCCGGATCGGAAAAGACGACGTTGTAGCCCATCGACGCATACAGCTGGAATTCCGCGAAGAACGTATCGCCGAACTGCGTCTCGGGGCCGCCGTGAATGTCGAGAAGGGTCGGGTGCTTCGTCGCCGGCGAGCCGCCCGTGGCCGGCATGAACCACGCCTGCACGGGAAAGCCGGCCGAATCTTTGATCGTGAACTCTTGCGGCTGCGACAGGGTCACCGATGCAAGATACGCGGCATTGACGTTCGTGAGCTGACGCGGAGTCCCGCCAGGTATGTCGACGACATACACGTCTGCCGGATGGGTGAAGTCGCTGTAGAGATACGCCACCCGGCTGCCGTCTTGCGAAACGGTGCACGACCATGCTTCGCCCTTGGGGGGCGTAGCATCGACTAACGAACCGTTCGTTAAATCGAGTCGGCGCAGGTTCGAATAGCCCGGGCCGTCCACGTTGAGCAACGCTTCTTTTCCGCCGCGCAGCGGCCATCCGCATAAACCTCCGCCCTCTTTCATGTCGGCGAGCAGCGAATCGCCCCAAGAAACGGTATCCCTGGCCACGATCACGCGCCGGGCTGAGCCGTCTGAATTTGCGGAAACCAGAGCGGGCAGCTCCGCTGCATCCTTCACATCAGCGCTCAAAAAATAGATCCGGCTCCCGTCGCTGCTAAAAAAGAAGCCGCCGTTTCCCGGCAGGGATGAGCTGAGCTTTTGCATCGCGCCGCCGGTCGAGGGAATCGTGTAGACGTCGCTCGGACCGCTGTCGACCGATTCGTAGCGTAACGAATCGAAGAGGATCGTGCGGTCGTCGGGCGACCACGCGTCGAAGTTCTCCGAGTATTGGCCGGAAGTGAGCTGCTTGGCATGCGAGCCGTCGGCATCAATCGTCCAGATGTGCTGATGATCGCGAAACGTGTAGCCTTGGCCGTTTGTCTCGAAAAAGAGCTGATCGATGATGCGAATGTCGCTCTTCTTCTGCGAGTCCTTTGGCGTGAAACCGGCCTTGGCAAAATCGGCGTAGGCATCGTGGGCCGGCTCGGTTTCCGTCACCGTGAGCGCGATCCGATCGCCGGCGTGCGAGACGACCGGCCCCGCAACTCCCGGGGTGATGTGCGTGAGCTGGACGACCGTGCCGCTCGCAAGCGTGTAGCGGTAGAGCTGCGGCTTCTGCTTCTCGACCGTCCGAATAAAAACGAAGCTTCTGCTGTCGGGCATCCAGGCGAAGTCGCCGTCTCCCACGTGCTTGGTTACGTTATGGCTAAGGCTTCTAGTCGAAACGTCGACGAGCTCGATCGTGCGATCGTAGCTATTCTTAGGCCCGTTCATGCGCGACGCCTCGACCAGCGCGTGCGTGCCGTCTGGCGAGATGCTCGCATTGCTCAGAAGCGTCAGCTTGAAAAGATCTTCCGGCGCGACCGGGGCCGCCGAGATGGCAACGGGATAGACCGCCAAAATGAGGGCTGCTAAGCCTACGAGACGCATGTTCCTCATACCGCGCAGAGTCAACGAGGGTTTCAGCGCTGCGGGGAGCTCTGCCCCGCTCACGTGCCCTTCTCCCCTCCCGCATAAAAGATCAGCTTGAAAATGGCTTGCGGCACCGTTATCAGCGTGTTCGGATTGCCGTAGGCGGCGTAGATCTCTGCGCGCCGCAATCGAAGGTGATATGCGATGGAGATATTGGAGCAGTCGCCCTCGCAGTCGCCACCTCCGTTGGGCTGCGGCGGGTACCCGATCACGCGCCTTACTCCGATCGCAAACGACGAGTTCGCACTGACCTGATAGGCGTACGCGATCTCCTCGAACCATTGTACGTTTGCCGATGCCGCATGGAAGTACTGCGCCGTATCGTCGAGCGTTAAGGTTAGCGCCCCGCGGTTGCCCACTCGGATCGTTGAGTTGCGGAACCACGTGTCGAGGCGGCCGCCGATGCCGTAGTTCCCCGTATACCACTGAATCGAGGTCGGCGTCGCCGATGAGCCGTGCGTTGGGAAGTTGTTCAAATTGTTCTGCATGCCGCTATGGTATGTAAGGCTAAAACCCGCGTTCTGCGAGATCGGCATGAGCTCCGAGCCGAACCGCCAGTAGTCGGACCCGGAAAAAAGCTGAAAGTCGATCGTGCCTTTGGTCAGAAGATCCACCAGCACTTGGTTATCGCTCTGCGCCTGGCCGGTCGCCGTCGTTCCTTGGTAGCGATCGAGAAATCCCGAAACACCGACCGACGATAAGAAGTCCTTCGGCGAAAAGGTCCATACACGCGCACCGTAGAGTCCGTAACCTTCGATCCCCGGATGGGAATCGAAGCCATCCACCGGATTGAAGTAGGCGCCGACGTCGCGGAAAGACCCGAAGAGTGCATACTGTTGACTGATGAAGCCGCCGCCGCCGTCGAACCAGTTACCCTGCCCGGGATCGATCACGTTGGTTCCCCGGTCGGTGGCGTAGTTCGCATATGCAGAGAGGTACTTTCCGTTAAACCAGCTTACGCCGGTCTCGTCGGAGACGTCGACCGCGCCGGGAACATCCGCGATTACTTGTTGAAGCGAAGCGTTCCAATGCGTGTCGTCCGAGGTGTAGTTGAATGCTGCCGCGGCGTCGTTACGTCCGTCGCCGATCGCGTCGAATGCCGCCAACCCGAACAAGCCATCTTTACCTTCGAAGGCGTACCCCTGCGCCGGGGTGGGAATCGCCGGCGTGTAGAGAATCGTACGAAACCCGCTGCACACGTCGCAGTTGAAGTTATTGTAGTACGGTGCGGCTTGCGTAAAGAACGGCCGGACCTCAGAGTAGATGCGCTGATAGACCGTGGGCGAAATCGACTGCTGGTCGATCTCGACGTTTGAGTAGTCCGGATGCAGCGTCCCAAAAAAGGCTGCAGTCTGCGCAACGGGGACCGAAAAATCCGCGCCGACGCGCGAGGTGCTGCCGCCAATGGAAGGGCCGGCGAGCTCACCGAGCGCGTACATTCCGACGCGCGGCCTTGGCAACGGAGGCTTGGCGAGCGAAGGGATGTCGAGTCGTCCGGCGCGCGAGGCATCGTCGGGGTTCGTCTGCGCGTCGTCGTACGACCAGACGTTCAGCGCGCCGGTCGAGCGCACGTAGCGGACGAACTGCACGCGCCACGTGCCCGAATGCGCGCCGTGAATCACCGCGAACGGGATCGCCATGGTCACGACGTAGCCGTCGGCGGTCGACGCGCCATGCGACTGCCACGCTGGAGCGAATGCAGTATTCTCGCTGGAGGCCTCGTTGTGCGCTCCGTTCGGATTCGATTCGAACTGATATTGAAAGCCCGCGGGACCCGTCGGCCAGAGGTCCACCCAAACCGCGTCGTCGCTCCAGGCAATGCCGCCGTTGATATTACTGCCTCCGGTGACGGTGTCGTCACTGTGCTGCGCCGCCATCAACGGCTCGCGCTGCTGCGCGTCGAAGCGAACGTAGAGAAACTTTCCATCGGTCGACACGTGCACCGTCGTCGCGTCCTCCGATGGGCGTGCGTGGCCAACGTCCCACCGCAACGCCACTGGTGCGGTTTGGCTCCACGTGCTCACGGGTGAATTTGGCTGGAGCGGAGGCGTAACGGTGGGAACCAGCAGCCCGGCGATCATCGTTCTCCTCCCGTCTCAGCGTCGGCGAAGACGCAGCGAACCAAGCCTCATGCCGCGAGGCAATTGTGTTGCGGATCGGTTAGCGTTACGCGGGCGCTTGCGCACGCGCGCGGTTATCTAGGGTGGCGAATTCTGCTGCGAGCGTATCGATCGGGTGATTCGCGTTTTCGAAAAGTCCACGTGCGTGAGGTCAACGCCATCGAGGTCGCAGCTGTTCAGGCTCGCACCGGAAAAGTCGGCGCCTTCCAAATTCGCATTGCTGAAGTCCGCGCCGGTTATTCTCGCGTTCCGAAAATCGACGCCGTGCAAATTCCGGCCGCTGAAGTCGCAGTGCGAGATATCGGATCCGCTAAAATCGGCGCGGCTTAGGTTGGCGTTGGCGAAATCGCAACTGCTCAAACGCGCATTTCTGAATGAGACGCCGGCGAGATTCGCGTCGGAAAAGTCTGCTGCGGCGAATGTGGCGCCGGCGAAGTTTACGCCTGTAAGATTTGCGCCGGAAAAATCCACGTCGTTATATCTGAGGCCGTGCAAGTCGCGGCCGGTCCAGTTGACGCCGCTGAAATCACATGCGCCGGTGCACGTGTGCTGGGATTGCGCGGACGCCGACGCGGCTGTCGACGCCACGGCATCCGCCGCGGCCATGGCGCGAGCGACCTGTGTCGAAATCCGCTCGTGAAGATGACTCAATGAAACCGAGGCCACCGACGGTACCTTGACGTCTATCCCCGGGATGTCGACGCGCGTTCCCGGAACCGATACGCTGGTACCCGGGAGGGTCATGTGCATCGCCGGTACCGTCACGTGTGTCGCCGAGACGTCCACATGCATCGGCGGAACCTTTATGTGCGTCCCCGGCACCGTCACTTCTTTGGCGCGCACGTAGATCACCTCGGGAGTTGGTTTCACTTCGGGAGCCGGCTGCGCGGCAGCTACACTCTTCGCGGAACCGGCCGTTGAGGACGTGACGCAAGGAGCGGCAATCGACGGGCCAACGAAAGCGATGACCAGCGCCATGGCGCCGACTACTGCAATAGCCGCAGCCGCCGGCGCGACCGAGAGATTCGTGGCGATGTTCCGACCCGCTCCGAGCAAACGCTCGATGCGTAGCGAGATGTGCTTGCGCGTTGCGAAGACGCCCGGCGCCGGAATGGGATGGCGCGGCCACGATGCCGTCTCCGCCATCTTGGTGAGACAGAGTGCGTACGGGCGCACTTTCCCGATGAAGGAGAGAACCCAATCGTCGCACGCAACCTCGCGCTCGAGATCGAGTTGTTGACCGACGAATTGCGCGGCCGGGTTCCAACCCAGCAGCGCGGTGACGATGCGTTGGACGCCGTTTGTCCAGTCGTCGGCGCGGCGCAGATGGGCGAGCTCGTGCAGACAGATTTGATCGACTTCCGGTTCCGCCAAACGCTCGAGAAGCGAGCGCGGTATCAAAATCATTGCGTCGAAGAGTCCGACCGCTACGGGCACATCGGTCTCGTCACTCACGCAGAGGCGCACGTCGCGAGTTCCCTTATTCGCCCGAAGCCATTGCGGCATCGCGTCTCGATATTCGACCGGCAGAGGCAAGGCATCGCGCTTGAGCTGTTCCAAGCGCATCAGACCGGCGACCAGTCGCGCGAGCGCGTAACCTGCCAGCAGGAGCCAAAGCACAAAGACCGTCACGGCGACCGGAACCGGCAGCGTTACACGCAGCCTCCCGGGCAGACGCGGTAAGGGCTGCGATAAACCGCTCGGCAATTTCTCGAGCGCTCGGTCCTGATGCGTGGCGGGTACCCGCGTGGGCGCTGCGTGCAACACCACGCTCGCGTGGTGCGTCGCAACTGTTGGCGGGGGCGAGAAGAACGCCAGCGTCGTTCCCACCGGTATGACGAACGCGCCGGCGAGCGTTGCGCTCCAGACAATATAGCGAGTCGCCGCGTTGATCCGCGGCCAAGCCCGCAGAAGTAACCAAACGAAGAGAACGATCAGCGCATCCTGCCACAGCGCATTGAGCACGATACCGGCGAGCGCGCTTGCAACGATCACGAATCCTTGATGCCAGTCAATCACGTGGGCGGCTCCTCGTACTGTTCGATCAGGGCCTTGAGACGGAGCAGCTCTTCATCCGACGGCCGTCCCGTTTCGATCAAGCGTAGCGCAAGCGTTCCCGCGCTGTTGTCAAAAAATTTTGAGAGAAGGTGGCCGACGGCGTGTCCAGCCGCCTCGTCACGCGCGACGAGTGGCCGATACACGTACGCACGGCCCGCCTCTACGTGCGCGACATAACCCTTGCGCTCGAGGATACGCATCGTGGTCAGGACGCTGTTATAGGCGAGCGGCGGCGGCGGAAGCGCCGCGGTGACGTCGGCGACGGTTGCTTCGCCTTTTTGCCACAGGACCGCCATGAGCCGAAGCTCTGCCTCGGTCAGCGTAGTGGACCGGCCTCGCGCCATGCTAGTGCCCCAGCTCCGGACCCCAGCCCTGAAAGAGCCGCGCCGGCGCAAAGCCTTCGGGAAGTCGCACCCGGCAACGGGCCGTCCGGGGAAGCTCTCTATTAGTGATATCGGGGTTACGAAGCATGGGTGCCTCCTGCAAGCTACTAAATCTTTAGTTGCATAATAGCGGCTCCCGGATGGCTTGTCAACTAATTATTTAGGATTAAAACAATCGCCCGAGTACGGCTCGCTTGCGCTGCAGTTGCGGGAAAGGCGAAACGGTCTGCCAATAACGGAGGCTGATCCATCGGCCTTACGATCTAAGGAGAAGCAATTGTTGGCACCGGTACGCGTCGCGCTCGCACTTCTTGCCGTCAGTTTCCTAGCGGCCTGCGGCAAGGGCACGCCTATTACGAGCGGCACGGCTACCCCCGCTCCCACTCCGACGCCGGGCGTCACGAGCCAGTACCCGATTCCGACCGCGTCGAGCCAGCCGATGGGGATCGCATTGGGGAGCGACGGAAACCTTTGGATAACCGAGTTCGCATCGGGCAAGATCGGCCGGCTGGGCCCCGGCGGCAAAATTTCCGAAAACGTTACGCCAACCCGCAAGTCGGGACCGCTCGGTATGGCGTCGGGACCCGGACCGAACCTGAACGTCTGGTTTACCGAAACGAACGTGGCGAAGATTGGACAGATTACGACCAGCGGGCCGCCGTACATCGAGTACACGTTGCCGAATGCGGCTGCGCGGCCCGTCGGCCTCGCACTTGGCGCCGACGGAAACATGTGGGTCACAGATCCCGGAACGAACTCGATTTGGCGAATCCAACAGCGCCGGGTTAAGCCACACGTTAAGTTCACACAATTCCCGCTGACCGGCAACGCCCAGCCGCTTACGATTACCAACGGGCCTGACGGCGCGCTCTGGTTCACGGAACCGGGAACCAGCCGCATTGGGCGACTTCCGGTCAGCGGAGGCGCGCTCACCGAGTACGACGTGCGTAAGAACTCCGGTCCGACGGGTATCGCTGCGGGACTCGACAACGCGCTTTGGTTCACCGAGCAGAAGGCCGAGATGATCGGTCGCATGTCGACGAGCGGCGTCGTTACCGCCGAATATCCTCTTTCCGGGGCTATGACGCCCGACGCGATCGTTCAAGGCGTCGACGGCAACTTTTATTTTACCGACACGGCGAAAAATAAAATCGGACAGTTCTTCTTCCGGGGGCACCACGTCATCTACTATCCGATTCCCACTGCGAACTCGGAGCCGACGGCGATGGCGATAGGAACCGACGAGCAAATCTACTTCGTCGAAACCGCGGGGAACAAAGTCGGGCAGTTCCGATACTTTAACGTCTAAGTAATGCCGCGTCGCTCTCCGTGAGCTCCGCGAGTGCGCAGATTCCCCCGGCGGCACCCCCGATTAGGAAGTAGCGGGATCCCACTCGCACAATGTAGAGGGCGGCGTGTTGCGAGAGGATCATCGATTCGAGCAACGTCAGAGAGCGGCCGGAGCGCGCGAAGAATCGCATGTTGCGCAGCCGGCTCGCGACAAAATAGAGCGCAAGGAGCACCAGCGCGACGATCCCAAGTTTCTCGAGGTAAGCCGCCCAGAAGGTCCAGGGCATCGGGCAGCTAGGCGCCGTGCTCGAGCGCCGAGAGAATCTTGCGCTTGAAAGCGACCACCTTCTGCTCGATTTGGTCTAACGGCTCGCGCACCACAACGGCGTTGCCGGTCGTAAGCATGATGATGGTTTCGCCGTTCTGCTCGACCGATTCGATAAGGTCGCAGTTCAGCATGACCGGGTGTCCGTTGAGTCGCGTGAGCACGATCACGGAACCGCTCTTCCGGGATGCTCCGGGACGAGCCTCTTCGGCGACGCGCCGTTGCAGCGGCGAGCGTTGGCGTCGTCCAGCTCGAGCGCTTCGCGGCGCGTCTGCTCGGCTTCGAAGGCGCACTGGCGGCGCTCTTTGAGTTTCTCGATTACGCGGCGCTCTCGGCTCGCGCGGATCAGCCCTTCACGCACGCGCTCGTAGGCGGCCTCAAGTTCCTCCAGGCGCCCTCGTTGGCGATCGAGTGCGGATTCGAGGGAACGAAGATGCGCATCGCGCAGCCGCAGAACCGCGGGCGGGTGCGCCCGCGCCGAAGCTGCGAGCTGCTGCATAAACCAACGGCGAGCATCGCCGAGCCGCTCGAGCTCGCGCCTGCCTTCGTCTCGCGCGCGCCGGGACACGGCAAACTCGCGCTGCTTCTCCTCTTCGATGCGCTGACGCTGCTCGAGCAGCGGCTGGAGACGGAACGCGAATCTGGCCGGCATACGGGGTAAACTCCCGCTATCCGGCTTCAGCGAGCCAACTGCGTCCGTTCCCGCCCGACGGAGACGAGCTCGATGGGGACGCCCAAAACGTCTCCAACCCGGTCTACGTAGGCGCGCGCAGCGTTCGGTAGATCGGCGATCCGCCGGCACTCGCCGATTGCATCGCTCCAGCCGGCGAACTCTTCGATTTCGGTTTCCAGCTGCGGCGCATCAACCTGTGAGAAGCCGGCCGGCTCTTCGCCGAGACGATAAGCGGTAACGATTCCGATGCGTTCGAAACCGCTCAGCACGTCGAGCTTCGTAATCACTGCGCTCGTCAAACCGTTGAGCGCGACGGCGTAGCGCCCGGCAACGGCGTCGAGCCAGCCGCAACGTCGAGGCCGTCCCGTCACCGTCCCGTACTCGCCGCCCTGACGGCGCAGCCGCTCGCCACGCTCGTCGTGCAGCTCGGACGGAAACGGACCCGCACCAACGCGCGTGCTGTATGCCTTGAGCACCCCGATGACTCGCCCGATCGCACCCGGACCGATCCCTAAGCCAGTGCACGCGCCGCCCGCAATCGTATGCGAGCTCGTCACGTACGGATAGGTACCGTAGCCAACGTCGAGCAACGAACCCTGCGCACCCTCGAGCAGCACGCGCTTCCCTTTCCCAAGGCACTCGTGGATGTAGGCGACACCGTCCACCACGTGCGGCAGAAGCCGCTTCGCCGCCGCCAGCGTCTCCTCAACGATGTCGGCATTCCCCGAACCATCCGCGGCCCGAATCTTTTCCGCCAGCGCGTCGGAGTGGGCAAGGTCCGCGAAGCGGATGCCCGTGCGTAGGACGCGGTCTACGTATGCGGGTCCGATGCCGCGTCCGGTCGTGCCGATCGCGTTCGTGCGCGCTCGCTCGTTCGCGGCGTCCCGTACGACGTGGTACGGAAAAACCACGTGGGCACGATCGGAGATCCTCACGCGCGAAACGTCAATGCCCAGCGCCGCCAAAGCGTCGAGCTCGTCGATGAGGGTCCGCAAGTTCACGACGGTGCCGCCGCCGACGAAGAGCTCGACGTGCGGATGCATCACGCCCGACGGAACGATCCGCAATGCGAGCTCACGCTCGCCGACGACGATGGAATGCCCCGCGTTATCGCCGCCGCCGAAGCGCGCGACCACATCGTAATCCGCGGCGTACAGATCGACGATCCGGCCTTTGCCTTCGTCGCCCCACTGTAGCCCGACGATCAGATCGGCTTTTGAGATGTTGCTATTCCGTGTTGAATTCGAGGTCGCTCGTGTCGCCCATCGGAATCTGCGCGGTGCCTTCGAACTGCGTCATGACAAACTCCGAGAACAAGGCGTTTGGCCAACCGAAGTTGCGGCGAGTGAATTGCTGCGGGTTGTCCGGATTGAAGGACTCGTGCAACAGGTGGTCGCCTGGATCGCTCGCGAGAAGCTGGCCGAGAACGTCTTGCTTCTCGACACCGGTCGTCGCCGTCATGCCTTCGACGATGAGCGCCAGTGGCCAAACCCAGTGGCCAGGAGTGTGGTAGCTGCCGATTCCTCGAGCCAAATGGCCTTGATAGAACGACGGATTATCCTGCGAGAGCAAGAATCTCCGCGTGTTCTCATAGTAGCGGTCGTCTGGCGACGTATATCCGAAGTAGGGCGCCGCGAGCAGACTTGGAATGTTCGCATCGTCGGTAAGAATGGCGTGGCCGAGGCCATCGACCTCGTAGGCATAGATGTAACCGTACTTGGGCACGAGCACGAGACCGTAGGTTTGAATGCCGCGCTGCACTTCGTCGCGTAAGGCTTTTGCCTCGCGCGCCTTCACGACGTTGTGATAGACGTTGAGTTCGATATCGGCCATGTCGCCCAAGGCAACGACCGCGAACATCTCCGATGGGATCAAGAAGTTATACTGACACGCATCATCCGAAGGCCGAAACCCCGTCCAGATCATGCCGGTGTAGCCGACCGGATTCCCTCGTCCGTCCTGGGGAAGCTCTTTATGCGTGTACCGCGAGTCGCGCGGATGGTTTTGCTCGCGTTCCATGGTGGCGAGCACGTAGTCGAGCATCAACGAAAAATCACCGTTGAAGATCGATGTGTCACCGCTGGTCTTCCAATAACTCCACGCCAGCGCCGTAGGATAGGCGAGCGAGTCGAGCTCAAACTTCTGCTCCCAGACGCGGTAATCCAAGGTGTACGCATTGGCATACGGATCGATCTGCAGGTATTTCACCATTCGAGCGATGATTGCGCGCAGCAACGCGCGGACGTCTGGATCGTCCTTTGCAAAAAACAAATACGGCCTCGCTTGGGCGCTCGCATCTCGCAGCCACTCCGCGGGTATGTCTCCGGTCATGATATATGCGGTGCCGTCGGGCGCGTATTGGGCGAGCCGGCTCGTGTCGAGCAGTGCGGCGCGAAACATTTCCGCAAGATGCTCGTTCGGGCTGCGGTAGTCGGCCGCGGCTTGTTCGATGGAGCGCAGCTCGAGCGCGTCGATGGGAAGCGGCCGAAACGTCGTCGCCCCGGCGCAGAGCAACGCGAAGAGCGCGGTCGTGGCGAGGTATCGGCCCATTATGCGGGCCAGGAACCGTGTGCGTACAAAGCCGGCAGCTCCCGATAGCGTCCTAGATAATCAAGGCCATAGCCCACGACGTATACGTCTGGGACCTCGAAGGCCCTATACTTGATTGTAATATCGGCAATTCTCCTGTGCGGCCGGTCGAGCAAGGTGCAGACCGCCAGCGAAGCGGGTTGGCGCTCGAAGATCCTCTTAACGACGTACTGGAGCGTCAAGCCGGTGTCGACGGTGTCGTCCACCAGGACGACGTGCCGCCCTTCGACCGGGATCACCACGTCTTGCTCCAAGACGATGCCGTCGCCATCCCCGCAGTTGTTGACGGAGATGAAATCCACGTGGCAGGGGATCGTCATAGCTCTCGCCAGGTCGGCGAGAAACCTCGCGGCCGCGGTCTGCAGCCCGATCATCAGCGGCATTTTGCCCGCATAGTCGAGGGAGATAGCCGCCCCAATTTCAGCGACGCGACCCGCAATCGACTCGGAATCGAAGAGCGGGTCGCCGATCACGAGGCCCGTTTCAGGCGCGAAAAGACGCGTTCGACGTCGCGACGGGTGAAGAGCTTCACGTTGACCAGTGGGTGATGCGAACGCAGGAGCCGCAGCTTTCGGTTCTTGCGCGTGTTGCGAGTCGGTTTTGCAACCGTGACCTCAATGTAAAGGTCGTACTCCGGCAGATAAAAGTCCGGTGTGAAAAACTCGACCGGGCGTCCTTGCTCGTTCCAGGCGATGGGGAAACTCCGCGGTTCGTACTGCCAGGGGATCCGATAGAAGTCGAAGAGTCGCGCCAGCTCGGCTTCACTCGCATGCGCGAACGGGACCCGGGACATAGCCACGGACTGTTATCTACGCCACCGGCACCTCGTTATCCCGCCGGGAAGCGCAGCACGAAACGAGCTCCGCCAAGGCGCGCGGGCTCAACCCGAACGTCTCCGCCGGCGCGCTCCGCGATTGCCTTGACGACGGCGAGTCCGATGCCGCTTCCGGGTTGCCCGTCCACGGCACCTCGAACGCCCAAAACGAAGATCGATTCAGTCGCTTCCGGCGCAATGCCGCGTCCATCGTCGTCAACCGCGATCGCGACGAAACGCTCGTCGGTGACGCACGAAACCTCGACCGTCCCGCACTCGCTGCCGTACTTGACGGCGTTCTCGAGGAGATTTGCCAGGGCATGCACGCAAGCGTCGCCGTCGACGCGCGCACACGCAGAACCGGGAAGTTGCGTCCGTAGCGTGACGCGTCGGGACGCCGCCATGGGCGAAAGCATCTCGATGGTCGCACGGATCTGCTCGATGACGTCGCAGGTGGCGCGATGCTCGCCGGCCGAGAGATCCAGCAGCGAAAATTCGAGCATGCCTTCCACCAACCGTCCCAGGCGGAGCGCCTCGCGACGCGCGGTTTCGAGAAAGCGCCGGGCGGTGGTCGGATCGAACTCGCCTTCGAGAAGCGTTTCGATATAGCCGCGGATTGAGCTCAGAGGCGTTCGCAGTTCGTGTCCGATCGTTGCAAGCAAGACATGGGCTGCCCGGCGGTCCACAACGACCTTACCCGCGCACGAATTTGTATCCGAATCCATGGACCGTGCGTAGCAGCGGCGCCAGCTGCCACTCCTCCTCGATCTTGACCCGCAGCCGGTGGACGTGTACGTCGACCGTTCGTTCGTCGCCGTCGAAGTCGAAACCCCAGACGCGCTGCAAGAGCCAATCGCGCGAAAGCGCGACTCCCGCATTGCCTGCCAACTCCATCAGCAGGGCGAACTCGCGCGGCTTAAGCTTGACGTCGGTCCCGTCGACGCGGGCTTCGCGCGCGCCGGCATCGATCTCCAATCGTCCAAAGCGCAGGATCGGCCCGGGCTGCGCCACGGTACGGCCGCTCCGGCGCAGAATCGACTTCACCCGAGCAACGACCTCGCGCGGCGAGAACGGTTTGGCGATAAAGTCGTCGGCGCCGAGTTCGAAGCCGAGGACGCGGTCGATCTCGTCAGAACGCGCAGTCAGCACGACGATGGGCACCGTGCGTTCTTCGCGTCGCAGCGTCCGCACGACGTCGTAACCGTCGACGCCGGGCAAGCCTACGTCGAGAACGAGCAAATCGGCCGCGCCGCGCGCGCGCCTGAGTGCCGCGTGGCCGTCGGCAACGCCGACGACCGCGAAACCTTCCCGCTCGAGATGATGGGTGAGGAGTTCGCGAATCGCCGCATCGTCTTCGGCGACGAGAATCGTGTGCGACGACATGCCGAAGCGAGTGCCCGGGTCGGGCGGGGTGTGAGACCAGAACCTTCGAAGGAGATTACGGATCTCTGCATCCAGGCGCCCCGCGAGCCGGTCACAGCAGTGCATGGAGTCCCTCATAATCGAGTATCACCCCCAGGCCTATCCCGAGGCGCTCGATCGAGTCTTCACCCTCGTGCAAACGAGGGCCGCATAACGAACGCTTCGCTCTCCGGCTTAATCTACGCAGCCTCCGCCGCACTGCTCTTGGGGACCTCCACAATGCAGCCGGTGGTCACGCCGCTTCCGGACGGAGTCTACCGGTATGCCGTTATCGACAGCGGGCAGCCATCGGCGACGAGCGCCATACGTGTAAGCCGCTCGGCCGGCGACCTCGTCATTGAGGAACACGCCTCGCCGATGGAAGAGAACGAGTCGTCCCGGCGGACGCTCGATCCCTCGACGTTCGCGCTGCGCTCGTATGCAGACGCTTCTGACGGCAAACCGTATTTCACGTTGACGGTTAATGGAAATACCGCGACCGCTCTTCGCCAGGGAGCGCCGGCTACGAAGATCTCGGCGCTTCCTCGCGCACCGTTCATCGTCTTCGATTATTTCATCGGCGTATTCTTTGCGCTTCCCGCGACCCTGCACGGGACAGCAACCTCGGCTTTGTCGCTTGTCGTTCTCGGCGGCGATACCGCAGTACCGCTCATCGTAGCGTCCGGAAACGCGAAGCGCCCCGCGGGGGTTGCAGCAATCGACGCGAGCGCCGCCGTGATTCTTGACGGTGCGACAATAACGCTCTGGTACGATCCTGCGACGTTCATTCTCGACGAATGCGATCTGCCCGCCGCGCGAATCGTCTACAAACGAATTTCGACGCAGCAACAATCCAAGTGATGGCCTCAGTAGCCGGAGCTGTGGTGTTTGCCGCGACGATGCTGGCCGCCTCGCCCTCGCCATCGCCCGTTCCCAACCCCGACGCCCGCATTCTCGCCGCTCGTACTCCGATCTCGTTCACGGGTGCGAAGCTCGCCGGCCCGGGCGCCGGCGTGCTGCGCGACGCGATGGCCAGCGCGCAATTTGTGATGCTCGGCGAAGACCACGGCACGCGAGAAATCCCGCGCTTCGCCGACGCGCTGTTTGCATCGCTGGCGCCGCGCGGGTTCCATATAATCGCCGTCGAGACGGGGCCGGTGCTCGCTGCTAAGTTGCGCACGTGGCTGGCCTCGCCGAACGGCCGCGCGCTCTACACAACGTTCGAAGACGCTCACGGCGGAACGACCGCGTTCTACGGCTGGCAAGACGAGTATACGTTCTTGGAACACGCGGCTCGTATGACTGGGGGCGCGTTGCAGTTGTGGGGTCTCGATCAAGAACTCATGGGCGCCTCGAAGTTTCTCCTTGAATCGATGCTCGCGCAGCGCCCGGGCGCGCATTCGAGGGCCTTGATCCATACGCTGCTCGCGCAAGACGCCAGCGACTACGCTAAAGCGGCGCAGAGCGGCGATCCTGGCCAGATGTTCGCGCTTCAGGTCGACTCGGATGCACTAGAAGCGCTGCAGGCGTGGCTGGCGCAAGACGGAAACGCTCGGTCGCAGCGGCTGGTCGCGGGCCTGATCGCGACGCGCAACATCTACGCGAACTGCTGCAACGCATTCGCCGCGCGGTCCAATCGCGATCGGGCGCTCCTTATGAAGCAGACGTTGGTGACCTATCTACACGCTTCCGCCGCGTACGAGCGGCCGCCGAAAATCTTCTTCAAGTTCGGCGGCGAGCACCTCTACCGCGGCGCCAACCCGCTGCACAATCTGGACCTCGGCAACTACGTCGCCGAGCTTGCGGACGGCCTGGGTTTGCGCACCGTGAACGTCCTCGTCTTGGGCACCGGCGGCAAGCAGAGCAAGTTCGCCGGCATTGGCAAGCCTTGGGCAAACGCAAGCTATCAGCTCGGCGACCAAGACCACGACACCTTCGCCTTCCTCACGCCGTTCGTCCGCTTAACGGCAACGTCGCCCATGCTGTACGATCTGCGCATGCTGCGAAAGCACTTCTCTGACGTCGGAATTGCTGACAAAGAGTACGAGCGCATGGTCTACGGGTACGACTTCCTGCTCCTTATTCCGAATACAACCGCCGACCCGGCGATCGCTCCGACCGTCTTTTAATTTATATTGCGTCGAGATTCGCGAGCGGGCCAAAATTCGCGGCGTGGCCGCGCAGGATCCGATAAATCGTGGCTGCCGGAAATCCGAGCCGTTCCAAACGCCGGGCGGCCGACGGATACGCGATTGCCGGATTCTTCCGCAAGAGCCTCTCGAAAGCCGCGCTGCATCGAGAGCCCTCATCTTCCTCCAGCAACGCCACCGCTTCCGCGGCCGCGTTGCCGTCGATTCCCTTGCGGATAAGCTCGCCGACGAGGCGTTCGTTACCGACTGTTTTGCGGTTGCGTTCCACGAAAAGTCTGGCGTAGAGACGATCGTCGAGAAAGCCTTCGTTCTTGCAGCGTTCGATCGCCGCAGCGGCAGCGTCGTCGTCGAAGCCTCTGCGCTCCAGGTGCTGCCAGAGGCGCGCTTCAGTACAACGCTGCCGCGCTAGAAACCCGAGCGCGACAGCATACGCCTGCTTTGTCATGAATTTCGCCCCGTGGCACCTTGAGCTTGTCGCAGGGCTAAGAGTTACTCTTCGGGTGCCACGGCTGCCGGCGCTTTACCGTTGGTCGATGCCGACTTGCCGAGTGCTTCCCGAATTTTCGACTCGATCTCGCCGGCCAGGTCGGTGTGCTCCTCGAGAAACGCTTTGGCGTTTTCGCGTCCCTGCCCGATGCGCTGCTCTCCGTACGTGTACCACGAGCCGCTCTTGCCGACGATGTTCTGATCGAGCGCAACATCGAGAATCGAGCCCATCTTCGAGATCCCATGGCCGTACGTGATGTCGAACTCGGCCTGGCGAAATGGCGGCGCCACTTTGTTCTTGACGACCTTGACGCGCGTGCGCGTGCCGACCACATCTTGGCCGACCTTGATCGTTTCAAGTTTGCGCACGTCGAGGCGCACCGATGCGTAGAACTTCAGCGCGCGACCTCCCGACGTCGTTTCAGGATTGCCGAACATCACGCCGACTTTTTCTCGGAGCTGGTTGATGAAGATCATGACCGTTTTGCTGCGCGAGATGCAAGCAGTGAGTTTGCGCAGCGCTTGCGACATCAAGCGTGCCTGCAATCCGACGTGCGCATCGCCCATGTCGCCTTCGAGTTCGGCCCGGGTCACCAGTGCGGCGACGGAGTCTATCACGACGACGTCTACCGCATTGCTGCGGGTCAGCATCTCGGCAATCTCGAGCGCCTGTTCGCCGGTGTCCGGTTGTGAAACGAGAAGGTTGTCGAGATCGACGCCGAGCGCGGCGGCGTAGTTGGGATCGAGCGCATGCTCGACGTCGACGAAGGCCGCGGTTCCTCCGGTTTTCTGCGCCTCGGCGATCGCGTGGAGCGCAAGGGTCGTCTTGCCGCTCGACTCGGGACCGTAGATTTCGACGATCCGCCCACGCGGCAACCCACCAACTCCAAGCGCCAAGTCGAGCGCAATCGAGCCGGTCGGTACGACCTCGAACGCCATGCGTTCCTGGAAGTCGCCCATACGCATGATCGAGCCTTTGCCGAACTGTCGCTCGATCTGCGCGAGCGCGTTGGTGAGGGCGACTTGCCGTTCGTCTTCTGCTGCCATCTTGATTCCTTTCTTTCTTGCCTTAGATCACGCTCTCACGTCTGGGTGCCAAGGGGATGGCATTCTTCTTCGAGGAGAGCGTCGATGAATTCCGCTGGAGCGAAGGGGCGCAGGTCTTCCACCCCCTCACCGAGGCCGACAAACTTGATCGGCACCTCGAGCTCATCGACAATTGCGACGAGTACGCCACCTTTTGAGGTCGAGTCGAGCTTTGTGATAACAATTCCGGTCAGCTCAGTTGCGGCGTGAAAGAGCTTCGCCTGCGAGATCGCGTTCTGCCCGTTCGTGCCGTCGACGACGAGTAGCGTCTCGGCGGGCGGTTCGCCGAGTTCGCGTTCGATCACGCGGCGCATCTTCTTGAGCTCTTCCATCAAGTTCGTTTTCGTCTGGAGCCGGCCGGCGGTGTCGACGAGCACGATGTCGGCGCCACGCGCCTTCGCCGCGCGCACCCCATCGAAAATGACCGAAGCCGGATCCGCGCCTTCCGCGCCGCGAACGATCGCGCTTCCGCTTCGCTCGGCCCAGACGGCGAGCTGTTCTGCGGCCGCCGCGCGAAACGTATCGGCGGCGACGACCAAGACGCGCCTGCCTTCTGCTCGCAAGCGAGTCGCCAACTTGCCGATTGTAGTCGTTTTACCGCTGCCGTTAACGCCTACGATGAGCATCACCGCCGGATTGCGGTCGAGCCGCAGCTCCGCGCCGGGCAACGTGAGAAAACGTTCGACGTCTTTACGAAAGCGCGCCACCGGCCGATCGGCGGTCTTCCACTCTTCCTGTCGCGCCACGGTCTGCAAGCCGGCCAGAATCTTCTGGGTCGCCGGCACGCCGAAATCGGCTAAGATCAACGTCTCCTCGAGCTCGTCCCAGAACTCGGGCGTCAGAGGCCGCTCGGGTCGGCCGAGGCGTGTCACGGCGGCGAAGCTTTCCCGCGCGCGGCCGAGCGAGGAGCGCAGACGCGACAGCCAGCTCACCCTCCGCTCCAAGCGTTCACGATACCGACTCTATCATGCGAACGTACGTTCGGTCAATCATTACGCTATACTCGCTTGATGAGCCGCGTTGCGGAGAACGAGTGGATCGGGTCGACGAAACGCACCCTTGGACGCGTCGGCGCGACGGTGCCGCTCGCCCTACCGCCTTACAGTATCGTTATCTTGTCGCTTCGGTAGCGTTTTCGCGTTTGCGTTCGCGCAGGAAGTGGAAGAACTCAACGCCTTCGCGTAAGCGCCGCTTCATCACCTGACGATCGCCGACCATGCCGCCCAGGAGCGAGAACATCTTGCGCGGCCGGAAATAGAAACGCCGATAAAACTCGTCGACCGATTCGAACATCATGGTGGAGTTCAAGCCCGGATAGTTGAGCGCCGCGTGCTGCACGCCGTGCGTGTCGACGAGATCGCTGCTCTGGGCCTCGAGCCAGCCGTTCTCTTGCGCTTGCTTGTATAAATACGTCCCCGGAAACGGCGCGGCGAGCGAGACCTGGATCGTTTCGGGATCCATCTCGCAGGCAAAATTGATCGTCTCGCGGATCGTCTCCGGCGTTTCGCCCGGCATACCGAGAATGAACGTGCCGTGCACCTTGATGCCAAGGTCGCGACAGTCTTTCGAAAAACGCCGAATGATGTCGATGCGAGTGCCCTTCTTCATGTTATTGAGCACCTGTTGATTTCCCGACTCGTAGCCAACGAGCAAGAGCCGTAAGCCATTGGCTCGCATGATCTCAAGCGTCGCTCGCGGCACGTTCGGCTTGGCGTTGCAGGACCATGTGATACCAATACGGCCTAAGCGCCGCGCGATCTCTTCCACGCGCGGGATGTTGTCGGTTAGGGTGTCGTCGTCGAAAAAGAACTCCTTCACCTCCGGAAAGAGCGCTTTAGCGCGCGTCATTTCGGCTTCGACGCTCTCCGCGCTGCGGACCCGATAGAGATGCCCGCCGATCGTCTGCGGCCAGAGGCAAAACGTGCACTTCGACTTGCAGCCGCGCCCCGTGTAGAGCGAAAGATACGGATGCTGCAAGTAGCCATTGAAGTAGTTCGGAATCGTCAGATCGCGTCGGTAGACATCGAGCACGGACGGAAAGGCGTCCATATCCATGATGATCGGACGCTCCGCCGTCCGCACGACGCTTCCGTTTTGGCGATAGGCGAGTCCGTCGATCTCGCTCAGCGGCTTGCCCGAAGCGACGTCAACGCAGGTGTAGTCGAACTCGCCGACGCTCACCCAATCGACGGCGGGCGCGCCCTTGAGCGACTCTTCGGGGAGCACGCTGACTTGCGCGCCGACCATGCCGACGACGACGTCGGGATTCTCCTCCTTCAATCGTGCCGCGAACCGTGCGTCGTTATTGAAGGACGGCGTGCTCGTGTGGACGATGACGCGCTCGTACTCTTTTGCCAGCGGTGCTACCTGATCGACGCTCAAATCGTTGGGAGGCGCATCGATCAAGCGGCTACCCGGTATCATCGCCGCGGGCTGCGCCAGCCACGTCGGGTACCAGAAGGAGCGGACTTCGCGACGACACTGATAGCGCGAGCCCGCGCCACCATCGTAACCTTCGAAGGTCGGCGGGTTCACCAACAGCGTCTTCAAGAAATCGGGCATGCTTTTTCTCCTTCGGCGTCACGGATTTTCTACGGGCAGCGTAAAGCCTTTCGGCCGAAGAAGGTTTTGGCCCTCGGCGGCTAGCGGCCGCCTCACAACGCGTTGAGGGCGCTGGAAAGATCCGCGAAACGGCGGAAATCCGAAAATGCCGCCTGTATCGTTCCGGCCGCTGCAAACGGTCCGTAGTTTCCTCTATACTGCTGGGTTTCTTTGGGTTACCGCCCAGTATCCAGGCAGCACTTCGGAACGGCGTCCGTTATCTCGCCGAACGTGGCGTGCGGCGGCAGCGCATTAGGCTGATACGTACTCGAAACGACCTCATCTCCCACATCGTAAGTGAAGCTTCCTTTACCGTGACGCGCATCGTGTACGCTAGAGGTAAACGCAATCGTTCACGGACTCGTGCTTCGATATTGGTAAGCGTCGAGATAGCTATGAGCGAGCACGCCGGCTCCCTCATCTGCTCTGTATGCTGCGGGCTTACGTGGCCGCTGAAACGTAAATGAAGTGGTTCGGCAGATCGAGCGTGAAGGTGCGGCCCGCCCAAAACGAGTTGCCCACGTCGCAGTCGTAGATGAGGTCTGAAAAGCGTACCGCCGGCGCGGCTAGTTCCGTTTGCGGCGCGCCGGCGAGCGCAATGGACGCAAGGCGACTCTGGATTGCTCCGCTGGGATTGAGCCCGACTGACGCCGCGAAGGTCTTGTCGAGCGTGATGCCCGGCGAGCCCGTATCGATCTCGCACAGCCCGGTCTTACCGCCCCCGAAATCGAAGCGAGCGAAGAGTGCGAGCGCAATCCCCAGATCGTCCTGCAGTACCAGCGGGATTTTGGTGTCGGGACGAATGCGCTCCGGGAACGTTTGAGCATCTTCGATCACGATCTGGCGATTTCGGAAATCGAACGTGGTGGTGACGTTGCGAAAGGCGGTCGCCGAGATAAGTCCATCGATTCCCGAGCCGTCGAGTCCGCTCCATATCCCAACGTGTGGGGCCTCGAGCGCTACGCCGCCCGTTGCAAGCGTGACGACCTTCCCGATTGGGATATCGGCGCGTTCGCCGGTCAACCGAAGGCTCACGTACTTGCCGTTAACGGCGACGAAACGCCGGCCGAGCTCGGTCGACACGACGTCGACGCCGGCGCCCAGATTGACGAGCATCGGCACCGCTGCGTGGCCGTCAATGGAAGCCTGGACTTCTATCAGGCCGCCGTTGACGTCGGTGAACGGTATGGTATCGACCGCTGCGGCCGGCCGCGGCACGATGCAAACGAGCACCATTGCCGCGGCGACGCCGAAGAGCTTGTTAGAACGCACCAATGCCATTGGGACTTCCAAGTCCCGTGGGTCCGTCCCATCCCTGCCCGGCGATGCAGAGCGGCGCGCCGCAGCCGCCGTTGATGCCGCCGCTGACGTCGTTGAGATTAGAGGAGTTGCTATAGAGATTGGCGGGATCGTTGGTGCTGGTTTTGCCGGCAAGCGCGAAGACCGACGCAGTGATCGGCGTCGCGACCGAGGTACCACCGAAAACGAGCCATCCGCTCTCATGGAACGAGTCGTAAACCGCAACGCCGGTGTAGGGGTCCGCGACGGCCGACGAGTCGGCCTGCGCGCGCTCCGAGCACCCGGTGCTGATGCCGCTTTGGAAGCTCGGCTTGGCGTAAATTTTGCTGCAGCCGCTTCCCGCGCCAGACCACGCCGTTTCCAAGCGCGGACTAACCGACGCCAGGCTCGTTCCGCCGACGCCGATGACCGAGGGCAGGATCGCCGGCCACTGCGCGGTCGCATTGTAGCCATTGTCGCCGGTTGCCGCCGTAATGGCCACTCCCGTGACGCTGTAGTCGGCATCGAACCGCTTCGTCCCCTCGTTGCCGCTCCAGCTATTGCTTACGTAGCTCGCATGCGCGGTCGCGTACTTCTCGGCGGTGCTAAGGGCCGACGTCGAGTTCGACGCCGCTTCGACTAGGAGAATCTTACAGTGGGGGCAGATCGCCGAGACCATGTCAACGTCGAGCGATTCCTCTTCGGCCCAGCCGGCGTTGCTCACACCGGAATACTTCTTCATCGTGAAGCAGCCGCTCGATTGCGTACAAGGGGACAGTCCATACTCGGCCCGGTAGACCGAGAGGTCTGACGCGGCATTGGGATCGTCGAATGCGTCAACGATCGCGACGGTCTCGCCACTGCCGTTGCTCTTGCTATACGGCGTGAGATTATACGCCGTCTGCAAATCGCTGGGCGCATAACCGCCCGGCGTGCCTTCGCGCATCTCGCCTTTGACATCGGTGCGGATCCACGCTTGGCATCGCGCGTAGTCCTGCGGAACCGCCCCACAGACACGGACCGCCGGCCCCGGACGCGGCCAGAGGCCCAGTTGCGCGGCACTCGGGCGTTCCGCCCGACTCGGAGCGAGCCCCGAACTCGTGGTTGTGCCCGGCACCGCATTGAATGCGCCGCTGCAGGCCGTTAAAGCGATAACTAAGGTCACCGTAGCAGTTGTTAAAAACCGCATGTGTGGTACGTCCCTTCCGTTGCGAGCAGGCTGCGACAAGACTTTACGTTTTCCTGCGTCGAACGATTGAGTAACGTAACCGCGTGTTCGGAGGTTCCATGAATCGGTTCGGAGGCTTGATTTTATTCGCCATGCTCGACTTTGCTGCGGGATGTAGCGGCTCGATCGGCTCGACGCCCGCGCTCGGCTCGGGTGGGCCGCCGGCGTCAACGCGATCGGAACCAGCCAATGTTGGAAGAGCACCGCAATTGTATTTCTCTGGGACGATTGGGGTGGCTGGTACGATAACGCAGCGCCCCCTCAAGTGAACTACGCGAGCCTAGGATTCCAGGTACCGATGACCGTGATCTCATCTATGCCACACAACTTCGGCTTGGGCTCGCTCGGAACGACCGACGCAACGGCCAGATCGATGCTGGACGCCTTCGATTTCACCCAGTCGCCCGCTGCTTTCACCAGGCTCCACTTCTGCACATCAACGATTGCGCCAAGAAAGCCGTAACGCGCGAGGCTGTGATCGAGCACATCATCGACCGCGACGGCCCACTAGAATAGGAGAAATCGTGATACTATTTCGTGTCCTCTTTGCTCTTGCGGCAGCTGCTCTGGCGACGGGGTGCGGCGGTTCGATGGGTTCGGCACCCGCGCCGGGCCCGAGCGCGCCGACACAACAAAAGCTCGCGCACATCGTCATATTGGTCCAAGAGAACCGCAGCTTCAACAATATCTTCGCGGGCTTTCCGGGCGCCGATACCGCGATGCAGGGGCCGTGCAAACCGGCTGCGTGGTGCACGGGTTCACACGTGGTGGCGCTTCACTCGGTAAAGCTCGAGAGCAACGGCAGTCCCAGCGCAGGAACGGATATCGATCATAGCCACCGCGGCTTCGAGATCGAATGCGATGCCAATAGTGCCAAGGTCTGTCGAAACGATGGGTTCGATCTCATTAATCACGGCCAATCCGGCGGTGGCCCGCCGGCCAAGACCTATCCGTACGCTTACGTCGACCGTACGGAAACCGCGCCGTACTGGAAGCTCGCGCAGCAGTACGCGCTCGCGGATGAAATGTTCTTCACCGAAACCGCCTCGAGTTTCATCGCCCACCAAATGCTGCTCTCCGGTACGGTGCGGCTGAACGACAGAGAATCGCTCACCGACCAGCCCGAGGTCACGCCCTGGGGTTGCGACGCGCCGCCCCACACGCCGACGGCGGTCATCTTCACCAACGGTAAAGTGAGCGAGTTCGGCGGCCCCTTCCCGTGCTTCACACAGTACGGTACAATCGCCGACCTACTCGATGCGGAGAATGTCTCATGGCAATTTTACGTCGACGCGATGTTCTCAAACGAACCGCATTACGATTTCTCCGGTGCCGTCTGGAATGGCTACGACGCCATCAAGAAGATTCGCTACGGACCGGACTGGAAAAAAAATATCAGCATCCCCAATACCAATATCTTTGCAGACGTCAAGGCGGGAACGCTTCCGGCAGTCTCTTGGGTGATACCGACGCTCTTCGATTCGGACCATCCAGCGAGCGGCTGCAACGGCGGCCCGCGATGGATAACTAAGGTCGTCAACGCGCTCGGCACGAGCCAGTATTGGAAGAACACGGCGATCGTGCTGCTTTGGGACGACTGGGGCGGCTGGTACGATAACGTCCCACCGGCACAAATCAACTACACAAGCTTAGGCTTTCGCGTACCGATCGTCATCATTTCGCCGTACGCCAAGCCCGGTTATATTTCGCATACCCAGTACGATTTCGGCAGCATCCTGAAATTTATCGAGCAGACCTTCGGCTTGGGCTCGCTCGGAACGACCGACGCTCCCGCAAAATCGCTCGCCGACGTCCTCGATTTCACGCAGACGCCAAATACCTTCAAGCCGGCTGCTATCCCTCACGCCAATTCTTGCGCAGACGAGCAGGCGGATGGTAATGCGACGCGGCGAGTGATCGATCACGACGGCGGCATTCCCGAATAGCCGTGCAGCTCTTCGCCGATCGCGCCGAGGCCGGCAGGCAGCTCGCCGATGCGCTCGCGGCGTACGCTCGCAATGCGGACGTCATCGTGCTCGCGTTGCCACGCGGCGGCGTGCCGGTCGGTTATGAGGTCGCGCGGCGGCTTCGTGCACCGCTCGACGCTTACGTCGTGCGAAAGCTGGGCGTCCCCGGCCACGAGGAGCTCGCGATGGGAGCGCTCGCAAGCGACGGAACGTGCGTGGTTGATGAGGAGCTCATCGAATCGCTCGGCATCGGCACGGCGGCGCTGGATGAGGTCGTACGACGCGAGATCGACGAGCTTCGGCGCCGAGAGACGGCCTATCGCGACGCGCGGCCGGAGCCCGATATCGCCGGAAAGGTCGTCATCGTCGTCGACGATGGCCTCGCTACCGGCGCGACGATGCGGGCCGCGGCGACGGCACTGCGCGTGCGCCATCCGGCGGCGATCGTCGCCGCGGTTCCGGTGGCGGCGGCGCGCACGTGTGCGAGCCTCCAACACGTCGTCGACCACATCGTCTGCGTCGCTACGCCCGAGTCGTTTCACGCCGTCGGCCTGTACTATCGGAATTTCGTGCAGACAAGTGACGATGAGGTGCGCCGCCTTTTGGCCAAGGCGGCCGCCGATGCGACAGGGCGACGCATCAGCGCGTAGTATCACACCAGCATGAAGCGCCCATCGGCGGCTGCGGCCGCATTCGCGGTTACGCTCGCCTTCGCGGGCGGCGCCGCATCAGCCCAAACGATCCTCTTTACGTTCACGGGGCTTCGCGGCTCCGTCGCGACCTGCCAGTGGTTTGACGACAACGTGACCGACCGGTCGATCGACGCGCTCACGCGGCAAACCGATCTACTTTACAACCGCATCGCGCTTCCGGCCGGCACCACGATCAACGTCGCAGGAAACGCCGTAACGGCGCAGGGCGAGCAGCTCGTGGATTTCACGTTGAATTCCGCAAGCGTCTGCACCGCCGCCGAAGCGATCTACGGTCCCACACCGTCGCCGGCGCCCTCCTGACACCAGGCAACATCGTGCGAACGATTCATTCGGTTCGCCGCGCGCTCTCGATCGGCGTTGCAGGGGGCATCCTTGCTTCCTGCGGCGCGTCGACTTCAGGCTTTAATCCTGCGAGCTCGACGCGCCTCAGCCCCTCGGTGCTTCCGCGTGACAAGTCAAGCGGCGATCTCCTGTACGTTGGTGGCCGGGACACCGTTGAGATCTATACGTTCCCTGCCGGAACCTATCGGGAATCGCTCGAGACAGCCGGCTCGCTGACGGGGCTGTGCGCGGATACTGAAGGAAACGTCTTCGCGACGGTTAGCGACGCATCGCAGGGCAACGAAACGGGGTACGTTTATGAGTACGCGCACGCCGGCACGAAACCAATTGCGAGGCTCGACGTGCCGAAAAACGATATCCCCATCGATTGCTCGGCCGATTCGACGACCCGAAACTTGGCCGTCACGCTTCAAAACAGCCGCACGTATGCGCCAAGCGTTGCGATCTACCCGAAAAAAGCCGGACCGCCCCAGATTTACGTTAGCCGAGCGCTCGGTGCAAATCCGCGGGCCGGCTACGACGATCGCGGCAACCTCTTCGCGACGAGCGGCGGAAATGTCGGCGCTGAACTTGCGATCGGCAAAAGCAGCTTTACGACTATTACGCTCTCCCAGACGCTCGGAGGGGTCGCGCACGTCCAATGGGACGGTACATATCTCGCCCTACAATCCTTTGATTATCTGAAGCACAACCGCGAGAAACTCTTCGAACGTATCTTCCGCTTGCAGATTTCAGGCTCGGCAGGAAAGATCGTGAGTGCCCTCCACTTCCATGGATGGCCCGAAAAAGACCCAGGAGAATCATGGATCCAAGGCGGCAAAATAGTCGCGACGCCTTCCCGCCAAATAGCATTCTGGGCGTATCCGGCGGCCGGCATGCCCTTCAAGGTGCTCCGTCGCGGCCGCCCTGGTAATGCGATAACCGTCAGCCTCGGCCGGTAGCAGCCGCTGCGCTAGATTGCTTCGATCTTCGCCATCATGCCTTGGTCTTCGTGATCGAGGATGTGGCAGTGGAAGACGAACTCGCCTCGGATGACCGGATCGCGAAAATCCATCAAGAGCACGACCGAACCCGGCACGCTCTTCTTCCCCCCGGCCGAGCGGTGCGGCACAATGAAGCTGTCGGCCCAGTGCGGATGCTCCTGCTTCACGCCGTTGATGCTCTCGACCAAGAAGTGGAGCTGATGGATGTGGAAGTCGTGAATTTCTTCGGTCACGTTGATCACGTGCCACTCTTCCACCGTGCCGACGTGGACCACGAACATCGGCGGCGACTTCATCGTAAACGCCTTGCCGTTGATGAAGAAACGAGGCTTGCTGTTCTCGCTAAAAACGACCAAACGCTTCGCCACCGGCGGCGGAAGCGCGGTCGTGTAAACGTTCTGCGGCAGAGGTTCGCCGACGGTCAGCGGACGATTTGAGAAATCGCCGCTTCCCGGCCGGCCCTTCGGCGCCGCGAGATCGCCGAGCCAGATGTACGGATCCGGATCGCCGTTGGGTCCCGTGTTGTAACAGAGCGTCTGAAACTTGGTGCGGCCGCTCGCCGGTCCGGTAACGACGAACTCGGCGCGGGATGCCGGCGGCATCACGACCGACGATTCCGTGAGCGTCGGCGGCGTGCCCGGATAGGTATCGAGCGCGAAACCGTCGATCGCGACCACCTCGACCTTTTCGCCCTCGACGTTGAGCCGCAGCGTCTTGTGTCCGGTTGCGTTCACGACGCGGAAGAACTGCTTCTCGCCCGGAGCGATCGTGATGACCGGGTGCGTGGCGCCGTTGAGCGTCACGTGCAAGCCGTCCTTGGTCGTACACGGAGCCGTGTTCGTGTGCAGCGGGACCGCGCCGCCGGGATTGGACATGCCGCTCATCTCCGGCATACCGTCGTCGCTCATCTCCGTGGCCGCGGTGTCTTCCCCTCCGATTCCGGTGGCGCGTACGATGATAAGCCGCTGCTTCATTTTCGCCAGGCCGGGCAAGTGTCGCGTGAGTCCGTCGATGATGATTGCGCCGGACATTCCGCTGGCGCCGACTTGAAAGCTCGTTATGCCGTGCACGTGCGGATGGTACCAGTAGAGTCCCGGTTCTTGGTTTTTCGGAATGTGAACCACGTAGTGCAACTTTTCGCCCGGCGTTGCCACCACCGTCAGCACGTCGTCGCCGGGCTTTTGCGGAGAAACGCCGAGCCCATGGAAGTGCAGATTAATGTCATCTTGACGCGTCGAAAATTCCGGAGGCGGCGTTTTAGGCAGATCGTCCTTTACGTCAACGACGAATGTGTCGCCGGGCGAGACTTCGATCGTGGGCGCGACGTCGGGCATACGATCGTACACGAACTCGGGCTGACCGGTGCTCAAATTTTCGTTCACGATCAACGAGATTTTGGCGACGCCGTTGACCGCTTTCACGACCGGCGGCTCGGGGAGCTCGTTGATGGCCGCGTCATGCGATGGCAGCGTACCTCCGGGGGGTTCTTGCGGAATCGGATTTTCCGGACCGCTCGATTTGCCCCCGCAGCCGGCGAGCCACCCACATGCGAGGGCCAGAACCAATAAACGTCGGACCATAGAAATCTCGTCTCTCCTTACGATTTAAATAGCCTCGATCTTCGCCATCATACCTTGGTCCTCGTGGTCGAGGATGTGGCAGTGGAAGACGAACTCGCCTCGGATGATCGGATCGCGAAAATCCATCAAGAGCACGACCGAACCCGGCACGCTCTTCTTCCCCCCGGCCGAGCGGTGCGGCACGATGAAGCTGTCGGCCCAGTGCGGATGCTGCTGCTTCACGCCGTTGATGCTCTCGACCAAAAAGTGAATCTGATGGATGTGGAAGTCGTGAATCTCTTCGGTCACATTGACCACGTGCCACTCTTCCACGGTGCCGACGTGGACCACGAACATCGGCGGCGACTTCATCGTAAACGACTTGCCGTTGATGAAGAAACGAGGCTTGCTGTTCTCGCTAAAAACGACCAAACGCCTCGCCACCGGCGGCGGAAGCGCGGTCGTGTAAACGTTCTGCGGCAGAGGTTCGCCGACGGTCAGAGGACGGTTTGAGAAGTCGCCACTGGCCCAATGCCGCTTCGGGCGCACGATGTGAGCCAACTCGAAGTACGGATCGGCGTCACCGTTGGGTCCCGTGTTGTAACAGAGCGTCTGAAACTTGGCGTGTCCGCTCGCCGGTCCGGTAACGATGAACTCGGCGCGGGATGCCGGCGGCATCACGACCGACGATTCCGTGAGCGTCGGCGGCGTGCCCGGATAGGTATCGAGCGCGAAACCGTCGATCGCGACCACCTCGACCTTTTCGCCCTCGACATTGAGCCGCAGCGTCTTGTGTCCGGTTGCGTTCACGACGCGGAAGAACTGCTTCTCGCCCGGAGCGATCGTGATGGCCGGCCGAAAGGCGCCGTTGAGCGTCACCGTCAAGCCGTCCTTGAACGAGCACGGTTTCGTGTTCGTGAACTGCGGGCGTATCATCTCCATCGACGCGTCGTCGCCATCCTCTTCGCGCCGCACGTTTTGGCCGATCCCCGTCGCGCGTACGACGATGAGCCGTTGCCTCATTGTAGCAAGCTCGGGGAAGTGACGGGTCAGACCTTCGATGACGATTGCCCCCGACATTCCACCTTCGCCCACTTGATAGCTCGTTTCGCCGTGGACGTGCATATGATACCAGTAGAGCCCTGGCTCTTGATTCGCCGGAACGTGCACGACGTAACGCAGTTTCTGGCCTGGTTTGGCCAGCATTCCGAGCACGTTGTCGCTATGGCCGCGCGGCGAAACGGTTAATCCGTGAAAGTGGAGATTCGCGTACGCGGCCATCCCCGTGCTCGGCGGAAGATCGTCGGTCAGGTCGACCTCGAACGTTTGACCGGGATCGATTTCGATCGTCGGAGCTACGCCGTGCATGTATTGGTACTGGAAAGACGGCAAACCGGTAGCCGGATCGACGTTGGCGATCAGCGAAAATTTTGCAACGCCGTGAACCGCATGGACGATCGGCGGTTCTGGAAGCTCGTTGACGTTCAGGTCAGGTAACACGCGCGTGAGTTCGGCCGGCGCCGGCGGAATCGGATTCACGGGACCGCTCGCGCGTCCGCCGCAGCCTGCGAGCCACGCATACGCGACGAGCAGAGCGATCAGGCGCCGAGTCATGAAGAACCGTCTCAGCTCGACGACGCTAGGGAAAGGTTTGGACGCATGATTCAGTGGCATCGCTGGCCATCGGCTGCATCGTGTACGACTTCGTACCGAATTGGTCGTTTGCCATGGTATCCGTGACGCATGGATCTCCGATCTCTCCGTTGACACCCCACCACGCGGTGAACGCATCCGGATCGGTAATCGTTTCGCCGTATTCGTGTCCCGCGAAGATCGTCATACCCTCGTCCCTCCCGCTCTCATCCGAGGGTGGGGCGATGACGTTTGCGTCGCACTTCGTGCCGCCCGCATCGGTCATGTAGGGCAGGTTCGCATACGGCACCAACTGCTTTTCGTACGAAGTCTCGCTGTGATAGGAACACCACGACGTTGGGAACCCCTCTTCGCTATGCTTGTGCGGGGTTGCCACGACGTAAACGCCGTTGGGATCGTAGCCGAAGTGCGTGACTCCTCGTAATGCCTCGGCAGCAACCTGGGCATCGGTTGGGTTCTTTGCGATCGGAGACTCATCGTCCCAGCTGCCGCCGAACTGATCGGCCGGATTCGTGATGTGTGTCTTTTTGTGGCCCGACTTTTGATAGTACTGGGTCTCGATGTTGTTGTGAGCGCTGCCTCCCATGGCCTTGGTATAGGCCTCAAGCAAGGGTTCCAGGCCATCCGCATCGCCGTACTTCTTGTAATCCCAAAATATGAGATAGAATTTGGGCGCGACGATCACGACGCCGCCCATATACGGCACGTACGGCAATAAGGGAACGATTCCGGATGCCGTTTGCCGCGTGGGCGCGTAGACCGGGTGATGGTAGAGCACTCCGCCCGCATACGTCCAGTCAGAACCGCTGGGAAGCGTTGCGGGGGCGACTGTAGCGCCCCCCCCACATCCCGGTAGCGCGCAGGCGGCCAGGAATCCCAACGCGCCGGCACACCGGGAAAACTTGAACATCGAAAACTCCTCTACTTGGCTTCCCTCGTCGTTCTCTCATCGAGGATGACGCGCCTCTACGGTTTCTTGCTAAGACGCCCAGCATGCTTCCTATCGGGTATCCCACGTTTCGGCATCGACGGGATACATCAACATGTTCCGCCGGAAACCGCTCACGCGATCGCCGATCACGTCGACGCTCGATTCGAAAGCGATGGGCACGATCGGCGCGTCGGTGCGAACGATGCGCTGCATTTCCATGAAGTCGCGGCGCCGCCGCTGCGCATCTGCGGTAACGGCTTGATCCTCGAAGAGCGCGTCGAATCGGCGGCTGCAGTAACCCATCGAGTTGTTACCGTCGCGACCGCGTTGGCTGCACGCAAAGATCACCGACTGCTCCGGATCAGCAGCGCCGATCCACTGACCGGCCGCGAGCGTAAAGTTGCCCGTTCTCAAGGGGCCGTCGGGCGCATTGAAAAGCGCCGCCGGGTAGGGCTTGAGAGCGCTTTCTATGCCCGCCCGGCGCAACTGCTCTTGCTCGATGACCTCCATCCACGTTCCATGCTCGGGCGGCAGCGTGATCGTCAACGCGAGCGGCCGGCCGTCCTTGAACCAACGGCCGCGACTCCTTCGCCATCCCGCGGCGTTCAAGTCGCGCACCACCGCCGCCGGATCGGCCGTCGTCATTTGCGGCGCGGCGTCGTGCCACGCAAAGACCGGAGGCAGAAACGAATCGGCCGGCGTCAGTGCGCCGAAGCGTCCACGTACGATCTCGTCGCGGTCGATCGCGGCTGCAATCGCGCGGCGAACATACACGTCGTCCGTCGGCGGAGCTGTCGTCTGAACGAACAAAAAGTACGCTCCGTTTATCGGAGTGATCACCACCCGTCCGCGCGAGGTCGTCCGAGCCTCGGGTATTTGAGCGGCGCCGATCTCCGTGATATCGACGTCGCGCGCGCGCAGCGCGAGCAGCGAAGACTGCGTCGTCGGGATCAACACGAAGATAATCCGGCGCAGCCGTGGGCGGGGCCGAAAATACGGATTCGGCTCGAGCACGATGCGGTTTGCACGCTCCCACGCCACCACCCTGAACGGTCCGGTTCCAAACGGGCGCTGATTCCAGGCGGCTTTCGTAACGTCGGTGGACGCAAACGCGTGGGCGGGCAGGATTCCGAACGCAAAATCGGCCTGCGCGAAGAGCTCCGCGACCGCGGCATTCCATCGCTTTTTCAATCGCACGAGCACCGTGTAGCGGTCGGGTGTCTGCAACGATAGGACGCGCCGGTACGCATCCTCCGATTCCACGGGGTTGCGCGGATCGACAATCGCGCGAAACGTGAAGGCAACGTCCGCCGATGTCAGTTCTTTTCCATCGGCGAATCGCACACCGTGACGCAAATGATAGACGATCGTCTTGCCGTCGCTTGAAATGTCGCCGTTCGCCGTCGTTGGAATCCGCCTGACGAGCACGGACACGAGCTTGTTATCGGCCGAGAGCCCGACCAGCGTCTGCGTGACGAGCAGATCGTAGCCGATCGTGTCCTGATCGTGCGCCAAGAGCGGATTGAGCGAAGAGGGATCCACGTTATCGGCGATCCGCAACACGTGCGGCTCCGCCGGCTCGCCTCCGGCTCGCGCGCAGGCCGCGAGCGCCAACGCGAGAGCCGCGAAACGCCTCAAGGGCGAACGCGCAGTGCGACGCTGATGCGCGGACCAACCGCGGCGCGCGTCTTGGGAATGCCGTGGTCGTAGTGGAGCTGCGTTTCGTAGCTCATGAGCAGCAGGCTGCCCGCCTCCAAATCCAAATCGAAGACTCGCCGCGGCAGGGTTTTGCTGCGGATCGTCATGAGGCGAGTCGTTCCCAGCGAAATGAGGGCAATCGGATGTCGCGCGACGATCTCGTAGAGATGATCGTTATGGGGCGCGACGCTATCACGCCCGTCGCGATAAAAGTTCAATCCGACGCTGTTGAACGGCGTATCGGTCGCATCGGCGGCTCGTCGCGCCGCTTCGGCGAGGACCGTGGGAAGTTGTTGGTCCGCGAGCGGGTAGCTTGCCACGAGCCGTGGCACGTCCACGTCGCGGTCGTACATGCGGCGGCGCTCGCTATGCCACGTAACCTCCTCGCGCAGCGTTTCGAACCACCGCCGCGCGGTGGGCGCGTCGGCGAACGCAGGCGTGTAGAGAATCGCACCCGTCTCGTCGTTGACGAGCGTGCGACGTCCGGCGCCGAAGAGTCCCAGTTGCGTCAGGGGTAGAGGCCGCGGAGCTTCGTCGCTTCGGCGACGCGCGCTACCGCGACGCAGTAGGCCCCTTTTCGCATGGAGACGCCGTGACGTTTTGCTTGATCGAACGTCTCGCGGAAAGCGCGAGTCATCTTGCGCTTCAGACCTTCATTAATCTCGTCTTCTTCCCAGAAGTTCGCCTGGAGATCCTGGACCCACTCGAAATACGAAACCGTCACGCCGCCAGCGTTAGCTAGGATGTCGGGCAACACCATGATGCCGCGTTCGAAGAGGATGTCGTCGGCATCGGGAAGCGTCGGACCGTTGGCTGCTTCGGCGACGATCCGCGCGCGGATCCGGGGCGCGTTTTCGCGTGTAACGACCTTTTCCAGAGCTGCCGGCACCAGGACGTCGCAATCGAATTCCAGCACCTCTTTGTTGTCGGTTCGCTCGCCCCCCGTGAAGCCGACCACCGAACCGGTCTCGAATTTGTGCGCGATCAAGCCTTTGACGTCGAGACCGTGCTCGTTCGAAACGCCGCCGTGCGAATCCGAAACGGCAACGACCTTATAGCCGTGTTCGGCCATCAGCTGCGCCGCGTACATACCGGCGTTGCCGAATCCCTGAATCGCAACGCGAGCCCCCTCGATCGTTTGTCCGAGCGCCTGCATGGCTTCGTCGACGACGTACATGCAGCCGCGGGCCGTTGCTTTGTCGCGCCCGAGCGACCCGCCGATCGCGACCGGCTTGCCGGTAACGACCCCCGGAATCGAGTATCCGTGCTGCATTGAGAACGTGTCCATAATCCACGCCATGATTTGCGGAGTCGTGTAAACGTCGGGTGCGGGAATGTCCTTTTCCGGACCGATGATGATGGAAATCTCGGTCGTGAAGCGACGGGTCAGGTTCTCGAGCTCTTGGAGCGACATCGCCTTGGGGTCGCAGATAACGCCGCCCTTCGCGCCGCCGAACGGAATGTTGATGAGCGCGCATTTCCAGGTCATCCACATCGCCAGCGCCTTGACCTCATCGAGCGTCACGTCCGGATGGAAACGAATCCCTCCCTTACCTGGTCCGCGCGCCAGGTTGTGCTGCACGCGATATCCGGTAAACATGCGAAAGGCTCCGTTGTCCATACGGACGGGAACCGAAACCTCGAGCACGCGCTTGGGCTGGCGCAGATAGCCGTGAAGGGATTCGTTCAAACCGATCAGCAGCCCGACTTCATCGAGCTGGCGCTGCGCCATCTCCCAGACGTTATCGAGCGATTGTACGGCGGAGAGATCTTGGGTCGTCATATTCCTTATTAATCCCGTGTTCTCGTCGAGAAAGCCGTTTTAGGCGACCGCGCGGTCCGTCCGAGGCTCGACGCCCCGGCCGACCGCGCGGCCAGTGTAGAAACTCTAGGGGTGCGTGCCGTACATGCTAGCCCTGTATGCCGGCAAGTGCGGATTCTTCCATTTCGATCCGTCCTCGAACGTAATCTTCAGCGGAACGCACTTCGCGTAGCTCGTTTGCAACGGGAAGACGTTCGGGCTCAGACCGTACTTGTGCTTGATCTCGGCGCCTGGCGAGAAGGTGCCGACGTCCTTGACTTCTGCGACGAGGCTGCCCCGCACGATGAGACCGAATTCGATCTGTCTCATGACGACGTTGGTGACGTTGACATAGTCGATGCCGAGCGTGGGATTGTTCGCAACGGGAGCTGGTTGGTAGTACATCGCACCATACACGGACGGCCAGCCCCAATAGCCGCCGGCGTAGCCCGGATAGAATCCGGGAGTGTAGCCTGCATAATTATAGCTGACGCTGCGTTCCGGATTGCAGGCGCTCACTTGGATCGGGTGAGCCATCGTGAGGTGCGCCGCCTGCGACATGGCGACGTGCGAGGTCTGCGCCAGCGTCGCCGCGGGAGAGGCGGCGACGAGGCAGAGTGCTGCGACGCCTACTGAGAGACGTTTAAAGTTCATTGATGCTGGGCTCCTTATCAAAATACCGAACGAGATTGTTATTGAGTTCTGCAAGCGAAAGGGCGGCGCCTTGGCGCCGCCCTTTCATCACGACTTGGTCGGTCCTAGCTCTGCGGAGGCCGTCCACCGCCATGTGAGCCGCCACCGCCGCCATTGCCGCGCGAGCCGCCACCGCCGCCGCCCCCCGAGGGATGCGGGGCCGAGTACCCAGCGCCGCGCGAGTACGATGGTTGTGAGCCGCGCGAGTATGACGGCTGGGAGCCGCGCGAGTAGGACGCATACGCGCCGCGCGAATACGATGGATACGAGTCACGCGAGTATGAGGGCTGGGAGCCGCGCGAGTACGACGTGTACGCGTTGCGTTCCGAGGAATCACGCCCGTAGGAGCTTCCGAACGAATCGCGTCCGTACGATTCTTCGCGCGAGTACGATCCGCGCTCACTGGCGGATGCCGAGACGCCACTACGCTGGTTCGAAAACCGGCTCCACGAATCCGAGGGTGCGCGTTCCTCACGCGAGCCTTCGTTTGCGAAGCCTGCACGCCCCGACGAGTTCGGCTCCGCGTGCGCGGCAACCGAGTTGCCGCGTCCTTCGTTGCCGCGTTCCTGATTGAAGCGCTGCCACGAATCGGACGGTGCGTTCGCGCGGTTTACGCCAAGATTCTCCCGGGCTACGGCAGCGCTATCGTGCGCTGCCGCGTTGTTACGCGATACCGGAGCGTTGTGCTCCGCGGCGTTGTTATGCTCGGCCGTGTTGTTGCGCCCGACGTCGCCCTGGATCGCTCGCGAGACTGTCCTCTGCTGGTCGTCGAACGTCATGCGCCCGGCGAGCGACCGGTTTGCCGATGCGAACCGCGGCGAGTCGAAGGCCTTTGAGAGTGCGACGTGCGCGCTCGTCGTGCGGCCCCCAAAGCCGAGACTATCGCGAGTTGGCGTTACCGGCACGGCCCCGCGGATCGCTCCGACGTGCCCGCTGATGTTGTGCGAGTTCACCGCAAAGGTGTGACCGGAGATCGTCCCGTGCCGGAAGTTCCCGACCGACGTACCGTGCACGCCGCCATGCGGGAAGTACCGGTAGATATTCGTGATTCGCGTGATATTGACGACGCGGGTTCTGTAGCCGTAGCCGCAGCAACCCCAACCACCCCAGCCCCAGCCCCAGCCGGTCCACGCCCAGCCCGGGTACCACGGATAGTAGGGCCCGAACGGCGCGAGTGGATACCAACCGATGTAAGGGTAACCGAAGCCAACCGAAACGCCCCACCCCGGTGCTCCGACGCCGAATCCGAAGAATCCGACGAGCGCGGGCGACCACGCTGGATACGCCGAGTAAGCGGGCGGATACCACGCCCAACCATAACCGTTGGCGTAGAACCAGCGGCCATAATGATACGGGGCCCAACCCCAGGGCTCGTTCGCAACCCAGGTCCAACCGTAACCGTCTCCCCAGGTCCAAGACCCGTTGCTATAGGGAGCCCAGCTAGACGACTGATCGGGAACCCACACCTGGCCGTAACCCGCGACGTCTTGCCATTGCCCGTAGGCACCTAGGTTGTCGTAACCCGCGATGTCGGGATTAAGGTTGGGACTTGCGTTCAGCGCCGCAATCATCGTCTGATCGCGTTTGGCGTTGAAATCGTCAAATGAATCGTATCCGATTTCCGCCGCATACGTGACCGACGGATCGGAGGCCGACCCGCGTGCGACCAGCGTATGCCCCGATTCGAGTGTGTACGTATGCTGCGGCGTCACAACTTCCGCAGTTCCACGGCGCGTCGTCACCCAGCTCGAGCCATCCTTGCCGATCGAAACGCGATAGTCGCCGGCCTGCTTCGCGCGTACCGTCACCGACGGCGTATCGACTTGGACGGTGCCGGTACTACGAACGAGACCAATTACGATCGTGCCGTCGGCAAGTTGAAGCTGCCGGTTACTCGGATCGTCGGCCGTAATGCGCGCTTGCACGTTGCCGCCCAGGCGAACGGCGGTAGAGCCGTCAAATTGCAGCTCGCCATGCGAGCTCGCCCCCGTTGAAATGTAATCGCCCGGGAGCAGCGGCGCGTTCACAACCGCGCCGACTTGCTTCTTGCTGTCGCCGCGCTGAACGACCACCGACCCCTGGACGACGCTGATCCGAGTGACGCCGGGTCCGCTTTTATCGGGCGCCTGCTCGGCCGCTGCCGGCAACGTGCTCGAAAGGCTCATCCCGATTAGGGCAACCCCGGAAATCAAGCTCGTGATCCACTTACTCATCATTGTTATGCTTTGTCCCCTCACGCACATTGAAACCGAACGCGGAGCACAAAGCATCGAATCGTGATTAGCGTACCATTAAGCTAAAGTGAGAGGAGCTATCCCCGCCACCCGGGTAAGGGAAGGGCAGGAGGTAAAATGGTGATGAGAGAGCCAGCAAGCCGAATGACGCGGCGCACATTCGTCGCCAACGCTGTCGTGCTTCCGGCCATAGCGGCCCTGCTGCTCGTCGAAACGACGAACGCGCAAGCAAAGGGCTCCCAGGCGCAGTTCAAATATCAGAACACACCGAAGAACGGACAGAAGTGCTCGCAATGCACGTTCTTCATACCGGGAAGCTCGTCCAAGGCGAACGGGACCTGCAAGCTCGTCGACGGCGCGATCAGCCCGAATGGCTGGTGCACGGCGTTTTCGAAGAAATCCAGCTAATGTAACGCGGCGCCCGCGCGCTTACGCAACTTCGAACAAACCGGCAGCGCCTATGCCGCCGGCGACGCACATCGTTACGACGACGTATTTCACGCCGCGCCGTTTGCCCTCGATGAGTGCGTGCATCGTCATGCGGGCGCCGCTCATGCCGTACGGATGGCCGATCGAGATTGCGCCGCCGTCGACGTTGAAACGATCGTTGGGAAGACCAAGCCTATCGCGACAGTAGACGGTCTGCACCGCAAACGCTTCGTTGAGCTCCCACAAACCGATGTCCTGGATCTTCAAATCGTGCTCCTTGAGAAGCTTCGGCACCGCGTAGATGGGAGCGATCCCCATCTCGCCGGGCTCGCAGCCGATTGCGACGTATCCGCGATAGATCCCCAGCGGCCTCAGATTGCGCCGCTGCGCGAACGTCGCATCCACGATCGCCAGGGCGGCGGCGCCGTCTGAGAGCTGCGAGGAATTGCCCGCCGTGACCGAGGTGTCCGCGACACCGGGGACCGCGCCTTTGAGCGCGGCGAGACCTTCCAGTGTCGTGTCGGGGCGATTGCCTTCGTCTCGCTCGAGCTCGACGTGCCCTTCGGTCACGACGCCGCTATCTCGGTTTTGTTCGTATTTCCACGAAGGCATCGGCACGATCTCGGCGTCGAACCGGCCGGCCGCCTGCGCCGCGGCGGTACGCTGCTGGCTTTGGAATGCATATTCGTCTTGACGCTCGCGCGAGACGCCGTACTTCTTTGCAACGAAATCGGCCGTAAAGAGCATCGGCGTGTAGAGGTCGGGGTCGTGGCGCAGCAGCCAATCCTCGGTGAAGAATCGCATGTGCAAGTCGTTCTGCACCATACTGATCGACTCGACTCCGCCGGCGACGATGACGTTTGCGCCGTCCGCGATCACGCGTCGCGCGCCTGCCGCAATGGCGTCGAGGCCCGACGCGCAGAACCGGCTGATGGTTTGGCCCGGGACGCCGACCGGGCAGCCCGCACGAAGCGCCGCCGTACGCCCGACGTTATTGCCGGTCGCGCCCTCCGGCAATCCGCACCCTATGATGACGTCGTCGACTTCGGCCGGATCGATCTTCGATCGCTCCATCGCGTGCTTGACCACGTATCCGGCCATCGTTGTCCCGGACGTCTGATTGAAGGCGCCGCGAAACGCCCGGCCAATCGGCGTGCGCGCCGCCGAAACGATCACAGCTTCACGCATGGGCGACGGCCGGTTCGTCCTTCGACGGGCTCAGAGCGGCAGGATTTTCTTGCGCATACCACATCGGGCCGCCGCGGTGCGGCGGAAAACCATATCCGTAAACGTACACGATGTCGATATCGCCCGGCCGCAGCGCTATGCCCTCTTCGAGAAGATGCTGTCCGCGCGCAACGAGCGCACGTAGCAGCCGCTCGCATATCTCGTCGTCGCTCACATCGCGCGGCGCGATGCCGGCCTTGGCGGCCTCTTCGGCGAAGAGTTGCTCGACCTCCGGATCGGGGATGGGTTCGCGACCTTTGCCGACCGCCTTGTCGTATTTGAAATAGCCGGCCATCGTCTTCTGACCGAGCCGATTCATCTCGACGAGCCGGTCGAGCACGTTGGTGCGCTCACGCGCTTGCGGACCCCGCGCCTCTTGGACTTGCCGGCCAATATCGAGACCCGAGAGATCGCTCATCGTGAAGGGTCCCATTGGAAATCCGAAACGTTTCATCACTGCATCCACGCGTGCCGGGGCAACGCCCTCTTCTGCCAACGCGTTTGCCTCGCGCAGATAATCGAAGATCATGCGGTTTCCGATGAACCCGAAGGCGTTGCCCGAAAGCACCGCTTTCTTTCGCAGCGTCTTGCCAAGTTTAAAGACGGTGGCGATGGTTTGTGCCGACGTTTGGCGTCCGCGCACGATTTCGAGCAATGGCATGATGTTGGCGGGGACGAAAAAGTGCAAGCCCAGTACGCACTCTGGGCGCTTCGTCTCCGCGCCAAGCTCGTCGATGTCGAGGGTCGACGTATTCGTGGCGAGAATGGCAGCCGGCTTTGCGATGGCGTCGAGCTTGCGGAACACCTCGCGTTTTACGTCGAGATTTTCGAAGACCGCTTCGACGACGAGATCGGCGTCGGAGAGCGTACTCCAATCGTCCGTGAAGCGAATCGATTGGGCGCGCTCCCAGGCTTCTTGTTGCGTCAGCCTCCCCTTTTGCACTTGGTACATGAACATGCCCATCACGGTCTGACGCGCTTTGTCGACCGCTTCCTCGTTGTTGTCGACGACCACGACCGGTATGCCGGCCTGCGCGAGTGCAATCGCAATTCCGCTTCCCATCGTCCCCGCGCCGACGACGCCGGCCTTATCGATCGGCAGCGGCTCGGCCGGCGGAAGCCCGGGAATCTTCGCGAGCTCGCGCTCTGCGAAGAAGAGGTGCCGCAGCGCGAGCGACGGCTTCGATCGCACCAGTTCGTCGAAGAGGCGAGCCTCGCGCGCGATCCCAAAATTAAACGGCAACTCGATTGCGGCCGCAACGGCGTCGATGAGCTTGTGCGCGGCAAACCCGCCGTTATCTTCGGGCGGCACCATCTTGTGCGCTTGCGCGACGACGAACGGCCCCGCTTGCAACGGGAGGTCCATTGCAATGCTCGCCTGACGCTCGGAGATGCGCCGCTTGGAGCGCTTCGTCTGTGCAATCGCGCGCTCGACGACGTCGTCCGATGCGATCTCGTCGACGATACCGAGCTCCAGCGCGCGCTCGGCCGAGGCCGCCGAACCTTTGAGCATGAACTCGAGCGCGGCGCGCGCGCCGATGAGGCGTGGCAGCCGTTGCGTTCCGCCGGCGCCCGGCAAGAGTCCTAATTTGATCTCGGGCAAGCCGAGTTTCGCACCCGGTGCTGCGAGACGGTAATCGCAGGCCAGCGAGAGCTCCAAACCGCCGCCGAGGCAATTCCCGTCAATCGCAGCGACGTGGACCTTTCCGCTCGATTCGACCGCAGCAATTACATCGCGGATGGTGATGGCTTCCGGCGGGAACTCTTGGTTAAAGTCGTTGACGTCTGCGCCGGCGCTAAAAAGCCCGTTCGCGCCGGTCAAGACGACCGCCTCGACCGAACTCTCCGTATCCGCGGCTTCGATCGCATCGAGCAGTTTTGCACAATACGCAAACGAGAGCGCATTGACGGGTGGATTATCGAGCGTGATGATTCTCACACCGTCGCGGTTGGTGACGCCGACGTGCATTACGCCGTTACCGCCATCTTGCGGTCGAGGTCGAACTGGGCACCGGTGAGCCGCATGACGGCGCCGGAGCCGTCGACGATCTGCCGCTTGAACCAAGCCGCCTGCGAGAGCACGTGTGTCGCGTAAAAGGCCGCCGTCGCTAGCTTCGCTCGGTAGAATTCAGCCTCGGGATCGCCGGCCGCAATTTTCGAAGCGGAAATTTGAGCGGCCCGCGCCATTTGCCAACCGCCGGCAATGGCTCCCCACAACCGCAGATAGGGAACCGAGCACGCAAAGGCTGTATGCAAGTCTCCCATTGCGTTCATTCCGATCCACTGCGAGGTCTCGTTGAGCGCGACCAGGGCGTCGCCGAGCGCTTCGCCGATGCCTTTGACGGCGGGATCGGAGTGCTCCGCGCACTCTTTCGCGACCGCTTCCATCTTCTTGCCAACGCTCATCGCCGTCGCGCCCATGTCGCGCAGCAGTTTACGTCCGATCAAATCGAGGGCTTGGATTCCGGTCGTGCCCTCGTAGATTGTGAGAATGCGGACGTCGCGATACTGCTGGGCGATACCCGTCTCCTCGATGTAGCCCATACCGCCGAAAACCTGCAGTGCAGTCGAACAGAGCTCGACGGCGTTCTCGGTACACCAGCCCTTGAGGACCGGAATCATCAGCTCGACGAAGGTCTTGTGTTCTTTACGAACCCGCTCGTCGGGGTGGCGCTGAGCGTGATCGAGCGACGCGGCCGTTACATAAGCGAGTCCGCGCATCGCCTCGATGTTCGCCTTTTGCCACATCAACATTCGGCGGACGTCGGGGTGTTCGATAATCGGCTCGGGCGCACGCGAACCAGGCTTGAGATCGCGCCCCTGCACGCGCTCCTTCGCGTACGCGAGAGCGCTCTGATAGGCGCGATCGGCGAGCGCGATGCCTTGCACGCCGACGGAGAAACGCGCCGCATTCATCATGATGAACATGTACTCGAGGCCGCGGTTCGGCTCGCCGACGAGATAGGCGACGGCGCCGTTTCCCTTTTCACCGTAGTTGAGCGTGCAGGTTGGATTGCCGTTGATACCGAGCTTGTGCTCGATGCTCGCACAGACGACGTCGTTGCGGTCGCCGAGCGTGCCGTCGGCGTTGACCAGAAACTTCGGCACGATAAAGAGCGAGATGCCCTTCGTGCCTTCGGGAGCATCCGGCAGACGCGCGAGCACCAGATGGATGATGTTCTCCGCCATGTCGTGCTCGCCGAAGGTGATGAAGATCTTCGTCCCCGCGATCCGATGATGGTCGCCATCGGGGACGGCGCGCGTGCGCACCTGCGCGAGATCCGAACCAGCTTGCGGCTCGGTGAGGCACATCGTGCCGGTCCATTTTCCGGAAACGAGATTAGGAATGAAGCGCCGCTTCTGATCGTCCGAGCCAACTAGCTCGATCGCTTCAATCGCGCCTTGATTGAGGAGTGGCCCGTTGGCAAAGCCGATGTTCGCCGCGTTCCACATCTCCAGCGTCGGACCGAGCAGAATCTGCGGCAAACCCTGACCGCCGTACTCGGCCGGGACCGGTAAGCCGATCCAGCCCGCCGCGGCAAACTTCTTGTACGCCTCCTTGAAACCGGGTGGGGTCACGACCTCGCCGTCTTTCCACGTGCAGCCCGCCGTGTCGCCGGGCCGGTTGAGCGGATCGAGCACACCCGTCGCAAAAGCCGCGGCCTCCTCGAGCACCGAGTCGAGGACGTCGAGCGTCTCCTCGCAGCCGGGCAAGGCGCCCACCGCGTCTATCCCGGCAAGTTCGCGCAGGGCGAACTGCATGTCACGCAGTGGGGCTCGATAGACGCTCATGGGACCTCCTCGATCGTGCTCGCACCGTCCGAGGGGGCGCGAGGCAATAGCGATAAATCATACATTATTAAAAATAATAGTTCAAGATCGTACGACGCTCTTGCCGGTGGCGGGGCTTCCCGTGAATTAAAAGTTGCACAAAACCCTCCGCCTGCTTGCGGGCGGCCGTAACGCTTTCGCTTATCCTAATCGTATACAACACATCCCGCCGCAAGGAGATTACACAAATCCGATGTTCCTGATGTCAGTTCTCTTATCCGCAATCACGCTCAATCCGGCACTGGCAGCGCGTCCGGCCGCGGCCGGCTACGTTCAAGGCGAAGCTATCTCTCCGGACAAGACGTGCGCGCCAGGCGGCATTTGCGCAAAGACCTCGATGCCGAACCCACGCAACGGCTGTTTCTTCAATAATTTCTGGAACAGCGCTAAGGGCGGAACGCCGCTCACGGTCGACATCACGGAGACCGGCGCCAACGGCAGCCCCGTCTACATCTACTGGGTCAATGCCACGAGCACCAGCATCGCGATTAAAGACAAGGCATACGCCAAGTTTTATTGCCTCTAGGAATCGCTCCGGCCGACCTGAGGGCGCATTCCTCGCGCATTCGCGCCCTCAGCTGCCTTACGAGCAAGCGTGCTGGCGAGACCAGACGAAGATGCCGTAATATAAGGACAGGGCTTCCTTTCCACATGGAAAGGCGGAGGTTTGCTAGAGGAATGAGCCAGGTTGGGTTAAGCCCGATGGAATCGAGTATTCTGAAAGGGCTCGCAAATGGCATGCAGAGCAAGGAAATTGCTGCCATGGTCGATCGAAGCACCGCGACCGTCGAGTTGCGGGTGCGCGGTCTCTTTGCAAAATTCGATGCGCGATCGCGCGCTCATCTGGTAGCGTGCGCCCTCTGCGCCGGAGCGATCGGCGCAAACGACATCGAGTCTATCGCGCGCGACGCAGTCTGACCCGCCGTTAGGGAGTTATTTCGAGCAGGGTACCCGCGCTGCGGCCAAATTCTTCCGGAGCGTCTTTGAGATACACGTGCGCGCCGGGCCACGCAAAGGTGCCTGGTGTGACCGACCGCACGAGATAGTGCAGATCGTAAACGCCGGGCTCCAGGTGCTGCGCATAGGCGACGACGCGATCCCGGTAAATTTGACTCGTATCTATTTGCCAGCTATTGCTCTGCGGAACGATTGCTTGCAACGCCGTTCTAAAGCTCGTATCCACGGCTTCGAAACCGGCCGGGAGCGGATCGTCGATGACGAGCCGGTCGACGGGATGATCGACGATCGCGCGAACGCCGACATCGAAAACGCGCGCCACTCCAACGGAAACGGGCAATGCCGTCGCGAGATCCATCGTCGTCAGCGGCGCGGCGCTATTCGCCGACGTCGTCGCGCTGGGATCGTTAAGCGTGCGAATCACGCGGAACGCGGCGAGCTCGCCGGGTGCATTCGGCGGCACCGGATAGGTGTAGAGCAGCAAGTAGTGGACGGTGCCGGCGGTTCGGACGATGCGAAGCGGCGCGTTCGCGGGCAGCGATGACGCCGGCACTGTGAAGGTTTGCGAGGATGCCGTCGACCCGAAGCGGGCGGTGCCGATCGAACGATCCCCGACGGTCGCCGTCGCTACGCCGGGCGTAAGTTTTTCGCTCGCCGCGTAAGCCGTCAACGCGGTTACCGCTGAAGCGGTGTCGTCGACCGTCGGCCAACCGCACCTGCATTGCTGCGCGACGAGCGCGCGGACCGCGCCGTCGAGTTGCTCGGGCGGCGCGTGGCGTTCGAGCATGAGCTGCAGCATCTGCGACTGCGCGTCGACGAGCGAGCCGATCCAGCTCCAGCGGTCCGAGACGTTCGCGACGGCATAGCGACCCGTCACGTAAAGTTGCTGCTGCAGGCGCGCCGCCATCTCCGCGCCTCGGCTTTGCCAACCCGGCGCGCGTAAGAGATAGCGAGCCAGACGAATCTGCGTCGCGCTATCGAAGCCGGGCGACTGCGCCACAATATCTGCGAGAAAATCGGTTCGCGGAGAGCCCTGGCCGGCGAGCGCCCTCAGCGCTTCGAAGCGCAGCTGCGCTTTGCAAAGCGCGTCGCCGGCACACCATTTAAAGAGTCCAGGATTTGCCAGCGCGCGTTCCATAAACCCCGCCGCCCTTGCAACGGAACCCGCATCGACGACGATACCCTGCGCTCGCGCAAAAGTCAGAGACTCCAGGCCGCTCGCCGTCGCAAATGGGTCGCTTTCATTGGCATTGGCGTACTCACCGAAACCGCCGTCGCCGCGCTGCAGAGAGAAGAGCTCCCCAAGGCTCGCCGAAATGGCGGCGTCCGGATCGAAGGTGAGCTTCAGCCGATACGGCGTGCGCAGCTGCCGCAGCGCTGCCGCGACCGTGAGGCGCGAAGCCGCCTCATCGGCAAAGGGCAAGCCGTCGTCGCTCATGAGGCGCTCCGACGGGGTTACGAACTGCGGAACGACGGAGTTCGCGAGCGTGACCTCAACCGTGCCGCCCGAGTTGAGCGCGATCGGTATCGACGCTTCGCCCCGCGTCGCTCCGCTCTCGATCACCGAATCGGTGCTCTCGCGCTGGGTCGCGGTAAAGGGAACGGTGAACGCGTCGCCCTGACTACCCAAGCGCGCCTCGGCTTGGAACGTCGTCGGCGCGGGCGTGCCGACGATCACCGAAAAGCGATAGGCTTGCATCCCCGTCGACGCTCGTTCGGTCGCACGCTGCGTCTGCGGATCGCCTTGGGCGAAGGCCAGCGCCCCGGTGAGTTTCAAGATAAAATCGAGGGCGCCGCCCGCGCCGGTCTGATTTGCGATCGACAGTCCGAGATCGAAACGGTCGTGCGGACGCGCGAACTGCGGCAAGAGCGGATTGGCCATCAGTGGCTGGTTAGAAACGAACGTGCTGTCGGCGGTCGCGAAACGTGGGCTCGTCCTCAGGCGAGTCGAAGGGCTAGCTGGCTGAAGAGCGACCGCCATGACGCGCCACGTCGTCAGGTCGTCCGGCATCCTGAAATCCGCGCTCGCGCGACCGTTGGCGTCGGTCCGCAGCACGCCGTAATAGGCGAGCGATAGGAAATTCGCGCGCACGCGCGTACTCGCCGCGCCGGCCAGAAAACCACCACCGTACCCGAAGCCTTTTTCCGCGGGCGGCGTCTGCGTCGTGAGGGTGACGTTCTCGCGGCTGTCGGAAAAGATCGTCGCGATCGGCTGCTGCGCAAATACGATCTGCACCAAATCCGGCAAGCGGTATCCGGAAAGCTGCAAGATCGCATCGTTGACGACCATCGCAACGACCTCACCCCGTACCGGCGCTCCGTTGCGATCGGTGAGAGCGAAACCGAGGTGCTGTGTGCCGCCGGGATGTACGGTGGCGTTCGCAGCAGCGATGGCGAGTTTCACGTACCGGTCGGCGAGATCGACTTTGAAGGCCGTCATGCCGGTAAGGGCGAGCGTCGAGTCACCCTTCGACGGCGCGGCTCCCGGATTGCGCCTCACGACAATTGCTTGGACGGCGGCATTGGGGAGCATTGCCGGCGTCACGTTGAAGTTCACGTGGACCGCGCCGCTTACGCCGCGCAGGATCGTGCGGTAGATCACATCGTTGCGCACGATCGCGAAGTAGACGTCGGCGCGCGCGTAGGGTGAGGCGACGAGCGCGCTCGCCGTCTGGCCGATTGCGTACTGCTTCTTGTCGAGCTTCACCGCGACCGCGTTCGTATCGCTCAAACCCCAATCGGCCTCGCCGGGACCGAAGGCAAAGACTTGAATCGTGGTTGCGCTTGCGTCGCTGCGCGCGTCGGCAAAATTCGCGAAGACCCGATACGGCCCAACGTCGCGGGGCGTGAGCTGCGCCGTGACCGGCCCGTCACCGGAGCTGACATCGGCCGTGGCGACGGTGTCGTACTTGATGGCCTCCTGCGCGCTCTCGCCGCCTTCGACTTCCTGCGTCGCCGCAACGTAGGTCATCTTCTGAAGCTGGAGGTGAACGGTGCGCCCGCCATCGGCTTTGCCGTTGGGATCGGTAACGATCACGCGAATCGGCATTGGCGTGCCGGCCTTGCCGACCGCATCGGAAGCCAATCCGATCACGGCGTCCGAGGGCAGCGCGAGGAAACTTTGGGAATCGGAAACGGAGAGATTTGAAACGTCTGAAGTCTCCATGTCGACGCGGTACGTCATCGGAAACGCAAGATCGCGCGGCACGCCGACGTCCAGCGACGTCGTGCCCTGCGCGTCGAGCGCGAGATCGCGCTGCAGCACGTCGGTATCGAACGAGGGCGTCTGCTCGGGATAATACCACTGTGGCCCGAACGAAAAGTCGTCCCAACCTTTTGGTGCAACGGTCGCTACATCGCGCGTGACGTAAGCATGCGCCTTTCCGCCTTGAAGCGGCGCGCCGAAGAGATACGCGGCCGAAACGCTGGCACGAACGCTCGAGCCCGCAGTCGCGGCCGTCGCACCGAGGGTCAGATCGAGCTTGAAGTTCGGCGGCTTGAACTCTGCAACGCGGAGCGAGCCGCTGATATCGTTGCCGCTCGAGCCTTTCGCATCGACCGTATAATAGCCCAACGCCTGGTGCTTCGAAAACGCAATCGGCATCGAAAAGACGCCGAACGCGTCGGTGCGAACCTTGCCCAGCCCGGTCTCATTATTGCTCGGATCCACGAGCTTTACGGCGTAGGAGGCGTTTGCGTCTGCGACGACCGCCGATCCCTTCACGTAATATGCGACGCCAGTGATCTCGCCCCGCTCGCCGGGTTGGTACATTTGGCGGTCGCTCAGCACCGTGCCGCGCGAGAGCGGCGCGCCGCTCGTCCATCCGGCGTAGACGTCGAAGCGATAGATGCCGCTGTAATCCCACGTCATCACCGTCGCGACGTCCGCGCCTTCGGTAACGACGACGCCCAGGTTCGGCGCTTGATTCGCCTGCGCCAAAGCGGAGCAGCGCTCCACGTCGACGCCCCGGAGATCGAGTTCTCCGTTCGCATCGGTCGCACCGGAGGCGCATTGTTGCGGCGCGAGCTTCCGATCTTCGTCCACGCGGTAGACGGCCACGTTTGCGCCGCGGACTGGCGCGCCGTCGCTCAAGTGCTGCACGAGTACGATGCCGTGCGAGGGAAACCACTGTGCGAAGATGCCGAGATTGGTCAGCTGCACGATGCCGGTGTTACTCGGATCGGAATTGGGGGCATCGAGCGCGGTGCGAAATCCGTATGCGAGGGCTCCGTAGGTGCCGCGCAACTGCATTTGCAGCGGAAGACTTACGACGCTTTGCGCGTTGCGCCGCGCGCCGCCCAGCGTTCGCGATGGCCAGCTCGTATACGGTGGGAGCATGCTCAACGCACTCGCGCCGCCAAGTAGCTCGAGCGGGCCGACCCGAGCGACAGCGGCCTGATATTTGTTACCGGGAAGATTGGTTGCGTAAAAATTTAGGGCGATGGCAGTCCCAGCCGGAAACACGTTGGTCCCACTCGGGGCCCAGGCGCCGGGCGCGAACGCTGACGTCTGAATCGTGATGCGTTCCCGATGCCCGAGCATCTGCCCGAAGACGTCTTTGACCGTGGGCGCCACCGTCGCCGTGTACGTCGCATTGGGATCGAGTGCATACGGATCGACCGCAATCGTGTTCGAGCGATAATCGGGCACGGTAAGCAGCCTCTTGACCGAAGCCGGGGTGGGCGAAATCGTTACCGCTCCGACCACCGACGCGGGATCGAGCGGGTTGTTGAAAGCAATGACCGGATCCCCGCCTGAGAAGCGGGCGCTCTCCGAAGCGGGCGCGGGGGTGGGCACCATCGCCAGCGCGCCGTACGTGCGAAGCGCGCCGTCGTAGCTCTGAACCGTCGCACGATTTCCGTAGAGCGGCTCGACGCCCGGAGCGATATGCAACGCGTAGGTGGTGCCTCGCCGCAGATCGCTGCTGGGCCGCAAATCGTACGTCCAGGTGTCGAGCGATGGATTGAAAAGCTCTTCGGCGTTGGTACCGGGATAGGGGGTCGGCTGAGTTTCAAGCGCAGCCGTGAGCGCGACACGCTCTCCGCCGCCAACCAGCGTCGCACGCGATGACAGCGACGCGGCATCGGTGGCAGCGTTCGCCGTTACTTGAAGCTTCGGGCGCAGTCCGACCGGAGAAGGCGTCGCCTCGTCGCCTTGGGCCGTAAGCTGCGGCAAACCGTCAAAACTCAACGGGTCGGTTTCGAACGTCCAAGCAAGATCGTGGTCGAGCGTGTCGCCGGCGACGTCGTGCAGGCCCGCGGTAAGGGTTATGCGCACCCGCGTTCCGATCGGCAGCGCTTGATCTGCGACGAATCCAATCATGCGCGGCGTCAGGACGGTAAAGTGCCCGCGCAGTGCCGGCGCAATGTTCACATGACTGAGAATGTCGCGCGGACCGTCGCCCGACAGCGCCGCAACGGGCGTGACCGGCTTGGCGAAAATCACTCGTATTTGCGCGAGCGTGTCAGCTCCGCCGGTCGGCGAAATCGAAGCGATCCAAGGTGGCAGCGACGGTTTGGGAAGCGCGCCGACGGCCGCGAGCTTTGGAACGTTCGGCGCCGGGGCGCCGCAGGAAGAAACGGCAAATGCCGCGGCAGCGAGTAGGAGAGAGTGCGACGACCGGCGGGGCAAGCTCACTCTATTTTCGGTCGGTTGGCCCGAACCATGCGCCCGTCCGGTTTGGTTGCGGAGCCCGAGTTATACAAAGTTTAGGTTATGTTGCTTAAACCTCCTAAACTGAGATAAACTTTGCATAACCATGGACCCTCTCGAGAATCCCTACCGCCCCGGCGCCGGGGCACGACCGCCCGCGCTCACCGGGCGCGATGACCTCATCTCCGGCTTTGCCGCGACGGTGGCCAAGGCCAAGGCCGGGCGACCTGGGCAGAGTCTCATTCCCATCGGTCTGCGTGGTGTCGGAAAGACGGTGCTCCTGAACCGCTTCGCTGACGATGCCCGAGCCGCCGGCGCGCATGTCGCCTACGTGGAAGCCGGCGAAGACGGCCACTTCCTCGAGGAATTAGGCGCGGCCATCCGGAGCTTGCTGCTCGCTTACGATCGTTTGGGCGCGGTTTCCGAAACGGTGCAGCGCGCGCTCCGCGTGCTGCGCAGCTTCACGATCACTCTTCCGGGCGGCGCGGCGTTCAGCGTCGGAGTCGATCCCGAAGTCGGAGTCGCCGATTCCGGATTGCTCCGACGGGACCTCACCGACCTACTCGTCTCTACCGGCCAAGCGGCGGCAGACCGCCGCAGTTGCGCGATCGTAGCGATCGACGAGCTTCAATACCTCAACGAAAACGAGTTTGCCGCAATCATCATGGCGTTGCACCGAACCGTTCAGCTCGATCTTCCAATTTTGCTCGTCGGCACCGGGTTGCCTCAGCTTCCCGCGCTCGCTGGAGAAGCGAAGTCGTATGCAGAGCGCCTCTTCGCGTTTCCGCACATCGGTTCGCTCGATGCAAGCTCCGCTCGCGAAGCAATTCTCGAACCCGCGCAGGCGCACGGCGTTGCGTTCACCGATGGCGCGATCGCGCTCATCCTAAGCCGGACGTTAGGCTATCCCTATTTTCTCCAAGAATGGGCGCACGACGCCTGGAATCAGGGGACCGAAAATCGCGTTAGCGAGGCAGACATCGCGGCGATTCAGAGTAACGTCGAACATCGCCTCGACCGAGACTTCTTCAGCGTCCGCTTCGACCGGCTCACGCCGCAAGAACGACAGTACCTTCGCGCTCTCGCCGAGCTCGGCACGAACGCGCGGTCGGGCGACGTCGCAGCGACGATGGCTCGAAAGGTTGAATCCGTGGCTCCGGTGCGCGAGGCGTTGATTCGCAAAGGCATGCTCTATAGCCCCGAGTACGGAATAACGGCATTCACGGTTCCGTTATTTGATGAATTCATGAAACGCGCCCTTCCTTTGCAAACCGCCGGTCCTTCCGATCAGCTCGACGCTTGACGGTACAACGGCTTGCGCTCGGCATTCCCGGCTGCGTCGCAGTCACGATGCTGGCGTTCTATTTGGGCGGCATCGATGTTGCGAAGCTTCGCCCGTCGCGCGGGTCGGTGACGTATACCGATCGTAACGGAAGCGCGCTAGGAACGGTCCTCGGCGCCGATTCGTCGCGTGCCGTGAGCGTCCCACTCGAGGCCATCGCTCCGGCCTTACGCGACGCGATGGTCACAGCCGAAGACGCGCGGTTTTGGCACCACGGTGCGATCGACGTTCCGGCGCTGCTGCGCGCCGCGCGCGATTTCGCGATATATGGCGAGGCGCGCAGCGGTGGCTCGACGATCGCAATGCAGTTGGCGAGATTGTTGTATCCGACGCCGGCGACGATCCGCGGAAAAATCGCGCAGATTGCCATGGCGCAGCGGATTGCCGTCGTTTCGAGTAAATCGGCGATCCTTGAAGCCTATCTCAATCGCGTGCCGATGGGCGGAAACGTCTACGGCGTTGAAGCGGCCGCGCGCACATACTTCGGAGAGCCCTCCGCCGACCTCGACCTCGCGCAGGCGGCGCTCCTCGCGGCTATCCCTAACGATCCGCAGCGTCTGGAGCCGGGCGCTGATTGGAGCGCGCTGCGAGCACGCCAGCATTTCATCTTGCAACGCATGGTCGCGCTCGGCCGGATTTCGCGCGAGAGCGCCGATCTCGCCTTCGCTGAAAGCCTTCACGTGCGCCGGCATGACTCAGGCATTGCGGATGCCGCGCACGCGCTCTTCTTCCTCTCGCGCCGTCGCGGAAGCCCTGGACGCGTGCGCACGACGATCGACCAGAGCCTGCAGCGCTTCGTGCAAGCGCAGACGCAAGACGTCGTCGCGGCGCTGCAGGAGTATCACGTTGCCGATGGTGCCGCGCTCGTCGTTGACAACCGCACGGGAAACGTGCTGGCGTACGTCGGCTCACCCAATTACTTTTCAGACGAAGCGCTGGGACGCAACGACGGCGTGCAAGCGCTGCGCCAACCGGGATCCTCGCTCAAGCCCTTCACCTACGAGCTCGCGCTCGAGCGAGGTACGATCCGCTCGACGACAATTCTCGCCGACGTGCCGTCCGCGTATGCGATTCCGGGCGGCAAGCTCTACGAACCCGGCGATTACAGCGGCAGCTTCAGCGGACCGGTGCGCGTACGCTACGCGCTGGCGAACTCGCTCAACGCTCCGGCGGTGCAAGTGCTCTCAGGCCTAGGAGTCGGAACCCTGCTCGAGCGTCTGCGCGCTCTCGGCTTCACGCATCTCTATCGGCCCGCGGCATATTACGGGCTCGGCTTGACGCTCGGAAGCGGTGAGGTCAGCCTCTGGGAGCTCGTGCAAGCCTATGCAACGATCGCTCGCAGCGGTGAGTTCGTACCGCTTTCGCTCGTTACGGGCTCGACACCGCCGTCGCGGCGGATTGGAGAGTCAGCGTATTGGCAGTTGATCGCCGATATGCTCGCCGACCCATACGCCCGGGCGAAATCGTTCGGCATCGGCTCCGTCCTGCAGATGCCGTTTCCCGCCGCGGTAAAAACCGGCACCTCCTCCGATTTTCGCGACACCTGGACGGTTGGCTTTACCCGTGAGTACACGGTCGGGACGTGGGTCGGTAACTTCGACGGCAGCGCGATGCGCGGCGTCTCGGGCGTAACCGGCGCCGGTCCCCTGTGGAACCGCATCATGCTGCACCTCTACGAACGCAACGCCGAACCGCCGCCCTTTCCCGCGCCGCCCGGCTTCGTTCGCACCGCGATTTGCGCGACCACGGGTCACGCGCCGCAGCCCGGTGCATACGATTGCCCGGCGACCGTGCAAGAGTGGATTCTGCCGCGCGATCTCGCGTTCGTCAAGCGACCTGCGCCACGCAGCGATAACCGTTACGATTCGTGGCTCGCGTTGCAGACTGCCGGCGCGCGAGGGGTGTTCCGCATCGTTTTTCCGCATGACGGCGACGTCTTCGTGCACAACGAAAGCGCGCACTCGCTCGCGCTGCGGGAGCAGCAGATCGCGCTACGCGCGATCGATGGCGCCGGCCGCGTGGCGTGGAGCGTCGGCGGCGCGCCGCTACCCCTGGATGCAAGCGGAAACGCGTTTTGGCCTCTGCGGCTGGGAACGTGGCGCATCGACGCCAGCGATGGCGGGCGTCACGATAGCGTGACCATTGTGGTCGTGCCGCATTCGCGCAGCGACCGCCCGGGCTTTACCCCCTCGAAACGATCCTAGTAGAAGAACTGCTGAAGTTGGTTTGCGTTCGGACCGGCCGCCCAACCCATCCGCTGGCTGGGTATCACGGCAGGTAGGCCCGGATCGATTTGATCGATCCCGAAGCTAAAACCGGTAATCGTCTCGACGAGGGCACCGGTTTCGTTGTAGACGACGATTGCGCCGCCGGAGCTGCAGGCGTAGTCGGGATCCTCGACCAGAAACAGGCCGTTGACGGGATCGTTGGTTACGGAGGTGCCGCTGTTAAGTTGCGAGCTGGCGCCCGTACACGGGAGCTGTACGGCCGTGCCGCTCTTCTGAACGAGATCGTAAAACTCGACTTGCGCGTTGAGCTCCGTCGTGGTCGCGGCGATGCCGGTGTTCGAGTCAACCGCGAGGCCGTTTACAAAACCCGCGCCTACCGGACCATTGTTGAGTCCTTGGAACTGGGTCTGCTCGCCGGTCTTGAGGTTGACCAACACGTTGATCGGCGCTGAGCCCCCGACCCGGCCGCCATCGGGGGACGTCGCGATAACGGCTTGATTCGTGCCGGTGTCTTGCGCGGCTTGCGGCTGATCGCCGAGCGAAAAGCCGCTGGGGTTGAGCCGGAAAATTTTCCCGAAGGTATTCTTGGGAATGTCCGATTCAAAGAGAATCGGAATGTCCTGGTTCTTGAGCTCGATGGCAAAGATCGCGGTCATGCTTGCCGTCTCGTTGGGACCGGCATGTTCGACTTGAATGTCCTTGATCGGCGGCGTCCACTTGCCGGTGAAGTTTCCTTTGGTGACGGGGTTGATGACGTCGTAGAAATGGTTTGCGAATATCGAACCCTTCGGCATGACGTAGCGGGTAATGAGTCCGACGTCGCCCGTGAAGACGCCGTCGGCGCTATAAGAGATTCGGCCTGAAGCTTTTTTCGGGAACGTTTTCGTAATCATCCCGGTGCCCGTGTCGAACGTTTCGACGTCGGATGCAGTGGCGAGAACGCCGCCGCCTCCGTTCTGGTCGATACCGAAGCCGAAGATCTGGCCGCCAATTTTACTGGAAAGGACGGCACCCAGCCCGACCGTATTGGCGGATACGTGCGCCGACTGCGCGGCCGGCGAGCTCGAAGAGGTGAGAGGCGGCGCCGAAGCGCCGCCTCCGCATCCTGCTAGGAGGGCTGCTACCGCAACGTAGCAGGCTCGATTCACCGCTCTAGAACTTGCAGATTGTTGTCGTTGTCATCGTTGAAGTAGACCTTGGTGTCGGCCGCGCTCGTACCCGTGGCGACGATTCCAAATAGCGCACCTGATGCGCCCGTGTCGACGTTGAGCACGTCGAGTACTTTTCCGCTCGGCGAGAGCTCGATCATGAGGTTTTCGCCGCTGGGGTTGCCCGTATTGCCGACGACGAGATTTCCGTTGAAGAGGAGCGTCGAGCTGATTGGTCCATTGAGTGGCTTCCCAGCGAAGACGAGGCGGGCATCTTTAGCCGACGGGCCGGCAAAGCTCTTACCATCTTTTCCGACGGTGATGCCGCCGGCCGGAATCTTCGTTACCTTTGCAAAGGCGACCACCGTGTTGTTCGTGCCGTCGACGATGTAGAGCGTATCGCTCTTGGGATCGTACGACAGCCCCGACGGCGCGAGGATGCTGCCCGGCTTTCCGTGATTGACGGCGAAGCCCGTTGCGATTACGTCGTAGGTGAACGTCGAGCCGAGATTGATGCGGACGATTGTTCCCTTGCCGGCGTTGCTTTCGTAGAACGCTGCGCTCCCCGATTTCGGCTGCGCGTAGACCTGACCCCACGGATGAACAAAATCCTTTCCTTTGATGTTTGCCTCGAGCTTCCCGGAGGCTGACAGCACCGGGTTGTCGTCGGCAGCGAAGGCCGCGGCCCAAATATCGTCGGCAGGCCCCAAGGCGAGAGCGGCGCATCCGAGCAGGGTCTTACTGTCGGAGACCAAGAGCGGCGTCGAGCCGGGCTTCGGATGGAGCGCGACGATCGTATAGCCGGTGCCTTGGACGTTGCTCTTCGCGTTGAAGTTGCAGACGACCAGGTCGCCCTGATCGAAGTCGCCGGTTGTCGCCGGCGCAACCGTGAGACCGTACGGATTGAGCTGCTGCAGCTTCGGATCGCTCGTCGAGCCGATCACAACCTGCTTCTTGAGCATCTTAAGGATAGATGTCCCTTTATCGGGCATAGTTCGGGTAAGTGCCGACCCCTGCACGCCGGGAAGTTGCGCAGGTAACATGGCGCCGTGACTGCAGCCTGCCGCGGCCAAGAGGGCCGTGGCGGCCACGATCGACGTCGTGGTGCGTTTGAAAAGCATTGATACCTCCGAGCTGATTGAGAGCTCCCACGTTAGAGCCGATGCATGAAAAAACTCTGAAACGACTGCGTCACAGTTCGGTAAGCCCCCTGAGCGACGATGGGCGCCGATGCAAAAGGACGCAGTCGCGATCGCGCGCCGGCTCTTCGAATGCTACCGGCGGCGCCCCGCGGAGATCGCTGTGATCGAAGTGTTGCTTCGTTTTGGTCGCGGTGCGCTCGCCTACGCGGTACGCAACCGCATCCGCATCACGTTGCTCCGTGCCGGTGAGCTCTACCGTGAAGCTTCGCAAGCCTTGGCTCGCTTGGGAATCGACGTCGACGCATGGCCGGCGCCCCCCGCGGGCCTCTTTGTCGTGGAAGAGCGGGCGCTCTATCTACGTTCCCGCAGTCCGATGACCGTGGCGCACGAGTTCGGACACGCGCTCGACTGCGCGCTTGGCGGCGGCGTCTACCGCAGCGGCATCGATCCGCAGGTTCGCGCGCTCTTTACGAACGCGGTTGGCTTCGTCACACCGTATGCCGCAACCGGCGTCGACGAATATTTCGCCGAATCGCTGCGTGCCTACGTCGAAGTCAACGATCCGGCGTCACCGTGGCCCCGGGCGACCCGCGCTCGACTGCGCCACGCCGACCCCGGTATGCACGAATTCGTCGAACTTCTTTTCGCGCGCGAGTTCGGCGAACGCCTGCGGCAGGATGACGTCGTTTCTATTTAATCGCTTGGACGTCGGCGACGCTGACCCCGGACGCGTGGTTTTTCCAGGAGCTTCGAATATAGGTAATGACCGCTGCGATTTGCTCGTCTGGAATTAGCCCTTTCCAGTGCGGCATGATTCCGCTGTACGCCTCGCCGTTGACGACGACGCGCCCTTCGAGACCGTTCTTGACGATCGTAATTGCCGAGGCCGGATTGCCGGTCACGACCGGATTGCCTGCAAGCGGGGGAAAGGCACCGGGAACGCCCTCGCCGTTGGTCTGATGACAACTGGAGCAGTTCGCGAGATAAATGACGGCGCCGTCGCTCGCCGAGCCGGGGTTCTCCGCTGCGGCCGCCGAGGCCGCCGCCGCGCTCGGTCCGTGCGAATTTTTCGCGCAGCCCACGATACCAAGTACGAGCGCCAGCGCGAGTACAAACCTCATGTTTCCCTCCGTCGTGGTCGCGCGCTCATTGCCCAGACCAGCGCGACGAGCAAGAAGTTTGCGACGAGTGAGCTTCCGCCGTACGAGAGGAAGGGCAGCGTGATGCCCGTGAGCGGAAGCAATCCAATGACCCCGCTCACGATGATGACGACTTGAAACCCGAGCGTGGCCCCGAGGCCGGCCGCGAGTAGCTTCGTATACAGGTCCGGCTGCTCAAGACCGGTGGCGAAGATTCGTCGCACCAAGTCGAGGAAGATCGCCAAAACGACGAGCGCTCCGATCAACCCAAATTCCTCGGCAAAAGCCGCGTACACGTAATCGGTTGCAACGTCCGGAATAAATTCGGGATGACCGAGCCGGAACCCGCTGCCGAACAGGCCGCCCGCGGCAAGGGAATAGTACGCTTGCGAGGACTGGTAGCCCGCGCCAAGTGGATCGGAGAACGGATTGCGCCATACCGTGATGCGGGTCTGAACGTACGGGTAGTGGTGGACCGCCCAGAACGCACCGAGCGCAAAGAGCAGCGCCCCGAAGAGCACGATGTCGACGCGGCGGGTCGCCACGAAGAGCAGCGTGGCAAACGTCGCGAGCAAAAGCGTTGCCATTCCGAGATCGCGTTGCACCAGCAGGATCGCCATCGACGCGCCCCAGCCGATAAAGAGCGGTCCCAAATACTTAACGTTCGCACGCAGCGACCACGGCCGCGCGTTAGCGATGACGTCGGCCGTCTCTGCCAAATACGCCGCCAAGAAGAGCACGATGAAGAGCTTGATGAGCTCGATCGGTTCGTATTGGATCGGCCCCAGCCTGATCCATAGTCGCGCGCCGTTGACCTCCTGGCCGAACGCCAGCAACAACGCGAAGAGCGCGAGCGACGCAACGACCCAGAGATATTTGTACGCGGCGAAGCGGCGGAACTGCGAGAAGGCCGGTGCCATGGCGATTGCAAGCACGAGCGAAACGAGAATCCAGAGTTGCTGCTTCTGCGCGAGGAGGGGCGAAAGGCGCGCAACTATTGCGAGGCCGAGCGCCGCCAGAACCACCGCAAGCGCCGGCAAGAGATCGTCACGTACCATCGTCGCGGGTTGCCAGAGCACCCATACGACAGAAAGCACCGCCAAGAGCGCGAGCATCCAGGGCGGCCCGATTGCGCGCGCCGGCGCGAAGTGAAGAATCAACGCGCCAACGCCGAGCGCACCGAGCATCGGCAGAACGCGCCGCATGATCAGCATGCTCAGTCGGGACGCACCGAGGCCACGACCAAACGCGTCGTTCCGACGTCGATTTCATCGCCCTCACGCACTTCGATCGCTTCGGTGACGCGCCGTCCGTTGAGAAAGGTGCCGTTGCTGCTCCCGAGGTCTTCCACGTAGACAACGCCATTGTGGCTCTCCAACCGTGCGTGCCGCCGGCTCACTTCGGGGTCGCCCAAAACGAGGTCGGCCGCTCGGGTTCGACCGATTTCACAAGGAGGCCGGACGTGCCGGGTGCCGCGAGCCCCTCGCTCGAAAATTTCCAGATCGAGCTGCATCGGTGTGAGCGCACCGATATCGGCGGCGGCGCGAATGCGCGGCCGCGCGGCGAGCAGCCCCACGAGCGCGAGCGCGGCCGTTATTTCGAGCGATCCGATCCGCATCTCGCGCTGGAAATCCGCAAGAACGCCGAGCACGGGCGTCACCGCGCTTCAAATCTCATTCGGGTGTTTCCAAACCGAAGCTCGTCGCCATCTCGAAGCCGTTCTGCCTCAACGCGACGACCGTTGAGAAACGTGCCGTTGGTCGAGCCGAGGTCGCGCACGATCGGCTCGCCGGCCAGCACTTCGACGAGAGCGTGCGCGCGAGAAACGCTGGGATCGAGCAGAACGATTTCACTTTCCTCGCTACGCCCGATGCGCGACGTTCCTTCGATCGAGTAGACTCCCTCGGGAGGAACGCCCTCGACGGTGCGAAGATAGAAGCCCCGCCACGACGGCTCTTCCCCAACAACTTCGATTTCGATCGCCCCAACCGGAACGCTCGCACGCGGCTCCATGGTGACGCGTGCTTCATCTCCTTCAAATGCAACGCCAACCCTCGCCGCCAGGTCCCGCAAGAGGTCGGCCCACGTGCGCTCGAGATATTCGCGATGCTCGGCAAGGCGGTCGAAATCGGCGAGACTGACGAAGACCGCGTAGGATCCGGGCGCGCGCAAGGCTCCGTCGCCACGCGTCTGCGCTTCCATCGTCGCTACGAGCTTGCGAGCGATCTGCGCGGGCTCCAGGTCGCTGGGGAACGTTTTCGCAAAGGCGCGCTCGATAAAGGTGGCGCAGAACTGTTCGAGCTTCGCGAGGAAGCTCACGCGCGGCGCTCCACGCGCGCGATGTAAAATCCATCGCGGCCTTCGAGGCCGGGCGGCACGAGTGCGTCACCGTCTCGGGTCAAGAAGGGAACGTACGCGGACGGGATCAGACCGCGCTCGAAATCCTGCCGTGCCAAGAACCAGTCGATCACTTCAGTCGTTTCGCGTGGATCGGTCGAGCAGACCGCATAGACAAGCGCCCCGCCAGGATGAACGTGACGGGCCGCCTGCTCGAGGAGAGCTCGCTGCGTCAGCGCCAGGCGTTCGCCGTCCGTCCCCTGCTTCTTCCAGCGCGCCTCCGGGTGGCGCCCGACCACACCTACTCCGGAGCAGGGTGCATCGACCAGTATACGGTCGAAACGCTGCTCGGGCGGCAGTGCCTCTGCGCAAGCATCGCCCGTGACGACGGCCGCGGCGAGACCGGTCTCCTCTAAGCGGCGCGCCAGGGTCGCGATCTTGCGCGCATCGCGGTCGATGCACACGAGGCTGCCGTGGTCCGCAAGCCGCGCCCCAATTTGCAGCGCCTTATTTCCGCGGCCGCTGCAAACGTCGAGGATGCTTTCGCCGGACTGCGGTCCCATGACGTCGACCGGCATTGCCGAGCTTTCCGACTGCGACCACCAAACGCCGTCGCCGGTTGCACGCGAGGGGGGACCGCGTTCGAGGAGCAGCACTTCGGGTACGTACCGCGATGGTTCGCTCTCGATTCCGTTCGCACGAAGAAGCTTCGCCGCTTCCGCCGGCTCGCTCTTGAGCGCGTTGACCACGATCGCCATGCGCGCGGGTTCGTTGACGGCTCCGCAAATCGCTTCGAGCGCGTCGGCGAAGACGTCGCGCCACTGCCGCACGAGCCAGGTCGGCAGTGAATAGCGGGTTCCGAGATATTCGTCTTCGCTCTCAAAGGCCTCGCGCTGAGGCTCCGCCGGTTTTGCGCGCAGCAGCGACCGAAGCACGGCGTTGACCAGATTCGCCAATCCGCGGTGCCCCCATCGTTTCGCCAGATTAACGAACTCAAAGACCGTCGCATGGACGTCGGCGCGCGTATAGACGATCTCGTAGGTCGCCAACCGCAAAATCTCAAGAATCGCGGGCGGCAGTTCGCGGCCGGAGAGAAACGGTGCGAGATACCAGTCGAGGGCGCGGCGCATCTTGATTGAACCGTAGGCGAGCTCGGCCGCGAAGGCCCGATCGCGATCGCCGAGCCCGGCGCGACGCGCGCGGTAATCGAAGGAGGCTTGCGCGCTACGGTCGACGGCGCGCGAACCCGGCTGCGGAAAAACATCGCGCACGACGGCGAGAGCAAGTTCGCGCGCGTTCATTTTTCGTCCGTAGTGAGGCGGCTGCGGCGATACTCTTCGCCGCTCATCCGTCCGCGATTCGGCGCGATAAGCTCGTCGATCGCCAGCGTTCCGTCGGAGGCGACGTGCGCGCGCAGGATTTTTACGACTTCGCCTGCGAGGCTCGCACGAGCGGCCGGCTGCGGCGAAAAGGCGCGCACGGTGTCGACGATTCGTTGCGGCGGCCAGCTCCAATCGATGGTGAGGTTTTCCTTGGAGATCGGCTGCGTCATGCTCGCTTCCCCCGACTGCGGCCGGCGCACGAGTTCTCCACGAGCCGCCAAATCGATCGCATCGCCGAGCAGCTCGGCGCCGATCCGCGCGAGCCGATCGTGCAGCTCGCCGTAGGCTTCACCCGGGTCGATTAGGACGCGTTTCGCGAGCACGACGTCACCGCTGTCGAGACCCGCATCCATCAGCATGATGGTCACGCCAGTCTCTCTCTCGCCATCCGCGATTGCCGTTTGAATCGGCGTCGCGCCGCGATACTTCGGCAAAAGCGATGGATGAACGTTGAGGGCACCAATCGGAGGCACCTCGAGCAACTCTCTTGGAAGCACCCGCCCGTACGAAGCAAGCGCGAAAAGATCGAACTGCTCGTCGCGTACCTCCTCGGCAAATGCGCGGAGTTTTGCGGGCTCGTAGACGCGCACACCCAGCTCGAGCGCGGCGGCCTTGACGGGGCTCGGTTTGAAACGGTGGCCACGGCCGGCTGGACGATCGGGCCGCGTTACGATGCCGGCGAGCTGCGTACGCTCGGCCATGACGCGGAGGCTGGGCACGGCAAATGCGCTCGTGCCAAAAAAAAGCGTCTTCAAGCCTCCGCGGCTTCTTTCTCCTCATCGGTGAGCGCAGGGCGCAAATTCTTAGCACGATCGAGGTAAAGGATACCGTCGAGATGGTCGACTTCGTGCTGAAGGCATTGGGCGGATAACCCGTCACCCTCGATGCGAATCCGCTCGCCGCGACGATCGAGCCCGGTGACGACGACGCGGGTACGCCGAACGATGTCCCCGACAATCCCGGGAACGGAGAGACAACCTTCCTTAAGCTCGACCTCCTCGCCGCCTTCTTCGAGCTTCGGATTGATGACGACCGCGGGTTCGTGCTCCTCATCGTGCACGTCCATCACGAAGAGGCGCTTCGAGACGTTAACCTGTGGAGCGGCGAGGCCCACGCCGGGCGCCGCATACATTGTCGCGAACATGTCGTCGATCAGCTGCTGAAAGAGTGGGTCCCCAATCTCTTTCAGGGCAACTTTCTTCGCGACTTTTCGTAGCGTCGGGTGACCTTCGGAAAGTATCTCGCGGACGTAGGGCATCGCGGGCGGCTATTCTTCTTCGTCGCCGCCCGCTACTCTCAGAAAGTCACCCCAGGTGCTAGCTCTTCGTCTTGAACGAGGCCACCAGAAAATGCGGGATGCAGTTCCTGCCGCCATCGTTCCAGAGCAAGCTGACCGCCTGATCCGGCCCGATGATGTAACTGGATCCGGACGGACCCGCGATTGCCGAGGCATAGTACGTCGGGTTCGGATAGGTCGGCTTCGCATGATTCGGCGGTAATTGCGACCCATTGATCGCTGCAAATAACCCCGTAAACGTTGCGTTGCCGTTGGATTGCGACAAGTAGAAGTTGAACTGATTGCTCGGCGGTAATGGGCCTTTTGTCGAAACGTAGATATTCGCGAGCGCAGGCGGGGCCTTGCGCGACCCCGGTATTGGATAGAGCACCTCGAGCTGATTGGGCGGGCCACCGCAGTTCCCGCTCGGTGATGACGTGGGGCTGGGTCCGGGACCGAGAGCCCCGTTGCCGTTGCAAGCCGCAAGCAAGCTAGCCACGGCAAACAAAGCGGAAAAAGCGCCAATCGAATTTTTCATGACTTAGAACATCCTCTGCGATGACACCGGGCCCTGCCGGACCCAATGTGAATTCCCTTAGAGAATGTACCCCGATAGGTCGGCATTCGCCACGACGTCGGCGAGCCGCGTCCGGACGTACGCACCGTCGATCGCAACGCGGCCGGTGCTCTCCGGCGCCTCAAAGCTCACGTCTTCGAGGACGCGCTCGAGCACGGTATGGAGCCGGCGGGCGCCGATGTTTTCCGTCTGTTCGTTCACCGTCATGGCGAAGGTGGCGAGCTGGTCGATTGCGTCCGGCGTGAAATCGAGCGTGACGCCGTCGGTAGCAAGCAGCGCCTTGTATTGCTCGACGAGCGCGTTCTTGGGCTGCGTGAGAATGGTCTTGAAATCTTCGGCCGTGAGCGAGTCGAGCTCGACGCGAATTGGCAAGCGGCCCTGAAGCTCGGGAATCAGGTCGGAAGGCTTGCTAATGTGGAAGGCGCCGGCCGCGATAAAGAGGATGTGATCGGTCTTAATCGGTCCGTGCTTCGTATTGACGGTCGAGCCTTCAACGATCGGCAGAATGTCGCGCTGCACACCCTCGCGAGAAACGTCCGGTCCGCCGCGCTGTTGCTGCGATCCCGCGACCTTGTCGATCTCATCGATGAAGATGATGCCATCTTCGCCGGCCCGGCGAAGTGCCTCGCGTTTGACGGCGTCCGTGTCGATGAGCTTCGCAGCCTCTTCTTGTTCGAAGATGCGCAATGCCTCAGCAACGGTAACGCGCTTTTTCACGCGACGCTTCGGCAGTATCCCGCCGAGCATTTCGCCGATGTCGCCGCCTTGATCGAGGCTGCCGCCGATGACGCCGATCGGCAGGCTCGGAGCCTCTTCGACTTCGATCTCGATCAGGCGCACGTCGTAGAAACCGCGCTCGATCTCGCCACGCGTCTGGTCGCGTACGCGCTGCGCGTCGGGCGAGGCTGTTGCCGACGGGCCGGGTTGCGGCTGCGCCTGCGCGTAGCCGCTACCGAAGATCGAACCGAGCGCGGCGCCGATGGGATTGCCTTGTCCCGGCGCCGAGGGCGGCCGAGTCTCGGGATGCAGGTAGTCGATGACGCGCTCGACCGCATGGCGAGCCGCGAGGTCGTGCACTTCTTCGCGGCGCTCTTGCGTGACCGTTCGAATCGACGCGTCGACGAGATCGCGAACCATCGATTCGACGTCGCGCCCGACGTAGCCGACTTCTGTGTACTTTGTTGCTTCCACCTTGACGAATGGTGCTCCGACCAACGCGGCTAAGCGTCGCGCGATCTCGGTCTTGCCGACACCCGTCGGCCCGATCATGAGGATGTTCTTAGGCGTGATCTCGTCGCGAAGGTCCTCACGAGCGCGGGCGCGGCGATAGCGATTGCGCAGCGCGATCGCAACGGCGCGCTTCGCTTTGCCCTGACCGACGATGTACTTATCGAGCTCCTCGACGATTTGGCGGGGCGTCAGGCGAGTCGGATCGAGGTTCGTCGTCAGCGCGCCGTTCACGGAAGCGTCTCCACGATAATATCGCCGTTGGTGTAGATGCAAATCTCCGATGCGATCTCGAGCCCTTTGCGCGCGATCTCTCGAGCGTCGAACTCCGTGTTGCGCAGCAGTGCGGCAGCCGCAGCTTGAGCGTACGGACCACCGCTTCCAATCGCGGCGATGCCTTCATCGGGCTCGATGACGTCGCCGGTGCCGGAAAGGACGAACAGGTGCTCGGGGGTGCCGACGATCATGAGCGCCTCCAAGCGGCGAAGCACGCGATCCTGCCGCCAGTCCTTTGCGAGCTCGACCGCCGCACGCGTGAGATCCTTGAATTCGCCGAACTTGCCTTCGAACTTCTCCAGCAGCGTCATGCCGTCGGCCGCCGAACCGGCGAAGCCGGCCAGGACTTTGCCGCCTGAAATCTTGCGGACCTTGCGCGCGCCGTGCTTGACGATCGTTTTGTCGAGCGTTACCTGACCGTCGCCCGCGATCGCAAGCTGCCCGTCGCGGCGGACCGCCAAAATCGTCGTGGATTTCATGCTAGGGTCAGTACCCCGAAGGCGCGTAGAGGGTTTCATCCGCCATGGATTCGATCGCAACCAGCGCGCGCTCGGCCATCTGCCGGCGCCATTCGCGTTTGCCATCTTTCGTCTTTGCCGGAGACTGAGATGCCATAAGAGGTGCCCAAGTGACGTTCGAGGGCTGAAAATCCGGTGTGTCACGGTTTTGCAAGTGTGCGACCACCGCGCCGAACGCGCTCTCTGCTGGGAAGTCGACCGGCGGTAAACCGAGGATCGCGCGAGCGGCGTGGATGCCGGCCATCGCGCCGCAGGCGGCCGCCTCGACGTATCCTTCCGCGCCGGTGATCTGCCCCGCGAAGTAGAGCGCGTCCATTCCGCGCAGTTTCAAGCGCGCGTCGAGTAGACGCGGCGAGTCGATGAATGTATTGCGGTGCATAACGCCTAAGCGTAGCCAATCTGCGTCCGCGAGTCCCGGCAGCTTGGCGAAAACCTCGCGTTGCGCGGGCCAGGTCAAGCGCGTTTGAAAGCCGACGAGATTGTAGGCGGTCGCGGCGCGATTCTCTTTTCGCATCTGCACGACCGCGTACGGCGTCTTGCCCGTGCGCGGATCGCGCAGACCTACCGGCTTGAGGGGCCCGAAGCGCAGCACGTCGTCGCCACGGTCGGCCATTGCTTCGATCGGCAAACAACCCTCGAAATAGCGCGTCTCCTCGAAATCCTTCCCGGGGTGCCGAGGGAGCGTTCGCAAGTCGTGGACGAACCGCGCGTAGCCGTCACGGTCGAGCGGAATGTTGAGATAATCGTCGCCGTCGCCCTTATCGTAGCGCGACTTTCGGTAGGTCTGCGACTCGTCAATCGAGTCGGCCGCGACGATGGGCGACGCTGCATCGTAATAGTGCAACCGCGTTCCAATGAGCTTATCGAGGCTTGCGAGGAACGTCTCCGTCGGCAGCGGTCCGCAGGCGACGATTGCCGGCCGATCGACCGGAATTGCCTGCGCCTCTTCGCGATGGAGCCGGATTCGCGATTCTGCAACGATCCGCGATTCCACCAAAGCACAGAACTGCACGCGGTCGACGGCGAGCGCCCCCCCTGCCGGAACCGAGGTTGCGCGCGCCGATGTGACGATAACCGAGTTGAGCCGTGCGAGTTCTTCCTTGAGCAGCCCGACCGCATTCTCCAAAGCCGCGCCGCGCAGGGAGTTGCTGCAGACTAGCTCTGCGAGGGTCCCGGTGGTGTGCGCCGGACCGCTTATTGAGGGACGCATTTCGAAGAGATCCACGTCCACCCCGCAGCGCGCTGCCTGCCATGCCGCTTCACAGCCGGCGAGACCACCGCCGATCACGGTCAAACGCTGCACGCTAGCCCGAGAGAGCGGTGACCTGATGGGTTGCCGCAAGCGCCGTGACGTCGTGGGCGCGGTCGGCGGCGCATTGGAGCTGGACGTTGCCGCCACGCCGTGTTTTCGCCAGGACGTGCGATCCGCAGGCCGGGCATCGTTCCGGCACGACGGCGTCCCACGAGATGAAATCGCACTTCGGATAGCTCGCACAGCCGTAAAAGAGACGCCCTTTCTTCGAACGGCGCTCGACGATCGCGCCGCCGCACTTGGGACAGGCTGCACCCGTCTCCTTAACAATCGGCTTGGTCGTCTTACATTCGGGATAGCCGCTGCACGAAATAAACTTGCCGAAGCGCCCGTGTTTGATGACCATGGGACGCCCGCAGGTCGGACAGATTTCGTCGGTCGGTTCGTCGCGTAGTTCGAGCCGCGGGAGCTTCCTTTCGGCCTCTTCGAGGTCGCTCTCAAATGGGCCGTAGAAGCGCCGCAGGAGCGCGACCCAATCCTCGTGGCCCTCCGCAATGCGGTCGAGATCGCCCTCCATTTGAGCGGTAAAGTCGAGGTTGACGATTTTCGGAAAATGCTCGACGAGTAAATCGTTTACTGCCGTGCCGATGGGAGTCGGGACGAAGCGGCGCTCTTGTTGCGTAACGTAACCGCGCGCCTGGATCGTCTCGACGATCGTCGAATACGTTGACGGACGGCCGATACGGTTCTCCTCGAGCGCCTTGACGAGTGCCGCTTCCGTATAGCGCGGCGGGGGCTCCGTGAAGTGCTGTTTGGGCTCGAGCTTCCGACATTGGAGTGGCTCGTTTTCCTTTAATTCGGGAAGGGGCACGCGACCCTTGGCGGCGCCCTCGTCATCCTTGACTTCCTCGTAAACGCGAGTGAAGCCGGCGAAGCGCATAACCGTGCCCGTCACACGGAAGCCGTACTCGCCTGCCGCGACATCCACGATCGTTTGATCGAAAAGGGCGGCGGCCATTTGAGATGCCACGAAACGTTCCCAGATCATCGTATAGAGGCGAAGGTCCTCGCGCTTGAGTACGCCTGCGAGTCGCTCCGGCGTCCGTAGCACCGAAGTCGGACGGATGGCTTCGTGCGCGTCCTGGGCGCCTTCTCGCACGCGATGGACTCGGCCGCCGTGGAACTCCTCGCCGAAAGTCTGCGCGATGAACTCCCGCGCAGCGTCGCGAGCCTGATCGCTGATGCGCGTCGAGTCGGTCCGCATATACGTGATTAAACCGACAGTGCCCTCATCGCCTCCGAGATCGACGCCTTCGTAGAGGGCTTGTGCGACCTGCATCGCGCGGCGGACGCGCATTTTCAACTTCCGCGACGCCTCCTGCTGGAGCGTCGAGGTCGTGAACGGCGCAGGCGGATTGCGACGTACTTCGCGTCGCTTGATAGAGGAAACGCTATAGGCCGCCGCCTCGAGCTCACGGAGGATCGCGTCGGCCTCCTCGCCGCTGCGGATTTCCAGCTTCTCACCACGATAGGTCACGAGGTCGGCTGAAAACGCGATCGGTTCGGCCGGCACGTCGCCTTGCGCGGCAAGCAGCGCCGCAATGCTCCAATACTCTTTCGGTACGAAGGCTTCGATTTCGCGTTCGCGATCGACGATGAGCCTCACGGCGACCGATTGCACGCGCCCGGCCGACAGGCCGCTGCGTACTTTCGACCAGAGCAGCGGTGATATTTTATAGCCGACGAGCCGATCGAGAATTCGACGGGCTTGCTGCGCGTTAACGCGGTCCATATCGATGACGTGGGGATGCTTGAGGGCTGCCAGCGCCGCCTCTCTTGTGATCTCGTGGAGCTCGATCCGAAGTGGACGGGCCAGTTTCAACAACTCCGCCAGGTGCCAGGCGATTGCCTCGCCTTCGCGATCGGGATCGGTCGCCAAGTATACATCGGTGGCGCCCTTCACCGCGCCGCGCAGCTCCTTGATGATCTCGCCTTTTCCCTTAATAGTGAGGTACCTTGGCGCGAAGTCGTGTTCGACGTCGACGCCGAGCGTGCTCTTGGGAAGGTCGCGTACGTGCCCTACCGATGCTTTCACCGCGTATCGCGCAGGCAGAAACTTCTTGATCGTCCGAGCCTTTGTGGGCGATTCCACGATGATGAGGGGCTTTTTCACGGGCCTTAGTATACCGCCGGGGTCAAGACCCGGCAAATTTATCTACGTCTATGTAGTTTATCCTGAGCGAAGTCGAAGGACGCGAATTTGCATCATTTTCGGAAATCCTCTATGATGCGTTCAAATGCGCGAAAGGCGCTTTCCACTGAACGTTTATCGTCCCCGGGACGAGGAGGATTGAATGGAGGATTCCATGCTCAACGGCGGTCCAACACCGCCCGAGCCGAAACCGCGCCGCAAAGCGCGTCGGCGTAAAGTCGCGGCAGCCGTTGTTCTGAAAAAGGCGTCGAATGGCCGCAAGAAATCGGCGAACGGCCGAAAGAAAGCCAGTCGAAAGGTCGCGCGCAAGGTCCGCAAGGCCGGTCGCAAGGTCGCGCGCAAGGTCCGTAAGGCTGGCCGGAAGACCGCGCGTAAAGCGCGCAAGGCCGGGCGCAAAGTTCGCAAGGTCGGGCGCAAAGTTCGCAAGGCCGGGCGCAAAGTTCGCAAGGCCGCGCGTAAGGGAGCACGCAAAGTTCGCAAGGCCGGCCGTAAGAAGAGCGCCGGCGTCCGCAAAGCCGGCCGCAAGAAAGCGGGCGGACGCAAAAAGAAAGCGTAGAGCCGTAAGCTCAGGATGACATAGGGAAACGGGCGATCGCATACAGCGCTCGCCCGTTCTACATTTTACGCCAGATCGGGAGCGCGGCCGCCGTGTTCTTCGACCCAGTGGCACGCCGCGAAGTGCTTCGGCGCGTACTCGCGCAGCGGCGGTTCTTCGATCGAGCATCGGTCGAAAGCGATGGGACAGCGAGTGTGAAATCGGCAACCCGGTGGTGGATTCACGGGGGACGGAATGTCGCCGGTCAGGACGATGCGTTTCCGGCGTTTCTCGAGCACCGGATCGGGGATCGGGATTGCGGAGAGCAGCGCCTGCGAATAGGGGTGCAGCGGATTCTGATAGAGATCGTCGCGGTCGGCGAGCTCGACGAGTTTGCCGACGTACATGACGGCGACTCGCGTGGCGATGTGGCGAACGACCGAAAGATCGTGGGCGATGAAGAGGTAAGTGAGCTTGAACTTTGCCTGGAGGTCCTCGAGCAGGTTGATGACCTGTGCCTGGATCGAAACGTCGAGCGCCGAGACCGGCTCGTCGCAGACGATGAATTTCGGCTGCACGGCGAGGGCGCGCGCCACGCCGACTCGTTGACGTTGCCCGCCTGAGAACTCGTGCGGATAGCGATTGGCATGATAGGGTCGAAGCCCGACGAGCTGGAGCAACTCCACAACCCGGTCGTCCATTGCCTTGCCCGTGGCCAGGTGGTGAATCCGCAGCGGCTCGGCAATAATTTCCCGGATGGTCATGCGCGGGTTGAGCGACGCGAAGGGATCCTGAAAGATGATCTGCATCGAACGGCGGATCCCGCGAATCTCTGCGCGGCTCATGGCAAGCACGTTCTGGTTCTCGAAGAGGATTTCGCCCTTCGTGGCCGCCAGCAGACGCAGGAGAAGCCGACCAATCGTGGTCTTACCCGAGCCTGATTCTCCGACCAAACCCAGCGTTTCGCCCTCTTCGATTTCGAACGTAACGCCGTCGACCGCGCGGACGTCGGCGACGTGATGCGACATCAGACCAGCGTAGATTGGAAAATATTTGTAAAGGTCTTTGACTCGAACCAGCGCGCCGTTTTCCACTACGAGCGGCCGGCGGGGACGATCGGAAGAGCCTGAGCTGCGGCCGGGCGCTGATCGCGCGCGCGCTCGTCATAGAGATAACAGCGTGCGACATGGCGTTCGCCAAAATCGTAGAGCGGCACCGGGTTCGCGCAGATCGGCATGCGATAGGCGCAGCGCGGCGCGAAGGCGCAGCCCGGCGGCAGACGCAGCAAGTTGGGCGGCTGGCCGGGAATAGGTTCGAGGCGCCGGTGTTCTCGGTCGTCGAGACGAGGCAGCGATGCCAGCAAACCCTGCGTGTATGGCATCCGCGGCTCCCCGAAAATCTGCTCGGCGCTGCCATATTCGACCATGTTGCCGCCGTACATTACGAGCACGTTCCGGCAGAATTCAGCGACCACGCCCAAATCGTGCGTGATAAGGATAATCGCGGCGCCGGTTTCACGCTGCAGATCGTCCATAAGCTCCAGCACCTGGGCTTGGATCGTGACGTCGAGCGCCGTCGTCGGCTCGTCGGCGATGAGCAGCTGGGGGTTACAGGAGAGCGCCATTGCGATCATCACACGCTGGCGCATGCCGCCGGAAAACTGGTGTGGATAGTCGCCCAACCGCTTTTCCGGCATCGGGATTCGAACTTTGTGAAGCATCTCGATCGCACGCTCGCGCGCTTCGCGCTTCTCTAATCCAAGATGGAGGCGTACCGCCTCCGCAATCTGTTCGCCGATGGTGAGGACCGGATTGAGCGACGTCATCGGGTCCTGAAAGATCATCGCTACCTTGTAACCGCGGATCCGCCGCATTTCGGCTTCCTTCTTCTCGAGCAGGTCCTCACCGTTGAACGAGACGTGGTCGGCTGTGACCGTAGCGGTGGGTGCGAGAAGCCGCATGATCGAAAGCGCGGTAACCGATTTTCCGGAGCCGGACTCGCCCACGATGCCGAGCGTTTCGCCGGCATCGAGTGCGAAAGAGAGACCGTTGACCGCCGTTACGGGGCCGTCTTCGGTTCGGAAGACGGTTCGGAGATTATCAACCTCGAGGAGCCGCACTCAGATTAGATGCCGGTCAGCGAGAGCACGAACGCCGCAACGACAAAGACAACCGCGACGACGCCAGTCCAGCGTTTCAATTGCTCTTCGGCGCCGAGGCGTCCGCGATAGGCTGACTCCACGCGTCCTCCGATCGAGCCGGTCAGCCCCTCTTGCTTTGTCGTCTGGATCGCCAACAGAAAGATCAACAAGATCGCCGCGATCATGAAGATTGCGGCCATGCCGTGCGTGAGCCAGGGCGCGTGCTGCGAGAACCACGTCGTGGGCGCAGGTGCGACCGGCGGTAAGACGGCCGGTGCATTCGGCGGCGCGGCGCCTGCGGGTAAAGCCGTGACCGCGGCCGATGGTACGGCCTTGCTTGCGGCCGCAACGACCAAGAGAAGGGGGTTCATGGCGGCATCCTCTCTACGACCGCGAGCCTCTATGCGCCTGCTCGACGCCACCAAACGAAGTATTAGAGAGGACGCGACCGAAGACTCACAGCGTGCCCGAGTCAGAAAAGCTCGGCGAGCCGCTCCAAGCGATCCTCCCGATCAGGAATCGGCGCGTCTGGCGCGATCTCGCGCGCAGCATTTCGACGATCTTCAATCCCTTCCTGACCGCCCTTGCGCTCTTCGCGATTCTCGCGCACATCGGCGCCAAGGATACGCTGGACTTCTGGCGTCTGCTCTTCATTTCGACCTTCTTTACGTCGGTCGGCCCAATGCTCTACGTCTTCTGGCTTTACGTTACGGACCGCGTCTCGGACCTCGACATGTCGGTGCGCGCCGAGCGCGAGATGGTTTTCACTGCCTTCGTCATCTTCGATCTCTTCGGCGCGGCGGCGCTCTGGGTGACGCACGCGCCGCGCCTGATGATCGCGGCGATGCTCGGTTATCTCGTTTCGACAATGGTGGTCCAGTATATTACGCGCTACTGGAAGATCAGCACGCACGCGCTCGGCATTACCGCCCCGTTGGCCGCGCTTACGCTTCTGTACGGCCGCCAACCGCTTCCATTCATGGTCTTGATACCGATGGTTTGCTGGGCACGCGTCTATCTGCGGTCGCACACGGTCATGCAAGTCGTCGCCGGCGCCATGCTTGCAGTCGTCACCACGGCGTTCTTTTTCTCGCTATTCCACGTCGGGCTGCTTTCAGCGCGTTGAGCCGCTCGGCGATAATGGATGCGGATGCCATCGTAATCGGCGGCGGTGCAGCAGGGTTGAATGCTGCACGGAGTCTCGGCCGCCGCTCCCTGCGCGTCATCGTTCTGGAGGCGCGCGACCGGCTCGGCGGACGGGTATGGTCACGCCCTTCTGCGCGGGATGTAACGCCGGCCGAGTTGGGCGCAGAGTTCATCCACGGCAAAGCAGCTCAGACGATGACCTTGCTTCGTGAAGCTGGAACGGCGGCGGTCGATATTGGCGGCGAGGACTGGACGCGCTCGAAAGGCGGTGAGTTGCGACGCGATGAAAGCGCCTTTATTCCCGCCGGCGGTCTCTTCGAGGGCGCTCGTTCGCTGCCGCGCGACGAGAGTGTCGACCAATTCTTACGGCGCTTCCAGGGCGATGAATCAGTGCGAGAGATTGCCGAATCCGCCCGCGCATTCGTCGAAGGGTTCGAGGCAGCCGATCCGGCGATCGCGAGCGTGCGGGCGATTGCGAAGGAATGGCTATCCGGCGCCGACACGACGAGTGCGCGTCCACTCGGCGGTTATCGCCCGATGCTCGCGTACCTGGACGAGGCCTGCACCGCCGCCGGCGTTAATTTCTGCCTCGAGACGGTCGTGCGGCGAGTCTCGTGGCGGCGCGGTGATGTCGCAGTCGATACACGCGCAGCGTCCGGAGAGTCGCGGACCTTTCGCGCCAAAGCCGCCATCGTAACGCTTCCAGCCGGCGTGTTGCGTCACAGCGGGGGCGAAAACGCGGTGCGGTTTGAACCGGAACTCCCTCCAGCAAAGCAAGAAGCGTTGCGCGGCATCGAGATGGGTCACGTTATGAGGGTGGTGCTGGCATTTCGTACGGCATTTTGGGAAGGCCTTGAAGATGGACGCTACCGTGACGCGGCCTTTTTCCGCTGCCAAGGTCAACCGTTCCCGACCTATTGGACGCAGCTTCCGGTACGCAGCGAGCTCGTAGTCGCGTGGGCGGGTGGTCCGAAGGCGACGGCCATGAGCGCTCTTTCAGAGGCCGACCTGGTCGAACGCGCACTGCGCGGCTTTGGGGCATTATTCGACGCGCCCCAGCTCGCGCATAGCGAATTCAAAAACGGCTTCACGCACGATTGGAGCGCCGATCCCTTCGCTCGCGGAGCCTACAGTTACGTCGCGGTCGGGGGCGGGGATGCTCGCGCGGCGCTTGCGGCCCCGCTTGACGAGACGATCTTCATCGCGGGCGAAGCAACCTCGACGGACGGCCAAGGCGGTACGGTCAACGGTGCGCTCGAAACCGGCGAGCGCGCTGCCGCGGAGGCGGCGGCGGCTCTAGGAACCAAGCTCCACTAATCGCAATGGCGCAAACTTCATCCTTGCTTGCCGCGTGGTCGAACTTCTACGTTATGACCGGCACCTCGGCTGCCGGCTTGACCGGATTGATGTTCGTCGTAATTACGTTGGTAACCGGCGCGGAGAGAGCGCGCAGTCAAGACGGAATATCGACCTTCAGCACCCCGACGGTACTGCACTTTGGAGCGGCACTCTTCGTCTCGGCGGTTCTGATAGCGCCCTTGCACTCGCTGCTCATCGCGGGCGTGCTGGTTGGGTTCATCGGGCTCTACGGCGTTACGCACATCGTGCGGGTAACCTATCGGGCGAAGCGGCTGCGGATATACACTCCGGATATCGAGGACTGGACGTGGTACAACGTCCTTCCCTTCTTGGCCTACAGCACGATCGTGGCAGGCGCGCTCGCGCTTCCCCTTTTCCCCGCGAAGGCGGCCCTTGCCCTCGCGGCCGGTGTGCTACTGCTGATCTTCATCGGAATTCGTAACGCTTGGGACATCGTAACCTTCCTCGCGGCTGGAGGCGGCCGGTCAGAGTGACGTAATCGCGCCCATCATACGTCCGATGTGGGCGTGGAATACGGTTTCGTCGCCGCTCGTTATATACGTCGTGCGGCCGGCGCCATGCGCGCGATCGCCCAAGAGTTCGGCGGCGCGCTGGGCCTGCTCGATAGCCGGATCGATCAACGCGACGCAGTCGCCAAGGGCCGCTCTAAAGTGCGTTTCGAGCACGGGATAGTGCGTGCAGCCGAAGACGAGCGCCTCGAGATCGAGCGGAAGATGCGTGCAAATCTCGGCGACGCTGGCGCGCGCATCTTCCCCTTCGGTCTCGCCCGCTTCGACGAGCGGAACGAGTGCCGGAGCCGGAACTTCGACGACGTCGATCCCGCTGATACGAGCGCGTAAGGTGCGTCCGTACGAGCCGGCCCCGACTGTTGCGGCCGTCGCCACCACGCCGACGCGACGGAATCCGTCCCGCTCGACGGCGATCGCCGCGGAATCGATCAAATCGAGCACCGGCGCGCGGGAACTCGGCCAGCCGTAGCGCTCGGCGATCGCGCAGGATGTATTGCAAGCCATGACGATCGCATCCACGCCGTACTCGTCGAACCGGGCCAAATTCGCGCGCAGCAGTTGCAAGAGCTCACCGTGGGTGCGGTCGCCGTATGGAACGTGGGCCTGATCGGCAAAGAAGATCATGTCGGCGCTAGGCAGCCGGTCGCGTAAGCGCGCGAGGACGGTCAGTCCGCCGAGTCCGGAATCGAAGAGCCCAATCATTGAGCGGGCTGGTTGGGGACGGGGTATTCCTGTGCGTATTGCCCGATGCCGTCGGCGATCTCTTGCACGACCTTTTGGCGCCACGCGGACGATGCAAGCAGTGCGTAATCGCCCGGATTGGTGAGGAAAGCGGTCTCGATTAATACTGCCGGCATCCGGGTGTGATAGGTCACGTAGTAATGAGCCTTGATGACCCCATCGTCTTTGGTGCCATCCGACGCGAGCTGCGATTCTAGCATGCGAGCCAGCGCGGCGTCGTCCGGCTTGGAAATATAACAGGTCGTTCCGTACGGCCCCGAATTGATGAACGCGTTGGCGTGTATGCTCACGAAGAGCCGCGCGCCGGCATTATTCGCGACGTCGACGCGCGCCTGGAGCTCGTCGTGCGCACTGTCGTTTGGGGCATAAACGTCAACGTCGGTATCGCGCGTCAGCTTCACCTGCCAGCCGCGGTCGATCAAAACGTCGCGCAGGCGCTTGGCCATGTCGAGCGTGATGTCCGCTTCCTTGAGCCCGCCGTGTTGCGTGCCTGGATCGCTGCCGCCGTGTCCGGGATCGATCACGATGAGGCGCGGATTCGTCGGGACGTAGCTGCTGCGCGGACCGAACTTCCAGTTTGCTTGGTCCGAGCTACCGAAAGCGCTCGACGGGTTATCGAGCGGCGCCGGCGTCACCGGAACGGCGTTCTGTTCGCTTGCGGAGAGAATGCTGCCGACGCTGCCGCTTCCCGAGCGGGGTGCGTTGGCCACGTCCTCGTCGCCGATTTCGAGCATCAGGCCCGTCGCCGAAGGCGCGATCGCGATCGATTTCGGGCCGTCGAGTGAAAGTGCGATTCTCACCGTCGTCGCGTCGTCTTGGCGCACGCGCATCGAAACGAGCGGACTCGCAAGATTCTGGTCGCTCGGCGCCGCCTGCAGCTGGGCGTTCTTGATGTCGACCCAGAAGCGGTTGTCGGGATCTCGCAGCCGGTGCCATTCGAACGCCGCGTTGCCGGAGACGGCGATCGCGACGGTTACACCGGCAGCAGACGGTCGCGCCGTTACCGCAGTAACAAGCGCGACGCCATTGGCCTCGGGACCGGCGGCCGAGCCGTTCGGCGAAGGCGGCATCGGCTCGGGCGTTGGCGATTCCTCCGCCACCGTTTGCGGCGACGCCGCGCTCCCGCTAAATGCAAGCACCACGTCGCGTTCGCCGTTATTCTGCGGCGGCTCGGCAACCGCGCCGCTTTCCAAGTCGACGGTCACGAGCGTCGTTGGATTGCGCACCGTGCCGGAGTTTTCGATCTGCACGCTGCGCACGCCGCCGGCGCCGACGTTGCGCGTGCCGCTCAGCGTCGTGCCGACGCCGTCAAACGCATAGCTTACCACTGAAGCGTTCTGCCGAACGATCCTCGGATGCAGTGGCGCGCCCCCGTGCGCGAGCAGCGTTACGCTGGTGCTCTGCTGCCGCAGGTCGATCGCCGTGAGCTGTGGCTGCAGCACTTTGACGGCTCCGTCTTGGCGCAGAGCGAGATCGAGCGCGCGCAGCACTTCGTTGAGCGGCAGATACGCCTCGTTCCCTCGTTCGTACGGAGCGAAGCTGGCGTCAAGCGCGATCGGTCCGACGTCGTAGCGCCGGTCGCCCAGTGCAAAGCTTACGACCGTGGGAACCGAGGTCGTAATTAGGACGTAGCGTTCTCCGGGCTTCCAGGTCAGCAACGCACCGCTGCTGCGAAGCAGCGATTGAAACCCAGGGTCGCCGACGCCAATCGCAACCGCTCCGGATGTTGAGGAAAGGTGCGAGAAACGAATCGGCTGGCCCTGATAGAGCGCCGTCAGCGGCGCGTCCGCGAACGCCGGAATCGCCGCCGCCGCTGCCAAGAGCGTCAGGACGACGGCCGCGACCGGGCTACCAGTCCGAACGATGGAGCGGTTGATCGAGTTCAAGATGTCCTCCCGGCAGTGTCTCCAGCCGAGCACCACCGATCATTACCTGCACGGCGTCGATTCCGCGAATTCCGGTCACCGTGTAAACCAGCGCTTTGAATTGGCCGTTTTCGCCGAACGATCCACCGGCTTGCTCTTCTACTTCTCTCGAAAGGTCGACGGTGGCGGTCGAACCGTCAACGCCCACGCTCAAAACGCGGGTCCCCGGCGGAAACCGAATCGCTTTGATGTCGTTGGGCGGACCGGCAACCGCCTCGACCGCAGCGTAGAGAACCGCGTTGTGCCGATGCTCGGCAGCACTTTCGTCGGGTTGCCGTGGTCGTAGGGATACGCTCACATCCCCAAGTGACGTGCCATCGAGCTTCGTAAAATAGACGGCGATCGTTTCGCCGTTGCTCGCGGTCCGGTGCGAATAGAAGTACCAGGTGGCGGCGGCAAGGATTGCCACGAGCACCCAAAGCAATGGCCCTTGCGCGGCGACGAGGACGGGCTGGCGCTTCGATCTCACGTCGGAATTCTTCTTTCGCAAAGGTCGGCGGAAATACCCCCGTCGAACCGGCCGCACATGATCGGCCTCTTGCAATGAAGTGGCTAGCGCAAACCATTCGGAGCGAACGCCACGCATTGGAACGCGCGCGCCGCCGGTTCATTTGCAAGCCCAACGAGAAGCGTTTGCATGACGTGCGCACGACGGGGCGACGATTTCGGTCGCTGCTCGAGGATGTCGCTACGTTGACGCGGTCGCAGCGGCTTCGTCGCCGCGTTAAGCGCGCCGCCACTGCAACCGATGCGGCGCGCGATGCGACGATCATCCTCCGGCTGCTCGAGAGCAGGCTCGACGCCGAGGAAGCGACGATCGCACAACCGCTTCTGGAGCAACTGCGCGAGCAAGAAAAGCTCGCGACTCGGCGCGCCTGCAAGGCGCTCCGGCGCATGCGTTTCGCTCCGTAGCATTCGGATGAAACCCGAGCCGATCGATCTCGTAGACGTGGCCGACGTGCGAAAGCTCGCCGCTCGCGTCGTGCAGGTTCGCTTGCGCGAGGCGCGTACGCTGACCGAGGGACTGGAGCGGCGTGACAAGCAAAGGCTTCACGACTTCCGCATTGCTTGCAAGCGCTTGCGTTATGCCCTCGAGCGCTTTCAGGCGCTCGAGCCGACGCTTGAAACATTCGCCGAGCGGCTGGCTCTCTTGCAAGACGCCCTCGGAGAGGCGCACGACCGTGACGTGCTGCTCGGGATCCTTCCCCCGACGATGGCGGCCACGGAGCGACGTTTGCAGCGCGAGCGAGAGCAGCGCATCGATCAGGCGATTGTGTACTGGCGAGAGGCAGAGCAAATGATGCGAGCGCTCGACTCTCATCGGATCTGAATGATGCTTTAATGGAGTCTCCCGCGAGTTTGCCGCCTCGCGTGGTAATAAGAAGGCATGATCAACTTGAGAAACCTCCTGCTCGTAGGTGCACTCGGCGCGTCGGTCGCCGGCGCGGCTCTTCCTGCCGTCGCGCAAGTCTCAGCCGGTATTTACGTACAGGCCGGGCCTCCGGCCGCGATCTACGAAACGGTCCCGGCCGCGCCGGGCCCGGGGTATTATTGGGTGCCGGGATATTGGACTTGGAGCGGATACCGCTACGTGTGGGTCCACGGACGCTACGCCTATCCGCCCTACTCGGGCGCGTCGTGGCATCCGGGACACTGGGCGCAGACTCCGCATGGATGGGTCTGGAAACCGGGGCACTGGGGACGCCCGTACTAACCTAACCGCCTGATCACATCGCCCGCCGCCCTTCGACTTCGCTCGAGATGACAAGGGGGGTGGGCGACGCACTTCTCGGCGTTGAACCCGCGCACGCATGCACCTTCGGCGTACGTTGGGTCTCGCTGACGTTGTCCTTTTTTTCGTCGTCGCGGGTTCGAATCTGCAGTGGGTCGCGGCGGCTGCGGCGGCGGGAGCGAGCTCGATTCCAGTATGGGTCATCGGCGCGTTCGCGATGTTTCTGCCGTTATCGATTGCGGTCGTCTTTCTCTCCTCGCATCATCCCGACGAAGGCGGCCTCTACGTCTGGAGCAAGCGCGCTTTCGGTCCGTTCGCCGGCTTTATCACGGGCTGGACGTACTGGGCGAGCAATCTCCCGTACTTTCCAGCGCTACTCTACTTCGCCGCTGGAAATGCGCTCTTCATTGGCGGCAGCAACGGCGGTGCGCTCTCGGCGTCCCCGGCCTATTTTATCGGCGTAGCCCTGGCCGGTTTGGCGCTCGCGACGATCGTCAACATTTACGGCTTGCAGATCGGAAAGTGGCTCAACAATGCCGGCGCTCTCTCCCGCTGGACCGTAACATTGTTGCTGGTTGCCCTCGGTGGCTTTGCATGGTGGAAGTTCGGCTCGGCCACGCCAATCAACGCGGCAACGATGCGTCCCGCCCTGCACATCAAGGACGTCATCTTCTGGTCGGTGATCGCCTTTGCGTGGACCGGGCCGGAGGCGATGCCGTTCATGGGCGGCGAGATCAAGCATCCTCGACGCTCGATTCCTCTCGGTCTTGCGATAGCCGCACCCGCGATCGCCGTGATCTATATCGTCGGAACGCTGAGTGTGTTGGCCGTGCTGACACCGCACGCGGTCAATCCGTCGTCGGGTGTCATGCAGGCAATCGCAGGCATTTCAATGCGATTGAGGTGGAACGCACTGACTCCAGTCGCCGCAGTACTCGTAGCCGTCAGTTGCGTCGGAAGCACCAGCGCATGGCTGGGTGCGGTGGCGCGCATTCCGTTCGTTGCGGGCATCGATCGCTATCTTCCGCCCATCTTCGCCCGCATGCATCCACGCTGGGGGTCGCCTGTAGCCGCACTCGTGACGCAAGCCGGGATCGCCGCTATCTTTATCTTTCTGGGACAAGGCGGCACGAGCGTTCGGGGTGCCTATGACGTGCTCGTGAGTTCGACCGTCGTCATCACGATGGTGCCGTTTCTCTTCTTATTTGCCGCTGCACTGAAGCTGCGCGACGAGCGATGGACGCCGGAGATGGTTCCGATCCCCGGCGGAAAGTGGACGGTGTCGATCGCCGCGCTGATCGGTCTGGCGACGACGCTCTCCGCGATCGTCTTCGCCGGCTTTCCCGCCGATGACGATCCCAACAAAGCGCTCGCGGTCGTAAAAGTCATCGGGCTTACCGCGATGATGCTGCTCGGCGGCGTGGCGATCTACTTGATCGGCCGGCAAAAGGCCTTAGCGGAAAATAACTCGTAACGGCGCAAAGGAGATCGACATGAAACCTTCATCACTTTGCGCTGGCCTCTTCGGGCTCGTGCTCGCCGCTTGCGGGGGCCTTGGCTCGACCGTGCCGAGCGCGGCGCAAGCGCCAGACTCGTTCGAACGACCGCACAAGACCGAACCGCACGCGAGCTACGTCGTCATGGTCATCATGGAGAATCGAGACTACGATCTCATCATCGGTAGTCAGACTGCGCCGTACATCAACCACACGCTCGTGCCGCAGTCGGCGCTGATGACAAACAGCCACGCAATCGGGCATCCAAGCCAGCCCAATTACCTCGCGCTGTTTTCCGGCTCGACGCAAGGTGTGACCGACGATTCTTGCCCGCACACGTTCAGCACGGAGAACGTCGGTCAGGAACTGATCGGCGCGGGAAACACGTTTGACGGATACTCGGAATCGATGCCGTACGATGGCTATACGGGCTGCGCCTCCGGCGAGTATGCGCGCAAGCACAATCCGTGGGTGAACTTCACGAACGTGCCGGAGACATCGAACTTAGTCTACAATGGGTTCGCGACGCCACCCTCGACCCTGTCGATCATCGTGCCAAACCTATGCGACGACATGCACGACTGCAGCACGCAGACCGGCGACACCTGGCTCAAGAACAACCTGCCGCCGATCCTCAAATACAATATGGCGCACGACGGTCTCTTCATCCTCACGTGGGACGAAGCCGACCCAGACGCAGACGGGACCAATCACATCGCCACCCTGCTTAGCGGTCCGATGATCAAGCCGGGGAAGTACAAGCAATCCATCACCCACTACTCGACGCTCCACACGATCGAAGACATCGCGGCCATTCCATGCACGGCAAACGCGTGCCAGGCCCCCGATCTAAAGAGAATGTGGCGTTAGAGGACGCCGGCGTTTGGAGGCGTTCCGCGACGGCAACGGCTTACGGATAAACCCGGCGGCCTCCAAAGTACGTACCGACGATTTGTGTTTCCTCGATCTCTTCGAGTGCGACGTTCATCCAATCTCGATCCATCACCACGAAGTCGGCGTACTTTCCGGGAGTGATGGAGCCCACGACCCGCTCCTGAAAGTTTGCGTGCGCGGCCCAGGCCGTCATGGATGCAAGCGCTTCGCTCCGAGTCATGCGCTGCTCCGGGTGCCAACCGCTACGGGCGACGGCCGCATGGAAGCTACGTGCGGTGTTCACCGGTTCCACCGGCGCGTCGGTTCCATTTGCAATCGTTGCTCCGGAATCGAGGATCGAGCGCCAGGCATACGCGCCGCGGATGCGTCGCGGACCGAGACGTTCTTGGGCCCACGCCACGTCGCTGATAGCGTGCGTTGCCTGCATTGACGCAATAATGCCGAGTTCGGCGATTCGTGGGATGTCCTCGATCGCAATTACTTGAGCGTGCTCAATGCGCAATCGCGGATCGGATGCAGACGGGACACGCCGCAACGCCGCAGCGTATGCATCTAAAACGATGCGGTTGGCGCGATCGCCGATTGCGTGGACGCAGACCTGAAATCCCCTACGAAGCGCGTTTGCGGTAACGCTCTCGATGCGTTTGCGCGGAGTCACGATGAGGCCGGCGTTATCGGGGTCGTCGCTATACGGTGCGAGCATTGCCGCGCCGCGCGAGCCCAGCGCTCCATCGGCATACAATTTGATCGCACGCACCCAGAGGCGGCCGTCGTAGGCCCCATCGACAGTTCCTCGGCGACCGGCAGCGTCGATCAACGCAGGGTCGTCGTGGAGCATCACGTAGTTGCGAATCGAGTACGCATCGTTCTGGAGCAACTCGGCGTGTGCCGACAGTACCGCGTCGTCGCATCCGGGCTCGGCGACCGCCGTCACACCCCACCGATTGCATTCGGAAATCGCTGCGCGGGTTGCCCGAACGAGCTCATCGTGAGTCGGCTTAGGAACCTTGGCGTAGATCAGCGCCTGTGCGGCGTCGACGAACGTGCCGGTCGGCTTCCCGCGAGGGTCGCGCACGATGCGGCCGCCGCTGGGATCAGGCGTCGCCTCGTCAATGCCGGCGATCGCCATCGCACGCGCGTTTGCCAGCAAGGCGTGACCGTCGACTCGTGCCAGCGTCACGGGACGCTCCGGAAGTGCCGCGCTCAGCGCATCGTGTTCCGGGAACGCGCCGCTCGTCCATAGATTCTGGTCCCAGCCCCGGCCGAGAATCCACTGCGCCGATGTACCTCGCGCAAACGCGGCGGTCCGTTCGATCACTTCCTCGAGCGAACGAACGTGCGTGAGGTCGACTTGCTCGAGCACAAGACCCAGACTGGTGAGATGCAGATGCGCATCGATGAGACCGGGAAGCACCGTTTGGCCGCTCACGTCCAGCACTTGCGTCCTAGCGTCGCGCAATTCCATCGCGCCCGCAACCGAACCGACGTAGATGAAGCGATTGCCCTGGATCGCAATCGCTTGGGCAGACGGACGTGCATCGTCGACCGTGTGTATCGTTCCGCCGGCCAGGATGAGGTCGGCACGTTCTTCAGCCATCGTTTCGTGGCTTCGACAATCGCAAGCGCTTGACATACCCGGGCACCAAACGCTAATATATCGCTATGCGGTATAACGTCAGCGGACATAGCGCGAAGGATACGGTACCGTTAGTTGAGCCCGTGCTCTTGATCTTGATCAGCCTTGCAGATCGCCCCAAGCATGGTTATTCAATCATGCAGGATATCGACGCGGTTACTGGTTGGTCCATGCGGGCGGGAACGCTCTATGGAGCGTTAGCTCGCATGCAGCAACGCGGCTGGATTGAAGAGATTCAAACTGAAGATTATCGCCGCCGTCCGTACATCTTAACCATTGCCGGTCGCGCCGAGCTCGCAGATCAATTATCGATCCTCAACGGCCTTACAAAGGCTGGTTTGAAGCGGAGCAAACACCAAAACGTAACCCGAAGGAGAACTTAGACTATGGGAAGCAGTGCCTCGGAGAAGCCTCAGTATAACGTAAGCTTCGTGACGATCGTCGTGTCGGATATGGGCCGCGCGATCGATTTTTACACGGGCCGGCTCGGCTTAAAGCTCAAAACCCGCTACGGCGACGAGTTCGCGGTGGTCGAGGCTCCCGGCGTAACCATTGGACTGCATCCGGCCGCGTCTCAAGGCGCCAAGGCGGGCAGTCTCTCGATAGGATTAGGCGTTGACGACGTCGAGGCTGGTCGGAGGGAACTGGAGGAGCGCGGGGTTGCGTTTACCGGCGACATCGTCAGCGACCCGCCGATGCGCTTTGCGTTTTTCAAAGACCCCGATGGCGTCGAACTCTATCTGGCCGAACAAAGCGAGTGGCTATAGCATATAGGTTTTGGGGGGCGCCGGCATTTGCAGAATCGGCCGATCGAATTTTAAGGCATCGACATCCGATGCGGTCTTGCCGTCGAGCGCGAGGTCGCTGAAAATGCGGCCGATGACCGAGGCAAACTTAAACCCATGGCCGGCGCCCACACCGACGTAGACGTTGGGGTGTTCGGGGAGTGCATCGATGATGAAATCGCGATCCGGCGTTAGGGCATAGAGGCAGGTCTTCAAACGCTGCACGGCTCCGAGCGCGCCGGGTAGGTAGCGCTCGATGAAGCCGGTAACGCGCGCGCTGATCTGCGGGTCTTCTTCAAAGCCGCGCGTATCCGGGTCTACCGGTTTGCCGCCGGTGTCTTGCGTGATCTTCACGGCGTTGGGCTCGCCGAAAACCGGAAACCCGTAGAACGAAGGATCGTCCATCCAGATCCAGATCGGGAACGTACCGAACGCAAAGCTCGCTAGGTCGCGAGCTCTAAAGTACATCACTTGCTCCTTCGTCACCTCAAACGGGATGCGAATGCCGAGTCGTACGAGCGCGCGATCGGTCCACGGGCCGGCCGTAATAACGAGCTTACCAGCGCGGTAGCGTTCGCCGCTGGTCTCGACGTCGATCTCTCCGTTTGCGGCTCGCAACGCCGTGACGGGCGCGTTCTCGTTCAAGGTTGCCCCGAACGCCGCCGCCGTTCGGCGAAGCGCCGCCGTCGCTCGATCGGCGGCGACGATCCCGCTATCGGGTTGAAAGAGTCCATGAATTTCGTCACCGATCTGCCAGACCGGCCAACGTTTGCGGATTTCCGCTGCGTCGAGCTGCTCGAAGTAGACATCGCACGCTTTCATCGAGTCCGCGTAGTTCGAGAGCGGAATCGCGCCGCCGCGAGGCCCGATGTCGAGGCCTCCCGTTGTATAGATCAGCTGCTCGGCGGCATCGCCTTCGAGCGATTCCCACGCGGCGTAGGCCTCCTTCGCGAGCCGAACGTAGGCGGGAGAAAAGTACGACAAGCGAATGATCCGCGACCAATCGTGCGAGCTGCCGCGCGCGTGACCAAACTCGAACTGCTCGAGTCCAAGTACGCGCGCGCCGCGTTTTGCAAGCCAGTAGGCGGCGCCGCTGCCGAGCGCGCCGAGCCCTATGACGATGACGTCGTAATCGCGCGTCATTCCGTCGGCAGGCCACGCGACGCGAGATAGCGGCGGATGTCGAGGCTCGCATCTTCCATCGGCGCGTAATAGCCGCGGCGGAAAGCACGCGATTGCATACCGGCCTGAACGTTCTCGCAGATTTGCCAATCCTGCTTGTTGACGAGGTCCCAGAAGTCCACGACGTCGCTCGGATCGAAGCCGGGTTTCGCGATTTCGTCGGGGTGAAAGAGAAACTCACATTCGATCGCCGTCGCCGCCGGTCCGCGCGGCCAGAGTGAAAAAGCGGCGACGTGATCGGCCGCAAGACTCAGCATAAAATTGGGATAGATGAGCTCGCCCTTGTGGCGCACCTTCTCATCGTCGCTCAACGTGGCGAATGGAGCGCGACCACTCGTACCGTTCACGGTGAAGGTCCACGCACCGTCGCGGTGCGGAATCCCGCGCTCCCAGTCAAGCTCGGCCCCGCCACGCCGTTTGAAAGCGGGTACCACGCGGCAGAGCTCCGGATGGACCCCTGCGCAGTGATAGCACTCGTTGTAGTTTTCGAGGAGCACTTTCCAGTTCGCCCCGACGTCGTAGCGGACCGAACGCGCAACTTTGAGCTCCGCGAGCGGATAGCGCGCCAGGCGTTGCGGAATTGGGCCGAGCTGCGAGAGCAGCGTCGTCCGGCTCGTTTCCGCATGTTCCGTCGAGAGGTTTATGAAGGCGAAACCCTCCCACTGCTCCACACCGACGCGATGCAACCGCCGGGACTGTGGCGGGATCACGTCCTCAGATACGAACGGCGAAGCCACCAGCGTACCATCGAACGCGTAGGCCCAGGAATGGTACGGACAGCGAATGCTGCCGCGTACGACGCCCTGTCCGCACAATAGCCGGCTGCCGCGATGACGACAAAAGTTGAGATGTCCGTGAAGGCCGTCCTCGGCTCGAATCAGGATAACGCTCTCGCCCGCGACGTCGAGTACGCGGTAGGCACCGATACCAGCGAGCTGCTCGGCGCGTCCGACGTAAAACCATTGGTCCCAGAAGAGCGCTTCCTGCTCGCGCGCGTAGAACGGCGCATCCCAGTACGCTTCCCGAGGAAGAGAGGGCTCGAGAGCGCTATTCTCCGAAGGTTTCATTGCTAGATTTACCAAAAACCAAACAAACTGATGGTTAGGAGCGGATTCCGTCAAATGGGATAGAACCCTCTGCCGCCTTCGTTCTATCACATGGAGTACATTATGCAGACGTTTGTGAGACCGAATGTCGCTGCCGGGGCGAAGACGCTGCCTTCTTCATGGTACACTTCGCCCGAGGTTTTCACCGACGAGCAGGAACGTATATTTGCGCGCGAGTGGCTGTGCGTCGGACGTGAAGAATCGATTTCGAAGGCGGGCGATTTCTTCACCGCAGAACGCGCCGGCGAAAGCCTCATCGTAAGCCGCGATTCCGAAGGCGGCGTGCACGCGTTTTATAACGTCTGCCGGCACCGAGGGTCGCGCATCTGCAACACAGTGTCGGGACGCTTTCAAGGTTCGATCCAGTGCCCGTATCACGCCTGGACGTACGGTCTCGACGGCGAGCTCAAAGTCGCGCGTAATATGGCGGCGGTTCCGGGTTTTGACCGCGCGCTGTATCCCCTCAAAGAAGCGGCCGTCGCATTATGGGAGGGGTTCGTTTTCGTTAAGCTCGTGTCGCCCTTCGACTCCGCTCGAGATGAGACGCCCTTTGAGCGAGCGTTTGCGCCGTTGATTGGGCGGTTTTCGCGCTGGAATATCGGCGAGCTGAACACGGCGCGCAGCCTCACCTACGAGCTTGCGTGCAACTGGAAGCTCGTCTTTCTCAACTACTCGGAATGTTATCACTGCCCGCTCGTGCACCCCCAGCTAGATAAGCTCTCACCCTCCGATAGTGGGCGCAACGATCTTTTCGAAGGCCCGTTTCTGGGCGGATATTCCGAGGTTCGCCGGCACGGAATGAGCCTCACCACGACGGGACATCGCACGCGACCGTCGTTGGGAAGCGTCGAGGGCGCCGATCTCGATCGCGTCTATTACTACACGATCTTTCCATCCCTGCTGTTGAGTTTGCACCCGGATTACGTCATGGTGCACTACATGAAACCGCTCGCGGCGGATCGCACCGAGGTCGTCTGCGCGTTCCTCTTCGATCCCAAGACGATAGCGCAGCCCGATTTCGATCCGACCGACGCGGTCGATTTTTGGGATCTCACGAACCGGCAAGATTGGCACGTCAACGAACTCACGCAGCTTGGAATGCGCTCGCGCGCCTACTCACCCGGTCCGTACTCAGACGCGGAAGGCCTCTTAAGCGCTTTTGAGCGGCACTACTTGCAGGTGATGGGAGCTTAGGACGACGCTGGGGCTGCTTCTCGCCGCCGGCGTCGCGTTACCGTCGCTGCAGCATCTCACATGGCGAAACATCGGGCCGGCGGTCGCGGGGGGGCGAACGTCCGGAGTCGCGGGAACCGATGCCGATCCGAACCTTTACTACTTCGGGGGCGCCGACGGCGGCGTTTGGAAGACGACAAACTCCGGCCTCACCTGGCAGAGCGTCTGGCCACAGGATGCGGTGGGCGCAATCGGTGCGATCGCGATCGATCCGCACGACCGCAACACGGTCTGGGTCGGAACCGGCGAGCCGAATCTGCGCAACGACATCTCGTATGGCGACGGCATCTGGGTGACGCGCGACGGCGGCGCGCATTGGCGCAACGCCGGACTGCGCGCAACCTGGGCGATCGCACAGATCGTCGTCGATCCGAGGAATTCGCAGCGCGTTTGGGTCGCGGCTATCGGCAATCCTTACCGCGACAGTTCCGCACGCGGTATCTACCGCACCACCGACGGTGGACGAAGCTGGCGGCGCACCCTCTACCTTGGTGCCTCGAGCGGCGCGTCGGATGTTGCGGTCGATCCTCGCGACGCAAAGGTCGTCTTTGCCGGGATCTGGCAATTCCGGCGCGTTCCATGGAACTTCTCGAGCGGTGGCCCGCTCGACGGCATCTTTAAGTCGACCGACGGAGGCATCACGTGGCGTCGACTGCGCGGTAACGGATTGCCCCAAGGGTATATGGGCCGCATTGGCATTGCCATCGCGGGGCAACGCGTTTACGCGATCATTCAATCGAAAGAAGGCGTGCTCTGGCGCTCGGATGACGGCGGGGCACGCTGGCGATTGATGACGACGGATACGCTCGTCAATCAACGGCCGTTCTATATGAGCCGTCTCGCCGTCGATCCATCGGATCCCGATCGAGTCTTCTTCTCATCGGAGGATCTGATCGAGACGAACGACGGCGGCAAAACATATCGGGACGTTGTCGGCGCGGTTCACCAGGACCATCACGGATTATGGATTTCCCGCGATGGCCGGCGCATGATCGAAGCGGACGACGGCGGCGCGCCGATTTCGATCGACGGCGGCAGAACGTGGGATTGGCGCTTCAACGTCGTGCTCGCGCAGATTTATCGGATCGGCTACGACGAGCAGAATCCGTATCGCGTCTGCGGCGGAATCCAAGACAACGATTCTTATTGCGGTCCGTCGGATTCGCTGAGCCCACTGGGAATCGAGAACTCCGATTGGCGCGACGTAGGCAACGATGGCGACGGTTCGTGGGTTTGGCCGCAGCCCGGCGATCCGTCGTCGATTTGGAACGTCGGTGTCAACGAGCTCAACGGGCAGCTCGGCATCTTCGATCTACGCTCGCGGCAAAACTACGATATCTCCCCCGACGTAACGGATACGAACGGGCGCGCTCTCGCGGGACTGCCGTTTCGCTCGAACTGGGAAGCGCCGATCGCGCTGCAACAATTTTTTCCAATAGGCGGCCCGCAGTCCGACCAAGCGCGCTTAGTCGCCTACTATGGCGCAAACGTGCTTTTCAAGACGCTGGACCTCGGGCGGACTTGGACGATCGCCAGCCCCGATCTCACGCGCAACGATCCCAGCAAGCAACTCGTCGCCGGCGGGCCGATCAATCCCGACGTCTCGGGAGCCGAGTTCTACGATACCATCTTCGACATCGCACCGTCGCGGCTGGACATGAAGCGAATTTGGGTTGGGACGGATGACGGGCTGGTGCAGCTGACGACCGATGGTGGGATCCACTGGCACAACGTTACGCCGGCGGGAGTCGGACCCTGGGGCCGGATCGACACGGTCGAAGCGTCGAGTGCCGATGCGCGTCGCGCTTACGTTGCCGTCGATCGACACGTCATGGGCGATCCGCACCCCTACGTTTTCGTGACGGACGATTCTGGCGCAACGTGGCGCCCGATCGTGAGCGGATTGCCGGAAGATCAGTACGTCCGCGTTGTCCGCGAAGACCCGGCGAATGCGGACGTTCTGTACGCCGGATTAGAGCAGGGGGTATGGTACACGCTCGACCGCGGCGCGCACTGGCAAAGCCTGCGCCTCAACATGCCCTCGGTCGCCGTGCACGACATGCGGATTCAGCCCCAGCGCCATGATTTGGTGATCGCGACGCACGGGCGCGGCTTTTGGATTCTCGACGACCTGGACGCAATCAGCGCCTTGAGCAAAGCCGCTTCCGCTGCGGTGCCCGCGCTCTTCCCCCTACGAACCTCGTACACGTGGTACCGCTGGTGGACGTCGTATTACGGAACGCATCCCGACGAATGCTGCGTGACGGCCGGAATGTATGCAGGCGAGAACCCGCCGGACGGCGCCACGATGACGTATTACTTGCCGTCGCCTGCACGAGCACGGATTGACGTGCTCGACTCGAGTGGCCGCCGCGTTCGCTGTCTCGACGTGCCAGGCGCCGTGGGCGTGCAGCGAGCCGCGTGGGATTTGACCGAGACGGCGCCCGTTCCATGGCTGCGGGCACGGGATTGGAATAGCGGCGGTGATGGCCCGACCGTCGTGCCGGGAAACTATACGGTGGTGCTGCACGCCGCAGCATCCACCGTTCGAATGCCGTTACAGGTGTCGCCCGATCCACGAGCGTCCTGGACACAGGCGCAGTACCTCGCGCGCTATGCTTTCGTCAAACAGCTCGACGACGAGCTCAGCGCCATCGACACCGCGCTGAACCGGCTCGATTCGGTGAGTGGCGTGTCATCCTTCGACAGGCTCAGGATGACAAGGGTGCTTACGTCGGGGGTCGTGAACTCGGAGGACGACCAACTGAAGCCGGATCGATTACGCGAGCGTCTTACGATTCTCCAAGGCGTCGTTTCGCTCTCTCAAGGTCCGCCGCTGTCGCCGCACGAGCGCGAAGCTATCGCAATTCACGCGCAATTCGAAAGCGCAATGACTTCATATCGCGCGTTCTTGGCCGCGCACAATTTACCACCCGATCTAAAGCAGGAGGTGTGTGAATGAAGGTGACCCTGGTAGTTGCCTTGCTGGTGGGTTTCGCGATGATGGCGCCGGCGATGGCGGGGACGACCGGCGGCATCAGCGGCGTCGTTACGGAGGTCGGGACGGCGACGCCGATTGCGGGCGTTACAATCACCGTGACAAGCCCGTCGCAGAGCGCGAGCACGACGAGCGACGCGCGCGGACACTTCGCATTCGTCTCGCTCGCGCCCGACGAGTACACGATCTCCCTCGCGAAGAGTGGTTACGCGCCGCTCTCATACGCCGGCGTCGCAGTTCTCGCCGACGCGCAGCAGACGCTTTCGCTGAGCATGCGAATCGCTTTGAAGACTATCGCGAGCGTCACGTCGCGCAGCGCTTCGAGCCTGGTCCGGCCCGGGACGACCGCGGATATCTACTCGATCAATGCGGCACAGCAGGCGCGCACCGCCGTCCTCGGCGGCGGCGGCGCGCTCAACAGCGCCTACTCGGCGATTGCCTCGGTTCCGGGAGCGTACGTGCCGGCAAATCAAAACGGGTACCTGCAGGCGGTCCACGTGCGCGGCGGCGACGCATCGGAAGTCGGCTACGAGTTCGACGGCATTCCCGTCAATCGCGCCTTCGACAACTACCCTTCGGGCTCGCTTTCCTCGCTCGGCCAGCTCGAGTTGCAAGTCTACACCGGTGCGACGCCGGCGAATGCCGAGGCGCAAGGGTTGGCCGGCTTCGTGAACCAGGTCATCAAGACCGGAACGTTCCCGGGCTACGCAACCGCAAACGTGAGCGCCGGCACGCCGGTTTTTTACCACAGCGCCAACGTCGAAGTCGGCGGCGCGACGCCCGATCGCGATTTCTCGTATTACGTCGGCATCGGCGGTTACAATCAAGACTATCGCTACGTCAATCAGTTCGGCGGGGCGTCGTATACCAACGAGTTTGGCCAGCAGCTTGCCCAATGCCCCACGTCAGGCCTGGCGGAGCTGCCCTCGTGCTTTACGAACGGCTCGCCCAACGTCGGCCAGAACGGTCAGCCCGGATGGCTCTTGGGACCAATCGGCTTCGGGACCCTCAACGCGGCGAACGTCGCGACGCGAACGTCTATCCTGAACTTTCACATCGCAATTCCGCATAAGAACGACGGCCTGCGCGACGACGTCCAGCTGCTCTATGACAACGACGAGATCTTCACGACCTTCCTGAGTTCGGTCAACGACGAAGGCTACTACAACTGGATCAACTCGGTCGGAACGTTTCCGCCGTATTATCTCGATGCATGGCAATACAAAGGGCAAGTCGGCACCTTCTTGCCCGCGAATTACGCGTCGCTGGTGACGCCCTATTTTTATCCGTCGTCGCCGCCGCATCCGTTCGACGGACCAATTCCCGATGCGTACAATCAACGCGACCGCGGCTATAACGGTCAGGCGATCGTAAAGCTGCAGTATCAGAAGAACTTCAACTCGAGCGCCTTCCTGCGAGTCTACGGCTACACGTACTACTCGGATTGGATTGAGAACGGGCCGATGATGTCGTTGCAGCCCTACGCCTACTACGATTCCGGCGACTACGAGATCAACAATCACACGCGCGGTATCAGCCTGAACTTTACCGATCAGCTCAGCCCGCAGCACCTCCTGGAGGCCGAAGGATCGTACACGACGTCGAGCGGAGCGCGCATCTACAACGAACAGATGTTTCAGGGCGGCCTCGCCTACGGCAACGCGTTTGCCGTCCTCGTGAACCGTAACGATCCATTCAGCGGAACCTGCTACCATTATTCTGGCGGCACCGCGACGCCGACGACCTGCGGCGATGGGCAGGGCGGCGGGGTGACCTACGGATTGCTACCTACCTTCCTGCGGCTCAACAAGATTGGTCCGGCCATCAACCCCAACGTTAACGGCGTCAGCTGTGGGAACGGACCCTGCGCGTACTACGTAGTCGAAAACGGGGCGTACGGCCTCAACAACACCGTAACCCCGTACTTCACCGGCTACTCGATCACCGATCAGTGGCGTCCGAGCGATAAACTCTTCTTCAACCTCGGCCTGCGCGTCGATAACTACGACTACGTCGGGGCGAATACGAATTTCGGACCGGCGCGCGACTTTTGGTTCGACGCGTTCAACCAGGATACGTGTTACGACAAGCAGACCCTCACGCTCATCGACCGCAGCGCGCTGGTTGGATCGGGCGGATGGAGCACCAACTCGCAAAAGCCCTGCTCTGCCTTCGGAAGCCAATACACGAATGCGAACATGCAGAACACACCGGGTGCCTTCGATTACAACATTCCCCAGCCGCGCTTCGGAGTTACGTACACCGTCAACGCCAACACGGTGCTGCGGGCAAGCTACGGCCGGTATAACGAACAGCCTAGTGCGGCGTACGAACAGTACAATGGGCTGCAACAGAATCTACCCGATACGCTTGCCCAGTTCTATCCGCTCGGATTCACAACTCCGGGGCACGAAGTGGCGCCGTCGGTCTCTTACAACAGCGACTTTTCGCTCGAACAGCACCTGCCGGGCACCGATATGTCGTTTAAACTGACGCCGTTCTTGCGCCAAACGCAAGATCAGATCGAGAACTTCTACATCAATTATACCACCGGTCTGGTCTCCGGTCTCAATGCCGGATACCAAACGTCGAGCGGCTTCGAGTTTCAGTTTGATAAGGGCGATTTCAACCACAACGGCTTTTCGGCGCAGCTTTCCTTCGCCTACACCTACGTGACCGTGAAGTACAGCCTGCTGCCTAACGGAACGAGCGTTCTCTCACCGATCAACTCCGGCATCGCCCAGTACAACGCGTACACGAAATCCTGCGCGCCGGGCGGGAGCTCTTATGGAAAGAGCCAGTTCGGTGAAGCGCTCTGCGGTTACACGACCAACGGCCAGTACGCGGCAGCATGTTATACGCCGGGCGGTGCGCCGGATCCGTCGTGCAAACCCGGCGATATCGCAAACCCCTATTGGCGCTCGCCCGCGTTCTCGCTCTTCGACCCGACCGCCGCGTATCTGCCGTACTCCGTCTTCCCGGGCCCGATCGGGTCGGGCGTCAACGCCTTCAACTATCCCTATGTCGCTACGCTGATCCTTAACTACAAGCATAACAAGCTTGCGATCACACCGTCGTTTCAGTACGTCGCCGGAAATCGCTACGGCGCGCCGATTACAACGCCCGGCATCGATCCGGCGGCGGGCTGCGGGAAGCCGCTAAGCGGTTCGACAACGGGAGATCCGCGTTATCCCTACGGCGCGTCGGGCGGCGGTCCGTTCAACGCCGATAGTTCGGCTTGCGCGGCTACGCTCTCGATTCCCGATCCTTACACCGGGCAGTTCGACGGGATCGGAGCTTTCCGCGAACCGGCTCAGCTGCTCGGCCACTTGCAGATTTCGTACCAGGTTTCGCCGCGCGTGAGCGCTTCAATCACGCTAGCGAACTTGCTGCAGACGTGTTTCGGCGGCCAGCACACGGCCTTTACTTACTATTGGAGCAATCAGACCTGTCTCTATACGAATCTCATCGGAGGGCCTTCAACGCCGCCCGTCGGCAACGCCTACAATCCTGGCGCGAACGTGCAGACGTTCCTGCGCTATCCATACGAGCCGTACTTCGGAACGTACAACGATCAGACGAGCTCGCTCGGCGAGCCGTTCAATGCATACTTCAGCCTCAGGGTGAGCATCTAGTGAAGTACGACGCGATCGTCGTCGGCGGCGGCCACAACGGTCTGGTCACGGCCTGTTATCTGGCCCGCGCAAAGTGGCGCGTGCTGGTGCTGGAACGGCGCTACATCGTGGGCGGCGCGTGCGTGACCGAAGAAACCTTTCCGGGCTTTAAAGTCTCGACCGCGGCCTACGTCAACAGCCTCTTCCGCCCCGAAATCATACGCGATCTTCGCTTGCACGATTACGGTTTTGAAGCAATCGAACGGAATCCGGCGTCCTTCTCGCCGTTTCTGGATGGCCGCTACTTGATGCTCGGGACCGGGACCGCCCGAGACGTTGAAGAGATCGCGAAGTTCAGCAAGCGCGATGCCGAGAACTATCCGAAGTACGAAGCCATGCTCGAGCGCGTTGCTTCCGTGGTCGAGCCGACGCTCACGCAGGTTCCGCCCAACCTCCTACGCCCCAGCCTGGGTGACTTGCTCGACGGTGTTAAGATGGGCCGCGCGTTGCAGAAGCTCGGCCCGGGAATGGGCGAGGCGATCGAAGTGCTCGCGGGTGCCGCGCGACCCATTCTCGACCGCTGGTTCGAGAGCGAGGAACTCAAGGGAACGATCGCGACCGATGCGATCATCGGCGCGTTCATGGCGCCCTCGATGCCGGGGACGGCCTACGTTCTCTTCCATCACGTCATGGGTGAAACGAACGGCAAGCGCGGCGTGTGGAGCTACGTGCGCGGCGGAATGGGCGGTTTGACGCAAGCGCTCGCGGCCGCGGCGAGAGATTTAGGCGTCGAGATTCGAACCGACGCAGAAGTCGCGCGCATTCTAACGCGGGGCGGCCGCGTGACGGGCGTCGCGCTTACGGACGGCGCCGAGTTTGAAACCAAGCGAGTTGTGAGCGGCGTCGATTGTCACGTGACCTTGGAGAAACTTCTCGATAGTGCCGAGCTTCCGGAGGATTTTCGGGACGCGATCAGCCGCATTTCGTACGCCAGCGCATCCTGCAAGATCAACGTCGCGCTCGAACGCCTCCCAAGTTTCACTGCATTGCCCGGGCACGAGCCTGGACCGCAGCACTTCGGCACGGTGCATCTCTGTCCGGATCAGGATTTCATCGAGCGCGCCTACGACGATGCGAAGTACGGCTCGATGTCACGCGAGCCGGTCGTTGAATGTACGATGCCTTCTTCGTTGGATTCGACGGTAGTGCCGCCCGGCAAACATCTGATGTCGATGTTCACGCAGTACGCACCGTATCGTTTGAATGACGGTCCCTGGACCGACGCACTGCGTAACGAGTATGCCGACCGTTGCTTCGACATCGTCGAACGATACGCGCCCGGTTTCAAGGACTCGGTCATCGATCGACAGATTCTGACGCCGGTCGATCTCGAAGCGACGTTTGGCCTGACCGGCGGAAGCATCTTCCAAGGAGCGATGCCGCTGCACCAGCTCTTCGCGTTTCGTCCCGTTCCCGGTTACGCGGGCTATACGACCCCGATTCGAGGACTCTATCTTTGCGGCGCCGCCACCCATCCCGGCGGCGGCGTAATGGGCGCCGCAGGCTGGAATGCCGCGCGGGTCATGCTCCGCCGCTAACGCATGTGGCCGTCACGAAAGGCCGGTGAAACTGGTGGCGACGGTTACTTCCAAGTACGACCTCGGCGATTTAACGGCGATCCGCAGTGGCGGGCTCCGAGTGCATCCCCTTGCCTTGAAGGAAAGGGCAGCGTTGGTTCGCATACTTCTAACCGTATCGCTATTTTGGCGGTCCCTCAGAACTAGTTATCGAAGGAGCTCACAACGTGCGTTTAAGCCTTCTCTGTGCCAGCGCCGCGCTCGCCTCCGGCCTAGCACTTTCAGCGTGTTCCAGCGATGCGGGTTCGTCGTCGGCCGTGCCGTCATTGGGCGCGCAAGCCTCGGCGATGGGTCCACATGGCCATGGCTTGGTGACCCGCCTGATGCCGGGGGTCAAGCCACTGACGGGCATATCATGTGACTACAGCGTGTACGCCTTCTGCTTCTACGTCACTCCGGGCGACCCCGGACCCTACGTCACAACATCAGCCGGTAGCGGTTACGAACTCTACAACAACGCCTACATTGTCAAAAACAAAAACAAAAACGGCAAGATCGACAAAAAGTTCCACACTTACTTCTATCCGGATCCCGGTAACCCGACCTCCCAGTACATCAAATATAAGGGCAAAGCCCCCAAGCAGACCGGCCCGGTCAAGTACACCGACTATTACTGCATTGGGTTCTCGCCAAGCAGCTGCACCGGCAGCACCTACACCTTCAAGCTCGGGATTGCTTTGACTCCTAAGACCTAGCGCTCGCTAGTCCGAAACGAACACCGCAGAAAAAACGGGGGGTCGGGCGTTCGCCCGGCCCTCTTTAGATACCAAGTTCGGTCTTCTACGCCAGCCGCGTCAACCGGTCCAGGGCCGATCGTAACAGCAAAAGCCTTCGTTGCCAGGCTTAGCGAGGATGCCCTGCGCAGGTGGCGGAATACAGGCCGACTCTTCGTTTCACTTCTTAGGAGGCTCCCAATGCTCGTATTTACTCGGCGTGGTCTTTTCTTGCCCTTGGTTGTCGCGCTGGCGGCATGCTCGGGCACGAGCGGAGGCGGCGCGACCCCTTCAACCGGCAGTAATCAAACACTCTCCACTCAGTCTACGTTAGCGGCCGTGCTTGACTCGGCGCCCGAGGTCACTGGAGGCCGCGAGGTCTTCCGAAAACTCGTGATTCATCCAAACGCGAAGCTGCCGGCCTTTCTGATCAACTTCGTTGCCAACGGACCGAACCAAGGCGGCGTGCCGTGCATCAACTGCGTTGACACAGCGTCAACAAACGACAACATCGGTATGACGGGCCCGTCGAGCTACGTCTTATCGAATTCTACGTGGCAGTACAGCCTGTCATTTACGGACCTCACGTACGCCGGAAAATGCAAACTCGCCTGGGCCATTACGTCGGGCAAGAAAACGATCGATAGTTTCTCTACGACCCTGAATCTTCCCAGTTCCGCTGAGGGCGGGTTCGTGCTGTTCGCGATCCCTCGCAATCGGCCAAAATACTCCGGCCCCGCCACGTTAACCGGCGAGGTCACGTGTGGAAAAGATAAGCAATCGCTTCAGGTGCCGCTGCAATTCGAATAAGTTAGGGACTCCAACCGCGTCGGCGGAATTCGCGTGCTCGGGGTGACGCAGTGGGCGGTGGAGAAGGGCTTGCGATGTTGCAGCATTTCTCGCAGCTTCACCCAGTACTCGCAATCGGCGTCGTGCTCAGCACCGCCGCGACCGACGCGGTCTACGTCTTCTTCACCGCCGCCGTCTCGGGACGGCGGCGGATCTCCGCCGCGACGTGGAGCAGCGTTTGGTACTTGCTCTCCTCATTTGCAGTCATCACCTACACGCGCGATTGGAGCTACGTCGTATTCGCAGCGCTCGGCTCGTGGATCGGCGCCTACCTTTCGATGTCGTTCCTGCACGCGCCGCCGCGCAACGCTCCGGCGCCCGTCGCTCCGCCCATGGAATAGTGAACGCGCGACGACGCACGACGTTACGCAACGCCGTCGCGACTTTCGTTCCGGCCGACGCGCGAATCGAGCGCGTCACCGAGCTCGCCGGGCGCGCAATCGACGGCTTGACCTCGGGGCGCCGTGCCGAGCTGCACCGCCTGCTCGATGTGCTATGGCTGCCGATGAAAGCAGGCGATGCATCGCGAGCAGCGCTGCTCAATGCTTTCGCGCGCGCGCCGGTTACCCGCTTGCGCGCGGGTTTTGCAGCGTTGAAACGACTCTCGCTTTTTCTCGCATATAGCGAGGGCGAACCCGGGAGCGAGAACCCCACCTGGAAACGACTTGGCTACCCCGGTCCGCGTCACGACGCCAATGCGAGGGCCACGCCGCTGCCGTTTGCAACCGCCCGCAGCGGGGAGCGCGTTCGTGCCGACGTCGCCGTCATCGGCAGCGGAGCGGGCGGAGGCGTCATCGCGTCGGCGTTCGCTCGCGCCGGCAAACGAGTCGTCGTGCTCGAGGCGGGCGGCGCATACGATACGCACAGCTTTACTCAGCGCGAAATAATGACGGCGTCGCTCTACCTCGACGGCGGCCTTACCTCGAGCACAGACCTCGGCGTCGTGATTCTCGCTGGGGCGGTGGTCGGCGGTGGCACGACCGTCAACTGGTGCACATCCTTGCGTTTACCTGAGCGCATCGCGCAGGAGTGGGCCGCGCAAAGCGGCGTCGCCGGGCTCGGCACCGAGTTGGCGCCCCACTATGCGGCGATTGAGGAGCGCCTCGAGATCCGGCCGACCATCAATCACAATGCCAACAACCGCGTCATTCTCGACGGCGCGCAGGCGCTGGGCGTGCACGCCGATGTGTCGCCGCGCAACGCTTCGGCCGAGTGCGCCGAGGGGTGCGGCTACTGCGGCTTCGGCTGCGCGTACAGAAAAAAGCATTCGACCGTATGGGGATTCTTGCCGGATCTCGCAGCCAACGGCAGTGCGATCTACGCGAACGCTGCCGTACTGCGCATTGAGACTTACGGCGGGCGAGCGCGAAGCGTCGCTGTTCGTCAAATGGTTGCGCCCGACGATATGCGCTCGTTCGATGTCGAGGCCGACCTCGTCGCCGTCTGCGCCGGCGCGCTGCGCACGCCGGGCATCCTGGCTCGAAGCGGAATTGAGAGTCGCGTACTCGGCAAGCGCCTTTTTCTACATCCGGTCGCAGCGGCGATTGCGGAGTTCGATCGTCCGATCGAAGCGTGGGTCGGACCGATGCAAAGTGCCTACTCCGACGCGTTCAACTACCGCTCGGGCAACTACGGAGCAAAGGTCGAGGTCGCACCCGCGCACCCGGGCATGGCAGCGCTCGCACTTCCGTGGGAAAACCGCGCAAGGCACGCGGAGTTCATGAGCCGTTTTCGCAACGTCGCAACGCTCTTCGCATTGACGCGGGATCGCGACCCCGGTTCGATCGAACTCGACGACGAAGCATCCATCCGCTATCGCGTTTCAGCTTACGACGGCGAGAACTTGCTGGCGGGGCTGGTCGGACTCTTCCATCTGGGGTTTGCGGCGGGAGCTTCGCGCATGTTGACGTTGCACGCAAAGCCGATCGAGGTCGAACGGCCGGACTGGACCTCAGCCTATCGCGAAGCCTTTGCCGAACGTCTGCGCAAGATCGGCGTAGCCCCGAACCGGCAGGTGCTCTTCTCGGCGCATCAGATGGGAAGTGCTGCGATGGGCTCGGATCCGCAGCGATCCGTCGTCGATCCGGCCGGGCGCGTCTGGGGGTACGAAAACCTAATCGTTGGCGATGCGTCGGTCTTCCCGCAGTCGAGCGGAGTGAACCCGATGTTGACGATCATGGCGATGGCGAGCCGAATCGCCGCTATTGCTCTCGGGTAAAGTCGCTCGGGATCGTGAAAGCGGGGTCGGTTGCGTTCATAGCACGGACGTTGCCGCGCTCGGTGACGAACGTTGCGCCTTGGCCCTGCATACCGAACGTCACGGCGTCGTACATCGAGAGCTGTCCGACCGGCATGCGCGGCCCGCTTTGCTTGACGCTGAAGCGGGAATCGCCGCCGCCCAATGCGAGCGCATGCATCACGCTCGCGTATCTCGCCATCATGGCCGGCCCGTGTGCACCGGTTACGGGCGACCCGCTGTAGCAGGACGGCGTCGGATTGGAATAGCTCGAGTAATAGGCGATCAGGTTGCCGTTTTGGGTCTGCGTTTGGCCGGAGGAGGTCGTTTCGGTGATGGTCATCTCGGAGCGAAAACCGTTTGTCGGCTGGCCCGCGACCTCGCGCCCCCCCAGCGCGGTATTCGCTACCGAAATTGCTATGCGCGCGTTGTCGTCGGTGGCGCCCGGCTGCGAGCCGCCGCCTCCTCCGCCGGAGCTCGTCGCGAACGGCTGATCCATCGAGACGACGCGATAGGTCTTACGCTGCAGATCGAGCGTCGTGATCGTTCGTACAACGCAATCTACGATTGTCGCGGTTTGCAAAGCAAGCTGGTCGGTGCGCTCCTTCGATCCCGCGACGTAGTGTCGCTCCGCGAAGCCGTATTGCATCATTTGCTGCATGCTTTGGCCCATCGCCATTGCCTGTTTCATCGGGCCAAAGATGCCGCCGCCGCCCTGCGCGGGTTGCCGCACCGCGGCCGCTGCCGCGAAATCGGCATCGAACGAGCCGGGCCCTAGAGAGGCCGGATCCGCGTTCATGCGAATTTTCGTCACGGAGTCCCACGCCAAGCCATTCGGCGATGCTGACGCCGCGAACGGCAAGAGCGATGCAGCGACGAGGGCGGTTACGGCTGCGCAATATCGGTGCATCCTACGCGGTTCGTCGCGCGAGGCCGTTCCGCCCTGCCTTGCTCGCCTTGCTTACATGCTCTGCATCTGACCCGCGGCGTTGAGATGATAGGCCGATGCAAGATCCTTCATCGCCGTCGTGAGGATTGCGTGGTATTGCGCATCGGCCGCGAGGCCGTACTTGGCGTCAATATCGCTCATCACCTTAAAGTGAATCGGATGGGAGACGGCCCGGTCGAGCATCACCTCGACGTTGAAACCTTCACCGGTCTGGCCCGCCGCCCATAACGCGCCGGCCAGCGCTTCGCCGTCTTTCGGGTTCGGATTCGGCTGAGCGGGAAGCGCGATCTTCTTCTCGCCGACGATCTTGAGCGAATCGTCCACGACGAAATCAAAAGTCTTGAGAAACTGAGCGACCTGGGCCTTGCCGTACTGGTTGGTCAGCTTGGCGACCTCCGCATCGAAGTGCGACCCGGTGAGCGTCTTGAGCAGCGTCACCGTACTGAAACTGCTCGGGCCGCCCCCGGCCTCGACCATCGAGAGCGTTACCGCGAGCGCCGGCGCGCCCGTATAGATGCAGCAAGAGCCTGAAAAACGCGTCGGCGCATCGATGACGTTCGCCATGAGTTTGGCCGAAGCAATACCGGTGCCGATCGACGCCATGACGACCGCAAGCACCGCTACCAACCGCAGGTTCTTCATGAGTTCCTTTCCGAGCCGTAGCTCTCCGTAAAGCGTGGAGTCCCCAGAGAAACGCGCGACGCGACGTTTTGGATTGCCTGCGAGCGTGTCCTAGATGCGCACCAGCGCGATGGGCTTGGTGGTGGGCTGTTTCGAACCTCCCTCCGGCTCGACGCTGACCGCAACGGCGGCGATCGTCGTCGCAGCCTCGGGGAGACGGACCACGGCGACCCCGCTGACGGCCGGCTCGAACGTCACCGACGGTGCGACGGTTTTCGCGCCTTTGGCCAGGGTCCAGGCTTGATAGACGCGTCCCGGCGGCGGCGGAGGTAAAGCCTGCATCGCGAGATAGAGGCGCTCGCCATGCACAAGCACTTCCCCACCGGCAAAGCGACGGCGTTGCGAATCGGGCGCGGTAAGGTCGGCCAGGGTCTGTGCTTGCACGGCGGCCTGCGCGCGGTCGCGATCCAACTGCCGCTTGAGGGAGAGATCGGCGAGGCCGGTGAGAAGCGCGATTGCAAGACACGCTGCCGCAACGGCGTACGCGGACCAGACCCGCGGCTGCATGCGACGCGTCGCCTCGGCCCGCACGCGTTTCATCACGCGGGCTTTGAGCAGGGGACTCGGTACCGCGCCTTCGCTCGCCTCGGTGCACGCTTGCGCCGAGTACGCCACGGCCGTCACGGCGGGGGCCAAAAAGCGGTACTCGTCGCGACACTGCTCGCAGGTTTGCATGTGGTTCGCGATCGTTTCGGCTTCCGATCGCGAAAGCAGGCCCAGCGCGTACGCGGCGACGGCGTCGAGTAACTCGTCGTGCGAGATCATGCCGTCACCGCAGCTTCCAGCAAATTTCGCAGTTTTCGTAAGCCCGCTCTGATCCGGGTCTTCACGGTTCCGAGCGGCAAGCCAGTCTGCCGTGCGATCTGTTCCTGCGTCATACCGCTAAAGAATCCGAGTTCGATCGGCTCGCGCTGTTCGCGGGGCAGGTGCGCGAGCGCTTCGCGAGCGCGCTCCCCGTCGATGAGAGCGAGCGCCATATCTTCGAACGCATCATCGATGCGGAGCGATTCGGGGAACGCGCTCTCGGCATGAACTGCCCGGCTACGGATCACGTCGAAGGCGCGGTTACGCGCGACGCGAGCGATCCACGCGCCGAAGTTGCCACCGCGGAAAAGCTCCGGATCGCTCCAAATTTTTAAAAACACGGCCTGGGTCACGTCTTCGGCGGCGGCGGCAGCGCCGAGGACCCGCAGCGCCAAGCCGTAGACGAGACGGTAGTACCGATCGTAGAGGACTTCAAACGCGTCCGCGTCACGCGCCCGTACTCGTTGCATGAGCAGGCCTGCGTCTTCCACGGCGCCATTCTTCGCTGGACTCGGGGTTCTGCACTTCCTTGTGTAACGTGCGAGTGGGGCCGGCAGATTCCGGCCTCTCAGAGCGTCAAGCCGTAAATGAAGCGATCTCGTTGGTGTCCCGCAGGCACGTCCACCACGTCGAACCGTCGTATGCCAGCGAGCGCGACTCGTCGGACACGGGACGAATGCTCTCGAACTGAGGCGTACCCTGAGTAATATCGAGCCTACCGAATTGCAGGTGCTCGAGTTCGTCGTCACCGGAGATCATGAAGAATCGGCCGCCCGGCCCAAAGCTCAGCCCCGCACAACGTGTCGGCAGCGGAATCACACGCTCAACGGTTGCGTCGGGATTCAATGCGACGATGCGCCGAAGCGTCATCTGGCCCAGATAGATCGTCGAGCCCGCGCATGCCAGATAGGAGCCGGTGAGATCCGGGCACGGCGTTTTACTATTGAGATCGAATCCCGTCTCCGGCACGAGGCGGTAAAGGTAGCGATCGTCCTCTTCCCCGTGCGCAACGACGACCCGGAGCTCTTCTCCGACGGCGGTAATTCCGTATGGCTTTCCGGGAGCTTCGATTTCCTTACGCACCTCCCAGCTGCGTGGATCGATGGCGTAGATGCGATCGGTATCCCAAGAGCCCATCCAAAGAGCGCCGCCACAATAGGCGAGCGGATGTGGGCGAGTTGCCGGCGACGGCCGGCGTTCGATTTGTTCCGTGGTCTGCATGCCTACAGGAAGGCGCCTATCTCGCCGAAGGTTGCGCCGGGACCGCGTCGAGGCGGTTTTTGAGGAATCGCTGCTCGATCGGATTACGGGCGAAGGCGACCGCGGTTTGAAAGTGCCGTCGCGCGATCGCGTTGTTATTGCGACGCATCTCCAGCTCTGCGCGCGCCGCATAATAGAACGGATAGCTTTCGAGGCGATCGCGCTCCGCGATCGCATCGATCGCTTCCAATCCGCGCTGCGCGCCCTCGGCCTGCGCCACCGCGATCGCGCGGTTCAGAGCGACGATCGGCGAAGGCGCTATTCCCATCAAGGTATCGTAAAGCGAGACGATCGCAGTCCAATCGGTTGCGTCGATGCTGGGCGCGGCCGCATGAACCGACGCAATCGCGGCCTCGACATGATAACGGCTGAGCGCCGCACCCGTTGCCGAAAGGTCGAGCCACGCGGTGCCTTCGTTTATCATCGCCCGGTCCCAACGCGTTCGATCCCGATCGAAGAGCGACGTGAGATTTCCCGAGGGATCGAGCCGGCCCGGCAAACGGGCGCCATCGAGATACATCAGCGCGAGGAGAGCGTGCGTCGCGGGCGTAGCCGCCAGCGGGTGCTTGGCGAGCAGGCCCGTGAGGCGAATCGCTTCACGACAGAGATCGGCGCGCACGACTTCGGTGGCCGAAGCGCCGTGATAACCTTCGCTGAAAATCAAGTAGAGCGCGCGCTGCACCGCCGGCAGCCGGTTTGCAAAGTCGGCGGCGTCGGCGATATCGAAAAGCGGGCCGGATTCTTTCAAGGCGCGCTTTGCGCGGCTCAGGCGCTTTTCCACGGCTGCGCGCGAGCTGACGAATGCGGCCGCGATCTCCCGCACGCCGAATCCGCCGACAAGCGCGAGGACCAGCATCACTTGAGCCGCTTCGGGAAGGCCGCCCGGGCAGCACGAGAACATCATGCGCAGCTGGTCGTCGCGAACGTCGGTTGAATCGAAGATTTCCCGGACAGCCTGCGCAAGCGTCCACTCCGTCTGCAAGAGCCGTCCGTATTCGGGTACGAACGTTCGCGCGGTGCGCTCGCGCCGCAAGACGTCGAGCGCGCGATTTCGCGCCGTCTTCATCAGCCACGCCCTCGGGCTGTCGGGAATTCCTTGAACTTTCCAGACGTCTAACGCTCGGCAGAAGGCGTCCTGCACGACGTCTTCTGCCAGCTCCAGGTTTTGCAGTCCGAAGACGCGCGTGAGCGCGGCGACCATGTGTCCCGCCTCGTGGCGGAAGAGATGGTCGCTCGGCTTCACGCTACATGTCCATCTTCATGGTCGGGCGAACCTCGACGGCTCCCCCGCGCTCGAGGATCGGGCAGCCCTTCGCAAGCTCCGCGGCGCGCGCCAGATTCTGCGCTTCGACGAGCGTGTATCCGCCGACGAGGTCTTTGGCTTCGGCAAAGGGACCGTCCGTCACCGTGCGTCCCTTATCTTTAACGACTTTGCCCTCCGCTTCGAGCGGCTGGCCGCCGTCCTTGAGATTGCCACTGGCCGTGAGCTCCTTGAACCAGTTCATCCATCTTTGCATGATCTGCTCGCTCTCTTGTGGCGTCGCGCCCCGCTGCCCGCCGCGATACAGATACAGAAATTCCGCCATTGTGTGCCTCCTATAAGCGTGTGATGGCCTTAAGACGTTTGAGCGGTCCGAAGCCGGACATCCCGAGCGTCAAGAGCCTTATGGAGACGCGGCTTCGGGCAAGTTGGGCGCACCCGTGAGTCCGGCTGGCGAGCGGACGACGCCGCGCTCCATGTCGGTCCACGCCTCCGAAAGGATCAACCGCAGCGAATAGAGCGAATGGGTCCCGTCGGGCTGGGAATAAAACGTGACCGGAAGCCCCGCGTCGCGCAAGAATATTGCCGTAGCGGTAGGATAGGCCGTCGGAACGTTGTCGTCGCGCGCACCTGTCAAGATGTAGAAGCGGCCGTTGCGCATCGCCGTAACGCCTTGCGCTCGCGAACCGAGCAGCGATCCGGCGATGGACATCTCCGCCGACCAGTCATTCGGCACGATGGGCGCGAGGCGAAAGACGGCGAATCCACCCATTGAATATCCCACGAGATAACGTTTGCGCGCGTCGATGGTGAAGGCACGATTCGCGGCATTGAAAGCATCGTAAACGTCACTCTCGGAGCCCGCGAAATCATACGATCCGCGGCCGTATGGCGCCACGATGATGGTGCCGGTTTCTTCAGCCAAGTCCCCGATGAACTGTGGCGCGATCAGATGCGACTCCGGCTGCGCGCGGCCGTGCAAGAATACGACCAACGGCGCTGGTCTTTCCGCGGAATACCCCATCGGAACGTAGATTGCCACGGGCTGCATCGTCCCATCCTTGGAAGAACGGACAAGGGTTTCACCAAGCCCGCGGATTGCCGCCATCGGTTGATACGCACGCTGCAGGAGCTGCGTCGCGAGATTTAAGTCGAGTTGCGATTCCGTCCGTACCAGTTGCTGCCACGTCTGCGCGGGGTAATTACCGGGCGGAGATTCACTCAGCAAGTTCGCGTCGGTAAGAAGGCGATCGTAGTAGTCCATGGTCGTGGTCCGCCCGGCGACGATCGCGACTTGCCCCGCTTTTGCGTAATACGTAGCGGCTACGGAACGCAGCGAGGCGCCGAGCTCTGAGAGATCGGCACCCATCAAACCGACGGCAACGACGGCGGCGAGAAGACGAAAATAAATCACACTCAATAAACGCCTTCGTGGGAGTAGTGGTGACTGCCCGCACGCGACCGCTAGGCGGCGCGTTTTCGCGGAAGCGCTGCCAACGCTACCGCGGCGACGGCAGCAACCGCCACGAGGTTCGAGATCAGCGTGAAGCGATCGTTGATGGTCATCGAACCCATCGACACACCGCCAAGCGTGCTTCCTATGAGCTTCTCCATAATCGCGCCGGCCAGTATCGCGCCGACTGCGAAGAGCACGACGAACGTCCACGTGACGCGCGACGGGAAGGATTTGCGATAGATCGCGATCAGCGGCAGAATTAGCAGGTCGCCGTAAATGAACGTGGTGTTAGCACCCAGCGGTATGCCGGCGTTGGCGAGATAACGCGCGATCGGAACGTTTCCCATCGAGCAGACGAACGTCGCAACGGCGAGCAATAGACCAACCACGAGCAGCAGCACGTACCCGATTGCCTGCACTGAGCCGACCGCGTGAAGCCCAGCCGAGAGCCAGCCGGGCGGCACGAGCGCCGCGGCAAATCCGGCGATGAGGTAGCCGACGATCAATTCGGTGCGCAGCATGCGCACGTCTGCGATCGCGGTTGCGGCGACGGCGCCCCATCCTCGTCGTGCTCCTTCCGCGTCCTTCGTGTGAGCGTGGCACTCACTCTCCGCTTCGCCGGCTTTCGCGGTTTCGATATATTGGCGCTGGAGCCGCTCGAGCTCGCCGGCACGAAAGAGCAGCGTGAAACCGGTGGTGACGATCGCGATGATGATGACGCCACCGAAGAATTCGGCGAAAGCAAACTTCCAGCCGAGCAGCGACCAAAAAAGAATGACGATAGCGAGGTTCATATTGGTCGAGGAGACCAGAAAGGCGAAGACGGAACGAGCATCGGCGCCGTTCCGATAAAAGCCCCGCGCGGCTGCGGCCGCACCGTACGAGCAGGCCGACGAGGTGATGCCGAAGCCGGTGCCGTAGAAGAGCCCTTTGAAACCGGGGCCGAGATAGCGGTGCATCGTGGCCGGCGTGAGCATTACTTGTACGATCGCCGAGACCAGAAAGCCGAAGATAAGTCCGAACAGGCTATCCCAGAAGAATGCAGCCGCCTGCGCGATGCCGGCGATCAGCGCGTGACCGAGAACGAGCAACATTAGCCGCCTACCGAAACCGGGGCGTGCCCAAAGAGCGGCGGTATGAAGTGACCGGCGATATACGAGATTATAAAGACGCCGCATCCGAAGAGGGCGACTTCCACGCCTTTTCTCAAAGGATTACGTTCGCTCAGAGTTCCGGCGAAGTAGCCGACCGCAAAGAGACCGACGAGCGCGAAGAGCAACGACGTCAAGGTCGAGGCGAGGATCGAAAAAGGTAGCATGAAGGCCAAGATCGGCACGAGCGATCCGACCGCGAACGATCCTCCGATCGCGACCGGAGCGCGCAGACCCGAGCCTTGCGCTTCGCGCGGATCGATGCCGAATTCATCGCGTACCATTTCGTAGAGATAGATTTCCGGATGCTGCGTTAACCGCTTCACGATCATCTCGGCTTCTTCGGCGCTAAAGCCCTTGAGCTTATAGTAGGCGACCTGTTCCGCAAACTCGCCCTGTGGATCCTCGGCCATCTCGCGCTTCTCCATGTCGATCGTCGCCTGAACGACCTCGCGTTCGGACTTGCTGCCGAGGTACTCGCCCACTCCCATCGAGAGTGCGCCGGCGAGCAATGCGAGAAAACCACTGATAAAGACCGCGGAGCGATCGCCTTCCGCAACGCCGACGCCGGTAATGATTCCAAGCGTGGTCAAAATGCCGTCCTGCACGCCGAAAACGATTTCGCGAATGCTGCGGCGCTTTTCGAGCGTGCGCCGCTGCTGCGTATCGGGAATGCGCGGTTGCACTTGCTGCCAGCCGGGAACGTCGACTACGACATTGTCGACCGGCGGCGTTAGGCCTCCGATATCGCTTCGCTCAGCCATGGTCAATCGTGCTCTTAGACGTTCAAAGGGAGCCGACCCGCCGCAGCCAACCAAACGATATGACCAGACTGCCTTCCACACTCGCGGTCGTCGCAGCCCTCACTGTCGCGACGCCGCTTCTCGCTCGTGCGGTCGATTGGCCGGTTTTTGGGTTCGATCCGGCGCGCAGCAGCTTTAATACTGCCGAAACCACGTTGAGGATTGGGAACGTTCATCGCTTGCGCGAGCGGTGGCAGATTTCGCTTGGCGGAGTTGCCGATTCGACGCCGATTTTTCTCGATCGCGTCCGGCTCCATCGTTTTTACCGGCCGATGCTCTTTCAAACGACCAAGAGCGGCGTGACGCTGGGAATCGAAGCGACCTCGGGGCGGATCCTCTGGAAGTTTGCGACGCACGGGCCGAACTACACCCACTCGACTCCCGCCGCCGACCCGTCGGGAAAGGCCATTTACGTGCCGGGCGTCGACGGTAAGGTGCACAAGCTCAACGCTTCGAACGGCCACGAGTTGCACGGGGCCGGTTTCCCCGTGCGGATTACGCGCATACCCGCGACCGAGGCGAACGAATCGCCGCTCAACGTCGCCAATGGCTATCTCTACGCTACGATCTCCGGCTACAACGGCGACGCGACGCCCTACGACGGGCACGTCGTTAGCGTGAATCTCGGCAGTGGCGCGAAGACCGTCTTCAACTCGCTCTGCAGTGAGAAACACGGGCTGCTTGGAGGAAGCGGCTGTCCCGCGCAGCGTTCTGGAATTTGGGCGCGCGGGGGCGCCGTCGTCGATCCGGATTCATCGATGAACGGGCGCGTTTACGCCGCAACCGGAAACGGCGACTTCAATGCGAACGAGGGCGGTCACAACTACGGCGATTCGGTGCTCTCGCTAAGCGCGGATCTCTCCAGCCTGCTGGGCAGTTACACTCCGACCGATTACAAACAACTTCAAGACGGCGACGTCGACCTCGGAAGCACGTCGCCGGCAATGTTGCCGACCCAAACCGCGAGTCAGACCCCGTGGATGCTCGTTCAGGGCGGTAAGGATGCGGTACTCAAACTCATCAATCGCGCCGCGATGCCGGGTCTCGGAAACGAGCTCCAGCTCGTCGATCTGCCCAGCGGACTCTTCTCAACGCCGGCGGTCTGGACCGACGCGTCGAACAGCGCGTGGATCTTCATGGGCTTCTCGGACGTCGTCGTGGCGTATCGGCTGCAGACGAATGCGGCGGGAGTGAGCCAACTGGTAGGGATTTGGCAGAACGGCGCAGGCTCGACGGGAGGCGAGGGGACGTCTCCGGTCGTTGCCAACGGCATCGTCTTCGTCGCGTTCGACGGCGCGCTTGTCGCGCTCAATGCGGTCAATGGAAAGGTGTTGTGGAACAGCCGGAATTACGGCTCCGGAAAGTCGATCGGGCCGGTTCATTGGGAGAGCCCGATCGTGGTCAATGGCTGGGTCTACTGCTCTGACGAGAACGGCAACCTAACGGCGTTCGCCCTGCAGTAAGGAACGCTGCTCGGTCGTCAACGGCACCTGCGGCGGCATCGCGCGCTCCCACGCCGGATCGTCGCAAAGCACTGAGGTGAGATAACGCACCGCGGGAATAAATGGGACCCCGTCGAGCGCGCCGCGTTTGCGCGTAAGTTCGTCGGCTTTTTCTTTTTTGGCGGAGGCGAAGACTTCGTGCGCCAGCTCGGGCCAGAGCGCGACGCTGCCGGAGATACACCCCATGACGCCGCGCGCTTTGGCCGCCGTCAGATCGCTTTCCGAACCCGGGAGGATTGCGAAACTGGGGTGACGTGCCACGACTTCGGCTTGGAGAATCGCGTCGTTGGAGCTGTCCTTCATACCGGCGATCGTCTCGGGGAACTCCCGCAGCAGCCGATCGACGAGGGCGGCACAAAACGCCACGCCGCTCATCTTCGGAAAGTTATAGAGCAATACGCTCTTTCGGGGCGGGCTCGTTCGCGAAAAAAGCGCATCGAAAAAACCCACGATGCCATCCTCCGAGGCGTCGCGAAAAAAGAACGGCGGCATGATCAATGCTGCAGCATAATTGCACTCGAAGGCATGACGCGTTAGGCGAATGGCATCGCCAAGCGAGGCCGCTCCAGTCCCGACCATCATTCGTTCCATAGGCAAACCGCTCGACGAAAGCATTTCCATGTAGTTCGCGCGCTGCACCGCGCTGAACGACATTGCCTCGCCCGTCGTTCCAAGCACGTTGAGTCCCTCGCAGCCGCGCCGCAAGAGATCGCGGTAATACGGGACCGCCCGCGACGCGTCGGGCAAAAAATCGTCGCCGATCGGCGTCAGCACGGCAGACCAGATTCCTTCTACGCTTCGGCTCCGCTCGGGGTGACTAACGGTCATCGCATGAAGGCTCCTTTGAGGAAGAATGTGACGTTGGCGGGACGCTCGGCGAGACGGCGCATCAGATACGGAAACCAATATTCGCCGTAGGGAATGGAGAGCCGCACGCGATAGCCGCCTTCGAGTACGCGCCGGGCGAGCGGCGTTGCGATTCCGTAGAGCATTTGAAATTCGAATCGGCCCTGCTGGGGCAGGCCACGCGCCTTCGCAAAAAGCGCCACGCTATCGACGATCGCGGCATCGTGCGTAGCGATAGCCGTGTAGCCGTCGCGCCCGAGCGCCAGCTCGGCCAGCGTGCGGTAGTTCTCGTCTACATCGCGCTTACGCGGATAGGCGACGTCGGGCGGTTCGAGGTATGCGCCTTTCACGATGCGGACGTTGGGTGCCAACGGGAGCAGCGCCGCGAGGTCGGCGCGACTGCGGTAGAGATAGGATTGCAGGACGAACCCAACGTTCTCATAGTGTTCCCGCAGACGGCCATAGATCGCCAGCGTGCGATCGACGTAGCGCGATTGCTCCATATCCATGCGGACCGTTTTGCCGCCCTCGTGAGCAACGGCGGCAATGCGAGCGGCGTTCTCGAACGCAAGCTCGGGATCGATATCGAGGCCAACGTGCGTAAGCTTAAACGCGACATTGGCGTCGAGGCCCTCTTCGGCAAACGCGCGTAATAGCCGGCAGTATTCATCCGTGACCGCAAGCGTTTGGTCGCGGTCGCGAACGCTTTCGCCGAGAATCGTCGCGGCGACGGCAAAACCTTGCGCATTGGAGGCTCGCGCTACGGGCAGAAACTGCGCCGCGTTCTCACCTGCCACGAAGCGCCTCGCCCCCAAATGCATGCCGTAACGCGTCACCGCGCGGCGTACGAGCGTGCTATCGGCCGCGGCCAGAATGCCGGCGCGCAGCGGCCGATCCAGAATGGAGCTCACGCGTCGATATTCTTCGCCGGATAGGAAGCGACTGCAACGGCGGGAAGGGCGCAGCGTGAAGATTCCGTGGGTACTCCTCGCGGCGATCCTGGGCTCTTCGATGGCCTTCATTGATAGCACCGCGGTCAACGTGTCGCTTCCGGTCCTTCAGCGCGAGCTCCATACGAGCACTGGCCAAACGCAGTGGGTGATCGAGGGTTACGCGCTCTTTCTCTCGGCCTTGATTCTGACCGGCGGAGCGCTTGGGGATCTCTACGGACGGCGCCGGATCTTTGCGGCCGGCATCGCGCTCTTCGCGGTTTCGTCGCTGGCCTGCGCGCTCGCCGGTGACATTACCGCGTTGATCGCGGCACGCTGCGTACAAGGGATCGGCGGGGCGCTTTGCGTGCCCGGCAGTTTGTCGCTGATCAGCGCGGCGTACGACGAGGCCGCGCGCGGGCAAGCGATCGGCACGTGGTCGGGCTTTACGGCGCTGACTTCCGCGTTCGGCCCGGTTATCGGCGGCTGGCTCACTCAGCAGTTCTCGTGGCGGTACGTCTTTCTCATAAACGTACCGATAGCGCTCGCCGTGCTCATCATCGTCGGATGTCGCGTTCCCGAGAGCCGCGACGAATCGGCCGATCGGAGGATCGACGTGACCGGAGCGACGCTCGCGGCGCTCGGCCTCGGACTGCTGGTCTACGGTTTGATTGCCATGAACGGCGGCCGCGTGTCAAGCACGGCGCTTGGACTAGTTTGCGCCGGACTCGTGACGCTGGCGATCTTCGTTCGTTTCGAGCGCCGCACGCCCGATCCCATGGTGCGTTGCGACCTCTTTACCTCGCGAACCTTCAGCGTTGCAAACATCTACACGTTCCTACTCTACGCCGCCATCGGCGGCAGCCTTTACTTCGTTCCGTTCGTGCTCGTTAACGTGCATCATTATACGCCGACGGCCGCGGGCGGTGCGCTGCTTCCTTTTGTCTTCATCATGGTCGCAGCATCGCGCTGGTCCGGCGGCCTGGTCGCGCGCATCGGCCCGAGGACGCCGCTCTTGCTCGGGTCGATCCTCGCGGGCCTCGGCTTTCTTGCGTACGCGTTGCCGGGAACCGACGGATCGTACTGGACGACATTCTTTCCCGCGGCGGCCATCCTCGGTCTGGGCGGCGCGCTCTTTGTCGCGCCGCTAACGACGACGGTCATGGATGCCGTGAGCGTCAATCACTCGGGGGTCGCGTCCGGCGTGAATAACGCGGTCGCGCGCACCGCCGGGCTGATCGGCATTGCAGTTCTGGGCATCGTCGTCACCACGGCACCTGCTTACGTGTATGGATTTCGCGACGCGATGATCGTCTGTGCGCTGCTTGCCTTCTCTGCGGGCGCGGTCGCAGCGGTGGGGTTCGCGCCCAGGAGCGGGGAAAAGACGTAAGGTGGTGGCGTGCAGGGGGATAATGCTTGCAATCGCGACGCTGGGCATTGCGTCGTGCGCGGGTGCGGGCGGCTCGAGCGGTCCAGCGATACCGCGGCAAGTCTCGCCCGCGCCACACGACAGCGACTCCAACGCTATCCAACACATCGTCGTCGTGATCCAGGAGAACCGCTCCTTCAATGATCTCTTCGCCACCTTCCCGGGCTCCGACGGAACCACCACGGGTCTCATGAAGACCGGCAGCGGAGGCGATACGCCCGTGCCGCTGCGGAAGGTCGATCTCAGCGAGCCATGCGATTTCAGTCACGGTTACCACGGCTTTCTCAACAACTACGACGGCGGAAAGATGGACGGTTTCGCGCTGGGTGCCGCGAAATGCCACGGGAACGTGACTGCCGCCTATCAATACGTCGATCCCAATCAGATTTTGCCGTATTGGGCGATGGCGACGCAGTATGTGCTCGGCGAGCACATGTTCCAGACGCAAGGCAGCGGGAGCTTTACGGCACATCAGGATCTCATCGCCGGCGCGACGATCACCAATGCGCCGCTCGACACCAAGAGCATCATCGACGATCCGACCCATGCCCCGTGGGGATGCGATGCTCCGCACGGGACAACAACGAGCCTGCTGAACTGGACCGGCTCGATGCTGAAATTCGAACCCAACCGGGGACCGTTTCCGTGCCTGAAGTATCAAACGCTGCGCGACCTTCTCGACGCACACGGCGTTTCGTGGAAGTATTACTCTCCACCGGTACGAGGCGGCGAGGGGGCGCTTTGGAATGCCTTCGACGCCATCGATGCCGTTCGCTATAGCCATGAGTGGGGCACCAACGTAACGAACTCCGATACGCAAATCTTCAAAGATATTTCCAAGGGCCAGCTTCCGGCCGTTTCGTGGGTTATTCCGGATCGCCCGGACTCCGATCATCCCGATCCCGGCCCGTCCGGCGATACCGGACCATCGTGGGTCGCCGGCATCGTCAACGCGATTGGCGAGAGTTCGTACTGGAAGACCAGCGCGGTCGTCGTCGTCTGGGACGATTGGGGCGGCTTCTACGATAACAAGCCGCCGCCGTTGCAGGACCATTGGGGTGGCTTGGGTTTTCGCGTCCCGATGATCGTAATCTCGCCATACGCTCGCGAGGCCTCTCCGAGCAAACCCGGCTACATCTCGGGCACGCCGTATGAGTTCGGCAGCATTCTCAAGTTCATCGAGAAAACGTTCGCCTTGGGAAGTCTCGGCACGACGGATAAGCGCGCGACGAGCATCGGCGATTGCTTCGACTTTACACAATCGCCTCGCAAATTCACCGAGATCTCCTCGAAACTGTCGCGAAGCTACTTCGAACATAAGCAACCTTCGGATCAACCGGTCGACACCGAATAATCGTCCTCTTCGAAGCGACGCAGTGCTGCGAGATGATCGAGCGCCGCCGTTAGGCTGCGACCGGCGATCGCGTCGGCCAGCGCGCGCATCGGCGTAAAGCTTGCGAGCCGAGAACCGTAGCGCTTGGCGACGAAGATCGCGAGCGGGATTACGGCCACTCCGAACAGCGCGTTCGCGACAAGCCATGCCGGGCCGGCAGCGTAAGCGTCCACGCCGAAGAGGCCGCGCAGCGCGACGATCAGCAACGGCACCCACATGAATGGAGCGAAGAGCAGCGTCCAGAGCGTCGTGCGAATGCGCGTGACCCGCAGGTCCACGAGCTTCTTCTGGAGGACGACCACCGGCTCGTCGTAATCGAGGCCGTTGATTGCCGCGAGCTGCCGGGCGCCTGCAGCGACGAGGGCGATCGCATAGACGTCGAGCGCGACTGCCGGCAGCAGAAACCGCGGCTCGCGTATGTGATCCGCGGCGAATGCACCCAGGAGGACGATGCCGATAACGTTCACGATCAGCTCGAAGGCGATTCCGCGGGAGAGGCCTGTGAGCAGCGTATTGGCTTTGCCAAGGTTCAATTGCTGCAGCAGCACCTTGTTGAGCCGCACGCTCGTCTCCAGGTTGCGATTGGTCTCGGCCCAACGGTTCTTGATTTCTTCGATTTCCACGGCGCTCTCCAATTCTAATGCCGGTTGTCGCCGGCGACGTTGCGTTTGAGTTGTTCTTTGATCCGCCCGAGCTTGGTGGCGACGTTCGTCTCGGATATCCCCAGGATCGTCGCAATCTCCGAATACGGATAGTCGTCGAGATAGAGCAGCATGAGGGCACGGTTCAAAGGGTCGAGCCGTTCGATCAAGTCGCGTACCAAACTCAGGCGGTCGTTACCCTCTGTTTGTGGGGTCGGAATTTCTTCGAAAACGGAATCGCTCGCTGGAACCAGGTTGCCGCGCTTGCGCGTCTCGCTTCGAACGAACGAGATGGCGACGTTCATCGCGATCCGGTACATCCACGTCGAAAAACTGGAAGCGCCGTCGAATCGGCTGTGGGCGCGCCAGAGCTGTACGATCGTCTCTTGAACGAGATCCTCGCGATCGGCGGCGTTGCGGCAATACGCATTCGCGATCTTGAAAAGGATCGCGCGATTCCGCTCGATACGATCGACGAATGTGCCGTGCGAGGGGTTCGTGCTCATTTCAACCCGTTAGTCGCTTGAGCGAGCGATAAAATCACAAGGTTGGCCTCGCGCCGTACCGAATGAGACCACTTGAGACTTCCCTTCTATCACGTCGACGCTTTTACGCGGGAGGCGTTCGGCGGAAACCCCGCGGCGGTCTTTCCCCTCGAACGATGGCCGGACGAAGGCACGCTGCTGGCAATTGCCGCGGAAAAGAGTCTGCCCGCCACCGCCTTCTTCGCGGCGGATGGCGACGATTTCATGGTGCGTTGGTTTGCGCCCGCGGGCGAGCTGCAGCTCTGTGGACACGCGACGCTGGCAAGCGGTTATGTTCTGCTCAATCGGCTGCATGCCGGCCGCGAGCGCGTACGGTTCACGTCGCGGGCCGGGCGCCTCGACGTCGAACGCGACGGCGAGCGGATTGGCCTCGAATTTCCGGCACTCCCGCCCAAAAAGGAACACCATATCGACCTCGTCGCCAAGGCCATCGCCGTCCGACCCAGCGAGCTCTGGGAGGCGGAGGCAGGGCGCGGAATGGCCGTCCTTGCGGACCCCGCCCAAGTGCGCGATCTACGCCCGGATATCGCCGCGATCGCTTCGCTGCCGTTTTCGAGCTTGATCGTCACCGCGCCCGGCTTTGATGGCGACTGCGATTTTGTCTCGCGCTACTTCGCGCCAAAGCACGGTATCACCGAAGATTTCGTCACCGGCTCGGCCCATTGCGTGCTCGCGCCCTACTGGGCCGGCGTTCTCGGCAAACCGCGGCTCTTTGCGCGGCAGCTTTCGTCCCGCGGCGGTGAGCTCTGGATCGAGGATTGCGGCGAGCGCGTGCGCATTTCCGGAAACTGCGTTCCGATCGCCGAAGGGACGCTAACGATTCCCGGAGTCTTGCGTTAGCTTCACCTCAACGACGTCGTTGTTATAGACGTTCCTCTGCGGCAGGTGCGTGCGCGTGTCGCGGACAATCGCGGGTACCTTCCTTACCGGGTCGTAGACGATTCGTTGTTTGGAAGTTGCCTTGAGATACCGCCCGCCTTCTTGGTCGAGCGAGCCCTCCGATAAGATCAGGACGAGCGGCGCGGCATTATGGATCGGTCCTTTGCCCTCTAGACTGTAAGCGCAGTTCCACGTGGTGAGCTGCCCTGCAAACCCGGACGCGCCCGGCAAGATTGCGGCCTTGACCTGATAGGTGCGCTTCAAACTCGAGGTTGCAGCTGCGCCGAAGCCCTTGAAATAGTTGCGGCCGAGCAATGGAAACAGTGTGAGTTGCATCGGGGAGAGCGCATACGAGCTTTGCAAGCACGAGACGCTTCCATTTGGATAGACTTCGCACGTATTGGTCGCGCGCGGCCGAACGGTGTTCCACCAACGATCGGTTCCGCTGACCATCACGCCCCCGTCTTTTGCAGGTCCGAGGATGTTAATGGTCGTGGTCCCGGTGCCTTGTCCCGAGCTCGCCACGGGCGTATTGTAGCCGAATTGATAGACGAGATGGCGCACCGGCGCCGGGGCCGGCGCCTGAGCACTAAGAGCGACGAGCACGGCTAGGAGCAGCCCGATATTCTTCATCTGCTTGTACCTCCGAAGTTCAGCAAAGTTCGGCATCCAGCGCTGCCTAAACTGCCACCCCGTCATTCGCGTTACGGTCGACAACGCCGTTCGAATCCCGTGCCACGACGCCGCGGGGGGCACCCGCCAACACCGCCCGAAGCTCAATGACCGTGAGCGACCGCTATGTTTGGCTTGCGCTCTTCCTTCTCGGTTGCTTTCACGGACTGAATCCCGGGATGGGATGGCTTTTTGCCGTCGCCCTCGGATTTCAAGAGCGCTCGTTGGGAGCCGTCATTCGCGCCGTCGTTCCGATCACGCTCGGACACGTTGCCTCGGTGGCCGCCGTCGTTGCAGTGGCCGCATTTGCGGCCTGGTCCTTCCCGAGAGGGCTCGTTCACGTCGGCGCGGCCGCGATTCTGCTCTCTTTTGGCGCGTACCGCATCGTGCGGACGCGCCACCCGCGATGGGTTGGGATGCGGGTAGGATTCTGGGGCCTCACGTTTTGGGGATTTCTCATGGCCAGCGCGCACGGTGCGGGGTTGATGCTCGTGCCGTTCGTAACCGTATCGCCGACCTTCGCGCACGCCGCGATGTCGATGCCGATGCCGCGCGCCCATCCCACCGAGGGTCTGCTTCCGGCGGCCTTGCTCATGATCGGGGTCCATACTCTTGGCTACGTACTGGCGATGACGGCGATCGCGGTAGCGGTCTATGCGAAATTCGGTGTCAGTTTCTTGCGGCGCGCGTGGTTCAACGTCGATCTGGTTTGGGCCATTGCACTGATCGTCGCGGGATTCGTCGCGCTCTTTACCTGAAAGGAATCGCCCCATCGAGCGCTAAGTGGCCCCGTCCACACCGGACCGTTCCGGCGTCGGCCGGGGAAAGGTCACGCGCCATGCTGCTCAAGCCGGATCCAACCTTCTACGCAACGGCGAAAGATGCGATGAAAGCGCCGGCGGAGACGATCGCGTACGTCGCCCTTCTGAGCGCCACCGCAAACGGCAAGCCCGACGCCCTTGCGGTCGTAGACACCGACCCCGCATCAAAGACCTACGCCTCGCAAGTCGGAAGCGTGGAGCTTCCTAACGCAGGAGACGAACTCCACCATTTCGGCTGGAACGCGTGCAGCAGCGCACTCTGCCCCAACGCGCCGAAACCCCATGTCGAGCGGCGGTATCTCGTCGTGCCCGGCCTGCGGTCGTCGCGCATTCACATCATTGACACGAAGCCAGACCGGAGGCAACCGCGCATCGTTCGGGTCGTCGAGCCGAGCGAACTCATCGCGCGCGCCGGTTATACGCGCCCACACACGATCCACTGTGGTCCCGACGCGATCTACGTGAGCGCGCTTGGAAATGCGCAGGGAGATGGCCCTGGCGGAATTTTTATGCTGGATTGCGATACGTTCGACGTTCTGGGTCAGTGGGAAGTAGATCGCGGCCCGCAATACTTCGCGTACGATTTCTGGTGGCATCTGGGGCACGACGTAATGATAACCAGCGAGTGGGCGACCCCTAACATGATCGAAAAGGGGCTCGATCCGGAGCTATTGCTCGCCGGCAAGTACGGGCACCACTTGCACTTTTGGGATCTGCGCGGTCGCCGTCACGTTCAAGCCATCGATCTCGGCGCGGAGCAGCAATTAGTCCTCGAGATACGCCCATCCCACGATCCCAACAAGACCTACGGTTTTGTCGGCGTGGTCGTGTCGCTCAAGGATCTTTCCAGTTCGATTTGGCTCTGGCACCGCACGAACGGTGCGTGGGACCTGACCAAGGTTATCGAGATTCCCGCAGAGCCGGCCAGTCCGGATCAGCTTCCGGACTTGCTCAAAGGTTTTAGTGCCGTCCCTCCGCTGCTCAGCGACATCGATCTATCGCTCGACGATCGATATTTGTACGCGTCGTGTTGGGGAACCGGCGAAATGCGTCAGTACGACGTCAGCGATCCGTTACGCCCCAAACTCGTCGGCTCGGTGCGGATCGGCGGGATCGCACGGCGCACTCCCCACCCCAGTAATCCCTCGCGGGCGCTCAACGGGGGTCCTCAGATGGTCGAGATAAGCCGCGATGGCCGCCGCGTCTATTTTACGAACTCTCTCTACCGCGCGTGGGACGATCAGTTTTATCCTGACGGCATCAGGAGTTGGATGGTACGCCTCGACGTCGCGGACGACGGTTCCATCGCCTTCGATCCAAAGTTCTTCATCGAGTTTCCGCCAGAGTACCGCGCGCATCAGGTACGGCTTGAGGGTGGGGACGCCTCGTCGGATTCCTACTGTTTTTCGTAGCGCGCATGCCGGAAGCGTAGCGGCGGCGCCGCCAGAGAACGACGCGCCGGTCGCGTTCCTACCCGCCGATCTCGGATCGAGCTCCTTCTACGCGCGTAATTCCTGGAGTGCTCGTTCGATATCCGCAATAAGATCGCTCGTCGACTCCAGCCCGATGCTGAAGCGCACGAGACGGTGATCGTACGGCGGCCGGCCCGCAGCCGGCCCGAGCGTATAGGCAACGGCGAGGCTCGTCGTTCCTGCCCAGCTATATCCAATCTCGAACAGCTGCAGCGCATCGACGAATGCGAGGACCTGCTCGCGCGTCGGTCCGGGCGCGAATACGAACGAAAATGCGCCTGACGAACCGGTGAAGTCGCGCTCCCAGAACTCGTGGCCCGGACATGACGGAAGGGCAGGATGGAGAACCCGCTCGACTTCCGGGCGCTCTGAAAGCCGGCGCGCGATCGCGAGCGCCGAATTCTCGACCGCGCTCAGGCGCACGCCGAGTGTCTCTAATCCACGCAGCGCGAGGCTGCACTCGTCGGGCGAGACCGCGCAGCCGATCACCTGCCGCGCCGCGCCAAGGCGCCGGTAGAGCGCAGGATCGCAAACGGTGACCGAACCGAGCAGTAGGTCGCTGTGGCCGCCGATATATTTGGTGATCGCTTGCATCGTGACGTCGACGCCGTGCGCGAAAGCATCGAAGAGCACGCCGGCCGACCAGGTGTTGTCGAGCACGACAATCGCGCTGCGCTCGTGCGCGGCCGCGGCGATCGCGGGGACGTCCTGCACTTCCATTGTGATGGAGCCCGGGCTTTCGGTCCAGACGAGACGCGTGTTCTCCTTCATGAGGTCTGCTATTCCCGCCCCGATCGTTGGATCGTAGAAGGTCGCATCGATTCCGAATCTTGAGAGCAACGACCGTGTGAGATGACGGTTGGGGCCGTAGATGCTGCGCGGCACCAGAATGTGATCGCCGGTTTGGAGCAGCGCAAAGTCGATGAGCGAAATCGCGGACTGGCCACCCGGCGTGAGGATGGTGTGCCGCCCCGATTCGAGCTCGCAGATACGCGCCGCAAGCTCGAGCGATGTGGGCGTGCCGTAGAGACCGTAGGTGTAGCCGACGCGCTCCTGGTCCCACTCATCCGATACCGCTGAGGCCGATGCAAAGATCGTCGTCGAGCCACGGTAGACTGGGGTCACAAGCGAACGATAGCCTTCGGGTACGCTTGCATCGGAGTGAATCAACCGCGTTTGCCACGTCTTGCTCATGGGCGCCGTGGTTCCCATTGCAACCCTTCGACTCCGCTCGGGGTGACAATGGGAGTGGCGGTCTCGCGCCGTAGTGGGCGCCAATGAACTGCTATTTCTTACGTCACGGGATCGCCGTGGAACCCGAAGCGTGGAGTGGCAACGACTTCGAGCGGCCGCTCACGCGCGACGGACGCACGCGCATGGAGCGCGAGGCCAAGGCGATCGCCGAGCTTTCGCTCGACCTCGATGCCATCCTGACGAGCCCGCTGCTCCGGGCAAAACAGACGGCGGAGATCGTTGCCGCGCGACTCGACATGCGCGGACCCCTCGTCGAAGACCCACGCCTCGCCGGCAGCTTTAACCTCGAACGGCTCGGCTCGATTCTCGTGGCCCACGTGGATGCAAAAGCGGTAATGCTGGTCGGTCACGAGCCGTCAATGAGTGCGACGATTGGGCGCGCCATCGGCAGCGCCAGCGTCGAGCTGAAGAAAGCCGCACTCGCCGGCATCGAGTTCATCGATCCTACGTCGACCAGCGGAACGCTCTTTTGTTTGATTCCACCGAAAGTTCTAGTCGCGTTAGGAAAACAGTAGCAGGCAGGAGGTTCTCAATGAAGACCTACGGGGTTTCCCGCTCGACGACCGCCGCACCCGAAGCTGTCTGGAGAGTTTGGTCCGATCCGAATAACTGGAGTCGCTGGAACTCGGGCATCGGTTCCGCCGAAGTGGATGGCCCGATCGCAAACGGCGCGACAGGCAAGATGACGACGGCTCGCGGGAGCACGCATGATGTAACGTTTCACGACGTTGTCGAAGGACGCAGCTTTAGGATGTCCATGGCGGGGCCGCCATTGACCACGTTTACGTTCACCTGCGAGATCGCGCCGAACGACGGCGGCAGCACGATCGCACAGAACGTGGAAATCTCCGGACCGCTCGCATTCATCTTCGGTCCGATGATGGGCAACGAGATGGCCAAGCACTTCGTCCCGGTGCTCGACGACCTCGCGCACACCGCGCAGGCTCGCCCTTGACAAGGTCGCTGACCGCGATCGTCTTTACAATAAGCGCGGGGGCGCTGTTGAGCGGCTGCGCGCTGCAGGGTGCGCAAACGCTTCCGCCGAGTGGCGGCGTCGCTCAATCGAGCGGCGCGCGGCACTTCGACGCGAGCCGGCGCGTCGTCTTGCTCGCATTCGATACGCACGCAAACCGGCTCGACTGGACCGCGTTCCGAAAACTCGAGGAGAACGGTCAAGGCTCCAGCGGCGTTGACGACGCGCTCGTCGATCCGACGACGCTGATCCTCACGCAAGACTACCCGCTCTTCTCCTCCAACGGATCGAGCAGCGGAGATCCCGCTCTCACGCTTCCCGCGCACGGCACGGCCGCGCTCTCCTTGGCATGGCCCACGAGTTCCGGCTACTCCAACCTCATTCTCGATTTACCGGGCAGCGGCGGCACCTACGACTTCGACGAGCTCGCGGCTGCGCAAGTGCTCGGGGATATAAGCGCGAGCCTTGCGGCGCGGCCGTGGTACCACCAAGGAACGAAGGTCGCCGGCCTCTATGCGTTGGCAAAAAGTGAGTATGCCCGAGCGCAGCGCACAAAGAACGAATCGCAGAGCGGGGCGCTTTTCGCGCGATCGCTCGACGCGAGCGTGAGCGCCGAAACATTGCTGCTCGCGCAGGCGGGGATTGCCTACGCGGCAACACATTCGCAATCGATGGAGTGGGGTGCGACCTTCGACACGATTAGCGGCGGCATCGCCGATCTCAAGACCGCCGCGGGCCTCTATCCCAAAGACGGATGGCTTCGCATCTGTTTCGATCCGGGCGAAAAGCCTTCGTACTATGCCGTCGAGATCAGGCACGCGCACGCGTTGGGGCTGCACGTCGTCGGACAGATTCTCGACTCTTCCGAGATGCGCCGCTGGAGCGTTGCTGCCTTCGAGCAGCGGACGCGCGAGTACGTTGACGCATTGCCGGACGTAGACGAGTGGGAGACCGGCAACGAAGTCAACGGCAACTGGCTCGGCTCGATTCAAAGCGTCGTCGCAAAGACGAGGTATGCATCCCAGTACGTGAAGGCGCACTCGCACGCGCGCGTTCTTGTCACGCTCTACTGGGAGCTGGGCGACGGACAAGAGGTCAACGCCATCTTCAACTGGGCGCACGCGAATCTCGGCTCCTTTGATGGGCACGTTGACGACGTCGGCATCTCGCTCTATCCGCGCCAAAATCCAATGGGGGAGCCGTTCGATCGCGTCGTTGCGGCACTGCACGCAGCATATCCAAACCAGCGTATCATGATCACCGAGCTCGACTACGATCGCGGGCGGGGATGGTGGTGGGATTCGCGCGATTCGATCGCGCCGCAAGGGCGCGACGCGGTCGCGAAGCTCTACCAGTCCGCGATTATGGGCTATTCGTACTCCGGCGGCGGCACGTTTTGGTGGTACTTCGTCGAAGAAGTTTCACGCGGGGGTCCGCTCTACCTGACCTTGAAGTCCGTATACCGTTCGGCACACTAATCGGCAGCCAAGAGGGCCTTCTTCCACGTAGGCGGCACGATCATGCCACGCCGCTTCGCGACCAAGAGCAGTGCGACGGCGGCGATGAGACAGGTGCCGACTGCAGCCAAGCCGGCTTCGGGTCCGAACGAACCGCCGGTAAAAACCGTTGGTCCGTTGAGCCGCGCCGCAAGCGCGCTCGTCAGAAAGCTATGACCGGAAACTTGCGTTTCATAGACCGGACCTTCGAAGAAGTTCCACGCAAAATGCAGGCCGATCGGAAGCCATAGGTTTCTCGTAATGACGAACGCGGCGCCAAGCAGGACGCCGGCTTCAAGAGCAATGGCAAGCGTTGAGATCCAGGTCGCTCCCGGGTTTGCCGCATGCACGAGCCCGAAGATCGCCGCAGAAACCGCCAGCGCGATCCACGTCCCGCTCCATTCCTCGATCAAACGAAAGATGATTCCTCTGAACAGCAACTCCTCGGCCATAGCGCCGGGCAACAGCAGCAACGCCGCGATCGCCAGATCGGGCGACGGATGCAATGCGACGATATGGTAGAAACCCGCCGACGCCAACTCGAGGATCACGATTGAAAAAAGCGCGGTCCCCAGCCCTGCGCCCAAGGCAAGATCGCGAACCGCGTTGCGCGGGTTGAACCCAATCGCTGAAGGCGGCTTCCCCGCCGCGACTCGCTCGACTCCAATCATCGAGGTAGCCAAGGCCGCCGCGATAATCCAATTCATCGCGATCTCGAGCCGGATGCTTAATGGCGGGTGGAAAGCCAGAAAGATTGGCGTTACTATGGCGCCGAAGAGTAGGACGATCAGCACCAGCCGCACGAGTGGAAAGGCCAAGACGCGGCTCATCGCTTTGGTTACGCGTCCTGGCCAGCCAATGTTTCGATGTCGTAGTCGATCGTGAGCGGCACGCGATCGCTAAAGCGGGTCTCTTTATGGATGGATGCTCCCCGCACACAAGCCGTTAAGCCGGGCGCGATCATATGGTAGTCGATCCGCCAGCCGAGATTGCGTTCCCACGCGGTAGGCCAATTCGCTTCGGGCGGCAGCTCGCGTTCCTGCGCGCGCGTTTCCTGCACGCAGACAACGTCGGGTTCTTGCGTTTGCGCCCATTCGAAGAAACCCCGGCGCGCGGCCGACCGGATGCCGTTGGCGTTGAGCGTGATCACGCGCATGCCGGCCGTTTTGTTTTAAGTTACGTTATTTGCCCGAAGGCGCCGCTTTACCAACGATCGGCTCTTTGCTCACTTCTTCTCCGAACAGCACGGGATAGAGCAGCCCTGCCAGACCGCCGCCGATCAACGGCGCAAGCCAAAAGAGCCAAAGCTGCGAGAGCTCGGCGGCGCCTGCAAAGATCGCGGGGCCGGTGCTGCGCGCCGGATTCACCGAAGTGTTGTCGACCGGGATGCTGATCAGGTGGATGAGCGTCAACGCGAGTCCGATAGCCAAGCCCGCAAAGCCAACGGGTGCGCGGCGATCTGTAGCACCCAAGATGACCGTCAGGAAGGCAAACGTACACACGATCTCCACGATGAGCGCCGAAGCCAGACCGTAGCCGCCGGGTGAAAGCGCGCCGTAGCCGTTGCTGGCGAACTGTCCGGCGACGAAGCCCGGTTTTCCGCTCGCAACCGCGTAGAGAACCGCGGCCGCCGCTATCGCGCCAAGAACCTGCGCAATCACGTACGGCACGACGTCTCGCGCGGGAAATCGCTTCGCAAGCCAAAGGCCGAACGTCACGGCCGGGTTGATGTGGCAGCCTGAAATGGGCCCGATGGTATATACCATCGTCAGCAGGGTCAATCCAAATGCCAATGCGACGCCCGCAAACCCTATGCCGAGCGCAGGAAACGCCGCGGCAAGTACCGCGCTTCCACAACCACCGAAGACGAGCCAAAACGTGCCGAGGAATTCCGCAGCGGTGCGTCTGGAGAGTGCCATGCACTCCCTTTGATTGCGCTGCGGCGGGACTCCTGGTCCCGTTCCATCAGCGAACGGGCTCCTTTTTCTCCTGGCAAGATCCGTGGTAAGATGACCGGGCTATGACTACACATTCGACGCACGCCTCCCACGAACACAGTCATGGGGAAGGGTGTGGCCATTCCGGCCTCCACCACGACGGCCACATGGATTATCTTCACGACGGTCATCTGCATCACGCCCATGAAGACCACTTCGACGAGCACGAACTCCCGGCTTCAAACGTAAATCCCGACGACTGCTCGGGTGGGCATCCCTGTAATGCGCACGACACCGCGCATCGCCACCATGCGGCGTGCGGCCACGAAGCCGTGCCGCACGCGGGCCATGTCGATTACGCCGTGGGCGCTCACCTGCATCACCAGCACGGCGAGCACTGCGACCATCACGGTCGTTTGGATTTGCGGCGCTAAGGCCTCAGACCATTACCTCGTCGACGTAGCACCAACGCCAATCTTCTCCTGGCTGGAACGATCGGATGATAGGATGGTGCGTCGATCGAAAATGTTTTGTAGCATGCTTATTCTTGGAACTGTCGCAGCAGCCGACGTGACCGCACTCTAGGCATTCCCGCAGATGAACCCACGAATCGCCCACGCGCAAACATTCTTCGCATCCCTGCGAGCTGGGTGAGACTTCACGAATGTGGTCTAAATGCGTGCACTCTGGCATATTGCCTCCTCGTTCCGGCGAGCGCCGTCAAGAGGTCTTCGCGGCCCGAGAGTAGCGGCCTCGCGCTAGACGACGAAGTTCGCATCGAGCCCCACGTCGAGACGGTACTGCAGAAGTAGGGAGCAGCGGTTCCGCAGGCGGTTACGGCCGAGTCGCGGAAGCGGGCGCCATGATGCTCCGTTACCTTGCGGTTGTCGCGCTCCTCACGCTTGTTGGTTGCGCAACGGGCGCCCAAACCGCGCTACCGTACATGCAGAGCGACGTCGCCGTACGCAGCCTTAACGCCACCGGCGCGGGGAAGATCACGCACGTCGTCTACATCGTGCAGGAGAATCGCAGCTTCGACAATCTCTTTCAGGGCTATCCCAATGCGAATACGGTTTCGCAAGGAATGAACTCGTACGGTCAGACGATCGCGCTTCAGCCTTCGTCTCTCAAGACTGTGTACTACATCGATCACTCGGCGCAGGCGATGTTCGCGGGGTGCAACGGAACCGGGAGTCTCCCGGGGACCGACTGCCGAATGAATGGCTTCAACGATGAAGGCGGGTCCGGCGGACCGGCAAACCCGCAATACGTCTATGTACCGCATAGCGAGTCGAAGCCGTACTTCGACATGGCCCACGAGTGGGTCGTAGCCGACAGCATGTTCCAATCGCAGCTCGACGAGAGCTTCGTCGCGCATCAGTACGTCATCGCCGCGCAGGCGCAGTCGAGCGTCGATTTACCCGATGGGTACTGGGGATGTAAAGGAGGTTCAGGCGATACCGTCGGGACGATCACTCAGGACCGAAACCCCCACGGCCCGGCGCAGCAGGCCTGTTTCGATTACAAGACACTCGGGGACGAGCTCGACCTAGCGAAGCTATCGTGGCGGTTCTACGCGGTGCGCTACGGCAGCGACGCCGGCGGCAACGGCGGAACGTGGTCGGCCTATCAGGCAGTCAAGCACATCTTTTATGGTGGCGATTGGAAGAAAGACGTCATCTCGCCGAACTGGAAGTTCATCACCGACGTGCGCGCCGGCAACCTCGCGAACTTCACCTGGATCACGCCCGAGTGCGCGGAGTCCGATCATCTCGAGTGCGGCGGCGGTTACGGGCCATCGTGGGTCTCCGCCCTGGTCGACACGATCGGCGCGAGCAAATTCTGGGACTCGACGGCCATCTTCATCCAGTGGGATGACTGGGGCGGCTTCTACGACCATGTCGCGCCGCCGATCGAGGATTACGACGGCCTCGGCTTTCGCGTTCCGCTTTTGGTCATCTCTCCGTACGCCAGAAAAAACCACGTCTCGCACGTGCAGTACGAAACGGCCAGCGTTCTACGCTTCGCCGAAGATCTTTACGGCCTCGCCCATTTGGCGGCGGCCGACACGCGCGCGACGTCTCCCGCCGCCGACTGCTTTGATTTTTCGCAAAAGCCTCGACCGTTCGTAAAGATCGAGGCTCCGTACCCCGCAAAGTTCTTTATACGCCATCGCTTCAGGAACAGCTACTTTGCACCAGACTATGAATGACGGAATCCGTCGCCGAGCGCGAACGTCAAGGTTCGGGTCACAGTTCTGACGCGCAGGGCGTTAAGATATGTATGCAAATAGTAGTATTGTTCTTTCTGTCCCACTTCTTCTTCTGGCCGGCTCCTATAGATTGGCAGATGTATCAGGGAAACGTTGCCGTACGCGGTACGGTCGTTGACGAAGCGAGCGGCCACGGGGTTGCAGGGGCAGTTGTTTATGCGATGTCGGATGCGGATGTCGCGCAGGCAGTCTCCGATTCGAAAGGGCATTTTATCTTCCTGACGTTGCTTCCGGGAACGTACAGGCTATGCGCTTCAGAATACGGCTATGCCGCCGACTGCTATCCGAGCGGAACTCAACCGGAACAGCTGTTCGCCGGCTTCGAGTACGGGGCAACCATAGTTCTTTCGCGCGCTACAAACTAGGCGCGGGCTGTCGGGGCTGGTGGAGCTGTCGGGGTGCTGCCCCCCGAGTCCAAGAAGTCTAACCGGCGCGTTCTCCAGGCTCAGCTTCGAATTTGTCTTGATCGAGCGGACGCCTCGAAGCGTGGCTTACCGTTCGCTGCAGATTCTTTTTCTCGCACGCGCGTCGAATCACGCGCGCGTGCCAGCCCGAGTTGATGACCGGAAGGCAGAGTGGTTCGGGCCGACTCTCTGCGTCCGGTGACTAGCCTAGATTAGGCAGCCAGTGCGTATTCGTGATTGGCAGTTATTGCCGTTGCGATCGTTTTAGGAGTGCTCGCAACTCCGCCTGCTGACGCCGACTACGGCCTTCCTGTCGAACCTATTTCAGCCCCGCGTCCTTCGACTACGCTCCCTGCGGTCGCTCCGCTCAGGATGACACACTCGAAGGCGACACATAGTATAACACGGGAAAGCAAGCGCCGAGTTTCGGCGCCGCCCGGCGAGCGGACGGCGCCTCTCGCGCGCAGTTAATTTCGGGCAGCTTCTTCCCGGCTGCCCTGCTGCATGAGGGTTGAAACGATCGTCATGATGATCGCACCATAAAGATCGGAGAGCCACGGGTTGACGCCGCTGCTCGGGTCGTAAAAGTGAACGAAATGAACGGTGATCACAAAGAGCAGGTAATTAATGACAAACGAAAACAGGCCGTGCGTGATCCATGTGATCGGGAACGAAATGAACCGAAGAACCGGGCCGAGGATCATGTTGACGAGGCCGAAAACGATGGCGGCGCCGATAGCGCTCCAGATGCCTACATTGTGGTAGAAGCCCGGTATGTATTTGGCGATGAGGTAGAAGACGATGGCATTGACGAGAAACCGAAGTAACCAATTCACGATCGATAGCCTCCTTCCAACTCCTGCTTGACCTTTGCTGCCAACGCCGGCGTCATCCCTTTGATCGCTGCGATTTCATCCAGGCCCGCGCGTCGAATGCCGGCTGGGGAACCGAACGCGGTGAGAAGGCGCTTCTTGCGCACCGGTCCCACGCCGGCGAGAGCGTCGAGCGCCGATCGCGTCATCGATTTAGCCCGGCGCTGGCGGTGATAGGTGACGGCGAAGCGGTGCGCCTCGTCGCGGATTCGCTGGATGAGATGGAGGGCCGGCGAGTTGGCCGGCAAGACAATCGGCTCCGGCTGGTTGGGAAGGTAGAGCCATTCGTGCTCCTTTGCCAGCCCCGCGACCACCAGGCCGGTCATATCGAGTTCCTCAAGAACCCCGACGACCGCGCTGAGCTGCCCCTTTCCTCCGTCGATGAGCAACAAATCGGGCTTCTTGTTGAACTTCTCTTTCTTCGCAAGTTCGCGTTCCATCGGCGTTTCGGTGCGATCGGTTTCGCGGCGCAAATACCGCAGGCGCCGCCGAAGGGTTTCCTGCATCATCGCAAAGTCGTTCGGGCCGCGGTCGTACTGTATCTTGAATTTGCGATACTCGCTCTTCTTGGGCCGGCCTTCCACAAAAACCACCATCGAAGCGACCGAATTCGTTCCTTGAATGTTCGAGACGTCGTAGCACTCGATGCGGTGCGGGGGTTCGGGTAGTTCCAGTGCATCGGCGAGGTCGGTGAGCGAACGCGCCTGGGCGGTTTCTTGCACTTCTTGATGCGCGAGAAATGCTTTGAGATTCTGCTGTGCGTTCTTCTGCACGAGACGCAGGTATTCGGCGCGAATTCCGCGCCTTGGTTGCAAAACGCGCACGCGCTGTCCTTTGACCTCCGAAAGCCACGTTTCGATCGTCGATCGCTCTTCCGGAAGCGCCGAAACGAGCAGTTCCTTCGGCACCGCGGCCGCCGCACCGATCGCTCGCGAGCGTCGCTTTTCCGGCACCGGCGCCTGGTTGTCGCGCGCGATCCGCGTCATCGAAAAGGGCTTGTCCTCCGGCGCGCCCGCGGTTCGCGCGGTATAGAACTGTTTGAGAAATTCTCCGCTCAGCACCTCGTCGGATTGCTCGTAGACGCCCTCGAGGATGAAATGCTCCTGCCCGATGAGCTTGCCGCCGCGAACCAGAAAAACTTGCATGCAGGCTTGACCCTGCGAACGAGCGATCGCGATCAGGTCCATGTCGAGACGCAACTTCCAAACGACCTTCTGCTCCTCCGTCACGCGGCGGACCTGGACGATTCGATCGCGAATTCGAGCAGCCGCTTCGAAGTTGAAGTGCTCGGCGGCCTCGGCCATCTCGCGCTGCAGCCGCGCCAGCAGCGATTCCTGTTTACCTTCGAGGAACAGCACGACCTCGTCGATCGTACGGTCGTATTCTTCTTCAGTTTGGTAGCCGACGCACGGCGCCAGGCAGCGTTTGATATGGTACTGCAGACAAGGACGTTTACGCCGCCCGTCAATCGGCTCGCGGCAGGTCCGCAACGGGAAGACCGTGCGCACGAGATCGATCAGCTCGCGCAGACCGTGCGCGTTTGTGTACGGGCCAAAATAGCGCGCTCCGTCGTGGCGAACGAATCGGGTGAAGACCAGGCGCGGGAAGTGCTCGGCCGTTACCTTCAGGTACGGATACCGCTTGTCGTCGCGCAGTCGGACGTTGAACGGCGGTTGGTGCCGCTTGATCAGGTTCGCTTCCAAGATGAGCGCTTCGACTTCGTTCGTGACGACGATCGTTCGAACGTCGATGACTCTCTCGACCATCGCCGTCATTCTGGGATGGTGCACCGCGCCGTCCTGAAAGTACGATCGCACGCGATTTCGCAGCGAGACCGCCTTGCCGATGTACAAGATCTCGCCGTCGCGCCCGACCATCATATAGACGCCCGGCGCGTCTGGGATTTGGGTAAGGTTTGGAAGCACCCTCATTTTGCGCCAACCGGGCGGCTCCGAGCCCGCATCACGACGACTCCTGCAGCGACGACGATTGCGACGAGTGCGAGCAAACCGTACGCAAGGCGATGAAGCAGCGGCAGCACCGCGTCCACGTGCGTTCCGAGGGTGTTTCCGAGCACGATCAGGAGGGTGCAGAAGATAGCCGAACCCAGGAACGTCCAGAGAAGGAACAGCCCGAGGTTCATCTCCGCGATTCCGGCGGCAATCGCGACGACCCCGCGCACCACCGGTAGAAACCGGCAAACAAAGATCGCAAAGCTTCCCCAACGCCCGAAGAAGCCGTGGACGCGCGTCAAGCGCGCGTGCGTAAAATGGACGTACTTGCCGTAGCGTTCGATCACCGGAACGCCGCCGAACCGGCCGATGGCGTAGCCGACCGAGCCTCCACCCAGTTCGCCTGCCAACGCAACGGCGACGGTTAGCCAGAGGTTGCTCAAATGGCCCGTCGCAGTAAATGCGCCCGCCATCGGCAGCAGAAGTTCCGTCCCGATCGGGACGCCGATGTTTCCAAGCGTCATACCGATGAAGAGACCGAAGTAGCCGTAGTGATCGATTAACGCATCGACGACGTGTTGCACGTGCTCCACGAAGGTCGTTACTCCACCGGCGAACTAGTGTTTCGGGACCCCGCCCGCCGAAGAATTTCCGCCGCCGAGCTGCCGCCTTCGCAGCGCAACGCTTCGAACAAATCGAACGGCCCGACCTCGCGTTCGGCTGCGCGCTCTTCTGCAAGGGCGATGATCCGGCGAAGCCTCGGCGTTATGAGAATCCCTTCCCACAGGCGATCTTCGCCGGTACCGAGCGCTCGTCGTACCTCGGCATGCACTTCCGCTACGTCGATGCCGTCGGCATCGAGTGCTCCCAGCGTGGACGGATCGCGCTCTTCGAGAAGCGCCATGAGTAAGTGTTCCGCTCCGACGTAGTAGTGGCTATGGTTCCGGCTCTCTTGCTCGGCCACGCGCAGCACGCGCCACGCGGCCGGATTAAATTTCGAGAACAATCGCCCTGCAACTTCGCTGGAGGACCGAGGGAGAAAAAATCGGGGCGACACGATTTGAACGTGCGACCTCTTCGTCCCGAACGAAGCGCTCTACCAAGCTGAGCCACGCCCCGAAGAACCTCGTAGCTTTCACAGACCCGTACCCCCCTCCTTGTGTCGTGGCGTTTCTACGGGGCCTCCCCAAAAACCAGGTAAAACTGAGAAGTCTCTGAAGTTCGTTCGCTGATAATGAGATACCTGATCGTAGGCTGTGGACGAGTCGGATCCGCGCTCGCGAAACTCCTCGATTCCGACGGACACGATGTAATCGTTGTCGACGAGAACCCCGCCGCATTTAAGCGACTCGGGCAGCAATTCAAGGGGCACGAAGTCGTCGGGACCGGCATCGATTACGACGTTCTGAAGCGCGCCGGCGCTGCAAGTGCCGACGGTTTCGTCGCCGTTACCAATGGCGACAACCGAAATATCATGGCCGCCCTCATTGCACAGCGTATGTTCAAGATCAAGCGGATCGTCGCGCGCATCTACGATCCGCCGAGAGGGCAGATGTATCGAGAGCTTGGCGTGCAAACCGTCTGTCCGACGACTGTGGGCGCAAAGCTGATTCGCGACGTGTTGATCGAGGCTCCGTGGGACGCACAAAACTTCGATCTCGGCAAGCTCACATCGCTGCGGGCCGTGGTCGGCAGTGGCGATGCGGGCAAACGCGTGGGAGAGGTCGAGGAGCCGGGGCGGATTCGAATCGCGGCAGTCCGACGGGGGGTTCACGACGTAATGGTCGCTTCGAGCGATTTGGTGTTGAAGGAACGCGACGAGCTGAGCGCCGTAGTGGCTCCGAACGCAATCGGCGACTTCGCCCAACGCTTCCCCGACGTCAGTCCGCGTCCCAAAGTGACGGCGTAATCGTGTTCATTCTCATCGTCGGCGGCGGCAAGGTCGGAACCTATCTCACGCGCGCGCTGCTCAATCAAGGGCACGAAGTCGTCGTCATCGAGAAAGACGACCGCAAGGCCAAGATGCTCGAGCGGCTCATCGACCGCCAAGTGGCGGTTGTCGGTGACGGTTGCGATCCACTCGTTTTGGAAGCTGCCGGCGTAAGCCGCTCCGACGTCGTGGTTGCAGATACGGGCGACGACGAAGACAACCTCGTCGTCGTGCTTCTCGCGAAAAGAAAATCGAAAGCCCGCTGCATCGCGCGCGTCAACAATCCTGCCAACAAGCTGATCTTCAATTCGCTCGACACCGACGATCCCGTCATCGTCATCTCGTCGACCGAGCTCATCCTCGACGTCCTCAACGAGCACGTCAATGCCTCGAAGTACCGCTCGATGCTCGAAACGATGCACCTCTTTGGCAAAGGCGACATGCAGCTCGTGAAGGTCGCCATCCCGGAGCAATCCCCGGTGGACGGTAAGCGCCTGGCAGAGATCGACTTTCCGCACAACTCCGTCGTCGTTGCGGTCGACCGTCCCGAGCGTGACCTCGAGATCCCGACGGGCGACACGACGCTGCGGGCGGGCGATGCGATGATCGTAATCGTCAAGAATGGCGCGGTCGAGCGAGTCCGCGCGATCCTCGGCGCCTAACCCTAAATATAGCCCTTTTTCAGGGCCACCACCGCAGCTTGCGTTCGATCGGCAGCTGAAAGCTTCTCGAGAATGTCGCGGATATGGCCTTTGACGGTGCCCAATCCTATGTGCAAGCTTTCGGCGATCTCCGAGTTAGCACGACCGTCGGAGATCAAGCGCAATATCTCGGTCTCACGAGATGTTAGCGGCGAAAGCCGCGGATCGTGCGGTCGATTCGTCGAGAAGCGCGCCAGAACCAGGTGGGCGATCCGCGGATCGAAATACGCTCCGCCTTCGCTCGCGATTCGGACCGCATCGACGATGCGCTCGGGCTCCGAGCTTTTCAAACAGTAAGCGTCGGCACCCGCCGCCAGCGCGGCGAGCACTTCCTCCTCGAGATCGATCATCGTAACGATGACCACGCGCGTTGCGGGCAGTTCGACGCGCACGCGCTTGGTCAACGTGACGCCGTCGAGTCCGGGAATACCAATGTCGATCACCGCGACATCTGGTCGCTCGCGCGAGATCGTTTCCCAGCCCATTAAACCATCGGCGGCTTCGGCTACGACCTCGAACGAAGCCCCTAGCGCCGTGCGCAATCCGGCGCGGGTCAGAGCATGATCCTCGACAATGACGACGCGGATTTGGGCATTAGGTTCCATCTTAATCCTGCACGCTGGGAAGCGTCAGCGTAAAAGTGCTTCCGCGCGGCTCTCGGGCGGCATAGGCCACCGTTCCACCATGTTTCTCCGCAATCCGCCGCACGATGTAGAGCCCCAGGCCGGTGCCCGAGCCCGGCCGACCGCCGCCGAAGCGCTGAAAGAGTCCCTCACGGCGCTCCTCGGGTATGCCGTAACCGTCGTCTTCCACGACGATCGCGATCGACTCGCCGGCGGAATAGCCATGCACCGTGACGTGCCCGCTTCGCGGCGTTGCATCGATGGCATTGGCCAGCAGGTTGACGATGGCCCGCCGAATTTCGTGCGGATCGCCCATCGTTAACAACGGATTTGCTGGAAGATCCGTGCACAGTTCGACACCTTTTATCTCGGCAACGGGTTGCACCTCGGCGGCTACGTGAGACGCCAGCTCATTGCATGCGATCCGCTCGCGAACGGTCGAAGCTTCGCCGGCCTCGTACCGGGCGACGAGCAAGAGCGTTTCGACGATACGTCGTTGATCGTCGTTTGCCGCAAGCGTCGTCTTTAGAATTGTACGATAGCGCTCGGGAAGCTCTCCGTAGGCGCCCGAAAGTGCCTGATTCATCGTTACGTGCGCCGCAGCGAATGGCGTTCGAAGGTCGTGTGCGAGGGCGTAGACGATGTCGCGGATGACGTCGCTACGTTCGGCCAGCTCGTCCTTCTGCCGAGCAATCTCTTCGTTTCGCTCGCCGAGCTGCGTAAACAGATGCGCTTGCTCCAGCGCAATTGCCGCTTGCTCTGCAAAAGCTCTTAGGGTCGCAACGGCGTCGCCCACGAAGGCTTTCCCCGCCGTTATCGACTCAATCAGCACGTGGTCGCCGCCATCGCTCGTTGCGACCGGCGTCACGAGCGCTTCGCTCGCTCCCAGCGCTTCGAGTGTCAGCCGGCCGAGCAGGTCGTTGTCGCTAACGCGAAAGACGTCGTCCGCTTCGCCGGCGCGCGCCACGAGCGATGCAATCTCGGTAGAAAGCACGCGCCTCTCCACCGATATGTCGGCGTCCCCATTCGAATAGGAGAGCACGAGCGAGGGCCCAAATGGCGTTTCACGCGCGACGAGCGTCGCTTTCGAAGCTCCCAGAAGTGTAAGCGACTCACGCGTAACGGCGCGCTGCACGAGCTCGACGTTGAGCGTTCCGCGGACTCGGCCCGTCGCTTCGCGAAGGGCCTTTTCGATTTCAACCTGCCGCCTGCGGCCGGCGGAGACACCCGCTTCGCGAGCGTACTCTTGAGTCTTGACGCTCATGTAGCCGACCAGCACGAAGGACGCCGCCAAAAGGAGCCGATCCCCAACTGCAATGCCGTCCCAGTGATGACCGGCCTGAACTCCGTTCACGTAGCCTGCAACGACGTTTGCGATTTCCGCAGCGATGACGAGGTTCGTCGTTAGACGGCTCTGAAGTGCGAGGCTGCTGAGCGCGATTGGGCCGTTGAGCAAGATCGCCGCGATGAAAAGCTGCGGCGTCAGAAGATCGAGGATCCAAGCGGCAACGAGCAAGCCGTAACAGAGTAGGGCCACTGACTCCGCGTTTCGGTCCAGCCGGCGGGGTCGCCTTGCCTAAAGCGGAGAAGGCTGCGCAATGGATCGCACCGCCAGAGCCGAGGAGCTCTTACGCGAGCTCGGCGGGCGCGCGCGCCTTGTCGTTTACATCGCAAGCGCTCCAGGCTCTGGTAAGACGCGCCGGCTGCTCGAGGATGCGCGGCGCCTCGCCGCCGACGGCAAGCGCGTCGTCATTGGTTGGATCGAGACAAAGGGCCGCCCCGAGCTCGAGCGCGTAGCCGGCGAGTTAACGCGCATCCCACCGCGCCAAGTGCGGATTGGCGACCTCCTCTTTGAGGACTTCGATTACGAAGCGGCCGTGCGAGAAAAGCCCGACGTCATCGTTCTCGACGAACTCGCTCACGACAATCTTGGTGACGCGCCGCACGCCAAGCGCTGGCAGGACGCGCTTGCACTCAAACAGCGCGGTATTGGCGTCATCGGCGCTTTTAACATCCAGCACCTCGAAACGGTTGCGCCGACGGCGGAAGCGCTCATCGGTTACCCGGTGCGCGAAATCGTCCCGCTCTCTTTCTTGCAGGCGGCCGATGAGGTCGTGGCGCTGGACGTTTCACCGCAGCTGCTTCGCAGTCGCGTCAAAGCCGGCAAGATCGTCAACGAGCAAGACATCGATCGAGCGCTCAACGGAATTTTTAAAGAGCAGACGCTCTATATGCTCCGCGAACTGCTCCTGCGCACGGTCGACAATCTCACCCTTCCCGTCGTGCGCGCTGGACGCACATCGATGGCAGCTGCCTTCGTCTACCCGAATCTCGACCAGGTACCCTATCTCAAGCGAACCGCGGCAATCGCGGAGGCGCTCGATCTTGGCCTGGAGGTGGTACCGGTCCGCGGGGCGGATCGCAATGCGCTCGAGCGCATCACCAGGGAACTGGGTGGCGAAACGCTTCACGAGACGCTCGATCCGTCAAGCATGCCCGGCGATGCGCTGCGCGCCTCGCTCGTGGCGCTTCCAAACGGGCGGATTGCGGCCAAGCTTGCCAACACGCCGCTTCCGTACGATCTCTTTATCGTCGGCGCGGGGCAAACGTATCTGGGCGCGAACCCGGCGCGGTCGCCGTACTCGCAAACCGCCGGAGATCGCCTGCGCGTCGGCTATGGCAAGCTTACCGTCTACCTCGGCGCGGCCGCCGGCGCCGGGAAGACCTACGCGATGCTCGATCGAGCGCATCAGCTTCTAGCGGAAAGGGTCGACGTCGTTGCCGGCTTCGTCGAAACCCACGGCCGAAAGGAAACGGCGGCGTTGCTCGACGGCTTGGAAATCGTGCCTCCGAAGGTCGTCAGCGTCAATGCCATCACCTACCGCGAGTTCGATCGCGACGCACTGATCGCGCGGAAGCCTCAAGTCGCGCTGATTGACGAGCTGGCGCACACCAACGCACCCGGTTCGATAGCACCAAAGCGTTTCCAAGACGTGTTGGCCGTCCTGCGCGCCGGAATCGACGTAATAACCACGCTCAATATCCAGCATCTCGAAGGACTGGCCGACACTATTCGGCGCTTGACTGGAACGATCGTCCGGGAAACGCTGCCAGACGGAATCCTGACGCTCGCCGACGAGGTAATCCTCATCGACGTCACGCCCGAAACGCTTCGCCAACGGTTGCGCGAGGGTAAGATTTATCCGCCGGAACGTTGTGAAACCGCGCTTGCAAATTTTTTCCGCACCGAGAATCTTTTTGCGCTCCGGGAGCTCGCACTGCGCGAAGCGCTGCGCGCACGTCACCGCGAGCGAATCACGTCGCCTTTCGAGCGCATTCTGCTGGCAGTCGGCACGCGCCCAGTCGATCTGGCAATGATCCCGCGGGCTGGGCGTATCGCGGCGCGCCTCGCAATCGAATTCACCATCGCGCACGTCGTACGTCCGCGTTCGCGGGTAGACCGAACGGTGCTCGATGCGTTGCGGGCCGAAGCTCGAAAGACCAACGTGGAATGGATCGACGAGGCGGCCGATGACGTGCCGAAGCGATTGCTCGAGATCGCGCGGTCGCGCTCCGAAACTACGATCGCGCTGGCCGGAACGCAGTACGCGCCACGTTGGCTGGGGCGCCCATCCTTCGCTCGACGGCTCCTCGACGCCGGCGCCCGCGAGATGCTCGTGCTCATGCCGCCGAGCGGCGCCGAATCATCCGCGACCTCCGAAGAATAAGGCGAAGTCGAGGGCAGTGTCACCCTGAGCGGAGTCGAAGGGTGACCGTGAGGTTCGCCGCTTGCGATAGGCAGCACGGAACGCAGTAGGGCGGATGTGAAGAGCTATTACGTTTACATGTTGCTCTGCGCTGACGGTTCATTCTACGTCGGGGTCACGAGCAATCTTGAGGTGCAAATTGCGCAGCACATGCGGGCTTCTACGAGCGATGCTACACGCTTAGGCGAAGGCCCCTAATGCTCGTCCATTCATCGGACTTCCGTAACGTCGACGATGCGATTGCTTGGGAAAAGCAACTCAAGGGCTGGTCGCGCGCCAAGAAGGGAGCACTTGTCGACGGAGACTGGAACGCTATCCAGCGCTTAGCGGAATGCAACAACGAAACGGCGGCCTGTCCTTCGACTCCGCTCAGGATGACACGGGCGAATCTACTCTGGTTTGAGGCCATCGAGCGCGAGGTTCAGCTCGAGAACGTTGACCCGCGGCTCGCCCAGAAAACCGAACGTTCTTCCACGCACGTGCCGCGCGACGAGCGCGTTTACAGCAACGATCGTCATCCGGCGCGCGTTCGCCACGCGCTGCGCCTCCCAATACGCGGCTTCCGGCGTGATGTCGGGATCGACGCCGCTGCCGCTCGAGGTAACGAGATCGATCGGCGGCGGCCCGCTCGCGTCGGGATTATCCTTCTCCAGCTGCGCGATCGTCGCTTTCGTCGCATCGATCAGCTTCTTCGAAGTCGGTCCGTAGTTCGTCCCTCCCGTAGCGGTCGGATCGTAGCCTTTGCCTGCCGCCGAGGGGCGCCCGTGAAAATACTGGGGTTTGGTCCATAGCTGCCCAATGATCGCCGAACCAACGACCTTTCCGTTCACGATGACGAGCGAACCATTCGCCTGTCTGGGGAAGATCGCTTGCGCGGCTCCGGTCATCGCCAGCGGGTAGATCAATCCAAAGAGAACCACCGAAACGATCGTTACCCGAAGCGACCTACCTAAGTGTTGAATCATTCCTTCGACTCCTATGTGAGATGGAGCGCCGCAAGGATCATGTCGATTGCTTTGATCCCGATGAAGGGTATGATGATTCCGCCGACGCCGTAGAGCATGACGTTCTCGAAGAGGACGCGGTTGGCGCCTTTTGGTTCGTAGCGCACGCCGCGCAACGCTAGCGGAATGAGCGCGACGATGATGAGCGCGTTGAAAATGACGGCCGACAAGATCGCGCTTTGCGGCGTCGACAAGCGCATGACGTTGAGGGCGGCCATTGCCGGATAGGCAACCGCGAACATCGCCGGTAAAATCGCGAAATACTTCGCGACGTCGTTAGCAATCGAAAAGGTGGTCAGTGCGCCGCGCGTCATCAGCAACTGCTTGCCGATCTCGACGATTTCGATGAGCTTGGTGGGATCCGAGTCCAGATCCACCATATTTGCGGCTTCTTTAGCCGCTTGCGTGCCGGAGTTCATCGCGACGCCGACGTCGGACTGAGCGAGGGCGGGAGCATCGTTGGTGCCGTCTCCGGTCATGGCGACGAGGCGGCCGGAGCTCTGCTCGCGTTTGATCAACTCCATCTTGGTTTCGGGGGTCGCTTCGGCAAGAAAATCGTCCACGCCGGCTTCCTTCGCGATCGTAGCTGCGGTCAGCGGATTGTCGCCGGTGATCATGACGGTGCGAATCCCCATCGCGCGAAGGCGATCGAAGCGCTCCGTCATGTTCGGCTTGAGAATGTCTTTGAGATAGATTACGCCGATGACGAGCGTGTTTCGCGCGAGTAACAGCGGCGTGCCGCCATTGCGAGCGATCCGTTCGATGACGGGCGAAAGTTCGGTCGACGGGGTGACTCCCGCCTCACGAACCCACGCGAGCACCGAGTCCGGCGCGCCCTTGCGAATCTTCGTGCCGTCGGCGAGATCGAGCCCGCTCATACGCGTATACGCGCTAAACGGTACGAATACGGATCCAGCGGGGGCTTCGGAGCTTACCACGAGCGAAGTCGAGGGGTCGCGCGCCCCGACTTGCTGCGCGAGCGCGACGATCGAACGTCCCTCCGGCGTCTCGTCGGCAAGCGAGGAGAGATACGCAATGCGCGCCGCGTCTTTCACGTCGATTCCGGTCGACGTGATGATCTCGACCGCCTGGCGGTTCCCCAGCGTTATCGTACCGGTCTTATCGAGCAGCAGCGTATCGACGTCGCCGGCAGCTTCGACCGCGCGACCGCTCATCGCTAAGACGTTGCGCTGCATGACGCGGTCCATACCTGCGATGCCGATTGCCGAGAGCAGGCCGCCGATGGTCGTAGGAATCAGGCAGACGAGCAGCGCGATTAAAATGGTTACGCTTTGATGCTTGCCCGCATAAACCGAAAACGGTGCCAGCGTGGCGACCGCGATGAGAAAGATGATCGTCAGCCCCGCAAGCAGTATCGAAAGCGCGATCTCATTCGGCGTCTTTTGGCGCTGCGCTCCTTCTACCAAACGAATCATGCGATCGAGGAAGCTTTCGCCCGGGTTCGCCGTCACCCGCACGACGATTCGGTCCGAGAGTACGCGCGTTCCGCTGGTGACCGCGCTGCGATCTCCGCCGGATTCGCGGATGACCGGTGCCGATTCTCCGGTAATCGCCGATTCGTCGATCGTCGCGGCGCCTTCGAGCACGTCCCCGTCGGCGGGAACGACCTCGCCGGCCTCGACGACGAAACGATCGCCCTTACGCAGGCTGGTGCTCGTCACGCGTTCTTCCGTTCCGTCGTCGCGCAGAAGTCGCGCGTAGGTATCCGATTTCGTGCGGCGCAGCGTCTCGGCTTGCGCTTTGCCACGTCCCTCCGCAACGGCCTCGGCGAAGTTGGCGAAGAGCACCGTGAACCAGAGCCAGGCAGCGATCGCAAAGTCGAAGCCTGCCATACTCGCATGCAGCAGGAGATCGCGCACGAAAAAGATGGTCGTCGCCGCGGCGCCGACCTCGACGACGAACATGACGGGATTGCGCGCCTGCCATCGCGGATCGAGCTTCCTGAACGAATCGCCGAGCGCTCGCGTTATGATTGGCCGATCGAAGAGCGATCGTGCTTTCGGACGGCGCTCCAAACGCCTTTGACTCAGCATCAGAACGTTTTTCCTTGCAGGACGAGCAAGTGTTCGACAATCGGGCCGAGAGAATCGGCCGGTAAGAACGTGAGCGCGCCGACGATTACGATGACTCCGATGAGCAACGCGACGAAGATTCCCGAATGGGTCGTGAACGTACCCGAACTTTCCGGAACGGATTTCTTTCCGGCCAGCGCGCCGGCGAGCGCGAGCGCCGGCACCGCCACGGCAAAACGCCCAAACATCATGTTCACGCCGGTCGTGAGGTTGTAGAAAAGATTCGGGCCCAAACCAGCAAAGGCCGAACCATTGTTGGCATTGGTCGACGTGAACGCGTAGAGAATTTCGGAGAAACCGTGCGGGCCGCCGTTATTGAGCGTGGCCAGGCCTGCCGGCAGCACCGCCGCGATCGATGTTGGCACCAGGGAGAGCACCGGCGTTACTAAGGCGGCCAAGATTGCGAACTGCACCTCTCGGCGTTCGATCTTCTTGCCGAGATACTCCGGCGTGCGCCCGACCATGAGACCGGCGATGAAGACCGTTAAAACGACGAAGACGATCATGCCGTACAGACCGCTGCCGACGCCGCCAAAAACGATCTCACCGAGTTGCATGTCTACCAGCGGGATGAGACCGCCCAGGGGCATGAACGAGTCGTGCATCGAGTTGACCGCTCCGCACGACGTGTCGGTCGTCACGGTTGCGAAGAGCGCCGACGTCGAAATGCCGAACCGGCACTCCTTGCCTTCCATGTTGCCGCCGCTGACGCCCAAATGGTGCACGATCGGATTGCCGGCGGCTTCCGCCCAGTACGCCACCGCAAAACCCGCGAAGAACAGAATCGCCATTGCGGTGAAGATCGCCCAGCCCTGGCGCGTGTCTTTGACCATCTTGCCGTACATGTACGTCAAGCCCGCGCCGATCGAAAAGATGAGCAGCAGCTCGATGAAGTTGCTCAGCGGCGTCGGATTCTCGTTCGGCGAAGCCGCGTTCGCGTTGACGAAACCGCCGCCGTTGGTCCCGAGCTCCTTGATCACCTCTTGGGAAGCCATCGGGCCGCCGGTAATGGTTTGGGCGAAACCCTCGACCGACCGTACCGTTTGATAAGCGTGGAAGTTTTGCGGCATCCCCTGCCAAACGAAAAAGAGTCCGACGACGATGGAGATCGGGAGTAGCACGTAGAGCGAGCAGCGGGTAAGATCGACCCAGAAGTTTCCAAGGGTTTTTATATTCGTTCGAACTAACCCGCGAACCACGGCGACCGCGATTGCGATGCCGACGGCCGCGGAGGCGAAGTTGTGCCACGCCAGCCCGGCCATTTGGGAAAGATAGCTCATAGCCGTCTCGCCCGAATAGAACTGCCAGTTCGTGTTAGTCGTAAAGCTGATGGCTGTATTCCAAGCCAGGTCCGGCGTCATGTTATCGACGTGGGCAGGATTGAACGGCAGCCACTTCTGCGTCCGCAATAGAATATAAAGGTACGCTAAGCCGATCAGCGAGAACGCAAGCATCGACAGCGCATAGGCGTACCATGTCATCTCTTCATCTTCGCGAACGCCGCTGAGACGATACATCAGCTTCTCGATTGGCACCAATACCGGACTCAGCCACGTGCGCTCGCCCGCGAAGATGCGCGCCATATAGGAACCGAGCGGCTTGGTGAGGGCCAAGACGATTAAGAAAAAGAGGATGGCCTGCAGCCACCCGATTGAGGTCATCAGAACTTCTCGGGACGCAACATCGCGTAGACCAGATATCCTAAGCCGGCGACGGTAAGGGCGAGACCCAATGCATCGTCGAAGCCCATCGCTATACTTTCTCGCAGCCGATCACATAGAGATCGAGCAGGACGAACCCCACGATCGCCAGCAGGACAACGCCTATTTCGAGCAGCACGCGCTTAGCATAGCCGACCGCTCGCGCGCGTGCTATCCGCCAATCGGATGATCCAAAAGGATAGCCGGATGGATCATCCGAGTGACGGCTGCTCGACTCGCGCGAAGGTCACTATAATTGCAGAGCTATGCTACGTATCGCGATTCTCGCAGGAGCAGCCCTCGCATGGGCGATCGCCGTCACCGCGAGCCCCACGCTCGCGGTGCCGAGCGCTTCACCCTCACCCTCGCCGACGCCGAGTGCTCCCAGCGATCCCTGCGGATCGATCCTGTCGATTGTAAATCGGCCGACCGTGAGTACCGGCGTGTGCACCGTGCGTACGGGGCACTTCGACGTTGAAAACGGCTATACCAATACGAGCACGACGGGAGTGGCTGGCGGCAGCAACGCGGTTTATCCTCAGTCGCTCGTGCGGATCGGTACGGCCGATCCGCATCTGGATTTCGAGTTTGGCCTTCCGAGTTACGAAACGTCGTCAGTCGGTCAACCCACGCTAACGGGGTCGAGCGACGTGAGTCTGGCTACGAAGTACGAGCTGGGCTACAGCTCGAAGGCCGACTGGGGCGCCTACGGTGCCATCACGTATCCGACGGGGAGTCGCGCGTTCACCGCGGGAAATGCGCAGTTTACCGGGGATTTTGATTGGGGCTACACGATTAACTCCGAGTTTAGTCTTGCCGGCACGCTCAGCTTTAACGCCTTGAGCGCCGCCAACTCAGGCGGCGTCGCGCAATCGTACTTTGCCTTCATTCCGAGCCTCGAGCTCTCCGCCGGCCTTCCCGGGGGGCCGTCGCAGATCTCAGCCGAGTACGCCTATTACTCGGCCGCGGGGCCGGGGTTCCGATCGAAGAGCCTCATCGATTTCGTCTATCAGCGCGACTTTGGCAGTCATCTCCAATTCGACGTGGAGTACGGCTTCTCGCCGACGCTTGTAAACGGCCAGAAGCAGCACTACGTTGGAGCCGGCCTCTCATTCATGAATTAGCGGCGACGGCCCGCGAGCCCCCGCAGGCGGGAAAAATATGGGGCCCGGCTAACGGCGCCCCTTATGAATACTGCGACGATTCCCGTGAACGTCGGCAACACCGGTTTCATGCTGCTCTGCGCGAGTTTGGTGATGCTGATGACCCCAGGGCTGGCGTTCTTCTACGGCGGCCTGGTGCAGCGCAAGAACGTACTCACCATCATGATGCAGAGCTTCATGTCTCTGGGATGGACCACGGTTCTGTGGTTTGCCTTCGGCTACTCCGAGAGCTTCGGGCCTGACTGGCACGGCATTATCGGAAACCCAGGAACCTATGCCCTCCTGCGAGGCGTTACTCTTCACACGATGTTCACGGGCAACGATGCCGGCATTCCGCTGGTCGTGCACATCGCGTACCAAATGATGTTTGCAATCATCACGCCGGCGCTGATCACCGGCGCATTCGCGAACCGCGTGACTTTCAAAGCGTACTTTTGGTTTCTCACCGGCTGGCTCGTCTTCGTCTACTTTCCGTTCGTACACATGCTTTGGAGTCCCGACGGCATCTTAGCGAAGTGGGGCTGTCTCGATTTCGCGGGCGGCATCGTCGTGCACGCTTCCGCCGGCTTCGCGGCGCTGGCGTCGGTGCTCTACGTCGGGCGACGCCACGTAATCGAAAACAAACCGCACAACGTCCCGCTGATTGCGCTGGGCACCGGATTGCTTTGGTTCGGGTGGTACGGGTTCAACGCGGGTTCCGAGCTCCGAGTCGATGCGGTAACTGCCGCGGCGTTCCTCAATACGGACATCGCTGCGTCGTTCGCAGCGATCGCGTGGCTGCTCGTCGAGTGGGCTCGCGGGCGCCAACCGAAATTCGTCGGCTTATTGACAGGCGCGGTCGCGGGCCTCGCAACGATCACACCCTGCGCGGGTTACGTTTCGCCAACGACTGCAGTGATCGTCGGCGTTGCAGCAGGCGTCGTCTGCTATTTTGCGGTCACGCTCAAGAATGGTCTCGGGTGGGACGACGCGCTCGACGTCTGGGGCGTGCATGGCGTGGGAGGCTTCCTCGGCATCGTCCTGCTCGGCGTCTTTGCCTCGACGCTTTGGAATCCCAACGGCGCCGACGGTCTTCTCCGCGGGAATCCGGCCTTTCTCGGCAAGCAGTTCGTCGCGGCGCTGGTCTGCAGCACCTGGGCATTCAGCTTCACGTACGCGATGCTATGGCTCATCAACCTTGTAACGCGGGTCAAGGTGGACGAAGTAGCCGAAGAGAGCGGTCTCGACGTCGCGCTCCACGGCGAGGAGGCCTATCCGCTGGGCGTTTGACGAAGCGCCGCACGAGCCACCACCCTGGTGAGCGTGAGGCTGCCCGCTGCCAGAGTCGCCAGAGAGACGGCGAAGGCCGCATCCACAATGGCTTCGCGATACGGGATGCTCGCCGGAATTGCCAGCGCGAGCGCGAGGCATAAGGCCCCTCGCATCCCTGCGACGCGCACCACGTCGATCCATTCGCGCGGATAGGGACCGGGCAGGAGGAGGCCGGCCACGACTATTCGAGCGACGGCGACTGCGACGATGCATGCCACGACAAAAAGAGGTTCCTGCGTGACGCGCCCGATCTGCAACGCAGCACCGACCAAGAAAAAAACGAGCACGTTGGCCAAGAGGGCTCCTACATCCCAAAATCGATTCACGTCTTCCGCGATGCTCAGCGTGATCCAAGCTCGCTCGTAGTAGCGCAGCGCAATCCCGCATGCGACCGTGGCGAAGATACCGGAGAGCCGAAGCTCGTCGGCCGCGAAGTACGCTCCGTATGCGCACAGAACCGTCGCGGCTATCTGAATCCTGACATCGTGGCTGCCCCTCAGGGCGCGCGCAAGTAAAAACGCGAGGGCAACCCCCAAAATAATTCCACCGACAGCTCCGCCTAACGTATCGAGGGCGACCAACACGATCGCTCCGGCGCTTCCCGCTCCCAGCGCTAGCGATACCAGCACGCCACGATAGAGCGCGACGGCGACCGCATCGTTGAAAAGCGACTCACATTCGACGATCGTTACGAGCGTCTTAGGGACTTTCAATCGGCGAAAGACCGCGACGACCGCGATTGGATCCGTCGCGCTCAGTATCGCGCCGGTCAGCAATGCCGGGCCAAACGGCACTCGCACCACCGCGAGCGCACCCGCAACGATCAACGCCGTTAGCAGTACGCCGGGTCCGGCGAGCGTCGCAATTGCGATCCATTGCCGCAGGATCGCCCTATAGTTGAGGTTCCAGGCAGCCTCGAAAAGTAAGACCGGCAGAAAGACGTAAAGCGTCGCATGGCCGAACGCATAAGCGAAACGACCGGGCTCGATGAGCCCGTACGCAATGCCGAGCCCGACGACGACGATGATCTGCCAGAGCTTCACCGCCTAATGCGAGTGCGTAAAATTGCCGACGCGCGCGAGGTTGCGAATGCGCTCGATTGCGCGGCGCATGCCGATCGGTGCACGCGGCCGTCCGACGGCGTCGAAATACGTCGAAGGATCGATGTTGAGCGTGCGCGTTTGGACCATCGCAACCGGCGACGCGCGCAAGAAGCCTTCCATCGCCGCGATCTCCTCTTCGTCGTCGGTGATGCCGGGGTGTGTGAGCAGATTCAAACTCACGCGCAATCCGCGCGAGAGTGCCAAACGGACCGAGGCAAAGACGTCCTCGAGGTCGTAACCCTGGGGCCGATAATAGGCGGCATAGACGCGCGGGCGAAACGAATTGAGACTGATGCGCACCGCGTCCAAACCGGCATTGATGCAGCGCTCCAACGCGGCCGGGAGGCTTGCGTTGGTGTTGAGATTGATCGTTCCGTTGGGGCGCTTGCTACGAATCGCTCCTATCGCACAAGCGATCGTGACGGCGCGGAGCAGGGGCTCACCTTCGCATCCCTGCCCGAAGGAAACGATCCCCTCGTCCACACGCTCCAAGTGGTGGATTGCGAGCGCAGCGAGTTCCTGAGCGGCTGCTTCGTCGGCAATGCGCGCCTGCGGCGCAGGCACCCCCGCGTCGGGTTCTTGTTCGGAGATACAGCCGATGCAGCGCGCGTTGCATTTGGGCGAAACCGGCAACGCAGCTTCGCCTCGTTCCAGAAAGACGTTCTGTGCGGTGAAGCAAGCGTATTTCAGCGAGCAGAGCGCGACTTGTCGCAGCACGCGATTGTGAGGCTCCCGCGCGAGCCGGCGCGCGATGAGCCCTTCCAACTCGCCCGAGCCAAAGCTGCGCGGCTCCCACGTTTCGCCTTCGTCGGTTCGCATGGCGGCGACGTGCAATCGATCGCCGAGCGCGCAAGCAAATGTGTACCCAAAGAGGGGCAAGGCGGGCGCCTGACGCTGGGAGGCGTATGCCGGGAGCAAGAGGCGAGTGTATCCCGCAGGCAGCGCAACGGCCAATGCGCTTCGACCGGAAATCGGTCCGATCGTCGTCAGAGGGTAGCGTTTTGGCAGTACCATTTCGAGCGTGCCGGACGGCGCCGGAATCAGTTCGTCGATCAAGGCTTCGCGAACGAGGCCGCCATCCGCGAGCGGAACGAGTCCTTCATTGTACGAGATTTCACCTTCGCCGTTACACGAGGCAAGACCGATGGCGTTCACTTCATGACAGCGCGCCGACGCCAACGCTCACCTCCGTATCGAAGACGCGCACCGCCGCGCCGGTGAGATTCGCGTCGCCGCTGCCGTTCCATTCGACGACAAGACGGCCGCCGGGAACGACGACCTCGACCGGTGACCGAAATCCGCGTTGCTCCAGCGCGACCGCCGCGCAGGCAACCGCGCCGGTTCCGCAGGCCATCGTTAAGCCGACGCCGCGTTCCCAGTGACGAACGCGCAGCACACCGTCGCGTTCGGCCGCAACGTGGACGTTGGCCCCGGCCGGAAGGGCCGACTCTTCCTGCAGAGTTGCGGCGATCGTTTCGAGATCGATCGTATCGACGTCGGCCCGAAAGAGCACCACGTGCGGATTACCGATTTCGACGAACGCCGCGCCCGGAAAGGCCGGCAGCGTAATCGTACCGATTCTGGGGCAGCCCATTGCAACTCGCACCGAGTACTCGGGCTCGCGCGCGACGATTTCGGTGCGAACGATACCGGCAACGGTCTCGAACCCGACGCGATCTCCCTCGCCGGCTTCGTCGAGCCAGCGCGCCGCGCAGCGGATGCCGTTGCCGCACATCTCGGCTTCGGATCCATCCGCATTGATCGTACGCATTCTCACGTCTGCGACGCGTGACGGCTCGAGCACGATCAGACCGTCGGCGCCGATGCCGGCACGGCGATCGCACGCCCATCGCGCGAATGACGCCGCGTTGTTCAAATGCTCGGTTCTTCCGTCCACGACCACGAAGTCGTTACGCGCGCCGTGCATCTTAGTGACGTGCATCAGTGGCGCTTCGCAGACCACCCTAGTTTTTCCCGTGCGGCGATTTTCACAAACTCGGGCGCCAGCCAGAGGGTTTCACGTTCGCCGCGAAACCACGCCCGCTGACGACGCGCGTAACGCCGCGTCTTTCGTTCGAGCAACGAGCGCAGCTCGGACTTCGTGCTCCATCCACGCAGGTATGCAGTGGCTTGCGGATACCCCACGGCGTTGGCGGCAACGGCCGCGCTTCCGACTCGCTCGGCCTCCTCGACCAGCCCTTCCAACATCCGCCCGGTGCGGCGTGCGATTCGTGCGTCGATCAGGTCCCAGGGCAGGTCGAGAAAGACGACCAGCGACGCAAAGCCTTCATTCGCAAGCGTACGAGGCGCCCCGGTTTGAAGGGTTGAAGTCGGCGCGGCTAATGCGATTTCCAGCGCTCGCAGCACGCGATACGTATCGTTCGCGCGCAGCGCGCGCGCGCGTTCCGGGTCGCGCTGCTCGAGCCAGCCGTACAGAAAGTCCGCGGGGTGACGCACCGCTTCGTGGGCGAGACGGTCGCGCAACTCCTCATCGTATTGCGGTGAGAGAGCAACGCCGCCCGTCAGCGCGCGGATGTAGAAACCGGTTCCGCCGGTGACGATCGCGCGCTTGCCACGCCGCCGAATCTCCCTCAGCGCGTCAAGCGCATCGCTCGCATATCGCGCGGCTGAATACCGTTGCGAAGGGTCGAGAAACCCAATGAGGTGGTGCGGTACTTCGGCGAGCTGACGCTGCGACGGCGCCGCCGTGCCGATGGACATCCCGCGATAGACCTGCCGAGAATCGGCGCCCACGATCTCCGCATCGAACTCACGCGCAAGCTCGATCGCGAGTGCGGTTTTTCCGCTTGCGGTTGTGCCCGCGACGATGAGCACGCCCGGAGCGCTAGACACGCTTGAACATGCGCGCGATCTCGCCGGGACTAAGGCGCACCATGGTCGGACGGCCGTGGGGACAGTGCATCGGATTCTCACACGTCTGCAGACGCTCGACGAGCGTCGTCATCTCGTCGGTCTCGAGACGCTCGCCCGCAATCGTCACCGAATGACATGCGAGCGACGCCCAGACTCGTTCGCGCACGTCGCGCTGTTTGGGATCGTCGGTCAAATCGTCGATAAATCCGCCGAGGTCGAAGCGGCGAGCGCCGTAGCCGAACGGAGTCGCGACGATCCGGTAGGTGCGCTCGCCGAACTGTTCGATCTCAAGTCCGCCTTCGCGCAAGGGCTCGATCATCCGATCGAGCACGGCGCTGCGCGCTGCATCGAGCTCGACAACGTGGGGTACGAGCAGCGGCTCGCTCGAGGCGACGCCGCGGGCAGAAGCGACGATTCTCTCGTAGGCGATGCGCTCGTGGGCCGCATGCTGATCTACCAGCAGCAGCGTCTCTCCGTCGCGCGCAACGATGAAGGTTCGATCGAGTTGCATGAGGACCCGGAGCCGGCCTTCCAATACGCCCACGCTCGCAGACGGGCCGTCGAAGAGGTGCGTTGCGTGCCCCTCGTTGGCAACGATATCCGCCGGAGCAAAGGATAACTCTGCATTCCCTGAACCGCCGGCTTGGTCGATAAAGCGCGCCTTTGCGTCTGCGGTGAGCGTCGCGGCGATTGTGCGGCGCACGGCGTCGAAGACCTGGTGCGGATAGCGCAGCCGAACGTCGCTCTTGGTGGGATGGACGTTAGGATCCACATGGCCACTCGGAAGGTCGAGAAAGATCACACCGTACGGATGGCGCCCGGTCATGGCAAAGGTCGTGTAGCCACTCGTCCAAGCCCCCGCCAGAATCACACTGCGCAGCAAACGGCCGTTGACGAAGAGCAGCTGCATTCTTCGGTCCGGGCGATCGTATCCCGGAACGCTTACGAAGCCTCGCAGTTGTCCGTCGAGCATGCGAGCACCGGCTCCATCGAGCGGCAGCAGCGTTTGCGCCGCCAGTCTTCCAAAAACCATGGCGAGCCGCTCGCGTTCGTCGCCGCCGCCAGGCATCACCCATGTCTCTTTGCCGTCGTGGCGCAGCGCGAACGTGCGCTCCGGATAGGCAAGGGAAAAACTGGAGAGCCACGACGAAATGCGATTGAACTCCGCACCGGCGGAACGAAGGTACTCGCGGCGAACCGGCACGTTTTCGAACAGCGCTTGAGCTCGAACGCACGTTCCGCGTGGAGCGGCGGCCGGCTCTACGGCGCTTATCTCCTCTGCGTGCGCTTGCACGCGCGCGCCAATCGAGCGGTGCGTCTCCCGCGAGACGATCTCGGTCCGGGCAACGGCAGCGATCGACGCCAAGCCTTCGCCGCGAAAGCCCAGCGTCGCAATCGATTCGAGCTGGCCGGCAGTCCGAAGCTTGCTGGTCGCGTGGCGGCGCACCGCGAGCGGCAAATCTTCCGGAGCGATTCCTGCGCCATCGTCGAGCACTTCGATCAGATCGAGGCCGCCACGTTCTACGTTAACCGTAATACGCGTTGCGCCGGCGTCGATCGCATTTTCGACGAGTTCTTTTACGAGGGAGGCAGGGCGATCGATGATTTCTCCGGCGGCGATTTGACCGATCGTGAGCGCGTCGAGTTCGCGAATGCTGGCCACACCGAGCAGTTCGCGGCTCGGGGTTGACAAAGCCTCGGTCGCGAGTATCCTGGTTAAGGATTCCTCGTTAGGTGAGGCGTCTGCACGAAGAGATGCCGCTGCCCGGAAAGGTCGAGAGACCCCAACGGGTGACCAGATTCCGCCGAATCAAGGCGAAATCTAACGCGGCTGACCCGAAGCTTGCGATGAGAAAGCAAAGGGCCTACGTTGTGCAGTGCTAAAGCTCGACACTGAGGGAGATGGCGCGGCCCGCCGCGCGAAGTTTCTCGAACTGTCGGCCTGCGAGGAGCAGCGACAGTTTTTTTATTTATGGGAAGGGGGTGATGCCTCGCCATGGACGACGGACCAAGTAATCTACGGCTCGCGACGAGCCGCTTCTGCGTTACTGCGCCGGTTCGGTCGGCGCGGCAAAGAGTCAACCACTAGGAGGTAGGTCTCATGAAGAAGGTTCTGGCATTTCTGCTCCGATTCGATCGCACTCGGATTTGGCCGCAAGATTCGTTCCACGACGATACCCTTCGTGCGAATCAAGGTCAGGGTTCCGGCCCACCGTTTAGCTTTTGGCGAGCTCTCGTCAGTTAGAACGTAGCGAAAGCCTGCACGCATGTTGCTCGGGGTTCTTCTCCTCGCGGCGCTCCAGACGGCGTCGGCACCTTCGCCGTCGCCGTCCCCTGTTGCAACGCCGCGCTTTGGGACAAGTGTCAACGGATCGAACGTCCTCATCGATCAAGCGACCGGCGGCCCTGGTACGACGCCCCCGCAAGCTTATGCGTTTGCGCATGGCTCGCCAATCTCGCCGATGTCGCCCTACGACTGGTTTTCAAGCGCGCCGGTCACCCCCGGAGTCGCGGGCATCGCGCAGTACGAGCTCTCCGGCACCTACCACGCAAGCGGCGTCGATTTTGGGGCGACGTTTGGCCTGGGCGGCTTGAGCGGAAGCACCACCAATGCACTCTATTGGGGCGAACCGTTGATCCCGAATCTGAACGATCACGACCTCTCACGAATCACGCCGTACGCGATCGTTTTCCCAACCCACGCGGGGCAAGACGACGCAGCTGTCGCCAATGCGGGCCTGCTCAACGCTTCTGCGGCTGCGTCCGACCATAGTTGGAAAGTGCAGGGCGGTTATTTTTATGTAACGCAGAGCGATCGGTTCGTCTTCGCCCCGCCACCGCTGACATCTGCCGTGCCGTCCGTCGGCGCGCAGACTGCCGAAACTCTCGGCCCGGGGATGCCTTCAATCGATGCGTGGTCCGCAAGTCCGTCATCGTTGCCCCTGCTCGGTGCTGACGGCGTTTGGCATCAGGGCAGTGCGACGGTCGAGTTCAGCGACGCGCTTTTGCCGTCGCTTCCCGATACGAACGTTCGCTTGACAATGGGGTCGCTCGTAGTAGACCGCGGCGACTATGGACGTTTCTCTTTTCAGCTCGCACATCTTTGGACGAGCGGCCAGCCAATCGACACGACGTCGTTCTTCGGGGTCGACCAAAGGGTCTATACGAATCCATTAGGCCGCCTCTACACCAGCGTGTTGGCGAATCAATCACAGACAATTGCGGGAGCCCGTGCGTTCGTCCACCCTCTTAGAGGCTGGGACGCGTCAGCCGAGCTGGGACGCGCTTGGTACGACGCCGAGTTGGTGACCTATCCGGGTACGTCGCATTACGGAAACTACGAACACTTCAGCCTCGCCCGTCATCTCGGCGGCGACGTCGCAACGCTCGAGTTCCACCGTTTCGACCCAACCTACGCGACGATGATCCTGCCGTACGGCATCCCCGAGAATATTTGGAGCGTCGCCTGGTCGTGGCCCGGAGTTTGGCTCAAATCGACCTATCAACTCGTTGACAACAGCGTGATCGGTGCCAATCGGGCCGGCCTCCATTTTAAGTACGACCACAACGATAAAGCCGTGGAGTTCCACGTCAGTTACGGCGATTGGCGCCAGCTCGTCCCCGACACGTTTGCGAACGCCTCGCAGGTCGGCTTCGTCGACGGCTTCTTTCTCCTGCAAAAGAATGCGTTTCCCACGTTCGGGCGCGACCAGCAGCTCGGATTGTACGTTGCCTGGCATCTGCGGCACGACGATCTCGCGTTTGACGGCATCGAGGATTACTTGACCAGATCCGCCGATCCGGGTCAAGCTATCGATACGGTCGCGACTCGCTCGCCGCAAGTCGTCGTGAGTTGGGCCCATCATTTCACCAAGAACCTGCTCGCCGTGGGCGGCTACGGTCGCTACGAAACGGTTGGAAGCTGGGCGCTTACCCCCGTAGACGCGATCTACGGCGTCGGCTTTGCCGGCATCCAGTTCGCGACCGGCCCGAAATCGGCGCTTCTGATCGAAGGTCGGCGTTACGCATTGGTAGGGCTTCCTTCAGACACGGGTGGACCGCCGCCGACGATGAGCGGCACGGCTCTCATCGTCGACCAGCGGATCAGCCTGTGAGCACGCGACCGGTTCCCGGCACACGCGCCGGCCGTCCAAATGTCTGGCGTTCGGTCATCATGTTCCTCTCGATCGTCGGGCCGGGCATCATTACCGCCAACGCCGACAACGACGTCGGCGGAATATTGACGTACTCTCAGGCAGGCGCACAGTTCGGCTACTCGCTGCTCTGGCTGCTGATCCCCGTTACCGTGGCGCTCATCGTGGTTCAGGAAATGTGCGCCCGCATGGGCGCGATCACCGGGAAGGGTTTGGCCGATCTTATCCGCGAGAACTTCGGCGTAAAAGTCACGTTCTGGTGCCTTTTGCTCTTCGTCTTGGGGGGCATCGGGAACACCGCAACGGAGTTCGCGGGCGTTGCGGCAACGGCTCCCATCTTCGGCGGATACCTGCACCTCTCAAATATTCAAGCCTTCAAAGTAGCGCTCGTCGCCGGGGCGGCGATCTTCGTTTTCACGACCGTCACGCGCGGCAGCGCGAAAACGATCGAACGCATATCGCTGGCCTTTTGCGTCGTTTACGTGGCGTATATCGTGAGCGCTTTCGCGGTGCGTCCGGATTGGGGGGATGTGGTGCGCCAGACCATCGTGCCACATTGGCAGGCCTCAAAGGCCTATATCATCATGATTATCGCCGTAATTGGAACGACGATTTCTCCTTGGATGCAGTTTTACATACAAGCCGCCGTCGTAGACAAAGGCATCCGCGAGGACGACTACGCCTATTCGCGACTCGACGTCGTAGCCGGCGGCCTGTGGACGGACGTCGTCGCTTACTTTATCATCGTGTCGTGCGCGGCCACGATCTTCATTCACAACGTCCATGCGGTGCACCCCATCGTGGTCAGCGACGTCAGCGACGTCGCGGTGGCGCTCGCGCCAATCGCCGGAAAGTTTGCCGCGCTGCTCTTTGCCGTTGGGCTGCTTAATGCGGCCGTCTTTACGGCGTCGATACTGCCGCTTTCGACGGCCTATTATGTATGCGAAGCGTTCGGCTTCGAACGCGGCGTCGATCACCGCTTTCGGGACGCGCCGATATTCTACAGCATGTACTTGGCACTGATTCTCATCGGCGCCGGCGCCGTCGTTCTTCCTGGCGCGCCGTTGCTGACGATCATCTTCTACTCGCAGGTCCTTAACGGGATGCTCTTGCCGATCGTACTCGTGCTCATGCTCCTGCTTATCAACAATAAGCGGCTCATGGGAGCCTGGACGAACGGCCCGGCCTTCAACGTCATTGCGTGGGCGACCGTCCTGATTGTCGGCGCTCTCACCGTGATCTCGACCGCGCAGCTCATTTTCCCGTCACTCGGCAGCTAGCGCTACTCCGTATCGGGCGCGAGGTCGGTCCCGATTACGAGCGCCGTCTTCGTGCCGGGTCGAATCGCCGTGGCAAAGGTCCTGGCAAGCGATGCCGCCGCCTGCGTTGTTCCGATTACCACGCTCCTGCGCTTCACCCTGGAATCGATAAACGTGGGAACGTTCCAGCCGGCGCCCCGTAACGCGCCGACGATCGTTCCGTCGAGCTTCGCGTTGCCGGTTGCATTTGCGACCAACACCTCATCTTGCGGCGGATCGCCTTTTCCAAAGAGGACGGCGCCGATCAGCTTCGCCCAGCGCGGATCGGCAAAGACGACCGAAGCGTCGCCGACCCAGCCGGCTTTGCTTGGAAGCGTGAACGAGCGGATGTTTTCGTCCGGTACGTTCCGATAGATGGTCAAGAGCGAAGCCATTTGCCGATTGCTCATCGTCGTGTTGATATCTTTACGCGCGAGCTGTAGTATGTGCGGTAATTTCGTCCAGTTCTGCGGTTGACTCAACTGGTCGAGCATAAGCTTGAGCACCTGCCGTTGCCTGCGAACGCGCCCGAAATCTGAATCGGCGTCGTGACGAAAACGGATGTACCCGGCGACTTGGCTGCCGGTTAGGTGCCGTTCGCCTTTCGTGAGATGGATGTGGAGGTCGCCGCTATCGTCGTCGTAGTCCATCGTCTCGTCGACGTTCACGTCGAGGCCGCCCATCGCGTCGACGATGGCAGCTGCGCCTTCGGGCTGCAATGCCACGATCGCATCGACGGGGACGCCTCCGAGAAGCTTGCTGGCAACCCTCGCCGTGGCATGCGCTCCGCCGTAGGCGTACGCGGAATTGATCTTGCTCAAGCCCTCGCCCGGAACCGGCACCCAGGTGTCTCGCGGGATCGACACGAGCGTGGCCGTGCGCCGTCCAACGTCGAGGTGCGCGATGATGATCGTGTCGGTGGTCAGCTCGTCGGCTTGATAGCCGAGAATCAGTAAGTTGAGCTTCTGCCGGCCAAAAGAGCGCTGTGCACTCTGCACGACGATCTGCTGCCGGATCGGGCCCCGAACGACAAAGAACCCTAAAAGCACCGAAGCGATGGCCGCGATCGTGATGAGGGCGGCGCGGGCCCAGCGTTTGGAAAACATAGAACCCCCATAACTGCTCTCCGCTTACCGCCGGCTTTGGAGAGCAAAGCTTAAGCGTACGAACTAGCTCGCAATAATGGGGGGCGCTCGTTCTCCAATCGTGCAGAGCACGGGCAAGAAGTTTTTGAAGCAGACGTGGCTAAATCGGCGAGCCGCAATCGGCGCGGCGATTTGCGGAGCGAACGTCGCAATCGCCACGATGAGGCGCACGACCCGTAACGTCGTCGCGGCCAGCGTTCGCCTCGAGCGCACGATCGCGTACGTCACCGCCAGACAGACGGCCGCATGGACGGGCAGGCTGATCGCCGGTGGGGCGCCCAGCCATATCGTAGGGCCGAACACATGCCGGAACACGAAAAGCTGCTCGGTCGTCTCCATCACGTAGAGCGTCGCCATTTGCAGGCCGAAGATCGCGGGCAACAATGCGACGCAACCGCGTGAAAGCGCTCCCCCCGCCAACACGGCGTTGGCCTTGCGCACCATGAACAGCGCCAGCAAAGCGACGCCCGCAAACAACGCCGGAACGACGTCGACGTTGCTGCAATCCGTAAAGCTTCCCGGCCCGAACCAGCGGGCGTTGGAAGCGAACTCGATCAACGGATCGGCGAGTGCCGCCGCAATTACGGCGATCGCCAAGCAGAATCCGAAGACGGCGCGCGAGATCTTCAAGTATTCGGCTTTCCGTCGCCCCGCGAGCATCCCCTTTTGCAGGCCCTCAAGTAATCCTCAGGATCAGAGCAATGAAATCTGGCGTTCCGGCGGCGCACGCTTCGGCATCTTCTTACGAAGCGGCACGCGCGCTTCTACGTCAGCCTGCCCGCCGAGCGCGTCGGCGATCTCCTGCGCTCGCTCGACAACCGCTTCGGGCAATCCCGCCATACGAGCAACCTCGATTCCGAAGGAGCGCGAGGAACTTCCCGGTTGGACGCGATGCGAAAAGACCGGCACGCCACCGCGGGCGGTATTTTCAACCGCCGTGATGTGATAGTTAACAACCGTATTCCAGTGATCGCTCAGCGCGCACAGCTCGTGAAAGTGCGTCGCAAAGAGGACGAGCGGAGCTTGCTCGTCGAGCGAGAGGAGAAACTCGCAGATCGCTTGCGCGATTGCCAGTCCATCGAGCGTTCCCGTCCCGCGCCCGACCTCGTCGATTAAGAGTAGCGAGCGTTGCGTGCTGCGCCGCAAGATGTTCGCCGCCTCGGCCATCTCCATATAAAACGTCGACTGACCCGAAGCAAGGTCGTCGCCCGCACCGATGCGAGTGAAGATCTGGTCGATGACGCCGAGCTCCATCTTCGTCGCCGGAACGAACGAACCGACCTGCGCCATGATCGCAAGGAGCCCCGTTTGCCGCAAATACGTTGACTTGCCGCCCATATTGGGACCGGTCAAGAGAACGAAGCGCCGCTCATCGGCGCGAAGATCGAGATCGTTGGGCACGAACTTCGCGTGCAGGACGGCTTCCATGACCGGATGACGCCCCTCTTCGATCGCTACGATGCTCTCGTCGACGAAGGTTGGACGCACGTAGCCCCGTTCCGCTGCGCATTGAGCAAACGCCGTGAGAACGTCGATCTCCGCGATCGCCGCGGCAGCCTCGAGCAGTTCGTCGCTCCGCGTCGCGATGCGTTCGAGCAACTCTTCAAAGAGCTGCTGCTCGATCCGCTCTTGCCGAGCTTGCGCGGAGGCGATTGCCGTCTCGAGCTCCTTGAGCTCGGGCGTAATATAGCGCTCGCCGCTGGTCAGGGTTTGCTTGCGCACGTATTCCGGCGGCACGTCCTGCGCATAGCTCTTGGCAACCTCGATCGCGTAGCCGAACGGGCTTGCGTACTTCACCTTTAGCGTCTTGATGCCGGTTCGCGCGCGCTCGCGTTGCTCCAAGTCTGAGAGTTTCGAACGCGCGTCGGTCCCCATGCCGACGCACTCGGCGAGCTCGGCGCTGACCTGCGGCCGAATTGCTCCGCCTTCACCGAGCGTGGCGGGAGGCTCGTCGGCAAGCGTTCGTCGCAAGTCGTCGAGCATGCCGGCGAAATCGCCAATGCGCGAAAGCAACGGCGTCAGAGCCGGCGATGCGGCTTGCTGAAGTGGACGCAGGATCTCAAGCGTTCGACGCAGCGAGCCAAGATCGCGCGGCGTTGCTCGGCGAAAGCGCGCTTTTTGGGCAATACGCTCGAGGTCGAAAGCGCCCCGAAGAATTTCGCGGATTGTCGCGCGGCGGGAATGCTCTTTAAGCAGCCCGGCAACCGCGTCCTGGCGCTTGGCAATGGCTTCTCGATCGACCAGCGGAGCGAGTATCCAGCGCGCGAGCATTCGCGAGCCCATCGACGTAGTGCATACGTCGAGCGTCGCGAGAAGCGTTGCTCGCGGGTTCTGACCCTGCGCTCGCGTCAGCTCGAGATGCTTACGCGTTGCCGGATCGAGTGCTAAGAACTGCCGCCGCCGGTAGAGCAGCGGTTCGCTCGTCCGGCTTTCGCCGCGCGCGACTCCGGTGCGAGTGACAAAGGCGGAGAGCGCCTCGAGCGCGCGGTGAATCGCGAGCGACTCATCGATCGAAAAACCATCGAAGGTTTCGCGCTCGCGTACTTCGACGAGGCCGAGGCTCGGCGTGGCCAATCGCGCACCGATCGCTTCAACCGCCGTGGCAATCGTCGCCCGGAGATCGGCACCGACATCGGCAACGATTTCGACGGGGCCGATCCGCGCCAACTCCGCGAGGAGCTCGTCGTATGCATCCTCGCCTGCGATTGCCGTAGCCGCGGCGTAGCTGGTCGAGATGTCGGCATACGCGAGGGCAAAGGTTTCGCCGACCGCGGCGACCGCCGCGAGATAATTGTTCTGTTTTCCGTCCAGAAGCTGCTCTTCGATCAGCGTTCCGGGCGTCACCAATCGCACGATCTCCCGGCGCACGAGCCGGTTTGGCTGTGCGAGCTCCAGCTGCTCGGCGAGAGCGACGATGAATCGCTGCTGCACGAGACGCGCGAGATACCCAGCTAAGGCGTGATGCGGTACGCCGGCCATTGCGACGCGCTTGCCGCCCCCGGCCTCTTTACTCGTCAGCGCGATCTGCAGCGCACGCGCGATGGTCTCGGCATCTTCACCGTATGCTTCGTAAAAATCGCCGACCCGCGAGAGCAGGATCGCTTCGGGATGCTTCGCTTTCATTCCGAAGTACTGCTCGAGCATGGGAGAAAACTTGGCCACGGACGACGTGCTACGTCCCCAATGCTTTCGAAATGCTGTGCACGTAGGTGCCTTTGGGGTATCCGGTGCCGTCTGGCGGTTGTTGCGGATTGTCGCGGTCGAGATCCCAGATCATGATGCCGCGATAGCCGAGCTCCCGAACGTCGCGACCGTACCCGGAGGCGTCTCCGGGCGCGATCACTACTCCGTCGTCGGCCCGACCGATCATCAAGCCGAGCAGGATCTTGCTTTTGGGAAACCGTTCTCCACTCGCCATCTTGATGTCGGCGAATTGCCGCAAGACGTCGAGCCGGCAGTCATCCCGCGAGCCTTGGGCGTAGCTGCACCGCGGACGGTTGGTCGGATGCCATCCATATTCGTCGTAGGCCATCACGTTAACGTAGTCGATCGCGGATCCGGCCCGCGCAACGATCGCGATGTCCTCGCCTTGGTGTCCGCTGGGAAGCCCGCGATCGGCCCCATCAATGAAACCGTCGAAACTGAGGATGGCCCCTGGAAAGGCCTTGCGAACGGCGAGCAGCACGTCGATGAGCTGCTGCTGACCGTTGGTAGGGATCATCTCGTCATCAAAATCGAAACCGTCGTAGAGACCTCGATGTGCCTGCACGTATCGCTTAAGGTTCGCGGCGAAGCGATTGGGATCGGTGATGTTGAACGGCGAGGTTGCGCCGCCGAATGAGAGCAGCAACTTTCCGCCGTGGGCGTGGATCCGCCTCGCGCCGCGGCCGAGCGGATAGGTATTCTGCGGCACCGAGATCTCGTCGCTGTCGGCAATGCTGAACGCCACGTCGGTTGTCGTCACGGTCGCGGGGACGCTGCCGAGGCGATGGAACGCATCTCCCCGGTTGGTATCCGACCAAGACTCCCAGAATCCGACAAACTCCGGGGGAAGCGATCCGGCACTCTGTGCCGCGCCGCGCACGCCGGACGGAAGCGTCGAGCCGCCCGGCGAGATGCATCCGGCAAGCAGAAGGGTCAGCGCGCACGCCGACCTTCGAATTTTAACGCGTTTCACTGCCAGAGCGTTTGCAGCTCGGTGGTAAGATCGACCATCGGGGGCGCGACGCGTTCTCCGAGGTCTGCGAATCGCTCGGCTCGCGCGACCACCGTTCCGGTGCAACCCCACACGTGAGCGCTTTCGATCGCGACGTCGAGCCACGGCGTGTGCGCGTAGGGGTGCCGGCCGGTCTGGGGCGCCGGCGCGTAATCGGGGGGCTTCCGCGCAACGATGGTAACGTTCTCGGGCGTCTTGGCGGTGAGGCGGCTGGGGTCTTTCTTCGAATCTCCGGCGATCAACGCCCGGACCACCCGACCCACATTGCGATCGTGATAAGCGCGCGTTACGCGGTTCTGGGCGTCGCACAGCCGCGTAAAGCGCGCCAAGGCGACCTCCCGCGGAACCTGATCCCATAGCGCGGCGGGGGTTCCACGGCGCATCGAATAGATGAACGTAAACGCGTTTGCGAAAACGCCCGTATTGACGTACGCGAGCGTCGCCTCGAAGTCGTCCTCGGTCTCCCCCGGAAAACCGACGATGATATCGGTGGTGATCGCGGAGCCGGGAAGCCGGCGCCGTACCGATTCGACGATCCGTTGGAAGTGGGCCAAGGTGTATTTGCGATTCATGCGTCGCAAAACCGCATCGCTTGCCGACTGCAGAGGGAGGTGAATGCGCGGACTGAGCTGCGGGATGGCGGCGAGGTCGTCGAGGATCTTTTGCGTGAAGTCCTTGGGGTGCGGCGAGATGAACGTAAGGCGCTCCAGCTCCGGCAACCGCGCGATCGCGCCGCAGAGGTCGCCAAAGTCGGCCGAGCCGCCCGCATCGCGCCATGCGTTCACCGTCTGGCCGACGAGCGTGATCTCACGCGCTCCGTGAGCGATCCGACCGCGTGCTTCCTCCAGGATGGCGCCCTGCGGCCGGTGATCGAAGCGTCCGCGCACGTGCGGAACGATGCAAAACGTGCAATAGTACGAACAACCGCGCTGCACCGTCACGAAAGCGCGCAGGTGGCTGAACGCGCCGGTTACGCCGTCGGCCGTCCCACCGAGCGCAAAACGCAGCATGTTATCGCGAACGTCATCCTGCGTAGCTGCGCCGGGCGCCGCCTCCCGAAGGACGACGGACCACTTCGCAAGCTGATCCCCGAGTTGCGCCAGCTCTCGCGTGCCAAAGACCGCGTCGACGTGCGGAGCCCGTTGTTGCATGTGCTGCCGGTCTTGCTCGGCCAAACATCCCGTTATCACCAGACGCACGCTCGGGTCACGGGCCTTGAGCACTTTGAAGTGATTCATGCGCCCGTACGCTCGCCGCTCTGCGCTGTCCCGCACGGTGCACGTATTGAGAACGACCACGTTTGCTTCTTCGGGTGCCGAGGCGACGTCGTAGCCGGCCAAGAGCGCGCGCTCGGCAATGTAGCGGGAATCGGCTTCGTTCATCTGACAGCCGAAGGTCTCGATGTAAACGCTGGGCATACTCCGAGAGCGCAGTTCGCGCGACGACTCCGCCGTTCCGGCTTCGATGGGTCTCCCTCAAGCCGATTGAGAAGTGAGAGGAATGCTCAACCCGGCGACGGTCGCAATCGTGGGCCGGCCAAACGTCGGCAAGAGCGCGCTCTTCAACCGGCTGATTGGCCGGCGGCTTGCGATCGTCGAGGATACGCCCGGGGTGACCCGCGATCGTCTCTATGCCCTCTGCGATTGGCGCGACCGGGTTTTCAGCGTCGTCGACACCGCGGGCATCGATCCGGACGCCGATGTGGCGCACGGCGTCGAGCTTGCCGACGCCACCCGCCGCCAAGCCGAGGCCGCCGCCGACGAATCGGATGTCATCGTGATGATCGTCGACGCCCAAACCGGACTCCATCCGCTCGACGACGACGTCGCAGGCATCTTGCGCCGCAAGAAAAAGCCGATCGTGCTCGTTGCAAACAAGGCCGAAGCGCCCGACGCAGCTGCCGCCGTTCATGCCGAATTCGGCGGGCTCGGCTTCGGCGAGCCGGTCGCCGTTTCGGCGATCCACGGTGAGGGCACGGGCGACCTGCTCGACCGTATCGTCGCGCTCTTGCCCCCGCAGGTGCCGGACGTCGCAGCCCAAGATGAGCTCGCGCTTGCGGTGATCGGGCGGCCCAACGTCGGCAAGAGTTCCTTGGTCAACGCGCTTCTCGGCGAAGAGCGCGCGCTCGTTTCGCAAAGCCCAGGAACAACCCGCGATGCGATTGACGGCGTCTTCGAGTGGCACGATCGAACCCTCCGTTTAGTCGATACCGCAGGATTCAGAAAGAAGCCCGAGGCCCATGGCGCGATCGAGTACTACGCGGCGCTGCGCTCGTTGTCTGCAATCGCGCGTTGCGACATTGCGCTGCTCGTCTTCGACGCGATGACCGGAATCATGGCACAGGACCGTCGTCTGGCCGGCATCGCGCTCGAAGAGCGCAAAGGCCTGATCGTCGTCGGGAATAAATGGGATCTCGTTCGCGAGCAGGGAGGGGAGATCAACCAGAACGAGCTGGCCGGCGTCGTACGGGAATCGATCCCTTTTGCCGCCTTCGCGCCCATTACGTTTCTATCCGCGAAGACGCACCGCCGGTTGGGGAGTCTCATGCCGGTCGTTGCGCGAGTCGCCGATAATCTCGACCGCCGCGTTCCGACCCCGCAGCTGAACGGCATCCTGCGAAGTGCGGTCGTCGCGCATCCGCCTTCAGCGTCCGGAGGCAAGCTCGTACGAATTTACTACGCGTCGCAGCCCGCGACCCATCCACCGCTCTTCGTCTTTCACTGCAACGATCCCGAGCTCGTTGCGCCACATTACAAACGCTTCTTGGAGAACACAATCCGCCAACATTTCGATTTTGAAGGCGTTCCTTTAACGCTCGAGTTTCGCGCCCGCCGCGATCGCGAGGAGTAGACGCGATGAGCGACGTCGGACTTCCCGAATCGACCGCGATAGGGTTGCTGCTGATCCTGCTCGCCATTCCCGGTTGCGTATTCATCGGTGCGTTCTTCATCGGATCGATCCCGTTCGGGTACCTCGTCGGGCGATTCTTCTATCGCACGGATATCCGAAAGCAGGGCTCCGGAAACATCGGTGCGATGAATGCATTGCGCACCCTTGGTAAAGGCGGTGCGCTCGCGGTGCTGGCGCTCGACGCGCTCAAGGGCTTCGTCCCAACTTTTTGGGCTCTGACATTTTTGCGCGGCCATTTGGATTTCGAACCGTTACCGCCGGGCGAGCAAATCGTCGCTGCGTTTGCCGCGGCTGGGGCGGTCCTGGGCCACTGTTTTTCGCCGTGGCTTCGCTTTAAGGGCGGCAAGGGCGTCGCCACCTCGTTTGGGGCGATTTTCGCGCTCTGTTGGCCGGCTGGTCTGATTGGCATTGGAGGCTGGCTTGCCGGCGCCGTGGTGACGCGTTATTCTTCGGTAGGCTCGATGCTCGGAAGCATCCTCGCGGCGTTTGCCATCTGGTTCTTCACGGGCTCGGTTCCCGAAACGCTCTTCGGCGTCTTCGCGGCAGTGCTGATCTTGTTCATGCACCGCGAGAATATCGCCCGATTGCGAGCCGGAACGGAGGGCCCAATTCGTTTCTCCAAGTAATCTTCTTAGCTCATGATTTCGTCAAACGATCTCCGCAACGGCATAACCATCGTCGTGGATGGCCAACTCTGGACGGTCATCGAGTTCCTGCACGTCAAGCCCGGGAAAGGTTCGGCGTTCGTACGTACGCGCTTGAAGAACGTCAAGGCCGGCACTACCCTGGAGCGGACGTTTCGGGCCGGCGAGAAGCTCGAGCGCGCCATTGTGGATAACCGCCAAATGCAGATGCTCTATAACGATGCGGACGGCTATCATTTCATGGACCAAGAGAGCTTTGAAAACGTCACCCTCCAGCGCGACCTCATCGGCGAGCCCGCCGATTTCTTAAAGGATGGCATGGTCGTTGACGTGCAGTTTCACGCAGGAGCGCCGATCGGCGTCGATCTACCGGCTCACGTCGAATTGAAGATCGTCGAAACGGATCCGGGCTTCAAAGGCGACACCGCGACCAACGCGACGAAGCCTGCGAAGCTCGAAACCGGCGCAACGGTCGCGGTTCCGCTCTTCGTGGAGAGCGGCGACGTCGTCCGCATCGATACGCGCGACCGCCGCTATCTCGGGAGGGCGGGCTAGCGCGCTTTGCGCTGGAACTTTTTGGAGCCGCATTCTTTGCGAGCGTCTTCGGCTCGATGGTCGGACTCGGAGGCGGCTTCATCCTCGTCCCGATTCTCAGGATCTTCCTGGGGTTTTCGCCGGCGTATGCGGCAGGCACGTCGCTCGTTCTGATCGTTGCTAACAGCGCGAGCGGCGCCTTTACTTATTTGCTTCAACGGCGCGTTCATCTGAAGATCGGATTGCTCATTGCTGCGGGCGGATTACCGGGAAGCGTGCTGGGCGCGATCGCGTCGTTTCACATCTCGCCGCGGCTTTTCGATACCATACTCGCCGCGCTCCTCGTTGCCGTTGCAGTCGATATGGCTTGGAATGCCGAACGGCGGATGGCGGGCCGAATCGAGCAGGATCGCGTTACGTCGATCAAGGGCATGTCCTATCGCGCCGCGATCGCCCTCGGTTTCGTCGTCGGAATCTTCTCAAGTCTGTTCGGCTTGGGCGGCGGCATCGTCTTGGTACCGACGTTCCTCTACTTTTCCGAGCTACCCGCACACGCGATCAGCGCGACTTCGCACTTCGCAATCCTGCTGACCTCTCCGGTCGGGCTAATCGTCCACGCTTTGCAGCACGACATCGTCGCCCGCGACGTCGTGCCGCTCGTTGCGGGCGGATTGCTCGGAGGCCCGATCGGCGCGCGCCTCTCACTGCGCTTAAGGTCGCCGCAACTACTCGTCGTCGTCGCGATCGCGCTCGTAACCGCCGCCGTCACGCTCGTCTGGCGACAGCTGTAACCTCATCGGAGCCCACGAACGGCTTAGCCTGGAGCAGTCATCTTTTGGGGTACCACGATGCGGTCGTATTCTTCTTCGGTGACGTGACCTAGCCCGAGCGCCGCTTTCTTAAGCGTCGTCTTCTCGTGGTGCGCCTTCTTGGCGATTTGGGCGGCATTATCGTAGCCGATGTGCGGCGAAAGCGCGGTGACGACCATGAGCGATTCGTCGAGATATTTGCGGATTTGATCTTCGTTGGCTTGGAGTCCCTCGACGGCATGCTCGCGGAACATCGTACAGGCATCGCGCAGCAGGTTCGCCGAGTGGAGAAAATTGTAGATGATTACCGGGTTGAAGACGTTCAGCTCGAAGTTTCCTTGCGATGCGCCGAAGCCGATTGCCAGGTCGTTGCCGTAGACTTGAACGCAGACCATCGTCATCGCTTCCGATTGGGTCGGATTCACCTTACCGGGCATGATCGAGCTGCCGGGCTCGTTCTCGGGAAGAATGAGCTCGCCGATTCCGGCCCGCGGACCCGACGCAAGCCAGCGAATGTCGTTGGCGATCTTCATCAGTGCCGCGGCGAGCATCTTCATCGCGCCCGAAGCGAAGACGAAATCGTCGTGCGAAGCGAGCGCGGTAAACTTATTGGGATGCGAGCGAAACGGAAGCCCGGTGAGCTCGGCGATCCTGCTCGCGGTGCGCTCGCCGAACTCCGGGTGCGCGTTGAGTCCCGTCCCCACGGCGGTGCCGCCGATGGCAAGATCGTAGAGCGGATCGAGCGCCTCCTTACAGGCTGCCATCGCGCGGTCGAGCTGGGTGACGTAACCGGAAAATTCTTGCTCCAGCGTCAGCGGGGTCGCGTCTTGCAGATGCGTACGCCCGACCTTGACGACGTGCGCCCATCCTTTTGCCTTCGCATGGAGCGCGTCGCGAAGCGCCTGGACGGCGGGGAGCATCCCGACCATGGCCTGCGCGGCGGCGACGTGCATCGCCGTCGGGAACGTATCGTTCGACGACTGCGACATGTTGACGTGATCGTTGGGATGAATCGGGTTCTTCGAACCCATCTCGCCGCCCGCGAGCTCGATTGCGCGGTTCGAGATCACCTCGTTGACGTTCATGTTCGTCTGCGTGCCGGAACCGGTTTGCCAGACTCGCAACGGAAAATGGGCGTCGAGCCTGCCTTCGATGATCTCGTCGGCGGCCCGCACGATCAGAGCGGCCTTTTCGGCATCGAGCTTGCCAAGGTCCTCATTGACGAGAGCGGCGGCCTTCTTGAGCACGGCCATCGCTTTGACGACCTGCGCCGGCATCACGTCGCGCGGCCACGTCGCGTCGCCAATATCAAAGTGCACGAGCGAGCGGGCGGTTTGCGCGCCGTAGTACTTCTCGTCGGGAACGTCGACCTTCCCCATCGAATCGCTCTCTACGCGCATCGCGCCTACGTTCGTCATTGCTGCGTGCCTTTCCGCGCGGCGTGCACCCCGTCGAGGCTCGTTCCCGCGACGCGCGTCTCGACGATTTCATAGATCGTCAGTGGATAGCGTTCGTCGAAGCGACGTTTGTTGCAGCGGGGGCAGCTCGCGGGCTTGCGCGGGCGTCCACGGCGAAGCGCTTCGAAGGTACAGCGCTCGCATCGCAGGATGAAGCGCCTGCTCGATTCCTTGAGCGGACTCACGTTGCCGAGATCGTGATAGATCGAGCTGAGGCCGCACTCGCGCAGTTTACGCCGGAAGCGAGCGCTGTGCCCGGTATCGCGGAACTTTGCATAGCACCACGCGTGAATCATCTCGTGCAGGAGGGTTTCTTCCAGCGCTTGCGGGTACTGACGGAAGTGCTTGGGCGAGAGTTCGATCGCCATAGGCTCTCTACCATAGGTCGTGCGTCCTGCAGAATTCGAAAAGCGCTCGTTGTAGCGAATCCTGCAGTCCGGAACTTCGCCATTGAAGAATTCGTAGTTTAAACGAGCGAAAAGCAGCTGAAGATCGGCTTCGCTCGGCAACGTGCTCTGGCCCACGCAAGATTTGGTTCGATGCGCGTCCAACGGAACCATCGTGTCCGAAAATGAGTCGAGCGGGCTGCCGCCAAGGATTTACGTTCCGATCGTCGCGCTTATCGGCGCAATTTTCCTCTGCACGATGGCCTATCTTGTCGGGATTGGGTTCGGCGTTACCGGCTCGGTTTTTGGCAAGGCGGCGAATCCCGCGGCCGGCGCATCGCTCGAACCCCAGGGTTCGCAGAACAGCGTCGAAGGCGGGCCGCCGGCGCCCGTTGCGGCGCAGCTGCAAACGCTGCGCGCCAGGATCGCAGCGCATCCCCACGACGACGTTGCGCTCACGCAACTCGCCGACATGTACCTTGCCGCAAACCACTTTCAAGAATCGATTCCGCTGTATCTACGCGCGCTGCGGGCAAACCCGCACAACGTAGCCGCGCAGGCGGGACTCGCGCAGGCGCGCCAGGCGATGTCGCGTGAATAGGGGTCCCGCACCGCGCAGTCGGGGTGGGGGCGCGCAACGGAGATTTCGCCGGTGCGCAGCGAACGGCGAAAGCGGAGTGAAGCGCCAAGCGAGGCGCAAAAGTGCCGAGCTGTTAAAGTGACGATTTATATATCCTGCGACATGGAAGGAACCGCCGGGGTTTGCTCGTGGAAGCAGTGCGACCCGAGCGACACGTACGAATATCCGATCTTCCGCCGTTCCATGACGAGCGAGGTGGGCGCGGCAATTTCAGGCGCGCGCGAAGCTGGCGCGCGTAAATTCCTCGTCAACGATTCGCACTGGTCGATGCGCAATTTGCTGTTCGACGAGTTGCCCGAGGACGACGATCTACGCGTTATCTCCGGCGCGCCGAAGCCATGGAGCATGGCGCAGGGGCTCGATGACTCGATCGAGGCCGCGTTCTTCACTGGATACCATGCCAAGGCGGGAGACTGCGCGACGCTTTCGCATACGTTTAGCGAGGCCGTCTACGCGGTCGCGGTCAACGGAACGCCCTGCAGCGAGGCATTGCTCAATGCGGCACTCGCCGGCACGCACGGCGTTCCGGTCGTGCTCGTAACGGGCGATCGCACGGTCGTCGACGAGAGCACGCGGGCGATGCCATGGGCGGTCGGGATTGCCGTGAAAGACGCAATCGGTTTCTCGGCCGTGAATTCGCTCACTCCGCAAGCCGCACGGGAGGCGATCCATGCCGGCGCACGTGAAGCAATCGGACGCATCGATCGAGCGCGGCCTTTTCTTTTCGATTCTCCCTACGAGCTGACGATCGAAACGGCCGGCGTCGAGCACGCCGACTACATCGAGCTTCTGCCCGGCTTTGCGCGCGTTGGTGGGCGAGCGGTGCGCTTTACCTGCGGCGATTACCCAACGCTCCTTCAGGCCTTCATCGCGGCGACGCGTATCGCGGCGGCAGCAGATATCGTCGCATGAATCCTACCATGCGATTATATATTTCCAGCGATATGGAGGGCGTCGCAGGCGTCTGCGCGTGGGAGCAGGTCGATGCTCGAAGGCCACATCCGGATTTTGCGATCTATCGCCGATACTACACGCAAGAAGTAACGAGCGCGATCGAAGGCGCCCGCTCCAGCGGCGCGGCCGGCGTGCTCGTCAACGACTCGCACGGTCCGATGCGCAACCTTCTTCTTGACGAGCTCCCCACGGACGTTCGCGTGATCTTCGGCAACCGCAAACCGTTTTCGATGGTGCAGGACGCCCAGGCCGGTTTTGACGGCGCGTTTTTTATCGGCTACCACGGCGCAGCCGGCGATGCCGATGCCGTCCTCTGTCACACCTACACGCCCTCGGTCATCTACGACGTTCGGATCAACGACGTTCGCTGCAGCGAGGCAACGCTCAACGCGGGGCTCTTAGGGTACTACGGCGTCCCGCTCTTGCTCGTCACGGGCGACCGCACGACAGTCGACGGGGTTCAGGCACAGATGCCGTGGGTCCGAGGCGTCGTCGTGAAAGAATCGATCGGCAGTTTTGCGGCAAATTCAATGACGCCGGCCGCCGCACAGCGTACGATCCGGCGCGGCGCAGAGGAGGCGGTCCGCAATGCAGCGCGGGCACAACCGTTTCGTTTCGAGCCGCCGCTCGCGCTCGACGTGCAGCTCGTCACCGCCGCACAAGCACATCTCGTCGAGACGATCCCCGGCTTCGAGCGCACCGGCTCGCGTAGCGTCCGCTTCGTGCACGACGAGTATCCGGTCGTCTTCAAAGCCTTCGTCGCCACCTGGCGCCTCGGCGCCCAAGCGTAAACCCGGGCTAGCGCGGTTGCCTGGATCCTAGGCAGGAGAGCTAATCTCTTAGCTTAACTTGCAGCCTGCTCGGCTGCTTTTTTGCCGGGTTCTGTCACCGGGTTCTGTCATACTGAGGAACGAGCAATGAAAATTTCTCGATTTACCGTTGCTTGCCTAGCCACGGCGATCGCGTTCTCGTGCGTCCCGGGGGTTTCGACCGCGGCGGATACGAGCGGCGTGTCGGCGGCGGTCGATCGCGCAGTCGCGGCGTTTAACCAAGGCAACATGAAGGCATGGGCGGCATCGTGTGCCTCGCCGGCTTCCATCGTCGATGATTTTGCGCCGCATAGCTGGCAGGGTCCAACGGCGTGCGCCGACTGGGCGAGCGCATACGCCGTCTACAGCAAGCATATGGGAATCACCGGCGGCGTCGTCACTCTGGGTACGGCGTGGCACCTAACGGTGAACGGCAACCACGCATACGCGGTCTATCCTGCGACCTACACTTTCAAACAGCACGGGAAGCCGATGAAGGAGGCAGGCGTCTTCACTTTGGCGCTACAAAAGGGCTCGGCCGGTTGGCTGATCTCGGGGTGGGCCTGGGCGCAGCACTAGGAAGCTTTAGCCGGAGCTCCCAACGCGATGGCGATTTCAACGACATCGTCTTCGTTGAGCGAGAGCCGGCGCATCGCAGACTCGTAAAGCTCCATCGTCTCCTCGCTCTTGCTCGATGCCGCGCGCTCTTCGCGAAGCCGCTTCACTTCGTCGGTCACCCGATGCGCCAACTCGGGCGACGGCTCGATTCCGGCACGAGCGAGACGCTCGCGTTGACGACGGAGCGTGTCTTCGACGAGCGATGCGCCGGTATGCTTGCCGAAAACCCAACTCGTCCGTGCCCCGACTAAATCGGCCGGAACCGCTTCGTACATGCGGTGATCGATCAGCATCGCTTGGGTGTGGATGCCGGACTCGTGGGCGAAAACTTTCGAGCCGACGATCGGCTCGTGCTGCTGCAGCGGAATGCCGCTCATGCGCTCCATAAAGCGAGCTAGCTCGCGGACTTTAGCGTACTTGAAGCCGGGCAGCTCGATGCCGTAGAGCACCCGGAGCGCGACGACGAACTCGTGCAGCTTCACATTGCCGGCGCGCTCGCCGTACCCATTTGCGGTAACCGAAATGACCTTGAAGCCGCACGAAGCTGCGACGATCGCGTTGATCGTGCCGAGCCCATAATCGTTGTGCAGGTGCGCGACGATCGGCAGCCCGTCGGGTAAAGCCTCGACGATCCGCGAGCAGTACCAACGCGTCGCTTCGGGCGTCAGCGTTCCGACGGTATCGGGCCACGCCGGACGCGTGCCGCCGGCTTCCAAGCCGGCTTTGAAATACTCGATGAAGTAATCGACGTCGCCACGGCTGCCGTCTTCCGCGCCAAACTCGATGCGCTCGATTTCGCACTCGCGCGCGTGACGAATCGCATCGCATTGCAGCCGAATGTTTGCGGCGCGATAGAACGTCAACGGCAAATCGAGCCACTCCCGTTCCTCGCGCCCTTCGTAGCGCAACAGCGTCTTGCCAATTTTATACTTCAAGTGCAGATCGCTGCCGCTGGTAAAGATAAAGAACGTCACTTCTCGCGGCTCGACGCCGATATCGCGCAGCGTTTTGACGGTTACGTCGATGTCGTTGCGGTTGCTGCGGCACATCACGACGATTTCGACTGCGCCAAGCTCACCGCGCCGCTTGGCTTCCATCACGAGCTGCAGCGTGCGGCGATCGCCCTCCGATGCGGCCGGAAAGCCGACGCTCATGATATGCACGCCGACGCCGGCGAGCGCTTTGGCGATCTCCAGCTTTTGAGCGGGAGTGTAGCAGACGCCGGGCATTTGCTCGCCGTCGCGCAGCGTTTCATCGTAGATGCGAATCTGCGATGGATCCGGAAAGCTCACGCCGCGCGTGAGTTCCTTCGGATCCCGGATGAGGCGCTCGATCGGTTCGCGGAGCATCTTCGAGCGTTCTACGGGCGCAGTGCGATTTCTTCGTTTGCGTCGCGTTGCGCCTCTCCAAAGCGCAGTTCGGCCGTATCGCGCGGAAAGAGCAGCTCGAGCGTCCAGTCGAAGGCGACGCGCATCTTCCGATCCAGCCCCGGCAGGCGCAGCAGGTAGTACGTGCGCCAAAAAAACCACGCAATGAAGCCGGTGATGACGCGATTGCCGGGGAGTTGTGCGACGGCCTTGCGCCCGCCCAACGCCGCCATCATGCCGAGCGTCCGATACGTAAACGGCTTTGTAGACCTTCCACGCAAGACGGCGACGATGTTGTCGGCAAGACGAGGCCCCTCGCGGATGGCGTGCTGCGCGGTCATCGGATAGCGGCCGCCTTGTCCGTCGGGAATTGCGGCGCAATCACCGAGCGCCCAAACGCCGCAGACGCCGGGAACGCTCATGTCGCGAGTCGTCTCGATCGCGCCGCGCTTCGTTTTCGGCAGCGCGGTTTCTTTGGCGATCGTCGGCGACGGCTTGACGCCGGCGCTCCAGACGATCGTTTCGCTCTCGATGCGACGCCCGCTCTGCAGCGTCAGTCCGCTCTCGTCGGCGGCAGCGACGCCGTCGCCGGTGAGAACGGAAACGCCGCGTCGTTCCAGCACGCGACGCGAGTATTCGCCCATCTTCGCGGGCAGACCGGCCAGGAGCGTGGGCCCCGCTTCGACCAGCATGACTCGAACCCGATGGCCTTGAAGGCGTTTGTAGAATCGCCGTACGCTGCGAAAAAGCTCGGTTATTTCACCGGCCGTTTCGACTCCCGTGAATCCGCCGCCCACGACCGCGATCGTCAATAATCGATCGCGCCGGGCATCGTCGTCGATCGTATCGGAAAGTTCGAGCAGCCATACTAAGTGATTGCGTAACGCATCGGCATCCTCCAGAGTTTTGAGGGCCCACGTGTGCTCGGCAATGCCGGGCAATCCAAAGTCGGAGGTTGACGAGCCGAGTGCGAGCACGACGTGATCGTATGGCTGCACGACGCTGCGCCGCGTCAAGACGTGATGATAGGTAAGCGAGCGTCGCTTCACGTCGATTTCGTCGACGTCGGCTAGGACGAAACGGCTGCGGTGCAGCTGGGTGCGGATCGGCGTCACGACGTGACGCACCTCGAGCTCGCCCGAGGTCACCTCCGGCAGCATCGGCGTAAAGAGCGTGTAGTTCTCCCGGCTCAGCAGAACGATCTCGGCTTCGCCCGGACGCAGGCGTTGCTCGAGTCGCCGAGCAACGGCAATCCCGGCAAAACCTCCGCCGACGATCACGATGACCGGCACGCGGTGCGGTTGAAGAGGGGTGCGTGCAATACCTCCCGCCGTCCTCCGAGCCGCAGCCCGAGTCGCCGAAATCGGCTCAGCGCCGCCGTAGCGGCATCGGCGCCGTCATCGCCGCGCTGGCCGCGTTCCTCCTTAAGTTCAAGTTCCTGTTTCTCGTCGGCGCTAAGCTCTTCGCGATCAGCTGGACGTTCTTGCTCTCGCTTTGGATCTACGTCGTGATCTTCGGCTGGAGGCTTGCAATCGTCGTGATGCTGCTCTTGCTGGCGCACGAGCTCGGACACTATTTCGCCTTCCGAGCGTACGGCTTGCCGGTGCGCTTGCCGGCGTTCGTGCCGTTGTTGGGAGCGTTTACCGCTGGCGCTCCACCCGACGACCTCGAGCAAGATGCGTACATCGCGCTGGCCGGCCCGCTCGTGGGACTCGGGCTCGCCGCGATATGCTACGCGATCGGCGATGCAACGCAGGACCGTTTCTGGTACGCCTGCGCCGATTTGTCGGCTTTCTTGAACCTTTTCAACATGATTCCCATGCCGCCGTTCGACGGGGGACGAATCATCGGCGCGCTCTGGCCGCCGCTATGGATCGTCGGTTTCGCGCTCTTCGTCGGGTTTGCAATCCTGATGCACATTCCGGTCCTGTTTGTCGCTATTATCGGAGTGCTGGGGCTTCCGTCCATGCTCGCTGCGTGGAGAGGGCACGTCGATCCGCGCGCGCAGCGCATGACGTTTGGCGCGCGAGTGCGGGTCAGCCTTTGGTATCTCGCAACGGTCTTAGGACTCTTCTTCGTTATGGCGCAATCGCACCTGATCGCTTCGCCGCACTCCCCCGGAAGCGTCGGCTGGTGACGCGACGCTGGCTGCTCGCGGTGGCATGCGTATCGATTGCCGTCGCGGTTCTCTCGGCGCGTCCGCGCTCGACGCCCGGACCGTTCCTGCGCGACTTCGAGGCATACTGGGCGGCCGGCTCGGCTTGGAACGCGCACGCCGATCCTTATACCGGTAGGATTTGGACCGCGGAGCGTGGCGTCGCGGGCGTCGATGCGCGCCGCAATGAGGTCCTCCCGTTCGTCGGTCCGCCCGCAACCCTGCTCGCGTGGACGCTCTTCGCACGCTTGCCGTATGCAACCGCTGCAGCTCTTTGGTTTGCCGTTCTCGCCACGTCGCTTCTCGCGCTCGTCGCAGCCATGATGCCCGGCAGCGAAACACCGGTCGGGTCTTTTTCGTTTTTGGCGCTCTTGGCACTCGCGCTGGCCTTTGGACCCGTAACCAGCGACCTCGCGCTCGGACAACTCGCTCTGCCGGCATTCGTCGGAGCGACGCTCGTCGTCCTCATCGCCGCACGTTCGCTCGCCGGCGCGACTGCGGCGGCCTGGCTCGCTCTTGCTCAGCCGAACGCCTCGCTCGGTCTCCTATCACAACTAGGCCGCAACCGAGCAACGTTCGCCCTGGCGTGGGGAGCGCTGCTCGCGTATGCGCTCGGCGCGGTCGCAGCCGGCTGGGCGTGGCCGGTTGAGTATGCGCGCATCCTTGCGGCGCACGGCGCCGCCGAACAATTCGCAGCTATTCAAATCAGCCCAGCATCGATTGCCTATGGCTTCGGCGCTGCGCCCCTTACGGCATGCTTCGCCGGCGTTGCGATAGCGCTGCTCGCGATCGCGGCCGCAGCTGCTATCGCACTCGGAGTCCGCGACAATTTTGCGCGCTTCGCCGCATTCTCGGCACTCGCGCCGTTTGCGGCGGGTTTCGTTCACGAGCACGATCTCGTCACGGCATACGCGGCAGCTGCCTGGTGCGCGTTACGGACACACGCAACCGCGCGCATCATCGCGCTCGCGGGAACGCTGCTCGTCTGCGTCGACTGGCTCGGCCTGGCGCAGCGACCGACGGGCATAGTGCAGAGCGCGCTGCTCGCGCTTGGCGCGCTGTGCGCGTTCGTCGCACTCGGCGACGACGCTGACCGGGGCGTTTCGCTGGCCGTCGCACCCGGCTTTTTCGCGCTCTTTGCGGCCGCGGTTTGGATGGCAACGCTGAACCCCGTACCGGTCTGGCCCGACGCGCTTGGAGTCTTTCACACGTCCTCTGGGGCACCGATTGCGAGTATCTGGTCGGCCGAGCAGCGCGCGAGTGGGTTACTCGCAGCAGTGCCGGCGTGGGCGCTGCTGCGCTCGTTTTCGTTGCTAGGCTGTGCGCTGCTCGCGTATGCTATATATCGACATCCATCATGTTGTCGAACGGCGTAATCGCACTGGGATGGAAGTTTTTTAAATCGCTGTTATAGGCAAAGATGTCTTCTCGTAGCTGAGTCACCATGGTCGGAACGTCCTTGACGAGCTCTTGCTCCACCGCGAGTACGTCCCCGTTACGCTGCGCCTGGTCGTAGTGAGCGAACAACGCGTCCATCGCCGCTTGCGCGCGCGGACTGCACCAGCGCAGTTCGTTTTGCCCGTTCGGCGGGAACGAATGACAGGAATATATCGCGGACATATCGCCGATCGCGTCGTTCAGCCATGCGAACCCGATGAGGTCCCACTTGGTCGAATAGACGATGCCGCCTTGCTGCAGCGGCGCAAACATCAACGCGGGCGGATAGTGCCGCACGGTGATCTCGATGCCGATTTGCTTCCACCACGTACGCTCCAACTCGATTCCCTCGTCGACGTCGGGTGATCCCGCGGTGGTGGCGTATTCCAGCGCCAGTCTCACGCCGTTTTTCGCTCGAACGCCGTCGGCGCCGCGGGTCCAGCCGCCCTTGTCGAGAAGCGCATTCGCGCGCGCGATGTCGAAGGGAACGAGCGGAATCGACGTCACGGCGTAGGGCGCGTTCTTTGGCGTGGTGACTTCCTGAAGAATTCCAACGCCTCGACCGATCTTCTCGATCAGGGTACGGCGATCGATTGCGAGCCTGATGGCCTCTCGGACGATCGGATCGCGCACCGCCGGGCGCTGAATATTAAAATCGAGGTGGTCGAAGTAATAGCTCGGCTGACGGAGGATCGTTACGCCCGGAATCGCGGACGCTCTCGAGAGATAAGCGCCCGGAACCAAGTGCCACATGTCCAGCTCGTGAGATTGTAGCTGCGAAAGCACGGTATTTCGGTCGGGGATTATCTTGAATATCACTTCTTTGAGCTTCGGACGCCCGCGCCAATAGAGCGGGTTTGGCACCAGCACGATGTCCTGAGCGCGATCCCATCGCAGGTATTTAAACGGCCCAATGCCGACCGGAAGCGAGTTGTAGGCGACGTGGTTGATGTTCGGATACTGCGCCAGCAGATGCTTGGGGAGAATGCACGGATTGGCGCCGGCGGTGGAAAAGAATGTTTCTACGAATGGCGAGTACGGTTTTTTTAGGCGGTAGGTGACCGTATACTTGTTCGGCTCGTCGGTCTTCGTGATTTGATCCCAGCCTAAGCGGCCGATCTCGTTGTTCGCCGGGTTGTTCACAACGTTCGTCGAGAAGACGACGTCATCCGCATTGAACGGCGCGCCGTCCGACCAGCGCACACCCTTGCGCAAATGAAAGGTAACGGTTAGGCCGTCTTTGCTGACGCCGCCGTTTGCCTGAGTGGGCACCTGCGTGGCTAGCTCGGGGTAGGCGCGATTGTGTTCGTCCCACTTAATCAGGTACGCCATCGTCATCGACGAAAGGTACCCTATGTCGGCGAACTGGCCGAGATGGGGATTGAGGGTGTTGACATCGCCCGCATCTGCGAATCGCAGCACGTGGGGCTGCGTCCACGAGTTCGCTCGGCCGCCGGTTCCGGCTACGGATCCGGTCTTCGTGCACGAGCAAAGGCTCGCTACTGCGACGGCAGCGAATGCGATGCTTTGAAATCTCATTTTCATCTCCTCAAAGCTCCTTAAATCGAGTAGTTCCAGGGATCCCAGAAGGCCGATATGACGGGCGACGGATCGAAACCCTTCAAATCGGTGTTGTACACATAGGGATAACGCTCGAAGAAAAGGATGATCGTCGGCACGTCGAGCGCGAGTTGCTGCTGGACGATGACGTAGTCGCGTTTGCGGCGCGCCTGATCGATCGTCTTGAGAGCATCGTTCATCGCGTCGGTCGCCATGCGATTGTTCCAGAACATTGCGTTCTGCCCCTTGGGCGCCAAGTTATCGCCGGAATAGACCGGGCTGTCGTCGGGATCGGCGGCTCCCAGCCAGCTGAACAGTGCGACGTCATAGTGACCGCCCTGCAATATCCCGTTGGTGGAGTTGTCGAAGAACTCGCTGCTAGGATAATTCTTGACGTCGGCCACAACGCCGGCTTCCCGCCACTGCCGCTGAAGCACCGTCTCGTTTGCCTTGCCGATCGTGGATTCGGTTGGCGTGCTCATCGAGAACTCAAGTCGCTGACCGTTTTTGAAGCGAACGCCTCCGGGGCCCACCTTCCACCCGTCCGCGTCGAAGAGCGCTGCGGCCTTCGCCGGATCGTACGGGTAATGCACGATGTCGTCCGTATACGCCCACGAATAGTGGGGCTGCTGATCGGTGTTGGCGGGAATCGCCGAACCGTGAGCTACCTTCGCAATGATTTCGTTCCGATCGGTCGCATACGCGAGCGCGCGACGTACCTGAATGTCGTCAACGATCGGATGCATGAGGTTGAAATCGACGTGCGCCCAAGCGAACGCATCCACGCGAATGGCTCGCAAGCCGTTGCGCGGATCGGCCGCGAGCGCTGCGTATTCCGGCCACTTGAGCCCACTGCCCAGCGCAAGCATGTCGAGCTCGTGGGTCTGCAATTGCGTCACGGAGGTGTTTTCGTCGGGAAGGATCTTATAGATCACTTCCTTCAGTTTCGGGGGGCCGAGATAGAAGTTCGGATTGGCGACCATCCGCACGTCTTGTCCGCGGTTCCACGCCACGATTTTGAATGGACCGCTGCCTACCGGCAGCGAGTTATAGGGAGCGCTGTTGAACGAACCCTTGTCGTCATTATACTTCGCCAGCAGATGTTTTGGGAGGATCGGCGCGTTGCCGTTTTCGCTCCACAACTGTTGCAGAAACGGCGCGTAAAGTTTCTTCATATGAATGACGGCTATGTACTGGCCGGTGCAATCGATGCTGCGGATGTCCTTGTAGCCGTCGGTCGTGATGACGTTGTTGTGCGGATTCATCACGACCTGCCAAGTGAACTTGAGGTCGTCGCACGTCAGCGGCGGACCGTCTTGCCACTTGATATTGGGCCGCAGCTTGTATTTTAAGGTTAAGCCGTCTTTGCTCACGTCGCCGTTGGCGATCGTCGGAACCTCGCGCAGAGCATCCGGCACGGGTTGGCCCTTGTCGTTGTAGCGCACGGTCCACGAAAACGCGAACATCGAGATATCGAGCGTCGGGCTAGCGGAGTTGAGCAGAACGTTGAGTGTCTTCGGATCGGTGTTTTCAGAGAAACGCAAAACGCCAGGCTCCGTCCACGGATGGCGTGCGCCAGCGACGCCGATTCCATTGGAGACCTTCGAGCAGCCGGCAACGGCAAGCGCCGCAGCGAGCACGACGAAGATGCGATAACGAGTGGCCCTCACGCAGACGCTCCTTCCTCGGCCTCTTCGCCGCGCATGGTATCGGGATCGATGCCGTGAGCCATGCAAAATTTGCGGTACGCTTCGGGCGCAATTTCGGACGGCTTGATTTCACTGCGTCCGCCCCAAAAAACGTTGGTGTACGTAAAATCGACGCCGGACTCCCGCAAGTGCGCGTCGATTGCTGCTTTGTGCGCGAGTACGGCCGCTTTCTCCATTCCGTGCGCGACGGCCATGACGTTCACGTCGTGAAACTCGGGGCCACCCTCGCGCCAATACGCATGTGTGATCACGTAGTGTCTTCCTACCTCGCAGCCCGCCACGATCTCGGCGCCGGGTGCAACCGCCCAATGAAAGAGCGCATTATAACGCGTCGCGCGTTCGTTCCCGGCGGTCGCCTTCACGTGCTCGAGGAAGGTCGAGAACCTGCCGATAACGCCGCGCTCGTCGAGCGATCGAGCGATCGAAGCGAACGTCGCGAAGTCAAGCCGTGCTTCCGCGGCACGCGCATCCCAAAGATTGCGCACCAGTTCGTGCGACGCGAACTCGCGCTTGAGTGCGATCAAGACGCGCCAGTCGAGGTCGGACAATTTGACGACGGAACTCTCGAGCGGCTGCGCGGGCCGCTCTGCACGAGCGCCCGGTTCGAGGCCTCGCCGGCGAACGTGCCCCACCCCCAAGGTGAAAAGCATCTTCGCCGGCATCAGCCGGAAGCGTGCGGCGCCCACCTTGCCGCGCAGCAATTCGGCGTGCTTGCGCAGCGAAAAGCCCTGCGGCACTTTCACGGTCGTCCAAAGACGATAGCTGCTCCCCGGCGAGATCGCATCGGTCGTGCGAATCACGACGTGCCCGGAGAATGGATCCTCGCGAAACATATACTCGAAGGCGGCATCGAGTTTCGGCGCTTCAATCTCCCAGGCGCAAAGCGCCCCGCTCGCGAGGCTGGTCGAGAGCAGCGTTTGGCGCACGCGGCGAATCGTGCCGGCCCGGAGCATCGCGAGGATGCGCTCGATCACCGTCTCGACCGGAATGCCGCTTCGCGCGGCGATCTCGCCGAACGGATCGGTTTGAAAGCCCGCCAGCCGATCCTCCGAGATCGCCAGAATCGCGGCGTTGACGGGATCCGAAATCGTCGCCGGAGCTTCGGAAACGTGGCGAATCATCGTTCCCTAAATCTGAACGTCGCTTACACCCGTCGCATATAGGTAGTTCTGCTCTGCGGTGTAGACGCCATAGAGCGCCGTAATGTAGCCCGATTGCGCCGTTGTGAGGTTTGCCTCCGCGGTCACGACGTTGAGGATCGTCGTCGCCCCGACTTTGTACTGTGCTTGGGTCGCGCTCAACGAGACTTGAGCCGAAGTAAGTTCCGAACGCGCCTGCACCAAAGACGCTCGCGCCGAAATCAGCGTTGCCAACGCAGAACGCACGTCGGACTCAACCGTTAGCTTTGTGGAATTGAGCGTAGCGCGGGCTTGATCGAGCTGCGAGGCCGCCACCGCTACGTTGTAATTGGTCACGCCCTGATCGTAGATTGGCACCGTGATACTCAAACCGACCGTCTTATCGTTGGCCCAGCTTGACGGCCCCGGACAAAGCGCCGCCGCGAAGCTCGGGGGCAAGCCGGCCTGACCGAAACAATCGATGAACTGCTTACTAACGCTATCGCTGGCCCCGGCGGCGAGGATTGGAAACCTGGCTAACTTCGCATAGCGCAAGTTCTCCTGCGCCGATTGAACGTTGTACGCCGCAGAAATATAATCGGGCCGCATAATAAACGCGCGTTTCAACGAGGCGGCGTAGGTAGGATTCGGAGCCGCCGGCAGAGCCGTAAGCTGCTGGGGGACGACCAACGCGTCGGCGTCGAGGCCGAGAGTCGTTGCAAAAGTAGCTTGGGCCCCGATCGCCGTGCCTTGTGCGGTGACGAGGTTCCCGCGCGCCTGTGCGGTCTGGAACTGTGCCGCAGCGATGTCCGAGCGCGCGGCGGCGCCGTTGCGGATCTGGGCCGCGGTTGAGGCTTCGTTGACCTCGAATTCGCGTACGAGTTGCGCATCTGCCGTTACCGTTGCGTTGTCCTCGAGGACCGTATAGTACGTACTCGCGACGTTGAGCGCGAGCGTTTGAAGTTGCCTCAACAGCGTCGCCCGACCGGCAATATCCGCCTCCTTGGCCGACCGAATCGCGGCGATGGTGCGTCCACCATCGTAGATCAGTTGTGTGATCGTGATCGTGGCGGATTCGTTTGTGATCGACGCTCGCGACGGCGGTGCAGGAGTCGCTAAGCCGCCGATGGCGAGCGGACTCGGGCTGCTCGTGGGCCTCCCCCCGCCGCCGCTGCTCGTGGTTCCATTGCTATACTCGTTGCCGATCTGCGCGCTGCCGCTTATTCCAGGATAGAGCGCCTGCACCGACGACGTGTACTTTGCATGAATCGCCGCCCACTGCGCGTTCTGCAACGCGAAGGTCGGCGAGAGCGCGACCGCGATTCGGATCGCATCGGGAAGTGAGATCGACTTCGGCACGCCTTTCTTTGGTGTGAGCTGCTCGACGTCGGGCGCGGGCGTGCCGTATGCCGGATACGGGAGCGGCGTGCCGCTGATCGTCGGCATCGGCAGTGGCGACGGCATCTGAATACCCGGAACGCCCGGTATCTCGCCTGCGCTCGGCGGCGGCGTCTGCGCCAAGGCGACGCCGGTCACGAGCGTTCCCAGCGCGAGTGCGACGACGAACGTTCGCGCGCGAAGCCTTCGGTGGTTCATCTCAGTGCACGGAGCCGCTGGAAGCTGTCGAACTGGCGCTGCCTACCGCAACGACGCTGCCGTCTTTGAGCGCGTCGGGACGCGTCGTGACGACCATCGCGCCCGGCTGGATCCGGGGGCTCATGACCTGAGAGAGCGTGTCGGTCTGCACGCCAACGCGGACCGGAACCGCCTGGGCTTTATTATCCGCGACGACGTACACGATGTCTCCGTTGGGCGTTTGCGCGACCGCACTGCGCGGAACGACGATCGCGTTAGCTGCCCGTGATTTGGTGACGGTCACCGTCACCAGCATGCCGCCCCGTAAAACATAGCCGGGATTTTGCAGCTCGAGCCGGGCCAGATACGAAAGCGTCCCCGAAGTCGGTACCAAGTTGACGGTCTCAACCGGGGCCTTGAACGTGCGCCCGGGTAAGGAGGTGGATTCAAACGTCACCGCGATCCCCGGATGCACGTAGGAAAGATCCTCATCCGGGACGTTGACGTTGATCCACACCTTGTCGACGCGCGCAACCTGGAGCACGGGCTGCGAAGGCGATGCGTATGCACCGGGGTCGACGAGGCGGTTTGCTACAACGGCATCGTAAGGAGCGTACAGGTATGTCTGCGAGAGTTGCGTGCTCAGCAATTGTGCTTGCGCCCCTGCCGCCGCCGCCTGCGCCTGCTGCGACTTCACGTTTTGCGCACTCACGACGTTGTTGCGCAATCCCACGACGGCATTGTCGTAGGTCTGTTGGGCCTGTACGTAGTTCGATTGCGATTGCTGCAGGGTGGTCTCCGAAACGTAACCCTGTTTGTAAAGCTGCTTGTTCTGATCGTAGACGAGCTTCGCGTTCTGGAGGGAAGCCTTTGCGGTTTGAACCGCGGCTTCGTTCGTTTGGACCTGCACGGGATATCCGACGACCGAACCCTGAGCGGACGCCGATGCCTGTGCAGCCTGTGCGCGCGCTTGCTCCAGCTGCGCCTCGAGCGTGCGCGGGTCGATCGTGGCCAGCAACTGACCCTTACGCACCATGTCACCGATGTTCACGTTGATCTTCAGAATCGTGCCGTTCTGTTGAAAGGCGAGCGTCGACTGATCGAGCGGCGCAATTTGTCCGTCCAGCGTAAGGTACGTGGCGAGGTTCTGTCGGGTAGCGGCCGCGGCATCGACGGCGAGTGGCGGTGCCGGCGGCGGCGCTTTCTTGCCGCAGGCAGCAAGGAGCGGCAGCCCCACGAGCGCGGCAAGTGCCAAAAGCGTCGCTTTTGAAGTAACGGGCGGGGGTGTCATTCTGAGCATCTCTTTCCTATAAGTCGGTCATCCACTAATCTCATGTACGGCGCTCAACGGCCTTTGATTCAAAGAAACCGCCGTGGGAGCCTACAGGCTCCTAGAAACCTCGGCATGAGGTAATCGGCTGCAGGGCGTATCTCCCCGGGGCATGCGCGCGAAACTCGACATCGGCCGCTCGTATAGCCTTCAGAGCCGCGTCGAGGAATGGATGACAGCCGAAAAGGCCGGAAACAAGGGCGTCGACGTCCTCTCCACCTCGATGCTCGTTCAGTTGGTCGAGAGTGCGGCAATCCATTGCGTCGAGCCGATCTTGCAGACCGGTCAGATTACCCTCGGAACGCACATCGATCTCGAGCATAAGAAGCCGGTTCCGGTCGGCTTCATCGTGCGCACCGAAGTCGAGGTCGTGATGCTGGACGGCCCACGCGTGAGCTTCGCCGTCCACGTGTTCGACGAGCAGGAAGCCGTCGCGGAGGGCACCCACGAGCGGTACATCATCGAAAAGTCCAAGTTCTTGGCGAAACTGCGCGAAAAGCTCGCATGAGTAGCCTCCCACTGCAGGGGAGGCAATCGCCCGTCCCCGAAAGGGATGTCAAAGGTACTCACCACACCGGACCGCAGGGCCCGGGCGGTTAGGCCTAAGCTCAATTGATTAGCTAGGAGGATACATTGAAGCGACTGAGCACTGGAGTCCTGGCCGTGCTGATGGCAGCCGGTCTTGGATTCAACGCGGTCGCAGCCCAGCCCGCAGCATCGCATGGCAACATTGGAACCAACGCGATCGCTCAGGACCAGGGTGCGATGGCTGCTCCGCCGGCGAATTTCGGGTCCCCGCCGTCGGGTCAGATACCGATTCTCTTCAATGACCACCACGTCTATGCCAAGCCCGATATCCTGAAGCAGGCTCGCGTCCTCGCCGCGCTGGTGCGTGGTGGAACGCTCTTAATCCCGCTTCGCTCGATGTTCGAGCAAATGGGCGCGACTGTGTCGTACGACGCAGGCAGCAAGACCGTGACGGTCAGCAAAGCCGGCGCCGAGGTTAAAGTTACCGTCGGAAAGCCGGAAGTCGTCATTAACGGCGAGTCGCGTCCGCTGGACGTACCGCCGATCATCTATCAAGGCATCATCCTCGTACCGGTCCGAGTGATCTCGGAAGGCATGGGCGCTTACGTTCAGTGGGTACCGGACCGCCACATCGTCGTGGTTCGTTACATCCCGCCGACCCCGCCGCCCACTCCGGCTCCGCCACCGCCACCGCCGCCGCCGCCGCCAGCTGCGACGCCGGCGCCCACGCCAGCGCCGTATTACGACTTCTACGTCGCCGGTGACTACATTATCTCGCCGAAGGTCTATAACGAGTTCAGCCCCGGCAACTCCGGCAACAACAACAGCGGCGGATTCTCGTACCGGCTTCACGGCGCGATCGAAATCCCGGTCATGAGCCTCCCGTTCATGGTCGAGGTGGACTACCGTCAATACAACTGGCCGCATAACTGCGGAGGTTCCGGCGATCCCGAGTGCTACGTCACCGCGATCGGCGGACTCGACGCCGAGGACGCCTGTTGCGGCGGTTCATCCTTCGTACCAGGCTTCATTGGGCGCGATTACGACATGGATGCGCGTCTCGGCATCCGGGTTCTCAAACCGCGCATCTACCTGGTGGGTGCGTATATGTGGCGCCGTAACAACTACGGCTATCCACAGGAGAACGGTGCGGGCGTCGGGCTCGAGAAGCTACCGGATCTGGATCGAGTCTTCTCGTTCTACGGTAGCGCTGTCTACTTCTTCGGCGTCAACGGCAACTACCAAGCGACGCCGGGGGCTTGCGACAGCGCGACCGTCGGCTGCACGTACAACGTCTCTTACGACATCCTGAAGTACGACCTCGGCGTCACCTACACGTTCCCGGGCTTCCCGATCTTCATCGAGGCTGGGTTCCTGGGCGATCGGGGCTGGAACAACAACGCAGCGCCGATCGGATTCTCCGAAAGCGGCCCGTACGGGGGTATCGGTCTGAAGCTCTAAGCTTTGGAGAACCGTACGAATCGAAAGCCCCTGCGGTTGCAGGGGCTTTCATTTTAGCTTCTCTCTAGAGTTTGGTCGGAAAAGAAACCGGCGGCGGACTTGCCGTTGCGGGAGCATCCATGGCGTCCGGAGCGGCCGCGGGCGCAACGCAGGGTGGGCTCATGACATCGATCGCGGGACGGCCGGGCGCGGGCGAAGGCGTTGGGGCATCCGCGGGCGTCGTTTCCGGCATCACGCCGAGCGGAAGCGGCGTTGGACATAGCTGCGCGAGGCCAAACCAGTGCTCGGTAAACCCTTGAGCGAGCGTCGCCTTCATCGTCTTACCGAAATAGGTGTGTGGGTACTTGGTAACGAGGATCTGGATGAACTCCCAGGTGACCTGTTGCTCGGGCTGCGTGTACACTTTTCGCAGCACTTGAACGCCGAGAAAATACGAGCGCGCCAGCTCCGGGTCGTTCGGATACTTGGCCGCCCAGCGCCGCAACGCTTCGGTGGCGAAGTCGAGCTTGGAAATGAGCCGCTGATCGGTCGTATAACCGCCGGCGCTGATAGCGCCGTCTTTGTACGTGTTGTCGATGCCGAGGTAACTCAGCTTCATGCGCCCGAAATACTCGTCGCCGGGCGCGGAACTATTGAACTGCTCGCACTGAAGGTGAGCCCACTTGCTTTTGGTCGCACCGCAAATGTCCTTGTTCTTCGATGGAGTCGCTGACGGCTGCGGCGAAGTTGCGACCGCCGACTCGGACGGCGACGCTGCGACAATCGCACCGGCTGCGATGCAACTCGCGAGCGACAACGTTGATATCGCGCGTTTCACGTTTGGTATATCTCCCTTCGGGCACCGCACGATCGTCGGTAAGCACCCTTTGGGGAGTACTGCTTTGGCGACTTCGCGCTCGCAGCCTTCTCGGAAGACGCGTGACGATAAGGGCAAGCCTTTTCAGGCCGCGAACCAGTCGCCAGCATGACTGGTTCGATCCGCGTGGCCGCAATGCAGTTCCGGGCGCACGATCGCGCCGACTTTCCGGATTCGCTCGAGCAGATCGTCGAGTCGGTCCGTCAAGCGGCCGCGCACGCCGATTTGGTCGTACTGCCGGAAGCGACGTTTCCGGCATACGTTCTCGGTGCGGTCCCCGTCGAGGAAGGCGCAATCGCAGAGGCACTCAATCGGTTGCGCGACGTCGCCATGGCGACGCGAACGGTGATCGTCGCCGGAGCAGCCGCTCCGAGCGATGCGGGCATTCATAATGCGGCCATCGTAATCGACGCGGACGGCTCGTTTGCCGGGCGTGCGGACAAGCTTTTCTTGTGGCATTTCGACCGTCGTTGGTTCGCGCCGGGCGAGCGAATCGAGCCGATTGCAACGGCAATCGGCGTGCTGGGTGTGCTCGTCTGCGCCGATGGCCGGCTCCCGACGATCGCTCGTGCGCTCGTCGACCGAGGCGCACAGGTATTGGTGATGCCGACGGCGTGGGTGACGAGCGGCCGCAATCCCCAGGCACTGGAAAACGTTCAAGCGGATCTCCTCGCACGCATTCGCGCCTATGAGAACCACGTTCCATTTGTCGCAGCCAACAAATGCGGCAGCGAGCTGGGGATGGTCGCGTACTGCGGAAAAAGCCAAATCGTCGATGAACGCGGGAAAATCGTCGCTATTGCCGGAGAGCACGAGGCGGAGACGTTGCAGGCATCGATTTCGCTCTCCGATCAACGTCCGTCGCGCACGACGCTCGCTGATCTTCCGGCGCGCTCCACCGGCGCCGGCCGCACGCTCCGGCTTGCGATCTCGTTCGAACCGCTTCCTGAGGACATCGACGAACGGCTCCTTCTGCTCGACGACGCGTATGCGCTAGCGACGGACGACGAACCTCGCATAGCCGCACTCGATCGTTCTTTGCCGGTCGGATCGGTGAGCGACGCTCTGGTTTGCGACCCCGCGGGCTTGGTGGGCCACCGCCGCGCGGGATATCTTTTGATCTGCTGGACCACCAACCTCGGCGCGCCGTGGGCGGAGCGTCTCGCGCGGGCCCGCGCGCTCGAGCTGCGTCTCTACCTCGTCGTCTTCGACCGGCGCCTGCGCCGTGCGTTTGCCGTTGATCCCGACGGCGCGATCGTCGCCGGAACGTTCGACGGCTACCGCCTGGCGAGCTTCTCCTTGGATCCGCGCAAGACGCAAGAGACCACCGTTGCGCCCGGCAGCGACATCTGGGAGGGGCTCGAACGCGTGAGCGTGATCCTCGATCGCTCGGGAAAAACGGCGTGAACCGATTCGATAGAACGCGCGGTTGGGAAACGGGAGGCGGTAACCGGCTCGTATCCCTCGCCGCGGCGATCATCGCGGTCCTCGCGGCTCTCGGCACGCTGTTTTCGCATCATCGCTCGATCGCTGCGCTCTCGGCGAAGAATGAAGCCATTCTCAGCCAAGCGCGAGCGACCGACACCTACAATGCGTACGAAGCCAAGCAAACCCGCTACAACATCTACAGTGCGCTGCTCGCGAGCAACCTCGTCCGTAACGTCGAAAATCGCGCGCGCTTGGAATCCGTCGCGCAAAGCGAGCAATCGTCATCCCCCCCCGTCTTGGAGGAAGCGAGGGCCCTCGAGGAACGCGCCGCCCGCGACGACGAGCGTTCCGAAGCGATTCTCAAATCGTACGAGATCTTACAGTTTGCGACGGCCCTGTTCGAGATTGCAATCGTCTTCGTCTCGATCTCCGCACTTGCCGGCGCCCGGCTCTTCCTTCCGCTAGGGTGCGGCATCAGCGCCCTCGGCCTGGTCTTTTTCGTCATCGGCCTGCTGCGGGTGCCCTAACGCGATGCCGGGACTTCGCGGCGTTGCCCTCCTCTTATCGGCATTTGTGCTTGCTGCGGGCGTTGCGCGCACTCCGCACGCGCAATTGGCGACGGGGAGAATAGCGACCACCGCGTGGCCATACCTTCCGGGAAGTCTCATTCCATTGCGTGTCGACGGATTTGCTCCGCCCTATCACGCGGTGCTGCTGGGTCCCGGCCGCCTGCTACCCGGCGGTCTCTACGATATTCCACAAACGGCGTCCGCCGGAAGCGCCCTGCTCGTCGCTGGAAATATCAGCGGACTCGCCGCAACCAAGGTTCGCATTGGAACCGCGCCTGCGGGCGATCGCGCGCTTCTCATCGTGGCGTCCTACGACGACGGCCTGGTCTTTCACGACGCGCGTGATTTTTCGATACTCGGCGTGCTCGCAACGGGTGGAACGCCGAGCGACGCAGCCGTCGACGCATCCGGCAAAATCGCCGCCACCGATACGCAAGGCACGGCCGCAACACTGGTCACTCTTTCGCCTTGGAGCGTTGCGCGCGTCGAGGGTGTCGCACTTGGTGACGAAGTGGCAATCGATCGAGCCACGCAGGCCGTTTTCGTGACCGATCGCGATGCGAACGGGAGCGGAGCACTAACGCGAGTCAGCGCGGACGGAATCGTCACGCGCGTAGCGACCGGCGCGACTGCCGAGGGCCTTGCCATCGACGAACGCCGTCAGGTCGTCTACGTCGCCAATGCGAACGACGGAACGATCGCGGCGGTCGACGCGCGCTCCATGCGTGTCTTGCACCGCTTCAGTGCCGTCAGCCGCGTCTTCTCGCTCGCACTCTCGCCGGACGGAACACGCCTCTACGCCGTCTCGAATCAAAGCGCCGGCTCGTTTTTTGCGGCGGCGGGTTCTGCGGTGGTGCTGGCGATCGACGGAGCGACGCCCCGCGTGGTCGAGCGCAGCGCCCCGCTTGCCTTTCCGCTCGGCGCTGCGCTCGACGCCGGCACGCAGACGCTCTTCGTCACCGACGAAGCGCTCGGCAAAATTTACGTGCTGGACGCGCGGACGCTGCGCCCAAAGCGCGCGCCCCTGAACACGTGCGCTACCCCCTGGAAGCCGTCGCTCGATCTCGATCGAGCGCGTCTCTACATTCCGTGTGCCGGCGCGAACGCAATCGATGCGTTCGATTCCCATACGCTGCGCCGCATTCGCGGCGCGCCCTTCCCAACCGGAAGTTATCCGCTCGCGGTCGCGCCGTGGCATCCGAGCGAGCGAATAAGATGAAACTCGCCGTTTTCGGCCCACTCGCTCTCTTCCTCTCGACCTGCGCGCCCGCGTACGCCAACGAGCTGCCCGCCCGCCTCGAGCCGGACGCACCCTTTCCTAAGATTGTCGAAGAAGCGCCCACGGTCGAGAGCATTGCGCCGGGCGTCGAATACGGCGATTACCAGCTCGAGACGACCGCCGGACCGCTCGCAATACACGTCGTCGCCATCGAGCCTCATCGCAGCGACCTGCGGATCGGCTCGGTGGTCGCAAACGATTCTCTGATCTCTCGCGGCGAAACCATCGGCTCGATGGCGCGGCGAACGCGGGCGGTTGCCGGAATAAACGGCGACTACTTCGACATCGGCAACACGAATCGGCCCATCAATATGGTCGTGCGCGATGGGGCGCTTTTACAGCTTCCGTATAAGCGCTACGTTCTTGCAATCACGAGGGATGGGAGTGCCCATATTGCCGAGTTCACGTTCTCGGGGCAGATCGTGATCGATCAGCGGACGATGCCGCTCGACGGCATCGACGAGATGCCACAGCCTGGCGGCGGAATTTCGCTGCTGACGCCGCTTTACGGACGCGTGCCTCCGCGCGAAGACGTGACGCTCGTCGCGCTGCAGCCGCTCGAAGGCGTTCCGCCGCTCGCGCGCTATCGGGTAGCCGGGCTGGCGGATAATCTCAGCCCACAACCGCCGGGTTATTACGTTGCGATCGGGCTGAGCGACTACGGGGTCGTGAGCGTTCCCGAGACTGGGGCGGTCGTGATGGCGACGGGCGACCTCGCGCCGCTGGAACTGGGCTCGATAACGACCGCGGTTGGCGGAGGCGCCCTCATCCTGCAGGACGGCGATTGGTATGACGATAGCGATGCGCCGTATCGCGAAGAGAATTCCAAACGGATGCCCTGTTCCGGAGCCGCGCTCGCGCCCGACGGCCGGCTCTTCCTCGTTGAGGTCGACGGACGACAGCCCGAGCTGAGCGTCGGCGTTACGCGCAGGGAGTTTTCGGCCCTCATGCGTTCGCTCGGCGCGACGGAAGGATTACTGTTCGATGGCGGTGGCTCGTCAACGATCGTCGTGCGACGCATCGGCGATACCGCTGCCGATGTCGTGAACTCGCCGTCGGATGGCAAAGAGCGCCCCGTTGCGGACGGCCTTTTTGTTTACAGCAGCGCGCCGGCCGGCCCGGCCGTCCGTCTGGTGGCGCGGCCGAGTATCGTCCGCGCGATTGACGGCGCGCAGATATCGATGCGCGTCGTGGCCGTCGATGCTGCGTACCACGTTGCGGGTAGCGATGCGCCGCCGCAGGCGACCGTTTTGCCCTCGCGGCTTGGCGTGTTTCGCAACGGCACGTTCGTTGCACTGCACCCGGGCAGCGGTCGTTTACGGCTGCGCAGTGGTGGTTTGAGGGGTGACGTCCCGATCGAGGTCGATGCGACGCCGGCGCGCAGCAAGATCACGCCGGCGCGACCGAACGTCGATCCCGACGCGAGCGTCGCATTGACGGCGCGCGCATACGACGGCCATGGGTTCGCGCTCGCGCTTCCGCCACTCTTGCGCTGGAGCGCGAGCGCCGGCTCGATCGATCGTAGCGGGCACTTTCACGCCGGCTCGCACGATGCAGACGTTGCGGTTCGAATTGGGGAGACCGTCGCGAGTGCGCGCGTCACGGTTGGATCCCACGACGTAACCTTGCCGTTTGTGCAACGCGCGCATTTTGTCACGGCTCGTCGTGGCGGACAAGGCGGCGTCCTGAAGGATGCAGGTTGTCGAAACTGCGTTCGGCTGACATTTTCTTTCGGAAATGGCGAACGTGCTGCCTATGCGGCCAGCGACATTCCGCTGCCTCCCGACACGATTGGCATCGCCTTCGATCTGCAAGACGACGGAAGCGACGCCCGAGTTCGCGTTGCCGTGCGCAATGAAATCAACGAAGACGTCCTGCTCGATGCAACCCAGCTCGGGGATCCGGGCTGGCGGAGCGTTTCCGTACGTTTTCCGAGCGATACGCGGGCGACCAAGCTGATGGCGATCTATGTCTTGCCTCCCAAGGGCATGGAGCTCTCGGAAGGCACTATCGTTTTGAGAGACGTTCGGGCGATCGTCGCCGGTCAGTAGCGCGCGCGAAGGAGCGCTATCGAACCGCCGACGACAAGCAACGCGCCTAATGCCGTAGCCAGTATATTGGGAGCGGCAACGACTTCGACCGCAGGATACGTTTCTACCGCGCCCCGCAGCGAGAGACCGCCGACGCGAACCGCTCGCCCGGCGTCGCTCAACGCGATCGCGTGTGGAAGAGGCCGTTCGTTTTCGTCGTCAACGGCGAAGAGCACGGCCGGCTCGCCCGTTGCCGCGCCAGCGTGCAACAGCATCGCGGCCTGCGCCGGGGTAAACATCACAGCCTTGACCACGCGTCCGGCCGCCGGAACGGTGAACGAATCGTACGGTAAATCGACGCCGGCGATCGCTTGCCGATGTTCCATCAAGAGCACCGGCGAAAGAAACGACGAACCGGCCGGCTGCGTGATCGTCAGGCGATTTCCTCGCATATCGCGTGCCTCGACGTAGACGACGCTTCGCGGTACCGTTCGCAGAATGAAATTGCCGGCGTCGCGCCGGCGCTCGTCGATTGTAGCCGGGGCATGCAACGGACGATCTAGCAACACCGAATCGCTTGCGAGAGTCTCGGTGGAAGCAAACGGGAAGACGAGCAACCCCAGCGCCTCGACCGAAATGCGTTGCCCGGGAGCGCCAACGATAGTTTGATTGTCGGGTGCGAAGAGGCCGCTGGTCACAGCGGCTAACCCGGCGACTGCCGCGCCGGCGACGACCGAGCAAATCGCAAGGCGCGCGCGTGCAGACGGGGCTCGGCTCAGAAGCCGCCGGCCGGCGGCGAACGCGAAAACGACGATTGCGCCGAGCAAGACATTGTACCATCCGGCGTGATAGACGACTCGGCCCGGAAGCGCAATCCCCACTACGGCTGCTGCAGCAGCCGCGAGTGCCGCTACGCGCAACCCGCTCAACGCGCCCGCGCCGTGGGTGTTATGGCCGACTCCATTTGCGTGAAGGTCAGCGCTCCGTCGAAGCCTCGAGCAACGACACCCCGTCGATCGATAATGACGGTCGTTGGAAGCCCGAGTGCGGCGTATGTGCGCCCGTATCGCTGGCCGGCGTCGATCCAGATTGGAAACCGAATGCCGAGCGAGTCTGCGAAGGCACGCGCGCGTTGGGGCGACTCTCCCTCGTTCACGCCAACGATCGTGATTCCGCTGTGGGCGTAGGCATTTGCCAGCCGTTGCAGGTCCGGCATCTCGGCTCGGCATGGCGGGCACCACGACGCCCACAAATTCATCAGCACTACTCGTCCACGATACTGCTCCAGCGATACGGGCGAGCCGCGGTCGTCCCGCAAAGCAAAAATCGGCGCGGATTCACCGGCCAGACCTTCGGGACCGCCGGGGCGCGTGGTCTGCGAAGCGAAGAATGGTTCGAGAATGAAGAACGCGATTGCCAGCGCCAGCGCCGCGATGGACCAGACGATATAACGGGACATTCGTTTACCCCTACAGGGCCACTAGGTCCCTATCCTTCGGCGAACGAATCGGCGACGGCGTGCCTGCCTTGATTCTCGACGGAAGAAGTCTGGCTGCCGATTTGCGTACCGAGCTCGTCGCGCGCACCAGCTTCCTGCGCGACGCCGGCATCCATCCCACGCTGGTCGTCGTATTCGTCGGAGAGAATGCGTCCAGCCTCGCATACGTCAGAAACCTCGAACGAACCGGCGAACGTGTCGGCATCCGGGTTGTCGTGGACCGGCTCGCCGAGAGCGCAACGGCCGCCGAGATTCGGTCGCGGCTTGAAGTTCTTTACTTGGATTCCAGCATCCACGGCGTGATGCTTCAACAGCCACTACCCGCGCATCTCTCGATTCGAGAGATCGCCGACGCGATTCCGGCGCACAAGGATGTCGACGGAACGCACCCGACAAATCAAGGACACTTAGCCTTCGGCAGTGGAACGGAGTACGTGCCGGCAACGCCGGCCGCCGTCATGCTGCTGCTCGAGCGAAGCCCGCATTGGCCCTTGCGCGGGCGCCGCGCCGTCACGATCGGACGGTCGATCGTGGTCGGTGCGCCGGTCGCGATGCTGATGCTCGCCCAAAATGCAACGGTAACGATCCTTCACAAAGAATCGCTCGGTTTGCAACCGTACGTGAAAATGGCGGACGTTGTGGTCGTTGCTGCCGGCGTTCCCGGATTGATACGCGGCAGAGATCTGATGCCGGGCGCAACAGTCATCGATGTCGGAACGACGCTCGTCGACGGCGTGCTGCGTGGAGACGTTGATTTTGAAAGCGCGGTCGAAGTCGCAGGGGCGATAACGCCGGTTCCCGGGGGTGTCGGTCCGGTTACGAATGTCGCTTTGCTGCGGAACGTGGTGAAGGCGGCAGAGCGCGCAGGTCGGTAGTCGCGCGGCGCATAAGCGGGTTTGGTGGCTACCGACGAACGTCTGCGCGATCTCGATGCGGCGCATCCGCTTCCGCATCCACTCTTGGTCGAGATCGAAGGACGCAGCGAAGGCAGTCTGCCCACCGTTTCGCGCACGACCGGTCGCTTTCTCTCGACGATCGTCACGGCAATGCAAGCGACTCGCATTCTCGAAGTCGGTACGGCGTACGGGTACTGGACGCTTTGGATGGCACTCGCTCAGCCAAGTGTCGGCAAGATTTGGACCGTCGAGCCGGACGCGCAACGCACCGACGTCGCCCGCTCGTACTTTCGACGAGCCGGCGAGGACGAATCGATCGAAGTCTTCAATACGCCTGCACTCGAGTTGCTCGAAAACTTTCCGCACCGTAATCTGGATGTCGCGTTCGTCGCTGCGGAAAAGGAGCAGTACGTTACATACCTCGAGTTGGTGATTCCCATGCTCAAGCTTTCGGGCTTGGCGATCTTCAACGATTGCCTGACCATGCCCGAATTTGCCCAACGGTTTCTGACGCATCCCGCCCTGGACGCGACGATTTTACCGTTTGGGATCGGCATCGGCGCCCGACGGCAATGATTCGTGTCTAGCGCAGCGGCGTTCCGGCACGCGATGCGTCGCGTCCCAACCGGCGTCACGGTCGTCACGACGCTGCGAGACGGCGAACCGCGCGGCATCACGGTCAACGCCTTTTCCAGCGTCTCACTCGAGCCGCCCTCGCTCTCGATCTGCATTAATCGGGAGGCTCGCAGCTATCTCTTCATTTCGAGCTCGCGCATTTTCTGCGTTAACGTGCTCGCGGGCGATCAACGCCCCCTGGCCGAGCACTTTTCCGGAAAAGTACGCGACCGTCAGTTCGCGGAGATCGGTTACGCAGTCGACGCCACCGGCGCACCCGTCCTGAGCGGGACGATTGCGCACTTCGATTGCGAGCTTGCCCAGGAGTACCAGTTCGGATCCCACTCGATTCTGATCGGTTACGTGGCATCGTGCAGCGCGCGTCCAGGCTCGCCGCTGGGATACTTCAACGGCGGCTTTCATGACTTCGGTATCCACGTGGATTAGCAGGGCTCTTGATTCGCCAGACATTTGCGGTCGGACCGCTCGCTTGCAACTGCACCATTCTCGCCGACGAGCGTAGCAAAGACGCCATCGTCGTGGATGGCGGCGACGGCGTCGACGAGGTCGTCTCCCGCTTGAGCCGCAACGGGTGGAGGGCGAAGTTCCTCCTTCATACCCACGCTCACATCGACCACATCGGCGAACTCGGACGCCTCCGCAAGCTTACCGGCGGCAGCGCCTTACTTCACCCGGCCGACCTGCCGCTCTACCGGACGCTGGCACTGCAAGCACGCTGGATCGGACTTGCGCGCGTGCCGCCGATCGTCGCGCTCGACGGCGACTTGCGCGACCGAGATTTGCTCGAGTTGGGAGAACTGCGTTGCCGCGTGTTGCACACGCCCGGTCACACGCCCGGCAGCGTCTGTTTCGAGGTCTCCGATGGCAAAACGCTCGAAGTGCTTAGCGGAGATACGCTTTTTGCCGGCGCCATCGGGCGGTGGGACCTCGGCGGCACGTCGATGGAAGAGCTCGTGCGTTCTATTCACACCGAGCTGATGCAGTACGAGGATTCCACACCGGTCATCCCAGGGCACGGCCCATTCACGACGATTGGGATCGAACGAGCTTCGAACCCATATCTCATGCATGATTGAGACGAGCCCGCGCAAGCGGCGGCTCTTCGTCGGAATCGATCTCGACCCCCCGGCACGGGCTGCGTGCTCGGACGTCTCGGAAGAACTGCGCAAGACCGGTTTCCAAGCAACATACGAGGCGCCCGAAAAACTGCACGTAACTCTCGCGTTCTTAGGGTTCGTCGAACCCTCGCGCTACGACGAGATCGTTTCAACGCTCCTTGCGGCCGCGGCGCGCTCGAAGCCGTTCGCACTTTCACTCGATAAGTGCGGTGCGTTCCCCAACGAACGCAGGCCCCGCGCGGTGTATGCCGGCGCACGCGAACAGGGCGCGCCCTTCAGAACGCTTGCGGCGGCGCTTCGAAGCTCCTACGCCTCGCTCGGCTTTGAGTTCCGCAACGATGCGGTCGCGCACGTGACGATTGCCAGGGTCAAGAGGCCGAAGCGCCCGCTTCCGCTCATCGAGTTCGTTGCAATCCGGCTCGAGATCCGAAGCTTGGTTCTCTTTGAATCGCTCCCCGACAACGCTCGAGCAACTTCGCGCTACGAACGGCTCGCGACGGCGCCGCTCCCCGGAGCGGCTAGCGCAGTTTAATGAGCAGTTTCCCGTCGTCAGCGCCGTTGCCCGACGGCGCCGGCGCGACGGGCTCGGCCTTCGCTGCGGCGGATGCCGCCGTTCGCGGCATCCTGCCGTAATCGGGGATCGCGCCTGACGCGACCTTCGCGCGATAATCGGCGATCGCGACCTGCAGCGCCTCGAGCGCGCGCTCTGGATAATCTTTCTTCTTCTCCGGGTAACCGTCGAGTTCTCGTTCGATCTCGCTCGCGCTGATGACGGCGGCTTCGTCGATTGTCTTTCCTTTTGCGAGTCCGACGACGAGACTGCAGGTTGCGGTGCCGAATCCACATCCGGTCGTAAAGTAGGAGATGTCCTCGATCACTGCGCCCGGCCCGACCTTCAAAAAGAAATTATACATGTCGCCGCACGAATCGCTGAAATACTCGCCGCTTGCCGTAGCCGCCTCCATCGTGCGAAAGCCGCTGCGCTCTTCGACTAAACGCTGAAACTTCGGAAAATCCACGATCAACCCACCGTTTCTCTCGGATGTAGTTCGAAGCGGCATTCTTTTCCGCCATGGGCAAGCGATTCTGTCTGCGCGTGCTCCCCGCCGATCGTCTCGTCGATCACGTGATGGATCACTTGACAGACCTCGGGATGCTCTTTCGCCGCACTCGAATAGGGACAACTTAGCTCGTGCAGCGCGAATCCGCCGTCAATCAAGCTGTACTCCGCTACGACGCCGCTCTTGCGCAGCATTTCAGTGAGCTGAGCAACCCTCTGCTCGGGGTCGCTCGCATTGACCGAATGGCGCGCCCGCTCGATCGTTCGTCGCGAGAGCCCCTCGAAGACTCGCTCGACGCCGGCGGTTCCGAACTGACTGCGTAGCTCGCGCAGCACCGCGCCGAGCATTTTGTCGTACGCCTGAGGAAAGAGTTTATCGGCATCGGCCGTCAGCGAGAACTCGTACGTTGGCTTGGTCGGCCCGCGGCGTACCGGGGTCTCGGCTACGAGCCCATCGCGCTCGAGCACAACGAGTTGCTGCCGTACCGCATTGGGCGAGAGCCCGAACGACCGCGCCAAATCCGCCGCCGAAGCCGAGCCGCGACGGCGCAGTTCGCTGACGATCTTTCCGCGGGTACTCTGAAAGAAACGATCTGCGTGCACTACGGCGCTATCCTAGCATGAAGCCGGCGAGATAGTAAAGTTTTTCCTTGACTTTCTAAGAGAGCCTCGGCTACGATAAATCGCATGCCCGAGCAAGGTCTTCGTATCTCCAACCTGCATTGCCGCGTCGCAGGCAGCGATATTTTAAAAGGAATCGACCTGACCGTCGAGCCCGGTCGCGTTGCGGCGCTCATGGGTCCCAATGGGAGCGGCAAGTCGACCCTAGCCTTCTCGCTGACCGGCCATCCTCAGTATGAGGTCACCGGCAGCGTCACGATAGACGGCGAGGACTTACTCGCCCTACCCCCCGACAGGCGCGCGCGCGCCGGCCTTTTCCTCTCCTTTCAGTACCCCGCCGCCATTCCCGGTGTGAAGGTTGCCAATTTTTTGCACGCCGCGCGCCAGGCCGAGCGGCCGGGCGATCTTCCGCCCGCAAAATTTCGCGCGCTCCTGCTCGAAAAGATGGAGCAGCTCGGGATCGACCCATCCTTTATGGGGCGCTATCTCAACGACGGTTTTTCGGGCGGTGAGAAAAAGAGACTCGAGATGCTGCAACTCGCCGTGCTCGCGCCCAAGTACGCGATCATGGACGAGACCGATTCAGGCCTCGATATCGACGCGCTCAAGGACGTCGGCGATTCGATCGCCGCGTTGCGAGCGAGCGACGAGGGACGCAACACCGGCTTTCTCATCATCACGCACTACCCGCGCATCTTGCAATACGTGACTCCCGACGTCGTTCACATCATGATCGATGGCCGAATCGTGAAGACCGGCGGCCACGATCTCGCGCACCTGATCGAGCGCGAAGGCTACGATAAGATCCGCGAAGAGACAAGCGCCATTGCCTAGTGCCTCGACCTCGGTACGGCCTGTCCAGAGCGTGTCATTCTACGAGCGTCTTGCCTCATTCGACGGTGCACTGCTTTCACTCGATGCGCGGACGCGCGCGCTCGACCGCTTCTTTGCAACGCCAAGCGGACGCGAAAAGCCGGGACGTTTTTGGAGGGTCGACTTCGAAACCATCGCGCCCGACGTGGGTGCGATCGACGCCTCTCCAGGCGAAGTCACCGTCGAAAACGGCGACGGCGCGGTCGTGATCTGCGACCTCGCGACGGCGGCGCGGGAGTATCCGCAGCTTTTTGCCCGGGCGTTCGGTACGACCGGCATCGCGGCGAGCAAATTCGGCGCGCTCGCGCAGGCATTTGCCGGTCGCGGCTTCTTTGCGTATGTGCCAGCCGATCATGCATGCGACGAGCCGATCGTCGTCCGCTATCACGCGCGCGCCGGCGCTGCGATTTTCCCTTGGAGCGTCGTGCTCGCCGAACGCGGCGCGCGCGTTACGATCGTCGAGCGCCTCACAGCCGACACAGACGCTTTCATCTGCGGCGCAACCGAGATCGTCAGCGCGGAGCACGCCGACGTTACCTATGCGGTGTTGCAGGAGGCCGGCGAGGGCGCCCGCGTGATTGTAAGCAGGGCGGCGCGCCCGGGCCGCGACGCGCAAATTTCATGGAGCCTGGCGGAGCTCGGCGCCCAACTCGCAGCCGGCGATCTTCACGTTTCAATCGAAGAGCCGGGTGCCCACGCGCGCGTCGCGGCGATCTTCTTTCCCCGCCACTCGCAACACGTCGATCTCGTAAGCACGGTCGAGCATCGCGCCGGCGAAGCGACCTCCGAAACGCTCGTCAAGTCTGCGGCGAGCGAGCGAGGCCAGGCGCGTTTCCTCGGCAACATCCGGATCGCGCCCCACGCGCAAGGGAGCGACGCGCGTCTGCGTGACGATGCGCTCCTGCTCTCGCCGACGGCACACATCGATTCGGTACCGGCGTTGGAGATCGGCGCGAACGACGTTAAAGCCTATCACGGTGCGACCGTCGGTGCGATCGACGCCGAGCAAATCTTCTATATGGAGAGCCGCGGCATCGAGCCTGCGGCTGCGGAGCGCATGATCGCCCTCGGTTTTTTTGAACCGGCAGTCGAGCGTTTTCCCTCGGCGAGCCTTCGCGACGAAATCCGAGCCGCCTTAGCGGCGAAGCTGACGTGACACAGGCCGTGCGCACGTCACTACTCGTGCCTCAAGACGCTCGGGCCGACCAAGTAAAAACCGAGCGGATTATCGAGGACTTCCCCATTCTGGCGCGGCCGACGTCACGCGGGAAGCGACTGGTCTACCTCGACTCGGCGGCTACCTCGCAAAAGCCGCGCGTCGTCATCCAAGCTCTGGTCGATTACTACGAACAGTACAACGCAAACATTCATCGCGGCGTATACGAGATCGCCGCCCGTGCGACCGCGGAGTTCGAGCACGCGCGCGTCAAGCTCGCGCGCTTTATCGGGGCCGATCTTTCGGAGGTCGTATGGGTGCGCAACACGACCGAAGCGATCAACCTCGTCGCGTACAGTTGGGGCAACACGAACTTGCGCGCCGGCGATGCGATTCTGCTCACCGAGCTCGAGCACCATTCCGACCTCGTGCCGTGGCAATTGCTGGCCGAGCGAACCGGTGCACAACTGCGCTTCATTCCGGTCGACGATCGCGGCCTCTACGTTCTCGATGACCTTGACGACTTGCTCGACGGCTGCAAGCTCGTCGCGATCGCACACGTCAGCAACACGCTTGGGACGATCCTGCCATTGCAGAAAGTCATACCTCGCGCGCACGCCGCTGGAGCCGTCGTCCTTGTTGACGGCGCTCAGGGCGCCCCGCACATGCCGGTTGACGTCAAAGCGCTCGATGCCGATTTCTATACGTTCAGCGGTCACAAGATGCTCGGCCCGACGGGAATCGGCGTGCTGTACGGCAAGCGCGCGCTGCTGGAAGCGATGCCTCCCTTCTTCTCGGGCGGCGATATGATCCGCAAAGTCGAGTATGGGCACACGACGTTCGCCGATCCGCCGCGAAGGTTCGAGGCGGGGACGAGCAATATCGCCGACGCCATCGCGTTCGGCGTCGCCGTCGAATATCTCGAACGCGTCGGCATGGAGTGGGTGCGCCGGCACGAGCGGCGCTTGACCGGCTATGCGCTGGGCAGACTCGCGGAATTCGAGGCGCGCGGGTTGGCGATCTACGGCCCGCGCGACCCCACCCTCGTCTCCGGCGTGATCTCGTTCAACCTGGCCGACGTCCACGCGCACGATCTTGCCTCGATCCTGGATACCGAAGGTGTCTGCGTGCGCGCCGGTCACCATTGCACGATGCCGCTGATGGAAAAAATGGGATGGGGCGCTACGGCACGCGCTTCATTCTACATCTACAACACCGAAGCAGACGTGGACGCACTCTGCGGGGGACTCGAAAAAGCGGCCCGCGTCTTCGGCATTTGAGATAAGCTGAGGAGCCTCGTGGACGACTTCTACCGCGACTATATCCTCGACCACTATCGCCATCCACGCAACTTCGGCAGCCTCGAGCGTGTCGACGCCGAAGCCGAAGATCTGAATCCCCTCTGCGGCGATGAGATCCGCATGCAGTTGAAGCTCGACGACGGGGTCGTCAGCGACGTACGGTTCTCCGGAAAAGGTTGCGCGATCAGCCAGGCCTCGGCATCCATGCTTACCGAACGGGTCAAGGGAATGCAGCTTTCCAACGTTGCAAAGTTGTCCAAGGACGTCGTGCTCGAAGATGTCGGCATCGGAATAAGTCCGACCCGCATGAAGTGCGCGATGCTCGGTCTGCGCGTGCTTAAAAGCGCTGCGATTGGCGAGCTCGCCGGCTGGCCGGACGAGGAGTGAAACACCCGCTCACGCCGACGCCGTGGCACGCTCTTGCGGCCGAGCCTGAGTTTCGCGCGCTTCTGCGAGCGCGGCGCCGCTTTGTAGTTCCGGCGACCATCTTTTTCGTCGCCTACTACCTGGCGCTTCCGATTTCTGTGGGTTGGTTCCCGAAGACGATGAGCCGGCCCGTGCTCGGCCCCTTGACGATCGCGTATTGTTTTGCACTTTCACAGTTTGCGATGGCGTGGATTCTGCTCGCGCTCTATTTGTGGCGGGCCCGTAACTTCGATTTTCACGCGGCGCGGATCCGCCGCCGAGAGACGCACGAACTCTTAGAACCGAAACGATGAGAACTCAGCCGTCACTTGTGATGTTCGCGATCTTCGTGAGCATTACGCTCGTCGTCACCTACTGGGCCTCCGGGCAGAGCCGAACGAGCCGCGGCTTCTATACGGCCCACCGCCGAATCGGCGGTCTACAAAACGGCTGGGCGATTGCGGGCGATTACGTCTCGGCCGCGTCGTTTCTCGGGATCACGGGCCTGGTAGCGTTTTATGGCTTCGACGGCTTCATGTACTCGGTTGGATGGCTCGTCGCCTATCTCGCCGTTCTCCTTCTCGTCGCCGAGCCGCTGCGTAATATCGGCAAGTACACGATGGCCGATCTCGTCTCGTTTCGCCTCCGGGGCCGCGCCGTCCGTGCGATTGCGGCGCTCTCCACTCTGGCGATCACGCTCTTCTACTTGATTGCCCAAATGGTCGGAGTCAGCGCGCTCGTGGATTTGCTCCTTCCAAGGCTGGGAGGCGTCGTCGGGATCGCCATCGTTGGCGTACTGATGCTCGTCTACGTGCTTTTTGGCGGCATGCTCGCGACGACGTGGGTGCAGATCATCAAAGCCGGGCTCTTACTTTTGACCGCGCTGGGGCTCTCGCTGCTGGCCATTCGGCACTTCAACTTCTCGTTTGCACATTTTTTTAGCGCCGCGGCTGCCGTACCCATTGCAGGCGGTACGTCAAACCTGCTGCAGCCGGGATTGCTTTTTCACGGCAGGCTCGGCGCGCTAAATCTGGTCTCCCTGGGCTTGGCGCTCGTTCTCGGGACTGCCGGGCTTCCGCACATCTTGATGCGCTTCTTCACCGTGCCGTCGGCAAAGGCGGCGCGTACGTCGGTCGCGTGGGCGATGGTGCTGGTCGGAGTTTTTTATCTTACGACGTCATTTATGGGGCTGGGCGCGGCGACGATCGTCGGCAAGCAGCACATCGGCCGGCGAATGTACGCGGGGCAGGCGATCGGCTATATCGCGCACCATCCCCAGGAGCAAGCTTCACTCGACGCACAGCTGAGGCACGACGGCTATATCGTACCCGAACCCGATAGTAATCTGGCCGCGCCCCTACTCGCCGAACAAGTCGGCGGGTCGCTGTTGACGGCATTCGTGGCGGCGGTCGCCTTCGCCACCATTTTAGCCGTCGTCGCCGGGCTCACGATTACGGCCTCTTCCGCGTTTGCGCACGACATTTGGTTCAGCCTCGTTCGCAACGGCCGCGGCGACGAAACGGAACACATTTTCGTCGCGCGTGCGACGGCATTAGTCGTCGGCGCGCTCGCGATCGCCCTTTCGATCGCGCTGCGCGGCTTCAACGTCGCTTTCTTGGTGGGGCTCGCTTTCGCGGTGGCGGCAAGCGCAAACGTGCCCGTCATTCTCCTCGCTATCTCATGGCGGCGTTTCGCGCGATTCGGCGCGATCGCCGGAATGCTCGCCGGCTTGATCTCATCGCTGGCATTGATCGCGGTGAGTCCGGTGCTGATGGGACACCGCGCGATTTTCCCGCTCGAAAACCCCGGTATCGTTTCGATTCCGATTGGTTTGGCCGGCGCGATCCTCGGGACGCTGCTCGCACGCGACCGCGAATCCGAGGCGATGTTCGATCAGTTACAAGTGCGCGCTACCACGGGCCTAGGAGCAGAGGTTTAACAAGCCCTTTTATTGGGGTTTAATCGCATAGTGGTCGGTAATTTGTAACCCGAGCGGACCCCCTTCGACCGTAAATGTAACGTAGTACTCGCCACTGGTGGTCTCGACGTCGGCCGTCACGCGGTAGTGCTGCGCGCCGATATCCGCCGAACGGATCGATGCGATATGTGAGTCCGAGTTCATGAACGTCTCGCTAGGAAGGCCATGCGCGAGGTAAGAGGCTGCCGCCGTACGATCGCCGCGCGCAAGCGCTTCGAGGTACGAACGGACGACCGCGGCCGCGCGATCGTCCGCCGCGAGCGGCGGTGGCGACTTCACGGATGGAACCGCCGGCGAAGTCGGGCTCGGCGACGGCAGCGACGCCGTCTTCGGACTCGGATTGTGAGTCGGTGGCGGGACCACTGCAACGCGTGCGGGCAGCGCCGTCTTGGTCGCACGATTGGCGGGCGTCGGTCCAAGCCTGGCTGTCGGTCGAGCCGTGGGTGCCGCCGATGGAAGGGACGTTGGTACGGCCGAACGCGTCGGCGCCGAAGTTGGGGCTGGCCGCGTTGCAGTAGGAATCGGCGCCGGCGTCGCCGCCGGAGAAGGCAGAACGGCGATTGCCGTCGGCCTTGCGCTCGGAGCGACCTTCGCGCCGCCGAAAAAGTGCGCGAGCGCGCCGCCCAGCAGCAAACCCGCCAAGATCACGACGAGCACGAGCGGAAAGAGCGGCAGTCCGCCGCCGCCGGGGTCGTCGTCGAATCGGCGCCGCCGCTGCGGCTCTCTCAACTTTCGACTCCGCTCAAGAAGGGCGTCACGTCCGCGTCAGGCGTTGCGCCAACGCATCGCAAAGCGAGGCTGGGAGCGTCGCAATGAGATCGGGACGCTGCTCGACGAAAATGGTCGTCGCCTCCTTGAGCAGCCCGGGGCTGCTGCGCGCGTACGCAAGCAGCGCGCGCGGCGCGCCGGTTTCGCGCCGCGCAATAGCGTCGAGCGTCGTGCCGGCTCCCTCGGCGGCGTCTTCCGACGATTCACCGCGCTCGCGGAAAGCCGTGAACAGCGCTTCGACCAGAGCGTGAACGACGTCGGACGGCATCGTCGACAACTCGCGTTCGTAGAAGGAGGCGAGATCGGTCTCATCCATCTTCGCGAGAACCTTCTCGACTGCACCTGCCAGCATGTCGGCCGGCACGTTCCCGAAGGACATTCGGCGACTCATTTATCCCCGCCGGCAGGCAGCTCCTCGATGCGGAAGAAAATGACGGACTGATGATCCGCGTGAGGGTTCCGCTCGACCTCCATGCCGTCGCAATCGGCGGCTCGGGCGCCTTTGCGCTAGCTACTCCATTGCGAATTGCCGACTTACTCGAGTTTGCCGTCCGCGAAGCGATCGGCTCGCGGGCACCGCACGACAAATTCTCACGCAGCGTTCACCGTACGCTCGCAGGGCTCGCAGCTGGGGACTTCATCGTCGAGGTCAATGGCCGGGGCTTCGCCGACGCCGACGCTACAGTCGTCTGTGAGGGGATCGTCGACATCCGCTTCTTTCTCACGCAGCGTCGCCGCACCGTGCTTCACCGGAGGTAAGTTCAGTCGCAGGCGCTCTTGCAGCGAATGATACTGTAGAAGAAAACCTCCTCGGAAGAAACGGAGCCCGCAATCAAACTTGGCGTCGCCGTCGTTGCCGCAGTCTTGTCGGCGACTGGACCTGCCTGTGCCGACGTGCGGTACGACACGTCAGGCGGAGATGTCTATCGCATCGTGTCGGCCGCAACGCTTTCAAAGGTGTCGTATGCGGGAACCGAACGCTTGTCCGTGCGGCAAGACGGCAAGACGTGGCGCTTTGAAGCGCGTGCCCGGTATACGCGCAGCGGTCCGGATGGGAAGAGCCGCGGCCAGGCGCTCTTCGTTCAAATCCTCCTCCCCAACGGCACGTTTGAAGATCGCCTCGATGACGACCCGGATTTCCTGACGATCCTCAACCAGCCGTTCGCGGTGCGACTCGACGCGGCGACCCTTCGCGACGTGCGCGCGTTGCGCGGCCGGGTACCTTTCTCTGCCACCTCTCCGCTGGGAGCCGAAGCGGTGCTGCATGGATTTCTGCGGCCGGCGGGCGGCGGCCCAATCGACGCCCGTCCGACCGTCGGCGTGCGCTTCGAAGCCGAGAGCGCCATGACGGGACCGCTGCCGGGTTATGCCGAGACGCTGGTTTCGGGAAGGATGCGCATGGACGGCACCGCCTACTACGCGCTCGATGACGCAACGCTTCTTGCGTTGAATATCACGTTGACGCTCGACGCGCGGCTTGCTCAGAGCCGATCGTCGGTCGCGGTGCCCGTACGGATCGTCTATTTCCGCTCGATCAGAGCGTCGTCTAAAACGCTCCTACGAGCTCCACTTGCAAGGGGTGGCGGAACGGCTGCTCCCGCAACTCCGTGAGCGGGGTAAATGCGAGGTGGTTCTGATGACAGTCGATCAGCATCTCGATGCCGCGCCTGACGCAACCCGTTTCCTCGACGTATTTTGCCAGTTTCTTCTTAAAATACGCCTGCGGATCGCGTAGCACTTTTGCGTAATATGGGTCCTGCGTGAGCCCGGCGGGGTCGACTCCCTCTTTGGGAACGAGCCAAACGAACCAGGGATCTTCGCTCTGGCGATACCCGATGAGTGCGAGCGGAAGCGCTCGTGCCGAGTGAATGTCCGGCAAGAAGCTGCACATCGTGTACGCATCCAGCGAAATCTCCGTTGGCTCGATGGCCTGCTGCATAGACCCACCTCTCATTCGATCGGATCATCGCAAATAAAAACCGCTTATCTCCTTACGAGCGAAGCGGTTTCATGCTAGTTTCGGGCCGCGCCCGGGCGAAAGCGGCATGGCGATGCTTTAGGAACGCCGTCAAAAACCCCTGCGGCCCGAACCATCGACTCGGCCCTCATCCTAGCCTGTCGAAGGGGCGTCAGGAATTTTTAGCGCGAGCGTGAAACCACGGCCCTAGCAGTAGTGGTCCGGGGCACTGTATGAGCGCGCTCGCACCACTCCTTACGGGAGTACACGTGCCATCAGTGACGACGCCCGGACGCGCCGCGGCGACGCAACGCTCGGTAGATTCGGCGCCCAGCGTGGTGAATTTCGAGCGGATCGTCGACGATTACCAGCGCCGGCTCTACGGCTTCGCATTGCGCATGACCGGGAACCGGGAGGATGCCGAAGAGATCGTTCAGGACGCCTTCGTTCGAGCGTACCGCGCCCTCGGCAAGATGTCCTCCGAGCAACGTGCCGACCTGCGGCTCCAGCCTTGGCTCTACACCATTACGTTGAACGTCACTCGCAATCGCCTGCGAAGCAAGCGCCCCTCAAACGTGGCGCTCGATGCGCTGGCCGACCCCGACGCGATTTTGCGGGAGTCGAACGAAGGACCGCCGCAGCCGGAAACGATCGTCGAGCAGAACACCGAGATCGCCCTCGTCGAGCGGGCGCTATTACAGTTGCCGATGCACCTCCGGGCCGCGGCGACGCTTCGTTTCATCGAAGGACGCAGCCATCCCGAGATCGCCGAGATTCTCAATCAACCGATCGGCACGGTTAAGTCCCACGTCCATCGGGCCGTCCGCATTCTGCGACGCATTCTCGGCCCCCAAATTGGACGCTTTGCCCCCGAAGGAGTCCCCGCACATGCGTTGTCGTGACGTCGAGGCGCTGTGGGACGAGCTCCGCGGCGAGTGCCAAGCCTCGCTCAAGGAGACCGTTCACAGCCACCTGCAAGCCTGCCCATCGTGTCAAGCGATGTACGAACAGTACGAAGGCGTGGCCTATTGCCTTTCGTGCCTGCCGCCGCCTGAGCCGTCGTGCGATCTGACCAAGCGAGTCGTTCACCACATCGCCGCACTCAAAGGCAAGGTCTATCCGCCGATCGTCCTTTCCGCGGTGACGACGCCCGTGGGGCGGCTCTACGTTGGTTTCAAGTTCGATAGAATCGCGTACATTAGTCTCGATACCGGCGAGGCAACCGAAGACGTGGTCCAGCGAGCGCAACGACGGCTGCACCGCCGGGTTGTGCGCGGCGAAGCGCCGGCCTGGCTCGTTCGCGCGCTCGAGCATTTCTTCAGCACCTGGACCGTCGACGACGCCGTTGTCGATATCAGCGACCTGACGGCGTTCGAGCAAGCAGCGCTCCGCGCGGCGGCTCGCATTCCGCCGGGCGAGGTGCGTTCGTATGCCTGGGTAGCAACGCAGATCGGTCGGCCGAAAGCGGCGCGAGCGGTGGGTCGCGTCATGGCTCGCAATCCCCTGCCGTTTCTTTTCCCATGCCATCGCGTCGTCGATTCATCGGGAGATCTGCACAATTATTATTACGGTCTGGAAATGAAAGCCCGCCTTCTCAAAATGGAGGGCTACCGGGGCTAGACGCCAACCTTAGCGAACGTGGCGACTTCGGTGTGCGCGTTCATATGAGCGATCCTCGGATCGCCGCCATTCCTGACGTTCACGGCCACGCGAAAGGCGAACACCGGCCCTACACCGAGGAGCGGCCGATCGCGTATTCGGCGCGGATGCTTTTTCTTTGGTTCTACCATGCCTGCCGGCGCGCGTCGCCGCGCTTCTTGATGGTCGCCGACCACGCCAACTACCTGACATTTGAAGACCCTGGCGCCGTCAACACCGTGCGCCGGGCGCTCAAGCTGGCACAAGCGGGCGACCTGCTCGGAGCCGCCGAGACGGCCGGCGTGGACATCGCGCACGCGGCCGTCGTTTCGGACGGGCTGCGCCGCGGAATGCGCTTTTCGATCGGTGCCGAGATCGATAACGATCCGCGCGCCCGGCCCGACGCGCAGAACATCGTCGATGCGATGCGCCCCGATGGAATCATCCGGTCGGTGCACTTCGTTCCGATCCAGCACCCGGAAAAAGGAGCCGATTGGCTCTGGCCCTTTGACAACGCGGAGTTCAGCGGGCTTCACGAGGTCGTCGGCCCCGAAAAGCTTTGGGAACTCTACATGGCAAAGTTGCTCGACGACCTCGAGAAGCTGCCCGCTCACGTCGTCGGTCACTTTTACGTCCCCGCGACGTGCGGCCGTTGGCCCACGAACAAGAAGCTCGAAGAACACGAAGATCGGATGCTCGACGTCGCGCACCGTCGCGGCTTGGCCGTCGAAGTCAATACCCGCTTCCTCTATCGCGACCAGCCGGAGGATCGCAAGAAGAAATACCTCGACGCCAACGCGAGACTCGTGCGCAAGGCAAAGGCCCGAGGTGTCGGCATAGCGGTAGGTTCGGACGCCCACAGCCCCAAGGATCAAGGCAACGCCTTTGGGACGATTCTGAAGCTCCTCGACGAGGCGCGGATAAACGAAGTCGTCTTTCCCGTCGCGGGGCGGTTGGCTCGGGTCGCGCTTCGCGCAACGCGCGAACATCTCGAAGCACAGGCGCAAGCGCACCGCCAGCCGAGCGCGCCCGGCAGCAGCATTACCGGTTATAGCCGGGCCGAACTCGGGCTCCCCGAGCAAGCCGAGACGTCCGGGTCTCGTCGCGGCGGACGCGCGTCGCGCGAGACCGGTCCGAAAAAGCGCGCGAGCGACTCCGCCCGCGCGTCAAAACGGCCGGTCGTGCCGGCACCACCAGGCACGAGCACATCGCGCCGCACTGCCGAGTCGTCTTCGTCTGCAACCAAAGCCAAAGCCGCGCGAATGGCCAAAAAGATCGCTTCGCCGAAAAAGAAAAAGACAAGCAAAAAGCCGCCATCAAAGCCTTCTCGACCCGCCGCAAGGAAGGTCGCGCCCGGGCGCGTCCAGATGGCCAAGAAAGTCGTCGGCAAAAAAACGGCGGCCCGCAAAACCGCAGCTCCCAAAAAGCCTGCGCGCAAGCCAGCCCTCCGCAAGTCCGGAGGCAAGAAAAGCGCGGCGAAGAAGCCGGCCTCGCGCAATGCGCCCAAGCCGAAGCGGAAGGCCGGGTACGCGACGAAGAGCGTCAAAAAGAAGAAATCCGCGGCGAAACGCCGCTAGCAACCATTTTCTATAGGGGACAAAGCATTGGCGGATATTGAACGCCTACGAAATATCGCTTTCGTCGGACCACACCACGCCGGCAAGACGACCCTCGTCGAGGCTATACTCGCCCACACCGGAGCGATCGGACGGCGCGGCTCGATCGCCGACGGCACCACCGTTACCGATCACGAACCCGAAGACGCAGGACATCTGCAATCGACGACCGTCGGATTTGCACACACGACGGCAGATGGCATCGAGATCACCATCGCGGATACGCCGGGCTTCATCGACTTCTTCGAAGAGACGAAGCAGGCGCTGGTGGGAGTGGACGCCGCCGTCGTCGTTGTCGAAGCCGATCCTGGGCGCATCGTCCAAACGCAAGCTCTCGTAAACTATCTCGAATCGGCGCACATGCCGCACATCTTCGTCATTAACAAAATGGACCGGCCGGGCGCGGATTTTTCGCAAACACTCGCGGCCCTGCAGAACGCCTACGGCCGTCACGTCGTCGCCGAGCAGCTGCCCTTGGGAAACGCCGAACATTTTGAGGGCTATGTCGACCTGGCTCAAATGGTCGCGTATCGCTTCGCCGGCGAGTCGGCGACCGGAGGCTTCGGAGAAAAGCAAGAGGCAGTCCCCGCGGAGCTGACGGAGCCGGCCCGCCGCCTTCACGTCGAGCTGCTCGAAGCCATAGCCGATTTCGACGATCGCTTGATGGAGGAGCTTCTCGAAGGCGTTGAGCCGCCGCTCGAGGAGATCGAACGCGATCTCTGCACCGAGTGCTCTCACGATCAAGTCGTCCCCGTCTTGGTTGCCGCCGGCGCAACGGGGACGGGCGTCGCGGCGCTCGTGCGGGCGATCGAAAAGTGGTTTCCGTCACCGGCGCAGGCACCCCACCTCGATGCGGAGGGACGCCCCATCGCGCCGGAGTCGAGCGCACCGGCCGTGGTGCGCGTGGTTAAGACCTCGATCCATCCGCAGAGCGGCAAACTCTCGATCGCGCGAGTCCTGTCGGGCACAATCAAGGCCGACGCGACGCTGACCAACGTCACGAAGCGCGACGAGAAAGTTCGTCTCGGCGGGCTCTACCGGCTCCAAGGCAAGAAGCAAGAACCGATCCCCGAGGCAGGCCCGGGTGCGATCGTCGCGCTTGCCAGACTCGACTCGGTCGCGACGGGCGATACGCTGACATCGAACGGACATAAGGTGCTCTTGCCGCGCGTGCCCGTCGCCGAGCCGGTCTTCGCCGTCGCAGTCAAGCCGAAGGAACGCATTGACGAGGCCAAGATTTCGCAGATGCTGGCGCGCATCGTCGACGAAGATCCGGCGCTGCGGCTCGAGCGATCCGAGCTGACGCACGAGTTGCTGTTGCTGGGTAGCGGCGAGCAGCACGTCGCCATCGCCGTCGAACGGCTGGCACGTAAGTATAAAGTCGAGGTCGAAACGGCCGCTCCAACGATTCCGTATCTCGAGACGATCACGGGCGGGACCGAGATTCACTCGCGTTACAAACACCAGACGGGCGGTCACGGTCAGTTCGGTGACGTTTGGCTGCGTTTCGAACCGCGCGAACGAGGTGCGGGCGTTACCTTCGAAGAGAAAATCGTCGGAGGCGTCGTTCCTCGTCAATTCATCCCCGCAGTTGAAAAGGGGGTGCGCGAAGCGCTCGCGCACGGGACCACCGGGCATCCGGTGACCGACCTGCACGTGACGCTCTTCGACGGTCAGTACCACGACGTCGATTCGAGCGAGCAGTCGTTTAAGACCGCGGCCGGCATGGGCGTGCGCGAAGCTCTTCCAAAGTGCAACCCGGTGGTACTCGAGCCGATCGCCTACGTGAAGGTAACGGTCCCCACCACGTACAGCTCCATCGTCATCCAGCAGCTCACCGGTAAACGCGGTCAAATCCTGGGCATGAATCCGGCCGACCGAAGCGGTTTCGACATCGTCGAGGCGTACGTTCCGGCGGTCGAACTTTCACGCTACATTACCGAGCTTCGCACCGGGTCGCAGGGTCTCGGCACGTATAGCTGGCGACACGAACGCTACGATCCCGTTCCCGGCAATCGCGTTGCGCCGAAAGCGGCGGTCTGAAACGGCCGCGCGATCGGCGCTCGTCCCGATAGCGCTACTCTTCTTCTTCGCCGCATGCTCGAAGATCTCGAACGGCCTAGTTGGCGTGCGGCATCCGTGGACGCAAGCCGGAGTGTTACGCGTGGCGATTCAGAACGACGTGAAGAGTCTCAATCCGCTGCTCAACTCAAATACGACCGACGGTTTCATCGCATTCTTGCTCTTCGAGCCGTTGCTCTCCGCGGATCGCAAGGGCAACCCGGTACCGATGTTGGCCGCGCAGGTGCCGTCCATCGAAAATCACGGCATCAGCCGAGATGGACTCACGATCGTCTATCGTTTGCGCAGGAACGTGAAGTGGACCGACGGCGTACCGGTCACGGCGCGCGACGTACGGTGGTCGTGGGAAGCGATTATGAACTCGCGCAACAACATCGTCTCACGCCACGGCTACGATTACGTTCGAAGCATCGATACGCCCAACGACTCTACCGTCGTAGTTCATCTCAAGCAGAAATTTTCGCCCTTCGTCAACACGTTCTTCGCGATGAGCGACCAACCAATGCCGGTAGCTCCAGCCCACGTCTTGTCGAAATATCCGGACTTCAACCAGGTCGCATTTGACAATGCGCCGACGGTCTCAGACGGCCCCTTTCGGTTCGCGCAGTGGGCGCACAACGACCACATCACGCTATTGCGCAACGACGGATTCTTCATGGGTCGCCCGCGTCTCGATCGAATCGAGATTAGGATCGTTCCCGACGAGAACACGACGGTGAACCTGTTACGGACGCATTCGATCGATTTCATGTTCCAGGCCTCGCCGCAGACCTATCCTGCATTGAAGTCCGTTCCCGACATCGATCTGGTCTTCGTCAACGTCAACGGGTACGAGCGAGTGCAGCTAAATACCTCGCGCCCCGCTCTGGCGGATCCGCGCGTTCGTCTTGCGATCGCTTACGCCATCGATAAGCGGCGCCTGGTCGACACCTTGACATACGGTCAGATGACCGAAGCAACTGAGGATATCCCGGACTGGATGTGGGCCTTCAATCCAAGCGTTCGCAGCTACCCGCACGATCCGGCAATGGCACGCGAACAACTGCGCGACGCGGGATGGACTCCGGGCCCGGACGGCGTGATGGCAAAGAACGGGGAGCCGCTGGACTTGGTGCTCGTGACGAATAATTCGAACGTGACGCGGCGCCAGGCGGCCCTCGAGCTTCAGGCGATGCTGCGGGAAGTGGGCATTGCCGTAGAGATCAAGTACTTCCCCGGCGACATCCTCTTCGCACCGGCGGGCATGGGAGGCATCCTGCAGCTCGGCAAATTCGACCTCACCGTCAACGGTTGGTACGCGGGGATCGATCCCGACGATAGCGCTCAATATATGTGCCAAAACGTCCCACCGGGTGGGTACAACTACTCGCGCTTCTGCAATCCGGAGATGCAAGCCGCCCAGACCGCTGCGCTCACGCACTACCAGCGCGGAGAACGTATGGCCGCGTACTTCCAAACACAGCGCGTGCTGGCACGGTACAATCCCGAGGTCTTCTTTTGGTGGCGCCGCCAGATGGAGCCGATCAGTGTAGACTTTCACGGGTTCGATCCGAACCCGGTCGTTGAATCGTGGAACGCATGGCAATGGAGCATTTAGGGCTTCCCGAGCTGGCTTGGCTGCGGAAGATCATCGTCGAGCGCGCCCTGACCCGCGGAGATTATCTCCTCTCGGGCGGCGTGCGCAGCGACTACTACATCGACAAGTTTAGCCTCTTCTCCGATCCGCTCGTTCTGCGCCGCATCGCCCGATTTTTTACGCCCATCATCGCGAACCTCAACCCCGACCTCGTTGCCGGTACCGAGCTGGGCGGCGTCGTGATTGCTACGGCGGTTTCGCAGCTCTCGAGCATACCGATGATCGCCGTGCGCAAGAAGCCGAAAGCTTACGGTGCCTTCGCTAACGAATACGTCGAAGGCCCGTACGAGCCCGGCCAGCACGTGCTCCTTCTCGAAGACGTCGTTACGAACGGGCGCGAGCTGCTCGCCGCGGCTGGGCGGCTTCAAGAACTCGGGTTAAAGGTAACGCCGTATGCGGTCATTAGCCGGGGCCTCGCGCCGGTGCACGCGTTGATTCAGTTCTCGCTCCCGCTCGGCGATCCCAAAACCGAAAACTGAGCGCCGTCCTGGGCGGCGGTCACGGGGCCCGCGAAGCGGCTTCTGGCGGCCGCGACGAGTGCCTCCACGTCATCCGTGGATGGGTAGTGCGTTAGGACGAGTCGCTCGACGCCGGCGCGGCGCGCCATCTCGCCGGCTTCCTGCGCGGACGAGTGGCCGCGTTTGCCTTCTTCGGTCCCAAGCCCGAGCGCGGCTTCGCAAAGGAAGAGCGAGCTCGTTCGAGCGAGCTCGACTACCGCGTCGCAGGGCGCGGTGTCGGCAGAGTAGGTAATGCTCGCGCCATTGGTTTGCGCACGTAGCGCGAAGGCGTCGACGTAATGACGCGTCCGGCAAAAGCTCACCTCCAGATCCTTGACTCGTATGGGTTGCGCCGGATCGTATTCGCATATCGCAAAGACGACATCGAAGAAATCGTCCGGAGTATCGATGGCAACGGCGCTTCGAAGGGCTGCGAGGGCCGCGCGTCCGCCGGGAGGCAGCCAGAGCGGCGGTCTGTTCGCGCGCGACGTTCCAGCGTATTTCAACCCGTAGCGTAGCGGGACCAGATCGAAGAAATGGTCGGCGTGCATGTGCGATATCACGATCGCATCGAGATGCTCGTACGCGATCGCAAGCTGCAGCTTCCCCACCGCTCCGCTGCCCATATCGAACGCCACCGTCGCGGCGCCGGTCTGTACCAAGTACGAGCTGCATGCCTCGCCCGGCCGCGGCATAGCGGGGCTCGACCCAACGACCCGCAGTCTCAGGGCAGCGATGCTAGGACCTCCTCCGCGTGCTCGTCAACGTTCACTTTCGGCCAAACCTTGACGATTCGTCCGTCCTCGCCGATAAGAAACGTCGAACGGGCATTGACGCCGAAGGCTTTATAGAGCTTCGATTCCGTGTCCGCAAGGAGAGGAAACGGAATTGCGAACTTCTTCTTGAATCGCTGGTGCGACTCGACCGAATCGCGACTAACGCCGACGACTCGCGCCTTCTTCTCCTTGAAGCGCTCGTAGACGTCGCGAAACTGCGAAGCTTCACTCGTGCATCCGGGCGTGTCGTCCTTGGGATAAAAGTAGAGAACCAACGGACCTCCGAGCAGGTCAGTCGTCGTTATGGAATCGCCATGATCGTCGAGCAGCGTTACTGCCGGGAGCCGATCGCCTTCGCCAAGCATTTTTGGGCCTTTCTCGAAAAGCGGCGTAGTGTCTGCGCCTCATCCATTGGCCGAACGCCTCATCGAACGCCTGCAGTCCGCGCCGGATAGCCGGGTTCTCGATTTTGCCGCGGGGAGCGGGCGCAATAGTGCAGCGCTGCGCCGGGCGGGCTTCGCGGTCGTGGCGATCGCCGATGACGCAGCCGCTTTTGCGGCGCTGTTGCCCGACCAGTCCGAACGATTCAGCGCGGTCCTCTCCACGCATGGCCTTCTTCACGGAACCCCACAGAAGATCGCCGCACGAGTGCGCGCGCTTGCGCGACGTCTCGAGAGCGGAGGGTTCTTCTACGCCACGTTCGGATCGACGCGCGACGCGCGCTTTGGACAAGGGGAACGCATCGACGATTCGACCTTTTCACCGGATGACGGCGACGAGCGCGGGGTCGCGCACGTCTACTTCGATCGTGAGCGCTTGCTCGCGCTCCTCGTTATGGACTTCGAGGTCGAATCACTGCGCGAGCAGAGCGTCGATGAGGTCGCTGGATCTTGGGCCCATCGGGCACGCCCGCTTACGGGCGCCGTGCATTGGTACGCAATGGCGCGCAAACGATGAACCGTCTTCGTTTCGTGCCGATACTGCTGCTGCTGCTCTGTTCTGCGGCCTGTTCCCGGGCCGGCGGCCAGCACACGTCCGGCGCGGGCCTCGTCTTCAGCGGCCTTGCCGGCGAGCCCGATTCGTTGAATCCACTGCTCTCCAACGAAGCCGACGAACTCAACTTCAGCCACCTCTACATGTCGTATCTCATCGAGAACGACGATCGCGGGAATGCGATTCCCGAAATCGCTACGCAGGTCCCGGCTCTTGCGAACGAGGGCATCTCGGCCGATCAACGCACGATAACGTACCATCTTCGGCGCGACGTTCGGTGGCAGGACGGTCAACCGTTGACCGCGCGCGACGTCCTGTTTTCGTATCGCGCGGTCGTCAATCCGCGTAACGACGTTCCTACGCGCGTGGGATACGAGGAGGTCCAGGAGATTCGCGCCCCCGACGACCACACCGTGGTGGTCCGCTTACGGCGGCGGTTCTCGCCCTTCGTCCAGTATTTCTTCGGGCCGCAAGGCGTCGGCGCGATCATGCCCGCACACCTGCTGCAGGGGCTTCCCGACCTCAACCGCGCCGCGTATAACCAACGTCCGGTCGGATCCGGGCCCTTTCGAGTGATGCAATGGCGCCACGGTGACAGCATCACGCTGGCCGCAAATCCGCTCTATTGGCGCGGCAAACCCCACATCGATCGCCTGCTCTACCGCATCATTCCCGACGCCAACACGCGGCTCGAGCAGTTGCGCACCGGCGAAGTCGATGCCTATCTCGACGTGGATCCGCAGCTCTTGCCGCAAGTGCAATCGATTCCCGCCATTGGGATCGCGCTGACGCCGGTTAACGACCTGCACGTCTTGCGCTTCAATCTTCGTGACCCAATCGTGCGCGACGTTCGGGTTCGTCAAGCGATTGCGATGGCGATCGATCGCAGGTCGCTGCTCGCCGCCGCTACACACGGCAGCGGGGTTATCGTCAACGCCGATCAGCCCCGCAACGGATGGGCCTACGACGCCGCCACGCCATCGATTCGCTACGATCCCGCCGCTGCGAAACGGCTGCTAGGCGGTCGAACGCTCGAGCTGACGCTCGCGATTGCGCCGCAAATAGTCAACGGGTCGCAGTTGGTGGCCTCGGTCATTCAAGAGGATTTGCGCAAGATCGGCGTTCGCGCGGTCATCAAGCAGTACCCAAGCGGGATGTTCTATGCGCCGGCTGCGCAAGGCGGCGTGCTTGCCGGTGGACGCTATCAGCTCTCGTACGATGCCTGGTGGGTGCTCGGGAGCGATCCAGACGACTCGTGGAACCTGGCCTGCGACCAACTGCCTCCGGCCGGCCTCAACTATTCGTTGTGGTGCGATCCGCGTGCCGATGCGGCCATGCAGGATGCCCTTGCGACCCTCGATCGAACGCGACGCAAAACCGACTACGCGATCGTCCAGCACGCGATCGCTCGCGATCTTCCGATCTTCACGCTATGGCAGGTGCGTATTCCCAACGCTTATCGAACGTACGTCCGGGGCATCGCACCGGCTCCCGGTGGCTCGACCTTCTGGAACGCGTGGAGCTGGCGAATCGGCAATTAGCGGCCTGTAACAGCCACTAGCGCGTTTGCGTTGAGATCAGATCGCGCATCGGGCTCGATGCATCGGCGTAGAGCCGCTTCTCCATCCGCCCCGCAAGAAAAGCTTGCCGTCCTGCGAGGACCGCGTGCTTCATGGCCGTTGCCATCAGTACCGGATCGCGGGCGCGCGCAATGCCCGTATTCATCAAGAGGGCGTCGACGCCGAGCTCCATCGCGATTGCGGCATCTGAGGCCGTACCGACGCCTGCGTCGACGATCACCGGAACGGTCGCCCGCTCTTTGATAATGCGAATCGAATAAGGATTGCAAACGCCCAATCCGCTGCCGATCGGCGCGGCGAGCGGCATGACCGCCGCGCAGCCGATTTCCTCGAGCTGTTTGCACGCGATCGGATCGTCGCCAATGTACGGCAGTACGGTGAAGCCATCTTTGACGAGCTGCTCGGCGGCGGCAAGCGTCTCGCGCGTGTCGGGATGGAGCGTCTGCGCATCACCGATGACTTCGAGTTTGACGATGTCGGTCTCGAGCAGCTCGCGGGCGAGCCGTGCGGTGAGCACGGCCTCTTTCGCCGAGTAACATCCGGCGGTATTTGGGAGAATCGTGTAGCGATCGCGGTCGATGTAATCGAGCAGCGCCTTTCCTTCCGAATTATCCAAGCCGATGCGCCGAATCGCCACCGTAACCATGACGGCGCCGCTTGCCGCGTGCGCGGCCCGCATGACTTCCATCGAAGGGTACTTTCCGGTCCCGACGATCAATCGCGAATCAAAATCGTGTTCGCCGATCTTCAGCGTGTCCGCAGCCATCGCAGCCTGCCTACCCTCCCGCGACCGCTTCGATGATCTCGACGCAGTCGCCGTCTCGCACGGGCTGCATGTCGTATTCGGCTCGGCGCACCACGCGATCGTTGCACGCCACCGCCACGCCGGTGCGCGTAGAGCCGAGCAGCTCGAGCAGCGCACCGACGGTCAGCTCATCGGGCAGATCCGCGAGGCGGCCGTTGATCGTAGCCTTCACGCGTGGGTTATTCGTGCGCGGTCAGCCTCTTCCGTGCCGAGGCGAGCGATCAGAAACGGCTCGAGCGCGGAGACGGCGCCGGTTTCTATTGCGTCGGCGATCAAGCGCGCGGTCGCCGGGGCAAGCAGGATCCCGTTGCGGTAGTGACCGGTTGCCAGAAAGTATCCCTGGATCGCCGTCGGCCCAAGGAAAGGCACGTGATCCGGCGTTCCGGGTCGCAGCCCCGTCCAGCTTTCGGTCACTGAAAAGCCGGCGAGCGACGGTGCCGCTCCCAGCGCGGCGTGCAGGAGTTCGTGAATGCCTTGCGCGGTAACGCGTTCGTCGAATCCGACCGATTCGACGGTCGCGCCGACGAGCAGGCGTCCATCGTCGCGGGGAACCAAATAGGCTCCCGGAACCCAGGTGGCACGCTGCACGAGGCCGAGCGGAACGGCAAGCGCCAGCATCTGCCCCTTCACCGGTTCGACCGGAGGAACGCACGATTGCGGCACACCGGAAAGCTGCGCCGCCCAGGCCCCGCAGGCGTTGACGATGGCCCGCGCTGCGAGAAACCCCCGATCGGTTCGCACCCCCAGCACTCGCCGCGCATCGCACTCGACCTGTATCGAGGTTTGTTCGATGCGAACGCCGCGCGCTTCGCACGCGACCGCAAGCGCGCGGCCCAGGCGCCGATTATCGACGAAGCCTTCGCTTCGTACAAGGACTCCGCCGGCGAGCCCGGCGCCAAGCCAGGGCTGCGCCGTCAGGGAGGCCGCTCGATCGAACACGTCACAGTCGACGCCGCGCGCCTGCAGGGTGTGCGCGTGCCGGCGTAATCCATCGAGCGCGCCGTCGTCAAAGGCCGCGTAGAAGACGCCATCGAGTCGCAAACGCGCGTCGATGCCGCTCGCATCGAAGACGCGTTGAACGAATGCCGGGTACTCATCGAGTGAGGACGCGCCCAGCGCGAGCAACGCCTCGTCTCGTATGCGCTCCGTATGCGGCGCCAGCATTCCGGCGCCGGCCCAAGAGGCGCCGTGTCCGGGTTCACCGCGATCGCAAACGCACACGCTTGCGCCTCGTTCCGCAAGCTCAAAAGCGATTGCAAGGCCGATCAGCCCGGCTCCGGCAACGATGACGTCGCCATCGAAGCGGCTCAACTACATACCAAGGTAAACCGGACCCTCACCTCCCTGCGGCGGTACCCACGTAATAATTTGATACGGATCGGCAATGTCGCAGGTTTTACAGTGCACGCAGTTGGTGAAGTTGATCTGAAGCCGGCCTTGAAACTTTCCATCGACCGGTTCGAACATCGGCTCGTAGACCGCGGCCGGACAGAACGAGCGGCACGGATTGCCGTATTCGTTGGTGCAGCGGTCGCGGCAGATGTCGGTATCCGAGACGATCAGGTGACACGGTTGATTCTCTTCGTGCATCGTTCCGCTGGCGTACACGTCGGTGAGCTTATCGAAGGTCAGCACGTTGTCGATGTGGGCACGCGGCGTTTCCTTCGGATTCCAGCCCGCTTTGGCCATGCGTTCGTAGCCGTACTCGCCCGGCAGTTTGTCGATGAAACCGAAACCGGCGCCACCCGTGAGCGTCGAGAGACCGGCGTTGATCAACCCCGGCAGCATCCCGTTGCGGAAACCCTGGTGGAAGTTGCGCGACGTGCGAAGCTCGGCGTAGGCCCACGACTCCTTGAAACGGGCCTCGAACGAGGCCAGGCTCAGGCTGTTACAACTCCCGGCCGCAAGTGCTTCCCAGATCGTTTCGGCGGCGAGCATGCCGGATTTCATCCCGAGGTGAATGCCTTTGAGGCGCATGCCGTTCAAGAACCCCGCCGAATCGCCCACAATCAGCAGCCCGTCGGCGTACGGCCGCGGCATCGCAAAGAGCCCTCCCTCGGGAATCGCTTTCGCTCCATAGCGAATCATCTTCCCACCGTGAAGCATCCGGCGAACGACCGGATGTTCTTTCATTCGCTGAAACTCGTTGTGCGGATCGGTCGTTGGATTCGCATAATCCAGACCGGTGACGAATCCGATATCGAGAACGTTTCCCGCCATACCATAGATGAATCCGCCCCCGAAGGTCTCCGGTGGAAGCGGATAGCCCAGCGTGTGGATTACGGCACCGGCCTTGAAGCGATCATCGGGGAGCTGCCAAAGTTCTTTGACCCCAGCCGCGTAGACTTGCGGCTCGCGCCCTTCGGCGAGCCCCAAACGCGAACCAGCTTGCTTTGCAAGGGTGCCGCGCGGGCCTTCGCCAAGAACGACGACCTTCGCGAGAATATCTGCTCCCGGCTCGTAGTTTGATTTCGGCACGCCATTATGGTCGAGGCCTTTGTCCCCAGTACGTACGCCGATCACGCGATTTTCGTGCCAGAGCAACTCCTGCCCGGGAAAGGCAGGGAAGACTTGCGCCCCGCTCTCTTCGGCTATTTCGCCGAGCCATTTGCAGAGCTTCTGCAGCGACGTTACGTACTTGCCGTGATTCTGCAATGGCGGCGGAGTAAACGGCGCCCTGATCTTTCCGCGCGCCGTCAGAAACCAGAGTTGATCGCTGGTTACAGGCGATTCCACCGGGGCGTTTTCGCGCCACTCGGGCAGCAATTCGTCGAGCGCGCGCGGATCCATCACCGCACCCGAGAGTCCGTGGTGTCCAATCTCGCCGCCCTTCTCGATCACGAGGATCTCGAGCGCGCGGCCGGCGGCCTGCGCCAGCTGGCCGAGCCGAATCGCACCCGCAAGACTCGCGGGACCGGCACCCACAAAGAGTACGTCAACCTCGAGTCGATCGCGTTCCGCCATCGTCGGCTACTTAAACGGCATGGACGCCGAATCCTCAACGACTCTCGCGATCGCGTCAATGGCCGCACGCGCTGCCGCCGCATGCATAGCGATTCGCAACTTCCACGTTGCCGAGGACGGCGTTTCAAACGTCAGTGCGTGACGCGCGCTTCCGCGCGCGAGCGCCAGCGAGTACGAGAGCCCGTCAAGCAACGCCGCCTCCACAGCGCTTTCCAACGCCGCTCGAGCTCGCGGTAGGTTCCACCCGTTGGAATCACGGAACCTTCAACCCATGGAGCGTTCATTACATCGCAGCCTCGGCAGCGACAACGAAGCGCCGATAGCGCCCGAAATCCTGCGAGCCATCGTCGAGGCCAATGCCGGCAACGCGGTCGGCTACGGGGACGATCTCTGGACGACGCGCGCAATCGAGCGCTTCAAGCAGCATTTTGGCGAGCAAACCGAGGTCTTTTTTACATTCAACGGCACGGGCGCCAACGTCGCCGCGCTCAGTTCGTTGCTGCGCCCCTGGGAGGCGGTCCTTGCGCCGGCGAGCGCGCACCTGCAAACCGATGAATGCGGCGCGCTCGAGCGTTTCAGCGGATCGAAGGTGATTCCAGTGGCGACTGCGGATGGGAAGCTGCGTCCGGCCGATCTCGAGCCGTACACGCACGCGGGGGACGTGGTCCATTTCCCGCAACCGCGCGCCATTTCGATTTCGCAAGCCACCGAATTCGGCGGCATCTACGAAATCGATGAGTTGCGGGAACTCTGCGCCTTTGCTCACGCGCGCGATTGGATCGTCCACGTCGACGGCGCGCGCCTCGCCAACGCCGCCGTCGCGCTCGACGCCCCCCTCCGCGGAACGACCGTCGACGTCGGCGTCGACGTGCTGAGTTTCGGCGGCACCAAGAACGGATTGATGCTCGGCGAAGCCGTATGCTTCTTGCGGCCCGGACTCCATGCCGGCGCGGCCCCTTTCGTCCAGAAGCAGGCCATGCAGCTCGCCTCAAAGATGCGGTATCTCGCTGCCCAGCTCGACGCGCTGCTCACCGACGACCGCTGGTCGCGCTACGCTGCCCACGCAAATGCGATGGCGCAACGCTTGCACCATCGCGTGCGAGCGATTCCCGGGGTGCGCGTGACCCGTCCCGTCCGATGCAACGCCGTCTTCGCAACGCTCGATCGTGGTGCGATCGAGCGAATCCGGCGTGAGTACTTCTTTTACGTCTTCGACGAATCGCTGCCGGAGGTGCGTTGGATGACCCATTGGGCGACCACGTCGCAAGACGTCGACGAATTCGCCGACTGCATCGAACGCGCGCTAAAAATCTAGCTTAGCGGTTAGCCGATCAGCCGGCTGAACTTGTCGAGGTCGATATTTCCTCCAGACACGATTGCGACGATTGGTCCATCGCCGGCTTTACCGGTGAGCGCGGCCGCCAGCGCCAGGGCGCCCGCACCCTCGCTGATGATGCGAATCTTCTCGGCCATGAGGCGCATCGCGGCGCGCACCTCGTCGAGCGTGACGACGATGACGCCATCCATCACCGGCTGCATCCGCTCCCACATGCGCGGGAAGACGCTCTGCCCACCCGCGCCGTCGACGAACGAGGCCGTCCAGCCGGTAAAGACCTGAGGCGATCCGGCCGCAAACGACGCGGCCGCAGGCGCGGCGGTCTCGGGTTCGGCTCCCCAGACTTTGATTTCCGGCTTAAGCGCGCGCACGGCACTCCCGAGCCCCGTGATCAGTCCTCCGCCTCCGATCGCGGCGATGAGTGCTGCGGTATCGGGCGCGTCCTCGAGTATCTCCAACCCCATCGTCGCGTGTCCGGCGATAAAGTTGTCGTCGTCGAACGGATGGATGAACGTTCCCTCGACGCCCGGATACGCGCGTTCCTCCAGCGCTTTCCAACAGACGTCGTAGGAGGCCAGGACGAGTCGAGCCCCGAGCGCGCGCATCCGTTCGAGCTTCGATTCGGGCGCGGTTTCGATCGCAACGACAGTGCATGGCACGCCTGCGCGGCGCGCCGCGTAGGCGACTCCTTGCCCTGCGTTCCCGGCGCTGATCGTCCAGACGCCGCGGGCGCGCTCGTTCGGCTGGAGTGCGGCGACCGCGTTGGCCGCGCCGCGCAGCTTGTAGGCATTGATGGGCTGCAGATTCTCGAGCTTGAGCCGTATATCGGGATACCCGGGGCCAAGCTCCAGGCGCACAAGCGGAGTGCGCAGGATGGTTGCGGCGATACGCCTGCGCGCGGCCTCAATGGATGCGAGGTCGATGGCGCGCACCGAAGGCAGCATCGGCTAGTAGCCTGTGACAGCCACTAGGCCGTCCAGTCAAGCATCGCGTTCCATTCGGGTTTAGGAAAGCGTTGCTTCGATTTGATGGCTTCGACGTACTTGCGTTTGCCGGCCCGATTGCCCTTACCGAGCATCAGCCCTCCCACCAAGCGATCTTCCCAAAAGAAGAGCGCACGATACCACTTTTTCTCGCGATCGACTTTGCGCGCGATCTCGAGTTCCTGGCGCAAGTCCGTTCCGAGACCGAACTGCGTGATCGTCTGCCCCTTGAAGAGTAGCGACGAATATTCCGGCACGTCGTGGTACTTCTCGCTGCCGCCCATCATATTGAGGGCGACGACCTTGCCATGCGCCCCGGCATTGTTCCACGTTCCCATGCGATAGCGGATTTCCAGAGTGGGATCGTAAAAGTCTGCGACGTCGCCGGCAGCGTAGATGTCCTTGACGTTCGTCTGCAGATGGTCGTCGCAGAGAATCCCGTTCTGGCTCGTGTGGATCCCGGAACCTTCGCAAAGCTCGGTATTCATTGCTAATCCGAACCCATAAGCGTAGCACTCTGCCGCGATCTCCCCTTTGTTCGTGCGAACCTTCGCAATGGCGCCATTGGAGCGCACGAACCCTTCGACTTCCTCGCCGTAGTGCATGTGCACGCCGTCGGCTCGCGCCGCTTCGTGGAGCAGCTCACCCGCCTCTTCGTCGATGATGCGATGTAAGCCGCGCGGACCGCGCATTAGCCAGTGCGTCTCGAGACCGCGCGACGAAAATGCCTCGGCGAGCTCGTAGGCGATGAACGAACCGCCGATCGCGACTCCGACCCGGCTGCGGTCGATTTGCTCCGAAATGGCCCGCGTATCGTCGAGGTATTGAAACGGAAATAGGTTCGCCGCGCCTTCCGAACCGGGCTTGCCGATCGGATTCGGACGGCCTCCCGTGGCGATCAGGAGCGCATCGTACGAATACGACGTACCGTCGACTTCCACGACGCGTTCCTCAGGAACGATCCGGTCGACGCGCGTGCGCAAGTGCAGCGCGATGCGATGCTCTTCGTGCCAGGCGAGATTGCGAATCATCACTTTCTCTTCGGGGATTTGCTTTCGCAGCATCGGCGGCAGCGAAATGCGATTGTAGAGCGTGTACGGCTCGTCGCCAAAAAGCGTGATTTCGCACGCCGGATCGTGTTTGCGCAATTGCTCCGCCGCCGTCGTGCCTGCAAAGCCGTTGCCGATAATCACATACCTGCGAAAATCCGTGCTCGCCGCGCTATCCATGCAGCCCCAGACCGACCATCATTTCGAAGCCGACGCTCAACGCGCGCTCGTCGATGTCGAAGCGTGCGCTGTGATGCGGCTCGTGGCCCGCGTTGGACCCTCGCGCCCCAACGAGGAAGTACGCGCCGGGCCGTTCCTGCTGCATGAACGACATGTCCTCGGACCACATCACGATCTCGTGCGGGTCGACCACGCTTTGCGCACCAACCACGTGTCGCGCTACCGCACGCACGACGGCGTTTGCAGCCGGATCGTTGATCGTCGGCGGATAGATCCAGTGATATTCAAATCGATACTCGCAACGCATCGCGCTGCAAAGGCCCGCGATGAGGCGTTCGATGCGCTCGGGTAGACTCTGGCGCACGCCATCGTCGAAGGCCCGAACGCTTCCTTGAAGTTGCGCGCGCTCGGGGATGACGTTGAACGTGGTCCCCGCGTGCAGCGATCCGACCGTGACGACGACTGGCTGAGGCGGTGCGACTTCGCGGCTGGCAATCGTTTGCAGCAGCATCACGAGTTCGGAGGCGCCGACGATCGGGTCGACTGATTTCTCCGGCATCGCACCGTGACCGCCTTTGCCGATCAACTCGATGTCGAAGCGGTCCGACGACGCGAAGAAAGCGCCATCGCGCACGCCGATCTTTCCGGACTGGAGTCCGCTGTAGAGATGCAGCGCGAAGGTACGATCGACGTGCGGGTTTTCCAGCGCGCCGTCCTCAATCATGTGCTTGTTGCCGGAGAAGCCTTCTTCGCCGGGCTGAAAGCAAAAGACGAGCGTACCTGGGATCTCGGCTGTGCGCTGGTGAAGCTCGCGCGCGGCAGCCAAGAGGATTGCCATGTGTCCGTCATGCCCGCACGCGTGCATGACGCCCGCCCTCGTCGAGCGGTACGGCGCATCGTTGAGCTCTTCGACCGGCAGCGCGTCCATGTCGGCGCGCAGCAACGTGACAGGTCCGTTCTTCTCTCCTCGCAGCGTCGCAAGAACACCGGTTTTCCCAACGCCGGTGCGGATCTCGTCGAAGCCGAAGCTCCGCAGCTCGCGCTCGATGAACGCCGCCGTTTCGTGCTCCTCCATCGAAAGCTCCGGGTGCGCGTGAAAGTGCCGGCGATAGCGAACGGCGTCGCCCCCGGCAGCGCGCGCGTCAACGCTCATCAGTTCGGCTCGAAATCGGCTTTAAAGAGATAGTCGCCGTCGGCCTTTTGGCAATAGGAGACGGCGGAATTGTAAGAAGAGCCGCGTGCTGCCGCAAGCGCGCTGCGATCGATGTCGCGATTGCCGGACGTTTTATAGACCCAAGCGTCGAGCAGATTGTCGCTGTCCCCGATCTGGACTTCAATCTGGGATGCATACCACAGGCCCCGCGGAACTGACGACGGAAACCGAGGCTGGGCCGGATGGGCCACCGTCGCTTCGGCGAACGGATGCGGACAATCCGTCGTATAGAGCGGTGCGATCGCCGTCGCCGCTTCCACCGGGAAGCCTTGCGCGCTCTGTGGGTGCCCCGCAGCGTAGTAGGAAGCGTGCCCGAACGACGGAATGCCGCACGCAGCCTCGCCGATGGCGTCCCAGCCATAAAGTGCGTCGCCCGAGGTGCGAGCCTGCACGACCCACGCATGCCGCACGAGAACCGCCTTGCCGAAGGTGACGACTTGTCGCGTCGACTCCGCCTCCTTGTTGGTTCGCTCCGTCAACGGCACGTTGGCGACGTCCCACGCGTACCACCCGCCGTCCGTCTCGGCGACGATCTTTGCCGAGACAATCGTCCGCGGTCCGCCCGCGACCAGCCCGTAGACGAGACCAGAGGAGCGTCCGTCGCTCGTCGCGGGAATTGCGGGACGATACCAGAGCGTCGCGGGGCAAAATTCGGTGCGCGCTTGGGCAGCGCCCGCGCACGCCATCACGGCCGCGATCATCGTACCGAGCCCGGTGGCAATCGCTCGAATCACGGAAAGTACTTCAGCTCGACTTCCGTCGTGCCGACGACGGGGACGCACAAAAACTGCGCGGGAGCGAACTGATGGACGCCGACGGCGCCGAGCATGAACTTGTCCATGCCGTCGACTCCGCTGGACTGTACGATCTCCTCGCTAATGCTATAACCGTTGGAGTCGATGTAGGCGCGCGCGACGACGGTCAGCGGCCGCCCGCCGTAGGCGCTGACCGGGCTCTGCAGATCTCCGCGCATGCGCGGGGGAACGTATGCCTGACCGCATTTCAGCGGGGCTAACTCCTGCAGATGCTCTGCTTGGACCGTTTGGATGCCGGCCGGTACGTCGATGCCTGCATCGCCGACCGTGAAGACGTACGACGGGCACGTCACGTTTTTGCCGGCGTCGATTGCATAGGAATCGACGAAAAAGTATTTCAGGTGAGCCGAGACTGAAAATTTGACGAGCAGCGGATCAGACTGCCGGTCATCCGGGGTACCGGAGAGACTTGTCTCGCTGACGTGCGCATCGTACGCGTCCGTATCGCTCAGGAGCGTGACATGGGCGTCGAGCATCGAGCCCGTCGCTGCAAAAAGGGCCAGTGCGTACGCTGACCCGTTATCAGCCGGGGCCACTTGCGCGACGACTTGACAGAATGGATTGTCGTGCTTCCAATGCTCGGCTGGAGCATCCGCGGCGCGCGCCGGCAACCCTAACGCTGCGAGCGCCAGGAGAAAGGCGAGAGCCCTGAGTGACATGCTCTCGTTTTTGGGGCGAACCGCTTCGCTACCTCCGCGCAGGATTTAGGCGCGGCCACGAGCGACTACGGCCTTCGTGGCAACACCAAAGCCCGTCGTGCTCGCTCTCGCGCGCCAGGGCCTTACGGACAAGCAGCTCGTTGCGATCTTTCGCACGATGGTGATGCAGCGCGCTCTCGAAAACCGTGGCTTTCAGCTCAATCGCCAAGGAAAGATTCCGTTTGCGTCGGCGAGCGAGGGACACGAAGCGGTCCAAGCCGGCGCCGCGATGGCGTTCGAGCGCGGCAAGGATATACTCGTTCCCTATTACCGCGATCTCGGGCTCGCACTTGGAATCGGCGTTACGCCATACGAAGTGCTGCTCTCGCTCTTCGCGCGAGCAGCTGACCATTCGGCCGGCCGACAGTTCCCGCATCACTACGCCAGCCGGCGTCTCGGTTTGCATACGATTAGCTCGATAATTGCGGCGCAGCTCCCCCACGCCGTCGGTGCGGCTTACGCGCTGCAGTATCGCGGTGAGCGCGGATGCGCCGTACTCACGACCTTCGGCGACGGCGCCACGAGCGAAGGCGAGTGGCACGAGTCCGTGAACTTCGCGGCAATTCACGCATTGCCGATCGTCTTTCTCTGCGAGAATAACGAATGGGCAATCTCGACGCCGCTTTCCAAGCAAATGGGCCAGCCGGACGTTTACAAACGGGCGCCCGGCTACGGCTTGCCGGGGGTCGTCGTAGACGGAATGGACCCAATCGCATGCTACGGTGCGGTCGGAGAGGCGCTCGGCCGCGCGCGCAGCGGCAGTGGCCCCACAATGATCGAAGCGAAATGCTATCGCTTCTTGTCGCATACCACGGATGACGACGACCGAAGCTACCGTTCGCGCGAGGAGGTCGAGGCGCGCCGCAAAGACGACCCCGTTCCTCGTTTCGAGCGCCTCCTGGCCGAGCATTCGATCCTGCCGCCCGCCGGGACGGAAGCATTGAAGCGCGCCGTGCTAGAAGAAATCAACAATGCCACAGACCGGGCCGAAGCGATGGCCTATCCAGCGGCTCCCGACCTCTACGAGCGCCTCTACGCGGAGCGCTGGAGCCCATGGCTATAACCAGCCAGACGGGACGCAGCATGGCTAGCACCGGCATTGCGACCGGGAGGCTCGAGCGTCATGGGCTCAGCGACGACCAATTGCGGGCGATCTTCCGCAACATGTTGTTGCAGCGGCAGCTCGACAACCGCGGCTTTCAGCTCAACCGCCAAGGAAAAGTGCCCTTCGCGCTCGGCAGCGAGGGTCACGAAGCCCTGCAAGCGGGCGCGGCGATGGCCTTCAATCGTGGCCGGGACATTCTCGCGCCGTACTACCGCGATCTCGGTCTCTGTCTGGGCATCGGGCTCTCACCCTACGAGATCATGCTCTCGATCTTCGCGCGCGCGCCGGATCACAACGGCGGACGCCAATTCCCAAATCACTACTCGTCCAAGGCGGCCGGCTTGATGTCGTTCTCATCGATTCTGGCGGCGCACCTTCCGCATGCGGTCGGCGCGGCCTATGCGGTGAAGTATCGCGGCGAAACCGGCCGCGCCGTACTGGCGACGTGCGGCGACGGAACGACGAGCGAAGGCGAATGGCACGAGTCGATGAACTTCGCAGCGGTTCACAAGCTGCCGTTCGTGATGCTCGTGGAGAACAACGAGTGGGCGATCTCGACGCCTCTCGACAAGCAGATGGCCGAGCCGCAAATTTGGAAGCGCGCGGCCGGATACGGCATACCGGGCCTGCGATTCAACGGTTTCGACCCAATCGAAACCTACGCTGCGGTCAAGGAAGCGATGGATCGCGCTCGCAGTGGCGGTGGTCCGACGCTCGTCGAAGGCACCTGCTACCGCTATCTTGCGCATTCGACTGACGATAACGACATGACGTATCGGACGCGCGAGATGGTTACCGAGCGGCGCAAACAAGATCCGGTGCCGGCCTTCGAGGCGGTACTGCTCGAGCATGGCATCGTCATCGCGCAGGACGTGAACTCGATGCGCCAGTCGGTCTTGCAGGAGACGAACGACGCGACCGATGCGGCCGAAGCGCAGCCCTACCCGAAACCAGCCGATCTCTACACGCACGTTTACGAAGGAGCTTGGCAGCCGTGGCAGTCGTGAGCGCAAACTCGACCACGATGAACAACGTCGAGGCCGTCCGAGCGACGCTCTACGAAGCCCTCAAGACCGACGACCGCACGCTGATCATCGGCGAAGACGTCGGCGCGCGTGGTAACGTCTTTTTAATCACAAAAGACTTCGTCAAGGAGTTTGGCGAGCAACGCGTTATCGACACGCCGATCGCCGAGGCGTCTATCGTTGGGATTGCGGTCGGCATGGCGATGGAAGGCCTGCGTCCCATCGCGGAAATCCAGTTCGCCGATTTCATCTATCCTTCGTTTAACCAAATCGTCGGCGAAGCGGCCAAAATCCGCTATCGCTCCAACGGCGAGTACACCTGCCCGATGGTGATTCGCACGCCCTACGGCGGCGGCGTGCGCGGTGCGCTCTCGCACTCGGTTTCGGTTGAAGCGCTCTTCTACCACGTGCCGGGACTGAAGGTCGTCGCGCCCTCCTTTCCGGCGGACGTCAAGGGTCTGCTCAACGCAGCGATCGACGATCCCGATCCGGTCCTTTTCTTGGAGCACAAGAAGACCTATCGGCTGATCAAGGGGGAAGTGCCGAATGGCCATTACACGATTCCGCTGGGCAAGGCGAACGTCGTAAAAGAAGGCACGCAGCTGAGCGTCGTATCCTACGGCCTCTACCTGCATTGGGCACTCGAAGCGGCGCTGCAACTCGAGCAAGACCGGTATTCGGTCGAAGTCATCGACCTGCGCTCGATCCGCCCGATGGATAAGGCGACGATTCTCGGCAGCGTGGAGCGGACGCGCAAACTCCTCGTGATCCACGAGGACAATAAGTTCGGCGGCATCGGCGCGGAGATCAGCGCCATGGTTGCCGAAGAGGCGCTCTTCCATCTCGACGCGCCGATCCGGCGTCTGTGCGGCCCCGACGTTCCGGCGATGGGGTACGCGTTGCCGCTCGAGGAAGAGTTCATGTCCTCGCCGAGCGAGATGGCCGATACGATGCGGGAGATGATCGAGTTCTGATGGCTACGACAATTACGATGCCGCAACTGGGCGAAACGGTAACCGAAGGCACCGTTGCGCAGTGGTTAAAAACCGTCGGCGATAACGTCGACAAGTACGAAGATTTCGTCGAAGTCTCGACCGACAAGGTCAATGCCGGCGTTCCGTCGCCGGTTACCGGAACGATTCGCGAGTTGCTCGTCAAAGAAGGGGAAACGGTCGCTACCGGCACGCCGATCGCCGTGATCGAAGAAGCCGGCGCCCCCAAACCTGCCGCAGGGGCCGCGCCGGTCGCTCACCGGGCGGAACCCGCGCAGACGCCTTCGCCCAATGGCGCCAAATCGAGCACCACCGAGAACGCGGAGGACGACAACGCCTCGCGCGGCGCATCGCCGGCCGTACGGCGTCTCGCGCGCGAACATCGCGTTGACATTCGGGCGATCAAAGGCACCGGTGCGAACGGCCGCGTTACCGCCGAAGACATTCTCTCCGCAGCGCGCTCGGTGGTCTCTACCCAGGCCGCGACTCCCGCTCCCGTCGCGCCGCCCGCGGCTATGCCGCAGCCGGTAGTACCGGGCGCGACGAGAACCTCCACCTACGCGCAGCCGATTCCCGGTACGTTCGTTCCGCTGACGCAGGCGCGCCGCATTATCGCCGAGCGCATGGTCGAGAGCGTCCATACCGCACCGCATGCGTGGTCGATGGTCGAGATCGACGTTACCGACGTCTGGCAATGGCGCTTGCGCGAAAAGGATCGCTTCGAGCGCGAAAGCGGCTATAAGCTGACCTTGCTCCCCTACTTCATTCGAGCCGTGGTTCAGTCGCTCGCCGCGTTTCCGCTCATGAACGCCAAGTTCGCGCCGTCGCCGAGCTCGAACCAAGCCGGTATTTACGTCAACGAAGAGGTCAACATCGGCATCGCCATCGGCCTCCCGGCAAATCTCGTCGTGCCGGTCATCAAACACGCCGACAAGCTTTCGGTCAAAGGCGTCGCGATCGCGGCCGGCGAGCTCATCGAAAGGGCCCGCAAAGGCAAACTCGGCGTGGACGATCTTGCCGGCGGAACCTTCACGGTCAACAACAACGGAGCAAACGGCTCCTGGGCCTCGGCGCCGATCATCAACGCCGGCCAAGCCGGCATCGTTACCATGGAAGCCGTCGTCAAGAAGCTGGTCGTCCGGGCCGACGACTCAATCGCGATCCGTCACATGATGAACGCCTGCCTTTCGCTCGACCATCGCGTCGTCGACGGTTACGTTGCCAGCGGCTTCCTCGCCGACCTCAAGCGACGTCTCGAAGCAATGGGACCGCAGGGAGAGTTCTAAGTCCAAATTCGCAAACGGTTTCGATTCGAGGCTGCGCACGTGCTGCCGTTCCATCCCGGGAAATGTGCGCGGATGCACGGGCATTCGTATCATCTCGAGGTTGCGGTGCGCGGGGCGATGAAAACGCGCGGACCGGCGCGCGGCATGATCGAGGACTTCGACCGAATCGAGCGGATTGTGAACGAACGGGTCGTGGACGTTGTCGATCATCAAAACCTCAACGAGTTTATCGAGAACCCGACCGTCGAGCAGATCGTGCTCTGGATTTGGCGGAGACTCGACGGCGCATTGATTCGGCTCGACGAGCTCGTCCTCTGGGAAACGCCGACCGCTTGCGCGGTCCTGCGCCGCGCCGACATCGCCAAATGATTCAGCTGGGCGAAATCTTCTACAGCATTCAGGGTGAAGGTTTGTGGACCGGCACGCCGGCCGTCTTCGTGCGGTTGGCGGGTTGCAATTTGGCATGCGATTTTTGCGACACCGATTACTCGACGAAGTCTTTCGCTAGCGCGCAAGAGATCGTCGCGATGGTGCGCGAGGCCGGCGATGACTGCCCGATGGTGGTACTCACCGGGGGCGAGCCGCTCGCACAAGCCGCGACTCCCGCTTTGATTGACGCCTTACGGCACGACGGACGCCGCGTGCACGTCGAATCGAACGGCACGATATTCACCGACCTTCCCGACGACGTCTGGCTCTGCGTTTCGCCGAAAGAACGCGTGGATCCGCGCATGGCGGTGCGCGCAAACGAGGCGAAGCTGATTGTGGACCGGCGCGTGCCCGAGGAGCACGTTGCGCTCTTTGCCGAGAAGCCGACCATCTTGCTGCAACCGGAGGGGAACAAGCCGGCGAACGTGGCGATTGCGCTGGCCTACGCCAAAGCGCATCCGGAACGCTTTCGACTTTCGCTGCAAACCCATAAGTTTATCGGCGTTCCGTGATTTTGCTCGCGAGCGCCGTCGAGGCCGAGCTTGATTTTTGGCAGCCGCGTGAGGGTGTTGCGACGATCGTTACCGGCGTCGGCCCCGTCGAGGCTTCGTGCGCGCTTGCCACGGAACTCGCGCGGCGCAGATACCGTCTGCTCATCAACGCCGGCATCGCGGGTACTTTTGACGGCTGCGCTCGCATCGGCGACGGCGTCGTGGTTGCCGCCGACTCGATCGAACTGGCGCTCGAAAGCGGCGCCCCGCTCGCCCTCCCGCTGGGAATCCAGCTCGCCGCTGAAGCGACTTCCGACGCCGAGCTCGTTGCCCAGCTTCGCGCCAAGGGTTTTCCGGCGCTGCGCGGCATTACGGTCGCTCGCGTCACGTCGAGCGAAGCCACGGCTCGCCGCCTCGCACACCGTTTCGGCGCGCAGGTCGAATCGATGGAAGGCTTTGCTGCGCTGCGCGCCGCGCAGCGCGCCGGCGTTCCTGCGATCGAGGTCCGCGGAATTTCGAATCGCTGCGGCGACCGCGAGGCAAGCGGCTGGGACTTCGCTGCCGGGGTCGCCGGCCTGCAGCGGGTGCTCGACGCACTCTTCGAGCTGCACGGCCTGGCTACCGAGGAGATGCGATGAATCCCTATACGCTCGCGTACTCGCCCTGTCCGAACGACACCTACATCTTTGCCGCGCTGACGAACGGCCTTCTTGAGGATGCGCCGCCGGTGCGAGCGCACCTCGCCGACATCGAGGAACTCAATAATGCCGCAGCCCATTCCGAGTTCGAACTGACGAAGGTAAGCTACGGGGCGATCCCGTTTCTGATGGATCGCTACCGGATCTTGCCATCCGGCGGCGCGATTGGGCACGGCTGCGGCCCGCTCTTGGTGGCGCGGCCGGCCGCATCGCCACCGCTGTTTGCCGACTTCGCGCGCAAGCGCATTGCGATTCCCGGGGAACGCACGACCGCCTTCCTATTACTGCAGCTCGCGCTCGGCGCGCGGCCCAAAACCACGCAAATGCGTTTCGATCGCATCATTCCCGCGGTTGCCAACGGCGAAGTGGACGCGGGACTGGTCATCCACGAGTCGCGTTTCACCTACCGCGACGCCGGTCTCATTTCAATTGCCGACCTGGGCGAATGGTGGGAGAACATGACGCTCCTGCCGCTCCCGCTTGGCGCGATTCTCGTGCGCAACGACATCGGCGAGCAGGAGACGCGGGCCATCGGCGCTGCGATCCGGCGAAGTTTGGCTTTCGCACGCGCAAACGAAACCACGGTCATGCCGTACGTGCGCGAACATGCCGTCGAAATGAGCGACGAGGTCCTGCGTGCGCACATCGAGCTTTACGTTAACGAGTTCACGGACGATCTGGGCGAAAACGGTCGCGCGGCTGTCCACGCGCTCTTCTCGCGCGCGCACGATGCCGGCATCCTCCATCGGGAGACGGAACCACGCTTCGCCGCCGCTTCCTAGCCGGCAGCGCCGCGCTCGCGCTCGCAAGCACGGCACGGCCCTCGGCCGAGCCTCTTCCACCGACGCGCATCGAGCTCGGCGACGACCTTTTCTTAAGCACGGCGTGGCGCGATCTGGGCGGCCGGACGGTCGGCGTGATTGCGAATCAAAGCGGCGTAACGTCGCGGTTGGAGTCGATCGTCGACGCGATCCGCCGTCACGGCGAGATCCGCATCAAGGCGATCTATGCACCCGAGCACGGTTTTCGCGGCGATCGCAACGCGGGCGCATCGGTTGCGTCATACCTCGATTCGCAGACGCGTCTCCCGGTTTACAGTCTCTACGGAGCCTCGCGTCATCCCAGCGCGGCGATGCTCGAGGACGTCGACGTTTTGCTCTTCGACATCCAAGACGTCGGCTCGCGCGCGTACACGTACATTTCCACGATGGCGTACGCGATGCAAAGCGCGCGCGAACACGGAAAAGAGTTCTGGGTGCTCGATCGCCCCAATCCGATCGGTGGTGCGATCGTCGAGGGGCCGGTCCTCGAGCCGGCCTACGAGTCGTTCATCGGGCTTTATCCGATTCCGATTCGTCACGGGATGACGGTCGGCGAGCTCGCGACGCTCTTCAACGAACGCTTCGGAATCGGCGCGAAGCTCCGCGTCGTCCGCATGAACGGCTGGCGGCGTTCGATGATCTGGCCCGACACGGGATTGCAGTGGGTGCCGACCTCACCGAATATCCCCACCTGGCAGACGACCGTTGTGTATGTCGGCACGGGTTTACTCGATAGCGCGGGCATCAACAACGGCAGCGGCTTTACGCTGCCCTTCTTCCTCGCCGGCGCCGCCGGCGTCGACGGAACGAAACTGGCGGTGCGTTTGAACTCCCGCAACCTGCCGGGGGTGTGGTTTCGCCCGGCGGCGTGGTCGCCGCTCAGCGGGTTCTGGGAAGGCCACGAGCTGACCGGGGTTGAGCTGAATGTGTTCGATCCGCGCCGCTTTTATGCGGTGCGGACGGCGGTCGAGATCGCCGTCGCCGTTCGCGATCTCTTTCCGCGCGCGATCGACATCAAGAGTATTTCAGGTCTCGATCGGGACTGGGGCACCGATTCCTTTCGCCAAGCCTTGCTCGGCGGCGAAACGGCCGAAGCAATTCTGGCCCAATGGACGCCCAGCGTCGGCGAGTTCGAATCGATGCGCAAGAAGTACTTGCTGTACGATTAGGCAGATCGAGCCGTAGTACACTTGATTCCTCGCACGACAATATCGTAGACGCTCTCAGGCCGCTCATACATCGGCGCCTGTCCGCAATCCGTGAGTTCGTAGAGCGCTGAATTTGGTAAGTGTCGTCGTGGGCGCCGTCGCGTTGCCCGGCTTATAAATCCTCGAGTTCCACTAATGACGTCGATATGGTCGGAGGGCGCCGCTCCCATCGAAAAGTCTGCGTTCACGAGCGCCATGGTTGAATCCAAGAGTGCGCCGGCGTCACAGGCAACGACGCGCTCGACGGCCTGTTGCACCAATCCTTCGTCGGGCTCGCACGCAAGGAACCGCAGCAGTTCAGCTCTCACGGCGTTTGGGTCGGCCTTCAGCCGAGCGATTTTCGTCGCTGCAATTCGACGCAGCACGAGGGCGCCTGCCGGACCTCGGACGAGTGCCTTCAAGACGGAGGCGAGAGGACCGCGCCTCCCGGCGCCCAGGAGCGGATTGAGGAGGGCGAGGCGCCGTGAATTCGCGGGATGTGTCGCCGCCGCTCGTAACGTGGTCGCAGCGGCAAGGCCGTGAGCGATGACGATGTCCGCGTCGGAAATTTCCGCTTCAATCATCTTCCCGAACGCTGCGAGCGGCTCCGAGGTACCCACTACCTTCATCGGGTCCAACTCGCAGATTTCGGCCGAAGTACCGACGATCTTCCGAAATGGTGCCCACGTGAGAGAACCTCCCAAATAGGGAGCATAGCTTCCGACACAGAGAATCTTCATAGCGACATCGCACGGCAACCGTCACGAAAAAAGCGAACCCCCGCCGATTTGGCGGGGGCTGACTTTTGCAACGTTCTCTTCACCGGCTGCGCCACGTGATTACGACTATGCAATCATAGGCCTCGATGATTGTCAAGGGCCGTCCTTGCAGCGGGGCGTCCTTCACGCGGCGAAGGGCTCGACGATGCTTCGCGAGAGGTTGGTTGAGGCACTGGGAAGCGAGTCGGTAAAAACCGCGCCCGAAGATCTCGCGGTCTATGCCTTCGACGCGTATACCGACGGCGGAATGCCGTCGGCGGTACTTTTACCACGCTCCACGCGCGAGGTCAGCGCGATCGTAAAAATCGCTCGCGATTGCGGCGAGCCGATTGTCGCCCGCGGCGCCGGCACGGGACTCTGCGGCGGGGCCGTGCCAACCGTAGGTGGCGTCGTTCTCTCGTTTGCGCGAATGAATCGCGTGCTCGAGCTCGACGAGCGCAGCCGCCGCGTCCGCGTGCAGCCGGGTCTGATCAATCTCGACCTTTCGCGATATGTCGCCGCGAGCGGACTCTTCTACGCTCCCGACCCTTCCTCGCAACAGATTTCGACGATCGGCGGCAACATCGCGACGAATGCCGGAGGTCCGCACTGCCTTTCGTACGGAACGACCGTCAATCACGTGCTCGCGCTCGAGGTCGTCGACGCGTTAGGTGAAGTCTTTGTAACCAGCATCGATGAGGTCGGATACGATCTTACGGCTGCTTTGGTCGGCAGCGAGGGCACCCTCGGCATCGTGACCTCGGCCTGGCTGCGGCTCGTTACGCTTCCTGAATCGGTTCGCGTCTCGGTCGCGGCCTTCGACGACATCGATTCGGCGTCGGCAGCAGTCTCGGCCATTATCGGCGCCGGAATCCTGCCGACGGCGCTCGAGATGATGGATGCCGTCATCACCCATGCGGTCGAAGCCGCCTTTCACGCGGGCTATCCCACCGAGGCTGCCGCCGTGCTGCTCGTTGAGAACGCGGGCTTCGAAGAAGATGTGTCGGCCTCCGAAGCGGCGATCCATTCGATCGTCATGCAGCACGGTGCCTGCTCCTGGCGAAACGCTCGCAACCAAGCCGAGCGCGACGCGCTGTGGGCCGGGCGCAAGAGCGCCGCCGGCGCAACGGGGCGCATCGCGCCCAACTATTACACGCAAGACGTCTGCGTGCCCCGCAGCAAATTACCGGAGGCGCTGCGCGCCGTCGAAGCGGCCTCGCGCGCAAGCGGAATCACCGTAGGCAACGTCTTTCACGCCGGCGACGGCAACCTCCATCCCCTGCTCATGTACGACAAGCGCGATCGCAAGCAAGTCGCAGCGGTCATCGAGACGGGCAACGAGATTTTGCAATCCGCGATCGATCTCGGCGGGACGATCAGTGGAGAGCACGGCATCGGCTGGGAGAAGCGTGAGGCCATGACGCGCGTCTACTCGACCGCCGATCTGGCGACGATGGCGCGCGTGCGCGACGTCTTCGACCCCGCCCGCATGCTCAATCCCGAAAAGATTTTTCCGAGCGGCATGCGCTGTCCGGAGGTCGTTCCGTGATGAAAGGCACGCAAGCGCGCTTGACCCCAACCACCACGAAAGACGTGAGCAAGATCGTTGCGCGCTGCGATCGCGCGGGTGAAAAGGTTTTGATCGTGGGTGGAGACACGTTAGCAGGAATGGGCTTTCCGCCGGAGCGCCTCGACGTAACGCTGGTCACGACCGGCCTGACGGGTGTCATTGCAAACGAGCGCGCCGACCTAGTAATCTCGGCGCGAGCCGGCACGCCGGTTCGCGACATCGGCGTGCTTCTCGCCGGTCAAGGGCAGTTCGTCCCATTCGACGCTCCGCAACCACAGTACGGGACGCTCGGCGGCACCCTCGCGGCGGGATGGCTGGGACCGCGTCGTCATTGCTACGGCCGCCTGCGCGATTATCTCCTCGGCTCGACGATCGTCCTCGCCGACGGCACGATTGCGCGCGCCGGCGGGATGGTCGTCAAGAACGTCGCCGGTTACGATATGACCCGGCTCTACGTCGGTTCGTTCGGCACGCTCGGCGTTCTGACCGAAGCGAATCTCAAAACGATCCCCTTGCCCCCGCACGCTCGTCTCTTTCTTGCACCGCTGCCCGAACGAACCCGCGAGCGTGCGTGCGGGCAGCTTGCCGCCCTGAGTATTCGCCCGGCAGCGGCTTTTTGGATCGACGGATTTCATCATGCGATCGACGGCGACGAAGGACCCGAGGGGCGGATTCTTGCGCTCTTGGAAGGGAGCGATGCGTTGCTCGAGCGTGCGACACGCGAACTACGCTCGGCGTTGGGCCGTGCCGGCGTGCCCGAAACTCGCGTGCTCGAGGCCGGCGCCCGCGAGGCCTTCGAGCGCGTCGTGGATACCTACGTTGCGTCTTTGGGGGAGCGCTCGGCGACGTATCGGCTCTATCCGCTCGTGCAGGAGTCCGAGCGATGCGCGCTGAGCCTGCCCGTGCTCGCGCGGCGGTTCGAGCTGCGAAGCGAAACGATCCTCGACGTGATGAACGGCGATGTGGTGCTGCGAGTCAGCGATCTCGATTCCCACGGCTTCGGAGCGAAAATTGGACCCTTCGACGACGCGCTGCACGAACTGCATCCCCGCGCGCAGGTGGTCGCAAGCAATCATCCGCATCGGGCGCATTTGCGCGTGTGGGGTGCAGCCCCGGCAGCGGTCGAGCAGATGCGCGCCCTCAAGGAACGCTTCGACCCGAATCGCACCTTGAACCCAGGCCGCTTCGTGGACGGCATGTAGCGTGAACGTCCTTCTGCTCGGTGCCTCGGGCTTCGTGGGGAGGCATCTTGCCAAGGCATTGCGCGCACGCGGCGACGAGATCACAGAAGGCTCGCTGCGCGACCCGCCGGGCGCCGCCGAGCTCGCGGCCGATTGCGACGCGGTCGTGAATCTAGCCGGCGAACCGATTTCGCAGCGTTGGAACGCAAGCGTCAAGCTACGCGTCGAAGCCAGCCGCGTCGATGCCCCGCGCCGCTTCCTTGATGCGCTAACGAAACGCTCGCGCCGGTGCGACACGTACGTCAGCGCCTCGGCGATCGGCTATTACGGCACCAGCGAAACGGAGACGTTCGTTGAGGAGAGCCCGCCCGGAGACGACTTCGTCGCCGGCGTTTGCGTTGGATGGGAGCGCGAGGCTCGGCGGGCCTCCGAGCTAGGCATGCGCGTCGCGATCGTGCGCACGGGCGTCGCGCTCGGTACCGACGGCGGCGCCCTTGAAAAGCTGCTTCCGCCGTTCCGCCTCGGCCTCGGCGGAACGATCGGGAATGGACGCCAGTGGTTTTCGTGGATTCACATCGACGATCTGGTGCGCATCTACATCATGGCTCTCGATAGCGCCCCCAGCGGTGTCGAAGGCCCGCTTAATGCGAGCGCGCCGAATCCGGTAACCAACGCCACGTTCACCAACGAGCTCGCAGCCTCGCTCAAACGACCGGCGTCCTTTCGGGTCCCGACGTTCGCCCTGCGCGCGCTGCTCGGCGAGGGTGCCGAGCTAGCCTTGAAGGGTCAGCGCGTGCTGCCGCGGCGCACGCAGCAGCTCGGCTTTCATTTTAGATTCTCGGAGCTCAGAGACGCGCTAGCGAACCTACTTTAAACTCCTGGGCCTCGAGGTATTTCTCGACGTCCATCGCCGCGCGGCATCCGGCGCCGGCCGCGGTCACGGCCTGCCGGTAGCGATGGTCGTTGACGTCGCCGGCGACGAAAACGCCTTCGACGTTCGTCAAGGTTCCATCCGGCGAGACCACGTAGCCGAGCTCGTCGAGATCGACCTGCCCCGCAAAGACCCCAGTGTTGGGCGTATGACCGATCGCCACGAAGAGCGCGGCGGTTTCGAAATCGTAACGACTGCCGTCGAGCAAATTGTGAATCCGCAAACCGGTCACGTGAGTCTCGCCGTGAACCTCCTCTACCACCGCGTTCCAAATGAAATCGATCTTCGGATGCGAGCGTGCGCGGTCGGACATAATCTTACTCGCGCGCAGACGGTCGCGCCGATGGACGATCGTCACACGACTGCCGAATCGCGTCAAAAAGAGTGCCTCCTCAAGCGCCGAGTCGCCGCCGCCCACGACGACAATTGGCCTGTCGCGAAAGAAGGCACCGTCGCAGGTCGCGCAGCTCGAAACGCCCCGCCCGCGCAGCCGCTCTTCGCCCGGGATATCGAGCCAACGCGCGCTGGCACCGGTTGCCACGATCACGCTCTTGCCTTGGTGCTGCGCGTCGTTCGTCTTTACGACAAGCGGGCGCTTCGAGAAGTCGACCGAGCTTACGTCGACGTTCTCAATGCGCGCGCCGAAGCGCTCGGCCTGCTCTCGAAAACGAATCATGAGCTCGGGACCCAGGACGCCTCCCGGGAATCCAGGGTAATTTTCCACCTCGGTCGTGAGCATGAGCTGGCCGCCATAAAGGCCCCCGGCCAAGACGAGCGGCTGCAGATTTGCGCGCGCGGCATAGACCGCCGCGGTGAGACCGGCGGGACCCGATCCGATGATGATGACGCGTTCCACTTTGTTCTTCGACTCCGCTCCGTTCTTCGACTCCGCTCAGAATGGCAAGGTTTCGCCCGCCCGCCGCGGCATCCCGGTTGCAGCCCTCGGGAGAGGTGCGTCGAAAATGGCCGTATGTCGGAATCACAGCTGCCACTGGAAGACACCTTCGGCGACGTTCTGCGCAAGGCGATGCGCGGAGTCGGCATCGATACCGAGCAACTCGCGAGTGCAACCGGAGTTTCCGGCTCCGCGATCGCGAAATGGCTCAAGGACGAGGGCGCCGCAAACGACGACCAGGCGCGTGCGTTGGGTTCGGTCTTACGCCTCGACGGCGCGAAGCTCGCCGATTCTGCCGCGGGCCGCTGGCGTCCGCCACCCATCGACCGCCCCGACGTGCGCCGACACCCGCAAGATCCACAGCCGAGTAACGGGTATGTCTTTTTTCTCGAGAATGGCCGGCGCGCGACGCTCGTCGATCCTGCCGGCATCCCGCAGAACCTCCTGCGCATCCTGCGCGACGGCGACTACCACCTGGAGTACATCCTCATCACGCACAAGCATCCGGACCACTGCGACGCCACGTCGGACGTTGCGAAAGCGTTTCCCAACGCCCAGATCGTCATGCACGCGCTCGACGTGCATGCAATCGGCTCGCTCGCGAAGAACGCATTGCTCGTGCGCGACGGCGAAGCGCTGCCTTTCGGCGACGGCTCGACGATTCGCATGCTGCACACGCCGGGTCACACCGACGGTTCGTCGTGCTATATCTTCCGAGACGCACTCTTCTCGGGAGACACGCTCTTTGCGGCCAGCGTCGGGGGTGCCTACGGCGACGCCAGCACGTATGGCGACATTCTCAACAGCGTTCGCAGCAAACTTTTTACGCTTCCCGACGATACGGTCGTCATGCCGGGCCACGGGCCGCCGAGCGTTATCCTGCTAGAAAAAGAACACAACCCGTTTTTCTAAAGTGAACCTAGCGCAACGCCGAAGCGAGAGGCCGGCCACCGCTCACGGCGAATAGGGCTGCGTTCTGCGTGCATTGATTAGGGAGCAAGCCATGAGGATTTCGCCTTTTTCTCACAGCGCTTTGGGCTTTTCCATGGCTCTTGCGTGGCTGGCCGGTTGCAGCGGCTCGTCCTCGCCGGTCGCAGCGCCGGGCGCGCTGCCTCAAAACGCGACGGAGGCTACGCACGCGATGCCGCAGTGGAAGGCGCAGGGCCTCGCCCGCGCGGCCTGTCCGCAAGTCGTCGGCAAACCGACGTGCCTGGTGTTAACCGAGAAAGGCATTCAACCGGCGTGCGCCGGCTCGTCGTGCGGGTGGGCGCCAATCGATTTTCAAACGCGCTACAACCTGCCCGTTAGCCAAGGATCGGGTCAGATCGTCGCGATCGTTGATGCCGGCGACAACCCGGACGTCGGCACTAGCTTAGCGACGTACCGAACCGAGTTCGGCCTCGGCACGGCGAACTTCACGAAGTACAACCAAGACGGTCAACAGAGCAACTATCCGCCCCCGCTATCCGGCTGGACGGTCGAGATCGCTCTCGACGTCGAGATGGTGTCGGCATCCTGCCCGCTTTGCACGATCTATCTCGTCGAAGCCAACAGCTCCGACGCAAGCGACCTCGAAGCGGCCGAAACCGAAGCGGTGAGCCTGGGCGCGCACATCGTCAGCAATAGCTGGGGCTGCCTCGGATCGATCAGCTGCGTCGATGTATCCGACTTTGATACACCCGGCGTGGCCTATGTTGCCGCTACCGGTGACAGCGGCTTGAACCAAGTCGGCGCGCCTGCGGCCTTCGCCAGCGTCGCGGCGATCGGCGGGACGCAGCTTGCGAAGAGCGGCTCGACCTACACGGAAACCGTTTGGGACTCTGGCGGCGGCGGTTGTGTAACGGGCGTTCCGAAGCCCAAGTGGCAGCACGATAAGGTTTGCACCTACCGGGCGACCGCCGACGCATCGGCAGAAGCGGGGTGTAGTCCCGGCGTTGCGGAGTACGATAGCTATGACGGCGGCTGGTTCGGCATCTGCGGCACCAGCGCCGCTTCGCCGTTGGCTGCGGCGGTCTTCGGATTGGCCGGTGATGCGAAGAAACAAAAAGGCGGGCGGACATTCTGGAGGAAGACGCATCATAAGTATCTCTATGACGTATGCGCGACGTCGTGTCTGTTCAGCACCTACTCCTACGGCGGCGGCTGGGGTTCACCCGACGGTATCCGGGCCTTCTAAGGCGGAGGCGTGACGAAGCGCGCTGCCCTCCGGCGACTCGGAATGACGGCAGCGCAGATTCTCATCGCCTTGGTCGCGCTCTTCGCCCCGGCGGGTACCTTCGCGTTCTGGCAGGCGTGGGTCTATCTGGCGGTCTGCGTCGCGTCGAGCGCGATTATTACGTCGTACTTGCGAAGACACGATCCAAAGCTTCTCGAGCGCCGGACACGCGGTCCGTGGGCCGAAAAAGAAACGAGCCAGAAACTGCTGCAGCTTCTCGTGATCCTCGCGTGGACCGGCGCGATCGTTCTCTCGTCGTTCGATCGACGCTTTTCATGGTCGCACCTTTCGCTTTTTGTCGAAATTGCCGGCCTAGCCGTCGTAGAACTCGGCTTTCTTACGATCTTTTTGGCCTTTAAAGAGAACACTTTCGCCGCGGTGAACATCGATGTGGAGGCCGATCAAAAGGTCATCTCTACGGGGCCTTACGCGGTCGTTCGCCATCCGATGTATACCGGGTTGCTCCTCATCGTTCTTGGAACGCCGCTCGCGCTCGGCTCTTCATGGGCACTCATCAGCTTCGTTCTCATGGCACTCGTCATCGTATGGCGAATTCTCTTTGAGGAGCAGTTCTTGAACGAGCACTTGCTGGGATACGCCAATTATTGCAGGAACGTCCGCTATCGCTTGGTGCCATTGGTTTGGTAGGTATGCGGCCCGGCTATTGCCGATACGCCGCCGGGACCGTAACCGAAGCGCCGGTGTTATCGGCGACGATCGCGCCGCTTTGCCTCGGCGCGTTATCCGATTCGCGAATGAGCTCGAACTGAACGACGGTCTGACCCGAGCGCGGAAGCTCGACGTCGATGCGCTGGGGCGAACAGAGCCTCGGGGTGCAGAATGCCGCCAGCCATCCATGTGCGACGCCGAACGCGCGCAAGTGGACCGACACATTTGGCTGGCCGGCCACTTTCAGACGGTACTTTGCGGCGGCTCCCGTTGTGACCTGAAAATCGGAGCCCGTCCAGGGCTCGATGGATAAGTGCGTACCGGGCTGCGCGAGCGCGAGCAGTAGGGCGAGAGCGATCATCACGTACGAAGTTTATAACCGATCGCAGTCATGCGCAAGACTATCCCGAGCGCAATCGCGGCGAGGAGAGCGATCATCGAGATCGAGAATACGGGTGCGAGGTAGCTCTCTCCCGTATAGCTACAGCGAAAGGCATCGATAGTGTAGAAAATTGGATTAAAAAGCTCAAGATTCCGCAGCGTCGGTGGAAGCATCGTCGCCGCCGTAAAAACGCCGCCAACGAACGTAAGAGGCGTGATGACGAAAGTGGTCAGGATTGCAATGTGATCGAACTTGTCGGCGACGAGGCCGAAGATCAGGCCGAGCGCCGAGAACAAGATCGACACCAATGCGATCACACAGAAGTAGAGGAGCCAGTCGTGCGGCGCGATGTGCACCAGCACGGCACCCAGCGCCGTAATCAGGCCCGCGATCAGCAGCGCGCGAGCCAAGCTGCCTACGACGTAGCCCGCGACGATTTCGGCGGCCGACATCGGCGCGATCAGCAACTCTTGGATCGAGTTCATAAAGCGCCCCTGAAAGAGCGAGCTCGAGCACTCGCCATACGACGCATCGATGACTTGGAGCATGATCAGACCGGGTATCAGGAACTGCGCGTAACTGACACCCTGCACGCTGGGGATGCGGCTGCCCAGTGCCAGGCCGAAAACGAAAACGTAGAGCAGCGTCGTGATGATCGGCGGCCAGATCACCTGGTTGATAATCTTGAGGCTCCGGATGATCTCACGCTTGACCAGCGTCCAAAAGGCGATCCGGTTAATTTCGCATCAACTCCAGGAAAACGTCTTGCAGAGAAGCCCCATCGGCAACCAATTCCTCGGTGAGTTTTTCGGTGACGATGCGGCCGTTGCGAATGATCGCGATGCGTTTGCAGAGTTGCTCCGCTTCCTCCAGATAATGCGTCGTTAAGAAAATAGTAAGGCCGTCATCGTTGAGCGCCCGCAGCCATTGCCAGAGTTCCAAACGCAGCTCGACGTCGACTCCGGCGGTGGGTTCGTCGAGAATCAGCAAACTGGGTTGGTGGATCAAGGCGCGCGCAAGCGAAAGCCGGCGCTTCTGACCACCCGAGATCTTGGTGTACTCGCGATGGGCGTGCGCCGTCAGACCGAACCGTTCGAGCAGCATGTCGGCACGCTCGGCAACGGCTTTGCCGCGCAGCCCGTAATAGCCCGCGGCAAAGATGAGTACCTCGCGCAGCGAGAGATAGCGGTCGAAGTTGTACTCTTGGGGAGACAGCCCCACGAGCCGGCGGGCATCGCGCCATTGAAGCTCGTTGTCGTGGCCGAAGATGCGAATGGTGCCTGCGCTCTTGCGGGCCAATCCGACGATTGCATTGATCGTCGTCGTTTTCCCAGCGCCGTTGGGGCCAAGAAAGCCGAAGAACTCGCCGACGCCGACTCGCAGCGAGATCCCGTCGACCGCCGTGAAAGCGCCGTACCGCTTGACGAGGCGATCGACTTCGATGGCGGCCGCAGGAGCATCTATGGAATTAAATTCTTTAATCCTTTGTAGCGGTGACGGCGAAGCGTCGCGATGAGTTCCGCACTCTCCGGAATCCCGCAATCGGCCAATTGGGTTGCGACTCGCTTTGTATCAAAGCGCACCCGCCGGTGCTTCACTTGCCAGCCACCCTCCCGCTCGGTAAGGATCGCATATCCGGCGCGCGGATCCCCGTCCTTGGGCAAACCAGCCGACGCGACGTTCACCAGAAGTCTTCCCCGCCACGCGCGGACGTACGGGAGGTGGAGATGACCGAATGCAATGGTGGTCGCGCGTTCGCCGCCGATGAGGCGTTCGAGCGTAGCTTCATCCGCATCCGGCCAGATGTGCTCGTCGTCGCTCTTCGGGTTGGCGTGGATGATCAGCAGTTGGTTCTCATCTTCGCCGATCCGCACGGCAAAGGGAAGCTCTTTGAGCCACGATAGCCAGCGTTCGCCAACGTCGCGTCGAGTCCAAGAAATCTGCGCGACTTCCGCCGGCTCGAACGTTTCGCCGGCTGTATCTTCGTAGAGATAGCGATCCGTATTTCCGCGGATGCATGCGGCGCCGATCTCTTCGAGACGCTGCAACACTTTCTTTGGTTTCGGTCCATCCAGGCAGAGATCGCCCGCAATCACGATCCCGTCTGCGCCTCCCTGCGATTCGAGATCGCTCAAGCACGCGTCGAGACCTAAGAGATTGCCGTGAATGTCGGAAAGGACGGCGACACGCATGCGGCCGCCGCCTCACTCCCGCCGCAGCGGAAGTGTCAGCATGGACGGCGTCAAGCCGAGCTTTGTGAATTCGTACAGGTCGATCGCCTCGACGGTAATTCCCGCTCGCCGCATCGCCGAAAGCGCGGTTCGGAAACGAAGATCCGCGAGCACGTGCCGGTCGGCTAAGGGCAGCACGCCGGCAGCTTGCGCTTCGCCAAGGTCGAGTAGGATGGTGCGAAAGCCGGCAAAAGCCTGGGGATCGGCTTTACCTTTCCCGAGCACGATCGTATCCGCTGCGACCGCGCCCGCGACCGCCCGCAATGCCGGCACGCCGTCGCCGAGTCTTACTTCGACGACGCGATAACCGTGAGCCCGCGCCAGGTGCGCGAAACCGCTGCGCCCCAGGTCGTTTCCGCGCGAACCGATTCCGACGAACGCCGTTCCCCCCGCCAGCAGAACGTCGTTGCCGTCGAGCAATCCCGGAGCCGCGATATTTCCGACAAGCGGTACGTCCACGCGTGCAAACTCGGCCTGCATGCGATCGACTTCGGCTCGGCGAGAGAGTCCCGTAAGGCGCATCAACGCGGCGCCGTCCTCGAAGACGACCGCCGCATCGCCCGCGCTCGGCTCGTACGGATCGTCGCCGCGTGGCGCAACGACGGTCGTATCCACGCCGAAGTACTCGAGCGTTTTGCACAGCACGTCGTGCTGCTCCAGCGCGCGAGCGTAAACCGCTCCAGGTTCTCCGATAAGTGTCGTGGCGTTCTCGATGGCGGGCGAGGGCTTCACCAAAAGGGCGGCGCGCAACTGACCCGTCGGCGTCGCCACCAAACGCGGGCCGAAGCTCACGCCATGCTGAGCCGTCATCTGGCTTGGTACGGCTCGGGAGCGGGTGCTTCCGTGAAAAACCCGGCCATGTCGGTGGCAAGAAGATCGCCGAGCGTCAGCGGCGGAAGTCCAAAAATTTCTTCCTGGGTCTTGAGCACGCTGGCCGCGCTCAGGTGAGCGTCACCGACGTAGCCGCGCCGCGCCAGCGGCGAGACGACCAGTGCGTAGCTGCGCGATACGTCAACGTGGTCGTTGGAGTCCTGCGAACCTTCGGGCACGATGAACACCGCCGTCGAGCTCCAATGCGTGGTGTGCGAAATAAAATCCATGATCGAGCCCAGTGCGCGATCGGCGTCGGTCACGCCGGCCTTGCCGGCTTGCGCGGGCAACACGACATACGTGAAGCTCGGCATGGCATCGGCATGCACGTACCGCTGCATGTCACTCACGAATTCCTTGGCACGTTCGTCGTCGCTGATTTTCGACGTTCGACTCGCATAACTCAGGTCGATGTTTCCGTTGAGAGCGGCCAAGGCCGGAACGTCCAGATGGTAATGAGAGCCGTCGTACCCTGAGAGCTGGAGAAGACCGCCGTAATCGCGGAACGAGAGCCCGGCGCGCGCCAGCGCATTGAAAAAATACCCCGCGCGGCCGTAGTCTTCCGGATCGTCGCCGCGATCGTCCATCGGCGAGCGAACCGAGCCGGTCGCTGCGACGAGCTGCTGGTAAAGCGTCGCCTCGCCTGCCGTCGCGAAGTGCTTCGCCACGTCGACATCTTCATCGGAAGCGTAAAAGTTGTCCGCGAGCGCGTAGGCGCGCGCCAGCGCGTGAAGGTTCGGGGTCACGCTTTCCGGATAGAGCGCCAGATCGGCATCGCCGTTTCCGTGGGGATTCCCCGAATCGTCTTTCAAATCTCCGAAGGTTGCGTCATAACTCTGCGCGCCGAGAGCGATGTACACGACGTGGTCAATTACCTCGCTGCGCTTGTTCGAGCGCAACGGAGGGATCACCGGATTGTACCGAGCGACGGCGGGCATGCGATTGTAGCGAAGTGCGTCGAGCGTCGCTTTCACGAGATACGTGCGCTTGAGATCGACGCGCTGCAAAATACCCCAGCCGTTGATGCCTTTGCTGTCGAGCACATACAGGTAACGCCCATCGCGCGAAAGGACGAGCGCCGTCGGGTACCACGCGGTAGGAATCAAACCATAGCGATAGCGAGTCGGGCGTCGCGCGTCGAGGACGGCAACCGCGTTGAGGCCTGCAAGCGCTACGTAGAGTCTTTTACCATTGGGACTGAGCACTTCGGCACTCGGCTGTGCCCCAAATGGTGCGCCGGGATAAAGCCGCAGATCGAGTCCGCGCACGACTCGAGGCGCACCCGCAAGCGAAACGACCGCAACGCGATCGACGTTCGCAAGCGCGACGTAAGCCAGTTCGCCGTTGCGGCTCAACACGGTCGCGCCCGGTGCCGCTCCGCCGACGATTTGCGTTCCGTCCGGGGCCGGGTCCATGGGCACGGTCGCAGGGTCGCCGACCTCGCCGGCCTCCGACGTTTCAAATACGGTAAGCGACGAGGATTTCGACGGATCGAAAGCCGGCAGAGTAAACTGCGGCGTTTGTGCCGGAGGTTCGACCGGCGCGTACGCCGAGAGTCCGCTGCCCGCGGCGAGAACGTCACGGCTGCCGGCCGCAACGTAGAGCGGGAAATCGCCGACCGCGAGCGAGCGCAGCACGGTCCTGGAGACGAGATCGATCGCTACGACCTGGTCGCCGAGATTGTCCGCGACGTAAGCAATACGACCGTTTGGCGCAATCGCTATCCCAGCGGGAAAGGCATGCCTGCCACCGCTGGCCGGCAATGCAATCGACTGAGCCGGCGTCAGCTGTCCGCCGCCGTCGAGATCGAAGAATCGCACGGCTCCCGTCGCTCCATCGGAGACGAGCGTAAGCGTGCGCGATGGATCGTTTGGATCTCGCACGCTGGCAACACCGATGAAGAAGGACGCGGCAGGATCGCGATACTCGCTCGCGATCCGCATGGTTTTCGTATCGACGACGGAAAGCGTCGAGTTGGGAGCGCCGCCGTCGTTGGAGACAATTGCATAACGCCCGTCGGGCGAAAGCGCCAAACCGAGCGGATTGCTTCCGACGAAAAGGCTAGCGCCCGCGGGTGCGGCAATTCTACCGTTGGGAAGAATGGCATCCGCGGGATGAATTTTATCGGCGCCGGTCGGCCGAACGCCCGCCGGCGCCGAATAGACGATCAGAGGAGTGGGGCGACTCCTCGCACCCAATAAAACGGCGGCTAATAGCGCCGCTGCAATCGGTCTAGACGACACGGGAGGTATGCCATTACCATGTGGGCTGCGGGGACCCTGCCGACGGGGCGGAACGTTGCCCCATGAGCACCGATGCGCGTATCCTCGCCGTCGCTACCGCGGTGCCGCCCTTCGTGCTCGGCCAGGCGGAAGTGATCCGGCGCATCGACCTCGCGCTTGGGCCGCATTCCCGCGAAATCGTGCGTTTGCTTCCCATGTTCGGCAATACCGGCATCGAGCGCCGCTATTCGTGCGTACCGATCGAGTGGTACGAGCAGCTACACGAGTGGCCGGAGCGCAACCAAGTCTATCTTGATTCGGCGGTAGACCTTCTGGAGCAGGCCACGCGCCGCGTGCTCGAGCGTACGCATCGGCAGCCGGATGAAATCGACGCCGTCGTTGTCGTTTCGACGACCGGCATTGCGACCCCGAGTTTGGACGCCTTGCTCATGGAACGGATGAATCTGCGCCGGACGGTGCAGCGCCTTCCTATTTTTGGTCTGGGCTGCGCGGGCGGGGCGATCGGCTTGGCGCGGGCAGCCGCAATCGCCCGCTCGAATCCTCGCGCGCTGGTGCTCTTTCTCGTCGTCGAGCTCTGCGCGCTCAGCTTTCGTCGTGACGACTTTTCAAAGAGTAACATCGTCGCGACCGCGCTCTTCGGGGACGGCGCCGCCGCGACGCTGATCTCGTGCGCGGGCGCGGGCGCGAGCATCGTCGCCGGCGGAGAATACACCTGGCCCGACTCGCTCGACGTGATGGGCTGGGAAGTGACTTCCGAGGGTCTCAAGGCAATCTTCTCACGGGACATCCCGGAACTCGTTACGACGAAACTTCACGACGTCGTGGTCGGCTTTCTCGCCGAACACGCACTGACGCTGCGTGACATCGATTGCTTTATCTGTCATCCGGGCGGCGCCAAGGTGCTCGATGCTTTAGAGTTCGCGTTCGAGCTGGAGTCGGGAGCGCTTCACACCGCTCGTGACGTGCTTCGCGATTACGGAAACATGTCGGCCGCCACGGTGATGTTTGTGCTGGAGCGTACGATCGGCGATTCGTTGCCCTGGAAGCGTGCGCTCGTGAGCGCCCTAGGTCCCGGCTTCACGGCCGGTTTCACCCTGCTCGAAAACCGGGTCTCATCCTGACCGTGTCATCCGCAGTGGAGTCGAGGGGCGCAAAATGAGCGTTCTGTGGATGGTCCTGGGGCTGGTCGCGCTGCAGCGCGTTGCCGAACTCATATACTCCGCACGCAACACGCGCCGATTGCTTGCCGGCGGCGCCGTCGAATCCGGCGCCGCTCAGTACCCCTTCTTCGTGCTCTTGCACGCCGCGTGGCTCGCAAGCATGGCCGTCCTCATCCCGCCGTCTACGATTCCGAATTGGTGGCTGCTCGGAATCTATGTACTGCTCCAGCCGCTTCGTGCCTGGACGATCGCGACGCTCGGCCCGCGCTGGACGACGCGCATCGTCACCGTGCCTGGAGCTCCGCGCGTGCAACGCGGCCCATATCGCATTCTCCGGCATCCAAACTATGCAATCGTCTGCGCGGAAATCGCCCTACTTCCGCTCGCTTTCAAAGCGGTTGAGATCGCGATCGTCTTCTCGATTCTCAATGCATCGCTGCTCTCGTGGCGCATCCGCCTGGAAGAACGCGCGCTGATCGCGACGCGTCCGTAATCGCCGGACTTCATCCGCGCTCGATTCGACCGTAGTGGTTACGTGTGTTTGCCGCTTCGATCGCGGCCACTCTCTAAGGAGTGGACGGTGATTGTTGCTTGTGCCGGCGGCGACCCCGCCGCGTTCACGCTGACGAGAATCGGATAGGTTTCGGGAAGCGTGGTCGCCGGAATGTCGATGGAAATCTGAAGGTTAGCTTTGCCGGAAAGCTCGAACGAAGCCGGCGTCACAGTGGCCGCAAGCGCGCCGGACGAAGTCGTCGTTACGGGCCCACTCCATGTCTGATTCGCGTACAGCTGCAGTGTTGTGTGCACCGTCTGCGTTTTTCCGGCGACGAACGTAAGGGACCGATCCGGCACCAAAACGAGCGAAGCGGCGGCCGAACGCGTGCAGGGCAAATCCCCCGTGGCCGGCTGGTCGAGCTCAAGCTTGACGATTCGCTGATAGACAGGCACTTGTCCGTCGTCATGATTGAGACCATCGTAAATAATCAAGCCGTGCCCATCCCGGGCGTAAGTTTGCATGAACCCGTTGACGTTGTTGGCGTTGCTGCCGAAGAGATGCCCGCACCAATGCGGCTCGTTCGTCGTCACGATATTGGCATTCCCAATCGCCTGACTACCGGCCAAATACGCGGCCGTGTCGAGGAAATGCACGCGATCGGTTCGATCCGACGAGCCGAGCGTATTCGACTCCAAAATGATGAGGAGCTTGCCCTTCGCACCTCGCGCGCCGGGGTTATCGGTCTTGAATGGATATGGCAGGAGGCTGTAGCTCGTCACTCCCTCGCATCGATCGGAGTCGTGAACGATCAGTTTGTGTCCAGCGTCGATCCAGGCCAAAATCGCTTGGATCTGGCCGGCGTCGAACGAGCCGTCAGCGTTGCAGAGCATGTTCCAAACGATGGTATCGGTCGACGCCAAGACCGATGCGTTCAGTTGAGAGGCCTGGATGCGAGTGAACCGGTACGGCGGCAGCGAGACGGGGTTTTCGAGCAGAGGGTACAGGTCAAACGAGGCGGGCGCATCGATGACCACGACGTTGTGGCTCCCGTGCCCGACAGAGATCGGGCCGCATACGGCCGGCGCATTCGTCGATCGAACGAGGTAGACGGGGTTAGCGTTCTCCGTACCGACGAACATCGTGTCTTCGTCGTTGGCAATCCAGCGGCGCGACTGAACACCTGAAGCGCTATACGCTCGCCCATCCCAGGCGCCGGGGAGTGGCGACTCAGAATGGTAGCCGTTCGTTCGATCGCAGTATTGCGCGTTCGCCGAGGCGCCGGCTTGGGTCACGGCAAAGGTGCCGGCATCGGAAGGAAACGAGGCATCGAATTGCGCCGATCCTTCTTTGTACGGTGAATCGAGTACGCGAAAGAACCCGTCTAATGGGGCGTTCGCCGGACGGGCGGCGACGGTGCCGAACGCCTCGAGGTGTGCGACGATCCGTTTGTTCGCATTTGGACCGTTTGCCTGAATCGTCATTCGCACCCAACGAGCGTTGACGTTAGCCGGAACCGCCGTTGGATCGGAGACTCCGGGCTTGAGCGGGACGGTTGCGACGCTGCTGAAGGACGCTGAATCTTGCGGCCCACTGGTCGAAACCGCGAGCTCTACGCTTGCGCCCTCGTCCGGGATATCGCCACTTGGATGGATCGCAAAATGATCGATCCGCGCTACTCCCGGAAGCTCGAAGGTAAAGACGAACGGAGCGGTCGCGGTACTATCGGCCAGCGACCACTGCTGCGTAAGATCGCCCGACCCCGCAGGCGTGCTCACCTTGGTCGGAAAAGCACGCACGATCGTTCCATTACTCGCCGCCAGCAAGTTGGGATCGATAGAAGACGCGGGCGACGGGCTGCCCGACAGAGACGGTGAAGCGCCGCTGGCCTCGATCGAAGGCGATGGAGAGGCCGCTAGTTCGTTCGGCGATGCTTGCGTTTCGGCCGTGTTGGTACTACCGCTTCCCGTGCAAGCGCAGACCGTCGCACTGATCAGGATCGCGCACGCGAGTGCAAACCAATGGCGCATAAGCCCTGCCTCCTAGCAACGAGTACTTCCAACCAAACTGACGCGGAACCTAGGCATTCAACAGGTTGCCTAAGCCGCGGCCGAGGCGCGCGACGCCTTCTCGCGCTTCTTCTTCCGTGAGATGTCCAAACGACAAGCGCAAGGCCGGCGGACCGCTGCGCGTCGGATAGAACGGTTCGGCGGGCATCACCAGGACGCCCGCGCGCGCGCACGCGTCGAAGGCTGCGTGCGTCGAGATGCGCGGCGGCAGCGAGAGCCAGACGTTCACTCCGGCGCCCGGGAGGCGTACGGTCGTCCACCGCACGACCTGCGCAAGGGCTTCGACGAAGGCGTCACGGCGTTTGCGATAGAGCGCTCGCGTCGAGCGAAAGTGGCGCGGGCAGGCCGGACTCTCCATGAATCGCCAGAGGGCACGCTGCGTCAGCGTCGACGTGAAGACGTCGGCACGCATTTTCGCCGCTTCAAGCGCTCCCGCGACGCCGCCCTTGGCGTAGAGATAACCGATTCGCAGTGCCGGAAAGATTGACTTCGAGAGACTCTCCATCAGGATGACGCGTCCATCGGTATCGTAGGATGCGAGCGGCAGAGGCGCCGGTGCGTCATACGTCAGTTGCCAGCCCGTTTGGTCTTCGAGCACGACCACGTCGTATCGGCGGGCCAAAGCGACAATTTGCTTGGCGCGACGCACGGGCAGTACGGCGCCGGTTGGATTCTGCGCGATCGGATTCACATAGAAGAGACGCGGACGGTATTCAGCAAAGACCCTCTCGACGTCGTCGGTGCGGACGCCGTCTTCATCGCCACGCACTTCGACGTAGGTGACGCCGCGCGCATCGAAGACGCCCAAGCTGCCCCAATACGTCGGGCTCTCGCTTGCGACGACGCTGCGCTCGTCAAGGACGACCGTCGCCACGATGTCTGCCGCCTGCTGCGCGCCCGAACAGACGATGACGTCGGTCGCGTCGGCGCGGCAGCCGCGCCCGACCAAGAGTGAAGCGAGTTTTGCGCAGAGGTCGCCATCGCCGGTTGACGATCTGTACTGCATGAGTTCGGGCGAATCGTCGAGCAGCGTTCGGTGGAAGGCGCGCGCAAAATCGTGGAGCGGAAACGTTTCGGGCGCGGGGTGACCGCTCGCGAGGTTGATCGCGCCGGGCTCGGTCGCACGCGTCAGCCGTTCCATCACGCCTTCCAGCCGTGCGTCGCGGGCAAAGCGCCCGATGTCGGGCTCCCAGCGGCGCGCAAAGGGTTCCGCGCGATCCGGTGGTGAGGCGACGTAGGTGCCTTTGCCGGGCCGCGCCGTGACGCGCCCCCGCGCGGCGAGCAAATCGTATGCTTGCGAAACAGTTACCAGCGCGCAACCGAGCCTGCGCGCGAGATCGCGCATTGCCGGAAGCCGCTGGCCGGGGCGGAATTCATCGGCTTCGATCGCGTCCGCGAAACGATCGGCCAGTTGCACGTAGAGCGGACGCGGGTCGCTTGGATCGAGCTTCAGCGATCGTTCAGACGTTTGCGCTCAAGCCCTCTCCTTCGTTGGTTGCCGGCGTCCGGCGGGCAACGCCCTCTTCCGCAGCCGTACTTGCGACGGCTCTGGCAACCGCGTCGACGACGCGTGTGTCGAAGACGCTCGGAATTACATACTCCGCGCTGAGTTCGTCCTCGGTTACGATTTCGGCGATTGCAAAGGCCGCCGCAAGCTTCATCCCTTCGGTGATGCGACGGGCGCGAACGTCGAGCGCGCCTCGAAAGATTCCCGGAAACGCAAGCAGATTGTTGACCTGGTTAGGGAAATCCGAGCGCCCCGTCGCGATGACCGCCGCGACGGGTGCGGCGACGTCCGGCATGATCTCGGGAGTCGGATTTGCCATCGCGAAGACGATCGGGTCGCGTCCCATGCGCGCGATGTCGTCCGGCTTCAAGATGCCCGGCGCGGAAACGCCGATGAAGACGTCGACCCCTTCGAGCACGTCTCGGAGCGAGCCCCGCCGATTGTCCCGATTACAATGCTCCGCCAACCAACGCCAGTGAGGGTTCTCGTAACGATCGGTGCGATTGAGCGCCCCGGCTCGATCGACCGGAATGACGTCCCGCACGCCCGCGCCGAGCAGCATCTTGATCGTCGCGGTTCCGGCCGCGCCGCTTCCGGAGACGACCACCTGGAGGTCTTCCAGCCGTTTGCCAACGACGCGTGCGGCATTGACCAGCGCGGCCATGATGACGACCGCAGTGCCGTGCTGATCGTCGTGCATCACCGGAATATCGAGCGCTTCGATCAGCCGCTCTTCGACCTCGAAGCAGCGCGGAGCGCTGATGTCTTCCAAGTTGATGCCGCCGAAGACCGGAGCGATGCGCACGACGGTCTCGACGATCTCGTCGACGTCTTTGGTGTCGAGGCAGATTGGAAACGCGTCGATACCGGCGAACTGTTTGAAGAGCATCGCCTTCCCTTCCATGACCGGCAGCGCGCCGAGCGGTCCGATGTCGCCCAAACCGAGCACGGCGGTTCCGTCGGTCACGACCGCGACGCTGTTGCGCTTGACCGTCAGCTGGAAAGCTTTGGCGGGGTCGGCGGCGATTGCCATAGAAACGCGCGCGACGCCCGGCGTGTAGACGATTGAAAGATCTTGGCGGCTCTTGATCTCGATCTTAGAATCGATGCGAATTTTGCCGCCGATATGCGCGAGGAAGGTCGAGTCGGAAGAAAAGATGATCCGAGCCCCGTCGATCGCTTCGACGGCGCGGCGAACGTCGTTTGCAACGGCTTCAGATGGAGCGCCGATGGTGACGTCGCGAATAATGCGCGCCCGAGCTACCGTGTGCATGTCGACCGCACCGATCGCTCCGCCCGCGTCGCCGATGGCATTGGCGAGAATGCCGAAAGCGCCGGGCTCGTTGGGCATATCGATGCGCAGAACCATCGTGAGACTAATAGCCGGTTGCGTTATCATGGCTAGTGGCCTAGTTTCCGCTGACCGTCATCTCGGCAACGCGGAAGGACGGCGAAACCACGCCTGCGTCGAAGCGCAGATCGTTTGCGACCGCGTCGATGCCGGCGAGCATCTCGGTATACTGCCCTGCAATTGTAAATTCATCGATCGGGTAGGCGAGTTCGCCGCCTTCGATGAAAAAACCGCGCGCGCCACGGCTGTACGTGCCCGAGGCATGCTCGGTCGCAAAGCCGATGGTATCCATCACGAGCACGCCGAGGGGGGTAGCGGCGATGAGCTCGGCCAGCGACGTCGGCCCGGCTTCCAGGAAGAAGTTGCTCGGGCCAACCCCAGCCCCGGTGGAGTTGCCGGTGCTCGCGGCCCCGAGCTTGCGCGCGTAATACGTGTCGTAGAGAAACGTTTGTAGTACGCCGCGTTCGAAGACGGTCGTGCGTCGGGTCGGCACTCCTTCTCCGTCGAACGGCGCGCTGCCCAGACCGCCCGGCACTCGTCCGTCGTCGACGACGGTCACGATCTCGCTCCCGATCCGGCTGCCGATCTGACCGGTTAACCAGGAGTTACCGACGGCGACGTTTGCCGCCGAGACCGCGGCGAAGAGGTCGGAGAGCAGCGACGCGGCGACGTCACGCTCGAAAATGACCGGCACCCGCATAGTGGCCGGCTTGCGCGCGCCAAAAAGATCGACCGCGCGGCGCACGGCGGTGGCCGCCACCGAGTCGAGGGCTTCGAGGTCGCCGAGGTGCCGCGCCGCCGTTCCGTACTGCGCGATGCGTTTGACATCGCCATCGAGCGCGACCGGGCCGGTAGAACGGCCGGCGATCGTCCAACTGTAACCGGCCGCGAAGCCGGTCGAGTTGGCGATCGCCGTTACCGCCACGGCGTCGGTATAATGCGAGCCGCTGGAGTTCACCACGCGCCCATCCGCCGCCCGAATCAAACGCTCGAGGTCGAGCGCCTCCTCGATCTTCTCGGCGCCCTCGCGGTCGGCGATCCGAGGATCGGAGAGCCGAAGCTGCGTCCCGTTCGTCGCAAACTCGTCGGGAAGACCAGCGCACGCGTCGGGCGCAACCAGGTCGGCATGCGCGACGGCGCGCGCGACCGCCGCGCATAAGCCGTCGGCAGAGAAATCGGAGGTGGAAAGCGTCGCCGTGCGCCCCTGGCAGAAGACCCGCAGGAACAGGCTCTTGCCCGTCGACCCCTCGAGCCGGGCGACGACGCTCCCGCGCGCTTCGGCGTGAAAACGGCGCGCGATTGAGACGGACGCTTCCGCGCTCTGGGCGCCTGCGGCGCTCGCCAGCGAGAGCGCCTCGCACGCCAGCTCGATGACTGACGATTCATCCATGCTGCGTTCCGCCAACCGTAATCGAGGAAATCTTGACCGTCGGCATGCCGACCCCGACCGGGACGTACTGACCGCCTTTACCGCACGTATAATGGCGCCGGGCTAAACGGCCATCGTTACCGACCGCCACGACCTTCATCATCGCATCGGGACCGTTGCCGACGATCGAGGCGTTGCGCACCGGCGTGGTAACCTTGCCATTCTCAACCAAATAGCCCTCGCCAATCATAAAAACGAAATCACCCTTCGCAATCTCGACCTGACCGCCCGCGAAGGACTTGGCGTAAATCCCCCGGCGCGTCGATGCGACGATATCGTCGACGCTCGCGTCGCCGCTGGGCATGTACGTGTTGCACATCCGCGGCTGCGGAGCGAAGCGAAATGATTGCCGCCGTCCGCTCCCGGTCGATTCGACTCCCATCAGCCGCGCGTTGAGCCGGTCTTGCATGTAGCCGAGCAGCACGCCGTTTTCGACTAAGACTTTATGCTGGCCCGGCACGCCTTCGTCGTCCACGTTGAGGCTGCCACGTTCCTCGCGCAGGTTGCCGTCGTCGTAGATGGTCACGAGCTCGCTGGCAACGCGTTCGCCAACTCTTCCACTGTAGAGCGACGTCCCGCGGCGATTGAAATCGCTTTCGAGTCCGTGCCCCACGGCCTCGTGGAGCAAGACGCCGCCGCCGCCCGCGCCGACGATCATTTCCATCTCGCCGGCGGGAGCAGGAACCGCGCACACATTGATGGTCGCGATGCGGGCCGCTTCCGACGCAAGCGCCTCGGGCGTCTCGCGATCGAAGTACGCCATCGAAGTTCGTCCGCCGTCGGCAACGTATCCCGAGCCGCGTTCCTTCTTTTCGCTAGCGACGACCTGAACGCCAAACGTAACGAGCGGGCGGCGATCCTGCACGAGTCGCCCTTCGCTCGTTGCGATCCAAACCTCTTGAATCTCGTCGCTCAGGTGTGCGTTAACCGCCACGACGCGCCGATCGTAGCGGCGTGCGGTGGTATCGGCGGTCTCCAGCATAGCGACGTAACGCGCCGCATCGAAAAGGTCCGCGTGCCCCAAATCGTAAAAAGATGCGCTCGGCTGGCGAGACAGGTCGATCGATCGGACCTCGCCGTTGGGGGCCGAACGCGCGATTAACGAGGCGGCGTCGGCGGCTTCGGTAAGCGCACGAACGCTCAAGTCGTCCGAACATGCATAGCCGGCCGACTCCCCCACGACGACGCGAATACCAACGCCGAGGATAACGCCGTACGACGCGTCGTGAATGCGTCCGTCTTGCAGACGGTACGAAAGCGTTCTGCGCCGCTCGCAAAAGACGTCGGCAAACTCTCCGCCACGACGGAGCGCGCGGCCAACCAGCTGGGAGAGTAAAGCTTCGTCAAACACGACGGACGTGCCGTTTCTCAAAACATTGCCAGCCGGTCGACGGCGCGCACGATGGCCGCGTCCGGATCGCCGGGAGAGCCATTTATCAGAAACGCAAAGGATACGCGTCCGTGGTGGGGCGTCGTGGCGTACCCGGCAAGCGCACAAACGTTGGAGAGATGCCCACTCTTCGCGCGAACGCGCCCAAGCGCCGTCGTGAAATCATAATACTCCAGCGTTCCCTGACGTCCACCGAGAGGCAAGAGCAGATAGAGCGCCGGCTCGTCATCTTTCAGAAGTCGCGCGAGCGTGATCGCCGCGACTCGGTTATCGGGCGAGAGCCCACTGCCGTCAAAAAGCCGAAGGCCGGGGGCCGGTATGCCGCGACGTTGCAGAAATCGGCGCTCGGCGTCGATTCCGCCGGGATCGTCTGCCGCTCCGTTTGTCTCCTCGCCGACGGTGCGCAGGAGCTGCTCTGCATAGTGATTGTCCGAAACGAAGAGCATGTGGCTTTCGAGTGTTTGCAGCGGCGCGGAGCGATGGTCCCATAGGACGACGCTTTCGAGCGGCGCGGGACCGACGGCGGGGGGCACGTCGGGCGCGATTCCCCGTTTGACGAGCATTTCATTTACGCGCGCCGCCACATATCGCGCCACGTCCTGCATCGGCGTCCAGACTCGTTCTTCGACGCCGCCGATCTCTTGGCGAGATTCGATCGTGTCGCCGTCGACGGAAATCGCGCTGGTCGGAGCCGCATAATCTTGCCCGCTGTCGTCGCGGCCCCAGTGGCGATTGAGCCCCGGTCCGCTCAGCGTCGTGTCATCGACGACGACGGCGCCGGCAATGTGACGCAGGCCCGAGCGGGAAAGCACGCCCACCCCGTTGCGCAGATCGGCCGATTGCAGTGAAGGGTCGCCTGACCCAATCAGCCAGAGATCGCCTTCGAGCGTGCCATCACTCCCTATGCCTTGCCGCCCGGCAAAGAGCGTGTGATAACGATAGGCCGCTCCGAGCGCGTCGAGCGCGGTAGCCGCAACGATCAATTTCTGGGCCGACGCCGGCGCAACCGCGCGACTGCCGCGGTCGTCATAAATCTGCCGGCCATCTGCCCCAATAACGGCAAAACTCCAAGCGCTCGCCCCCGCAATCGCCGGCCCAAACGCTCCCTGCAAATCCTTCCCCAACCGCGCGCGCTCGTCGTCACGCCACGAAAGCGCCGACGCTGGAGCGAAGCTACGTTCCGGCTCGGGGTTTCTCGATTTTCCGGCAACACAGTAGGTGTTATTCAAAGCTTGCTCTCCGGAAAATTGAGCTGAGCGACCGCAGGACACGATGTTCTGCGGGAGCGACCCCGAGGCGGAATGTAGTTTCGCGAACAGCCCGACGATGACAACTGTTGCGAAGAGAACGACGACCGCGAGCGCACGCCGCTTACGTGCGCCCGATCGCCTCGATCTTCTCCTGAAGCCTAGCCTGCTGTTCGCGTAGTTCATCGATGTCGTCCCGGAGTATATTGACCTGCGTCGGAATCTTGGAGCTCTTTCGGATGTGGATAGCGGCTTCCATCGCGTGGCGGCGCAGGCGTCCATCGAAAGCTTGCTCGCCGAGCCGCTCGAGTGCCAAGAGGAGCCGCACGTCCCCCAGAGACGCGGCCGCCGCAATCGCGCCGAGCGCCACCGAAAGCGTCTCGTCGTCGAGGCGCTGTTCCAGGGCGTCGATCACGGCCGCGCGCTGCGTCTCTACCAGGGCACCGATCCGCCCCAACGCAATCACCGCCGCCCGCCGCAGCCCTTCTTCGTATTGCGGATTACAAGCATCGAGTATGAGCGGCATCGCGCGCGCGTCTGCTAACTCAGCCAAACCCGCGATCGCACCGGATTCGACTGTTCCGTTCCACGTACGCTCCTTGGCTGCATGTGCCAGCACGTCGAGCGCGCGCGGATCGCGCGTCTTTCCAAGCGCCGTCAGGGCCGAGGCACGCACAAAATACGAAGCCTGCCCCTGCGCGGCCGCAATAAGCGCCTCCGCCACCTCGGGATCGCGAAAGCTCCCGAGCGCTTCCGCCACCGCCCGGACAACCTTCGGGTGTGGGTGAGCGAGTGCTCGGATCAGGGTGGCGCGCGCCCAAGGCGCGCGCGTCGCGCCGATCGCGCGCGCGGTCTCAGCCAGCACGCCCCAAAACGGCTCGCGCTCAAACGCCGCCTCGATCGCATCGCGTGCCGCCCGGCTGCCGTCCGCGGCGAGTTCGCGGCCCGCGCGAATTCGCGCGACGACATCGGGATCGCCGCGCAACGTGGCGGCCGCAAGATCCGCTCCGATCGCATACGCGACGTCGGCGAGCAGAAATGAGCCCGGATCGAACCGCACGAGCCGCGGCTCGAAATCGAGGGGTACCGCGATCGTCTCGTGCGCCCGCTTGACGCGAGCGCGTATCCGTCGTTCGTTTGGTACCAAACCGTTTCGCTCGACCGCCGGCAGCGCATCGGCCGCGGGCGCAAAGCCCAGCTCGAAGTCGAACTCGTAGGCCGGATGCTCTGCGTCGATGCTCTGCTTTTGATCGATCGTGACCGTGCCGACCCTACGCTCGGCGTCCCACGCGACGCGCACTTCAATTTTTGGGTGCCCTTCGCGGAAGACCCACTGGTTGAAAAAGCTCCGTAGGTTTCGGCCGGTGGCGCTCTCGATCGCGCGAACGAAATCGATCGTCTCTACCGAGCGCTGCGCGTTATCGCTCACGTAGCGCGCGACCGACCGCCAAAAACGCGCCTCGCCGAGCTCGCCGCGAAGCATGTGCAGCACGGCCGCCCCTTTTTGATAAAGGTGGCGATCGAAGATTTCGATCGGGACGATGTACGTGTTGCAGACAATCGGCCGGCGATAACGCTCCGCGTCCTCTTTCAAATAGATGCAAAGGCACTCGAATATGCCGTAAAGATATTCGGCGTAGCCGAGATCCTCTTCGAGCCAGACCGCCTCCATGAAGGTCGCAAAGCCTTCGTTTAACCACGCGTGGGACCAATCGCGGCAGGTCAGCAGATCGCCGAACCATTGGTGGGCGAGCTCGTGCGAAACGAGCGGATCGCTGGAGAAATCGAGGTGCGCGGTCTCGTCGTGGAGCGTTCGATCGGTTTGCGTCGTCGCGGAGGTGTTCTCCATTCCGCCGAATATGAAGTCCGAGACCGCAATCTGCGAGTAGCGAGCATAGGGATATGGCGTACCGATACGCTCCTCAAAGCGTTCGATCATCTGCGGGGTGTTGCCGAAGGAGCGTTCGCCCTCGCTCTCGCGTCCCGGCAACAGGTAGTAAAAGACCGGCACGCCCTTCTTCCCGGCCTTCCCTTGCGCGACTTCGACGAACGGACCGGCTACCATCGTTACCAAGTAGGTGCTATGCGGAACGTCTTGACGATACCGGAAAATCGTGCGGTCATCTTCTTCAGTACGCTCGACGAGCTCGCCGTTTCCAAGAGCGAACGTCCCTTTGGGTACTACGATCGTCGTCGACGTCGGCTGCTTGTCGTGCGGATAGTCGAGACAAGGGAACCAATAGCGAGCGTATTCGTCCTGGCTCTGCGTCCAGGCGTGAGCGATCTTTTCCGGATGCGCAGCCGTCGGCTTGATAAAAAAGAGGCCGTGGCGCGGCTTTGAGACACGATAGCGTATCGCAAAGGTCGTTACCTCGCCGGCCGCGATCGCCGGCTCGAATTCGACGTCCAGCTTCCCACCGCGCGGAGTAAATCGCGTCTCGCTGCCTTCTTGAGAACCCGGCGCCAGCCGCTCGACGCCAGCAATCTCGAGATCCACGGCGTCCAACGTCAACAGCGGGACCGGCATGTCGAGCGCGCGGACCGTCATCGTGCAGATCCCATCGAGCGATTCCGTTGCGAAATCGGGGGTCAAATGGAGGTCGATGTGTTCGACGGCGACGAGTTTGTCGGGTCCGTAATGAGGGCGCGCGCCGGGCAGCGCAAAAGCCGGACGTTCGTTCAATTCGTCGACCATCGTGTCTGCCGACCTTACGAGCCGGCCGTTGGCCACTCCTGTGCCGCGCTTACTCGGCGGCGGTTTGCAGCCCTCCCGTAACTTCGATCACTGCGCCGGTGACAAAGTCGCGTTCGGGCGCAACCAAGAACCTCACGACGTCGGCAATATCCTCGTAGCTGCCCGGACGACCGCGCGGATTGCGCGCGGCGCGTTCCAAAGCGTGCGCACGATCCAGCGACTTATCCCGGATGTCGCCGGGCGCGACGACGTTGACCGTAATCCCGTTGCCTGCCTCCTCGACGGCCAGGCACCGAGCGAACGCAACGAGTGCGCTCTTCGCCGCTTGATAGAGGGAAAAACCTCGAAACGGACGCGTCTCGCTCGAGCCGACCATGCCGAAAAAAACGATGCGTCCAAAGCCGGCGGCTCGCATCGCGGGCAGCACCGCGTGCGCGGCGAGCACCGCGCTGCGCAGATTGCCGTCGAGTACCTCGCGATACTCAGCGAGCGTTGTGCCGGCAAAGCGCTTCACGAGGATGGGCCCGACCGCGTGCACGAGCGTGTCGAAGGGACCATGCTTCTTTACTGCATCGTCGAGGGCGGTTTCGACCGTACCGGCGTCTTCGAGAAAATCGATTCGAACGGCCGCGGCGATGGCACCGGCGGCCGTAATCGCCTCGGCCGTCGCATCCGGCGGGGTCGAGCGATAGGTGATCGTTACGTGTCCGAAGCCGTCGGGCGCCAGTGCCGGAGCTATTCCGGCCGCTAGACCGGCGGCTGCTCCCGTCACCAGCGCGCGGCGATTCATCCGCGCTTGCTCGTCCTTAAACGACTCGCACCTCGGCAGGCCGCGACATCTCGGCGGCGACCGCGCGCTGGTCCCCCAGGCGCTCCAAGAAGCCGATCCATGTCTCGTAGACCATGGGAACGAGGAAGAGCGTCAAGATCAACGAGCTCAGTAATCCGCCGATGATGACGGTTCCCACCGCCTGTCGCCACTCGCCGCCTTCGGCAAAGCCGAGCGAAAGTGGCAGCATGCCGAACATCATCGCACACGTCGTCATGAGAATAGGACGGAAGCGCGTGCTCGCTGCTTGTAAGACGGCATCGCGCACCCGCATCCCGCGCCGGCAGAGGGTGTTCGAGTAATCGACCAGCAGGATCCCGTTTTTCGACACCAATCCGAAGAGCATGATGATGCCGATCATCGAGATGATGTTCAGCGATTGTCCGCCATTCGGCTCGACGAGGTGCATGAACGAAAGCGCTACCAGTGCGCCGATGATCGCCAGCGGAACGCTCAACATAACGATCAGCGGCTCGAGGAACGACCCGTACAAGATCACCATGAGCATGTAAACGAGCATGAACGAGGTAAGCAACGCAATTCCCATATTCGCCATCGTCTCATTCATGAATTGCGTGTCGCCTTGCGCGGTAAGCTGGACCCCGGGCGGCAGGAAGCCGGGCTTGTGAAGTTCCTTTTCCAGCGGCCCGGTGACCGCGCCGAGCGAATAGCCCGGCAGCGTGGAGCCGTAGACGTCCACAACGCGCTGACGGTTGAGGCGCTTGATTTGCAGCGGCGCCTTCGTCCATTGCATGGTGGCAACGTCGGCAATCGGAACGAGCGTCCCATCCTGCGCCCGCACTCGAACGTCCGCAAGCTCGTCGAGCGTCTTGCGGTCGGCGAGTGGAAACTGAACGCGCACGTCGACCAAACTGTTCTCCGCCCGCACTCTGGTCGCGACCGCGCCGTCGATAGCAAGGCGGGCCGCGTTCGCCGCGTCGGCAGGCGAAATGCCGAGCACTTCGGCTTTTTGTGCGTCGATGTTGACGTTGAGGCGTGGCGCGGCGGCTTCGTTGCTCGTTTCGACGTTGACGCTGCCGGGCGTGTTGCGCAGGAACTGCGCGATTTTATCGGCCGCCGGACCGAGCTCGTCTTGGGGACCAGCGACCGAATAGAAGATCGATGCCCCTGAGCCGCCGCCACTCTCGCCGGCAACTTCAAACACGCTACCGGGTACCAAGTAGCCGAGTTTGCGGATCTGATCGATAAGCTTATACGTATCGTGACGGCGCTCGGGGAGCGTCTGTGCGTTGAGACGCGCGTAGTTGTCGCCAATCGCCGAGCTCCACCCTTCGGGCTTGCGCCCGACCGTCGAGCTGACCGACTTGATCCCGTCGATCTTCATGATGCCCGCTTCGAGCTGGTTCACGTATTTCGCGGTCGTCTGCAGCGGCGTTCCCGGCGGATACGTGACCGTCATGTTGATTTCGCCGGTCTGGACCTGAGGAACGAAGTCGAAGTCGATCGGACCGAGCAAGGGGAGCAGGATCGCAAGCGCCACCGGAAGTCCAAAGGTCGCCAGCGTCAGGCGGCGGCTTCGCCCGGTCGCGTAGAACCACCGAACGAAGACCCGTGGAGTATTCTTGAGCACGTCGAGGCCGCGGCGAAGAATCGTCGCCCGTCGGCTACGTCCGTTGGAGGAGGTCGACCAGCGGTAAGCGACGTTCCTCTCCGGAATCTTCCGCCGCAGCACGAAGCCGATACCGTGCCAAATCGCGGCTAATATCAGAATCAGCACGTTGAGCGTGATGGTCGTCTTCCCGGCGCCCATGGCCAGCGTAAGCGAGTTGAGCACGAGCACGGTGCATGTAAAGACGACGAAGAGACCGTGGGCGAGTGCATACGGAAGCGCCTTGGTACGATACCAGGTTAAGATCCGCTCGTAGTGTTGCACGAACAAATTCAGCAACAGAACCGCAGCGACCATGATCGGCAGAATCTCGCGAAGCTCTGGAAGCGGCCACGGGATAAAGAAGGCCACCACGGCCGCACCGCAGAGCGCGAGATTGACCTTCCAGGATCCAAGCGCTTGCAACCATTTCGGGGGCGCCAGCGAACGCTCTTTGATGCTCCACCTCGCTGCCAGCAGCGGCGTGAGCGTGAAAGACACAAACAACGAAAACAGGGTTGAGATGACGATCACCGCGCCGAACTCGCGCAGATACGCGCCGACGATCCCCGGCAGAAACGCGATCGGCAAGAAGACGACGACGTCGACCATCGTGATCGCTACGGCCGCGCCTCCGATCTCGCTGCGGCCGTTGACGGCGGCGTCGATCGGCTCCTCACCCAGGTCACGGTGGCGCGTGATGTTTTCAAGCACGACGATCGAGTCGTCGACGAGAATACCGATGATGAGCGAGAGTCCCATCAGCGACATCGTGTCGAGATGGAATCCGAACATTTTCATCAGCACGAACGTCGAAAGAATTGAGGTCGGGATGGCGATCATGATAACGATCGCGTTCCGCCACGCGTGTAGGAAGAGCAGCATCACCAGCATCGTCAGCACAATGCCCTCGATCAGCGACTGCCAGACGCCGTTGAGCGACTTCTGCGTGTAATCGGCGGGAGCATCGATCTCGCTGAACGTCACTGCCGGATATTGGGCCGCGATCTCCTTGAGCTTCTCGCGCGCGATCTTCGTCGAGGTGATCTCATCGGCATCGATGTTGCGGCCGAGCTCGACATAGATGCGGGACTCGCCATTGTAGTGCGAGATGGACGTCGGCTCAACGTGACTGTCGTAAGCATAGGCGACGTCGCCGACCTTCATGTTCTTATTCGAGCTGCCGGGCACCATCAGCGGAATCCCGAGCAGGTCTTGGGCCGAATTGATCTCGGCGTGGACCGAGACGCTCGTCTCCTGCGTCGGTTGCCGCAGCATACCGCCCGGAAGGTTCGCGTTGTTCGCGGCAACCGCGGTGAAAACATCGCCGAGGGTCGCGTTGGCACCGAGCATGCGCTCGGGAATCGGCTCGACGTGGAACTCCCGGTCGCTGGCGCCGTAAATGTCGACTTCCTGGATGTTTGGGATTGCCTTGAAGACCGGCTCGAGCTGGTTGTTGACGAAATCGGCAAGCTGCGTTGGCTTAAGGCTCTTCGAACTGATCGCAAAGTCGATCAGCGGCTGTGAAGCGCCGTTCTTGATGACGCTCGGCGGGTTGAGATCGACCGGCAAGAAGACACGAGCGGTATCGACCGCGCTTTGCACGTTGATCGCGGCGATGTCGAGATTCGTTCCGAGCTTGAACTGCACGAGAATGGTCGCGACGCCTTCTTGGGCGGTCGAGCTGAGCTGATCGAGGTTGTCGATGCCGTCAAGCTGGTCTTCGATCGGCTTGACGATCAAGCGCTCCATTTCCTGAGGCGAGGCCCCGGGATACGCCGAGTAGACGACGACGATCGGAAAGTCCGTCCCAGGCGGGTTCGCGCTGCGCCCGATCTTCGAGAACGCCACGATCCCGAAAATTGCAAGCGCGATGAACACCATGGCGGTGATCACCGGGCGGCTAATCGCGAATCGGGTCAACCACACGATAGAAATTCCATTACTGCTTTGCTCTACGCCGGAAGCCGTCGGACTGTTTCAGGCCCGGACCCATAACCCCGAACCCCCTGCCGGGGCTGCGGCGCCTTCCACACCCGCTTCCACGGCCGGGCCTCACGCGCAAGACTGGACTCGAACTCCCCTGTCACCCCGAGCCTGTGGAAGGGCGTTCGCCCCGGCGTGCTTCGACAAGCTCAGCATGACGCTTTCGCATTTTCGTCCGAAGGCGTATCCCAAAGCAGCCAATCGTCCGAAACTGCTGAGTATAGCTCCTTTGGGTGTGACAATTTGCGAGTGAAACAATGGCCGATAAAATCCATTATGACAAGCGGAATAATTGCACTTAAGAATGTCCAGGGCCAATGGTAGTCTATACCAAGGGGATGAAAGCCAAAGGCCAGGTTTAGTCCCGCTAGAGTTGCAATGAGAATCGTTATCACTACGGCGTATCGGATGAAGCCTTCTGCGAAAGGGCTGGCGCGGTTAATCCGCGCCCGATATTCGAGTAGCCACGACGGAGGCTTGCGGTTGAGGATCAGCAGCCCGTAAAGAAATACGATGGGAACACCTAGGAGCACGATCCCGACGAGCGTGTGAAGGGCTACTACCGTCACCTCCGACAGCGCACTTCTTAGCCGTGCGCCCGAAAGCCCCTAGGTTACGCTCGTCTGCAACAGCGGCCCACGAGGCAGAAAAAAGCGGCCCCACGCTTCCGAGGCCACTTCACGTTATGCTTCGACAAGCTCAGCATGACGCGACAAGCTCAGCATGACACGCCAAGCTCAGCATCACACGCCAAGCTCAGCATGACCTGCTGGTGCGCAAGACTGGACTCGAACCCCAATCACCCCGAGCCTGTCGAAGGGGTTCGCCCCGGCATGCTTCGACAAGCTCAGCATGACACGCTGGTGCGCAAGACTGGACTCGAACCAGCACGAGATTGCTCCCGCTAGCCCCTCAAGCTAGTGCGTCTACCAATTCCGCCACTTGCGCAGACGAGGGTCGGCTTTTTCAGCTTCGTAAGAGGGCGGGTTCGCGGCGCCTCGCGGCCCAGACCTCTCGGCGCCCCCCATGTGCCGGACCTACCCCATGTTGGGGTCGAGCGCGTCGCGCAGGCCGTCGCCGATGTAGTTGATGGCCAGCACGGTCACGAGGATGCAGAGGCCGGGAAAGACTGCGGCCCACCACGCGATGGAGAGATTGCTTTGGGCGTTTGCCAGCATGTTGCCCCATGAGGCGGTCGGCGGCTGAATGCCGAGGCCCAGAAACGAAAGGCCCGACTCGAGAATGATGACGTTCGCCACGTCGAGCGTGCCCTGCACGACAATCGGCGCGATTGCGTTGGGGAGCAGATGACGGAAGATGATGCGCGCGTCGTTGTTGCCAACCGCACGCGCGGCTTCGGCAAACTCCCGCTCGCGTAGACTAAGGAAAGACGCCCGCACCAAGCGGGCAACCGCCATCCACGACAGCGCGCCGATGATGATGACGATGCTTTCGAAGTTGAGCGCGGCTTTTGACGAGCTTGCCGCGACGATTGCCGTGAGCACGAGTAAGAGCGGTAACAACGGAATGGATAAGAAGACGTCCGTAAGTCGCATGAGCGCGTAATCGACCCAGCCTCCATAGTACCCGGCGATCGCTCCAAGCGTGGTGCCGATCAAGAGCTCCATGAGCACGGCGGAGAGCCCAACGGCCAGCGAGATGCGCGCGCCGAAGAGCAAGCGCGAAACAAGGTCGCGACCGATCTCATCCGTCCCCAGCGCATGTCCGCCGCATTGCGCCGCATCTTGAAAGCACGGCGGCAGGGGCGTGCCCTGCCAATGCACGTTGTCGATCGAATTGGGGTCAAATGGCGCCAGCTGCTTGGCAAAGACGGCGGCCAGGACCATCAAGGTCAGCACGACGATTCCGGCGACGGCGAGCTTGTGGCGACGCAGCCGTCTCCAAAACGTAACGTTGGAAAGCTGGATCTCCTCTTCGATGAAGGTACCGGGGCCCAGCGGAATTGAGGGAGCGGTCATTTCAGTCGAGCCTCAGTCGTATTTCACGCGCGGATCGAGCCACGCGTAGACGACGTCGGCGAGGAGGTTCGAAAAGACCACGAGGAATGCGATCAACAGCAGGTAGCCCATGAGCAGAGCGAGATCGCTTTGGTACAGCGCGTTGATAAAGAGCCGCCCCATTCCGGGCCACGCGAAGATGGTCTCCGTGAAGATCGCCCCGCCGATTATTCCCGGAAGCGAGAGCGCGATGACCGTGACGACCGGAATCAGCGCGTTTTTCAACCCGTGCTTGAATAAGATCACGCGAAACGAAAGCCCCTTAGCGGCCGCGGTGCGCATGTAATCGGTCCCCAGAACCTCGAGCATCGACGAACGCATGAACCGGCTAAACGAGGCGATGCCCAGCAGCGAGAGGACCGTCGCCGGCAGGATGAGATGCTCGATCCGGTCCCCAAAATCGAAGGTGTCGCTGCCCGATATACCCGCCGACGGCAACTGAATTTGATAGCCCAGCGGCAGCGGAATGCCGTGGACCGAGAACGCGAGCTGCATCATGAGCGCAAACCAAAAAACCGGCATCGATTGCCCGAAAAATGCGCCCGTCGTGATGACGTAGTCGAGGACCGAATACCGGTAGACGGCCGAGATGAGCCCCGCACCGACGCCGATGGCGATCGAGATTATCAGTGAGGCGCCCATAAGTTCTAAAGTAGCGGGAAAGCGTTCGATGAGCGCCTGAAAGACCGGCTCCGAGTTACTCGTTGAGTAGCCCATGTCGCCAACTACGACGTGGCCGAGCCATTTCAGGTACTGAATCGGGACCGGTTGGTCCATTCCCAGGTTGTGCTTGAGCCGAACGATGTCGGCCGCCGTAATGTGCGGATTCTGGAGGTACGGCGCGAGCGGCCCGCCCGGCATGTTGTAAAGGATGCCGTACAGGATGATGGAGATCGCAAGCAGCAGCGGAATCGACTGCAGCGTCCGGCGCACCACGTATGTGAACAATGTCCGCGCCGTTATTGGACGTTAAGCGCCCTCTCCCCCCGCACCAGGGATCGCCAGACCGAGGAGTTTTCGAGCTTGGTTTGGCGTCGCGACCGGACGCCCCGCCTCCGCGGCGATGCGCGCCACCCGCGCGACCAGCTCCTCGTTACGCGCCAGGCGTCCCCGGCTGTAGTGAAGATTATCTTCCAAGCCGACGCGCACGTGGCCGCCCATTGCGATCGCGACCATCGCCATAGGCAGCTGCTGACGTCCAATTCCCGCGACCGACCAGGTGCAGCCATCGGGAAGATTCTCGACGAGGTCGGCGAGGTTGGCAACCGTCGCTTCGAGGCCGCCGGGGACCCCGAGCACCAAATCGACGTGCTGCGGAAGGGAGAGCAGCCGCTCGCGCGCGAGCCGGCGAGCGTTTGCGATATGTCCCTTGTCGAAAATTTCGAGCTCCGGACGAACCCCGAACTCGTTCATTTTCTTGAGAATGCCCCGCATGATCGGGAAACTGTTCTCGAAAATGGCGTCACCGAAGTTCACGCTGCCGCAGGTCAACGTCGCCATCTCGGGATGAAGCTCCAGCACGCTCGAACGCTCCTGCGGCGTCATTCCGATCGCTCCGCCGGTTGAAAATTGCACGATGAGGTCGCTCTGCGCGCGAATCGCGTCGTAAGCTTGCCGGAACCGTTCCACGCTGTGGGTGTTCGTGCCGTCGTCGTTGCGGCAGTGCACGTGTACTATCGACGCGCCCGCCTCGCGCACGGCGCGCGCCGTCTCGCCGAGAAGATGCGGGGTGTACGGCAGATAGGGCGTTTGATCGGGACGCACTTCGGCTCCGACGGGCGCGCACGTGATGATAAGCGGATCCATTCGATGCGGCCTTTTCGCAGAAAGGTAGTTCAGTTCATTGCGACAACGCTCGATAAGCGTCGTCGACGAATTCACGGTCGACCCCAAGCAGGGCCGTCAACGCAATTGCATCGGCTCGCGGCTGCTCGTGGCCCGAAACTTCAGCGATCGTGTAATCCATCGCGTCGGCCAACGCCGCGAGCGCTTGCCCGACGTCCTTCGTCGGCGAATGGCGCGGGATTCCGCGCAATCCTCGCACGGCGAAGTGACGAACTCCGGCCGCGACGGCAACTCCGCCTAGATGCGTCGCGCACATGCCGCACGCATCGAGCCGGCGCAGCCGCGCCAGCAAGGCCACTAAGAGCGCCTTGCCTTCATGCGGCGTCGTGGTGCGTGCGAACTCGTCAGCTAAGATCAACAAACGCGGGGCGCCACGCGTCAAGATCGCCTTCAACTCCAACACCTCCCGCGCAAATGACGAAAGAAGGCCGCCAATTTCCACATCACGTCCCAACCCCAGCCAAGCGATCTGATCGAAGACCGCGGTGCGGGCACTCGCGGCAGGCACCGGAAGCCCAAAGGCCGCGCAGAGCGCGATAAACCCGCAGGTCTGCAAGCAGACGCTTTTGCCGCCCATGTTCGGTCCGGTCAATACCCCCACGCCCTGCACCTCGAGATCGAGCGGTATGAAATGCCGGCCGGCAGCAGCGAGCTCGGCCCCCAGCGGGAGGAAGCGCGCCTGTTCGAAGGCGAGCATCGGCTGATTTGTCATAGTTGCCGGTACGCAGCGATAGGTTTGAGTGAATCCTGCGGCAGCGACCAGAACGTCGAGCGCGCCGAGTGCGCCGGCGGCGGAGAGAAGGCCGCCTGCACGCTCGCGCACCAGCGCGGAAAGGCGCGAGCGCACGCGTTCCTCGGCGTCGGCGACCGCATCGGCCGCGGCGTCGCGCCGCCCAAGAGCTGCAAGCGATGTCGCGCCGTATTCGAGCGCGCACAGCAGATACGTTGGCGCCTCCCGAACGACGCGGATCCCGGGCGGGGGCGCCCCGCGCAAGTCGGCGCGCATCACGATGAACTCGTCGCCCGCGATCTCGTCGCGCCCGAGTTCGCGCGCGGCCTGCTCGCTCTCGCGCCCGCGCGCGGCGTCGAACTCGGCCTGCGCGCGCGCCAAGGCGATGCGCGCATTCTTGAGTTCGGCATCGAAAGCATCGGCAAGATAGAACCCGCTCTCTTCGCTGCCCGCAATCGCCAGCGCGTCGCCAACCGCGCGCACCGCCTCATTGGCGGTTCGCGGCCGCGAGGTCGGCCCGGCGAGCAAACCATCGATACGATCGATCGTCCCGCAAAACCGCCGCAGCTCCAGAAAGCTGGGATCGTCGAGTACCTCGCCCATTGATGCGCGTGCGATCGCGCCGGACGCATCTGGGAGATCGCGCAGTGCGCCGCGCACTGCCGCGAGCGCGTCAGGCTGAAGGTCTTCCGCGAGGGAGGCGATCGCTTTGGCGCGCGATTGGGCGCGCGCTTCCTCTCCAGCACGAAACGGACGCAGCTCGGAAAAAATGCGCTCGCCATAGGGCGACGCGGGAGCGACCGCTTTGGTCAACCAGTCGTACCCGAGTACCTGCGCGCTCGCGGTATCGAGCAGCTCTGATGCCTTCACGCGGCGCGAGCGCCGGCGTAGACGTCGAACGTCGGAAGACCCGTCGCCTCCGCGACGGCATTGGCGAAGGCCCGCGGCTCGAAGCTCCGCTCCGTCCCTATCGATGCGATTGTGGCCGCCACCACGCACAGCGGACGCCGGCAGCGTATTTTGAGTTGGGCAAGGGCGTGCGATCCCGCCCTGCCGCTCAGCGCAATCTGCGTCGGATCGCGCACGACGATCTGCCGTCTCTCGCGTGCCGCTATAAATGAAGCGGCCTGCGATGCCGTGAGAGCGCCCTCGAGCTCGATCGCCGGCGCTTGCGAATCGAATCGCGGAACACGCAGACGCGCGACGAGCGCCGCGATCTCGTCGACCGCCTCCTGCATCGTCTTTGCCGCAGCGGCGCCGCACGCGACGATCACCGCGCCGCCCGATCCTGCGAGCGCAGCGACGCGATCGACGGCCCCGTCGACAATGACGGTTTCGCTGAGCGCTGCAAGCTCGCCGACGATTTCGCGCATGCCCGATGCCGTCGGTGGTCCAACCAGTTCGTAGAACGCACCCGCCGCGACGCGCGCGTAGAGCAACGCGCCGGCCGGACTCTGCAATCGCGAAAGTTTTAAGATTTCGGCGGCCGGAGTACGGGCAAGCGAGGCGCGCGCGGTAACGAAAACCGTTTGCGGATGCAACCAAAGTCGAGGCTTCGGTCGCACGTCACTTCGAAGCGTCGCGCCACCTTCGCGTCCGATCGAAGCCAGTGCGGTCCGCACGCCCCTCTTGCACGCCGCAGCGTAGATCGCGTGCAATGCCGTGGTCTTGCCGACGTCCCGTCCGATGCCGGCGACAAAGATCGATCGTGCATCGGCGGCACGCGCAAGCTCGAGGAGTTCCAATCCTACTCGCACGCCGATCCAAGTTCAGCTAGCCGATGCGCAGCGCCTTGAGCGCGGCAAAGGTGACGCCCGTAAGTGCCAGCAATAGGCCGCCGACGAACGCGGCGTTCCGCTCGGCGAATCGTCCGAGCCAGCGCCCCAGGGTGAGGCCAAACAATGTCGCTGAGATCGACGTACAGGCGATGACGATCAGAGAGATCGGCATCGCGACGCCGATGTAGAGAATCGAGAAGCCAATCCCCAGCGAATCCAAGCTGATCGCCAGCGATGCGAAGAAGAGTCCCCTGCCATGTGAGAGATCGAGCCGCGAAGCCACGTTCAGATTCGTGCGGCTTTCCCGCATCATGTAGGTGCCTAAGGCGATCAGGGCGGCAAAACCAAAGTACCCTGCGGCCTCGCCAATCAGCTGCCCGGCCAGCAAACCGATACCCGCTCCAAGGATATTCATCCCGACCTCCGCACACGCAAAGGCAAGCCCGATGCGCACTTTGTTCCGAGCCGGGAGCCCACGAACGCCCACCCCAACGCTTACCGCGAAGACGTCGAGCGCGAGCGCAAGCGCGATAAAGAGAACCTTGAAGATTGCTACGCCCACGAGCACGCTTTGCGCGATAACGTGGTGAAGCTTCCTGCATGATGCGCCCGTGGCCAGGGCCGATCTTTCTCTTTGCGACGGCGATCTTGCTGGTTGCGCTGGTGGCGCCGGTCGCCGCGGTCGTGGCGGCCATGCCTCCCAGCGAAGCGATACGGACCTTCGCGCGGGTCGGCGGCGACTCGCTCCGGGTTTCGCTCATCGCCTCTGCGGGCGCGACGCTGGTTGCGACGCTGCTCGGCGTTCCCGCTGGATATTGGCTTTCGCGCATGCGCGCAAGGGTGCGGCTCACGGCGATTTTCTTGCTGGCCCTCCCGCTCGCTTTTCCGCCGGTTGCATCGGGCTTGATGCTCATTTACACACTCGGTACGAACTCGCCGCTTGGCTCGTGGCTAGCGGCGCACGGAGTGAATGTGCCCGATTCGTTGCTCGGCGTTGGCGTCGCGGAGTTCTTCGTCTCGGGATCGTTCGTCGCGATAGCGGCGACGGCGGCCTTTGGAGCGCTCGATTCGATCTACGGAGATGCCGCGCGCACGCTAGGGGCGAGTGAATGGCGGATATTCACGCGCGTGGCGCTGCCGGCCGCCGCGGGCAGCATCGGCGCTGGAATCGCGTTTGCATGGCTGCGCGCGATTGGAGAATACGGCGCGACGAGCATCGTCGCGTTTCACCCAACCTCGCTGCCGGTCGCGCTGTACGTCACGCTCTCGGCTTCGGGCGTGCGCGAGGCCCTCGCACTTTGCTATGGATTCGTGGTGCTGGCCGCACTCGTACTCGCAGCCGCCTGGATTTTGCGGCGCGGCGTCGTCCATTAGGCATATCGAGCTTTTCCGGAGAGGAACTCGGTCTACCACTGTGAACGGCAAGGCCGTGATCCAAAAGAACTTTTACTTTCTCGCGCGGCGTTTCGTCGCGGGGGAGGGAATAAATTCTGCGATCCGTGCCGTCCGCGCGCTCAACGACCAGGGCATGTCGGCCACGCTCGACTTTCTCGGCGAAGACGTGCGCGAGCGAGACGCGGCACTGCGCCAGCGCGACGTCTACATTGAGATGCTCGACGCCATTGCGGCAAGCGGCGTGGATTCGAATGTATCGGTCAAACTGACGGCAATGGGTTTGCTCGTCGACGAGAATTTCGCATTCGATAACCTTGCCGCGATTCTCGAGCGCGCCACGCACAATGCCGACCCGTTCGTTCGTATCGACATGGAAGGCTCGGCGGTCCTCGATGCGACGCTGCGACTCTTTGAGCGCGCCTTTGCCGAACACGAGAACGTTGGCCCGGTTTTGCAAGCCTATCTGAGGCGCACGGGCGGCGACGTCGAGCGCGCCAATCACATCGGAGCGCGCGTCCGCCTTTGCAAAGGCGCCTATAACGAGCCGGCCGAGATCGCCTACAAGCGCATGCCGGAGATTCGTGCACGTTACCTCGAGTTGGCGCGCAAGCTTTTGGAGCACGGAACCTACCCCGGAATTGCGACGCACGACCGCCGGCTGATTGGGACCATCAAGCAGTTTGTCGCCGAGCGCGGGCTTTCGAAGGAACGCTTCGAGTTTCAGATGCTCTACGGCTGTCGTCCGCGGATTCAGCGCGAGATCGTCGGGCAAGGTTACCGTCTGCGCATCTACGTTCCGTTTGGAACTCACTGGGCGGGATATTTTTATCGCCGCGTGCTCGAGCGCCGCGAGAACGCGCTCTTCGCGCTCTCGTCTATCTTTTCGCGCTAGTGGCCTGTCACAGCCACTAGGATGCGGGCCGTCGTCCAGCGCGTTTCCGGCGCGCGCGTTCGCGTGGGTGAGCGAACGGTTGGAGAGATCGGCGCGGGACTCCTCGCGCTCGTGAGCGTCGGGATCGACGACGACGAGAGCGACGCCCACGCGATGGCCGAGAAGCTCGCCGTTCTGCGGATCTTTCCGGACGAACGTGGATTGATGAACCGCTCGCTGCGCGAGACCGGTGGTGCGCTGCTTCTCGTTTCGCAGTTCACCCTGCATGGTGACGTGCGCCGTGGCCGCCGCCCATCGTTCATCACCGCCGCGCGGGAGCCGCAGGCGCGCGACCTTTACGAGCTGACGGGGCGAGCGCTCGAGGCGGCCGGTGTGCGCGTTGCGTACGGCGAGTTCGGCGCGAGCATGGACGTCGAGCTCGTCAACCGCGGCCCGGTCACCATCTTGCTCGACACGAAGCGCGCCTTCTAAGTGGTAGCTTGCTTGGCTGGCCCAGCCGCCGCCTTCTCATCGAGCCCCAACTTTCTTCAAAAACTTTCAGGCGTTCAGCTGCGTTGTAGTAAGTGGAGCGAGCCTGCCGCCCTCCTATGGCGGCACAGGAAGCATAAGGTGAAAACAACCATGATTACGGAAGAGAACCGGCGCGCAGGCGGCATGTCGGTCCGGGAAGCCGGCCAAAAAGGCGGCCAGACCGTCAAGCACAAGTACGGCGCGCAGTTCTACGAGGAGATCGGTCGTAAGGGGGGATTGGCAACCAAACTCGCCCACGGCCACGAGTTCTACGAGCAGATCGGCAAAAAGGGTGGAAAAAAGGGCGGCGAAGCCACGCGAGATCGTTATGGCCCCAACTTCTACGAACGTATCGGTCAAAAGGGTGGGCAAAAAGTTAAACAGCTCATTGAAGAGGGAAAGCGCGCGGCCATCGACCGCAAGAAGCGCGCGAGTTAGCGGGTTGCGGCTCGGGCTGAGGCTGAGCCTTCTCGTCTTTGCCTTGGTAACAAGCGGCGTTGGGACGGCCGCGGCATATCCTATGGCGCCGACGCCGATGCCGAAGTCAACGCCCACTCCAACGGCGCCGCCTCCCGGCAACGTCCTGCCGTTCGATTCGACGTTGCTCTTCGTGCTCGACGATCCGATTTCGTCGAAGTCGTCGAAAGGCGGAGAGATGGTCCACGTTCATCTCAAAAATGCGATCGTCGTGGGCGGCCGCGTCATTGCGGCAGCCGGGACCCCGGCCCAGATTCGCATCGTCGATGCATCGCCATCCGACCTTGCGGACACGTACGGTTTCGTCGACATCTTCTTCGAGCCGCTCACCCTCTCGGACGGACGCACGTTGCCGCTACGAACGCCGGTCGCGCGCCTCGCACCCAACATTTCGGGCGGACACGAATCGACGGTCGCGGCGGAAGACACCGCCGGAGATATTTTCCTGCCGTATTATCCGCTCTGGCAGATTATGCGCAAAGGAAAGAACTTCGTACTCGGAACCGGATCCGTGATTCCGGCCAATACGGAGGCGACGCTTACCGCGCAACCCAACGGCGCAATCGCGATCGTCACGCCGCGCCCGCTTCAGGCCAGCACCGAACCCGCCAACGCAACGTTCCCAGTCTTGCCGCTTGCGACGCCGTTTGGCCCCGGCGCGACGCCCCGGCCCCGCCCGACGCCTCGCCCTACCCCCTCGCCGGCCCCGTCAGCATCGCCTCGCGTTTAGCGCGATGCTTTGACGACCGCTTCCTCGAAGACCCCTTCGAGAAAGTGAGGTATCCTCGTGCTGATTCGAATGACGTGCGCCCTCTCGATTTTCGCATTCGCCGCCATTCCCGCGTTCGCCGCGACGCCGGCGCCGACCGCGACGCTCTCGCCGGTGCCGCAGGGCTCCGAGGTCGTCTTTGTCAAGGCGATCCAGAAGGATCTCACGGCGCGCTTTCCGACCCCGGCCGACGCGGTGAAAGGCGGATATTTCCGATACGGCAACGAGGACGCAGACGGCGCGATTAGCTACGCGAACCTGAATTGGCAGAGCGGCGATCCGCAGCATCCCAGCCAGCTCTGGTACGACGTGCATGGGAATCTGCTCGGGGCCGACTTCTCCGTGCTCCAGAGCGGCTCGCCCGAGCCGCCATCCATTTGGGGCGTCAATTACCGTCGCTGGGTTTCATTTCGCGAGCACGTCCACTACATCTTAGTCGGACCGAACGGGACGGAAACCTACGGCGCCACCAGCGTCAAAAAGTTCGCCGCGGCGGGCGGTAACGTCGACGATCCGCAAGCGGAAACCATCGTGAAGATGGGAAAAGCCAAGAGCGTCGCGGACGTGAAGCGGGTCTTTCTTTTCGCGTCGATTTGGGATCTCATCGTTTGGGTTAAGCCGAATCCCGACGGCGCCTTCGCCGACAAAAACCCGCTCGTTATTCCCAGCGCAAACGCCGAAAAGGATGATATGTAATCACCCTTCGACAGGCTCACGGTGACACGGGCGCTCGGCGCGGGAAAACCTATTTCTGTTGAACGCAGTACTTTTGGGCGGCGTCGAGGGCCACGTCGGTGGCTTTGTCTTCGCTGCGCGCGATGACGTCACGCTGACCGTCGAAGCGTAGATAGCTCTTGATGTTCCGCGCATCGGCGGGTGCGGCCATATCTTGCGGATCGAAGCCGCCGAGCGTCGCATGCAGACGGTTCGGGTTCACCCGAAGAAACGATATGTACAGGTTCTGGGTATCGATCGCGAGCTGGCGCTGCTTGTCGTAGGCCGTTTGCAGCTCTTGGGCCGCTTCGTGAATAGCCGCAGCCGCTTGCGGGTCGGTCGTTAGCCGGTCGCCGTCGCGCAGCGCGTTGACCTCGCGCTGAATTTCGGGGAGCGAGCGATTCAAAACCGTCTCTTGGCGCCCCAGCGTGTCGCGAATGTGCAGGAACTGCTGGACGTAATTGGGCGACTGGAACATCGTGTTGAAGTCGTCGAGTTGGACGCTGACGCCGTCGAGCGTACGATCGTTGGCGAGCATCGGCACCAGCGCATTGTTGAAATGTTCGGCAAGCGACTTACAATACGGCGAAGAGACGACCGTAATGATCGTCTTGGGTTCCCGCAACGTCGGCGACGGCGAGGGAACGATCACCGCCAGGAGGGCGGTTACTAGGTTGAGCAACAACATGTTTTTCGGCCTCGTGGATTATTCGTTCGTCCAATAATCCTTAAGCGCCTTGCCGCGCGAAGGGTGACGCAGCTTGCGCAACGCCTTCGCTTCGATCTGCCGAATACGTTCGCGCGTTACGCCGAATTCTTGACCCACCTCTTCGAGGGTTCGCTGATGACCGTCTTCGAGACCGAAGCGTAAGACCAGCACCTTGCGTTCGCGCTCGGTGAGATTCTGCAGCACGTCCTGCATTTTCTCTTTGAGAAGCATCACGGATGCGGCCTCGGCGGGCGCTACCGCTTCTTGGTCTTCGATGAAGTCACTGAGGTGCGAGTCTTCTTCTTCGCCGATCGGCGTTTCGAGCGAGATTGGCTCCTGAGAAATCTTCATGACCTCGCGAACCTTTTCGGGCGTCAGGGCCATAGCTTCGGCGATCTCTTCGACCAATGGCTCGCGACCGAGCTCTTGCAAGAGCTGGCGAGAGACTTTGATCAGCCGGTTGATCGTTTCTACCATGTGAACCGGAATGCGAATCGTGCGCGCTTGATCGGCGAGCGCTCGCGTGATCGCCTGGCGAATCCACCACGTTGCGTAGGTAGAGAACTTGTATCCCTTGCGATAATCGAATTTTTCTACCGCACGGATAAGCCCGAGGTTCCCTTCCTGAATCAGATCGAGAAAGAGCATGCCTCGCCCGACGTACTTTTTCGCTATCGAAACCACGAGTCGCAGGTTGGCTTCGGTGAGCTGCCGTTTCGCCTCTTCGCCGGCGTCGACGATGCTCGAATCGGCGGAGCCGTCCCGGCGGCCTTCCAGTTCGCCGGCCTCGATACGCATAGCGAGCGACTTCTCCTGCTCCATCGAGAGCAGCGGAACGCGTCCGATTTCCTTGAGATACATGCGGACGGGGTCGTCAAGTGAAAGCGCGTCGGCGACCGCCGTTTCGGCCTCTTCCTCACGCTCGGCTTCGGGCTTTTCGTCCTTTTGTTCGTCTGCCAGCTCGATTCCGGCAGCAGCAAGCTCTTCAAAAAACTCCTCGAGCTGTTCGGGGCTGATCTCATCGAGAACGTCGAAAGCGACGCTGATCTCTTCGTAGGTCAGCGAGCCTTGGCTCTTGCCCCGCGCGATCAGCTTCTTTTTAAGCTCTTCCAGCGTGACCGGGGCGGGCGGCTCGGTGGTGGTGCCACCGCTTTTTTTACGCGCCATTTCCTTTTGCATTCACCTCCTTTCTTTAGTGATCCTTACCTCTTCAGCTTCGCGACGAGCGCTTCGAACTCTCCGCGTAGTTCCTCGGGAACCGATTCGCCACTCGTAAGCCGATCGTCGATAAGATCGGAGAGCTCCCGGTAGCGCTTCCGCTCGTTTTCGAGCTGTAATCGCTCGACTACCCGTTCCAAATGAGCGCGGCGCTCCTCCGAGTCACCGTACCGCACTGCGGAACTCCGGTCCCGATGCCCGATCTCGGCAAGCAGATCGAGCGTTCCCTGATCCTCCGCAAAGAGCCCGAAGACGTCGGCAGTTGTCGTCAGCGTGCCGGCCGCTTCCACGATCCTTTCATAAATTCGGCGGTAGACCTCATTGCGAAAGCGTAACGCGCTGATGCGCTGGCCATACTCGGCCCCAAGCGCGGGCTCTTCAAGCAGAACGCTCAGCACCTCGCGTTCGAATGAGAGCGACTCGACCGACGTGGCCGCGTGACGGCTGAGCGCGAACCCCACTTTACTCTGCGGCGCGAAGTTTGCGCTGTCGGCGAGAAAGCGGCTATTACGAAGGTCATCCACGTTCACCTGCAGCCGCCCCGCAATGTAGACGCGCCATCGGTCCCATTCTTCTCGCGGCGCCAAGGCGCGAATTAGTGCTTCCGCCCTCGGCGCGGCCCGTGCCGGCGAGTCGAATCCGGCGCGGAGCCGCTCGATCTCCACATCGATCCGAAATTCTAATGCGGGTTTAGCCGTTTCGAGGAGCGCGCGGAACGCCTCGACCCCTTGGTTACGAACGAAACTGTCGGGGTCATCTCCCGGAGGGAGCAGCACGATGCGTACCGATGAGCCGGTGGGCTCTATCGCTTTAGACGCGACGTCGATGGCTTTGGTTGCGGCTGCGCTCCCGGCTGCGTCGCCGTCGAAGCATAGGAATACATAATCCGCATACTTGCGAAGCTCGGCCGCCTGCTCGACGGTGAACGACGTTCCGAGGGCCGCCACCGTATTCTCGAAACCGGCTTGATGAAGAGCGATGCAGTCGAAGTAGCCCTCGACGACGACCAGCGTTCGGTCGGATTGCGCGGCTCGGCGCGCCAAATTCAGCGCGAAAAGATGATGACCTTTGGTATAAACCGGGGTCGTCGCCGTGTTGAGATATTTCGGCTCCCCGTCGCCGATCGCACGCCCGCCAAAGGCGATCACCTCTCCCGTGGTTGAGTACGTAGGCACCATAAGGCGATTGCGGTAAAAATCGTAATACCCGCGTTGTCCGCTTTTTACGAGACCGGCTTTGGCGGCCAGCGCGAGTTCGATCCCGTTGCGCTCGAGCTCGGTGACGAGACCGCTCCACGAATCGGGAGCATAGCCTAGGCTGAAGCGCTCGACGGTAGCCTCGGAGAAGCCGCGCTTGCGAAAATAGGCGCGAGCCTCGGCCCCGCGCTCGTCCGTCAGCATTCGCACAAAATAGGCGGTTGCAAGGCGATTGGCCTCATACATCGCTTCACGCTCGCTGCGCGAGCGGGCCGCGCCCGGGTTTTCGGGCTCGAGCTCGACGCCCGCCTTGGCCGCAAGCTCGCGCACCGCGTCGACAAACCCGACGTTCTCGGATTTCTGCACGAAGGTAATCACGTCTCCGCCGGCGCCGCAACCGAAACACTTGAAGAAGCCACGATCGGGATGAACGTGAAACGACGGCGTCTTCTCCGCGTGAAACGGGCACAGCCCGACCAGATCGTTACCTCGCTTTTTGAGCGGCACGTGCGCGCCGATGAAAGCCGCGATGTCGATGCGAGCTCGGATTTCGCGGAGAGCGTCCTGATCGTATTTCACTGATGCTTTTCTAGGACTTTCGTCGCGCTGTCAGAAGTTTCCGTCGCGTCTAGTGAAGCGCATCTTCGACCCCGTTCATCATTTCATCGAGTTATCCACAGCGGAGGCCCAGCTTCTCGATCTGCCGGTGATGCAACGCCTGCGGCGTCTGCGGCAGCTCGGGTTGGCGTACCTTGCGTTTCCGTCCGCGGAGCACTCGCGGTTCACTCACGCGCTCGGCGCGCTCGCCATGGGCACCCGCGCCTTCGACGAGTTGTTTCGCACCGGGCAACGTTTCTTCGGCGCTTCCGACGATGCCGCATACCAGCGGCGGCTCGTGCGCGCAGCACTGCTCCTCCACGACATCGGGCATGGACCCTTCAGTCACTCGTGCGAGAGCGTGCTCGGGATTGCGCACGAACAGCGGACAAAAGACCTGATCGCGCTTCCCGACGTCGCGCGGGGGGTCGCCGCGCTCGAAGTCGACGCCGGCGACGTGCTGGGACTGATTGTGGGCGACCCGAAGAGCCGATACCCCGCATTGCGCGAGCTCGTGAGTGGTCCAAACCTCGACGCCGACCGAATGGATTACCTGCTGCGCGACGCTTATTTTACGGGTGTCTCGACCGGGCGCTACGATGCCGAACAGCTGATCTCGTCGCTTCGACTATTAGAGCGCGACGGGAGACTCGTGGTAGGAATCGATCGGCGCGGCGTTGTCGCCCTCGAGTCTTTCGTCATGGCCCGTTATATGATGTTTGCCTCGGTCTATTTCCATCACACGACCCGAATGTTCGACCGCGTGCTCGGCGACGTGCTGCACGATCTCTGGCCGGATCCGCGCGCGCTCGATCCCATCGCGGAGTTTCTGCGTTGGGACGACTTCCGCGTGCTCAACTCGCTCGACGAGCAGCAGAGCGAAGCGGCTCGTGCGCTTCGCAATCGCATTAGAATCTACGCCTTGGCTGCCGAGTTCAACGCCGAGCGTGACTTAAGTGCCTTCGAAGCACGCCGTTCGGCGCTACGCGAACGGTTCGGTGAGGAAAACGTCTGGGCTGACTCGCAAGCGCAGCTCTTACATCGGCTGCCCTTTGGAATCGGCGGCGAAGCGACGGTCTGGGTCGACGGGCCCGGCGGTGTGGTCGACGCGCGCGAAGTCTCCGACCTGATCGCCAAACTCAGCGGCAAGGCCTACTGGCGTAAGCTCTTCGTTCGCCGCGACGCGCTCGAACGGCTACGCTAGCACGCCGATGGCCGATTGCGCGGCGGCCAGACGCGCGATCGGAACGCGATACGGCGAGCACGAAACGTAGTCGAGGCCCAACTGGTCGCAGAATGCGACGCTGCTCGGCTCGCCGCCGTGCTCGCCGCAGATCCCGATCTTGAGGCCCTCGCGCGCTGCGCGTCCGAGTCGCACCGCCTGCCGCATGAGCTCACCCACGCCTCGCCGGTCGAGAACCTGAAAGGGATCGTCCTTCAGGATTCGCTTCGCGAGGTATACCGGAATGAACGAGGCTTCGGCATCGTCGCGGCTGTAACCGTAAGTCGTCTGGGTGAGGTCGTTGGTGCCGAACGAGAAAAACTCGGCATACGCGGCAAGTTCGTTGGCGACAACGCACGCGCGCGGAAGCTCGACCATCGTGCCGATCCGGTAGGAGAGCGCGACGCGATGCTTGGCGAGCACTTCGTCGGCAACGCATTTGGCGGCCTCGCGCGTAACCTGCATCTCCTCCTTGGTGCCAACGCCGGGAATCATGACGTCGGGCCGAGCGTCGACGTCCTTGAGCTTGAGTTCGCAGGCTGCTTCAAAAATAGCCCGCACCTGCATCTCGTAGATTTCCGGAAAGACGATTCCGAGGCGGCAGACCCGTAGGCCCAGCATTGGATTCTGCTCGTGGAGCTGCTGCACGCGTCGCAGCATCGCTTCTTTCGCGCGATACTCCGGTGCGTCGGTCCCTTTGGTGAGCCGCAACTCGGTCGTTTCGACCAACAGTTGCTCGAGGGACGGCAGAAACTCATGCAGCGGCGGATCGAGCAGTCGAATCGTAACCGTAAGCCCTTCCATCGCGCGCAGGATTCCGCTGAAGTCCTCGCGCTGAAACGGCAGAAGCTGCGCGAGCACCTTCGCGCGCTCGTTCGTCGTGGCGGCAAGGATCATTTGATGAACGATGGGCAGACGTTCGGGCTGCATGAACATGTGCTCGGTGCGGCAGAGGCCGATGCCTTGCGCGCCGAGCTGGCGCGCCTTTGCGGCATCCTCCGGCGTATCGGCGTTCGCCCAGATCTCCATGCGCCGAAGCTCGTCGGCCCACGACAGGAAGGTCGCCAGCCAATCGGGGAGCTTCGACGGCGGCCGGATCAGCGCAAGCTCACCGACGGCTACGTTGCCCGTCGTGCCATCGATCGTGATCCAATCCCCTTCGCGCAGCTCCGTGCCGTCGAAACTCGCCCGCTTATTGCGGCGGTCGATATGCAGCGCATCGCACCCGGCGACGCACGGCTTGCCCATACCGCGCGCTACGACGGCCGCGTGCGACGTGGCACCGCCTTTTGCGGTGAGAATGCCTTCCGCCGCGATCATGCCGTGCACGTCGTCGGGGTTGGTCTCGGTCCGAACGAGAATCGTCTTGCGCCCCTGTTCTTTCCACGTCACCGCATCTTCCGCCGAGAAAACGATTTGGCCGGCCGCCGCTCCCGGCGAGGCGTTGAGCCCTTTGCATGCAGCAGTGATCGATTGCGCTGGATCGATCCGCGCGTGAAAGAGCTGATCGAGCGATTGCGCGTTGACCATTCCGACGGCGCGCCGCTTGTCGATGAGTCCTTCTTTGACGAGGTCGAGCGCGATTTTGACCGCCGCCTCGGCGCTGCGTTTCGCGCTGCGCGTTTGCAGCATGAAGAGCTTTCCGCGCTCGACCGTAAACTCGAGGTCCTGCACGTCGCGATAGTGCCGCTCCAGCCTGGCCGCAATCTCCGCAAACTGCTCGTACACCTGAGGCTGGCGCCGGGCAAGATCGGCGATCTTCTCCGGGGTTCGGATCCCGGCGACCACGTCTTCGCCTTGCGCGTTGTTCAGATACTCGCCGAAGAGCGCGCGTTCGCCGGTGTTGGGATTGCGGGTGAATGCCACGCCGGTTCCGGAGTCCTCGCCCATGTTCCCGAAGACCATCTCCATCACGTTGACGGCCGTGCCCCAATCGTCGGGAATCTTGTTGAACCTGCGGTAGTCGATGGCGCGCTTTGATTTCCACGAATCGAAGACCGCCTGGATCGCGCCGCTGAGTTGCTCGTGCACGTCCTGCGGGAAATCGCGGCCGGCTCGTTCGCGAACGATCGTTTTGAATAGGTCGACCAGTGCTTTCCACGAGGCCGCATCGATTTCGGCATCGATCGCGACGCCCAACGCCTTCTTCGTAGCGTCGATCTGCTCTTCGAAATGCTCTTTGGCGACTCCGAGTACGACGTTGGAGAACATCATGACGAACCGGCGATAGGCATCCCAAGCGAAGCGTTCGTTACCGGTCAGCTTCGCGAGACTCTCGACGGTGCGGTCATTGAGGCCTAGGTTGAGGATCGTGTCCATCATGCCCGGCATCGAGACGCGCGCTCCGCTGCGGACCGAGACGAGCAGCGGGTTCTCGACGTCGCCAAAGCCTTTCCCCGTCCGCGCCTCGAGCTCGCGCATCGCGGAATCTATCTGATCTTGCAAGCCATCGGGAAAGGCGCCGCCGCTCTCGTAGAAACGCAGGCACGCCTCGGTCGTAATCGTAAACCCCGACGGCACCGGCAAACCAGCGGCGGTCATCTCTGCAAGGCCGGCACCCTTTCCGCCGAGCATGTTCTTCATCGAGTTTGGCTCGGACGGATCCCGTAGAGCTTCACCTTCTTCGAAAAAATAGACGTACTTCGTTCCGGCCCCCACCGTCATGGCTCCAACTTCTCCCGTAAATAGCCGGTCAATCCATCGGCGGCGACGCGCTCCTGCAGCATCGAATCGCGCGCGCGCAGCGTGACGCTGCCGTCGCCGAGCGTCTCATAATCCACGGTAATGCAAAACGGCGTTCCAATCTCGTCCTGGCGGCGGTAGAGCTGACCGATGTTTCCCTCGTCGTACTGCGTTCGCAGGACCGGCCGTAATGCCGCCTCGATCGCGCGGGCGCGCTCGACGAGCTCGGGCTTATTACGCGCCAGGGAGAAGACCGCGACTTGGACGGGAGCAAGCACGGGATGAAAGCGCAGTACGGTGCGCTCTGTCTCCTTACCGTTGGGGTCGACGCTCCGCTCCCGCTCGTAGGCGTCGATCATGAACGTCAGCACCGTGCGATCGATGCCGGCCGAGCTCTCGATCAAGAGCGGCGCATAGTGTGTTTTCGTCGCTTCGTCGAAGAACTGCAAGTCTTTGCCCGAAAGGCGCACGTGGGCGTCCAGATCGTACGTGCCGCGGTGTGCGATCGATTCGAGCTCGCCCCAGCCCCACGGGAAAAGATACTCCACGTCCACGCCGGCTTTCGCGTAGTGAGGGCGTTCCGACTCGGTCAGCTCGTGAAAGCGCAATCGCTCGGAATCGATCCCGTATTGCGCGTACCAGGCCTTGCGCCGTTCCACCCACTCGCGGAAGGCTTCCATGTCCTTGCCGTCGTCGGGAACGAAGTACTCCAGTTCGGCCTGTTCGAACTCGCGCAAGCGGAACGTGAAGTTCCCGGGCGTGATCTCGTTGCGAAACGATTTTCCGATCTGCGCGACGCCGAAGGGCGGGCGCTTGCGCGCGGTTTGGTAAATGTTCTTGAAGTTGACGAAGATGCCCTGAGCGGTCTCGGGCCGCAGGTAGGTCAGCGCCGATGTGTCCTCCATCGGGCCGACCGACGTTTGCATCATGAGATTGAAGTTGCGAGGCTGCGTGAACGAGTCTTTGCTGCCGCAATCCGGGCACTGCGCGCGATCCGCCAAATGGTCGGCGCGGAAACGATGCTTGCAAACCTTGCAGTCGATCATGACGTCGTGGAACGCGTCCAGGTGGCCGGAAGCCTTCCAGACCAGCGGATGCATGATGATCGAAGAGTCAAACGCCACAACGTCGTCGCGCAGCTCGACCATATCGCGCCACCAGGCGTCCTTCACGTTACGTTTGAGCACCGCACCCAGCGGCCCGTAATCCCAGAAGCCGTTGAGTCCACCGTAGATCTCGCTCGACTGAAAGACGAAACCGCGGCGCTTCGCAAGCGCGGTGATCTCCTCCATGCTGACGCGTTGCGCCGAGGCCGCTGCTTCCATCGAAGCGCTACATTTATCGCACGCCGTCGAAACCCCCGCTGCGGCGCTGCCCCAGAAACGCCGCGACTGCGCGTTTGCCGGCTCGCGCGAGACGGCCTGCCGTTGCGAAGTCGTGGTGAATGTGGTATCGTCGGGACGTTCAAGGTGTCAGACCGGCGATACACGTCGAAACGCGCGAGGCGTCGCAGTAATGCGGCGCCTCGTTTTCCTTTACGAAACGTGCTCTCGTGGTTGACTATCGGTCCGTAATTGACCGCACGCGGCGGCGATGTCGCGGCCCATGTTCTGACGCACCGTCACCGGAACGCCGGCCGCATCCAGGGTCGCGGCAAACTCCCAGATGCGCGACTCCGGCGTTGCGACGAACGGCGCGTCGGGCGTGGGATTGTAGGGGATGAGGTTGACGTGATAGAGATGTCCTCGCATCAGGTCGGCCAGCGCGCGCGCACACGCAGCATCATCGTTGACGCCGGCGAGCATCACGTACTCGAAGAAAACCTTTCGATGCGTCTTGTCCGCGTACCGCTGGCAGGCCGCCATGAGCACCGGCAACGGAAAACGCCGGTTGACCGGCATCAGCTCCGAACGAAGCTCGTCCGTCGGCGCGTGAAGCGAGATCGCAAGATTGACCTGCTGGTGCTCGCCGGCAAACCGATCGATCTTGTCCGCGAGGCCGACCGTCGAAATCGTAATGTGCCGGTGACCGAGACCAAACCCGTGCGGATCGTTGAGCAGCGCGACCGCTTCCATCACCGCGTCGTAGTTGTGAAACGGCTCGCCCATTCCCATAAAGACCACGTTAGTGATGCGCTTCTTGCGCTCAGCGAGCGAACGCGCAAAGAACAACGTCTGATCGAAGATTTCGCCGGCCGAGAGGTTGCGGCCAAAGCCACCTTGCCCGGTCGCACAGAAGGTGCAGGCAAACGCGCATCCCGCCTGCGAGGAGATGCAGACCGTCGTCCTGTCGCCAAAATGCTCCATGAGCACGGCTTCCACTTCCTTACCATCGTGCAGCCGAAAGAGGCCCTTCGTGGTTTGTGCGTCTCGCGAGTGCTGCAGCGCGGTCGGTTCGATCGCGGAAAAGGCGATGCCACGCTCGACCAGCGCCGCGCGCAGCTCCTTTGGCAGCGTCGTAACGTCGTTGACGCCGCCCAGCAGTTCTTTCGTGGCGGCGCGATAAAGTTGGCGGAGCCGATACGGCTTCAGATCGAAATGGCGCTCGAACGCTTGCGCGTCGGAGAAACCCGCACCCACGACAAGGTCACGCAGCCACGCATCAAGAGCTTTCAAAGAGGCTCGCTTGTTGAATTTCGAGCAGTTCGGCCTGCGCCGCCGGCGGTTCGTCGAGTTTTGCGCGCACGGCTTTGAGATCGGCCCAGACCATTCGCTTGACGGCCTCGATCTCGCCGCCGGTCTGACGCAGAATGTACGCCGGATGGAACGTCACCATCAGTGGGATTTCCCGCGGTCCGACATACCACCGGCCGCGCATTCTCGTGATCTGAAACTCGCGTCCGAGGAAAGATTTCGCCGCCGGCGATCCGAGCGCGAGAATGACTTCAGGCGCGAGAATCGCAATCTGCTCGTCTAAGAACGGGCGGCAGTTCTCCATTTCTTGCGGGTCTGGGGCGCGATTACGCGGTCCGTTTGGGCCAGGGACGGTGGGCCGGCATTTTACGGTGTTGCAAATGTAGACCTCGCTACGCGCGAGCCCGATTGCCGCGAGCATTCGATCGAGGAGCTGTCCCGCGCGACCGACGAAAGGACGCCCGAGCTGATCTTCCGTTTCACCTGGACCCTCGCCTACGACCATCAGTCGCGCACATGGATCGCCTTCGCCGTAGACGTTGTGGCGCCGCTCGTAGCCGATCGCACACTTGCGGCACAGAGCCGCCGCAACCGAGGCTTGTGCGAGTTCGTCGCGCCGGCGCGCGCCTTGCGTCTCGTCCACTTCAAACGCGCTCGACCTTGCTCAGCGATACGGCGCGCCCAGTCGCGACGACCTGGCAAGAGCCATCGCTATCTTCGGAGACGAAGAACTGTAAGCCGATAACGGCATTCGCTCCCATAACGTCCGCGTGCCGGCGCAGCGCTTCGAGCGCCTCGCTCCGTAGCTGCTCCGCATCGCTCAGGAACTCGGCACTGGCCAAGCCGATGAGCATACCGAGGCTGCGAAACGTGGAACGCAGCCGATTCTGCGGGCGCGATGCGGTGCCGGAAACGTGGCCGAAGTTCCGTACGGTGAGGTAGCCGTCGAGCTCGTCGAAGGTGACCAGGTCGTCGCGGGCGATCACGGCAGCAGGCAGGCGACTGCGAATTGGCGGTCGGAATGAACGGCCATGCCGAAGCCTTCAGCGTCGGTGCTGATCATCCGCCTCGACGCGATTGGCGACGCGCTCGCGCTGACGCCGCTGCTCGTCGCCCTGCGCCGCCGCGCGCTCCCCGTCGACCTCGTATTGCGGCGCGCAAATGCGACGGTCTTTGCTTCGCGGGCGGCGAGAACGATCGTCGCTGCGGACTTCGAGCTGCGCTCGAGCGCTCCAGAGAATCTCGCTGCCATCGAACGCCTCGGCCGCGAGTTGCGCGGATGCGCCTATTCGCACGTCTTGGTCGCGACCGAGGATCCCGGGGGCTACCGCCTTGCGGGCGCGATCGGCGCGCCGGTTCGGATTGGTTTTGCGGACTCCTGGGGCAAGCCGCTCAAGGCGCTGTGGTCGCGCAGATTCCTCACCGGCAACGTCTATCGCAGCGCCGGACTCGATCCGCGCGCGCCGCACGAGTGCGAGGTGCTCTTCCGCCTTGCCGCGCCGTTGATCGGTAACGAGCAACCGACGCGCGACTCCGCAGAGTTGCGGCCGCTGGTGCTCGAACGCGAGCCTATCCCCGACAACCGAATCGCGATACAGATTACCGACAAATGGGAACGGCTCGGCCTGCCGCTCGAGGAGGTCGTCGATTTGGTTCGCCGCGTCGCCGCGGGGGGGACCCCGCATCTGCTTGCGGCACGACGTGAGGCAACGTATGCAGAGCGACTCGCTTCGTGCGCGGGAGTCGCGGTTACGTATTTCGACGAATTGGAGCCGTGGAAGGCGGCGATCGGGGCAGCCTCCGCAATCGTCACTCCCGATTCGGGCGCGCTGCAGGTCGCCGGCATGGTCGGCACGCCGGTCGTCGGGATCTTCCCTCCGGGGCGTCACTACGCGCTGCATGTCGCCCGCTGGGCACCGTGGGCGGCGCCGCACCGCATCGTTCGTGCCGATGAAGGCTGGCCGACGCGAGCAAACGACGCGCTCGCGCATCTTCTTTCGAGTTGATCCCGGCTAGCGGCAAGCATCCGCGCCGCGGTAGAGTTCGATCCCGCTGCTCTTTGCGACTGGAACGTAGCGACGTTCGCGCACCAGCCGTTGAAGGGCGCCGGCGTACTCTTGCAAGCGCGCGGAGTCCGGAAAACTCGCATCGATCAGCACGAAACACGCCGCCGTCGGTTGCTGGGACGATTCGGGCAACAGGCGCGCGTATGGATCGCCTAGCGCCAAATGCGTGTATGCTTCTTCTTGCGTCGCAATACTCGCATCGGGAGGCAGCGCATTCAAGAATCGATCGAGGACGACGTCGCGCGGTTGCGGGCGGCGCAAATTGATCCCTGGATGGAGCGGGTCGGCGACCGCGAACTCGACCGCGCAGAGCAGAACGCAGGCTGGCAACATGAAACGCGCGCGCCGCGGTTCCAATGCGCGCGCGGCCGTGCCAAAGGCTGCCAAAACGTAACCGATCCAGGCTCCGGCATAGTGAGTGCCGAGCGTAAACGTCGTCGGCATGCGCGAAAGGAGCACTTCGGCAAGCGGTGCGATGGCCAGCCACATCACACTCGATCGAAACGGCAAGAAGAGCAATGGCACAAAGATCAGGAGCAAAAACCCGAGCCTAGCTGCAATCTCCATCAACAGCGCGTGCTCGTCGCTCCGGCCCCACGCGTAAAAGCGCCAAGGTTGCCACGGCGCCGGTGCGGCAGTCGCCGCATGCGGCTGAATGTACGCGAAAAAAGCCGCCAGCACGAGTAGACTCACGATGGCAATCGCGGCCGCGACGCCGCCGCGCTTCGTGCCGCGGAAGCGCCACGCACCGAGCGCGCCGCCAATGGCAAGAAAGACCGCCTGGTCTTCCTTAACCGATAGCGCGACCAGCGCTCCGACGACCGTCCAGCCCATCAGCCCGGCGTCGAAAGCGTAGAGCGTCCACGCCACCGCCGCGGGCGCGAAACCATTTTCGTGAAAGTCGCCGAAGATCAATCCGGCCAGCGGCGGGTAGAGCCACGCAACTAGGGCAGCCAGCCGGGCTCGCCCGGCATCGCTGCGCGCGCGCACGAGCGCGTAGATCGGCGGTGCGACCACTGCACCGGCGAATGCCTGCAACGCGACGAGGGTGAGCGGCGAGTGGACGAGCGCGACGACAACTCCGGCCACGTAAAGAATCGGCGAAAAGTGGAATGCCCAGTGGCTGCCTTCGATCGGATTGCAGAAACATGAGAATGCGCTCGCGACCGTCTGGGAGAAAACGCCAAAATCCACCAGGTTTCGGTGCGCGGCATACTTGATCGAACCCAGCCACGTAAACAGCGCTGCATAAACGAGGCACCCGATCCAAACGAACCTATCGCGCACGCTTCACCCGTGCGGCAGCGCCGCACGATCGCGCGATCTACTGGGCGGCGTGAACCCGTATCGGATGATCGAAACCTTTGAGCAGGATCTCGCCCAAATCTCGAAACGTCAGGCCTTTCCCGACGCACAGTTCGGCAACGACGTTGGAGACGAGTGTTTGTTCGGGCTGCGCGTGCGAGCAAAGACGCGCGGCTAACTGGACCGTTGAGCCGAAGAGGTCTCGGTTACTCTCCACCGGTTCTCCGGCAGCGGCGCCAATTCGAACGATCACCGGGCAATCGCCGCCTCGCCCCGGATGCTCCGCGAGAGCTTTCTGAATGCGGGCCGCACATCGAACCGCCCCCGCCGCCGACGCAAACGCGGCCATGATGCCATCTCCGGTGTGCTTGATTTCACGTCCCCCGCTGGCGGTAATGGCGCCGCGGACGGTTGCATCGTGTACCTGGAGCAATGCCATGCCCGCGTCGTCTCCGAGACGCTGCGTCATCGCGGTGGAATCGACGATATCGGTGAAAAGAATCGTCCGCGTTCCGGGGTCCCGGTCGGAGGCGCCCGGAAGGATTGCGGCCCCTGCCGAGTCGACCTCCGAACCGCCGAGGAAGCTTTCAGCCACTTCGGGGGCGACTTCGATGATTTTCTGCGCGACAAGACCGTGCGCTTCGCGATGCACCGTCATGGCGGCTTCGGCGTCCGGCGCGCTGCAGAGACAGAAAACCTTGTTCTTTCCTTCGTTGAACCAATACTTGTGATACTCGACGCCGTACTTCGCCTGCGTCGCAACGTCGGCGTAATGCGCGGCGGCAACGGCCTGCGGGGTCGCCCCTGGAATCTCATGAATGTCCATGTACATCGGCATGTCTAAGCTCTCCCCACCGACATTTCCGGCGGTTGGCGCAGGGTCTGGTAGACGACGCAATAGCGCTCGGTCAGACGCATCAGCGTCTCCAATCGATCGTCCGGCGCATCGGTGTCGAGCTCGAAGCGCAGCCGTATGCGCGAGAAACCTACGGGCACGTCCTTATCGACGCCCAGCGTCCCGCGAAAGTCGAGGTCGCCTTCGGCGCGTACGACGCCGGCTCGAATCTCAATTCCCAATGCGGTCGCCACCGCACCGAGCGTAACGCCGGCGCACGCCACGAGCGCTTCGAGCAGCATGTCCCCGGAACAAGCGCTCGATCCATCGCCGCCCGTCGCCGGATGCAGGCCTGCCTCAACGAGTGCCTTGCCGGTCCGAACGTTACACGTGATGCTCTCGCCAAGGCGCCCTTCGGCCTTGAGCGTAATCGTCGCCGCCTTCGGCGACTCCTTATACTGCTCTTTGAGCGGCGCTTGAATCGCGCGAAGTTCTTCCGATTTCATTCGATATCCACGAGGTGCGCCAGACGGTTCGGCGGCGCGCGCAACGGTTCCCGTGGCGCGCGCGGCGAATCGTCCCTACCCCAGCGACAATGCGCGGCGTTGCTGTAAATAGGGCCAAACGAACGTATCGATTCCACCGTCGAGCACTTCTGCAATATTGCCTGTTTCCACCCCCGTGCGATGGTCCTTGACGAGCTGATAGGGTTGTAGCACGTAGGAGCGGATCTGCGATCCCCATTCGTTCGCTTGACGATCGCCCCGCAGATCGGCGAGTTTTTTGTCATGTTCTTGCGCCGCCAATGCGACCAGCTTCGCGCGTAAGACGCCCAGCGCGACATCGCGGTTTTGCGCCTGCGAACGCTCCTGCTGCGACGCAACGACGATGCCGCTCGGGACGTGCACGATTCGCACCGCCGATTCGGTCTTGTTCACGTATTGGCCGCCCGCGCCCCCCGACTTAAACGTTTCTATTCTCAAATCGTCGGATTTGATCTCGACGTCGAGACGCTCACCCGCTTCGACTTCCGGGATCACGTCGACCGCTGCAAAGGAGGTATGGCGCCGGTGCGCCGCGTCGAACGGCGAAAGCCGGACCAAGCGGTGCACGCCGCGTTCGCTCTCGAGTAACCCGTACGCGTTGCGTCCACGCACGAAGAAGGTAAGCGATTTCAAACCCGCTTCTTCGGCCGGCGACTCCTCGATAATTTGCGTCGCGAAGCCCTTCGATTCGGCCCAGCGCAGGTACATTCGCGCAAGCATCGCGGTCCAATCCGCGGCATCTACACCGCCGGCGCCCGCGAAAATGCTGACGATCGCATCGCGAGCATCGAACTCGCCGTTGAAACTGGCTGCCATTTCGAGCGCTTCGAGCGATTCGCCGGCCGAAGCCACGCTTCGCTCTGCTTCGCGTTCGGCCGCCGGATCGTCCTTAAAGAGCGCGAGCATCTCGCGCGCCTCGTTGAGAAGATAGGCGACGGCGTCGAGCGACGCACTCTGCTCGCGCAGGTCGGCGAGCTCTTTCATAACGCGCTGGGCCGAGCCAGGATCGCTCCAGAACTCTTGCGAGCGCGATTCTTCCTCGAGCTCGGCTATACGCCGCCGTTTTGCTGCGTCGTCAAAGCCGCTCCTTGAGCGCCTCCAGGCGTTCCTCGAGACGAGCCAGCTGAGTCATTTGCGTATCGCTCATGTGGCAATCGGTTTTTCTACAACGCTCGACTCCCCTTGTCGCCGCCGGGCGCCGTCGTGATCGAAGGACAGCTATCACGACGGAGGTTCACCATGTACGTTCAGCCGCTCGACGGCTCGCTCAGCCCCAATTCACTCGCGTCGCCGGCGGGAAACGCGGAAGCCGAAGGCGCCCTTTTTCAGGGTCCCACTGCGCCGACCGCAGGGGACAACATCTCGCGATTCGTCCCGCCCTCGTTAAGCACAAGCAACGCAGCCTCGCCGTACGGCGACGAATACGGGGGCTCCGGCGCCTTGCAGAGCGTCTTCGGGCCGCTCATGGGCGTCTTGCAACAGCTGATGCAGATGCTGCAGTCGCTGATGGGTTACGGCTGCAACACTCCCTACGGTTCGGGTGGCTGCCCACCCTACGGCTCCGGCTCTCCGCCAAACGGCTTCGGCGGCTGTCCGCCAAACGGCAACGAAC
>CAVWOR010000005.1:0-410343 GCA_963756635.1 Vulcanimicrobiota bacterium
GGTGGCAGAGTGGTTGAATGCGGCGGTCTTGAAAACCGCTGAACCTTTGCGGGTTCCGTGGGTTCAAATCCCACCCTCTCCTCCAGGCCTCAGAGTCGTTGCGCTATGCATCGCGACAGCGGCGACCTAGGCAGCATTAGCCGTTCTTCAGGGCCGCCCGTTCCACGTATGTCTCCGCAACGAAGGCGGCGAACGTGACGCCCGCGCCTACTACGAGTCGAGCGTGACGGGCCGAAAGACCTTTCCATTTGCCGTCGCGCCCATGACCCGAACCGTATAAGTTTCGCAGTTCACCGAGACTAGCGCCGAAGGCGCTTAGCTGCTGTAGACATTTATGGGCGAGCGCGGCGCCCTTTCTTGCATCGTCAACATCTGCCGGAACTAGCTCGAGGGCGCTGAGCGCCGATTTGGTGATATCGACGAGATTCGCCGTCTTCCCAGGAGCCGGCTCGCCGATAAGTCGCAAGACGGTCCGACAAACAGATTCGACAAGCTCCTTTGCTCCACCGATGGCGTCTTTAGGATTATCGCTTGCGAGGAGATGCAACCGCCTACCCCGGTCATCGATAAACGCCAAGTTCTCGACATGCGTTACAGCGAAAGAACTTGGGGCAGTCCGTGCCAGCCTAAAGGCGCCGTCCGCGAAGAAGAAGCCGTCACGCTCTGCGGCCTTCATAAGATAGTCTTCCTTCGCTGCAGCCACTTCCTCAATCAATGCTCCGAGCGCATCGCCCAGCCGATCCAAATGCTTCGGATCATGCTGATCAACGCTGGCCACATAACGGCGGAATCGCGTTCGGCGCTCTCCGGCTGGTCCGCCGGGGTCCTCGGCCATACGAATATCCGCGCCTTCAAATGCTCGATCGATCTGACGAAGAGGAATAGACGCTGACGCGTCCTCGAAATGTCCAAGCGTCCGTCGGCTGAAAACTTTCGGCACGCTGCCGATATTCGACTCCAAGCGCCCAGCTTACCCGCTGAGGGCATCGCTCGCTCTTGCGCCGCTAGAGCTACCAGCGTACGAGTTCGACTCGGCGGTTAAGCGCTTTGCGGCCCGGCAGCGGCGGTCTGCAACCCGATTTGCAACCATACCTCCACACGGTGCTACGCGTGGCGGACAGGCGGACGTAGCGCAGTCACGAACCGGGCGGACGGAGGACACTCGTAATGCAAAATGTTTCGCGTCGCTTCGTGCGCGGCGTTGCCGCGCTGACTGCGGTTACGGTCGTGTCGAGCTTTGCGGCCTTTCCGGCCGCGGCCACGCCGTCCGTCTCAACGATCGAGAGCGTCGTTCGTAGTTCGATGGCGCAGTATCAATTAAAAGCGGTTATCGTACAAGTGCGTTCGGGCGGCGCCGACGTTTACACCGGCGCTTTCGGTGACTCGATGACCGGCGTGCCGGCTACGCCAGATATGCACTTTCGCAACGGAGCGCTGGCGTTCACGTATATGGCAACGCTGCTGCTGGAGTTTGTCGACCAAAAGAAGGTCATGCTCGACACCAAGCTCTCCGAGTACTTTCCCGATCTCCCAGACGCCGAACACATCACGCTTCGGAATCTGGCGCAAATGACGTCAGGCTATGCCGATTACGTGTATCAGCCCGAGACGACGCAGGGCGTCTACAAGGACCCGTTCCGTCAGTGGACTCCCGCCGAACTAACGCAGATCGGCGTGTCGAAGCCCATGGACTTCGCCCCCGGCGCCAACTGGGGCTACTCGCACACGAACTACGTCATCCTCGGGCGGGTGCTCGAGAAGATAGCCGGCGTTCCTCTCGCCGACGCGCTACGGCAGTACGTCTTAGAGCCGATGGGGCTGAAACAGACGGCCGCTTTCACCACCCCCGAGATTCCGGAGCCGGTCTTGCACGCGTTCAGCTCCGAACGCCGCGAGGCACTCGGTATCAAACCCGGTGTGCCGTTCTACGAGGAGGCGACATTTTGGAACCCATCGTGGACGACCGTCGAAGGCGCCGTCGAGACGACCGATATCTCCGATTTGAGCGTTTCGATCGAAGCCGTCGCGTCCGGAAAGTTATTATCGCCGGCGTCGTCCGCCGCGCAGATCGTTCCCAGCCTGGTCGGCTTCGGCCACGCACAACTTGGCTGCGCCGCGTGCCGCGAAAACCTCAAGGGCTTCAACTACGGTCTTGGCGTGATCGTGGCCGGCCCGTGGATCTCGCAAACGCTGGGCTTCGCCGGCGCTTCGGGTGTTGTCGGCTATCTGCCGGCGCAGAAGCTCACGATTGCGGTCGAAGCGACAAACGGTCCCGGCGCCTATGATGACCGAGGCACCGCCGGCCTTGGGGCAGTCTCTGTGTTCCGGGCGCTCGCGGATGTGCTTGCACCGAACACGATGCCGAAGCCGCCCGGCTAAAGCGCAGCGGATCACACTAGCAACATAAAGGGGATTCATATGGAAGATCGCGCGACCCGTGGTTTGATCGAGCCTAGTCTGCGGGCATTGGAAGATGCGTGGAACCGCGGAGATGGGGCAGCTTGGGGCGAAAAATGCACGGGGGACGTCGATTTCATTAACCTCTTGGGAATGTACGTCAAAGGACGAGCATTAGTCGCCGCTATGCACGAAAAAATCTTCCAAGGTCCGTACAAGGGAAGTACGCTCAAGTTCACGGCCGAGCAAGCCAGCGCGCTCTCGAACGACGCCGTGCTCGCCATCGTTCCCGCTGAACTGCAGATACCCCAAGGCGCGGTCAAAGGATTTGTCCGAACGGTGGCTACCATGGTGTTCGTTCGTAATGAAGGCGAATGGCTCGTCTCACATTTCCATAATACGAAACGCGAGGCGACAGAGCCCGATCACACCGCAATAATGGCGAACGTCTTTAAAACGGGTGAGAAACCCTCGACATTATAATTTTCCGTAATAACTGGTGATATCGAAGTAAAAGTCGCGCTCGCTCTTCGTCGTCGGGCAGACGACGTGAAGCCGGTCGTAGGCGCGTCCGTCCTCTTTTACGAGCGATTGGTTCTCGAGCTTCCAGCTCGCGTTTTCGGTACAAGGGTGAAACGCCAGATAGCGGTATTCCCACGCGACGCCCTTCGTTTCGTCCTGCTGCATGTCGAGGATCGCGGAGGAAAGGGCGTCGCCGCTCGGAGCGGTTAACGGCGCGAGCGACGCTTTGCTCGTTGGAACGGGCGTGGCCCATTGGAATCGGCGCACGCGGTTGCCTTGAAACGAATACTCAACGCCCGTTGTGGGCGACTGGCGCGCAACGAGGAACGGATTGCTCTCCTCGTCGACGTCCCCGCGAAAGTCCGGGTGCTTCGCCTTTACGTCGTCGAGCGTCTCGCCGAGACGGACTCCGAACGGATCGGGCGGTACGTTCACGAAAACACTGGTTGGCTGCGCGTCGGTGAAGGCGTCGAAGCTCACGACGTAGCCACGCTCTTCGATCACCAGCACGTAGGTCGAATTCGATCCGGCCAGCCAGTAACGCGCAACGCGTCGAGTGCCGTCGGCAAAGAGAAGAATGCGTAACGGATCGCCGAGCAGCGGACGAAGGTTCGAGGCCGGCTCACCCAACGTGATACTATGCCACGTGAGCTGCGGTTGCGCAGCCGTCGTCGCGGCTTGAGCCAACAGGACGAGCGTCGCGAGAATGACTCTTGGCCTCCTAACCTTGTCCGATGATTAGCTAGGCCATCGCCTTTGCCTTCCGAGGTTCGCGCCATCAGGTATGCGAAGCTTCCGGCGCATGGCGACTGAGGCACATTCTGCGCGGGCCTCTGCTCGGCCCAGTGGTACGGTGACATTTTTGTTTTCCGATATCGAAGGCAGCACCGCGCGCTGGGATCGAGATCGCGACGCGATGGCTGCCGCACTGGCCCGCCACGATGCGCTGATGCGCGCGGCGCTCGAAGCGCGCGGAGCTTACGTCTTCAAGACGATGGGCGATGCATTCTGTGCTGCATTCGCGCACGCGCGAGACGCGTCGGTTGCGGCATTCGACGCACAGCGCGCGCTTGCCGCTGAAGATTTCTCAGCCGTTGATGGCATTGCGGTGCGCATCGCACTGCACACCGGGACGGCCGACGAGCGTGACGGCGATTATCTCGGTCCGGCGGTGAATCGCGCCGCACGATTGCTTGCGATCGGTCACGGCGGCCAGGTGCTGATCTCGGGCACGACCGCCGAGTTGCTCCGGGCGGAGATGCCGCCGCACTTCACGTTGCGCGATCTCGGCTTGCATCGGCTCAAAGATTTGGCGCATCCCGAGCGCGTCTACCAACTCGCCGCTCCGCGGCTATTCGAAGAGTTCCCGGCGCTGCGATCGGTCGACGCGCGTCCCAACAACCTGCCGCTGCAACTCACCTCGTTCGTGGGACGCGAGGATGACGTCGCCGAGATCAAGCGTTGCCTGCAAAAAACCCGGCTGGTCACGCTCGTTGGGACCGGAGGAGGTGGCAAGACGCGGTGTGCGATCCAAGCCGGTGCCGAACTGCTCGAAGATTTTGACGACGGCGTGTGGCTGGTGGACCTCGCGCCAATTTCCACAGCTTCGCTGGTGACGGCAGAGATCGCGAGCGCACTCGGCGTGCGAGAAGAACAGCATCGTCCGCTGCTCGACACGCTCTTAGCGCATCTCAAGCATCGGCGCTTGCTTTTGATTCTCGATAACTGCGAGCACGTCATCGGCGAGGTGCGTACCGCGGTCGCTGCGATCGTGCGAGATTCTCCAGACGTACGCATGTTGGCGACAAGCCGCGAAAGGTTGGGCATCGGCGGCGAACAGATCTTTCGTCTACCGTCGCTCGCGGTACCGCCCCCCGGCGAAGCGGAGTTGGCACAATCGACGCTACGGTATGGAGCGGTGGCGCTTTTCGCCGATCGCGCGCAGGCTGCCGACGTACGGTTTGCACTCACCGACGAGAGCGCGCCACACGTAACGGAGATCGTTCGGCAATTGGACGGAATCCCGTTGGCGATCGAACTGGCGGCCGCGCGCGTCAAAGTCCTCGCGCCGCAGCAACTCGCGCAGAAACTCGACACGCGCTTTCGCGTGCTGACCGGCGGCGACCGGAGCGCGCTGCCGCGCCAGCAAACGCTTCGCGCCACGATCGACTGGAGTTTCGATCTTCTCGATGAGCCCGAGCGCGTCGTTTTCAGGCGTCTCGCGATCTTTGCCGGCGGGTGTACCCTTCAGGCAGCGACCGAAATTTGCAGCGGTGAAGGGGCCGACGAGTGGGAGGTTCTCGACCTCATCTCATCGCTTGTGGACAAATCGCTCGTTGCCGTCGAGGCGTTCGGCGATGGCCAGCGGTATCGGCTGCTCGTTTCAATACGCGAGTACGGAATCGAGCGCCTAACCGAGGCCGGCGAAGTGGAAACGACGGCACGAAAACACGCGCACTTTTTTGCCGCATTCGCGCACGAGCTTCGACCGCTGGTGGTGGCGTTGGACGACGCGGAATGGAGGCGGTTCTCTCTGGCGGAGCTCGATAACGTTCGCGCGGCTATCGAATGGACGATTTTTGGAGGGCACGAGCCGGCGATCGGACTCGGGCTGCTTGCCGAGCTGGAGTGGCCGGACTTGATAACGACCTCGCAGGAAGCGCTGACGTGGTTCGAAGCCGCGGCCAGGCTGGTTGACGCCATGCCCAATCCGCTCGTTCACGCGCGTATTCTCCGTCACTTGCTTATGCTTGAATTCCAGGTGGGACGGCCCTTAGCGGGGCGCGAGCAAATCGCATCGCAGGCGATCGCGGTCGCGCGAACGACGAACGATGCCGACGAAACCGCGCGCGCGCTGGCGATGCTAGGCGCTTGCTACCGTTCGGATGGGCGTTTCGACGACGCGGACCGTGTATTCAACGAGGCGTACCAGACGCCCGAACTTCTTTCACCGATCGCAACCAACTCGGTCCTGCGGGCGTGGGCGGTTACGGATCTTCAGCGCGGAGAGGTCGAGGCCGCACGCCGGCGATTCTCGGAAGTTGCAGGCTTGGAACGGCCGGGAAGCGAGGCGCATGCGAGTGCGTTGCTCAACCTCGGAGAACTCGAGTTTGCCGCCGGAAACGTCCGGGCCGCGCGCGAAGCCGCACGAGAAGCGAAGGAAACCTATGCGCGCCTTAACTCGAGCTATCTGGTGCTGGTTCAGTCGAATCTCGCGGCCTATGCCCTTTCCGCAGGCGAGATCGAGGATGCGCGGGAGCACCTGCGTGAGGCGCTCCACGCGCTGAAACGGTCCGTCTCAGGCTGGTCGCTCTCGGTACTCGAACACCACGCGCTGCTCGCCGCTCTTCTCGCGGACCATGCGCGTGCCGTCGCGCTGGCAGGCTTTACCGACGCCCAATACGTTTCGCGCGGCGAAGTACGGCAAGCTACGGAGCGTCACAGTTACGAACGCCTCATGGGTTTACTTGCGGAAGTCTACGCCGTTGACGAACTCGCCCGCCGAATGAGTGCCGGGGCTCGCTTCACCGAAGAGCAGGCACTCGCGCACGCGGCGGCGATACACCAGCCTAACACGAACCAAGCGGCATTGCCGCGGAAAGAAGCGTAGACGTATAATGTCCGATGCAAAGGCCGATGCAACCAGCGCTCTCGAGGCGCACAAGCGCTCGATCGACGATCTCCACCACAAGCTAGCCGCGATGCCGGGCTGCGACAAAGAACGGCTCGCGCGCGCCGTTGGTAAATTGAAAGCTGCCGCGCAGGCATTTCACGACGACGCGCTTGGATGCGTCGGCATCTAAGCTCCTAAGAGCCGCCCTCGCGTAGCGCGCGCTCGATCGCGTCCCCTATCGGTACCCCGAGGCCGCTGCATGGGTTCCAGCCCGCACCAGCGCGGAACCGGTCGTTGCCTCCGGATGTTACGTCGCGAAAGCAGGTTCCCGGAGCGCCATACAGCAGCGGCGCGAAGAATCCGATCGGATGGCCGAGCCGCTCGTTGAGCCGCGCGGCCAGCGCCGACCACATCGGCGCGATCGCGCTCGTCCCGCCCGCGGCTAACACGATGCCTTCCAAACACACGGTGTAACCCGGTACGACCTGCGCGGCGAAATCCGGAACGCCGCGGCCAGGTTTGACGTTATACGTGGTTGCGGCCGCGTTTGCGACGTTTTGCCAAGGCGGTACGCCGAATCGCTCGCTAAATCCGCCGCCGGTCTTATCCCAAGCAATCTCCGCGGCGCCGGGGCCGGGCGCAATCTCCGTCCCCCCGCAGGCGTGCGCGAACGCACTCGAGGCGGGAGCGAGGACGTGCGGCTTGCCATCGTAATCCATTTCGGCGCCGTTGTCGCCGGACGCGCAGAAAACACTCACGCCCAGCAGCGCGGCGACCGTGAAGAGCTCGTCGAGAATTTCCAACGCCACCGGCGTCCATAACTGCTCGGGGAATCCAAAGCTAATCGAAAGGATCGAGGGCCGGTTTTCGTTGTCGAACAACGCGGTGCGGATGGCGTCGAGGACGCCGCGTTCGTCGTCCGGCGCCGCATAGACGACGATCTCTGCGCCGGGTGCCAGCGCGCCGATGATCTGCGTGTCCATGGCCGACTCCACGTCCTTCTCCGTTTCGACGTCGTGCGCGAGTTCGGCATCATCGACGCGTTTGACGAGCGGGAGTTTCGCCGAAACGCCTTGGGCCTGCATGCACTTGGTGAAATCATCGGGCTTGAACGTTCCGCGCAGCTGCAAGATGGCAACGGTGTGGCCCGAGCCGTCGGCGTCGGGGAATTGATAGCGGCTCGCGACATCGCTTGCGGAGAGCGGGGTCACCTCTCCGTGCAACGCGCCGATCGCGTGCGAGCGGGGCCACTGATGAATGCCGAAGGGACCGCGAAGTATCGCCGCAATCTCGGGCGGTGCGTGCAACGATTCAGAGCGATGTCGAAAGCGCCGCTTATCGGGAGTCTCGTGGATTGCGGCCGTCGCTCCAAAGGCCTTGACCGATTCCCGAATCGGTCCGCTCATAACGACCGATCGCCAATGAGTTTCGACGACCTCGATGCCGAATTTGTCGCAGTAACGTCGCAAGAGATCGACGTCTTTTGGGTCGGCCGTGGTTTGTCGCTCGAGCTCCGCACGATCCGCGTACGTGCGTTGTGCGGGCTTCGTCGCGCCGAGCGTACGCGCGCGCTCGACGTCGAGCTCGCCGCCGCGCTGCGGACGCAACCACGCGGTGAGCAGTACGTTGGCGTCTGAGGATATGTCGTCGGCTGCGGTCGTGCCGGGCCAGACCTCGCGACGCGTTCCCGGGATCTCGGGCATCTCGGCCACCAGTCAGTCTCCCAACTCGTGAAACGTCATGTAAATCTCCTAACCGCCGTTCATGTCGAGAAAGAGTTCCGTCGCGAGTGCGATGAGGAAGCCCGCGCACATTGTCGCGGTAACGAATCCGGTAAGTCCGGTTCGCCGTAGCACGCTCCAAAGCTCCCCGATGACAAAAATGAGCGCGCCTACGGCGATCGCGAGGAAGAAGACCGAGAGCGTCGGCGAGTAGAAGCTGTAGCCGACGATCGTGCCGACGAAGGTCGGGCCGCCGGCAATGAGCCCGGCAAGACCAATCTGCGCCCACGTCGGGACGACGCGTCCGACTAACGGAGCGGCGACCCCGAACCCTTCGGTCGCGTTGTGGAGCCCAAAGCCGACGATGAGTGCGAGCGCAACCGCGGTGGCTCCCGACGCTGCCGATGCGCCGATCGCCAACCCCTCGCCGAAGTTATGCGCTCCGATTCCGATCGCGATGAGTGCAGCGAGCACGATCGGATTCTCGGCATGCATTGCCGCTTGGCGCGTGAAGTGTGTTGCCGCGCTGCCGAGGCCGACCAAGCCGATGAGCAATCCAAGAACGAAGACGATGACCGGCCCAACCGGAAAGGCGCCGGCACCCGCATGCCAGGCATTTAGTCCGTGCGAGATCGGAACGATTGCATTTTGCGCGATCTCGACGACGAGATACAGAAGAATGCCGATCGCAAGCGCGTTGAGCAGCGCGACGGTTTGCGGCGAAAGCCGGCGCGCGCGGGCGATCGGCAGGCCGAGAAAGATCGTGAAGCCGGCGATTGCGCCCAGCAGCACCGTCGTCCAGAAGCTGAGCGCGCGCGTGCCCGCGCGCGCGGCCGGCATCATCGCGCGGTACATTGCGGTCAGTGTATTTGGCGTCCCGGCGTACTGAATTGCGGTGATGAGGCCGCTTGGCATGCCGCTTGCGTCTTCTATGTGATCAAGAACGTGACAGTGAATCAACCACGTTCCCGGCTTTGCGTCGGCGGCAATTGCGACGTCCACGCGTTGCCCCGGCGCGATCAGGACGGTATCCTCGACGTCTTTATAATCGACCGGCGCCGCGTCGCGCGCAATGATCTGCTGATAATGGCCGTGCGTGTGCATCGTGTGGAACTCTTCGCCGGAAATATTGATCCACCGAATGCGAAAATGTTCGCCGGCGCGAACGTCGAGCGCGCGCGTCGCCGGATACTCTTTTCCATTGAGCGTGAAATGGTTTTCGGCGGCGCTTTGGATCTGCCATGACGAGATTACCTCGAGAAAATCGTGTGCGAGGTTCTGCTCGATCGGGCGAGGATCGCTCGGCTCGACGATGATCGCGCCGTATAAACCCGAATCGAGCATCGCTTCATCGTCGTGCGTGTGATAGATAAACGTGCCGGGTTGGCCGGCGACGAAGCGATAGACGAAGCGACCACCGGGCGGCACGAGCGGCTGCGAGATGCCGCCGACGCCATCCATTGCTACCGGAATATCGTGCACGCCGTGCATGTGGATCGAGTCGGGCGTCGCACCGTCGTTCGTGTAATCGATCACCAGAGTGTCGCCTTGCCGTACGACCAGTGCCGGTCCCGGCACTACGCCGTCGTAGGTGTTCGCCATGACCGTCAAACCGGGTTTGAGGCTCCATGGCGCGGAGCGCTCGACGATATGGAAAACTTTCGTATGCCCGATTGACGTGGGAATCGCTTGATAGGCTCCGTCGGCGCGCCGGAAGAGTCGAGACTCGCCGGGCGCCGCGGTCGCTTGCGGCATGGAACCAGAAATCGGCTGCAGGCCAAGCGAGGTAGTGGTCTGCGAAGCCACATCGTCCGCGTCGGCGAGAACCGCCGCGGGCAGCGCCACGACAACGAGAAGGACGAGGAAAACAATGGCGCCTGAAAGCCTGGCAAGGGATCGCATTTTAGGTACGCCTAATATTGCCGATAGGCGCGCCTTTCTCCTAGCCCGACGACCCCGACGACCCGACGACCCGGCGATAACGGTTCAACGAGCTCGCACTGACCGGATTACCGGGCCGGTCTCCGGCCCCGGCGAAGTAGAACGATACGGAGGGAACGTGCCGGAAGTACGGTTTGAACGAACGTTGCGGGTTCCGGCCGATCCCGCATACGAAGCGCTCGGCAACATACTCCAAGCGATTGCCGATCAGGAGGGGCCCTGGCGCGGTTTCGCGCTGCATGTCAGTTTAGGCGATTTGCGGCTTCCCGACGTCGGCTACGTCGCCGTCCCGATCCGATTGCAGATAACGAAGAAACCGCCCAAGTCCCACTCCTTTGATATCGCGTTCAGCGCGTCGAGGCTTCCGACCGCATTTCCAGGCTTCAAGGGAAGCGTGGACGTAGTTCCAGCCGCGCTGGGCGAGTGCGTCGTTCATTTGCGCGGCACTTACGAGGTTCCGGCGCCGTTCTTCGGCAAGCTGCTCGACGCGGCGCTCACCCCGGGCGTGGCGGTTCGTTCGCTCGAGAACTTTCTCGAGGAAATCGGCGCTGCGTGCGAGGCGCGCGTCAACCAGCGCGAGGCCGAGTTCGCCCGCTACCGCTTTTACGCTACAACGTTGCAGTGAGCGAAGTCCACGCCCGCTGCTGCATCGTCGGCGGCGGCCCCGCCGGGATGATGGCCGCCATGCTCTTCGCTCGCGCCGGCGTTGCGACCGTGTTGCTCGAGAAGCACGCCGATTTCTTGCGCGACTTCCGCGGCGATACTATCCATCCGTCGACGCTCGACGTGATGGGCGAACTCGGGCTGCTCGAAGCGTTTCTGAAGCGCCCGCACCAAGAGGTCACGACGTTAGCCGGCAACCTCGGTAACACGCTCGTTACCGTCGCGGACTTTACGCATCTCCCGACGCGCTGCAAGTTCATCGCATTCATGCCGCAGTGGGAGTTTCTCAACTTCTTGGCGGAGGAAGCGAAGCGCTTTCCATGCTTCGATTTGCGGATGGAGGCGCGCGCCGAGGATCTTCTCTGGGAGAACGGTCGCGTCGCGGGCGTCCGCGCGCAAACGCCGTCGGGGATGCTCGACGTACGGGCCGATCTTACGATTGCCGCCGACGGGCGAGAATCGGTCGTGCGCCGGCGCGCGCAGCTCGATGTGATCGAACTCGGCGCACCGATGGACGTTCTCTGGTTGCGGCTTACCAAGCGTCCCGACGATCCGCACCAAACCTTCGGGTATATTCGAGATGGCCGGATCATGGCGCTGATCGATCGTGGCGTCTACTGGCAGTGTGCCTACGTCATTTCAAAGGGCACGTTCGGCGAACTGCACGAGCGCGGCTTGGAAGAGTTTCGCCGCCAGGTCGGTGCGATCGTTCCATTCCTGCACGATCGCGTCGGCGAAATCGAACGCTGGGACGACGTCAAACTGCTCACGGTGCGCGTGAATCGCTTGCGGCAGTGGTATCGTCCCGGCCTGCTCTGCATCGGCGACGCGGCGCATGCGATGTCGCCGATCGGCGGAGTGGGTATCAATCTCGCGATTCAGGACGCGGTTGCGGCCGCGAACATGCTTTCCCCGAAACTCTTACGCGACGGCGTAGGCGTCCCCGATCTTCGTGCGGTTCAGCGGCGGCGTGAATCGGCGGCGCGGCTGACCCAAGCGCTGCAGCTCTTCATCCAAAGCAAAATCATCGGCAGAGTTCTCGCAAACGGGCACGCGCCATTCTTAAGCCGCTTGCCGTCACTCGTGCGGTGGCTGCCGTTTCTGCCGCGCATTCCCGGGCGGCTCGTCGGCCTCGGTTTTCGACCCGAGCATCTTGATCGTACCCGCGCCTCATAAGAAGCGGGCCGCGACGATCGCCGCTGCCATCGCGAGCTTGTGGTCCTTGCCCCAGGGCGATCCGATGGATCTCCTTAGCTGGAGGAAGTGGGCATCGAGGTCCTCGATGCGCAGCACCTCACTCGCTGCCTCAAACACCTTCTTCGCGTTGTACCAATAGACGGCCCAACCGCGCGCCTCGGCCGCGGCGGCTAACGCCTTGCGGTACATCACCCAGTCGGCGACGTTCCGCGCCCGGTAGTCTTTGATCCGCTCGGCAATGGTTGGTGGCAGCTCCGGACACTGGCGAAGCGCGATGCCGAGGATGCGCCCCGGCAGCGTCACCGCGACGGCGTCCAGGCCGAGCTTTGCGTGCCGTTCCGCCGATACACGCACGCGCTCCACCAGCGCCACTGCCTCATTGACCGGAAGCGCCTGGCCTTCACTGTGGTGCGGAATCGCCGGCAGGTCCTCGTCCACCAGTTCGACGCGGCGACGGTCGAGGAGCGTCCCGTCGCCTGCGACCGTCACCAGCACCGCCCAACCGCCGTGATCCGATACCCCGATGATCGCATCGTCCCTCGACATGATGTTTACTTAAAGACGATTCCCGTTCGCTGAACTTCTTGGTACGGTAAGAGCCAGACCAGCGATTCGTCGTGCAGGTCTACGACTTGGACCCGGTTACCGAACGGGTCGATGAAGTCGCAGCCAAACGGCGGAATGAGCTTGATTCCATATTTGGACGTCAACTTTTGCCGCACTTCGGCGAGCTGGGCTTCGTCGCGAACGATTAAACCAAAGTGACGCGTGCGACTTGGCTGAGCTTTCTCAACTTCGAACATCGCTAAAAACTGGTGTTCGCCGACTTTGAAGAACGCATCGCCCTCGCCCTCATCGAGTTTTTCGAGACCGAAGACGTCCTGATAAAATTCCACCGCTTTTTCAATGTCGTCGACCTCGATCGCGATGTGATTGATTCCGTAAACCTTGACGCTCATGCTCGTTGCTACCCGCGCGGGAGCGAGATGGTTACCCGGGTGCCCGCGTCCGGGCGGCTTTGGAGAGCGATCGCACCTCCGACGCGTTCGACGGCGCGCTTGGCGATAGCGAGGCCGAGCCCCGAACCTTCCCCGCTGCGCTCCCCTCCACGATAGAAGCGATCGAAGGCATGCTCGACGTCCTGCGCTGCCATCCCGGGTCCGCGATCGTCGACGATTGCCGTGACCCCCGCGTGATCGCACGATACGTCGACGGTGACCGGCGATTCGGGTGCATATCGAACGGCATTTTCGACGACGTTCTTGATGGCTTCATACAGCTCGCCTTCGTCGGCCGCCACGAGGCACGGCGAGGAAGGCGCGGTGACGGCGATTCTGGCTCCTCCAGCGATCGGCTTGAGTTCGTCGGCGATGCGCGTGACCAGTGCGGTCACATCGACACGCTCGGTGCGTGGGACAGCCGGCCGCTCCAACCGCGCGAGCAAGATGAGCTTATCAATCGCGGCACGCATGCGGCGGCTTTCCGCCAGCATCGTTTCGTAGACGTCCCCGACGGCAGCGGCGTCGCCGACGACACCCTGCTGCAGAATCTCCAGATAACCCATGACGATCGTGAGCGGCGTCCGCAGCTCGTGGCCCGCATCGGCGATGAACTGCCGCATCTGCAATTCGTTGCGCTCGCGTTCTACCGTGGCAGTCGTGAGGCGACGCGCGACGTCGTTGTACGCGACGGTCAGCTCGCGGAGGCTGCTGTCGCGATTCGGCAGCGGCTGGGGTGCGAAATCACCACCGGCGATGCGGCGCAGAGCCGACGCAACATCCTCCAGCGGCGCGATGGCGCGTTGCGTGACCGCGCCCCCGATGAGCCAAGCGGCGGCGACCGCTAATGCTCCGATCGGCAAGACGAACGCCAAATAGCGTCCGAGCAACCGTGCAAAGCCTTCGAGATCCGGAGCGACGACGATCGTTCCTCCGTCGACCCTGACGACGGACGGATGCAGACCCAAGGCGGCTGCGACGGTCCGCGTGAAGCGTCCGGGGCCGGCGGTGTTGCGGCCGCCGCTTTGCGCGAGAAGCCGATGTTCGTCGTCATAGGCGCGCACCACGACGCGCGGTCCACCGATCTCGCTCGCAAGCGTGCGAGCGTAGCGACTCAGCGGCTGATGCAGGCTTTCGTACGCGGATGCGCGTTGCGTCACCCGCTGCGCCTCCGCGCCGATTGCCTCGTTCAAGCTGCCGACGTAGAGCAGAAATGCCAGCAGGCTCGTCGTCGCGACTACCAGGACGATGAGCGCCACGGCGAGCAGCACGTAGCCGCGTGTCAGCCGCCGGGCGAACGGCGCAAACGGTTCAGGCACGCAGCGTATATCCGGCCCCGCGGACCGTCTGAATCAGAGGACGATCGAAACCTTCGTCGACCTTGCCGCGAAGATACGAGATGTAGCGTTCGACCGCGCCCGTTCCAACCTCCGCGTCGCCCCAGACGTCGTCGAGCAGTTCTTCACGCGTGAAGACGCGACGCGGGCGGCGCAGCAAGGCGACGAGCAACGCGTACTCGAGTGGCGAGAGATCGAGCCGGCGGCCGTTGCGTTCGACGACGTGCTCCTCGAGATCGACGGTCAGGCCCTCGTACTCCAGCGTGGAGCGCGTCTCCATGTGGGGGCGCCGCAGCTTGGCTTCCACGCGTGCCAGCAGCTCGGAAATTTCAAAGGGTTTGCTGAGATAGTCGTCGGCGCCGTGTGCGAGCCCCTCGACTTTGTCGTCGACCTCGCCGCGCGCGCTAAGCATAACGATCGGCGCTTCGGTGATTCGTCGAAACGCCGGCAGCAGCTCGATGCCGCTGGCCCTGGGCATCATGACGTCGAGCACGATCAAATCCGGCGACCATTCTCGCACCAGCGCGAGTCCGGCCGCACCATCGGCGGCGGTCCGCACCGTGTAACCGCGATGACCGAGCGCCAGCGAAAGGAGATCCCGGATGTGCGGTTCGTCGTCGATGACGGCGATGCGGTGGTTCACTCGAAGCGCAGCGCCTCGATCGGATTGAGTTGGGCAGCCTGACGTGCCGGATAGTAGCCGAAGAAGATCCCGACCATCGCTGAAAACGCGACCGATGCGAGAATCCATTGCGGCGGGATCGCGGTCGGCCAGTGTGTCAGAAACGCGACCGCAACCGTGCCGATTCCTCCGGCGGCGACGCCGATGAGGCCGCCGATCGTCGAAAGCACGACCGACTCCGCGAGGAACTGCCGCAAAATCGTTGCCGCTCGTGCGCCGACCGACATGCGCAGGCCGATCTCTCGGGTGCGTTCGGTCACGGAAACGAGCATGATGTTCATGATCCCAATGCCCCCGACGATCAGCGAGACCGCGGCGACGCCGGCGAGCAGGAGCTCCATGATCGTGCCCGTCTGCGAAGCCGTCTGCGCGATCGCTTGCAAGTTGCGCACTTGGAAATCGTCGGCTTCCGGGGAGACGATGCGGTGGCGCTGTTCGAGCAGCGCCGTGACGCTCTGCGTCACGGGATCGATTTGATCCGAACTTGCTGCCGACACCATCACGGTGTTCACGGTCGTCAGCCCGGTGAGCCGCTCCATCGCCGAAGTATAGGGAATTAAGACGGTGTCGTCCTGGTCTTGGCCGAGACCGCTCTGCCCCAGCGGAGCCAGCGTGCCGATGACGGTGAACGGCGCGCCCTTGATGATGATGGTTTGACCGATCGGCGAGTCGCCGTTTGGAAAGAGCTGCCCGACGACGGTTTGCCCGAGCACCGCTACCTTCGCCGCCGACGCGACCTGATTCTCATTGAAGAAAGCTCCGCCGGCGAGCGGCCACGAACGAATGAACGTGTACGTCGGCGCGACGCCGGTAATCGTCGTCTGCCAGTTGTTCTCGCCGGCCACAACCTGCGTACGTAACGAGACCGTTGGAGAGACTGCCGCGACCCCGGGGAGTTTTGCAACGGCGAGGCCGTCGTCGGGCGTGAGCGTTGACGCTCCGCCGAAGCCGGTGCGAGCCCCGGTCTGCGTGACGCTTCCGGGTTGTACCACGATCAGATTTGAGCCCAGGCTATCGATGCTTTGCTGCACCGAGGTGCGCGCGCCGACTCCGATTGCGACGGTTACGATCACGGCAGCGACGCCGATCACGATGCCGAGCATCGTCAGCAACGAGCGAACCTTGTTGCGAATCAGGGCCGCCAGCGCGACCCGAAGCGTTGCGCGAACCGTCATGCCGCTCGCCCTTCGTTGACCGTATCGCCGGTGATGCAACCGTCGCGGAACGTGACGATTCGGCGCGCGTATGCGGCGACATCGGGTTCGTGGGTCACCAGCATGATCGTGATGCCCTGCTCCTCATTCAGGCGCGCGAAGAGGCGCATTATGTCCTGCGAGCTCTTGGTGTCGAGCGCGCCGGTCGGTTCGTCGGCCAGGATCAGGCCGGGATCGTTGACAAGCGCGCGCGCGATTGCAACACGCTGCTGCTGGCCGCCCGACATTTGGTTGGGATGGTGGCTCGCGAGCTGCGGAATACCCACGATCTCGAGCTTCGCGCGTGCAATTCGCCGGCGTTGCAGCTCGGGCACCCCCGCGTAGACCATCGGCAACTCGACGTTCTCAAGGGCGCTCGTGCGCGAGAGCAGATTGTATGCCTGAAAGATGAATCCCAGCCGGTGGCCGCGGATATCGGCGCGCTCGTCGGAGCTCAGATGGGAAACCTCGCGGCCTTCGAAGTGATACGTCCCTTGCGTCGGAGTGTCGAGCAGTCCAACGACGTGCATGAAGGTGGACTTGCCCGAGCCTGAGGGCCCCATGACGGCCACGAACTCGCCTGCTTCGACGGTAAGATCGACGCCGCGCAGCGCGTAGACGCGATCGTTCCCCATGACGTACTCCTTGCGCAGACCGGCGACGGCAACGACGGGCGCCATTAGTGGATCCCCCGTATGCCGGCACCCATCGGCCCGGCGCTCACCGGCGAGCGTGCGTTCTGGTCGTTGCCGGCAGCGCCCCGGTGCGCGGCCGTTGCAATCACGACGCGATCGCCTGCCGAGAGCACGGCGCCCTGCTCGGGCTCGACCGCGGCCTGGGTACCGTTCGTCAACCGAACGTAGACTTCGATGGGAACCGGTTTCCCGTTGCGATCGACGAAAAGCCGAGCCGTCGAACCGGCGGCAATCGCGCCGCTTGCTGCAGAACCGGTCACGCTTCCCCAGGGCGTCGTTGCCACGGCGTTGGTGTGGAGCGCGGCGAGCGGTACCGTCAGCGCGTTGCGTGCGCTTGCGACGTCGATCGTCGCGTTTGCGGTCATGCCCGGTAAGAGTTTCTCGCCGGCATTGTCGGCGAAGACTACGACGTCGTACGTTACCACGTTGTTCAACGTCTGTGGATTAATGCGGACCTGCGAAACGGTCCCACGAAAAGCCTCGTTCGGATATGCGAGTACCGAAAATCTGACCGCGTCCCCGGGCTTCACGTTACCGATGTCCGGTTCGCCGACGTTGATGTCGATTTCCATTTTCCCAAGGTTCTGTGCGATCGAGAAGAGCGTCGGGGTCTGCAGCGACGCGGCGACGGTTTGGCCGACTGAGACGTCGCGCGCGACGACGGTACCGTCGACCGGTGAGGTGATGACCGTATGTTGCAAACTCAGGTCGTCTTCCCGTACGACGGCTTCGGCCGCCTCTACGTTCGCTTGCGCCGCCTGCGTGCTCGCCATTTGGCTCTGTGCGGTAGATGCACTTTGGCTGACCGTTGCATTGCTGGCAAGACCCGCAGCCTGCGCCTGCGCGACGGCGGCTTGTGCAGCGGCGACGTCGCTCTGGTCTTGCGCGACGTTCGAACGGTCGGTATCGACGGTGCTCTGCGCAACGTAGCCCTGCGCGAGGAGTGCCGCGTCGCGGGATTCGGTCTTCTGGGCAAGCACCAATGCGGCTTGCGATTTTGTCACGTTAGCCTGAGCCGAGGCGATGGCAGCCGATTCGGCCGTTGCGTTGGCGCTTGCGACGGCAATGCCCGAGGTCGCACCGGTCGCGCTCGCGGCTGCTTGGGCCACCTGGGCGCGCGCCTGCGCGGCTGCGGCATCGGCTTGTTCGAGCTGCGCCTCAAACGTGCTCGGGTCGAGCCGCGCGAGCACCTGCCCTCGCTTTACCTTGCTGTTGTAATCGACGTCGATCGAGGCAATCGTGCCCGATGCTTGCGTCCCGACCGAAATGAGGTTCTGCGGATTGACCGTTCCGGAAGCGGTTACCGACGCGACGAGCGTGGTCTGCGCTACCGGCGCGGTAATCAGCTCAACGTTCGCACGCGAACGCAACAGAATCCAGGCCAGGATGCCGGCGGCAATCAGCAATGCGGCCGCGGGCCAGAGCCAGCGCGGAAGTTTGGCCAAGAAGGCACCGGTCGTACCGGCGAGGGCGCGTGAGTCGGGAATCGTGATCGTTGACATGACGCTCTCACGATAACCGGTGCGCCTGACAATCGGTGGAGAGTTGGGCGCCGACGGTTAAGTCGAGATTAGTGTCGAAGGGGCGCGCATGGCGCGTGGATTCGTTCTCGGAGCGGTTGCGGCGGCCGTCGTGTTGGTGCTCGGCGTCTACCTCGCGATCGAGGCCGGTCTCATGCCGGCTAATGCCGACGCGAAGCCCTCGAAGTTGGAGCGTTGGGCGGCCCGCACCTCGCTGCGAGCGACGCTCCAGCGCGATGCACCGAATGTGCCCGATCCGGTCGCGCTCACGGATGCAAATCTCATCGCTGGAATTCGGCTCTACGCAGCCAACTGCGCCGTTTGTCACGGCGGAGCCGCAGGAAAGCCGTCAAACGTTGCGCGCGGGCTCTATCAACATCCGCCGCAATTCGCTAAAGACGGCGTCGAAGACGATCCCGAAGGCGTTACGTACTGGAAGGTCGATCACGGCATCCGTTTCACCGGCATGCCGGCTTTTGGCAAGACGCTCGACGACGGGCAGCTCTGGCGGGTAACGCTCTTTCTCAAACACATGGACGCGCTTCCGCCTGCGTCCAAGCGCCTTTGGGCTACGGTTGGGGCGTCGATGCCTGCGCGTTCGGCTCCACTTGCGACGTCGGCGTCGCCGTGAAGACATACTGATCGGTTGAAGTCGCGGAAGCCGGCGATGGAGCCGCGAACTGGTACTGCATCGAGATCCCCGAGAGCACGGCCGCACTCTCGGGATAAACTTGGCCGCGGAAGGAACCGTCGCTATTCATCGTCGCCACGACGTGGAGCTTTCCTTGAGGGCCGGCGCCGAGGCCGAGATCGATGCTCGACGGCCCGATGTCGAACCAAATATAGTTGCCGTCGCGACCACCGGCGACTTGAATGTAGAGCTTGTCGTAGGTCGTGTGATAGTAGCCGCGCACCGTACCGTCGGGAAGGATCTGGATATCCAACCGTCCGGTGAGCGGGTACTGTGATCCGTAGACCTGGGTTATCGCCGTGCTGAAATGAGTACCGTTTGTCTGGCTTGTCTGGGCGGAAGCGCTTGCCGGAACCGCCGCGACCCCCATGCATACGAGCGCAACGCAGCTCAGAAACCGCACAACTAAAGACCCTACCATGCCGACTCCTCTCGATCGTTCCATTCTAAGGGAGTAGAGCGCTCGACTTGCCGAGAACGTGACGAGAGTGGTACAACCAGCTGAAATTGACCTGCGTGGCCTTCCCGTCTGGGAACGTCCCGATCTGGTCCGCAAAGCGCTCGATCATCTTCCATCCGGAGCCTCACTTACCTTTATTACCGAGAACGAACCGCGAGCGCTCTCCTCGCGCGTTACGCAAGATCGGCCGGATCGCTTTGTGATCGAAACGCGACGCGTCGCGAGCCGTGTCTGGCAGCTTCGTTTGACGCATCGCTCCAGCGAACTCTCCGATCGTAACTCGGCCGCGCAGCATCTAAGCCGTTGTCCTCCCTTCGCCGCTCTCGATTCCGGCGTGCGCGCGGAGCTCGCCGCCGCAGCGCTCTGGCAGACCGGCCGTCGCGGACAGACCCTCGTAGCTGAAAACGTCGATTGGCCGTTCATCGGCATGGTGACTGAAGGCATCGTCGCACGCGCCAACGGCGGCGGTCGCGAGCGGGAGCGCATTCTTTACGAAATTTTCCCCTACGAGCTCTTCGGTGTTGCGGAGTACTTCGATCGCGGCCTCAAGATGGCGCGTATCGCCGTTTTTTCGAAAACTGCGCACGTGCTCAAGTTGCCGTGGGAGGTTGTATCGCGCATCGCTGCGCGCAATCCAGAGCTGACGAATGCGCTTGGGATCGTGATGGCTCAGCGAGTGCGGCTCTTAGCCGACGCGCTCAGCGTCCAGGGATCGTTGCCAATCTTGGGGCGGATTGCCCGCGTGCTGCTGCCCTATGCGATGCCGGAGCGCGGCCTCGTGCAGGCGGCGGCATCCTTATCGACGATCACGCAGTCGCAGATTGCCGCGGCAGGAGGAACCGTCAAAGAAGTCGCGGCTCGCGCGATTGCCGAGCTCGAATCGCGCAAAGCGCTGCGGCGCGAACACGGCCACATCCGTTACCTCGACCGCGAAGTGCTGCTCGAACTCATTCAAGACGTTTCCTAAGGCCCTTCGACTCCGCTCGGGGTGACACGCGAGAAGCCGGCGTAGGAATGGAGCACGTGCGGCAGCGTAATCGAGCCGTCCGGATTCTGAAAATTCTCGAGAATCGCGATGAGCGTGCGTCCGACCGCGAGCCCGGACCCGTTGAGAGTGTGAACGAGCTCAGGCTTGCTGCCGGGGGCTCGCCGGAAGCGAATTGGGCCGCGGCGGGCCTGGAAGTCGGTGCAGTTCGAGCACGAGCTGATCTCGCGATAGGTTCCGTTGCTGGGCACCCACACTTCCAGATCGTACGTCTTCGCTGCGTTGAAACTTGTGTCGCCCGCACAGAGCGCGACGACGCGGTGGGGAAGCTCCAGCTCCTGCAGCAGCGTTTCCGCGTCATGCGTGAGCGCTTCAAGGGTGTCGAAGGAAACCTCGGGTGCGGTCAACCAGACCAGCTCGACCTTGTCGAACTGATGCTGACGCATGAGTCCGCGCGTATCCTTGCCCGCCGCACCGGCTTCCTTACGGAAGCAGGGCGTGGCCGCGACGTATTTGCACGGCAGTTCCGCGGCCTCCAGAATTTCGCCGCCGCGCAACGCCGTGAGGGGCACTTCGGAGGTCGGGATCATGAACAGATCCGCGCTCGCGTCCGCAAACATCGCATCCGAAAATTTGCTTAACTGACCGGTCGACCACATCGTCCCGCGCGAAACGAGCAGCGGCGGCGCGATCTCGACGTATCCACGACTCGCCGCGCGATCGAGGAAGAATGTGACGAGCGCGCGGGCTATGCGCGCGCCCGGGCCGGTGAGGAGGGAGAAGCGGCTTCCCGAAAGTTTCGCTGCCCGCGCAAAGTCGAGAATTCCAAGCCGTTCCCCGAGCTCCCAGTGCGGTTGCGGCGTAAAATCGAAGCGGCGGGGCTCCCCCCAGCGACGCAGTTCAACATTGGCACTCTCGTCGGCGCCCGTGGGAACGGAGTCGTCGAGAAGGTTGGGCATATTGTCCAGGAGCGCGCGCAACGGAGAACGTTCGTCCGAAATCGAGATCGCACGCGCGACTCCATCCAGACTTTCGATGCGCTGCGCGAGTTCGTCGAGCTTCGGACGCAGCTCGCGTGCGGCGGCCGCTCTATCCTCCGCCTCGCCGATCGTTTCGGAGAGGCGGTTCTTCTTGGCCTTCGCCTCTTCCACGGCACGCAGCGCGCAGCGGTACTCTTCATAGTAGCGGAGAACCACGTCGACCGGCGATGGATCGAGCCCGCGTCGGAGGAGAGCCTGTCGCACAAGGTCTGGGTCGCGCCGAATCAAAGCGATGTCGAGCATGGAGAAGCGCGCCTTATGCAGTCCTTAAATCCACTCCTACCACAAGCGGGATTTGCGTTGGAGCGACTGCTCCCGCCGCGTCAGGCCATGGTGGCGTTTTTTTCGCGCGTAACGATCGCGCCGCCGCAAATCGAGTTCGTTTCACTCGACGAGGCGGTCGGGCGAATTCTGGCTGAGCCGATCGCTGCCGATGACGACTACCCCAACGCCCGTCGCTCCGCGATGGACGGCTTCGCACTACGTGCGCGAGCGACGCCCGGCGAGTTCGAAATCGTCGGGGAGGTCGTCATGGGCTCGGCCCCCGCCGGTGCGATCGCCGGTCAATCCGCCTTCCGGATTCCCACCGGCGGCGTGCTTCCCGCGGGTGCGGACGCGGTCGTGCCGGTTGAGGACGTGCGCGTCGTACGAAACGTACTTGTTGTCGACGCGCCGATTGCAACGGGCGCCAGTGTGATCGAGCCCGGCGTCGATATGCGTCGCGGCGAAATCGTCCTTGCGGCGCGCGCGCGCATTCGTGCTCCCCAAATTGGCGTGCTGGCGACACTGGGTGTCACGAGGATCCCCGTCTATCGCCGGCCGGTCGTCGCGGTCTTCTCGACCGGCGACGAACTGGTCGATCCCAGCGTTAAACCTCAGATGGGTCAGATTCGAGACTCCAACAGCCACGCGGTTGCGGCTTCGCTGCGGGCGATGGGAGCTGCGCCGAAGCACTATCCAACGCTACGCGACGAAGCGTCCGCGTTTGAGTCGGCGCTCTCGATCGCCCTGGCCGAGTGCGATGGAGTTGTGATGAGCGGCGGCTCCTCGGTAGGCGCGCGCGACCGCTTGCCGCACGCGGTCGCCACGGTCGCCAAGCCCGGCATCGTCGTCCACGGGCTCCGCGTGAAGCCTGGAAAGCCGACGCTCTTCGGCGCCCATGGTGGCAAGCCGATTATCGGATTGCCGGGGAATCCGACATCGTCTTTGCTGATCCTCGAGGCGGTTGCCGCGCCGATCGTCGGTGCGCTCACCGGTGCGCCAATCCTGGCATCCAGCCTTCAGGCGCGCCTGGCCGCACCCGCTCGCAGCCGCGCCGATTGGACCTGGTACGTTCCGGTGGCGCTCAAGGATGATGGCGTCGTCCCGATAGCGCATCCACTTCCCTTGCGTTCTTTTTCGGTGAGTTTGACGGCGCGCGCCGACGGGTTCATCGTCATGGACGAGCGCGACGAAGAGTGGGCGGCGGGCACGCTCGTCACGGTCATGCGGTTCTTGGGAGGCTGACTCGTTCGTGATTCGTCCGACCCGCGCCATTGAAGCGATCCCGGCGACGACACCGTTCATCGGTCCCGAGCAGTTGATGCGCGAAACGGGCCAGCGCGCGCTCGTGCGCCTCGGCGCAAACGAGAGCGCGTTTGGGCCGTCACCGAAGGCGGTTGCGGCGATGACCAGCGAGCTGACGCGCCTCTCCTGGTACGGCGATCCCGAATCGTTCGACTTGCGCGACGCTCTCGCCGAAAAGCATGCGTGCCTTCCTGAACAGATTGTGGTCGGTTCCGGCATCGACGATCTGATGGGCTTGGCGGTGCGTGCATTCGTGGCGTCCGACGATGCTGCGCTCGCTACGCGTGGCACCTATCCGACGTTCGCGTACCACGTGGCCGGATATGGCGGAAGATTGATTGGGGTCTCGTACCGAAACGACGGCAGGCCGGATCTCGACGCGTTGATGGCGGCGGCGCGACGGGAACGACCCTCGATCGTTTATTTGGCGAATCCCGACAATCCGAGCGGCCGCTTCATCGGGCGCGACGCGATAACGAGCTTTTACGATGCGCTGCCGCACGACAGCCTCTTGCTGCTGGACGAGGCTTATGCCGATTTCGTCGACGACAACGAGCTGCTCGCGCCACGCTTCGAAGACCGGCTCATTCGATTGCGAACGTTCTCCAAAGCGTACGGAATGGCCGGTGCGCGCATCGGCTACGCCCTTGCCACCGAGCGCAACGCGCGGACGTTTCAGAAGATTCGGCTGCATTACGGTATCAACCGCAACGCGCAGATCGGCGCGCTGGCATCGCTGGACGACGACGAGTTTCGGCGGTACGTCGTCGAGGAAACGGCCCGCGCGCGGGAAGAGTACTATCGGCTCGCTCGGGCGCTGGGCCGCGGATGCATCGAATCTCAGACGAACTTCGTCTGCATCGAGATGGATACGCCGCAACGCGCGACGCGCGTCATGGACGAGCTGCTGGGACGGGGTGTTTGGATACGCAAACCTGGTGCACCCCCGCTCGACTCGTACATCAGGGTTAGCGCAGGGACCGAACCGATGCGCGCAGCTTTTGAGTCCGCCCTTCGCTCCGTACTCTCCGAGGTTGCCGTCTGATCGATGCGATATGCCGTCGTCTCGGACGTCCACGGGAACCTGGAATCGCTCGAGCGCGTACTTTCGACGATTTCCAACGAGGACGCATTACTCTCCCTCGGCGACGTTGTGGGCTACGGTCCGAATCCTAACGAGTGCGTCGCGGCGCTACGCGAGCGCTCCCGTCACGCGGTCTTGGGCAATCACGATCTTGCCGCGGTCGAGAATTTCGGCGTCGAGAGTTTCAACTACGCCGCGCGCGCGGCGATCGGCTGGACGCAAGAGATGCTCGACGAAGCGAGCCGGGCGTGGCTGAACTCGCTCCCGTACGAGCTGCGCTTGCCTGAGTTTTTGCTCGTGCACGGTGCGCCCGTGAACTACTTCGAATACGTCCTCGATAAGGCTGCGGCCGCGCGGGCGTTCGACCGAACCGATGCACGCATCGTCTTCGTGGGGCACACGCACATTGCCGAATATTGGGTGCGCGACGCCGACGGAAACATCGGGCACAAACACATGCAACAGGGAGGCGAGCTGACACTCGAAGAGGAGAAGCGGTACATTATCGACGTCGGCAGCGTCGGTCAGCCGCGGGATCTCAATCCGCTGGCGTGCTTCGTATGGTACGACCCCGACGTTGGTCGCGTGGAGTGGGTTCGTTATGAGTATCCGATCGCGGAAGTTCAGCGCAAGATGCGCGCCGCCGGCCTGCCGGCGTTCCTGGTCGATCGGTTGGATGTGGGGCGATGAGCGGCGTCCCATTTGACGACGGCAACTGCTTCGCATGCGGGCCGACCAACCCAATCGGCATGCACCTGCACTTCGATCGCGCCGTCGACGGGCCCGGCGTGCTCGCGCGTATCATCTTAGGACCGGAGTATCAAGGCTGGCGCGGAATCGCGCACGGCGGTATCGTGATGGCATTGCTCGACGAAGCGATGGCACATGCGGCCGGCTTTGCCGGACACCGCGGCGTCAGCGCAACGATCAACGTGCGTTTTCGCAAACCCGTACCGCTCGAGCAGCCGATCGAAGTGCGTGGGCAGGTGACGTGGCAGCGTCGCCACGTGCTGGGCGTCGAAGCTCGCGTTCTCGACGCGAACGGCAACGTGCTGGCGCGCGCCGAAGGGAGTTTCGTTTCACGCGGAAGACTTGAAGCCGCCGACGACCGGCGCAACCCGCTCTTTGCGCAATGAATAGCTCACCTTCGATCGATAATCGCCGGGCGCGCCACGAGTACCACATCATCGAATCTCTCGAGGCCGGCCTGGTGTTGACGGGAACCGAGGTGAAGGCCGTTCGCGCCGGCGGCGCGAGTTTGGCCGAGGCCTACGCGCGCTTTCGCGACGGCGAGGCGTGGCTACTTGGAATGCACATTCCGCCCTACCGGCAAGGAAGTTTCTCCAACGCCGAACCGACGCGGCCGCGCAAGCTGCTGCTCCATAAAGAAGAGATCCTGCATTTGCAGAGCCGGGTCGCCGAAAAGGGCCTGACGGTCGTGCCGCTGCGTCTTTATTTTACGCGAGGCATCGCAAAAGTGCAGCTCGGGCTCGTGCGCGGCAAGAAGTTGTGGGACAAACGCGCGGCCGTCGCAAAACGCGACGTCGAGCGCGAGATCGCAGCCCACGTGCGGCGCTCGTGAGGGGCGCACATCCCGAGCGCGACGTCGATCGCGCCATCGAGCAAAGCTCCGTCTTGCGGCCCGGCGAGCACGTGCTGGTCGGGTGCAGTGGCGGCCCTGACTCGGTCGCACTTGCGGGAGCTATGCACGCCGCAGCAAAGCGAATCAGCCTTCCGTTCCGCTTGGCTTTCGTTAATCACGGGTTGCGTGATTCCGCGTGGCAGGACGAGTGCGTCGTGTTGCAGGTTGCGGCTCAACTCGAGGTGCCGCTCGACGTCGTCCGTCTTCGATCCCACCCTCGAGACGAGCAGCGGCTGCGGACGGCACGCTACGACGCGTTGATCGACGTGGCGAAGCGGCGCGGATGCAGCGTCGTCGCGACGGCACACCACGCCGAGGACCAGAGCGAGACCGTGCTCCTCGCCTTGTTGCGCGGCACCGGTCCGGCCGGCCTACGCGGGATGCGGGGCCGGCGGCGACTCGCCCCGGCCCTCGATCTCGCGCGTCCCTTCCTTGGAATTCCATCCGAGACGCTGCGGGTGTACTGCCACGCGCGAGCGCTGCCGTACGCGATCGATCCGTCCAACGCTCAGACAAGCTTGCGTCGCAACGCCCTCCGAGAGGCACTCGCCGCGCTGCGTCCGCTCTTTCCGGGGCTCGATGCCGCGGTAGCTCGCGCCGCCGAGGTTGTGGCCGAGGAGCGCGATGCGACTGCGCGCGCGGAGCTTCGCCGGTCGGTGCGCGAGCAGCTCGGTCGCGAGGACGAGCTGCGCGACATCGACTTCTTGCACGTGGAGGCGGCGGTCCGCGCCCTGGAAGGCGGCCGAACCGGGACCTTTCATATGAAGCCTGGGATCGCCCTGAGAATCGAGCGGGGCATCGTAGCCGGTATTACGCGAGAGAACGACGCGGCGACGGAGACGAGCTAGCGCTTGCTAACTGGCGCGGTCACCGACCGCCCTCGGCAACCGCTCATTCTGCGAGGCGTGTTTATAAGGAATGGCCCGGCTGAGATTCATGGTCGATTACATTCTTATGCAAAGGTATGGGAGCTCGAGAAGTTCGGGCGCATCGCAAACGTGATGATCGCAGGCGACATCGCCGATAACGCCCGCACGATAGGGTTCTTCCAACGTATAGGTTACGGTTTGGACTATAAGGAACTCTTGTGCAATCTTCCTCATTTAGCCAAGCTTCGAGAGGGTAAAACGGTCTAAAGCAAAGGTGAGCAGACATCTCCGATCCATCATCCTCATCATCCTAGCGGTCGTCGCCGTCTTCATCATCGTGGAGCGGTTCGTTCAGCCTAGCGAGAGTGAGACCAGGCTCGATTACGGAGCTTTTTATCAGAAGCTTGAGGCCGGCCAGGTTCAATCGTTCCACGCTACCGGGCTCAACGCGGTCGGCGATCTTTCCAACGGCACGAAGTATTCCGTTGCCGTCCCCAACGTGGACCAAACCTTCGTTGATGAGGTATACAAGCGCGTAAAAAGCGGAGCGATTAGCTTCGACCAGCAATCGAATACCGGGTTGCTCTCCAGCCTCATGACGCTGGGACCTCTTGCAATCACCGTCCTCTTGCTCTTCTTCATCTTGCGTCAGGCCCAAAGCGGCGGAAGCCAAGCGCTTTCCTTCGGCCGCTCGCGCGCAAAGATGCTCTCGGAGAACCGGCCCAAGGTGACGTTCGCGGACGTTGCGGGGGTCGACGAAGCCAAAGAAGAGCTTGCCGAGATCGTCGATTTCTTGAAGTACCCGAAGAAATACCAGTCGCTCGGCGCGCGCATTCCCAAAGGCGTGTTACTCCTCGGGCCGCCCGGCACCGGCAAGACGCTGCTGGCGCGCGCGATCGCCGGAGAGGCGGGCGTTCCGTTCCTCTCGATTTCGGGGTCGGACTTCGTCGAAATGTTTGTGGGTGTCGGAGCCTCACGCGTCCGCGATCTCTTTGACCAAGCGAAAAAATCGGCGCCCTGCATTGTGTTCATCGACGAGATCGATGCGGTTGGACGTCAGCGCGGCGCTGGTTTGGGCGGCGGTCACGACGAGCGCGAGCAAACGCTCAACCAGCTTCTCGTCGAGATGGATGGCTTCGACCAAAATACGGGCGTGATCCTCATTGCAGCGACGAATCGTTCCGACGTGCTCGATCCGGCACTCTTGCGCCCGGGCCGCTTCGACCGGCAAATCGTCGTCGGCCGCGCCGACTTCCGGGGACGCGAAAAAATTCTCGAGGTGCACGCGCGCAACAAGCCGCTGGGAAAGGAAGTTTCGCTCGAAACGCTTGCGAAGCGTACGCCGGGCTTCTCAGGCGCCGACCTCGAGAATTTGCTGAACGAAGCTGCCCTGCTCGCTGCTCGCAAGAACAAGAACTCTATCGAAATGATCGACTGCGACGAGGCGATCGATCGCGTCATGGTCGGTCCCGAGCGCAAGTCGTTGGTGATGTCGCAAAAAGAGAAGGAAGTCACCGCCTACCACGAGTCGGGGCACGCGATCATCGGCGGGATGCTCGAAAAGGCCGATCCGGTTCACAAGGTGACGATCATTCCGCGCGGGATGGCGATGGGCATTACCTGGTCGTTGCCCGAGGACGATCGACACAGTCAAACGCGCGAGGAGCTTCTTGCGGCGATCACCATGGCAATGGGTGGTCGCCTTGCCGAAGAGATTCAATTCGGCGACGTTACCACCGGCGCCAGCAACGATTTTGAAAAGGCCACCGAGCTTGCGCGACGGATGGTGACCCAGTACGGAATGAGCGAACTGGGCCCGATCCAGTTCGGCCGGGGCGCACATCAGGTCTTTCTCGGCCGCGACTTCGGGGAGGAGCGCAACTACTCGGAAGAAGTGGCGAGCAAGATCGATGCCGAGGTGCGCAAGATTATCGAATCCTGTTACGATAACGGCAAGCGGCTGCTCGAAGAAAACTGGAACAAAGTGGAGCGTATGGTCGCCTCACTGCTCGAATACGAAACCGTCGACGCCGAAGAAGTGCGCGCGATCCTCGAGGGCCGTCCCTACGACCACGCGCGCGCCGAGGCAGCGCCCGCAGCCGACGCGCAAGCCGAGCGACCCGCGACCGAGGAGCCGAAGCGCGTTGATAAGCCGTCGCGCCTCCCGCCAAACATATCGCCGGAACCCGCATGAATCTGCGCGGGGCGTTTGCCGCTGCGACGCTCGGCGTCGCGTCGTTGTTCGTTGCTTTGCCGGCGACTGCGGCTATGGCGCAACAACTCGGCTCGTTGCCGCGGGGCGGATCGTACGTGCTCGATCCCGACCCGACGGTAGGGTCGGCGGCAATCGGACTTTGGTTTCGCGCCCCAGGGGCCGGCTACGATAATGCGACGCCCGGTATTTCGAACTTGGCCGTAACGGCCGCGGCGGTCGCGCCGCTCGCTAGCGGGAAGTCGCTCTATGCGCTGGTACACACCGTAGGCGGCCAACTCAATCTCCAGGTCTATCCCGACATCGTTGGAATCGGGGCAGTCGTCCCGGCCCCGGCGGCGCGCCGCATCGTTGCCGCGATGACCGCGGCATATTTTGCCCCCGCTGTCGACGAGAACTCGGTGAAGACTGCGCGGGAAAACGCTGCGGTGCTGGGCGTGCAGCAACGATACGAATCCGATACGACGCTACACGATTTGCTCTTTCAACAGATATTTGCGAGCGGGCCGGCGCACTACTCGCCGCTGCCGGCCTCGGTTGCTGCGCTTACGAGCATCACGGCGCCTCAAGTGAGCGCCTTCGCCAAGCGCGCCTTTCGTGCCGAGAATGCGGTATTGACGCTCACGGGCAACGTCGATGCTTCGAGCATCACCGCGGTTACCGACGGTACGCTGGGCAACATGGATGCCCCCTATGACTCTTCGCTCGCGCAACCGCCAAAGTCCGCCACGGCCACCGGAGCGGTAGATGGCGTCGGCCTTGCATGGATCGGTCCTCCGATCTCCGATGAAAAAGCCGCAACCGCGCTGGACTTCATCGCGGATTATCTGTTCCGCGATCAGACCGGCGTCGTCTCGAGGGCGCTCGACCAATCGCACAGCGACGCTCTCGTCGAGGGTCAGTTTATTACACTGCACGATCCGGGCGTCATGGTCGTAACGATCGGCGGCGATCACGAAAAACAGGCCGAGCAACGGGTGCTCGAAGCGATCGGTACGCTCCAGCAGCCGATGGATCGGCAGACCTTCGACGCCGCCCGCGAAGCATTTCTCTATCACGTGGCGAGCGATACGCAGACCCCGCAAGAGCGCGCCGACAATTTCGGCTGGTACACGGTAGAGGGCAATCTCGAATACGCCCCGGGCATCGCGAACGGCACCTACGAGCGAATCGCCCGGGCGCTCGATCCGCAATACCTTGCTGAGGTCGTGCGCCGCTATCTTGGAAAGCCCGTGGTCGTCGATCTTCTCGCGACCGAGCCGCAAAAGGAATCGTCGCAGTGAGGCCGGCGCCGCTCTGCGTTGCGGCAGCCGTCGCGGCGTTACTCATGCCCGGCAGAGTCGCGGCAACGGCCATCGCCGCTGCGACGCCAAGCATGGAGAGCGCGGGCGGCGCTACGATCGTCCGTCAAAGCGATAGCGCCGCGTCGCTGGTCGGCGTTGCATTCGTAGTGCGTGCCGGTCTCGATCGCGAAACGATGAAACAGAACGGTTTGGCGGCGCTCGTCGCGCAAATCATCGTGCGCACGCCGGTAGGCGCGCCGGCGCTTCCGCTCGAAGACGCGGTCACGGCGCGCGGCGGCTCGATTCACTTTACGGTCGATTCCGGCGACGTGCGATTTTATGTCGAAGCGCTTGCCGGCGACGCGCCCGCCGTGCTCGATCTTTTCCGCAATGCTATCGGCGCACCGGACTTTTCGCCGGCTACCGTGCGCGACGCCCGCTCGGCCCTGATGCGACAAATTGCGCAAAGCCAACAGGTCGCGTTGCAGGTCGGTCTCGACATGCTCAACGCGGCGTCTTCGACGCAGGCCAATGCCGGCTTGCCCGAACTCGGTACTCCTGCCTCGCTCGCGCAATTCTTCTCCAGCGACGCGCGGGCATTCTATCGCGCCTACTATCGGAGCGGCGGTGTAACGATCAGCGCCGCGGGGCGGCTCGACGCGCTTTCGCCGGGAACGCTTGCGGCGCTCGCGACTGCCCTTCCCGAAGGTACGACGAGTCCCGTGACCGTGCGGATCGCCACATTGACCGGCGCAACCCACGAGATCGTCGCGCATCGAGATATCTCCTCGCCCTGGTTGATCGCGCAATATCCTGCCCCGAAAGTCGACAGCAACGATTTCGGACCGATGCTCGTGTTGGCGGCGTTTGTGCGGCGTACCCTATCGGACATCGCCCAAGTGCCCGGCGTCGTTTCGCCGACCTTCGCATCTCGATCGGTCGGCGCCGTCTACGCCTACGACCGCGCGCCCGCGACCTTAGTGCTCTACGTCAACGGCGGATTGAATGGCAACCCGACCCGAGCGTTCGCAACGGCGCTTTCCGTCGTCAACGTGCTCGCCGCGACGCGGCTTCAGGGCTCGATCGAAGAATTCAAAGCTGAGGCGGCCGGCGATTTCGCAAACGACGCCACGACGCTCGAAACGCGCGCCTGGCTGGCAGCGGTCTTCTCGCGCGAGAGCGCGTCGCCGGATTTCATTAACCGTGGTCTCGCGGCAATCTCCGCCACGACCCCCGACGACCTGCAGCGCGTCGCCCGGACCTATTTAGGCAATCCGACGATTGCGCTCGTTTTGCCTCGCGGAACGAATCTCCAAAACTAGTGGCCCGTAACAGTCACTAGGCGCTCCGGCGGCCCGCATTGAACGTCGCGCTCGTTCACGATTACCTGAACCAGCGCGGCGGCGCAGAGCGCGTCTTTGCGCAGATTGCCCGAGCGTGGCCCGCCGCGCCGATCTATACGGCGCTGTATGACGAACGCGTCCTCGGCGACCTCATCCCAGCTCACCGCGTGCGCCGTTCTTATCTCGCACGCGCCCCCTTTGCAAATCGCTACTTTCGCGCACTCGCGCCGCTCTATCCGCGGGCATTCGAATCCTTCGACCTCAGCGCGTTCGATACGATCGTAAGTTCGACGACGTCGTGGGCCAAGGGCGTCCGCGTTCCAGCCGGTGCGGTCCACGTCTGCTACATCAACACCGTCAGTCGTTTTATCTTTGCCTCTGACGAGTACGTCCCGCGCTTCGCGCGCTCGTTCCTAGACGGGTTGAGAGCCTGGGATCGAGAGGCTGCGAAGCGCCCGACTCGGTTCGTCGCGAACTCGCACAACGTCGCAGAGCGCATCCGGGCGTACTATGACCGCGACTCCGACATTCTGCACTGTCCCGTCGAGCTGGAACGCTTCACGGTAGGCAGCGGCAAGGGCGATTACTTTATCGTCGCCGCGCGCCTACTGCCGTATAAACGCATCGACCTCGCCATCCGTGCGGCCGCAATCGCAAACGTTCCGCTCCTGATCGCCGGCAGCGGCCCGGCGCAGCGTTCGCTGCGCGAGCGCGCGGAAGGCACGACGACAACTCTGCTCGGCTACGTATCGGACGCCCGACTCAACGAACTTGTCGGAAACGCGCGCGCGGCGATCGTACCGGGCGAAGAAGATTTCGGCCTCGTTCCACTCGAGGCGGCGGCGGCGGGCCGTCCGACGATCGCGTATCGCGCGGGCGGCGCGCTCGAAACGATCGTCGAAGGCGAAACCGGCGCGTTCTTCGACGAGCCCGCCGCAGAATCGCTCGCAGCCGCCATCCGCAGTTTCGACGCATCGCGATTCGATGCGCGGCGTCTGCGCGAGCATGCGGAGCGATTCTCGCCAGCCCAGTTCATCGAACGGCTACGCGCGATCGTAGATCGGGTGTACCGAGCAAAATCCGAGGAGTCTTATTAGTTGCGCGCGACGTACATTGCGGTAGCGGTCTTCGCCACGGTCTATATTGCGCTCGACCTCAACAAGCTCTACGCGTTGCGCTACGGGGCCGATCTCGGAACGTATCTTCAGACGCTCGTGAACTTGCAGCACGGTTCGTCGTGGAACTATGGGGAGTGGAAGCACCACTTCGCCGTCCACGATTCGTGGGCGCTGAGCGTGCTCGTACCGGTCGTCGCGCTCTATCCGAAAGCACAGACGCTGGTCGTCGTGCAGGTGCTCGCCGTCGCGTGCGCGGCGATTCCGCTGACGATACTCGCGCGAGAGCTTGGTCTCACGGCGGAAGGTGCGAATCTGCTTGGCATCGCGTACCTGTTCACGCCGGCGGCGCAGGGGCTCGCGTACGACAATTTTTCGGAGAACGTCTTCGTCCCGGCACTCGCCTTTTCGGGCGCGGTCGCGGTTCGCCGGCGGTTGTTCTGGCCGGCCCTGATCGTCGCTCAACTGCTTATGGGACTCAAGGAGGATCAGATTCTCTTCGTGGTCTGGTTCGCGGCAGCGTGCGCGCTATCGTGGGACCGTCGCATCGGCCTCGCACTTTGCGTGTTGGCGGTGACTAACGGCGTTGGATTTTTGACGTTCGAGCGAGCGTTGGGCGTGCGGCCCAACGATCCGAGCTATTCGCTGGCGGTTTACGACCCGTTCGGCAAGATTTCAATGCTTGTTCTGCTGCTTGCGCCGTTTGCGTTCGTGCCGCTTGCAATTGGCCGCTGGCTGCTGCTAGCCGCGCCGCTGGTAGCCGAGATCGTTTTCATGCGGCCATGGAACTACGAACCGAGTCGCATTGGGTCGCACTACGCCGCGCCGCTGCTCGCGGCGACTGCAATCGCCGCTGCATTCGGCCTCGCGCGCTACCCGCGCTTCGCGCGAGCGGTCGTGCCCTGCGCGCTGGCGGTCACGCTGTTCTTCAACGATGCGGTGCTGCGGCCGGGTCGCTGGCCGTACGTCGTCGATTGGGGAGCGTACTCGCGCGCCGTTGCGATTCGCCAGAGCGACCGCGCGGTTTTGCTTGGGCGCCGGGACGAAGGCGTCTGGGCCGTTGCCGCAGCCAACCCAAATGTCCGGCTCGATCCGCATCCCGACCCTCGTTTCGAGGGATGCCCGGCATACGATACGAATGCGGCAGCCTTTTTCGCGAGCCTTGCCGGACGCATGCCGTTGCATCTCTGCGGCGGCGTGCCAACCGCACCATGACCGGTGTGACGAAGCTTTCGTTGCCCGTACTTCGCGAAGACCGGGGCCGGTTCGCGGCGCTGCGCGACTCGCGCGTTCTGATCTATTGGCCGCATGGGCTGGGCGATTGGGTCCATTTCGGCGGTGTCCTACCGCTGCTCGAACCTTCCAATACGTATGGGATCACGCGCTTCGGCGACGACTACGTCAGTCTGATGGAAGGAAGCGCGCCCATCGAGCCGCTCTTCAGCGGCGTGCGATCTCCGCAGGATGGAGCCTCGCGTGGCGCGCGCCATCTCGGCTTGAGCCTGCATCGATGCGTGGGACGAAGAGTCAGCGTCACGCTTCCGCCTCCGCTCGACGATGCCGTGATGCGTTTCGCCCCTGGGGTAGTCCTCTGGACCGATTATCCCGAAACCGAAGGCCGCACGGCATATCCGTTTCATACGAAGGCTCGGAACCTCATACGATTGCTGGTGCGGGACGAGCGGCTCGGAACCGTTGATCTCGCGGCTCCGCTGCGAAATGCTATTGACTTTCGCGCGCCGTCCGCGACCCAGCAACGGATTGACGAACGGCTCGCTCAATTCGCGCAGCCGGGGGGACGTCTCGGCGTGATCTCGCGAAGCGGCATAACGGCGGCTCGAAAGAACTGGGGCGACGGTTCGGAAGCGCGCGCGTTCGTCGGTGCAATGCGTAGCGCGTCGAAGGACTGGCGGTTCATATCGATGGATGACGAAGATCTCGGCGACGGCGTCGCGGGATTCCGCTCGCTCTTCGGGGAGCTCGACGAGCCCTTCGCGCGACTCTACAAGGCGCTCACGCGACGCGTCGATCTCTTCGTCGGGATCCCCGCCGGCCCGTTACACTTTACCATGGCCGCAGGGGGCATTCCGACGATCGGTCTCTGGATCGCGCACCATCCGGACTGGTACGAGGAGCCCAACCCGGACGCAATCCATCTCATCGGTCGGTACGTGCGCGATCGAGCGTTCGAACGGCGCCCCGCAACGACGACGAAGCCGCCGTCACTCCAGCACCGGTTGGAGTATCTCGACACGCACGCGGTCACCGTCGAGCCGGTGATCGAGGCGGCCCGAACTCTTACCGGGTAGCTTGCGGCGCGATCAGCAGCATCGCGATCGAGAACGTGTTGAAAAGCGAGTGCGAGATCATCGAGGCGAAGGCATTGCGCGTTCGGTAGTAGACCGTACAGAGCACGATGCCGCCAAGCGCCAGAGGGAGCACGGCATAGACGTCGCCGTGCGCGATGCCAAAGAGCAGTCCGCTCAAGATCGCGCCGACCCAGAACCCGCCGTAACGCAGGCCGATATTGAAGAAGAGGAGACGGAAGAGCGTCTCCTCGGCAAACGGCGCGAAGAGCACCGCGAAAACGGCGAAGATCGCGATCGCCTTAATATCGTGCAGATTTTTAAAGATTGCCACGATATCTTGCTCGTGCTGGCTATGCGCGACGAGATTGATCAACTCCGCGCTGCCGTTCGCGACGATGACCATGGCGATCGCGCCGATGACGGCGATCCCGAGCGTTGCGAGCGACGGCATGCGAAAGCCCAGCTCTCGGAGGCTAAATTTCGAGAGCGGCCCGAGTGCGAGGAGAACGACCGTCACGAGAATCGCCTCGGCGATGCCCTGTGCCAAAAATAACTCGTCGATTTCGGTGGCGCTCACGATCGACGGCGGCTTAATCGCGAGCGATAACAGGAAGAGCGCGATGAAGGGCAGGGCGATGCCGCCGGCCAGCACCCACGTCCAAATGCTCTTGAAACTATTCTTCGGCCAGCGCGTCGGCCAAGCGGGCGAAATCGGCGAGGTCGAGTCGTTCACCGCGAAGCTCCGGAGAGAGGTTGATCGAATTGAGCGCCCGCGCGATCTTCGCTCGATCGAGATCGAGTGCGAGCGCGAGACTGTTGACGAGCGTCTTGCGCCGGTACGCGAACGCGCCTCGCACGACCTTCCAGAACGTCGCGGGATCCCGCGGTGCGACTACGGGCTGCGCGCGCCGCACGAGCCGAACGACGCTGGAATGCACGCTGGGCGCCGGAAAAAACGAACCGGGAGCAAGCCTAAATGCAGGCTGAGCGGTCATCGCGTATTGCACTGCGACGGAAAGGCTACCGTAGGGCGGCGTGCCGGGCGCCGCGACAAAACGGTCGGCGACGTCTTTTTGTACCATAACGGTCAGCGAATCGGGCCCACCCTCCATTTCGATCAAATGCAGTATCACGGCGGTCGCAACGTTGTACGGCAGATTTCCGGCGACGTGCCAGTGCCGTCCCTGCGACCACCGGCGATAGTCGAACGTTAACGCGTCTGATTGCACGATTTGCGCGCGAGCGAGATCGTCGCGAGAACGTAGCAGCGCTACAAGATCGGGGTCAATCTCGATCGCCGTGAGGTCCGCGCCTTGCGCAAGAAGTGCCAAGGTGAGCGCGCCCGTGCCCGCACCGATTTCGAGCGTCCGAGCACCCTCCACGAGGCCATCGAGACTGAGCTGCGCGATCTTGAGGGCGGCCGCTTCGTTTTGAAGGAAGTTCTGCCCGTAGCGCTTCTTCGGCCGTATTCCGGCTTGCGCGAGCAGCTGATGCGGGGTCGGCACCCCGCTATTGTACCGCTACTTGAGCGGGTAAACTTCGATGGCGCGGCGGCCGAAAAGCACCGCATCGCGCTGCGAGTTGAAGCCGAGATCGATGCGGCGACCGACGATCGCGCCGCCGGTGTCGCCGGCGACCGCAAAACCGTAACCCGGTATATAGAGTCGCGTTCCAAGCGGAATCACGCGCGGATCGACGGCGACGATACCGTATCCCGCGCGCCGCCCAATGGCCGTCATCCCGTCGCATCCCGCGCAATAGGCGGTATAGGCGGTGGCAAGCATCTCGATGGCGCTGCGCGCTATGTACGCCATTCGTGTAATGCCGTGGGCTTCAAACTTTGAAAGCGGCGTAGCGCCGACGCCCTCGGCGACGATGCGCGGTTTCGCAGCCCGAACCACGTGTGAGGAGAGCACGGATCGGTGAACGGCGCCGCCATCGCGCTGGGCGTATCTCACGCGAACTTCGACGATGCCGGGCCTACCGACAGCGATCACGCTCGAGCGGCCGGGAGCGAGGTCGATGGCGAGGCGGTGAATCGTTTGGGGTACGGTCGTTCGACGTTCGAGGCGCTCCCAGGTCAAGAGGCCGTCACGGTTCCACGTTACGCGCATGATCGATGCCGGCGCGGATACGGCGATTGCGGGATAGACGGGGAGGCTCGCAATGACAAAAGCGGCGCAGAGGAGGCGTCCTTTCAACCCGATATTCCTTTCTTCTCTCGGCTCGCGTCACGGTCTCGGTCTACACCACGCAGAAAGCGGACGATGAACGACGAGTCGCGCGTTTGGGGAAGCGGCGCTAGGTGGCCGCGGGGCGATTGGATTCCAACGGAGACGCCCAAAACAACCTACGCCTGCCTGCTCTCCGTTTTGGCAGGCCGGCCCGACCCGGGCACTATAGCACATCACTCACGGCCTGGGAATAGCCGAAAGTCACAGCGTGGCAGGAGTAACCTTTTGGGGGACCCACTCGCTCAGCGAAGCGAAGAGAGCGAAGAATGGACTCGTTGCGCCTCGGCTTTTTTACCGAAATTTACCTCCCGGTCATCAACGGCGTCGTCGCTTCGGTCGAGGCCCTTGCCGAAGGTTTGCGCCGTCGCGGTCATGAGGTTTCCTGCTTTGCGCCGCGGATGCCGGGCTATGCCGAGGCCGATGGTCCGGTCTTTCGCATGCCGTCGCTGCCGCTGCCGACGCGGACGCAATATCGTTTGACGCTCCCGCTCGTCAGCAAGCGAAATCTCAACGGCGTGATCAAGCGCCTATCGCTGATTCACGTGCACTCGCCGTTCGTCACCGGATGGATGGGCCTGCGCTATGCGCGCCGCTACGGCATGCCGCTCGTCTATACGTATCACACGCAGCTCGAGGCCTATGCGCACTACATCCCCTTCGAACCGAATGTGACTCGGTTTGCCGCCTCGCGGTTAACCAGAACCTTTGCAAATCACGCCGACACGGTCGTCGTGCCAACGCCGGCGATGGCGGCGCACCTGCGCCAGCTGGGCGTTACCGCGAGAATCGAAATCGTGCCGAGCGGCATCGACGTCGCACGCTTTGGCGCCGGGCGGCGTGACGACGCACTGCGAGCCCGGATGGGCCTGGGGCCGGGCGATCGGCTCCTCTTATACGTTGGGCGACTGGCAAGAGAAAAGAACCTGGAGGTTCTCATCCGGGCGCTCGCGCATGCGAGGGACGATTCGCTGAAGCTGATCGTTGCGGGGGACGGTCCGCACCGCGACGAGCTGGAGCGCCTAGCTCGCGAATCGGGCGTAAGCGGCGTGACCCGTTTCCTTGGGGTCGTGGCGCGCGACGAGCTCCCGGATCTCTACGCCAGCGCCGATCTCTTCCTGATGCCGAGTACGACCGAAACGCAGGGGCTCGTTCTGGCAGAAGCCCTTGCGGCCGGCGCCTTTGTGATTGCTGCGGATGCCCCGCAAAATCGCGACGTTCTCGGCACCGCAGGTCTTGTCGTTGCCCCGACTCCGGAGGCCTTTGCCGCGGCTTTGCGCAGGGTCTCGCTGGGGACCCGTCCCGAGGCGGCCGAAGCCCGGCGGGTCGCGCTCCGGTTCTCTATCGAGCGTCAGGTCGACCGTATGCAGACGCTCTATGAGAATCTCGTAAGGCCCGCGCGCATCGCTTGATTACGAACATATGTTCTGGGTATAATATGGGTGGAGTCCAATGAAATGCCAACGAGAGGAAGCTCTGATCCGGCGGTCGAGGCGGTGGTCGGCTACGCGGCCAACGCGGACGGCCGCGGCGTACTCTACGCGCGCCTGAGCAGGCGGCAGGCAAAATGGCTGGTCCGGCTCGGCTTTAGCGTCGCGGCGCCGCGCCCGCTTTCTGACCGAGCGATTGGCTATGCCGCCTTGACCGCGCTCTCCCGGGCGTTCTCCAAACGAAACGTTCGTGAAGTGCGTTTTGTGCTCGGGGATGCCGCGTTCGCCGAGGAGGTGGCGACCGGGCGTGGAGTCGGCGAATCGATGTCCATCCCGTACGTTCGTCTGCGATGCGTGCTCAACACATTTGCGAAGTTTGGGCTGCAAACCGGTCCGACCGACGATCTCGCGCAACGGGCACGAGCGGAAGCGGCGCTGAACGTTGCGGCATGACGTTTCCCCGGCTGGGGCCGGCGGATTTACCCATTGAGACCAAGGCGTTGGCGCGAGCATTGCTGGGATGCCTTCTCGTGCGTACCAGCGACGACGGAGTGACCGCCGGACGAATAATCGAGACGGAGGCCTATCTTCCCGGAGATCCGGCGTGTCACGCCTACCGCGGTAAGAGTCCCCGCAACGCAACGCTTTTCGGCCCTCCGCATCGCGCCTACGTCTATCAAATTTACGGCACGTCCTACTGCTTCAATTTATCAAGCGAGCGCGACGGAGAAGGAGCCGGCGTCCTCGTACGCGCTCTCGAGCCCGTCGAAGGTATCGCACTGATGCAAAAACGACGCGCGACCGATCGCGCGCGCGATCTTTGTCGCGGTCCTGGGCGGCTTTGCCGCGCGCTTGCCATCGATCGCTCGTTCGATGGAGTCGATCTCTTCGCGCATCCTGGCCTTTGGATCGCGGATGCCGGCGTGCTCTCCATGCGCGTGCGCCGCAGTCCCCGTATCGGAGTTAGCCGAGCGGCAGAGCGACGGCTGCGCTTCTATGCCGCGGGCAGCCCGTACGTGAGCGGAGCCGCTCGGTTAAGCCCCGCTTGAACGCTTGATGCGGCTGTGATATAGTGTTGGCGTCGCGTTGCGGTCCTTTGGTGACAGCAGCGACACTATTTGACACCCCCACGTTCACGTCACCGATCTGATTGCGATGGCAGCCCCGCCTCGCCCTCGGTCGTCAAAGCTTGGCGCGAGCGGTTCTAGAGAGAGATACTCTTCTGCAAACCGAACATCGTCCCAACATCGAGCACCGTCCCAATAACGATATGCGTCCCCAACAAGGGGGCGGAGGACGACGCCGGCGCTCGCGTCGCCGGCATCACTTTCCGCAACATCCTGCGGTCTATCAGGATCAGGTTCCTCAGGTCGAAATACCGCCGATTCAGACCGCGGCTCAGCTTGGCGAAAAGACAAAGACCGAGCTCATCGATATTGCCAAAGAGCTCGAAGTCGAGATCCCGGTCCCCGCGAAATTAAAGAAGGACGAGATCGTCGAACTGCTCGTGCAGGCGCAGATCGCGCGCTCTGGCATCGAGGTGGCCAGCGGCCTTCTCGACGTGCTTCCGGAGGGCTATGGGTTTTTGCGTCGCGCCGGCTACTACATCGGCAACGACGATATCTACGTCAGCCAATCGCAGATCCGCCGCTTCGAGTTGCGGCGCGGCGACATGGTGGAGGGCCAAGTTCGCCGGCCAAAGGAGAGCGAAAAATACTACAGTCTGATTCGCGTCGATAAGGTAAACGAATTAGATCCCGAAGCCATCAAAGGGCGGCGCACTTTCGAAAAAGGCACGCCTATCTATCCGCAAGAGCGCTTTAAGCTCGAAGTGCGTTCGACGCAGCTCTCAACGCGCGTCATCGATCTGTTCTCGCCGATCGGAAAAGGGCAGCGCGCGCTGATCGTCTCCCCGCCCAAGGCCGGTAAGACGACCCTTCTCAAGAACATCGCGAATTCGATCTCGATCAACCATCCCGACGCGCACATTATCGCGCTGCTGGTGGACGAGCGCCCCGAAGAAGTCACCGACATGCAGCGGACGATCGACGGCGAGGTCGTCGCGTCGACGTTCGACGAGCATCCCGAAAACCACACCGCCGTTGCCGAGCTCGCGATGGAACGCGCGAAGCGCCTCGTGGAACTCGGTAAAGACGTGGTCATCCTGCTCGACTCGATCACGCGCCTGGCGCGGGCCTACAACCAGGTCGTCGCAAGTTCGGGCCGCACGCTCTCCGGCGGTCTCGATACCGCGTCGCTGCACAAGCCCAAGCGCTTCTTCGGTGCGGCACGAAAGATCGAAGAGGGCGGCTCGCTCACGATCGTCGCTACGGCGCTGATCGAAACGGGATCGAAGATGGACGACGTCATCTTTGAAGAGTTCAAAGGCACCGGCAACATGGAGATCGACCTCACCCGCAAGCTCGCCGAATCCCGCGTCTTTCCGGCGATCGACATCAAGCGATCGGGAACGCGTCACGAAGAGCTGCTCCTTGCGCCCGACGAAATGCGCAAGCTTTGGATGTTGCGCCGCGCAACGGCCGTGCTCAATACGGGCGACATTACCGAGATCATCCTCGATAAGATGGCGCAAACGCGCACCAACGAAGAGTTCTTGCAGACCGTCACCAAGGAAGCGCTCTCGATGAACCGCGGTTACGAAGATGGGGGAAACGGAAAGTATTAGTTCTGCTCACGACGTGACGCCTTGGAACCGCTCGTCGCTCCGCCATCCTGGCTCCGCTCCTGCTGTTCGGCCTCCTCGCTTTCGCCCTCCATGGCTCCGCTCGTCGGTCCGAACTTCCTCTGGCATCACGTCGTTCGCTTCACTAATACTTTTCGTGTGAAGGCGGGGACGCGGCTGAACAGATATTTGGCGCAAGCGGGGGTGGCGTCGCGGCGCGGCGCGGATGAGTCGATCGCGAGCGGAGCGGTTCGCGTCAACGGTCGCGTCGTAACCAAGCTCGGGATCCTCGTTGACACCGGCGACCGTGTCGAGGTCAACGGCGTGGTCGTGGCGCCGCCGGCAGAAGCGACCTATCTGCTCTTGCACAAACCGGTAGGCGTGGTGACGACGATGCGCGATCCGCAGGGCCGGCCCACCGTCGCCGACCTGCTCCCCCGCGGACCTCGGATCGTTCCGGTCGGACGGCTCGATTACGAAACGAGCGGTGCACTGCTCTTAACCAATGACGGAGAACTCGCCCACCGCTTGCTTCACCCTCGTTTCGGCGTCGAGAAGACGTACCGCGCGGCGCTCGCCGGCCGCCTCTCCTCCGACGACGTCCGTCGCTTGAATCGCGGGCTTTTGCTGGACGAAGCTCGCACCGCGGCCGCGAAAGTGCGGGTCGTGGCGGTGCGCCGCGATGGTTGTGTCGTGGACGTGACGATTCACGAAGGCCGCAACCGGCAAGTCCGCCGCATGTTCGAAACGTTGGGCCACCCGGTCCTCGCCCTGGCCCGAACCCGTTTCGGGCCGCTGAAACTGGGGCAGTTACCCGTTGGCCAGACTCGTCCGCTGAGCGTGAGTGAGCGCGCGGCGCTCGAGTGGCATCGCAGGCCGCCGGACGAAGGGCCTCGTACCAAGCCGAACACATGATTGGAGTCCGAGGTACGCCATGAAGTCTCACTTTCGAATCCTCGCACCTGCCGTCGCGGCGCTCGTCGCATTCGCCGAGTTACCCGCGCTCGCGCAGTACGCCAACGAGTTCGTCCCCGCAAAACTGATCAAACAAGGGATGACGACCCATTCGATTGCCGGCAGCGGCACCGTCGTGGTGCAAGTTCAAGTCAACGCCGACGGCACGCATAAGGCCATCAAAGTTATCCACTCGAGCAACTCGGGTGATAACGCGGCGGCCATGGATATCGCTGGGAACTCGAGCTACCGGCCGGCTCGCCGCGGCGCGACGCCGATTACGTCGTTTTACGACTTCACTTTAAAATTCAACGGCAGATCGGTCGTCAGCACCCCGAGCGAAGGCAGCGGTCTCCCCTCAAGTGGCGCGCTCAGTCCGGCTGCGGCTCAGGTCGCGGCATTAGTTCGTCAGGGTCAATACCAGCAAGCCAAATCAAAAGCCGAAACGGAGCTTCTCAACTCTCCGGGCGACGACTCGCTTCGCCAGATGCTCGGCATCGCGGCGTACGACGCCGGCGACTTTACCACTGCGGCATCGGCCTTCGATAAGGTTGGGACGATCGGATCGCAGTTTCGCCCCATCGCCGCCCGCAGCTTCGCCGCCGCGGCGGTGAAGGAAGCGCGGAGCAACCCCGCGCAGGCGCTCGCGTACGCCCAGAAGGCGGTCGCTCTCGATTCGGGACCAAACTCGCGCTTTGCGTTGGGGGTCGCTGAACTTGCCAACAACGATAGCGCGGCTGCGCTCGTCGCGCTCAATGCCGCGCACGACGCCGCGATGTCGGATCCGAAAATCCCCGTCGATTCGAAGGTGAACATCGATTCCGAGCTCTTGCAGGCGTACCTCGCAAACAACGATACAGCGAATGCGCAGGCGATCGCCGCGCAAATCAAGCAACTCGACCCGAAGAGCACGGCGGGCGGCCAAGCGATGGCGGCCAGTTTGATCAAGTCCGGAAATGCAGCGGTCGAAGCCAAGGATACCGCGACTGCGCTTGCCGACTTCGATCAAGCCGCCGCGCAAGGCGATCCGAGTATCGCTGTCACAGCCAATACTCTCGCTGCGTTTGCTATAGCGCGCAGCACAAAGCCGGATTACAAGCGGATGCAAGCTTATGCAGAGAAAGCCTTGGCTATCAAACCGGACGACGCGGCGGCCAATTTCGCCGAGGGAATCGCACTGACCGCGCAATGGGCGTCGACGCACGACGACGGCACGAAGAAAAAGGCCACCGCCGCGCTCGACAAGGCCGAGCAGCAAGCAAAAGCTGAGGGCAACGAAACGCTTGTGCTCCAGATCGAATCGTTCGTCAAAAAGAATCTCAATGCGGGTGGGGCGGCCCCGTCCGGAGGCGGCAGCTAACGTAACCAGGACTTTAGAGCGGGGTGGGCCAATGGCTCGCCCTCACGGGGCGGGAGGTCGCCGCCCAACTTCATCTAGTGGAGGGTCGTAGACACCGTGATGTGGTTTTCGGGATTTATGAGTCTCATGCAGCAGGGCGGCTGGGATATGTGGCTGCTCTTGCTCATTTCGATCGTCGGTCTCGCCGTGGTCATCGAGCGCATGGTCTTTTTTCAGATGCAGCATGGCGACACCAAAGGTCTGCTACGTCAGATCGGCGCGAAGGTTTCGGCCGACGATCTCGACGGTGCTATCGAGATTTGCAAGAAAAACCGCGGGATGCTGCCGCGGATTCTCGAGTTCGGGCTTCGTCGCGGCGAAAAAAATCGCGCCGACATTACCGACGCCCTCTCGATCGCCCTCATGGAACACCTCAACTCGCTCGAGCGGAATTTGGCGATCATCGGCACGATCGCGGTAATCGCGCCCTTCGTCGGCCTCTTCGGGACGGTTTTGGGCATCATCCGCGCCTTCCAGGACATCGCCTTGAAGGGCAACTCCACGCCGGCCGTGGTCGCGGCGGGCGTTTCCGAGGCACTGATCACCACGGCGACCGGTCTGATCATTGCGGTCATAGCCGTGGTTTTCTTCAACTTCTTCAAATCGCGCATCAAGAACTACAATCAGGAAATGATCGTTGCTGCGAATCAGCTCGCCGAAATGCTACACTTCCACAACACCGGTTCGCCGATTCCAACGGAGCTTTATCAGCCGTCGAGAGCATCCAAGTAAGCTCGTAAGGCGAAATCGTGAGCCTTCTATCGTCACAGCAAGACCAAGAGGTGATGGCGGAGATCAACATCACCCCGTTTACGGACGTGCTGCTAGTCCTGCTCATCATCTTCATGATTCTCGCGGCCTTGGTCGCGCCGCCCGGTTTTGAAAAAGAGCTGCCCAACAAGAACAACAACCCGGCGACTCAGAACAAGAACAAGAACGACATTGAGGTCGACGTCAATAACAAGGGCGTGATCTTCGTCGACGGCGTCAAGACCGATACGACGGGAGTCTATCGCGTGATGTACGATGCGTCAAAGAAGAAGCCGCGCCACCACGTCGCAATCGTCGCCGACGCGAAGGCTCCCTACGGCGTCATTATTCGAATTCTCGACGCTGCAAAAAACGCGGGTCTCGAAGACGTCGGCTTCGTGACGTCGTAACTGGAGGTTAATGAGACGTGGCCGTTTCGACAGGACAGGGCGAAGATGAGGTAATGTCGACGATCAACATCACGCCGTTCACCGACGTGTTGTTGGTACTTCTCATCATCTTCATCATCTTAGCGTCGGTCACGAAAGAGCCCAGGCTTCCCGACGCTTACAATAAGGAAAAGGTGCAGCCGTCACAGATCGTGGTCATTATCGACGAACACGACCACGTTCAGATCGGATCGACCCAGGTAGGGGTCCTGGATATGAAGGGGGCGTTCGCACAGCTCCAGGACGCGACCGACCATCGCTTCAAGAGCGTCATCGTCAAGGCGGATCCGAAGGCGAGCTACGGCCTCATCCTCCAGGTCATGGACGCCGCGAAATCGGTCGATTTGACGGATTTCGGCCTGGCGAATCACGTTCAGGGCGCTCCCGGCGGAATGTCGCAGTAGAGTGATCCGGTAACCATGGCAAAACGCGGCGGTTACATCACAACCGGCGAGCGGGTCCGCAGCTACATCGGATTGGCCTTCGTGATCTCAATCGTCGTGCACTTGGCGATCGGTACTTTCCTTCCAAACTTCGCGAAGCACAACGAGCAGCAGGGTCCCGAACAAGTCACCGTGTCAAAGAAAAAGATCATCGTCCACACGCCGCCGCCGCCGACGCCGACGCCGCCTCCCACACCGACGCCGCCGCCCAACTCGACCCCGCCGCCGCACAAGCAGCAGGTGGAGCAGCCCAAGCTCAAGGTCAACGTCCAGCACGTGACAAGCAACTCGAAGAGCGGATCGGCCGAGGCTCAGTACGCGCAGCCGAAGAATGGCAGCGAGAGCGGCGTACCGCAAGGGCAGGGAACGGGTACTCCGGCTCCGGCCGCTGCGGCTGGAACGCCGAAACCCTCCTGCGCGAATCCGAACGTCGAAGCGACCGTGACCAATCCCGTCCAGCCCGACTATCCGGAATCGGCGCGCGATCTCGGACTCGGTGCGGTCACGGTGGAAGTGGAAGTCACGGTTGGACCGAGCGGTAATCTCGTCTCGGCGAAGGTCTATAAGAGCTCGAGCAACATGGCGGTCGATCAGGCGGCTTTGCGGGCGGCGCGCCAGTCGACCTACTCGCCGAAGCTCATTGAGTGCAACCCGACGACCGGAGATTATCTTTTCCGCGCGGACTTCCAGCCCGACTAGGGCGCCTCGCCTCCTTGTCGTCGATGAGCGATGAAACGCGTCCCACGTTTACTGTTGGTTGCGCTCGCGCTCTCGCTGCTGGTGCATCTGCTCGTTGCGCTGATTCTGCATCCACCGGTGCCGACGCCCGAAAACCAGGCTGAGGTCGTATCGATCGAGCACCGTCCGACGACCATCGCGGTGACCAAGATCCCGACCCCTCCGCCCCCTCCGCCGAAGCGTACCTCTTCCCCGCGTACCCCGAGCTCGGCGCCGCCTGTGCGCAAGGGACCGGGCTCAGCAGCAACGACGGGAGGGAGCGCTGCCGTGCCGACGCCCGCCGTTGCGCCGGTGACGCCCAAGCCCATTGCGACGTCAAATGCCGGATGCGTGCAGCCGAATATCGGCGCCGCAATCGTAGCCACGCCGCCGCCGCCGGATATCGCGCCCGATGCGCGGGCGTCGGGAACGAGCGGTACCGCGCTCGTGAACGTGCAAGTCGATTCCGGTGGTCAGATCGTCAACACCAGCGTTGCGCAAAGCACCGGCAATGCGTCGCTCGATCTGGTCGCGGTATCGATGGCGCGCGACGCTCGCTATGCGCCCGCCCTTCACGATTGCAAACCGGTTGCAAGCGAGTACAGCTTTAGCGTCAAGTTCGTCGCCTGGTGACCTGCAGGCCGCAGGGAGCTTGCGGGCTAACGCTGCGCCGTGACCTTCTCGCAAGCGCTCGTGCTCGCTCTTTTGCAGGGCGTCAGCGAACTCTTCCCAGTATCGAGCCTGGGCCATACGATCCTCGTCCCCGCGTTGCTGCACTGGCAGAACGTCAATCGATCGAGCGCGTCGTTTCTCGCGTTCGTCGTCGTATTGCATCTTGGGACGGCGCTCGCGCTGATCGTCTTCTACCGGGCTCAGTGGTACGCGATCGCACGCGCGCTGCTGGTAAGCGTCGTGCGCGGACGCTTGAGCCAGGATCGCGACGAACGGATCGGGTGGCGTCTTGTCGTTGGGACGATACCCGTTGGAATCCTCGGCCTCATCTTTGAGGTGCCGGTGCGCCGGCTCTTCGGATCGCCGGCGCCGGCCGCGCTCTTCCTGCTCGTCAACGGTCTCGTGATGTTTGCCGGTGAAGCGCTGCGCCGGCGTCAGCAACGAACGGCCGAAGGCACGTACAAACCGATCGAGGAGTTGAGTTATCCCGCAAGCCTGCTCATTGGGGTGGCACAGTCGTTTGCATTGCTGCCTGGCATCTCGCGATCCGGCGCCTCGATGGTTGCCGGTCTGCTCTGCGACCTCGACCACGAGCACGCGGCTCGGTTTTCGTTCCTGCTTGCGACGCCGGTCATCCTCGCGGCGGCGTTGCTCGAAATGCCGAAACTCTTCGCCCCGGAGGCACACCTCGTTCTGCTCGAAGCGCTCTGCGGCGGACTTGCTGCCGGCGTTGCCGCATATCTTTCGGTTGCCTTCTTGACGCGGTACTTTCGGTCGAACGACCTGCGGCCGTTCGGCTGGTACTGCGTCGTGGTCGGAGCAATCTGTCTCTTTCTCGCGCGTAAGGGAGTAATTACATGAGAGCTATCTTGATGGTATTCGCCGCGGTCTTCTTCGTCCTCGGAATACTCTATGGCATGGGCAGAATCAATCTCTTTACCGAGTCGGGCGCCGGCCACGCACATCACGTCACGCACCTGGTCGTTCTTTGGGTGCTCTCGCTGCTCTGCCTCATTTGGGCGCGATTCCAGAGCTCGCCGCGGTGAAGCCTTCGCACATCGCGCGCGACGGCAGCATCGCCATGGTCGACGTCTCCCGCAAGAACGTCTCATCCCGATACGCGTGCGCCGAAGCGCTGGTTCGAATGAATCCGGCTGCGCGGACCGCACTGCAGGCCGCCATGCTTCCGAAAGGCGACGCGCTGGTCGCGGCCCAAGTCGCCGGCATCCTGGCGGCAAAGCAAACCGCCGCGTTGATTCCGCTGGCCCACCCGTTGCCCTTGAGCAGCGTCAAGGTGCGCTTCGACTGGCGTCGCGACGGCGCATTGCGAGTGGAGGCCGAGGCACGCACGGCGGCGCGAACCGGCGTCGAGATGGAAGCGATGGTCGCCGTTTCCATCGCAGCGTTGACGATTTACGATATGTCCAAGGCGCTCGACAAAGGGATCTCGATTGAAGTGGTGAGGCTTATTCGCAAGAGCGGCGGCAAAAGCGGGACGTACGTCCTTCAGCCGGCTCGGGGTAAAACAAGAGCAACGTGAGCTTGAGAGTTGCGCTGATCGTACTCTCGGACCGTGCGGCTTCCGGGGACCGTGCCGATGAATGCATTCCGGCGATGAAAGCGCGGCTGGGCCCGGTCTATTCGATCGTGCGCGAAAGCATTCTCGCCGACGATGCCGCCGCGCTGCAGGCCGAGATCATCGAGCTTGCCGATACGCGCGCGGCAGATCTCGTGCTCACGAGCGGCGGCACCGGGCTTTCGCCGCGCGATCGCACGCCTCAAGCGACGGCGGCCGTTATCGATTACGAGGTTCCGGGAATAGCCGAGGCAATTCGCAGCGCTTCCATCGCAAAGACGAAAACGGCGATGCTCTCGCGAGCGGTGGCCGGCGTTCGCGATCGCACGCTGATCATCAACCTTCCGGGAAGCCCGCGCGCCGTGGCGGAGACGCTCGACGTCGTGCTGCCCGTGCTGCCCCACGCACTCGAACTTCTTGCCGATCGAGTCGTGGACGGATGACCGAGATACTCAGTTACCAGGCAGCCGAAAATTATCTGCTCGGCACGATCGACGAAAGCGTATCGCCGCGCACGTCGTACAAGCTCGACCGGATGCGCGCTCTCCTGCACGAGCTCGGCAATCCGCATCGAGCCTATTCCACGATTCACATCGGCGGAACGAGCGGCAAAGGATCTACCTCGACGATGATTGCGTGCGCGCTGCAGGCTGCCGGGCACCGGACGGGCCTGCACACCAAGCCGCACCTGCACTCCATGACCGAACGCGCCCGAATCGACGGCCGTTCGATCTCACGCGAGCGTCTCGCCTCGGTGCTCGACGCGATGATGCCGGCCATCGAACGCACGGGCACGCAGCACGGACGCCCGACGTTCTACGAGACGCTGCTGGCACTCGCTTTCGAGTACTTCGCGCAGGAGCGCGTCGACGTCGCGGTGATCGAAGTAGGCCTGGGCGGGCGGCTAGACGGAACGAACGTGATCGCGCCGCTCGTTGCCGCTATTACCTCCGTGAGCTACGACCATACCGAGGTGCTCGGGAGCACGCTCGAAGCCATTGCCGTAGAGAAGGCCGGCATCGCAAAACGCGGCGTGCCGCTCGTTCTCGCGGGCGTGCCGGCGGCGGCTCGGGCGGTAATCGAGCGATATGCCGCGGAGGTGGGTGCGCCGGTCGTCCACGTTGCCGACGTCGTACGCATCGAGCTCGAGGAAGGCGACCAGACTCGCGGTCAAGCGCTCGCGGTAGAATCCGCTCGGGGATCCTACGGCCTTTTGATGCCGGTGCTCGGAATTTTTCAGCGAACGAACGCCGCAACCGCCATTGCGGTTTTGGAGCAACTAGGTGAAGAGCTGCGGCCGAGCCGCGAGGAAATCGCGCGCGGTTTCGCCGAGCTGGCAATACCCGGTCGCATGGAGCTCGTTTCGCGGAACCCTACGGTCGTGTTCGACATCGCTCACAATGCCGAGAAAGCCGAATCGTTGGTCGCTTCGCTGCGCGAGCGCTTTGGCAATTGCCGAATTCACTACGTCGTTGCAATTGGAGAAACCAAGGACGCCCAGCGGATCATCGAAGTACTCTCGGCATTGCCCTCGACGTTCACCTTCACGTCGTTCTCAGTCTCCGGGCGTCGAGCGATCCCGCCGGCTCGGCTGGCAACCATCGCGGAATCGCTGCGCACCTGGGGACGCGCGATCGACGATCCGATCGAGGCGCTGACGGTCGCACGCCGCAGGGCGGAGTACGATGACGTGGTCGTCGTAACCGGCTCGACGTTCGTCGTCGCAGGATTGCGCGAGTGGTACGCACCGGCGACGATTTGATCAGAGGTTCGTTACGCGTGCGAAGCGCGCGGCTTGCCTGGGGCGAGCAGACCTACGTCATGGGCATTGTCAACGTGACGCCGAACTCGTTCTCGGGCGACGGCGTGGAAGACGCAACGCAGGCTACGGTGCGCGCGATCGCGCACTGGAATGCCGGTGCCGACCTCTTGGACGTCGGAGGCGAGTCGACGCGGCCGGGTCATCAGCCCGTGGGCGCCTCGATAGAGATTGCGCGCGTCGTTCCGGCGATTCGGGCGGTGCGCTCGCAGTTGCCCAACGCGCCGATCTCGGTAGATACGTACAAGCCGGCCGTCTTGCGGGCCGCGCATGCCGCGGGCGCCGATCTGGTCAATTCGGTTTGGGGAGCCTCGGACGAACTCTTGGATCTCGTCGCGGAGCTGCAGATTCCGATCGTCGCGATGCACAACCAGACGGGCACGCACTACGAAGGTTTGGTCGTCGACGATGTACTTCGTTATCTCAATGACTGCGCGACTCGAGCGGTCGAGCGTGGCATCGCACGCGATGCAATCATCGTAGATCCCGGGATCGGCTTCGGAAAGACGGCAGACCAAAACATCGCCGTCCTGCAGGCCCTCGACCGAGTCGTAGCGCTGGGCTTTCCGACGATGATCGGTGCGTCCCGCAAATCGACGATCGGCAAGCTGACGGGACGAGATCTTGGCGATCGCATTTACGGCACGGTGGCAACCACCGCTCTGGCCGTGAAGGCGGGCATCGACATCGTGCGAGTGCATGACGTTGCGGCGGCGCGCGATGCGGTCGCCGTCGCCGACGCCATCGTGCGCGGCTGGAGGCCGGCGCAATGGACGCAATAAGGCTGAGCGGCGTACGCGCTTACGGCCGCCATGGCGCCGATCCCGGCGAGCGCGAACGGCGCCGGCTCATCGATATCGAGGTCGCGGCGCAGATCGACCTGCGAGCTGCGCAAGGTAGCGACGACCTTGCCATGACCATGGATTATGCTTCGCTGCACGAACGTCTGGTTCGCGTCGTCGCGACGACGTCGTACGCGTTGCTCGAGCGTTTGGCCAGCGACCTTCTCGACGAAGTCTTCGCCGACCGCCGAGTCGTGCGCGCCGAGGTGACTCTTTCCAAACCTGGGATCCTCGGTGGCGCAACGCCCAGCGTGACCCTCGAGCGCGTTAACCCTCGATACGAGCCGACGTGAGCGCGCACCGAGCCTTCGTCGGAATCGGCTCGAATCTCGGCGATCGCGTGGCGAACGTCGAACGGGCGATCGAAGCACTCGGTGCGTTCGGGAACGTTCTCAGACGGTCGTCGCTCTATCGTACGGTCGCATGGGGCGACCGCGAACAGCCGTGGTTTCTCAATGCCGCCGTTTTACTCCAAACGCAATTGGCGCCGCGCGCTTTGCTCGACCGATTGAAAGCAGCGGAAAACGATTTGGGGCGCGTTCGAAGCAGACGCTGGGGACCGCGAGCGATCGACCTCGATCTGTTGCTCTACGACGATCTTGCGGTCGACGAGCCGGATTTGCGGGTTCCCCATCCGCTTCTGCGCGAGCGCGGTTTCGTGTTGGTCCCGCTGACGGAGCTCGACGATCGCTTCGAAACGCTGCGCGACGCGTTGCCGCCTGCGGAGCTCGCGGGGGTCGTACGAGTCGAGCGCGAAACCGTCGCCACGATGCCCGAAGAGCGATCACTTTCCGCGAGCGCGCACGTGCGCGCGCTCGCGGAATTCCTTGCCGATGGCGATGCCGTCCGGGTACGCGTTCAACGTGGAGACGACGAGATCGAGATTGCCGCTGCGCCGCAACGCAGCGCGCAGCCCTTGCAATCAGGCGACCGGATAGCAGGCGATTCGCCGGGCGTGCGCGTCGACGCGATCAAGGCGGACCTCGTCGGTCTCTTTCACCTTAGCCGTCCGGCGCCCGTCGAAGGCGACGTTTTCGACGGCGATCGGGAGCTCGGCTTTATCGAAGCGCTCGGCATTCGCACTCCAATTCACAGCATGGGTGCGGGACGGATCGTCGCGGTGGCAACCGTCGATGGCGCGGCGGTCGAGTACGGTCAGCCGCTGTTTCTCGTGGCGCGAGGAAAGTAGGCCCTACAATTTTTCGAAAAGTCTTAATCGCCAATCGGGGCGAGATCGCGCTGCGAATCAATCGCGCTTGCCAAGAGCTCGGCGTATTGACGGTCGCAATCTACTCCGAAGCCGATCGCGATTCGCTTCACGTTCGTCAGGCCGACGAGGCCTTTTGCGTCGGCCCTGGCCAGGCGGCGCGTTCCTACCTCAATATTCCGAACATTATCTCGACGGCGCTGGTCACCCAGTGCGACGCGATTCATCCCGGCTACGGATTCTTGGCAGAGAACGCTCGCTTCGCAGAGATCTGCAACGATCACGGCTTGACCTTCATCGGACCAAAGCCAAGCGTGATCGCGCTGATGGGCGACAAGGCGACAGCAAAGCGCGTCGTGCACGAAGCCGGAGTGCCGACGACCCCGGGGAGCGGGGTGCTCGCATCCATCGAGGAGGCCCATAAGGCTGCGCGTTCGATCGGTTATCCGCTGCTGCTCAAAGCAACGGCTGGGGGCGGCGGCAGAGGCATGCGCGTCGTAACCGAGGCGAGCGAACTGCCGCGCGCCTACGCCGGAGCGAGCGCCGAAGCCGAAGCGAGTTTCAAAGACGGGCGCGTCTACTTGGAACGATTGATTCGCGCTCCGCGGCACATCGAAGTCCAAGTGCTCGGCGACGAATTTGGAAATATCGTCCACTTGGGCGAACGAGACTGCTCGTTGCAGAAGCCGGCGCATCAAAAACTCGTGGAGGAGACTCCGGCGTCGCATCTTTCGACGCGCAGCCGCAATACATTGCACGAGACGGCGTTGCGAGCGGCGCGCTACGTCGGCTACACGAACGCGGGTACGCTGGAGTTTCTCGTAGCGGGTGATGACGCGTACTTCATGGAGATGAACACGCGGATTCAGGTCGAGCATCCGGTAACGGAGATGGTGTACAATATCGATCTCGTGAAGGAGCAGATTCGTATAGCCTCGGGCGAAAAGTTGGGGTATACGCAGCGCGATCTCGTGGCGCGCGGTCACGCCATCGAATGCCGAATCAACGCCGAAGATCCGCGCAATAACTTCGCGCCCGCGGCCGGCACCGTTTCGAAGCTGGTTTTTCCGGGAGGACCCGGCATTCGCGTCGACACCCACTTGTACGCCGGCGCGACCATCCCGCCATACTACGACTCGATGATCGCCAAGGTCGTCGCTTTTGGAGACTCGCGCGAGATCGCGATCGCGCGCATGGAGCGCGCGTTGCGCGAAACGCTCGTCGAAGGCGTCAACACGACGATCGCGCTGTGCCTCGAGATCCTTGCGACCAAGGCGTTCAGGCAAGGCCGCTACGACGTCGAGTTCATTCCCAATGCGATTTTGTCAAACGGACAGGCTCGCAAACAGCCCGTGCCCCCCGGCGCGCGATGACGTCGCGGCGAGTCGCGCGCGAGCAGGCGTTGCAGGTGCTGTACTCGGTCGTCATCGGCGATCGCGAACCGCGAGATGCCCTGAGCGAAATTGTGGGCGATAACGCCGACAGCGAACAACGAGCCTTCGTCGAGGAACTCGCGTTGGGCACACTCGAATACGCCGAGCGGGCCGACCGCATCGTGAGCCCCCTCTTGGAGGGCTGGGCAATCGAACGCCTCCCTACGATCGATCGGTTGCTCTTAGAAATGGCTACATTCGAGCTGCATTGCCGCCCCCAAACCCCGAAGGCGGTTGCGATCAACGAGGCCGTCGCACTCGCCAAACGCTTCTCCACTGAAGATTCCGGACGTTTTGTCAACGGAGTTCTCAGCGCGGTTGCCGATGCCAAGGCGTAGACGCAGTCGCGCCCGCCGCGTATGGCGGGGCGTGTTCGTCGCACTGCTGATGATCGTGCTCTTCTCCATTGGAGCCGTAGCCGGAATGATCGCGGCGTACGGGCAGAACCTTCCCGACATCAGCCGAATGGCCGATTATCAGCCGGCAAGCTCGACCCGGATTTTTGCGCGCGACGGAATGCAACTCGCCTCCATTTACAGAGAAAATCGCGTCAGGGTCCCGCTCTCGCGGGTTCCGCCGCTGGTTCGCGATGCGTTTATCGCCAACGAAGACCACAACTTTTACCATCATCACGGCGTGGATCTCGAAAGCATCCTGCGCGCTGCGTACGCCGACCTCACGCATCAGCAGCTTCAAGGCGCGTCGACGATCACGCAGCAGCTCGCGCGCCGGCTCTTTCTGAACGACGAAGTTTCGCTTTCGCGTAAAATTCAGGAGGCGCTGCTCGCAATCGAGATCGAGCGTTACTACACCAAGGACGAGATCCTCGAGCGCTATCTAAACATTATTTATTTGGGTTCGGGCGCCTACGGCGTCGATGCGGCCGCACACACCTACTTCGCGCGCGGCGTCGATAAACTGACGCTGGCGCAAGCCGCGATGCTTGCGGGGATCGTGGCCGCTCCTTCCGACTACTCGCCGTTTTCGAATCTTGAGTTGGCGCGAGACCGGCAGCGTCACGTGTTAGACCGAATGGTCGAAAGCGGCTACATCACGCAGGCCGAAGCGGACTCCGCCTACGAAGCCCCTCTCGATTTGGTTGCTCAGCAGCCGCCGGGCCTGCAAGGTTACCGCTACCCCTATTTCACGACGTACGCGATCGCGCAGTTGGAACGGCTTTTCGGCAAGAGCACGGTCGAGGAGGGCGGCCTTGCGGTCTACACGACGCTCGACGAGCGCATGCAGCGTCTCGCGCAGGAAGCGGTGACGTGGGGCGTGCAACAGGCGGTCGCCGAAGGCATTGGCGCTCACCAGGCCGCGTTGGTCGCGCTACGGCCATCGACCGGCGAGATCCTCGCTATGGTCGGCGGCGCGGGCTTTTCGCTGAACAATCAGTTCAATCGCGCCTGGCAGGCTCACCGTCAGCCGGGCTCCTCGTTCAAAATCTACGACTACACCGCGGCCATCGACCAAGGCATACCAGCTTCGACGATCATCGACGATACGCGCGTGAGCTACCCCATGGGTGACGGCACTCAATGGTCGCCGATGGACGACGACAACACCTATATGGGCGCGATCACGTTGCGGCAGGCGCTCGTCTTTTCACGCAACATCGTTGCGGTGAAGCTTGCGGAACGCGTCGGCTTGGATCGGATCATCGATTACGCGCATCGTATGGGCGTGACGTCGCCGCTGGAAGCGAATCTCTCGCTCGCGTTGGGCTCGACGGGGATCACCGTGCTCGATCAAGCCAGCGGGTACTCGACGCTTGCAAACCAAGGGCTGCACGTCGATCCTACTCCATTTCGCATCGTCAAGGACTCATTGGGCAGCCCGGTGCTCGACAATCGGTTTCCCGAGGCAACCGATGTCGTGAGCGCCGGAACGGCCTTCATCATGACGTCGATGTTCGAAGACGTGATCGCACACGGCACCGGGTATCCTAACGCCGTCATCGGGCGCCCGGCGGCCGGGAAGACGGGAACGACCTCCAACTTCCGCGACGCATGGTTCGTCGGCTACACGCCCGACCTCGTTGCCGCGGTTTGGCTCGGCAACGACGACTACTCGCCGATGGTCGAATCGTATGGCGGAAACATTCCAGCGCGGATCTGGGCGCGTTTCATGAAAGCCGCGCTCGCCGGCACGCCACCGCGCGAGTTCCCATTCCCCGCCGATGAAGTCGCAAAGGTCGCCGGCTGCGGTCGCGGCGGACGCGAATACTATCTCAAAGGAACCGAACCGCAATCGGGGTGCGGGCGTTCGCTCGACGCGTACGATCGGGCCCAAGATGCAGAAGACGCAGCGGCGGCCGCGCAGCTTCCCGAGCCGACCGTGCCGCCGCCCGACGCCACGCCGCCTCCATTCGTGCCGCCTGCGCCGACCGAATCGCCCATGCAATCGGCATCGCCGTCGCAATCCGCGTCGCCGTTGGAATCCGCAGGGCCGCCTCGGTGAGGCTTTTCGAAGAGCCACACGTTCTCCAGCTGACGGTCTCCCAATTCTCCGAACGTCTGCGACGGTGGCTCGAAAAGCGTCCGGAACTGCAGCGTGTCGCGATTGTGGGCGAAATCTCGGGATGGAAGCCGCAGCCGAACGGTAACATTTTTTTTAGCCTGAAGGACGACCGGGCGATACTGCGATGCTTTGCCTACTGGAGCGACGCAAAGCGGCTGCCGGCCGTGCGCGATGGTGTTGCGGTAGTCGCGACGGGCACGATCGGAATCTGGGAAAAGAGCAGCGAGTATCAGCTAAGGGTCGTCGAGATCGCGCCGTTAGGCATCGGCGCCATCGCGGCGAAAGTCGAGGCCCTGCGAAAGAGGCTTCAGGCAGAAGGCCTCTTCGAGCAGGCACGCAAGCGCGAGTTTGCGCGATTTCCGCGTCGCGTAGCTCTGGTTTCGGCGCGTGGAAAAGGTGCTGACGATTTCGAAACGACATTGCGCGAAAAATCGCCGAACGTCACGGTGAAGTTCGTCGAGACTCGAGTCCAGGGCGACGGTGCCGAGATCGACATCGCAGACGCGATCGACCGGGCGTCGCGCGAAGAGGTGGATGCCGTCATCGTGTTGCGAGGCGGCGGTTCGTACGAAGACCTTTATCCTTTCAATACCGAGGCGGTCGTTCGCGCGATCGTGCGAGCGCGGCATCCCGTCGTGACCGCGATCGGCCATACCGGCGACCGTCATCTCGCCGACGAAGTCGCGGATGCGGTCTTTAAGACGCCCACTGCTGCCGCCGAGTATATCGCCGGCTCGTGGGTCGAAGTTACCGGCAGGATGGCTCGCCAGCAGCAGCTCCTTCGGCGGGCCATCGAGGGCGTCGTCGTCGGGCGATCGCGCGATCTTGCTGCTGTCGGTCAAGCGTTGAGTGTCGCTGTGGACCGGCGTCTTTCCAAAGTGGGACGCCGCGTGCTCGAGCTGCAGAATCGAATAGAGCGGCAAAACCCGCGCCATCGCGTCGCCGAGCGCGCAACCCGCCTAACCGCCGTTAAGGCGCGGTTCGATAGCCTACGCGATCGGGTTTTCTCTGCGCGCGCTAACGGACTCGCGCTTGCAAAAAGCCGCCTTCTTTCGCTGAATCCGGAGGGCCCGCTCGAACGCGGGTACGCAATCGTCACGCGTGCCGGGAAAGCGGTTCGCGATGCACGCGAAGTATCGATCGGAGACGATATCGAGGCTCGACTTTTCCGCGGGAGGCTTGGTGCACGCGTCGAACGGGTGCTGCACGATGAGTGACGGCGGGTCTAACTTCGAAGCGAAGCTCGATCGAATCGATGCGATCGTCAAAGAGCTGGAGAGCGGCGATACGAAACTAGATCGCGCGATCGTACTTTTCAAAGAAGGCAAAACTCTCGCGCGCGAGTGCGACGCTTTGCTCAAGAGCGCTCAACTGCAGATCGACGAGGCGATGTCGGAGCAGCCATCCGCCGGTGGAAAGCGCCCGAAGCCGGACGAGCTCGACGACCAAATACCGTTCTAACGCCGGCGATCAACGATTGAACGGATATTCGCTGATCCAATGAAATCCGCGACTTAGGAGCAAGAATTTCGATTCGTCGACACGATGCAACGTTGCCTCGATGTGCCGTCTTCCGATATGGCCCCAAAGACGTAACCGGTTCGGCGGCATTCGAATAAATAGTAGAACGCTACCGGCGCGTGGATTGCGGTAGATCGAAACCGTTATGGTCCGCGCCTTGGCGTTGGTTTGTTGGCTGTAGTATCGCATCAGCCCCTCGCGACTCTGCACCCCCAAGAGGTTGTAATCGTCGAAGACCACCTGCTGCCAATGGACGTTCGTCTGATCGACGTACCAAATGCCGTAAAGGGCGGGGCGCTCCGCCATCGTCGCCTGGTTCTGCAGCGAGTAGTAGAGACCGGTGCCTACCAGAAATGCAGCGAAGAGTAGCTGCAACGCGAGACCGGCGACGTTCACACGCCGGTCGGAAAAGAAAGGACGATCGACGGTCAGTTGCGCGGCACGCTTGGAAATGAAAAATGCGGCGAGATTAGCGAGATCGGGACCGGCAAGGATCAGCGTTGCCACGAGGAGGTGAAAGGAAAAGAGCTTGACCGGAACGTCGTAGTTCATGTTGAGCATGAAGACGTTGCTCATGACGGCGGCGCCGACAAGCGCGCCGAGCGTCGTGAAGCGCGGAACGAGCAGCAAAATCCCAGCCAGCATCTCTGCCGAGCCAGCGAAGACGTTGTAAGCGGTCGACGTGCCCATGAAGGTCCAGAGCAGCCCCATTGGCGAGTGCTGCGCGTATGGAACGATCAAACTCGAGAGCATCGGGAGCGGAAACTGCGACTGAATCACCTTGCTCGCCCCGTACGAGATCATCCACGCTCCGAGCCACACTCTCAAGTAGAGACGGGACCAGCGATAGAGGCGGTTATAGTTCGGGCGTTTGCGATCGAGAAGCGACCACACGGTCGTGGCCGCCATCGCGATCGCTAGGAAACAGCCTACCTGAACCCAGTTGTAGGTCGTGTCGCCACTGCCGTTTTCAAAAATCGTGATCGGGTGGGGAAGCCGAAGCAGGTGGGCGGCGACCCATGGGACGACGACATGCCAAAAGTCGTCGACCCACTCGCCCGTTCGATCTGCGTACGGGATCCACGTCAGTGGAAACGGAACGCAGTAAAGCAAAAAGTACGCGAACGCGAAACGGAACGCGACGCGCAGGGAAAGCGGCCATTTTTGCAGGCTAGCGTTCATAGACGTTCGTTAGAGCGGGTGCCGGCCGGTTCCCGCGAATGATCTCCGCACATGAGGATTCGGCTCGATGCGGCGGTCGCCGATCGCGGCGGCATGACGCGCTCGCAGGCGCGAAGCCTCATTATGGAAGGACGCGTCACCGTCGAGGGCGTGGTCGCGACAAAGGCGGGGCAGAGCGTCGTGCCGGATGCCAGGATCGAGATCGAGCAACCGCGCCGTTTCGTCAGTCGCGGCGGCGAAAAACTGGATCGCGCGCTGAACGTTTTCGATATCGACGTACGCGGAGCGCGGGCGCTCGACGTCGGCGCCTCGACCGGAGGGTTCACCGATTGCCTCCTGCAACGCGGAGCCGCGAGCGTTACCGCGGTAGACGTCGGATACGGGCAGCTCGACTGGAGACTGCGCAACGATCCGCGCGTGCGCGTCATGGAGCGCATCAATTTCCGCCGCCTCCCCGACGACGCGTTCCCTGAAGCTTTCGACATCATTGGCGTCGATACGTCGTTCATCTCGTTACGCACGATCTTGGCGCGCGCCGTGACCTACCTGAGCGCCGACGGGGTCGTCGTTGCGCTGGTCAAGCCGCAGTTCGAAGCCGGCCGCGAACGAGTCGGCTCCGGCGGCGTCGTGCGCGATCGCGAGACGCACCGCCAAGTGCTTGAGGAACTACGCGCCGCCGCCGGGTCTCTTGCGATCGTGGCGGTTGCGCTTGCGGCTTCGCCGCTGCTCGGGCCGGCGGGAAATCGCGAGTTCTTGCTGGAGTTGCGCCGCGAGGGCGAGCCGTTCGACGACGCACGACTCCAGGCCGTTCTCGGCGAAGGGGACCACGCATGATGACGATGCTCGCGATCGAAAGGAAGGTCGTTGCCCTGCGCGTCGATACGGAGCGCGAGCACGCGCGGTCGATCGCAACGCGGATCGCCACGGACTTTCGGGCTAGCGGTTTCGATGTCGTCGACGGGACGAGTGCGGCGACAGCTTCGCTCTTCATCACGGTCGGCGGCGACGGGACGCTGCTGCGGGCGGCGCGCATCGCCGTGGAGCACGACGTTCCGCTGCTTGGGATCAACACGGGCCGGTTGGGCTTCTTGACGGAGTTCGACGAAGACGATCCGCGGCTGTGCGATCTGCCGGCATTGGTCGAGCGCGGCCTTTTTATGGACGAGCGCACCGCCCTGCAGGCCGAATATGGCGATCGGCGTTTCTTCGCACTCAACGACGTCGTCGTACGCAAGGGTGAAGTCTCGCGCATGGTACCGTTCGGTCTTCGCATCGATGACGGATCGACGACGCGGATCGCGGCCGACGGAATTTGCGTGGCGACGCCGACCGGCTCGACCGCTTACTTTCTCTCGGCCGGCGGCTCGCTCATAGCCCCGAGCGTCGACGCCTTCGGCGTCGTGCCGCTCCTGCCGCATACGCTCTTCTCGCGCCCATTGATAGTTCCGACGCAATCGCGCATCGAGATCACCTCCGACTTAGAGGCCGCGCAGGCCCGCCTGGAGTGCGACGGCGACGTGCTCAGCGACGTGGCGCCGAGCTCGAGCGTCGTGATCCGATGCCACCCCAACCGCATCCGCTTCGCACGAACCGAACCCTTGCATTTTCTCGAGCGGTTGGAAGCAAAGATGCTGTGGGGCGTTTCCATCAAGGATCCTCGTCGGTAAGAAATCCTTCATAACGGATGTTGCGGCAGTTGCAGATCGAAGGCTACGGGCTGATCGAGCGCGCCGATGTCGAGTTCGCCGACGGCGCGACGATCTTCACCGGGGAGACCGGATCGGGGAAAACGATGCTCCTCGGCGCACTGGACTTTGCGCTGGGAGCGCGCGCCGGTGCCGACGTCGTGCGCCGCGGCGCGCGCAAGGCGCTGGTAACGCTTGCCTTCGAACCGGACGACGCCTTGCGCGCTCGCCTCGCGGCCGACGGCTTCGAGCTCGACCCCGGAGAGCAAGGGACGATCGCACGCGAGATGACCGACTCGGGGCGTTCGACTCTGCGCGTTAACGGCCGAGCTTCGACGGCCGCATACGTCCGCGAAATCCGCGACGCGATTGCCGAGATCGTCGGTCAACACGAAGCCCAGCGATTGCTCTCGGCCGCTTATCACCTCGAGCTGCTCGACCGGTTCGCCGGGGAAGCGGCGCTTCGACTGCGCGCAGAAGTGGCGGCTGCGTACGCGCGGGCAGAGGAATCGGCCCAGGCGCTCGCGCGGCTGATGCAGGACGAGCATCGAGCTCGCGAGCGTTACGACGATGCGTGCTTTGCCGTGCGCGAAATCGAAGACGCGCGCCTGGAGTCGAGCGAGATCGAGCCGTTGACGCAACGGCGTGACTACCTCGATAACGTCGAGCGCATCGCCGTGGCGTTGCACGCCGCTCGCGAAGCGCTGGCCGCGGAAGAAGGGGGCGCAACCGGCGCGTTGGGAGCTGCGGCCGTCGCGCTCTCCAGCGTTGGAAAATTCGACGCTTCGCTGCACGAGACCGCGCAGCGCGCATCCGCGCTGCAAGCCGATGCCGTGGATCTCGCGGCCGAGGTCGCGCGCGCTCTCGAAGCGGCCGAGTACGATCCGGCCGAGCTCGACGCGATCAACTCGCGTCTCGATCTGATCGAACGTTTGACGCGAAAGTACGGCGGCACGGTTGACGACGCCACCGCCGCGGCCCGACGAGCGCGCGAGATCGTCGACGACTACGAAGGCCGCGATCTCCACATCGCGCGACTCGAGGCCGAAACCCAAACCGCAACGCGCCGGCTCAGCGACTCCGCGGCCTCGTTGAGCGCGCTTCGCGGGCGCGCCGCCGCCCGGCTGTGCAAGCGCGTCGTTGCCGAGTTCGCCGAAATCGCCCTGGCCTCGGGCCGCTTCGAGGTGGCGATCGAGCCGCTTGCGCGCGTTGCCGCGCACGGCGCGGAACACGTCGAGTTTCTCTTCGCTGCAAACGCCGGCGAGCCGTCGCGTCCGCTCGTACGCATCGCTTCGGGCGGCGAGCTCTCGCGAGTGCTGCTCGCGCTGGTCGTGGTTCTCGCCGACGCGCGCGATACGCGCAGCGCGCTGGTTTTCGACGAGATCGACGCCGGCATCGGCGGCGCGACCGCGACCGCGGTAGGCGCGTCGATTGGCGAGCTCGCGCGGCGCGGGCAAGTCGTTTGCGTGACCCACCTGGCGCAGCTCGCGACGTGGGCCGAGCGTCACTACGTTCTCGACAAGATCGAGCGAAAGCGTGAGACGACGATAGTCGTGCGCACGATTGCCGGAGCAAAGGAGCGTGAAGCCGAGATCGCGCGGATGCTTTCAGGCGAGTCACACGACGCGGCGCTGCGCCACGCGCGCGCCTTGCTCGCTAAGGGATTAGGTGGATCTTGAGGACGTTGGTGCCCCCGGATCCGACCGGCATGCCGGTCGTGAATGCGATCGAATCGCCGGAGCGCACCAGACCCTCCCGCACCATGTGCCGTTCGGTCATGTAGAGCAGAACGTCGATCGAAGCGTAGGGTTCGATCAGCAACGATTCGGTTCCCCAAAGCAACGCCAGCCGTCGCGCCACCCGAGGTTCGGGCGTCAATGCGACGATCCGCGCCTGCGGCCGGAAAGCAGCGAGATGGTGCGCCGTGTTTCCCGTCGTTGTGCCGGTCACGATGTAGGGAATGTTTAGCTCGGCGCTGGCGCGCGTCGCCGCTTCGGCGATCGATGAGGCGATCGTGGGCTCGAAGTTCTCCAACCGCCGGTCGCGCAGCGAGTGGTGAGGATAATGCCGCTCGACTTCGCGAGCGATTTGGGCCATCGTGCGAACGGCTTCGGTGGGATACGCGCCGAGTGCCGTTTCGCCCGAGAGCATCACGGCGTCCGTGCCGTCCAGAATTGCGTTGGCGACGTCGGTTGCTTCGGCTCGCGTCGGACGCGGCGAGGAGATCATTGACTCCAGCATTTGGGTCGCCGTGACGACCGGTTTACTGGCTCGGTTGCACTTGGCGATGATCTCTTTCTGAATGATCGGTACCGTTTCGATCGGAACCTCGATGCCGAGGTCGCCGCGTGCGACCATGATGCCATCTGCCGCCGCGATGATGCTATCGAGCTCGGCCAGCGCCTCATGCTTCTCGATTTTTGCGATGACCGGCACGCGCTGGTTTCGTTCCGCGATGAAGGCTTTGGCGCGCTCCACGTCTTCGGCCGAACGCACGAACGAGAGCGCGACGTAATCGACGCCCTGAGCGAGGCCGAACTCCAAAAACTCGAAGTCGCGCGGCGTGACCGACGTGATATTTAACGAGCCGTCGGGATAATTGATGCCCACGGAGCCGCGCAAGTCTCCGCCGAACTCGACCGTCGTGTCGATATCGGTTGCGCTCTTTCCGACGATAAGCAACGCGATCTGTCCGTCTTGGAGATAGAGGCGCTTGCCGATCGCGACGTCTGCGAGGAGGTCGCTGTAGTTCGTGCTGATGCGCTGCGGCGTTCCCGCAACTTGGTCGGAGGTGATGACCAAACGCGCGCCACGCTCGAGTCGAACCGAAGGCAGGCCGTCGGCGAGCGGCCCCGTGCGCACTTTCGGACCGGGCAGATCTTGCAACACGGCCGTGTAAATGCCCAGCTCCGCGGAAATCTCGCGCGCGGACGCAATGACCTCCGCGTGCTCTTCCGGCGTGCCATGCGAAAAGTTCAAGCGCAAGACGTTAGCGCCGGAAATGAAGAGCGAGCGCAGAATCGCGGGGTCGCGCGAGGCCGGTCCGACGGTTGCGACGATCTTCGTGCGCTTGTGTAGAATCTGTTCCATGACGCGCTTGGCTTGTGCGTCGGTGGCGGCAGGCTCCTGCGCTCGATGAAGCGCACTTAAGCCTTCCCGTGAAATTCCAGCGCGACCCGCGCGACCGCCGGTATCCGGAGCGACTGACGGGGAGCTTCTTAGCCTCGCTCCTCTTGCATGCGTTGTTGGCCGCGCTGCTCTTTTCCGTGCTCTCAAGCTCGTCTCAGGAAGGCGCGACGGAGAGCGTTGCCGGCGGAGAGGTCGTCACGATCGAGCGCACGTCACCGGTCATCGTCCCACATCAACCGGCCGCCGCTCGTGCGGTCGTCCCCATTCCGCACGTGCCCGTCGTCGCGCCTCTGCACCACGCGCCGTTGGCTCAGCCGCAGGCGCAGCACATGCCGGTCAACCGCCACGAGCTGGCAGTGCAGGCGCCGACCGCGCCACCCAATCCGCGCCCGATTCTGCAGCAGACACCGCAGCCCAATCCGCAGCCGACCCAAAACGTCTTTGAAACGAGCCCTCGCAACGAGATACCTGCCGCGCCGGTAAGCGTGCCGACCGTTGCACCGGTCGCGGTGGCATTGAAGACCCCGCCTACGGCCGCTCCGTCACCGGTGCCAACCAGCGCTCCGTCTGCGCGTCCATCGCCAAAGCCCGCGCCGCCACTGGTGCGTGCAACCGCCCAGGTCGTGACGCCGGCGCCGGCAGTGCCCAAGGCCTCGCCGACCGCCGCCGCGGTTGCGCGAGCCACGGCGGCACCGAGTGCGAGTGCGGCGCCCGCAGCGCGCGCCTCGCTCGCTCCCGCGAACCGCGCCGGCGTTCCCAACCCAAGCCCCACGAGCACCTCCTCGGCAGTCGCGCGAACGCCCGGCACTGCACCGAAACCGGGGCCGAGCGGCGGAGCTTCTCCGGGTCCGCGGCCGGGCACGGCCGAAAAGAGCGTGCGCGCACCGGAGCGCCCGGTCGCGATCGCTCCGACGCCCGCTCCGGTAGCCCGCATCACACCCGCCCCGAAGGGAAAAAACGCGCCGAACATCAACGCGAAGTTGCGCGCGCTACTGCCGAATAATCCGGTCAATCCTACCAGCAAATCCTATACGCCGACGCTGTCGTTGCGCGGACGGCTCGAGCCGACGCCGCCTCCCGATGTGCTCGCCAAAACGAAATACATGTACGACGTGCGCGGCACCGGCGGTGAGGCTCGGGTCAAGATGTGGGTCATCGCCGCGCGCAAAGACGGACCAACGACGATTTGCACCGGATGGCTCGTTCGTTATCCACAGGCGGTACGCGGCGGATATGCCGTGGCTGCAGGACCCGATTCAACGATCGTTCACAGCAACACCTACGGAGTCCCCGCAAACGGTACGCAAATCGCGATAGGCGGGGGAGGCGCCGCCGCCGCGCCGCTGTCGCCGTTCGCTGCCGGCATCGCGCCGATCGTCGATGGCATGGTATCGCAGCCTTGCGACGGGCGCCGCTTGGTGCCGTACGCACCGTCGTCCGATTCGTCGCCGTGAGCGGATCTGTTTCCCGCTTGAATTTCGACATTTGTCGCACTAGAATTATAAGGTGCCGGAAATGCCGGCATCTTCGCCAAAGACGAGGAGGGCGGTTGGAACCGCAAGATCCGCCGGGCGACCGAGCCCGCGAAGTACGCGCCGAATAAGGGCGCCCCAGCGCGCCCACGGCAGCCGGACGATTTCCGGCGGCGCGCCAATCGCAAGCTAGGTGAACAGAGCGAGGGGCCGCACCCACATCGGGTTGCGGCCCCGTCGCAATTGTTGAGTAAGGTGGGAGCGAAGCGTCTCTTGGAATGAGTGGGGACTCAGAATCGCGAAGCCACTTTGGGAGCGTGGGCCTAGCCCGCGCTTCGCTGCTTCAGAGCTCGAGCAAAGAAGAAGATGAAAAGCGGGTCGAGAGACGGTGCGACGATTGCGGGTGCGTTTGAACGGGAACTCGATGCGATCGAGCATGATCCGGCGTTTGCCGGTCTCGAAATCGTGCAGCGTCGTGCGAAACCCGAGCGAGGCTTGACGACGCTGCGTGTAACGATCGATCGCCCCGGAGGCGCCGACTTAACCCTGTGCGAGCGCGTCGCAACCAGGCTCAATGCCAGCCTCTCCGGCCTCGAGGGTGAGTACGCGCTCGAAGTGGAGTCGGCGGGACTCGATCGGCCTCTGCTGCGTCGCGACGACTACGAACGCTTCACCGGCGAGCGCGTGCGAATCGTCACGTCGCTGACCGTGAACGGCGGTAAGACGCACCGCGGCGTCCTCCGAGGCCTCAGTGGGGAGACCGCGGTCGTAGAAACCGAACGCGGCGAGTTGCTTCTGCCGATGGCGGCAATCAAAACGGCGAATTTGGAATACGATCCGAGAGCGGATTTCAAGCGCGATAAACTGGAACGGAAACAAAAACATGGCAACGATAGAAAACGCGGCGACTGAAGAGAAGCTCATCGACGTCCTGCACTTCATCGCGAGGGAACGCAATATTTCCTTTGAGATGTTGCTGGAAGCGCTCGAAGCAGCGTTGCTCACCGCGTATAAGCGGCATTTCGGAAGCGAATCGAATGCGATCGTCATCGTGGACCGCCAGACCGGAGCCTATCGCGTCTTTCATCGCCGCACCGTCGTCGAGGAGGTGCAAGATCCGAAGCTCGAGATCCCCATGAAAGAGGCCGGAAAGCCGTACCAAATCGGCGATTACTTCGACCAAGAAGTTACGCCGAAAGATTTCGGCCGAATCGCCGCGCAGACCGCCAAGCAAGTGATCGTACAACGCATTCGCGAAGCCGAACGCGACACGGTCTATAATAAGTACGTGCGAAAACTCAACGATCTCGTGACCGGCACCGTGCAACGGTACGAGCAACGAAATATGTTCATTACGCTCGAGGGACGCGACGAAGCCGTTATGTATGTCGACGAACAGGTGCCCGGCGAGGCGTATCGCATTAACGATTTCATTCGCGCGTACGTGCTCGACGTACGAAAGTCACCGAAGGGACCACAAGTCATTCTATCGCGCGCGGCCGAGGGGCTGGTACAGCGGCTCTTGGAGCTCGAGGTTCCAGAGATCGCCGACGGAACGGTCGAAATCATGGCGATCGCGCGCGATCCCGGAAGCCGTTCGAAGGTGGCGGTGAAGAGCAATCGCGCCGAAGTCGATCCGATTGGTGCGTGCTTGGGACCGAAGTCGAGCCGGATTGCAAACGTCACCGATAATTTGCGCGGCGAGAAGGTCGACATCATTCGCTACGATCCGGCGGCTGCAACGTTTATCTCCAATGCGTTGGCCCCGGCGAAGGTGATTGACGTGGAGCTCTTCGAGGACGATGGCGTCGCTCTCGTCATCGTTCCGGATTATCAGCTCTCGCTAGCGATCGGGCGCGACGGCCAGAACGTTCGCCTCGCAGCGCGCCTCACCGGCTGGCGTCTGGACATAGCGACCGAAACCGAGTCGACTCAAGCTCGCGACCGCTATCTCGCGGAGCGGGAGGAACGCGCGGCCGGCGAGCAGCCTGCGGCCGAGACGCCGGAAGCGGCGGCTGCTGCCACGGGCGAGCAGATCGATGCCGAACTCGTTCGCAAACTCGAAGAGTTCCGGCGCGAACGGTTAGGAGCGGACGGGGCATAGAACCGGTACGTACGTGCGTGGGCTGCCGGCGGCGGTCCGTGCAGCGTGAGCTCGTTCGCTTCGTTCGAACCGACGCTGGTTGGCGCGCCGATCCCGCTTCCCGACGCAAGCAGGCCGGGCGAGGCGCCTACGTATGCTCGGCCCAGTGCGCGGAGCAAGCTCGTAAGAACAAACGCTACCCGGGGCTTGGCGCGGCGGCGGCAGAATATGGTTTAATAGAGAGCCCGTGCAAGAAATGAACGCAATGACTCCTCGTGACGACCATCCCCTCCGATGAGGGCGAACCTTTGATTACCTAGCGGAGCCAAGCCGTCGGTTGGGGCTCCGCGCACTCCAACTGATGGGACTCGAGCGCTGCTGCGCTCGAGAGTGAACTTGGCCGGAAAAGTAAGGATCTTCGAGCTCGCCAAAGAGGTCGGGCTCACCTCGAAAGAGCTGACAGCGCTCTTCAACGAGCGCCTCGGTGGCGTTTTCGAGGCAAAAAACCAGCTCAGCGTCGTACCGGACCAGATCGCGGATCTGGTGCGCAGCGTGTTGTTGACGCCAAGCGAGAAGCCGCCCGCCAAACAGAAAGCCGGCCCGGCGAGTGAGCCGCCCGCGCCCGCCCCGCCGGCCAGGACGCGACCGAAGCCGGCGCCGCCGGCGCCTCCCGTGACGCGGCTTCGGCCGGTCAGCGCGACCTCGTCTCGCGCCGCCACGGCCACACCCGCTACCCCGCGGCCGCCCGAGCCTACGCCTTCGGAGCCGACCCGTCCGACGCGCGCCGAACCGGCGGCTCGGCCGGCGACCGAATCGATTCCCCAACTGCAACGGGTGCCGCCGGGGCAACCCTCGGTGACACGGCGACAACCGCCGCCGCCGACGACTGCCGCTTCAGCCTCGCCTGGCCCCCAGAGCGGCCTGCCGGGTCGTCCGGGCGTGGCGCCTCGACCCGGAGAAGCCATGCCCGGCCAGGGAGGCAAAGGCGCAACGCCGGTGCGCGCAGCCATGCCAGGCGTCGCTGCGCCGGCGAGACGGCCCTCCGGAAACGGCCCATTCCGGCCGATGACGCCGGGTCTACGTCCGGCGCCCGGCCGCCCGGGCGCTCTGCCCGCCGATCTCCCCGCGCCTTCAGCCGGCGCGCGTCCAGGCGACCGCGCGCGGATGCACGAGGAAAAGGCAACCGCGAAGAGAGATCGCGAGAAGGAACTGCTGCTCGAGAAAGAGCGGCATCGCAAGAAAAAAGGCGACTCCGTCCCCGCCGCGCCGCCGCGAGCGCTTGAGACCATCGAGATCCCAGATTTGCTTACCGTGCAAGAGCTGGCGACTTCGATGATCGTGCCGGTTCGCGACGTTATCACGGAACTTATCAAGATCGGGACGATGGCGACGATCAATCAAAACATCTCGAGCGACGTTGCGATCCAAATCGCGAAGCGCTTCGGTTTCAATGCGGTCGTCAAAGAAGCGGGCGAAGAAGTAACGGTCGAGCAGGAAGAGGATAGGCCGGAGATGCTCACGCCGCGTCCGCCGGTCGTTACGGTGCTCGGCCACGTCGACCATGGTAAGACGTCGCTGCTCGATAAGATACGGCGAGCCGACGTCGCAGCGGGCGAAGCCGGCGGCATCACGCAGAAAATCGGTGCGTATACCGTCGAGCGGAACGATCGTAAGATTACGTTCGTCGATACTCCCGGTCACGAGGCTTTTACGGCAATGCGCGCGAGGGGCGCTAAGGTCACCGACGTGGCGATCCTCGTTGTGGCTGCTGATGACGGCGTCATGCCGCAAACCAAAGAGGCAATCGCGCACGTCAAAGCCGCCAACGTTCCGATCGTCGTGGCCATCAACAAGATGGATCGGCCCGAGGCGCAGCCGGACCGCGTCAAGCAGCAGCTCATCGAACAGGGGCTACAGCCGGTCGATTGGGGCGGCACCATCGAAATGGTGCCCGTCTCTGCGAAGACCGGCGACGGCATCGAGAGCCTTCTGGATACCGTTTTGCTCGAGGCCGACATTCGCGAGCTGCGCGCGAATAAGAACCGCCGCGCCAGCGGCGTCGTCATCGAATCGGCCCTTCACCGCGGACGAGGCGCGGTCGCAACCGTGCTCATACAGAACGGAACGCTGCGCGTCGGCGACATCGTCGTCGCGGGCGGCACGTTCGGCAAGGTGCGGGCATTGATCGACGATAAGGGCAAACAGGTCAAGAAGGCCGGTCCGTCTATTCCGGTCGAGGTCATGGGCCTCTCCGACGTTCCCGCAGCCGGCGACACGCTCAGCGTCGTAAGCGACGAGCGCGTCGCACGCGAAACGGCTGAGAAACGTGCGACGCGTCGCCGCGACGTACGCATGGCCGCAACCGGAACCCAGCGAGTTTCGCTCGAGACGTTCATGTCGATGCCCGCCGATGGCGGAAAGGTCCTCAATCTCATCATGAAAGCGGACGGCCAGGGCTCGCTCGAAGCCTTGCACGCGCGCATGGAGTCACTCTCGACCGAGGACGTCGAGATCCGAGTTATTCATGGCGGCGTCGGCGCGATTTCACCCAACGACGTCAATCTGGCGAGCGCATCCAATGCCGTGTTGATCGGCTTCAACATCAGGCCCGACGAAACGGCGCGCCGGCTCGCCGAAAACGAGGGAGTCGACCTACGCTTCTACCAGGTTATTTACGAGATCGAAGACGATCTCAAGAAAGCAATGCGCGGCATGCTCGCCCCCATCGAGCGCGAGGTCGTATTGGGCCGCGCCGAGGTTCGCCAGGTCTTCAAGGTGAGCCGAGTCGGCACGATCGTTGGATGTTACGTCACGAGCGGCAAGATCGCGCGCAGCGCAAAGGTGCGGGTGATTCGCGACGCAGCCGTGGTCTTCGACGGAGAGATCGAAAGCTTGCGCCGCTTCAAAGACGACGTGCGTGAAGTGGCCGAAGGATTCGAGTGCGGCATTCAGGTCGCAAGATTCCAGGATCTCAAAGAGGGCGACGTCATCGAAGCCTATGCGCTCGAACGCGTCGCCGCCGAGCTCGTGCGAGCATGAAACAGCAGCGAATAGCGAAGATCGATCACGAAATCCAGCGGATCCTCGGAACTTTAATTACGCAAGAGCTCCAGGATCCAAGGCTGGCGTTCGTGACGGTGACGCATGCCGAGGTGAGCGACGATTTACGGCATTGCAAGGTGTTCGTGTCGGTAATCGGCGATCGGCATCAAGCGCGCCAGTCGCTCGACGCACTCAAGCACGCGGGCCGATTTCTGCGCGGCGAGCTAGGCCGTAAGATCGACTTGCGTCACACTCCCGAGCTGATCTTCTTCGAAGATCGTTCTGCCGAGCGGGCGATCGCGCTTGCCAAGACGCTGCGCGAAGCGGCCATACGCGGCCCAGCCGAGGAGGGCGAATGATCGAGAGTACGCCGCGCCTTGCGTCGGCGCAGGAGGTCGTTGCGGAGCTGCGCCGGCGCGGCTCGTTCGTGATGGTGAGCCACGTGAAGCCGGACGGCGACACGCTGGGTGCTGGGTTGGCGCTGGGCTTGGCGCTTAAAAGCCTGGGTAAACGAGTTGCCTACTTCCAACAAGATAGCGTGCCGCGCAACCTTCGGTTCTTGCCCGATGCGGAGTTTGTGAGGCGAACGCTGCCGTCCGATCTGCCAGCCGACACGCTCTACATTTTCTGCGATATGAGCGATTGGCGGCGCGCCGGCGAGCATTTGCCGCAAGTCGAGCGCGAGAACATGCTCGACATCGACCATCACCTCGGCAATTCGCTCTTCGGAAAACTGAATTTCGTGCTCGAGAACGAGTGCTCGACCGGCAGCGTCGTGATGTACCTCTTGCGCGGGCTCGGCGTGACGATAGATCGCCGTATCGCGACGTGCATTCTCGCGACCATTATGACCGATACCGGCGGGTTCATGCACTCGAACACCACCCCGGCGGCGCTCGAGCTCGCGGCGGAACTGATGCGCCATGGCGCGGACAAAGAAGAAATTACGCAGGAAGTCTTTTTGCGCAAGCGGGTTGCGGCGACGAAACTGTTGGCGCGCATCATTGAAGCGATGCGCTTGGAATACGACGGTCGCTATTGTTACTCGTACGTCGACGATGCGATGCTCGCGGAGACCGGCGCGGATGGCGAAGATACGGAAGACACCGTCAACACGCTGCTCGGACAAGAGGGAGTCGACGTCGCGGCGCTCTTCAAGGCGATCGAGGGCGAGATCCGCGTGAGCTTGAGGTCGAGCGGGCGGCTCAACGTACAGGCCGCCGCGCAACGGCTCGGAGGAGGCGGACACTTTCGCGCTTCGGGTCTGACCTATCACGGATCGTTGCAGGAGGCCTTCGCTGCGGTTGAAGCGGCTCTCGTCGCCGAAGGCCTATAACCTCAAGCTCCGCCACGGTAGCCTGCCCTGAGCGGAGTCGGCGGGTGATTGGGTTCGTCAATCTCTTTAAATCCGCCGGTCCGAGCTCGGCCCGCGCGGTTGCACGCGTACGGCGCATCTACGCACTCTACGCGCGCGACCGGAACCTCGCTGCAGGCCATTTAGGAACGCTCGATCCACAAGCCGCGGGAGTGCTTCCGATTGCCATCGGCAAAGCCACGCGATTGATTCCCCTACTCGACGAACCGCGCAAGAGCTACGCATTCACGCTCGTGCTCGGGCGTTCGACGACGACGCAAGACGCGCACGGCGAAACCGTCGATCGGTCCGAGGTTCCAACCGAATGGGCCGCCCTTTTGGAAGCTGCGCTGCCATCGTTTGGCGGCCGGATCGCGCAAATTCCGCCGATGCACTCGGCCTTGCGCCACCACGGTAAACGGCTCTACAAGCTCGCTCGCGAAGGCAAGACCGTCGAGCGTAAGGCGCGCGGCGTGACGATCTACGGGCTAACGTTGCTGGGCATCGAGTCTCCTGACCGTTCGGCAGGCACGGGACAGGTTGCGGCGCGCTTGCGCGTTGCCTGCAGCGAGGGCACGTATATTCGGACCCTCTGCAACGACATCGGAGCGGCGATTGGGATTCCGGCTCATATGGGCGCGCTGTTGCGCGAAGGCTCGGGACCGTTCGTGCTCTACGAGGCGCGCACGCTCGACGAAATCGCCCAAGAACCGCAGCGAGCGCTCATCGCGCCCGAACATATCATCCCGTTTCCGACGATCGTGCTCGACCTGCGCGGCTCCGCCGATTTTCGAGCCGGACGAGTCGTTCCACTGCCGCAGGGCGCGACCGGCCGGCACGTGTTCGTGCGCGACGAGTCGCGAACGCTCGTCGGCGTCGGCGAAGCGCTCGGAGCGTTGCTCGCGCCGCGCAAAGTCTTCGTGTAATGGAGGTTCGTCACGAGCTCGTACGTGACGGCGATCGGCCGTTGGTGCTGGCAGTAGGTTTTTTTGATGGCTTCCATCGCGGCCATCGCGAGATCGCGCGCCAAACGTTGCGGCTTCGCAAGCCCGGCTGGCGTTGCGGTCTCGTAACGTTCGCGAATCATCCGTCGGCGCACCTGAGACCTGGGACGGAACCCGAGCTGATCTGCACGCCGCCGGAGCGTCTTGCACTGGTTGCTCGTGCCGGCTTCGAGGAATGCTTCTTCGTGAAATTCGACGACGACATTGCAGCGCTCTCGCCCGGAGCGTTTCTCCGAATTCTGGTCGAGCGTCTCGGCGCACGCGGCGTCGTCGTCGGCAGGACCTTCCGGTTCGGCCACAAGCGTGCGGGCGACGTCGATCTGATGACCGAGTTTCTCGAAACGCGCAACGTGACGGTGGTATCGGTCGAGCCGGTCAGCGACGCAGGCGCTCGCATCTCGAGTACGCGAATCCGAGCGTTGATCCGCGAGGGAGATCTCGCGCAGGCCGATCGGTTATTGGGAGGGATCGGCTACGAGATTCGAGGCTCGGTCGAGGTCGGGGCAGGACGCGGCCACGCGCTGGGCTTCCCGACCGCAAACGTCAGCGTGCCGGCGAAGCTTCTTCCTAAAGACGGCGTCTATTCGGCCGTGGCGCGCTACGACGGCCGCGATTATCCGGCGCTGGTCTCGATCGGAACGAATCCTCAGTTCGGTGGCGGCGCGCGCACCGTCGAGGCATGGTTGCGCGATTTCCAGCAGACGATCTACGGTCGCGAGCTCGCGCTGCGCGACCTGCGTTACGTGCGCGAACAGCGGCTTTTTGCCGACGCCGGCGAACTCGTCGAGCAGATGCGGCAGGATTCTTCGGCGGTCGGCTACCCCGCCTATGGATAGCGGAACTCGGCTTCTGGCCGCTGCTGCTGCATGCGCGTTGGTCGCCTGCGCGCACGGTGGAAGCGCCGGATCGTCGCAGCCGACGATGGCCCAGGTGGGTCGTCCGGCGCCGGACTGGTCGGAGCCGACGTTGCGCGGGCAGAGCCTCGCGATGTCGTCGCTGCATGGGAAGGCCGTCTATCTCAATTTCTTCGCTACCTGGTGTCAGGGTTGCAACGAAGAGGCGGCGGCACTCGACTCGGTTGCGCGCGAGTACCGGACGCGCGGCTTGCAAGTCGTTGGAATCGACGAGCTCGAGAGCTCGCGCAAAGCCGCCGAGTTCGGTGACGCGCATCATCTGAGCTATCCGCTCGTTGTGGATGGAGGTACGTTGCGCGAGCAGTACGAGATCAATGCGCTACCGGTGCAGGTTTTCATCGACCGCAACGGCACCGTGCAACGAATTGTTCTCGGCCAAATCTCGTTAGCAGAGATGCGCAGCAACGTCGAGCGCATCTTGCGTTAGGTTCCAAACGATGCGCGTGAAGAGAACACTGCCGCGCTTGCGCGAAGGGGTCGCATTCGCCGCGGCGGCACTCCTGGCGGGCTGCGCCGGTGGAGGCGGACAGGGCAACGTGCTGATGCCGGCCGGTAATTCCGGCGCGGGGGGCGCCTTGGGCGGCGTCGGGAATACCGTCGTCCGGATTTACGTTCCGGCCGGCAGTCAAGCAAACTCGGCAATTGCCAAACCCATAACGCTGGCGCCGACGCCGGTCTCGGGCACGCTCCCTGGAACGTTCGTGAATCCGCCAACGCCTGCGGCGCCTACGATTTCAACTCCGCCGCCTGGCCCGGGTTCGCAAGTGCTCGCCTTCAACGTAACGGGCCCGGCGACCATCAGTCAGAGCGTGGCGGTGGGTCCAAACGCAGGCGGATGCGTTCCGTCATCCGGCGGCTCGACCTGCCAGCTCTCCCTCTCGCTTCCGGCGGGGACCTATGTTGGGACGGTCGGCAGCGCAGCAATTGCATTTACCGTTCTGCCCTCATCGAACAACGTGCTCAGTCTCACCCTGGGCGGCGTGCCCTCTCAGATAGCCGTCGTTTCGGCCTCGTCGATGAGCGCCCAAAACGCGCAGGGCGGAATCGATCTCTACGGCGCCGGAAAACATTTGCTCCTCGTCAAGATGCTTGACGCCAATGGGAACGTGATGGTTGGCGGCGGCGGTGGAAGCTTTGCGATGAGTCAAGCCGGAGGAGCGCTCTCCGTCGCCGTCGCGCAAGCCTCCGCCATCGCGCCGAACCTGTTTTACGCAACCGCTGCAGCTGCTCCCAACGGCAGTTCGGCGGTCCTGCGTGCGACCGCAAACTACGCCGGGCCGACGAATCCGTGCGCACTATCGGGCGCCGTTTGCAACGGTACGGTCAGGGTCGACGTGCGACAGCTCTTGGCCGTTGCGAACTCCGGCGCAAATAGCGTAACGCTCTACGTAAACGGTCAGAGCCTTCCGTTGACGACGATTCAAAATGGTGTATCCAATCCGCAGGCCCTGATCTTTGACCCCGCGGGGAATTTGTTCGTCGCAAATCAGCCCGGGAGCGTGACGGAATACGTCCCCCCTTACAATCAAGCGCCCGTTGCAATCGTCAGCGGCATCAACCATCCGCAGTCACTCGCCATCGACGCTCGGGGGGATCTTTTCGTGGCAAGTGGCAATGGCAGCAATACGGTAACGCTGTACGAGCCCCCGTACGGCGCCGGGCCCTCCGCGACGATTTCATCGAGCGTCGACGATCCGGTGAGCCTCGCCCTCGATCCCAGCGCCGACCTCTTCGTGGTCAATGCGGCGGCCAACACGGTTACGGAGTACGCACCCCCGTACAGCGGGCCGCCGACGACAATTTCAAAAGGGCTCAACACGCCCGGCTCGCTGGCGCTCGACGTTCGCGGAAATCTTTTCGTGGCAAATCTCAATTCGACGCCCAGCTCCGTCGTGGAATATACTCCGCCGTTCACGAGCGCGAGCGCGCCGGTCGCGACCGTCACCAGCGGCGTCAACGAACAAGGATCGATCGCCGTCATATCGGCGAATCTCTTCGTTCCGAATCAGGGAGCGAACACCGTGACGGAATACGCGGCGCCCTACACCGGAACGCCGACCACGATTGTGGGCGGTCAGAGCCAGCCCGTTGCGTTGGCGATCGACGCGGCCGGCAACCTTTACGTCGCGAACTACGGCAACAATACGGTCACGCAATACACGGCGCCATACGCGCCGGGCTCGTGGACGACAATCTCCAGCGGCATAGCCGCCCCGCTCGCGCTCGCACTCTCACCGGCGACCAGCGGCGGCGCGAGCTTGATTCCTTAAGCTGCTTAAGCAGCCCGCACGCACAAGGCGTCGCCTTCGAGGGTGACTTCCGCGCCGCAGCCGTCGTGTAGTTCGCCCCTGAGCAGCGCGGTCGAAAGCGGCGTCGATACGTAGTGCGAAACGGTGCGCTGCACGTAGCGAGCGCCGCTGCCCGCGGCCATGGACACGCTCGCCAAATACAGCTTCGCTTCGTCCGACAGGTTGAGGGCAACGTTTCGTGCGCCCAGCCGCTGGGCTAGCGCGTCGACGTGAATCGTCACGATCGCTTCGATTTGCTCGACTCCAAGCTCCCTGAAAGGAACGATCTCGTCGATCCGGTCGAGCAATTCTAGCCGGAACGCGACGGCTAGCTCGTCGTCTTGCAAGTTTGTGGTCAAGATGATGAGCGCATGGCGAAAATCGATCGCGCGGCCTTTCGAATCGGTGACTCGTCCGTCGTCTAGGATTTGCAAGAGAACCGAGGCGACGTCCGGATGCGCTTTTTCGACTTCGTCAAAAAGAACGACGCAGTAGGGGCGCCGCCGCACCGGTTCTGTGAGCTGACCCGGCTCGTCGTGCCCGGCATAGCCGGGTGGCGCACCGAGCAGGCGCGAGACGCTGTGCGGTTCGGTGAACTCCGAAAGATCGACGCGAACCAGGGCCGCTTCGGTGCCGAAAAGCACTTCGGCGAGCGTTTTCGCAAGCTCGGTCTTCCCGACACCGCTTGCTCCCCGAAAAAGGAAAGTGCCGAGCGGCTTTCGCGGATCGTGCAAGCCCGTTCGGGCGCGCCGAATCGCCTCCGATACCGCAGCGATTGCGCGGTCTTGACCGATCACGCGCTTCGCAAGCAGCCGCTCGAGATCGAGCAACCGTTCGGCTTGCGATTCGGTCAGCGACGATTGTGGAATGCCGGTCCAGCGTGTCACCACCGCTGCCACGTCGGCGCTGCGAACGCTGGGGTATTCGACGGCACCTTTGTTGGCGAGCGCCACGGATGCTGCGGCTTCGTCGACGAGATCGATCGCCTTGTCCGGCAAGAACCGGTCGGCAATGAAGCGCGCCGAGAGCTGCGCCGCGGTTTCGATCGCCGTATCGTCGATCGTTACCCGGTGATGGTGTGCGTACCGCTCGCGCAAACCGCGAAGAATTTCGATGGTTTCGTCGATGCTCGGCTCCTCGACCATGACCGGCTGAAAGCGGCGTTCGAGCGCGGCATCCGACTCGACGTACTTGCGATACTCGTCAAACGTCGTCGCGCCGATGCACTGTAGATCCCCGCGTGCCAGCTCGGGCTTGATCATTGCGCTCAAATCGAGTGGCGCGCCCTCTGCTGAGCCGGCGCCGACTAACGTATGCAGCTCGTCGATAAAGAGCACGACGTCCCGGGCGCTCCGTTTAACTTCGTCGAGAATGCGTTTCACGCGGCCTTCGAACTCGCCGCGGTACTTCGTTCCCGCCACCAGCGGGCCGAGCGAGAGCGCGAGAACGCGCTTGCCGCGCAGTGCGGCTGGCGCGTTACCGCTCGCCATGCGCTGCGCGAGGCCTTCGACGATGGCGGTTTTTCCAACACCGGGCTCGCCCACGAGGCAAGGATTGTTCTTGCTGCGCCGCGCGAGGATCGAAAGGATGCGATCGATCTCACGGTCGCGCCCGATGACGGGGTCGAGCTTTCCTTCGCGCGCCAGCTCGGTAAGGTCTCGAGAGAAGGCGGCAAGCGTCGGAGTTCCCGCGCCGCGAAAACGCTTTCCAAGCTCATCGAGCGGCGAGACCCGGCCCTCGCCCTGCAATTTCTCTGCGAGCAACGCGCTGCCGGCGATCAGACCGGCCGCCGCGAGGGCGGCACCGACAAACGGAAGCGCGCTCGTGAGCGTGCGCTTCTGGGCGCACGATGCGCAGAGGCGGTGGCCGCCGTAGAAAGCGGCGGCCCGAGTCGCTCCGCAGGATTCGCAGGTGCGGTCCATCAGGGGAGTCTACCGAAAATTACGGTTCCGGGTTTCGCCGCCACCGCTTTACGGCTCGGCCAAGAAGACGGCGCTGACCGTCACCCTTACGTTGACGTTCGATTGATCGAATTGTGTCGGTGCGCTAGCTCTTGCCATAACCATCGGCACGGGTCCGGCGACCTCGCCGCTGGCGAGCTCGATGCTCTTCAATGCGACAATTCGTAATGCCGCCGCTCGGGCGAGCATTTCGGCGCTCTTTCGAGCAGCGGCTACGGCTTCCGCAATCGCCTGCGCGCGGGCCGCGCTTGAATCGGAAAGGCCAAAGCTCACGCCATTGATCGCGGTCGCACCGGCGGCGATGGATGCATCGCTGACGCGTCCCGCCAATCCGATTTCGCGTACTTTGACCGCAAAACTCCGAGAAACGAAATAGCCGTAGCGCTCGCCGGTTGGATTCGCAGGAGCGACGGCCGGCGGCGGGTTATAGCTTACGTTATAGGACGTCAGCGCAATATCACCGCGCGCGATTCCAAGCTTCGTGAGTGCCGCGATGATGCGATCGTAGCGCGCGTTGTTTTCGGCGATGGCGTCGGTTGCGCTCTGGGCATTTGTCTCGATGCTGGGATTGACGGTCGCTGCGTTGGGCGGCACCGAAACGCTGCCCGTCCCGGAGGCGCTGATTTCAGTCGTGGCTGCTTGCGCAGCCGTTGGGCCAACGATCCCAAGCGCAAAAACAACGAGCAGGCAAATGAAAGAAAGTCTCATAATACGGGTAAAGCTGCACCGTAGGGACGTTGCGTCCCTGTCCGCTCAGAAGGGGAGGTGTCTATGGGAATTCTTGCCTGGATCATCTTCGGCCTACTCGTGGGACTCGTCGCCCGCTGGATCGTGCCCGGCGAAGCGCCCGGCGGCATCATCGGCGATATCATCGTCGGCATCATCGGCGCGCTCATCGGCGGCTGGCTCTACGGGTTCTTCGGTCACGTCGGAGTAACGGGCTTCAACATTCCGAGCATGATCTGTGCTTTGATCGGTGCGATCGTGTTGCTCTGGATCATTCGCGCCATCCGCGGGAGGCCGGCCGTCTGAAGGGCGGCCCCCTTAGTCGGGGGAAGCTGAAACTCCATGGCCTACATCATCACCGAGCCGTGTATCGGCACCAAGGACAAGTCGTGCGTTGACGTCTGTCCCGTCGATTGCATCCACGGCAAGGATGAAGACGAAATGCTCTACATCGATCCGGAAGTCTGCATCGACTGTGGCGCTTGCGTTTCGGCGTGTCCCGTCGAGGCGATTTTCGCCGATTCGGACGTTCCGGAGAAATGGCAGAATTACACAGAAATTAACGCCGAATACTTTAAGAAATGATCGCCGAGATCTCCAGCCACACCTTCGATTCGTTCTTTGGATGGGCGCCGTGGGTTGTCGGCGCGGCGATTTACTTCGCTTTCTACGTCGCAAAGCGCCACGAGGGCGCCCCGAGCGCGTCCTCTATTGGACAGACATACGCATGTGCGGTCTGCGGGCGACGAGGCTCGCGCGATCACATGGTGCCCCAGTATCATGCCGGCTCAGTCGGCTACGAATGCGCGCAATGCGTCGCCTCAGCGCAACCCGCAGTACGCTAAAAAAAACCACTTACTGCTGCTGGCCGTACTCTTTCAGAACGTCGTGTACGCGAGAGGCAATCGTGAGCGCATCGTCCCACTTGCGTTGCCACATGTTCCGTCCGAAGATGAGCCCGACGCAACCGGCGGCCATCGCCACGTGGGCCTTATGAATTGCGGCGTCGTCGCCCATCTTGCTTCCGCCCGAAACCAGCACGAGACTGCGGCCGGCCGATTTGACGACCTTTTGCAAGCCTTCGACGTCGTCGAACTGCAGCGTGTCGTAGGGTTTGGGCAACTTGCCGGCGTCGTCGGCTTTCCAGACGGGCTCGTTGAGCTTGATGACGTCGGCACCCATCTCGCAGGCGACGCGTGCGGCGTAATCGACTGCGTAGAGCGAATCGATCCCGCCCTTGGCCCTTACGGCCGAGCCGCGCGGATAAGCCCAGATCACTAGGGGCATTCCGAAGCGATCGCATTCGCGGCGCACTTCGTTGCATTGTGCAATGTCAAGCTCTTGGGACGGGCTTCCGACGTACAGCGTGTAGCCAACCGCGTCGGCGCCTAATCGGACCGCGTCTTCGACCGACGACGTAAGCGGGCTAAAGGCTTCGTCGTCGGACGGAATGTTCGTTTTTCCATTGACTTTGAGCAAGAGGGGAACGCGGCCGGCGTACTGCTTCTGATACTTTTCGGCGAGTCCCACATGAAGCGCGATGCCGGAGAAGTTCCCTTCGACTGCAAGCCGGTAGATCCAATCCGTGTCGATCGCCGCCGGATTATCGAAAAAATCCACCGGCCCGTGCTCGAGGCCTTGATCGATCGGCAGCATCATCAGCGTTCCGTTTGCCGGACCGTGTTCGTACATCAAACGGTGCAAACGGGTGCGTTTTCCGATGGAGAGATTCATTGCGTCGAACGTTGGCCGAGCGATCGCAGGCGTAACGGCTGCTGTCATAATGGCGATGCCTTCGCCGCATCCCGAAGGTTATCCTGAGGCCACGCCCAAAGGGCCGCTCGTGATTGCACGCGTTGGGTTCGTCGGTTTGGGCGCAATGGGTGAGCCGATGGCGGGCGCGTTGCGCCGAGCCGGTTTCGAAGTGACCGCCAGCGTGCACCGGCATCGCGAAGCGCTGGAGCGGTTGCGCTCCGAAGGCGTGATGGAGGCCGCCGATCCGGCCGCTTTGGCCGGCGAAGCGGAGGCCGTGATCCTGTGCGTTCCGGATGCGCCGCAGGTGGAGGACGCGATCTTCGGTTTGCACGGCGTGACGAAGGGTGCGAAGCCCGGGTTGCTCGTGATCGATATGTCGACGATCTCGCCGGTAGCGTCCCGCCGTTTTGCCGAGCGCCTCGCCGAGCGTGGGGTAGATTTCGTCGACGCGCCGGTGAGCGGTGGACCGGTGCGTGCGCGTGCCGGCTCGCTGACCATTATGGTTGGAGCGTCGGCGCCGGCATTCGCGCGCGCCGAGCCGATGCTACGCGCGATGGGCACTCCGCATCATCTCGGCCCGGTCGGCATGGGCGAAACCGTCAAGCTGGTCAATCAGATCATCATTGCGAACGTCATGATTGCAAATGCGGAAGCTCTCGTCTTTGCCCAGCGTGCCGGTGCGGACCTCGACGCGGTGCGGGCCGTCCTCGCCTCGGCTACGGCTTCGAACTACCTGCTTGCCGAATGGTTGCCAAAGACGTGGCTGGCGGGAACGTTCGAAGGCGGATTCGCGCTCGATCTCCTTCGCAAGGATCTGGCCGCGGCACTCGACGCGGCCCGCGTCATCGAACACCCAATGCCGGCTACCGGGCTGGCATATCAGCTGTACACTGCTCGCTCAGCTCAAGGGGACGGCGCGCTGGATTACAGCGCGATAGTAAAAGGATATGAACGTAACGCCTGAGACGAAGCCTCGGCTAGCCTTGGTCAAAACGCCGGACTTGAATAAGAAGATCCTGGTCGTGGACGACGAGTCTGCAATCCTCCAAACGCTACGGTTTAATTTGGAGCGGAGCGGATATGCGGTCGTTACGGCGGGCGATGGCCGAAGTGCGATTGCGGTGGCGCAGCGCGAGCAACCAGACTTGATCGTGCTGGACATCATGCTCCCGTTGCTCGACGGCGTCGAAGCCTGCAAAGAAATTCGAAAGTTTAGCCCCGTGCCGATCATCATGCTGACGGCGAAAGACCAAGAGATCGATAAAGTATTGGCACTCGAGCTCGGCGCCGACGACTACGTCACCAAGCCGTTTGCTTTGCATGAGTTCCTGGCGCGGGTGAAAGCCCGCCTGCGCCGGCAGTCGTCCGTCCAGGCAGGACACGACGAGGCAATCGCGCTCGGCGCCATCGTGCTCGATCCTTCCCGGCAGCAGCTCACCGTTCGCGGTATGGAGATCGCGCTCGCTCCAAAAGAGTTCGGGCTGCTGCGCGTTCTCATGGAGAACCACGGCCGCGTCGTTACGCGACAAACGTTGCTCGACAAAGTCTGGGGCTACGATTTCGAGGGCGAGCAGCAGACCGTCAGCGTTCACATCCGATGGCTGCGCGAAAAAATTGAAGAAGATTCACGCACGCCCCGACACATCCTAACGGTTCGCAGCCGCGGTTACATGTTCAAAGCTTGACGTCGCTGGAGTGGTCGCTTCTCGCTTTAGTCGCCGGGGTTGCCGGCGGCTTTGCGTGTGCGCGATTTTTTAAGAGACCGGAAATGCCTGCGCCCGTTGCCGAACCGCCGCCGACGCTGGTGCCCGTCGCGCCGGCAATTTCCGTCGACAGCGGCTTCGCGCGACTGGTGCGCGCGCTGCCGATCGGAGTCGTGCTGGTCGACCGCTCTTGCCATGTCGAATTCGCCAACGCCGCTGCGGGAGCGACCTTCGGGTTCGACCCGGACCGCGCGCTGAATCTCCACGTTATCGAGGCCATTCCGAACATCGAGCTGGAGCGCAGAATTGCAGATGCGTTGCGCGGCGAAGCATCGGTAGCTCCGCTGATGCTGACCGGAGCGTCAGGCCAGCGAACCTACCGCGTTTCCGTCTATCCGCTGACGGAGGACGGCGACGATCCGCGGCGCGTGGTCGTGTTTTCAGACGATCAGACGGCGCTCCTTCGGCTCGACCGGGCGCGCAAAGAGTTCCTTTCGAACGTTTCGCACGAGCTACGGACGCCGCTCTCGTCGATCAAGCTGATGCTCGAAACGGTGCTGGAAGCCCCCGAACAAGAGGCTCGCGATCTCTTCGTGCCGCAAGCGCTCGCACAGGTCGACCGACTGGCGGCTCTCGTCGGGCAGTTGCTCGAGCAGGCGCGTGCCGAATCCGGCCAGCTCAAGCTCGACCTCCGCGACGTCGACCTCGAAGAGGTCGCGCGGCCCATCCTCGCTTCGTTCGAGCAACAAGCCTCAAATAGGGGCGTCTCGCTCGAGCTCACCGCGCTGCGTCCCGTGAGAGTCGAGGCCGACCCCAACCGGCTCGCGCAAGTCTTTGTGAATATGGTCGACAACGCGCTTCGTCACACGCCGGCCGGGGGGCGAATACGGATAGAGCTCGATGCCCGCGACAGCGACGCGGTGCTGCGCGTGCGCGACACTGGTGAAGGTATTCCGTATCGCGATCTTCCGCATATCTTCGAGCGCTTCTACGTCGTCGATCGTTCTCGCACGCGAGGCAGCGGGGGGGCCGGTCTCGGATTGGCTATTGTCAAGGGAATCATCGACGCGCACGGCGGAGCGATCTCGGCCGAATCGATGGTAGGACGGGGTACGACGTTTACTATTCGGCTTCCGATCATGCGCATCCAGCGAGAACCTGCTACGTGATGCGCCATGAGCTTAAGGTTCTTAGCGATGGGACGGGCATTGCACGACCTGCGACGAACACGGCGCCTGAGATGTTGGCGAGAACCGCGGACCCGTCTGCCCCTGCGACGCCGACGAAGATGGACGTCAAGAAGCTAGACGTCTATTACGGCGCGTTTCGCGCCATCAAAAAGGCCTCGCTCCGCATTCCGGCCCACCGCGTGATGGCGCTCATCGGACCTTCCGGGTGCGGGAAGTCAACGTTCATTCGCGCGCTCAATCGAATGCACGACTTGACGCCCGGCGCGCGAGTCGAAGGCAAGGTCTTTCTCGACAACCAAGACATTTACGCGCCCGAAATCGATCCAGTAACGATCCGTTACCGGATTGGAATGGTCTTCCAGCGCCCGAATCCGTTTCCAAAGTCCATTTTCGACAACGTCGTCTACGGCCCGCGGATTCACGGCGAGAGCAATACGACGACGTTGATGGAAATATGCGAACGCAGCCTGCGCCAGGCGGCGCTCTGGGGTGAGGTCAAAGACCGTCTCGACCGTTCCGCTCTCGCGCTCTCGGGCGGCCAGCAGCAGCGCCTCTGCATCGCGCGCTGCCTCGCGGTCGACCCCCAGGTCATCTTGATGGATGAGCCGGCGTCGGCGCTGGACCCGATAGCAACCGGAAAGATCGAAGATCTCATCGAGGAGCTCAAGAAAGAATATACGGTCGTCATCGTGACGCACTCCATGCAGCAGGCGGCACGCATGAGCGACAACACCGCGTTCTTTCTCCTCGGCGACCTGGTCGAAACCGATACGACGGCGACGATCTTTACAAAACCGAAAGACAAGCGCACCGAGGATTACATCACCGGCCGCTTCGGTTAGGATCTCCTGCGCGACCGGATGCGCAACACCACTTAAGAAAAGCTTAATCAGCGGGCGCTAGACTCGTTACGAAAGATCCCTTCGCTATAAAAGGAGATTCCTTCCACCGTGGCATTGACTTTCGCTCGCATCGGACTCATTACGGCGGCGATGGTTCTCATCGGCACGTCTTTCGCACTGGCGGAAACACAGGCAACACCAGTGGCGCAGACGGGCTCGCCGCCGGCCGCCGACTTCGGCGCTCCGCCCTCTGGGCAGATTCCCATTCTCTATAACGACCGTCACGTTTACGCTGATCCCGATATTCTCAAACAAGGACGCGTCTTGGCAGCGCTGGTGCGTGGCGGGACGATCTTCATTCCGTTGCGTTCGATGTTCGAACAGATGGGCGCGACGGTTTCGTACGATGCGGCCAGCAAGACCGCAACGGTTTCGAAGGCCGGCGCGCAGGTCGTCGTCACGGTCGGCAAGCCGGAGGTGGTGATCAACGGCGAGTCGCGACCGCTCGACGTGCCGCCGATCGTCTATCGGGGCGTCGTGCTCGTTCCGGTACGCGTGATTTCTGAAGGCATGGGCGCGTACGTGCAGTGGGTTCCCGACCGCCGTCTGGTGGTCGTTCGCTACGTTGCGGCGACACCGCCGCCGACCGAGGCTCCGCCCCCGCCGGTTCCGGAAGAGACGGTTGCGCCGCCACCTCCACCGCCGCCCACGCCGAATCCGCTGAAGATCGGCGGTTACTTCCGCTCGTACTACTTCACGCGCCAGAACGCGTCGAATAATCCCGGCGCGCAATTCAATTTTACGCCGGGCGCCAAATACAGCTCGGCCGGCGTCAACCAGGCATCGTGGAATAGCGCCATCGCGCCACACGCCGAGTACGACTTTCCGAGCGGATGGATCGTCGGGGGCTCGTATCTTTATGCCAATCCGATGGACGGCCCGTGCGTCGTGCCCGCAAACCACGCCAAGGGAGCGGTCTGCGTGACGCAGGCGCCGCCGAATACCAATCCCGACGACACGCTTCCCGGTTTTACCATGAGCACGTTCTACCAAGCATACCTGGGATACAAGGCGCACGGTTTCGACGGTCAGCTCGGCAATCTCGTCTTCAACTCGCCGTGGGCCAACCCATCGGATTCGCGTCTCAAGCCTAACGCGTTTGAAGGCGCGTACTTAAATTATACCGCGCCGTCCTATTGGACGGTCGAGGGTGCCGATATGCTCGCCTTCGAGAACCGGACGAGCTCGGCGTTTAGTCAACAAACCTTGCTGACCAGCTACCCGGCCGGAAATCCCGGGCTGCCGGCCGACATCTTCCGGCCCAACGGAAACGGTATCACGACGAACGGCTTTACGATGGGCAAAGTCGGCTATGACAATCCGAACGGCATCTCGGCCAACGGTTATGTCTACGGCGTCAGCGACATCGCGACGATCTGGTGGGGCGATGGACAGTATACGTGGAACCAAAGCCCGTTCAAGCCGTTCATCGCATTGCAGGGGGGAACCGAAAGCAATAACGGCGTTTCCTACATCGGTAAGATCGACAGCCAGAACTTCGGCGCCCAGATCGGAGCCACTGTCGCGAAGAACTTCCTGCTGACCGCGGGCTACGATCAGATTCCGTGGCATACCGATACCGTCTTTCTGCCGAAGAACGTAACGTGCAGCAACTCCAACTACCAGATCTCGGCAAAGGGCGCGACGCTCGCATACCTCCTCCCGCTCAACGCCGCCCAGTGCTTCACGAACACCAACGGCACGACGGACGTCTACTACGGCGGATGGGCGAGCCCGTATACCGACAGCTACGCGACCGACCCGTTCTTTACGACCCAGATCTCCCAGGGCATGGCCGATCGTCGCGCGCCCGGCACCTCGTGGAAGGTCGCGCTAAACTTCACCTCGACGAATAAGAAGTGGATCTTCATCGCAAGCGACGCGTGGTACAACTACGGCAACGCGCTCGCGCCGGAAAACACCAACGAGTGGAATCTCGATGGTCAATATCACTTCAGCAGCGTTAGGAAAGGTCCGTACCACGGGCTGCTCCTCCGGTATCGCTACGCGCAGCGCTCGCTCTCTAACACCTTCTGCGGAGCGTACGGGACGACGAGCTGCCCGCCGGGCTCGACGTCGGGAACGTCCGAGTTTGGCGGCCTGCCGCTCTTTAAGTACAACCGGGCGCAGCTGGAGTACGACTTCTAGCGAGTCCGGCCCCAAGATGCATCGCGGCCCGCCCCGCCTCACGGCAGGGCGGGCCCTCTGTATTTGTTGACCAGGATCATTTTCAGACAAGAAAGAAGGCAGTAAAAATTGACTCTAGTTTACTTTATAATAGGAGGCCGCTCTCATATGCAGTGTAAGCTCGCTCGCATCGGACTCATTACGGCGGCGATGGTTCTCATCGGCAGGTCTTTCGCACTGGCGGAAACACAGGCAACACCAGTGGCGCAGACGGGCTCGCCGCCGGCCGCCGACTTCGGCGCTCCGCCCTCTGGGCAGATTCCCATTCTCTATAACGACCGTCACGTTTACGCTGATCCCGATATTCTCAAACAAGGACGCGTCTTGGCAGCGCTGGTGCGTGGCGGGACGATCTTCATTCCGTTGCGTTCGATGTTCGAACAGATGGGCGCGACGGTTTCGTACGATGCGGCCAGCAAGACCGCAACGGTTTCGAAGGCCGGCGCGCAGGTCGTCGTCACGGTCGGCAAGCCGGAGGTGGTGATCAACGGCGAGTCGCGACCGCTCGACGTGCCGCCGATCGTCTATCGGGGCGTCGTGCTCGTTCCGGTACGCGTGATTTCTGAAGGCATGGGCGCGTACGTGCAGTGGGTTCCCGACCGCCGTCTGGTGGTCGTTCGCTACGTTGCGGCGACACCGCCGCCGACCGAGGCTCCGCCCCCGCCGGTTCCGGAAGAGACGGTTGCGCCGCCTCCTCCGCCGGCGACGCCGAATCCCGTGGTGCTCGGGGGGTATTTTCGCTCGTACTATTTCACGCGCCAGAACGCGACCAACAACCCCGGCACGCAGTTCGACTTTGCGCCGGGCGCAAAATACAACTCCAACGGCGTCAATCAGGCAAGCTGGGCCAATGCGATCGCGCTACACGGCGAATACGACTTTCCTTCGGGCTGGGATGTCGGTGGCACGTACCTGTACTCCACTTCCTTCGGTTCGTGCGCCGTTCCGGCGAACAACGCAAAGGGTGCCGAGTGCGTTTCGCAGGTTCCTCCCAACACGAATCAGGATGAGACGTTACCGGCGTTTCGATTGAGCACGTTCGACGAAGCGTATTTGGGATACAATGCTCACGGTTTTAACGGCGAGCTGGGGAACGTGCTTTTCACCTCGCCGTGGGCAAATCCGGCAGATTCGCGTCTCAAACCGGCGGCCTTTGAAGGCGCCTACTTAAGCTATACGACGCCTTCGCATTGGACGTTTGAAGGCGCCGACATGCTCGCCTTCGAGAACCGGACCAGCTCGACGTTCAGTCAGCAGACGTTGCTGACGAGCTTCCCGGCCGGCAACAACGGCATGGCTCCCAACATCTACGTTCCGGGAGGCTTGGGTATCACGACCAACGGCTTTGCGATGGGCAAGCTTGGCTATGGGAACCCATCGGGGCCGGGCTTGAACGCCAACGGATACTTCTACGGCGTGAGCGATCTCGTCAACATGTGGTGGGGCGATGCCAAGTACACGTTCAACGGCCCCTTGGCGCCATTCGTCGCGCTGCAGGGCGGGACCGAGAGTAACGCCGGCCTCTCGTACATTGGGAAAGTGAATAGCCAAGACTTCGGCGCTCAGATTGGAGCCACCGTCGCGAAGAACTTCCAGCTGACCGCCGGCTACGATCAGATTCCGTGGAAAAACGATACCGTATTTTTGCCAAAAAACGTAACGTGCAGCAACTCCAACTACCAGATCGCGGTGAAAGGAGCGACGCTCGCATATTTCCTCCCGCTCAATGCCGCGCAGTGCTTTACGAATCCCAACGGGACGACCAGCATCTATTACGGCGGCTGGGCCAGCCCGTACACGGATAACCTCGACAGCGATCCGTTCTTCACGACCAGCGTCACCCAGGGCCAGGCCGACCGGCGAGCGCCGGGCAGCTCGTGGAAAGTCGGACTTCAATATACGTCGACGAACACGAAGTGGATCTTCATTGCGACCGAGGCCTGGTACAACTACGGCAACGCGCTGGCCCCTGAGAACACCAACATCTGGGTTCTCGACGGGCGGTACCGCTTCAGTCATATGCCTGCGCATGGACCGTACCGCGGCTTAGTGCTGCGCGATCGGTTCATCCAGCGCTCGCTTACGAACACGTTCTGCGGAGCGGACGGCACCACGAGCTGCCCGCCGGGCTCGACGCCCGGAGCGACCGAATTCGGCGGCTTGCCGCTCTTCAAATACAACCGCGCCCAGTTGGAGTACGACTTCTAACCGCGGGGTTTCTCCGTACTCGAGTGAAATAGGGGGCCCTCATGTCTTCGACGATGCAGGCCCTCGTCAAAACCCACGCGGGTCCCGGCTTTCTCTTGGAAGACGTGCCGATACCGCAGATCGGCCCGACCGACGTTTTGATTCGCGTCGAGAAAGCCGGCGTTTGTGGGACCGACCAGCATATTTACCGATGGGACGCCTGGGCGCAGCACCGGATCAAACCTCCGCTCGTGGTGGGTCACGAATTCATGGGAACGGTGGCCGCGATCGGGCCTGCGGTACGCTCGGTTCGTGTGGGCGAACGCGTTTCAGCCGAGGGCCACATCGCGGATCTGACGTGTCTGCTTTGCCGAACGGGACAGGCCCACATCTGCGAGCGGGTCGAGATCGTTGGCGTCGATCGCGCCGGCGCATTCGCCGAATTCGTCGCGATCCCGGAGTACAACGTATGGCGGCTCGACGCGGAGATACCGGATGAGGTTGCCGCAATCTTTGATCCCCTGGGTAACGCGGTGCATACGGTGATGGCCGCCGGCGTCAGCGTCAAAAGCGTCGCGATTACCGGCGTCGGATCGATCGGCCTAATGGCGATCCCGGTTGCGCGCGCGGCGGGGGCGACGGCCGTCTACGCGATCGACGTGAATCCGGCCAAACTCGAACTCGCGCGGAAGCTTGGCGCCGACGCAACCTTCCTCGCCAATCAAAGCGATCTCGTCGCGGAAATCAAGCGCCGCACGCGCGGCGACGGCGCCGACGTTCTCCTTGAAATGTCGGGCAGCGGCGACGCCATCGATCTGGGTCTGCAGCTCCTCCGTAACGGCGGAACTGCAGCGCTGCTGGGAATACCCGCCGACAAGGTCAACTTGAACTTGGCCGAGCGCATCATCTTCAAAGGCCTCACGGTCCTGGGAATCAACGGCCGGCGCATGTTCGAAACTTGGTATCAGACTGAGGCGCTGGTTAAGAGCGGACGGGTCGATCCGCGCTCGATCATTAGCCACGTCCTTCCCTATACCGCGTTCGACCGTGCCTTCGAGTTGATGGAGAAGGGCGAAGCAGTCAAGATCGTCCTCGACTTTAAAGGAGATATCGCCAAACCATGAATCAAGCGTTCGAAGAGAAGTTGCAAACCGATCTCGACGCGCTTAAGAAGGCCGGCACGTACAAACACCTCCGGCACATCACGACTCCAATGGCCCCCGAGGTCCACATGGAAGAGGCGGGCGACGTCATCGTTCTTTCGAGCAACAACTACTTGGGCCTCGCGGACAACCCGCACGTCATCGAAGCCGGAAAGCGCGGTCTCGACAAATACGGCGCCGGAACGGCGTCGGTGCGCTTTATCTGCGGTACCTTCGACATTCACCGGGCGCTCGAGGATCGCATCGCCGGTTTTTTGGGAACCGAGGCCGCGCTCTCGTACGTTTCATGCTGGAATGCCAATACGGGCCTCTTCCCAACGATCTGCGACGAGGGATCGGCGATCGTTTCCGACGAGCTCAACCACGCGTCGATCATCGACGGCGTGCGGCTCGCGTCGAAGGCGCGCCGCGAACGCTTCAAGCACGCCAACATGCTGGAGCTCGAAGTAAAGCTCCAGAGCGTCGCAGCTTGCTTCCCGATCGTCATCGTCACCGATGGAGTCTTTTCGATGGAGGGCGACCTTGCGAAGCTTCCCGAGATCGTCGAGCTCGCGCAGAAGTATGGCGCCATCGTCGTCGTCGACGATTCTCACGGCACCGGCGTGATGGGCGGGACAGGGCGTGGGACGGTCGAGCATTACGGGCTCACCGGTAAGGTGGATGTGATCACCGGCACGCTGGGAAAGGCGCTCGGCGGCGCGGCGGGTGGATTCGTGGCCGGTAGCGGCGCCTTGATCGACACGCTGATCCAACGTTCGCGACCGCAGCTCTTCTCGAACGCGTTGCCGGCGACGGTCGCGTGCAGTTCGCTCGCAGCGATCGAGTACCTCGAGGCGCATCCCCAGCTCGTGCACGACCTGCGCGAGAAGACCCAATACTTTCGGGAGGGCCTCAAACGCATTGGTTACAAACCGCTCGAAAGCGAGAGCGCAATCGTACCGATCATCGTCGGTGAAACGGCGTTTGCGATCGCGCTCAGCGAGAAGCTGCTCAAAGCCGGCGTCTTCGTTACCGGCTTCGGCTTTCCGGTCGTGCCTGAGGGGACCGCGCGCATTCGCGTTCAGATCAGCGCCGCGCTCACGCAGGACGAGATGGATCGGGCACTGGCTGCGTTCGAGCGTGTCGGTACAGAGACCGGCTTGCTTAACGTTTGATGCAACTCAAGGTTCCCGCTCGTTGAAGTTTTCGCGATCGGGCATCGTCCTCAAGCCCAGCGCGACGCTTGGGCGCTTGGGGATGTTAAATCCGGCTTGCGCTCGCCTTGGCGAAGGCGCGCTTCAGCTTTATCCACGCATGGTGGCTCCGGGAAACGTATCGCGCATCGGTTCGTTTCGCACGGCGGAGCGCGGCGACGGCGCGCTGGAGGTTGATTTCTGCGGATTCGCACTCGAGCCCGAGGCGCCGTACGAGCTGCGCGATGCGCCTGACGGATATGGTTGTGAAGATCCGCGCGTTACATTTGTAGCGGCGATCGACCGGTACGTTATGGCATACGTTGCATTCGGGCCACGCGGCCCTGAAGTTGCCCTCGCCGTTTCGGAGGATGGGCTTGACTGGAAACGGTTAGGGCTACTCCAATTTCAAGACAGCAGCGAGCCTTTTGCCGATAAAGACGCCGCCTTCTTTCCCGAGCCGGTCGCTTCACCCGCCGGAGTTGAGTCCCTGGCTTGCTATCACCGTCCGACCCTCCAACTTCCCAACGACGCGAAGCAGGCGCTTTTGGCGATCGAAGCGCTTCCGCCGAATGAGCGTGAAGGCATCGCGGTCGGCTACATTCCGCTCGACGCCGTCCGAGCCGACATCAATGCGCTTTGCTGCGTTACCGAAACGCATCGCCTTACGCTGCCGCCGGCGAATTGGGGAACGATCAAGGTGGGCGCCGGAGCGCCCCCGGTTCGAATCGCCGAAGGTTGGCTCTCGGTGATTCATGGGGTCGACGAGCTCGTGCATCCCAAAGACGGCGCCTTATTGCGATATTGCGCCGGCGTTATTATTCACGATGCGCAACGGCTCGATCGCATCGTTTTTCGGTCTGTGGAACCGCTCTTCGTTCCAAAAGTGGGTGCCGAGCTTCACGGGGCCGTCGGGCACGTGGTCTTTCCAACCGGCATCGATCGCCGCGGCACGCGTGAATTCGACATCTACTACGGCATGGCCGATTACGAAATCGGGCGCGGAAGACTGACACTCGACTAAAGAAACGTGCCACCTTTGAGGGGTGACACGTTGGATTGGTTGCGGGGGGTGGATTTGAACCACCGACCTTCGGGTTATGAGCCCGACGAGCTACCGGACTGCTCCACCCCGCGATAGAAACGACTACATTACGATGGCTTGGGTTTCGCCCCTGCTCAACCTCGCACGCGCACGGCTCCGCGCGGTGCCCGCGGGGATGATGCCGAAAGCGACCAGATGGCACCCGGGCCGCTCGCGGCGCGAATACCGAAAATTCACTTGCACTGTCACCTCGAGGGATGCCTGCGGGGCGCCACCTTTGTCGAGCTCGCCGAGAAGCACGGCGTAGCCTTGCGTTATCACCCCTCAGGCGCAGGCGCAACCGACGCTTTTACCGACGAGCCTGCCGAGCCCGTCGATCGCTCCCAGCCCTACCGGTTCAAGGATTTTCAGGAGTTTTTGCTGATCTTTGCCGCCGTCAGCCGGTGCTTGCAGGAGCCGGAAGACTACGCGCGCCTTGCTCGTGAGTTCGTCGAGGACGCACTCGCGCAACACGTGATCTATGGTGAGCTCTTCGTTTCGCCCTCGGTTTGGACGTTCTTCAATCCCACGCTCGACGTTCGCGCTACGATGGAAGCGATCGTCAGCCAGCTGCGCGCCGCGCGCCCGCGCGCAACGTTCAAGCTTTTGCCCGACCTCACGCGAAATTTCGGTGAGGCTGGCGCGATGCGTACGGCGCGCGCGATGGTGAGCCTGACGGATCTGGACGTCATCGGCATCTCGCTCGGCGGCGACGAAGCGCGCTTTCCGGCGAAGCTTTTCGTCGACGCGTTTGCGTATGCGCGCGCCAACGGCCTCCATTGCGTCGCGCACGCCGGCGAGGCCGATGGACCCGCAAGCGTGCGCGACGCCGTCGAACTCCTGCACGCGCAGCGCATCGGCCACGGCATTCGCGCGCTTGAAGACGCAAGCACCGTCGAGCTCCTTGCGGATCGGCGCATTCCGCTTGAGATCTGCCCGACGTCGAACCGGCTTACCGGTGCGGCGTTGTCCGGGCATCCGCATCCATACCTCGATTTCGATCGGCGCAGATGCATCGTCACCATCGACTGCGACGACCCAACCTTATTTGCGACTTCGATCGAGCACGAATATGCGCTGGTCGAGGACGTCGCGGGGCCAGGCGCGCTGGAGCGCTACGTACGCAACGCCATCGACGCATCCTTCGCGGGGGAGGAAGAGAAGCGGGCGATGAGATCGCAGCTTGCGGCGGCGATTGCGGAACTTCCGGTCGCTCCTCGAAGTTAAAGCTGCTATGCCTGGGCACTCGCATTCTCACTTCGCGGAATCCTTCGAAATGTACATGAAGGCCATCTACCGGCTCGAGCGTGAAGGGCCGGGCGTTACCACTTCGGCGCTGGCCAGCGAGCTAGGGGTAGCCCCGGCCTCGGTCTCGGGCATGCTCAAGAAGCTCGTCAACGACGGGTACGTCGAACACGAAGTGCGTGGCGACATCAAACTGACCCGAAAGGGTCTTGAGATAGCGGTCGGAGTCGTGCGCCGCAACCGGTTGGCGGAACGCCTGCTCACCGACGTCCTCGGCATGTCGTGGGACGAAGTGTATGCCGAAGCGTGCATTCTCGAACATGCGATCACGCCACGGGTCGAGGAGCGTTTGGTCGCAGCCCTCGGCGACCCGCAGACATGCCCGCACGGACATCCGATTCCGCCGGTGGATTTGACCGAGCCCGTACGGATCGGCATTCCGCTCGCACAAGTAGAAGCCGGCGAAAACGTCACGGTCTCCGGTGTCACCGAACAAATGCCCGAGATTTTGCGCTACCTTGGCCAAGTGGGAGTTCGCCCCGGCGTTCGCCTCTGCGTCGTTGATAAAGCGCCGCTCGGAGGCCCCGTAACGATTGACGTGGGCGGCCAACGCCACGCTATCTCGCTGGAACTCGCGCGCACGGTTATGATTGCGTGATCACCCGGTTCCTTATTGCGGTCAACGTCATCGCGTATCTTTGGGAAGTTTCGGTGGGCGGCCCGGGGATGCTCTCGGCTTTCGGAGACTCGAGCGGCGGAATGCAGCGCGTGTTTGTAGGCGGCGCGCTGATTCCGGCAGCGGTTCTCCAGCAAGGCCAATGGTGGCGCATCGTAACCGGCGCATTTTTGCACGCCGGCTTGATCCACATCGGCGTCAATATGATGTCGCTCTGGTTTCTCGGGCGGTTTATCGAGTTCGCCCTCGGATCGTGGCGCATGCTCGTCGTCTACATGGTATCGCTGGTTGTCTCTGGTTTGGGTGTGGTCTTTTTTAGCGCTCCACTCGTTCCGACGGTTGGCGCGAGCGGCGCCATCTTCGGTCTCTTCGGTGCGCTTTTTGCGATCGGTTTCAGGCTCGGAAAGCCCGGGATGGAACTCGTTCGCGCCAACGTCGGCATTCTCGTCGTGAATCTCATCATTACGTTTACCGTCCCGCAGATCTCTTGGCAGGCCCACGTCGCCGGATTGTTGGCAGGCTTTGCCCTCACCTACGTGTTGTATTTTCCGCCGCGGCGCGTCGCCCCGATCGTGGTCGACGCCGATAGCGGCCGCGAGCTCCAGACGGAGTACGAATCGCCGACCGATCCGCAACATCGAACGCAGTGACGGGTACGCTGGAGCAGCTTCTCGGTGAGGCCGGCCCGTTCGCGCAGCAACTAACCGGCTTCGAGCCGCGGTCGGGGCAGCTGCAGATGGCGCAACTCGTCGAGCGCGGCATCATGGAAAACATGCACACGATCGTCGAAGCCGGAACGGGCGTTGGAAAATCGCTCGCGTATCTCGTTCCCGCGGTCCGAAGCCGGAAGAAGATCGTGCTCTCTACGGGCACGATTGCGCTCCAAGAACAGCTGGTGCACAAAGACATCCCGCTGGTTGAGGCCGCGCTTGGAGTGCATCTGCGCGTTACGCTGCTGAAAGGAAGAGCGCATTATCTCTGCCGCCAGAAACTAGAACGCATGCGCGCGGACCGGTTGCTCGCCGGTTCTCCGTCGATGCAGCGGATGTGGGAATGGGCGGAGCGAACGCAAAGCGGCGATCGAGCCGAGCTGGGATTCGTGCCGCCGGCGGGCGAGTGGGAAGAGCTTGATGCCGACGCCGATGAATGCGTCGGCGAATTCTGCGAGCATTTTCGCGACTGCTTTTTCTTCACTAAGCGGGACGAAGCGAAATATGCCGACCTGGTGGTCGTCAACCATGCGCTCTTCTTCCTCGACCTCGCCGTCGGAGGCGGCCTGTTGCCTCCGTACGACGTCGTCGTGCTCGACGAAGCGCATCAATGCGAACGCTGGGCCACGGATGCCCTGACGGCCGTGCTCTCGGGCGCGACCATCGGCCGGATGTTGCGAAAGCTTCGCCGCGTTTACGAACTCCCGGGCGCCGTCGAAGCGGAGTTTGATGCAGGCGTTCGGCGACTCGAGTCGGCGCTTGCCGGAGTCCCTGCAGATCGCTATCCGCTCTCGGCGAACGAAGCGGCCTGGCCGGCGCTCGAGGCATTGCGCGATCAGCTCTATCGCTTGGAAAACTGGCTTTTTGCAAACTCGCCCGGCGCGTTTAAGCGAAGCGTCGACGATCCTGCCGAGGGAGAGCGTCGCCGGGACCTTGCGCTACGCTCGGTGCTCGCGCACCAAGCGGTGATCGATCGAGCCGGCGCGGGCGTTCCCGAGACGATTTCCTGGGCCGAGCGAAGTGATTCGGACGGGCGTTACTGCGTCAATAGCGCCCCGCACGAAGTGGCCGAGTTTCTGCGAGCGACGCTCTTCTCGCGCACCCAGAGCGTCGTGCTTACGAGCGCGACGCTGGCAACGAACCAATCGTTTGAGTTTGTGCGACGGACACTCGGACTGGACGACGCTCAAGAGCTTGTCGCGCGGTCGCCCTTCGATTACGCACGTCAAGCGAGACTCTTCATTGCGCCCGCCGCACTGAACCCGAAGTCGTCGGAGTTTGCGCGCCGCGCCGCGCCGCTGGTGGAGGAGTGCCTCGACCGCACCGGTGGACGCGCCTTCGTGCTCTTCACCTCGTATGCGCGGCTTCGCGAGGTTCATCGTCTCGTATGCGAGCGGCTCGCCTTCCCGGTACGGATGCAGGGCGAGCTGCCACGCTCGAATTTGCTCGACTGGTTCCGCGCAACCCCCGGCGCAGTGCTCTTCGGCACGGCAACGTTTTGGGAAGGCATCGACGTCGCCGGCGATGCGCTCTCGTGTGTGATCATCGACAGGCTTCCATTTCCGTCGCCGAGCGATCCGCTCGTCATGGCGCGCATACGCGCGCTCGAGGCGCGCGGCCTCGATGGATTCGAGCACTACATGATTCCGGCCGCGACGGTGCGCCTCAAGCAGGGTTTTGGGCGACTGATCCGCAGCAGCAGCGATCGCGGTCTGGTAGCGCTGCTCGATGGTCGCGCGGCATCGACGCGTTACGGGGCGACGATTCTCTCCGCACTTCCTCCGGCTACCCGGATCGAGCGGCTGGCGGATTTGGAGTCGTTCTTTGCCACGAAAGAGTCGCCTCGGCAATAACTCGGTTGCCATCCATGAGCGCGAGCCGATCCATGCGATGGCTTTTCGGCAGGTAGAGCGTCGCAAGATTACCGCGCGGGATCGCGCTGCCAAGCATCGTGCGCTCGCCGTCGTGCATCCAGGCGACCGCAAGCGGTCTCGATGCGCCGCGAACGACCACGAAGTACCACGAGCCGTCGGGCGCATACATCACTTCTGCCGGCGGACTTCCCTGCGTTGCGCGGAACGTCGCGCTTCGGTGAGCGCCGGCGAGACGCTCCATGGCCGCACTCTGCGCGAGCATTGCGCCGTGCAGCGCCCGATTCTGCGACCACAAGTACGCCGAGGGTAGAAGACCGAGAACGAGCGCGGCGGCGAGTGCTGCGGCCAGCGCCCACGGCCGGCGGTAGGCGCGCGAGAACGTGCTTGCGCGATCCACTTCGAGGATTTGGTCGATACGTGCGGCCAACTCGGATGGGGCTTTGCGGCGCGATTCCATCGAAGCAATCAAGGCAACGTCGCGTTCGGCGGATCCGACCAACTGTGCGCAGCTCAAGCACCCGATCAGGTGCCTCTCGATCGTCGCGCTCTCGCTTTCATCGAGCGCGCCGAGCGCATAAAGTTCTGCGCGGTCTCCGATATGCTCGTACGCCATTAACGATCGCTCTCGGGCCTAGAGACCGATTCGAGAGCCGACGCGAGCTTACGCAAGCCAAACTTTACGCGGCTCTTGATCGTACCGAGCGGTTCTTGGAGCTCCGCGGCAATCTCGCTTTGAGTCTTTCCTTCGTAGTACGCTAACGTGACTGCCACGCGCTGTTCGGGTGATAGCGAGAGCAACGCGCGACGAACGCGATCGCGTTCGATCGGATCGGCGAGCCGTATCTCCTCGTGCTCCGAAGGCATTGCAGCGAGTCGTTCTTCCAGTCGCATTCTGCGGCCCGCTCGCCGCTGCCGGGAGATGGCTTCGTTGCGAACGCAGACGACGAGAAAACTCCGCAGGTTTCCGCGCGCAGGCGAGTACGCGTGCGGCAACCGCCAGAGTCGCGCGACGGCGTCCGCAACGCAATCTTGTGCCTCTTCGCCGTTGCCGAGCACGTTGTAAGCGGCGGAATACAGCAGTGCGGAATACCGCCGATAGGCTTGCGTGAACGCCCAAGGCTCATGTGCCGCAAACGCTGCAGCCAGAACGTCGTCACTCGGAGGTGCAGCCATAACGGCGCGCAGCCTTCGACGCCTCGGTTGGGTCGGGCCTGGAACGGCCATGGCGTGGCCGGCCGGCAGGGCTGTCACCTCAAGAGAACGTCGCGGCCCGGCGGCGCGGATGAACCCTCCCTGGAAGGCCTCTGCCGGGAGGCCAAAAGTAGTGAGAGGGAAAGAAAGTCGCCGCAACTCGCCGAGGTGTATCATGTTAGAACCGCTTAGCATTCCAGATGCATACGTTTGGTCGCAGCGTCAGCAAGGGGGCTCGCTGCTCTCCAACAGTTATTATTTTTCCGCAGAGGCCGGCAATACGGTCATCGACCCGCAGCCGTTTGACGAATCGGCGCACCGGCAATTCGAAACGCTTGGCGGCATTGCAAAGATTCTCGCGACGACGGCCCGCTACGACCGCGACTCGCAAGCGCTCGCCGAGCGATATGGTGCTGCGATCGTCAGGGAGCCGCGGGATCAAGAAGAAGTCGCACCGGGGATGATCGCAATCATGCTGCACGATCAACGCAGCGAACGCGAATTCGCCGTGAGTATCCCGGCCTGCCGCACGGTTGTGGTCGGCGATTCGATCCTCGGAACGCCGGCAGGCTCGCTCTCGCTGCATGCCGATCGGGAATACGCCGACGTGCGCAAAGCCGCACTTGGATTGCGCCGGATTCTGCGCACGAATCCGCAGACGCTGCTGGTAGGTCTCGGGCAATCGATCCTTAGCGGTGCGTACGCCGCGGTTTACCGGCTTCTCTATGCGCGGGCGGGCGCCGAGGTTCACCGCATCAACGTGGAGGAGCTGGATTTTCACGGTGAGCGGGACGAGCGCGATACCCAGCCGGCGCAATATCAATGCCTCGACGCCGAAGTCGGGTTCGCAATCGGCGCACGCCAATTGGGTTATCGGGTGAGCAAGTTAGCACCGGGCCAACGCTTCTGTCCGCTCCACGCTCATGCTCGCGAAGAGGAGATGTTTTTCGTCCTAGACGGCGAGCCCAGCGTGCGCACGTTGGCTGGGACCGTGCGCTGCCGGAAAGGCGATTTCGTCGCGTTGCCCGTTGGAGTCAGCGGCACGCATCAGCTGCTCAATGAAAGCGAGGCGCCCGCGACAGTCCTTCTGCTGGGGCTCACGGAAGAGACCGAGGCCTGCTACTATCCGGATTCCGACAAGCTGCTGGTCGGTTTCGAAACGCCGATCGTGAAAGATCGCGATACGATCATAGTGCGCGCAAGTCCCGAGCGAGAGTATTTCGACGGTGAGTAATGCATAGCGTTCATTCTTCGTGGGTGACCTCGACCTTCGCGCGCTCTTGAAGCTCTTTGACGATCGACGAATCCGCGAGCGTCGTGGTGTCGCCGAGCGTGCGCCCTTCGGCGATATCGCGTAAGAGGCGTCGCATGATTTTCCCGCTGCGCGTCTTGGGAAGCTCTTGTGTAAACGTGATGTACTTGGGGCGCGTAAACTTGCCAAGCTTTGCGGCGACGTGATCGCGCAGCTCGTCGCCAAACTCGGGCGATCCGGCCTCGGTGCCCTTGAGAGAAACGAACGCATACACGGCCTGCCCGGTCATTTCGTCGAGTTTTCCGCAGACGGCGGCCTCGGCAACGGCTGGATGGTCGACGAGGGCGCTTTCGATCTCCGTCGTGGAGATGCGGTGTCCGCTGACGTTCATCACGTCGTCGATGCGGCCCATGAACCAATAGTTGCCTTCGGCGTCGCGGCGTCCGCCGTCGCCGGCAAAGTAGCGGCGTGGAAACTTCTCCCAATACGTTTGCACGTAGCGCTCGTCGTCGCCCCAGATGCCGCGCAGCATCCCCGGCCACGGCTGCGTCAGGACGACGTAACCGCCCCCACCCAACGGTACCGATTCGCCGCGATCGTTGACGATATCGGCGGCGATGCCGGGCAACGGTTTCGTCGCACTGCCCGGAAGCAGCGTCGTCACGCCGGGCAACGGCGAGATCATGATACCCCCCGTTTCAGTCTGCCACCACGTATCGACGACGGGGATGCGGTTTCCACCGATCCATTCGCGATACCAAATCCAGGCTTCCGGATTGATCGGTTCCCCGACACTGCCGAGCAACCGCAGGGAGGAGAGATCGTGCTGGGCCGGATATTGCGTGCCCCACTTCATGAAGGTACGGATCGCGGTCGGTGCGGTGTAGAGGATCGTCACGCGGTAGCGCTCGACGATCTCCCAAAAGCGATCCTTATCGGGGAAATCCGGCGTGCCTTCGTACATGACGCTCGTCGCGCCGTTGGCCAATGGCCCATAGACGATATACGAGTGCCCGGTGACCCATCCGATATCGGCGGTGCACCAATAAATATCGCGCTCTTCCTTGAGGTCGAAGACGAGCTTATGGGTCATTGCCGCCTGGGTCAAGTATCCGGCGGTGGTGTGTTTGATGCCCTTGGGTCTAGCCGTCGTCCCGCTGGTATAGAGAAGAAAGAGCAGATCCTCGGCGTTCATCGGCTCCGGCTCGCACTGCGTCGACTGGCCTGCAACGACCTCGTCCCACCAGTAGTCGCGCCCTTCGTGCATGAAGACCTCGTCGCCAACATGCCGGGCGACGATGCAGTGTGCGACGGATGGAGTATGCTCCATCGCGATGTCGCAGTTGCGCTTGAGAGCAATCTTGCCTCCGCGCCGCCAGCCAAAATCGGCAGTGATCAGCGCGACACACTCTGCATCGTTGACTCGGTCAACGATCGACTCGGGAGAGAAGCCGCCGAAAATTACGGAGTGCGGGGCGCCGATCCGGGCGCAGGCTAGCATCGCGACGGGAAGCTCGGGAATCATCGGCATGTAGATCGCGACGCGATCGCCGCGACGAATTCCGAGCTTGCGCAGGCCGTTGGCGAATCGGTTCACGTCGTCGAGCAGCTCGCGGTACGTGATCGTTCGGCGATCACCCGGCTCGCCTTCGTAGTAGTATGCGATCTTTTCACCCCGCCCCGCACGCACGTGCCGGTCCAGGCAGTTAACCGATACGTTGAGTTGCCCGTCCCCGAACCACGACGCGAAGGGCTCGTTCCATTCCAACGTTGCGGTAAAGGGCTTGATCCATTCGAGCTTTTTCGCCCACGATGCCCAGAATGCCACATAATCGCGTTCCGCTTCGGCGTAGATTTCGGCCGTCGCGTTCGCCTGAGCAGCAAAGTCGGCGGCGGGTGGAAAGCGCCGGCTCTCTTCAAGCAGAGCTTCGATCGCAGAGCTGGTCATGCACGACAGGTTCCGAGGCCGCACAGCCAAGCCTGCCGAAGATTGCACGCGTCTAAGATGTTGGCTGCACTCGTCCTCGCGGCGCTGACGGTTCCGTCAACGGGGCTCGCAACAATTCGGTACGACGCGCCACCGCCGGACTTCGCGTTCCCGACCGCGCACGGCACCGAGTATCTCTCCGATCTCCGCGGCAGAGTCGTCGTCATAGATTTTTGGGCGACGTGGTGCCACGTGTGTACTGCCGAACTCGCGGAGTTCGTGCGGGCTCGCGAGACGTTCGGCAGCCGCGTCGCAATCGTGACGCTCTCCAACGAGCTTCCGGACGTCGCCGCGCGCTACTTGCGCGCTTCGAACATCTCGCTGCCGCTGGTCGAAGACTTGGAAGGCGCCGTCTTTACGATCTACTCCGTCTCCGCAATTCCCGTCACGCTCGTCCTGGGGCCAAGCGGCAACGTGACCTATGTGTCGGTCGGAGGCTTGAGCTGGGCCGAACTGGCTGGAGCAATTGAGCGAGCGCTTCCTGAACCTCCGGCTAGCACTCCCGCGGCGGGAGTGCTACAGTAAAGGGCGTGATAGAGAGCGACGGCCTGGGCAAGCGGAAGGCCTATATCCTGGCAACGGTGGTTTACGAGTACATTGCCACCGCCGAGCCGGTCGGCTCGCAATCCCTCACCCAAAAATATAACCTCGGAATTAGCTCGGCGACAGTCCGAAATGAGATGGCCGAGCTCGAAGCGGGCGGCTACCTCGTTCAGCCGCACACCTCGGCGGGGCGGATTCCTTCCGATGCGGGTTACCGTACCTACGTCGACCGCTTGATGCAGCCCGAGGAGCTTACCGACGACGAGCGACGGCGCATTCGCGACGAGCTCGGCGACGCAAGTCGCGAGCTCGACGAAATCATCGATCACACGACACGTCTGCTCGGGCGACTCTCAAATAACTTAGCGTTCGTGACGAAGCCGCAGCAGGAAGCCCAACTCTTCAAGCACATCCAGCTGATTTGGCTTTCACCGCACACGGGCGTCGCGATCGTCGTGACGTCGCTGGGCGTCGCCGCACAGAGCCTTTTCGAACTCGGCGCCGAGGTACACCCCGACGATCTCACACGTTTTTCGAACGCACTCAATGCGCGCCTTGCGAATGGCTCGCTGCGCGACGTCACGGAAAGCGAGATCGCGCACGCGGCCCAAGAAGCGGAAGTCTCCGACGATCTTCGCAGCGCCGTCCTGGCGGCGGTTCTCTCGGCGCGCTCGAACGAACAGCCCACGATCGCGGCGGCCGGCGCTCAGAATTTGCTCGATCAACCGGAGTTTCAAGATCTTCGCAAGCTGCGTTCGATACTGCGCATCGTCGAGGAGCAGAAGATGCTCTACGAAGTCGTTGCGGATACGATGAATGCCGAGACCGCGAGCGTCAAGATCGGTCACGAGCTGGGCAGCGAAGAACTCGCCGATCTTTCCGTCGTGACCGTGCCCTATCGTTTCGGATCGCACGCGCTAGGGATGCTCTCCATCCTGGGACCGCGGCGCATGCCGTACGCGCGCCTGCTCGCGCTTGCCTCCGGCACGGCAGAATCTTTGAGCCAGCGGCTCTCCGACGTCGAAGATATACCGAAGGCCTAACATGCCCACGAGGGACTACTACGAGGTCCTCGGCGTCGGACGAGACGCTTCGGGGGATGCGATCAAACAAGCCTATCGCGCGCTCGCGCGCGAGCATCATCCCGACGTCGCGCACGATAAGTCGAAGGCGGAGCACCGGTTTAAGGAGATCAACGAAGCCTACGGAGTGCTCTCCGATCCAAGCAAACGCGCTCAATACGATCGTTTTGGACACGTGGGCAACGGCGCTTCCGGCGCGGGAGACTTTGGATTCGGAGAAGGCTCGTTCGGCGACATCTTCGACATGTTCTTCGGGAACGCGGGCCGCACGGCACAGCCGCGGCGGGCGGGACCGGAGCGCGGCTCGGATCTTCGTTACGATGTCGAGATTACGCTCGAAGAAGCGTTTCATGGAACGACCAAGGAGATCGTCTTCGACCGGCTCGCGCAGTGCGAAGCATGTAAGGGATCCGGCGCCAAGGCCGGAACGATGATCGTGCCGTGCGACCGGTGCGGCGGCAGCGGAACCATGCGAATTGCGCGGCAAACGCCGCTGGGGCGGATGGTTACGCAGAGCGCGTGCACGCGCTGCGGAGGCGAGGGGCACGTCATCCAGCAGCCGTGCGAATCGTGCGGCGGCCGAGGACATAGCGAAAAAGCTTCGCACCTGACGGTCAACGTACCACCGGGAGTCGATGACGGCTCGCGGATTCGAATCGCGGGCAGCGGCGAGGCCGGTGCTCGGGGCGGACCATCGGGCGACCTCTACGTGTACTTGGCGATTGCCCCCCATCGGGTCTTCAAACGTGACGGACGCGAGACGTTCGTCAACGTGCCGGTGAGCTTTACCGAAGCGGCGCTCGGCGCAAAAATCGAAGTTCCGTCACTCGCCGGCGAGGTTGAGTTGACGCTTCCGCCTGGAACGCAATCTGGAACGTCCTTTCGCGTGCGCGGCCACGGCATGCCCGCCGTACGCGGGAGCCAGCGCGGCGATCATCACGTCAGCGTTCACGTGGTCGTGCCGACCAAACTGAACAAACGCCAGCGCGATCTGCTCGAGGAGTACGCGTCCGCGGGCGGGGATGCCATCGAAGACCGCACGTTCTTCGAGCGGGTGAAGGACGCGTTCCGTCCGCAGTGAGTTGAGTGCGGCTCGCCGCTTCTTCGTCGAGGGATCGCGAGATGTCGGCAGCGTCGTCGAGATCGTCGGAGGCGACGCGCGGAAAATCGCGCGGGTCCTGCGGCTGCAACCGGGCGACCGTATCGAAATTGTCGATTCCGCCGCGACGGCCTTTCGCGCCTCGATCGACCGCACCGGATCGGTCATCCGCGCGACTCTAGTGGAAGCCATCGCCGCAGGGCCCCCGAATGCGGCGCTCGCGCTCGAGCTCGCGCAGGCCGTACCGAAGGGACGCCGGATGGAGTTCGTCGTCGAGAAGTGCACGGAGCTTGGAGCGAACGCCTTTCTTCCGTTCTATTGCGAGCGCAGCGTCGGTCGAGCGAACGGTGCAGAGAAACTCGCGCGATGGCGACGCCTCGCGCGCAGCGCCGCGCAGCAAAGCGGCAGGCGCGACGTTCCCGAGATCCACTCGCCCCTGCAGTTCGACGCGCTGCTCGAACGATTCGATGCCTATAAAGCCGTGCTCTTTGCATGGGAGTTGGCTCCGCCGGCCTCATTGCGCGAACGATTGCTGGCTGCGCTGCCCGCGACGGGGCGCGTGCTCGTCGTCGTGGGTCCCGAAGGAGGTTTTACGCACGACGAAGCGGAGGTTGCGGCGCGGCATGGCGCGGTGTTGATCTCGCTGGGCCGGCGCATTCTTCGAACCGATACCGCTGCCGTGGCGCTCTTGGCGGTGATAGGCGCCTTGGCGTCGTAGAAGCAGCGATTCGCCATGGCACTTCCCTTTTCGATTGTGATTCCAACCTACAACGAGGCCGGCGGCATCGGGAAGCTCATCGCTGCGCTCGACGCAACCTTTCGCGCGCACTTGCTCGATGGCGAGATCATCGTCGTTGACGATAACTCCCCCGACGGAACCGGCGAGATCGTCGACGGCCTCTCGCAGCGCTTCCCGGTTCGTTGCCTTCACCGCAGTGGTAAGCTGGGCTTATCGAGCGCCGTCATCGAGGGTTGGGAGATCGCGCGTCCCCAGTCGGTTGCACTCGGAGCGATGGATGCCGACTTTAGCCACGACGTAAACGCACTGCCGAAGATGGTTGCTGCCTTGGAGCGCGGCGAGTACGGGCTTGCGGTTGGAAGTCGCTACGTTGCCGGAGGCGGCATCGCGAACTGGCCGGCGCGCCGCGTGATTACGTCACGCGTTGCTTGCTGGCTCGCGCGCCCTCTCACGCACGTCAAAGACGTAACCAGCGGCTACTTTCTCGTTCGTCGCGATGCGCTCGCCGGAGTAACACTCGATCCGATCGGCTTCAAGATCGGCCTCGAGGTTATTGCGAAGGCGCGCTACGGCAAAGCCATCGAGATTCCGTACGTCTTTACGGATCGGGTCGAGGGCGTATCGAAGCTCAATCAGCGAGAGATCTTCAACTATCTCAAGCAGCTCGCCCGGCTCTATATGGCGTTGCTCCTGCCGCAGCCCAAGGCGCGCAAGGCCTGATGCCGTTGCCGGAATGGCGCCGTGGCATCCTGAGCGGAGCCGAAGGGCGCCGTGCGAGAGAGACGCAAGGCAATGACGCGGCCGTATGGAGCAAGTGCCCCAAATGCGGCGAGGTGCTCTACCGGCGGGAGCTGGCCGCAAATCTCGACGTCTGCACTCGATGCGGGTATCACTTCCGCATGAGCGCACACGATCGCATCGCGTCGCTCGTGGATGGCGAGTTCACCGAGATTGGCGAGGACGTCGTATCGAACGACCCGTTGGGCTGGTCCGACAAGAAGACGTATCAAGCGAAGTTGAAAACGGACCGCGAGCGGAGCGGCCTTTCGGAATCGGTAGTGTGCGGCTTTGCGACCATCGGAGGCTTCCCAGTCGCATTAGGGGTGATGGACTTTCACTTTCGCGGGGGCACGATGGGGCGCGTGACCGGCGAACGGATCGCGCTCCTGCTCGAAGAGGCGCGTCGCCGCAAGGTACCGTGCGTGATCTTCGCGGCCTCGGGGGGCGCTCGCATGGAAGAGGGCATGCTCGCCCTCATGCAGATGGCGAAGACGACCGGCGCGGTCGCTCGATTCATGGAAGAGGGGAACTTCTTCGTGGTCGTCCTTACCGATCCGACCACCGGCGGCGTGGCCGCATCGTTTGCCTTTCAGGCCGACGTCATCTTGGCCGAATCGAAAGCGATGATTGGTTTTGCCGGACGGCGCGTGATCGAGCAGACGATTCGGCAGCGCTTGCCGGATCAGTTCCAAACCGCCGAGTTTTTGCTGGAAAAGGGCGCTATCGACATGGTGCTGGATCGCCGTAAACTCAAAGAGACGCTGGTGCGATTATTTCAGTACGTGGTTCATGAGCAATAACGTCATCGTCGAACGCGAGAAGGGCTTGTTGGAGCTCGAGCGGCGCATCGCCGAGCTGCGCGAGGCTTCGGCTGCGCAACCGCTGGATATGTCGGCCGAGATTGCGGCGCTTGAAGAGAAGTATCAGGCTATTCTGAACGAGCTGTTCGGGACGCTCTCTCCCTGGGAAAAAGTGCACATGGCCCGCCATCCGGGTCGCCCGACATCGCTCGACTACATTGCACGGTTCGACCGGTTCGACGAACTGCACGGCGATCGCCACTATCGCGACGATCCGTCGATTGTCGGCGGCTTTGCGTTCTTGCGATCGCGCGCGGTCATGGTCGTTGGTCAGCAACGGGGGCGGGATACGAGAGAAAATCTACGGCGAAACTTTGGCATGCCCGCGCCGGAGGGTTATCGCAAGACGAGCAGGCTCGCGCGCCTTGCCGCGCGTTTAGGTCTGCCGATCGTGACGTTCGTCGATACCAAAGGCGCGGATCCGGGGATAAGCTCCGAAGAGCACGCTCAATCGGAGGCCATTGCGACCTGCTTGCAGACGTTTTCGACGGCCCGGGTTCCGATCGTCGCTGCCATCATTGGTGAAGGCGGCTCGGGGGGTGCGCTGGCGCTGGCAATCGCCGATCGCGTGCTCATGCTCGAACATAGCACCTACTCCGTCGCGTCGCCCGAAGGCTGCGCTGCCATTTTATGGTCGGATGCGGGGAAGGCGGAAGAAGCCGCGGCTCGGTTGAAGTTAACGGCCGATGACTTGCACCGGTTCGGTGTCGTTGACGAAATCATCGCTGAGCCGCTGGGCGGCGCTCATCGAAACTCGCAAGACGTCGTGACCCGGACGCTCGACTCGATTGATATCGCGTTGACGCGTTTGTGCGCGCTCGCGACGGAAAGACTGCTGGAGGAGCGTTATCGAAAGTACCGCCGATTGGGAGAATGGCAGGCCGAAGGCGTGCAATCAACGGGGACGGCGCCATGACGCGGCGCACGCGACCCGCACTCCGTCTGGTCGGCCGGATGACGGCGGCGGCTCTCGCGATGCTCGTAATTACGCTCGTTGCGATCCAGTTTGCGCGTGCGATAGATGAGAACCTGACCGCTGCGCGCGAACTCGCCGCGATTCGCTCCGATATCACGACGCTCGAACGCCGGCGCGACGAACAGAAGCGTGAGCTGGTTCGTCTGCGCGATCCCCAAGGGGCCATTCCCGAGATTCACGATCGGCTGCGTCTCGTTCGGCCAAATGAAGCCCTGATTTTTGTTTCACCGCAACCGGTACTGCCTGCTGAACCGTCGGCCGGTCCGTGAGCGACACCTCAGGGGGCATTGTCATCAACCTCAACGCGCATGGTGCAACCGTGCGCCTCGACGACGGCGATCTCGCCAGTGCCAGCGCTCTCGACGTTGAAACGCATCGCGATCAGTATCAGCGTTCCCTCGCGCGGCGCAAACGTCTGGCGTTCGAGGTTCGGCGTGAAGGGCGGCGGCGTGCCGTCTCCCTCGCGCCCCAGCTTCGCGACGACACGCTCGAAGAGCAGATCGCGGCGTACCTTAAGAGCACCGAAGAATGGGAGCCGGCCGATGGCCCCCCGGCGGCCGAGCGCCATTTTCTGCGCAAGAAGCGCCGAGCGGCCATCTTCGAGCCAAAACATCAGAGTCAGTAGGTTGCTTCCCCGAGTGCGTAGTTGAGCAAACGATACGCGATCGTCTCGATCGGCACGAATTCGACGCGGTTGCTCCTCGCCGACGTGGCGTTAGAGACTCCGCATGTCGAGCTTGCGCGTTCGACCGGTACGCGCATCGGCGAGGGCTTGGGCGAGCGCGGACGGCTCGGCGACGAGCCGATGCAGCGGACCCTCGATGCGGTAGCGCAACTGGTGCGGACGGTCAGGGGGCATTACGTTCGCCTTTTTGCCGTCGCAACGAGCGCGCTGCGCCGAGCCGAGAACCAGGAGGAGTTCGCGGAGCGGGTGCGCGCAATTCTCGGCGTCCCGCTGCGCGTGCTCTCCGGTGAAGAAGAGGCGACCGCATCGTATCGTGGAGCATTGACCGCGTTGGGTGACCTGCGCGGCGCACGCGTCGGCGTACTCGACGTTGGCGGCGGAAGCACCGAATATGCCGTCGGCGATTCGCTACGTCCCGAAAACGTGATTTCGTGTGAAACCGGCGCCGTGCGTTTGACCGAAGCCGTGCCGTCGCTTGCGGGTCGCGACGGTGCTCCCGACGACGCGGACATTGCTCGAGCGCGCGAAATGGCGCGAGAAGCGCTCGCCCCGCTCATGGGGTATGCCGCGGTTGACCGACTCGCCTTCGTCGGTGGAAGCGCGACGACGACCGCCGCGATCCTGAAGGGGCGTCGCACGCCGACTATCTCGCATCCACTCACGCGCCCCGATTTACGGCGCACGCTCGAACGTCTGTTGGCGATGAAACTCGAGGATCGCAAAAGGGTCGCCGGGATGAAACCGCAGCGCGCCGACATTCTCCCGGCCGGCATCATCGTGCTCGACGCCGCGTTGGAAACGCTTGAACGCGAGCAAGGACTCGCTACCACCGCCGACTTGCTGCTTGGCATTCTTTTGCAGGAGCGAGACGCCGCAGGAGGACCGAGTGAGACGCTGCGCGCAGGGTCGGAGCGAAGGGGATTTCGACCATGAACGACACCGAGATACGCGCGCACATCGAGAGTCTCGTCGAGGAGGAGCACCGTCTGCTCGAGCACGGCGAGGGCGGCGCGCTGAGCGCGGAGGACGGCGATCGCCTCGATACGATCTCGGTACGGCTCGATCAATATTGGGACTTATTGCGTCAGCGTCGCGCCCGCCGCGATGCGGGGCAGGATCCACGCGTCGCGCACATGCGCAGCGAGGACGTCGTCGAACACTATCGGCAGTAGCACTTCCGGGATGGTGGTGGAATCGGCAGACACGACGGACTTAAAATTCGTTGCTCGAAGGAGCATCCGGGTTCGACTCCCGGCCATCCCACATCATGTCACCCTGAGCGGAGTCGAAGGGTGCCCTTATTCTACGGGCTTTTTGATGCGAGAGCGGGTTCGAAGCAAGGTCGCCGGCCCATAATCGATAAAGATTCACCGATGCCGAAGGCCGTGCGTATCTGGCAGGCGGTCGTTTTTGGGTTGTGCGGCGTTGGGTTGTTCGCGATTGCCGAAGCCGCTTGGCTACATATAACCTCGAGGGCGACATCTTTGGCGGCTCCGTGTATAACCCGGTAACGACGGCTCCCCTTTTCGACCGCTTTGACTCGGTGCTGCCCGGCTCGCTCGCGGATAGAAGCGGACTACGTGCCGGCGACGCGATTGATCTACGCTTAGCGACGCCCGCGACGCGGTACTGGGAGCGCAACGAACTGCTCTCCGGACGACCCATCCGGCTGGCGATCGAGCGAAACGGCGCGATTCGGTGGCTGATCGTCACGCCTGAGCCCTACACGCAGATTCCATTTTGGTCTTCGTCGCAGTGGCTCTTCAACTGGGCGTTCTGGCTGGGCTCCGCGTTGAGCATCTCCATCGCCGCGTTGCTGATGTGGCGACGTCCCGATAGCACTGAAGTGCGCCTGCTCGCGCTAACGCTCGTCTTCATCAACCTTGGCGAGAATCTGTTTCCGATTAATGGCTGGCTGACGCCGTGGCCCAAGTTGGACGTCGCACTTAACGTCGCCGCGCAGTTTGTGTTCGTCGCAGGCGTCGCACTGCTCGCGAGCTACGCGCTGCTGTTCGGGCGACCAGTTTCGCTCTCACGCCGGCTGCTCACGGCGCTTGCATATGTTGCTGCCACTCTGTCGGTGCTGATGTGGACCGGCGCCGCGCAAGGCGGTCCAGGTCCGGGCGGCGTGCTCGGCATTGTCGGCTGATGGTTCGGCACGCTCGACCTTCACGCGTGGCTCGCTACGCGGCCCCTGCCGCTGTTTGCAGCCGTCGTCGGGCCGCCCGCGATCGCGCTACTGTGCGGTTCTCTACCTCTTCGGCATTGCGACCATTCAGTCGTATTTTACGACGAACGCAGTCCTGTACTATTGGATTCTCAACACCGCCTGGTTTATCGCGCTGCTGGGTTTGACGTACGCGCTGCTCAGCCGCCGGTTGCTCGACGTCGGATTCGTCCTCAATCGCGCGGCCGTGTTCGCCGGCGTCTCACTCTTCGTCGTCGGTATGTTCACGCTCGCCGAGTGGGCGCTCGGGGGATGGCTCCATTCCGCAGGCCGCGTCGCCAATGTTGCCGTGAGCGCGGTCATCGCTCTCGGCCTCGGACTCTCGCTGCACCAGATCCACAAGCGCGTCGACCGCATCGTCGACAACATCTTCTTCCGCAAGCGGCACGAGGACGAGCACGCACTCAAGCGCTTCGCGTGGGAGGCGGCGTTCATCACCGACCCGGACGTCGTCGTCGAGCGCGCGACGGAGACCGTCGAAGAACACGCCGGCGCCTCATCGGTGGAGTTTGCATTGTACGACGGCGACGGACATTACGGTACCGTCAATGAGAACGGCGCCGCGCTCGTTACGCTGCGTGCGTCGCACGAAGTCGTCGATCTTCGTCTTGCAGCCACCGCGCTGGTCGGAGAGTTCGCCTATCCCATGCTCGCTCGCGGGCGCCTCGTCGGGGCGCTCGTGCTGGGTCCGAAAACGAGTGGCGAACCGTACGCACCCGACGAGTCAGGCGCGATCGCGCAGCTCGCTCACGGCGTCGGCGTCGCGCTCGATCTTCTCGGCGCGCGAACAGCCGCGGCAAACGAGGAGATTCGTGCTTCACTCCGCTCGCTCGAAGCGTTAACCCGCGCCGCTAACGACGCCTTGCGCGGCCTTCCAGATGCGATTGCCGAAAGGATGCGCCAAACACGCTTCTGACGCTTAGTCTATCTGCTATCATGGGAAGTACTTTACGAGAGGTTCTCCTGATGCTTCGCTATGCTGCTCTGATCGTCGCCGCTCTGCTCGCCGGGTGGAGCGGTAACACGGGGATGACTTTGCCTCAGCCTCAGGTTGCCGGGCAACTCGCATCGGCCAGCGGGGCGGATGTTTCTCCGGCGACCCCGTCTCCGACCGCGGCGCGCCTCTACGTCGCGAACGTTAAGAACTGCACACCAAGCGGCCGGTGCCGTGGCGTCAACCGGATTACGATCTACGACGCCGGAGCGAACGGCAACGTCGGCCCTATCGCTAGGATCAAGGGCTCCAACACTGCGCTGAACGAGCCCGACGCCGTCGACGTGGACGCTCATCGCAACATCTACGTCGCGAACTTTTCCGGCGGCGTGAGCAAAGACGGCAGCGTAACCGTCTACGCCGCGGGCGCGAACGGTAACGTGGCGCCCATCCGGACCATCGCCGGATCGAACACGGGGTTAGACACGCCCTGGAGCATGGCCCTGGATGCCAGTGGAAAGGTCTACGTCACGAACCGTGCGAGCGTCGTCAGAAAATACGACAGCGTAACCGTCTACGCGGCGGGCGCGAACGGTAACGTTGCCCCGATCCAGACGATCGCCGGGTCGAACACGGGGTTACACACGCCCTCTGACATCGCCTTAGATGCCAGTGGCAATATCTACGTCACCAATGGCTACAGCGTGAACATCTACGGAGCGGGCGCGAATGGAAACGTCGAGCCGATCCGGACCATTAGCGGTGCGCTCGCGGGGCTTGATTCCGCCGAAGGCATCACAGTGGGTGTCAGTGGCAAGGTCTACGTCACGAACCATTTCGGCGGCGGTCTCGGCTGCTTCGGCAGCGTAACCGTCTACGCGGCGGGTGCGAACGGTAACATCCCGCCGGTCCAGACCATCTGTGGCAAGCTGACCCGGATGGGCGCACCTTCTGGCGTCGCCTTAGACGCCGCTGCGCACATCTACGTCTTGAACGAAAGCGGCCGCGTGACCGTCTTCCCCGCAGACGCGAATGGCGATCTCGTTCCGATGCGAACCATTAGCGGTCCGAGAACCGAAATTTACGCTCCGCGCGGTTTTGCCGTCCATTAGCCTTTTGACGGACTAAGCCACCCAGCATTTCACGTCACGCCCCAAAACATTCTGCCCTTACTTTACAAGGGCTTCCGCCCCTAAATCGGCGCCGCGCGCCCGTTCGATTTTTGGAGTGGAGGCTGCCTCTAAGAACTGGTGGACGAATGCGATTGCCATGCTGCCTTCGCCGACGGCCGCGGCGACCCGTTTGATCGATCGGTAACGTACGTCGCCGCACGCAAAGATTCCAGGTACGCTCGTTTCGAGCAGATAGGGATCGCGTTGTAGCGTCCAATGCCCGTTTCTTGCAGCATCGCCGCCAGTGAGGATGTACCCGCGCTCATCGCGTTCTATTGCAATCGGCAACCATGACGTTTCGGCATCCGCTCCGATAAAAATGTAGAGGGCGGCCGCCGCCAGCCTCGTCGTCTTTCCGGTGGCGGTTACCGCCACGTCGAGAGCTTCCAAATGGTCGCTGCCATATACTGCCGTAACTTCGGATCCAAGTCGGACGTGCACGTTTGCTCTCGTTGCGAGCTGCTCGATGAGATAGTGCGACATGCTCTTCGTCAGCGACGAGCCCCGCACGATCAAGGTCACCGAGCGAGCGTAGTTCGAGAAATACATCGCCGCCTGTCCCGAAGAGTTGCCGGCGCCGATGAGAAAGACGTCGAGTCCCGCTAGCGTGCTTGCTTCACTCTGAGAAGCACCGTAATAGATGCCGCGACCCGTCAGCTCCGCAAATCCATCTAGCGGAATGCGGCGCCACGAGACCCCGGTTGCCAGGATAACGGTTCTCGCGCAGACGACTTCGCCGCCATCGAGTTCAATTTGTCGCGTCTGCGCATCGATGTCGAGTACGGAACGCGTCACTAGGATCTCGGCGCCGAAGCGTTTTGCTTGCGCCAACGCTCGACCGGAAAGTTCCCCGCCGGTGACGCCGTTTGGAAATCCGAGATAATTCTCAATCCGTGACGACGTGCCGGCTTGACCGCCGGGTGCTTCGCGCTCGATCATGAGTGTGCGAAGGCCTTCGGAAGCGCCGTATACGGCCGCGGCCAGTCCGGCAGGTCCTCCTCCAATGATGACCGTGTCGTACTCGGCATCTGCCGGCATCGTCGTGAGCCCGAGCCGCTGCGCAAGTTCGCGCTGTTCCGGCTGCACGAGAAAACCGCCGCCTTCGAGGAGTACGGCAGGATAGCGGCCCTTGATGCGTGAGTAGCCGGCGATTCGCGATTCGACGTGTGGATCGTCGGGTGTTATCCAGTCGAACGTGACGCCATTGCGGTCGAGGAAATCGCGCAGCGCTCGACACTGCGGGTCGTAACGCTCGCCGAGGATGGTCGCTCGAGGCGCTGGTTGATCTGCGGCAATGTCGTGCAGGCCTTCAATCCGGTCCTGAGCCAACGCTCCGACCCGAGCTGCCAGCTCCGGTGCGGATGCGGATGCCGCGTGGAAATCTCGCGGTTCGATCCGCATGACGCGCGCCGCCGTTACGGCGCGCAGATTCGCCAGGAACGCCGAGCCCAGGACGATCGGAACCTCGCCAAAAAGTTCGCCTGCCGTGCGACGCCCCACGTCTCGCTCGATGCCGTCGATAGATTTCGTGACGCTGGCTTCGCCTTCGAGCACCACGAGTAACGCGCGCCCTTCGCCTTCGTGGGCGGCGTACTCGCCGGGTTGCAAGTGGATATCCGCGGATCGCTTTGCCAGTCGTTCGAGGTCAGCTTCGCCGAGCTCGGCAAAAATCGGTACTCCCCGCACGTCATCCGGCGTCAGCATTCCGGATAATTCGGGCTAATTGCGAAGCGGGCCTTCGCGTTCACCCGTTGTGACGTCGCGGACACGGAAGCATGTCTGTCGATTGATGCACCGGCTGGAATCCCCCAGTTTGGGTTCGACCCCCGATCCGGCGGCCTTGGCATTATCATGCGAGATGGTGTATGCTTGGGCGAAAGAGGAGGAAGCTTGTGAAGACTTTAGGACTCGTCGGTTTTGCGTTTGTCTTGGCCGCGTGCGGTGGCCCCGGTGCGAATCCGGCTGTGGTGATGCCCACGGCAGTATCGCCGATGCACAAGCACGCCAAGGCTCGAATTTTTACGGCAAATCGTAACGAGGCAAGCGTCATTGCTTTTAGTGTGAAGGCGACGGGGAACGTCGCGCCCGTCGTTACGATCGCCGGATCGAAGACCAAGTTAAGCGACCCCGACGCGCTTGCATTGGATGCCTCCGGGAATATCTTTACGGCCAACGACGGCGCGAAGAAAGTTGTCGTTTTTGCCGCCGGAGCGAGCGGGAACGCGAAGCCGCAGAGGATTATCGGCGGATCCAAATCGCAGCTCGGCCCGACCGAGGGCCTCGTGGTCGATGGATCGGGCGACCTTTGGGTGAGTACCTATGCAGGTAACGCGATCACCGAATATGCGCCGGGCGCCAAGGGCAACGTTGCGCCGATCGCCACGATTAGTGGAGGCAATACCCAGCTCGAGTCGCCGGTGGGCATGGCTATCGACAAGAGCGGACGCCTGTTCGTAGCGAACAAAGACTCTTCGGCCGTCGTCGCCTTCGCGAGTGGTGCAAGCGGCAATGCAACCCCGGTTGTCTCCATTTCCGGAAGCAACACCGGCCTCGAAGGCCCCTTTGCGCTCGCGTTTGATTCCAAGGGGCGCCTTCTGGTTGCAGACGAAGACGTCGGCGTGTTGGTTTTCGCGGCGGGAGCCAACGGTAACGTCGCGCCGACCGCTATCATCACGGGGCTGTCGGAGGCGGACGGCGTTGTGGCCGATTCGATGGATCACATCTGGGCCTGCGCCTACGGCGGCCCGATCAACGAGTACAGGAGCAACGCCAACGGCAATGCGACGCCGCTGCGCAGCATCGGCGGCTCGAGCACGACCATTAACGGAGCGAACTACTTGGCGTTGCAACGATAGGACGGTACGGTAGCGCGTGTATCTGATTTTAAAACTGGTTCACGTAGCGGGAGTGGTGCTCTTCCTAGGCAATATCACCGTGGGTGTCTTTTGGAAAGAGTATGCCGACCGGAGCCGCAACGCGGTTCTTATGGCGTACACGATGGACGCCATCATTGCTGCCGATAAGATTTTCACTATCCCCGGAATCCTGCTCTTGCTGCTCGGCGGATTCGGCGCGGCGTTCATCGGCGGCATTCCGATACTGTCGACCGGCTGGGTGCTGTGGGCGCTGATCGCATTCATTCTTTCCGGATTAGCGTTCGGACCGCTCGCGCGGACGCAGCGAAAACTTTCGGCAGCCGCTCACGCCACGAATCTCGACGAGTACGCGCAACTCTCTCGGAGTTGGAGCCTGTGGGGATTTATCGCGTTAGCGCTTCCGATCGTCGCGTTTGCGATCATGATTCTCAAGCCCGCACTGCCCGCATTTCACCGGTAGAAGCCGCTCAAGCTAATTCCAAACGTGCCGACAGGCGTCGATGCCGGCGGCGATCCCGTTGGCAATCGCCTGCGAATTGTTCGGCGTCTGGGTCCGCGATTCGAAGCCGCTGTCGTCCCACGCGTACCACCCGATGTACGTCGCTCCGAAATCGCAGAATGCTTTGGCTTGGTCGAGCATCTGGCCGCGCGTGAGGCCCGGCTGATAGTAGCGCTTCTCGAAGGAACCGCCCCAGGCTTGGCCGATCCCGTAGAGCGGCGTGCGCGCGATCTGCCAGCCCTTCTTTTTGAGGCTTCGCTGCATCGCAGGTAGCAGCGCTTTCATCGTCCAGTCGAGCCGCTTTCCGTTTGACGGATGGCGCCGTCCGAACGGCGAGTAGTTGTACCAACCGACGACGTCGCACCCGCCGTTGGAATAATTCGCGGCAGTGCCTGGATCCCAATCGACCTTTCCAGGGCTGGCCACGCCCGCGCCAAATCCGCAAATCGCCGGCAGACCGGGCGCGTCTTTTCCGAGCAGCGCATGCACTTCTCGCAGCAAGGCGCGTGCGCTTCCGGGATCCCACCACGCCCAATCGTCGAGCACCCAGTGGCCGACGACGTACGGTAGTTTCGCGTCGGCAGCGAGCAACTCGGCAACGCGCTGCAACACGACTCGCTTCGAATCGATCTTGGGATCCTCATCGGTCTTGCAATACGGGTTGTAGCTGTAGCTGCTCGGCGGCGGCTTTACCGTGTGCGTTCGGTGGCACTCCCAAAGGAAAAGAAGATCCGAGATCGTCGCGTCGACGACCGAGATTCCGTTCGCCTTAAGCGCTTTCGCCAAAGCGCTTCCCGGCGGCGGCGCACCGTCGTAGAGGATCGTCGTGTTGATGCCTTCTCCGGCTGCAGTTGCGGCTCGTTTCGGCGTATCGACGCTGAAGCCGATGATGGCGTGCGCGTGCAGGCGCGACTCGACAGCGGTCGTGCCGCCGCTCGATACCGGCGGCACAGCGGTATGCATGACCGTACAGCCGGTCATCGCGAGCGAGCCTGCAAGCAGCAAGGCCCAGTTGCGCACGGAGCGAGGGTTTATTTATGGACCGGCGTCATGGTATCGGGGCCGATGCCGCTGATCTCGATCACAGCTGGTCCTTTTGCCATCGCGTAGTGGTGAGCGCCCGCAGGAACCGAAACGACCGTCCCGGGCCCGAACGTCATCATCTTTGCGACGTTCATCGTGTCGCCTAATCCAAACATCACCGTACCGCTGATCACAACGACGTTCTCGGTCATGCCGTGAAAATGCGGCGGCGCCATACCGCCGGCGGGGAACTTCAAAAGATATGCATAGTACGCCCCAGCCTTGGACGGGTCGCCGACGATCTTGGCCATTTGAAATCCTTTGAAGCCCGGCGCGGGCTGCCATTTGGCGGTTTCCGGCGTCACGATGACCGGAGCAGTCGCCGCTGCTGCGACCGACGAGAGTGCAGCGAAGGCAAGGGCCATCAGGACTACGCGTGAGTGGAGCATCTAAGGTACCTCCTAGTGCGTTGCGGTTTCGGTGTTCGGTTGGCTGGTTCCGGCGTGAGGAGCGACGATCGCGGCGAGCATGTCGGTGGCGCTTGGAACTCGCTCGAGATGCGGATAGCGAAGGCCGTCGTGATAGTCGAGCGAGAGCGTTTGGTACCAACCCGTTTGCGTCGTGATGAGCGAAATCGGCGACGACGAATGCTGGGCACGATCGACTGCGTACTCGAAAACCTCGGCCGAGAATTGTTGGCCGTTCACGGCGAGCACGTGCATGCCCGGCGCGAGACCGGCGCGCCACGCTGGTGAGTTCTCACGTACGTCCTTTACGACGCCTTCTGCATCGAAATCCGCACCGTAAGCATACCAGCCGACGATGCCGTGATCGCTCGCCTGGCTCGCTCTAATGAAAGCATTGGGCCGGCCCGTATACACGATACGCCACCCCGAGCGCGCGAGCTCGTCGGACGGTGGATGAACGGCAACGCGATAAACGTACTTGTCGAAGAAGGCATGCCAATCGTAGGGCGCTACGCCGTTTAATAAGCTCTCGACTTGCGCGCGCGTGTAGGTCTCGACAATTGGGCCTGTGAGCGCCGGCTCGGTGAAGCGATGCAGAAACGTGTCGAGCGAGCGCGCGCCGTGAGAGCGCTCGCGAATGATCGTATCGACGTCGAGCCAGAGAAGCTCGCCTTCGGTATAAAAATCGTTGGCGTTACGGCGAATCGCGGGATAAACGCCGTGGGCCAAGTAAAAGTACGGCGCTCCCGTCGTGAGATCGATCAGCGGCGTGGTCGCCCGGCCGGTCTCGTAATCCATTTGCGCATAGAGCGTCGCGAGGTATTCGGGGTAGAGGCTCGGCTGCCGAATGCCGGCGCGGAAGGAGAGCAGGTCGCCGAGATATTGGTTCATCCCTTCGTAGACCCACAGGAGATCGGTAATCTGCGGCACTTGAAAGTTCGGCGTCGTCAGGTCGGCGGGCCGGCGATACTTGCCGTTCCACGAATGTGAGAACTCGTGCGTCACTAAGTCGCCGCCGTCGAGCGACTCGTCCGGGTCGGTGAGAAAGTCGGCAGCCGCGCGGTCGTCGCTCGACTGATGATGTTCGATTCCCTGAAAGCCAACCGCATCGCTGAGCGTCAACAATGCGTGGTAATCGTCAAAATGCCGCGAGCCGTACATGGCGAAGGCCTCCGCCGGTACGCGTTCATACGCGCGCAGAAGATGCGCCGGGATGTCGAGATCTTGCGGATAATCGGCAAAGGCATCGAGCTGCACGAATGCCGATCCGCCCTGCCAAAGGTCCCACTTCTTGACGTAGCGGCCCATGTCCAGCGGCGAATCTACTAGCATGTTGAGCGGGGTGGTTGCGAAATCGACCCGATTGCTCTCTCGCATGGCTCCTCGCAACGCGGTCGCGTAATCCCACCCGGCGGGAAGCACGATCGATGGTTTGACGAAGTAGTTGTGCGAGTCGATGCCCGCCTGGTAGAGCAACGCGCGGTTCCAGTTGACGATGGCCAGCGAGTGCGACGACATAACGTCGTCCCGAGCGTTCATCAGCACGTCGAAGGAAACGTCGACGGCTTGCGCGCCCGTTGGCACGTCGACGCGAAATGCGTAAAGATCCGTCGGATCTCTACGCCAATCGAGAGCCGATCCATTGGCGGAGATTCGCAGCGCTGCCAGATCATTGAGCGGTCCCGTGGGTCCGTGCTCGCCCGGGATCCACTTTGGGTAGACGACGGTAAAGCTACCGGTCCGAGCGGGAATGCGCTCGCGCACCTCCATGATGCCGTCGGCGGCGCGCGACGCGTCGAGCACGAGGACGGCCGGTCGCTCTTGAGTTGCGTACGGCGTGGCCCCCAGGAAGGCGGCCGAGGCGGCACGCGGCGCGAGCAGCAGCCAGGAGATTAAAAACAGATAGGGTCGCAGCATGTGGGCCGGATTCTGACCCTCATACGCGCGCCCTTCCAGCACAGCCGGCAGGTCTGCCGGCGCCAGACCACCAAGAGGCCACGGTTCTTCACCATCCCCGCTTTCCGACGGAGGTCGCTATAACCACGTGAAGATCGTGGTGACGGTTAAGCTCGTTCCCGACCCGAATGCCGAAAAGAGAATCGACCCGCAAACCAAGCGGCTCGTGCGCACCGGTGTCGAGACCGTCCTCAATCCGTACGACGAGTACGCTCTCGAAGCGGCGCTCCAACTGAAGGAGCGTGCCGGCGGCGAGTCGCGCGTCACCGTCTTTTCGATGGCGCCCGAGCCGCTCAGAGAGACGCTGCGCAAGGCGCTCGCAATGGGTGCCGACGATGCCGTCGTGCTTGCTGACGCGGGCCTCGAAGGAAGCGACGTGTGGGCGAGTGCGTACGCAATCGCGGGTGCGTTGCGCAAACTGGATTTCGACCTGCTCATCGTCGGGGGCCTGACCGACGACAGCAGCACCGGCGCCGTGCCGGGAGCGCTCGCCGAGCATCTCGGCCTACCCTGCGTCACCAACGCGCGCAAGGTCGATCTGACCGGCGGTGGGTTGGAGGTCGAACGTGAGACCGACGTCGGCTATCAAACCGTCCGCACACCCTTGCCTGCGCTCTTGACGACCGCACTGACGTTTGGCGAGCCGCGCTACGCGTCGCTCAAAGGCATCATGGGCGCAAAGAAAAAGACGCTTACAATCACCTCGCTCGCGGATCTCGCACTTGACCAGCCGGTCGGAGCGAGTGGGTCGAAGACGGAGCTGCGCAGCTTCTCGCCACCGCCCGCCCGAGGCAAAGGTGCGACGGTCGAAGCGACTGACGGCCTTTCCGGCGCCCAGGCAATCTTTGAGTTTCTCCAAGAAAAGAAGCTCGTCTAGAGACGCCGTGAAACACGTCATCGTCTTCGTCGAACATCGCCAGGGAGAGACTCGAAAGGTCACCTTCGAGCTCGCCACCGAGGCGCGCCGAATCGCCGACGCTCTTGGCGGAAGGGCTTGCGCCGTCGTGCTGGGAGCCGGAGCTGCGCAGTTGGCGGAGCAGCTGAAAAGCTACCCCCTCGACGCGGTCTACGTTAATGACGACCGCGACGTCGATACCTTCTTGCTCGATCCGTCGGTCGACTATCTCCGCGCCGCCGCCGAGCTGGTCGGTCCCTCGTTGATCTTGATACCGAACACGCTCTCGGGTCGCGACGTCGCAGGCCGGCTGATGGTGCGCCTTGGCGCGGGTATCGTCGCCGACGTCGTCGAGGTGCGCGTCGAAGACGGCAGCGTGGTATGCGTTTCACCGAAACTCGGTGGCGCCTTAATCACAACCTGCGCGTTGCGTCCCGCCGATTACGGCATCGCGACCGTCCGGCCGAGTGCATTTACGGCAACGCCGGGTGGCGCCGGCGCCGAGATCGCCGCGCTCTCGAAGCCTGCGCAAACTTACCCGGCCGTCGTCGAACGCGACGTGGAAGAGGGCGCTGGGGAGTTAGCGCTCGAGGAAGCGCCGGTCGTTATTGCCGGCGGGCGAGGGCTCGGTGGACCGGAGCCGTTCGATACTTTGTTGAAACCCTTGGCTCGAGCGCTTGGAGGGGCAGTAGGCGCGTCGCGGGCGGCGGCCGATGCCGGGTGGGTGCCGTATAATCTTCAAATCGGGCAGACCGGAAAAACGGTAACGCCAAAACTCTATATAGCAGTCGGCATCTCGGGTGCGATACAGCACAAAGTCGGGATGCGTGCGTCGGGGGCGATCGTCGCCATCAACAAAGACGCAGCCGCACCGATTGGTGAGTTCTCCGATTTGCTCGTCGTGGGCGATGCTTTCCGCATCGTCCCCGAACTTACGAAATTGATTGAAGCTGCTAAAGGACATCTCTCTTGAAACGATTCGCACTCCTCGTACTGGTCGCCATCGGCTGCACGGTCGGCGTCGCGACGACGACGCCGTCGGCACAAGCCGGACTCTTCAGCGGTAAGAAAAGCGCCTCGCCCAGTCCTTCACCGTCGCCATCGGCGCTCCCCACGGCGAGTCCCGAGCCGCCGAGCATCGCGATTCCTCGTTTGGCCGCAAAGCTCAAGGCAAATCCCACCGATCAGCTCGCGATGGCACAGCTAGCGGCCGAGTATTTGCAGGTGAACCGTCCGGACATCACGTTGCAATACACGCAACATTTGATGCAAATGGGCGATAAGACCGCGCAAGTTTATTACTACGACGGATTTGCTTACGAGCAGCTCGGAAATCTGGCTGCGGCAATGTACGATCTGGAGCAAGCGTCGAATCTCGATCCGACGAATTTGGGCGTTCTCGCGCAACTGGCGGACGTCTACATTAAGGCCGGGCGCTTCAACGATGCCGAGCGCATCGCTCGACGCGCCGTGACGTTCAACAAGAACGAACCGGCCGCGCTCGAGACGCTCGGCAGCGTCTATGCAGCCGAGCAGCACTACGACGATGCGCGCGCTCAGTTCGAGGCTGCTTTCGCGCTGAATACGAAGGACACGTCACCCATTTTCCAAATCGTCACGACGTACGCGCAACAAGACAATATTCCGCTGGCGCTCCAAACGATCGGCCGCGTACTCGCGATCGATCCGCGCAACGTTCAGGCGCTGGTCTTTAGAGCCGATCTCTACGCGCGCCAGCACGACGACGCGCGCGCCACCGAAGCCTACGACGACGCCGTCGTCGCGGCGCCCACCGACGATCAGAAGGTCGCGATCATGGTGCGTAAGGCCGGCTACTTCATCCAGGAGAAGAAAGGCGCGCAAGGCCTCGCGATCCTTCAGCAAGTCACGACGCAGTTTCCCAAGATTCCGGCGGGTTTCGTCGCCTACGGCGACTACTACGCCAGCCAGCGCCAGTTCGGGCAAGCCATCACGCAATGGCAAGCAGCGCTGGCGCTCGACCCGAACAGCTCGGGGGCATTGATGGGACTCGGTGAAGTCTCGATGCAGAGCGGCAGGTTGAACGACAGCATCAGCTATCTGCGGCACTACACGCAAGTCCAGCCGGATGCCCAGGGCTTTGCGCTCTTGGGCCAAGCGTATTCGCGCGTGCACGATTACTCCGGCGCGCGCGACGCGTGCGGCAAGAGTTTCGAAATTCAGCGTTCCCCCGTCACGCTGAGCTGCGTTGCCGGCGCCGACTTCGAGTTGAAGAATTACAAGGAAGCGGCACAAATCTTTGACGCCCTCGACCAGGCCGCCAAGACGTTCCTGGACAACAATCCCGAGCTGCTGTATATCGCCGCGAAGTCGTACGCCGGCTCGAATCAGTGTTCGAAAGCGGTTGCAGCCTACAAGCGGCTGCTGCCGATGATGAAGAAGGGCACGAAGGATTACGAGAGCGTCCGCAAAGGGGCCTCCGATCCGTGCCACGCGGTGGAAAAGCACTCCGGCTGAAGTTTGTCGTCGATCCGCTCTACGGCGAACACTTACGTGGGGTCGCTCATCCGGAACGCCCCGAGCGAGTGGAAGCCGTGTCCGCTCGTCTGCGAGCGCAGGGGATACTCGGGCAGAATCTGGCCGCGCGCGACGCGAGTGACGAGGAAATCGAGCGAGTACACGCGCGCAGCTATCTCGAACTCGTCAAGCGCGAAACCGAGGGACTAAAGGAAGCACGATATCTATCCACCGGCGATGCGGTCGTCGACGCGACGTCCGATCGCGTCGCGCGGCGCGCCGCAGGTGGCGCAATCGTCGCCGCCGAGGCAAGCGTTGCGGGGAACGCGGCGGTCTTCGCGCTGGTACGTCCGCCTGGGCACCACGCCGAGCCGGATCGCGGGATGGGTTTCTGCCTCTTCAACAACGTCGCGATTGCCGCGCGCGCCTATCAGGCGAGATCTCGTGGTGCGCATCGGCGCGTCTTGATCGTCGACTTCGATTATCATCACGGCAACGGTACGCAAGCCGTTGCGGGCGACGGACTCTCGTATTGTTCCACGCACGCCTATCCGGCCTACCCCGGCACCGGCACTCGCAGCTACCGGCGCGGAGACGATTTCGTCGTCAACGTGCCTTTACCGGCCGCCGGCGTTACGACCGAAGCCTTCGTCGCAGTATGGGAGCGGTTGTTGCCGAGCGTCGCGCGAGCCGTACGTCCGGAGTTCCTCATCGTCAGCGCCGGTTTCGATTACGTCGCCGGCGACAGCGTCGGCGACCTTGGCGTGGAAGTGGAGGCTGCAGCGCCACTCGCTGCGGCAATCCGCCGCGTTGCCGGGCAGCACTGCGGAGGGTCGGTTGCTTACGTTTTGGAGGGCGGGTATGGAATCGATGCGCTCACGTACTCGATCGCCGCGATTGCGCGCACGCACGATGCTGGCTCTGCTCCGGAGGCTACCGCCGATCCCAACGCCATTCCGCGCGACGTGCTGCGCAGTATCGCCCTTCCTCAGTGAAATCTCAAGGAGCTCAAAAACCAAGTGCGAATTAGCCTGCCTTAACGCGGGAGGAGGCCCGCAACCCACCGGTTTTTGAAAATTTATTTGATAATTTATAGGAGGTGCGGAATGGTTCGGAGATCGCTCCGGCATCTCGCTACCGCGTTGGTTCTGCTCGTCGCGTTCTTTTGCCAGGAAACATGGACACTGGCCGGCGTGACGGGCGGTCTCACGGGAAGCGTCACCGATGCCGACACGTCTGCTCCCGTGGCAGGAGCGCAAGTTACCGCTACGAGCCCCTCGCAATCTGCTACCGCTACAACCGACGCAGCGGGGCATTTCGCGTTTTTGACCCTCGCGCCCGACACCTACACGATCACCGTCTCAAAGAGCGGTTATCAACCGGTGAGCGTTCCCGGGCAGGTTGTCCTGGCCGACACGGTTCAAACCGTGCCGGTTCGCGTGATCAAAACGCTGAAGACCATCGCCCGCGTCACCTCGACCGCAGGTAGCGCTCTGGTCAAGTCCGGCACGACAGCTGACGTTTATTCGATCAACGCCGCGACCCAGGCCGGCACCGCGGCGCTGGGCGGCGGCGGACTCATCAACCAGGCCTACTCCGCTATTTCGACGGTTCCAGGTGCCTATGTCATTCCAAACCAGACCGGCTACTACGCTACGATCAACATTCGTGGCGGCGACTACGATCAGGTCGGCTATGAGTTCGACGGCGTTCCGGTCAACCGTTCGTTCGACAACTATGCCTCGAGCTCGGCCTCGTCGCTCGGGAACGCGGAAGTCCAGGTCTATACCGGCGCCAATCCGGCGAACTCGGAAGGCCAAGGCCTCTCCGGCTTCGTCAATCAGGTCATCAAGACCGGAACCTACCCCGGCTACGGGACGGGCTCGCTCGGAGTCGGAACGCCGGCGTTCTACCACCGAGCGGCAATCGAAGTCGGCGGATCGACTCCCGATCGGCTCTTCTCCTACTATATCGGCATTGCCGGATTGAACCAATCGTTCAACTATATCAACAACAATAACGGCTCGGAGTACGACAACTGGCTCGGGCCGGTGATCGGTATCGTCGGCAATCCTATCGGCGGGGTTCCCAACCCGTACAGCCAAAAGTTTGCGCCCGGGTGGTCGCTCTTTTACGGAGGCCTGGGGAATACATATTTCCCGCTCGGACCGGCAGGCAACTACCCAAACAACGACGCGTCGCTCGGGACGGCGACGATCTTCGGCCGCGACACCGTCGTCAACTTCCACATCGCCATCCCGCACCATAACGATGCGGGCCGCGACGACGTCCAACTGCTCTACGACGACGAGGCTCTGAAAAACCAGTTCTACATCTCCGCCAACGACATCGCCTCGCCGTTTTGCACCGGGCCTGCCGCCGTCTCCGGGGCGGCCTGCATGTACGCGATCAACGGCGAAACGCTCTCTACCTTGGCCGGACCACAGAGCGTTCCGTATGGTACGTCTCTGCCGGTAACGTTCGACAACACCTACACGTGGGGCTGCGGATCGTCCGTCGGCAAAACGTTTAACTCCGCTGGACTCAACAGCCTAGCGAGCTGCGTGAGGCCGTACGGTTTTCCGAACGGCGTTAACGTCGGATCTCCGACGAATCCATCCGTTATCCCGCCGAATGCTCGCGACCAGTCGTACAACGATACGGCGATCACGAAGATCCAATACACCAAGAACTTCAGTTCGACAGCGTTCCTTCGTGTGTATGGGTTCACGTTCTACAGCGACTGGTTCCTTAACGGACCGTACGACACGAACTTCTGCTTTTTCTTCTGCCCGCTCGCACCCGACTACGAGTTGAACACGCACACGCGGGGCCTCAGCCTTGAGTTCGAGGATCAGATCAACGAGCAGAATCTGCTCACCGTTGCGGGTTCGTTCACCACGGCGCGAATCGTGCGCGATAACAACGGTTTCTATAACCTCGGCGGTGAAGGCAGTTACGCCAACATCGTCAACGCAGCGGACCCGTACAGCGGGTACTGCTACTCCCCCAGCACCAGTGGGAAGAGCGTCGTCAACTGTAACGATGACAAGATTCCACTCGGGCCCGGCTATAGCGTGGCGCCGGTCGGCGCTTCATGCGCGATCCCCGGTAAGCCGCAACTCGGCAGTGCCTGCACCTATATGATCTCGGAAAACGGTCTCAACGGAACGTACAGCGGCACCATTCCGAACTTCTATGGCGCGTCGATTACGGACCAGTATCGCCCAACGGACAAGTGGCTGTTGAACGCCGGACTCCGGCTCGATAGCTTCGGCTTCATCGGGATGAACACGACTGCACCGCCTCTTGGCGGCTCGGCGGCCGCGCGGCAGTTCTGGTTCAATGCGTACAACCTAGACAATTGCGTGATCACCGCGACCGGAGCACCGGAAGAGAATCCGACTCCGGGGGCAGCTTGTCCCGCAGGTTCTCACGCGGCCAACGTGCAGAACGTTCCGTCGCAGTCGTTCACGTACAATATCTATCAGCCCCGCGTTGCCGGAACGTATACGTCAAATCCGAACGACGTCTTCCGCTTCTCGTACGGCCGTTACACGGAAGCGCCGAACACGGCCTTCGAGCAGTACAACACGCGCCAGGAGGACCTGGCGGACTACATCGGCTCGCACTTCCTCCAATTCGGCCGGAACACGCCGGGATATCCGATCGTGCCGCCGACCTCGATCAACTACGACATCTCGTGGGAGCATCGGGTAAAGAACACCGACTGGTCGTTCAAGCTGACGCCGTTTTTGCGGCAGACGCAAGACCAAATCCAACAGTTCTTCCTGATCCCGCAAAACGGCTTCGTCTCCGGCCTGAACGTCGGGAGCCAGCGGAGCGAAGGCGTGGAGTTCCAACTGCAGAAGGGCGACTTCTCGCGCGACGGCGTCTCTGGACTGCTATCGTTCGCGTACACGAACTCTTACGTCCACTACGGGCCGATTGCAGCAGGTGCGACGGGATCGACGGTCCTCACACCGATCAACAACTCGATCGCTCAATACAATGCCTACACGAAATACTGCGCGACGCACCCGGGTGGTCCGAACACCATGTGCGGCGGCAGCACGACGAACGGCATGACGGCCAAGGCCTGCTACACGACGGAGGGCAGCCCCGTGGCGGCGCTTCCGGGCGGCGGCTGCCCGCACGGAGACATCGCGAATCCGTATTGGAACGCGCCTCCACAAGCGCTCGTCAACACCGGGCAGAACTTCCCAACGTACGACACGTTCCCCGGTTCGCTCGGCTTAGCTGCGCAAGGCTTTGGCTCGCCCTACGTTGGAACGCTGTTGGTGAACTACAAGCACCAGCGCTTCGCAATAACGCCGTCGGTGCAGTTCCAGGGCGGCGGCAAATATGGCATCCCGATCACCGAAGCTGGGATCAACCCTGCCAGCGTTGGTGCGCCAAACCCGACGTTACCGCCGGTCTGCACGCCGCTCGCGGGCTTTGGCGATCGTTACAATGCCTCATCCTGCTCGGGCGTGGTCGACATTCCCAATCCATTCACCGGGGTGTTCGATCCGATCGGCGCCTTCACGGAACCCAACGAGCTGATCGCCAACTTGCAACTCTCCTACGACGTTAGCCCGCGGATTCAGCTCGTCGGGCAGCTCACCAACATTGTGAACTACTGTTGGGGCGGTTCGCACACGCCGTGGACCTTCAACGACGGCAACATCTGCTCGTACGCCAACGTGCAGGGTACGGTCTACCCCGTCGCCCCATACGGGACGCCGGGAGCGATCGTCAATCCGCCGGGCTATCCAGGCTCGCAAATCCAGCCGTTTCGGAAGTTCCCCTATGAGCCGCAGCTGGGGCCTGCGATCGTCTCGGCGCTCAACGGCTCGTATAAAACGCCGATCCAGTTCTACTTCACGGCAAACCTCAGATTGTAGCGATCGCGCGCTTCGGTACTGCGAGGCCTCCGTCACATGACGGGGGCCTCGTTCTTACGGCGCGATCGACGCGGCGATGCGCCGGAGATCCACTAACCCGAACTCGCCGACGAGCGTATAGTACAAGCTGCCGTCGCTCCAGGCGAGCAACGCCGTCGGCCCATCCTCGGCATACTCGGCGCTGCGTTCGCCAATGCGCAGCCGCTGCGGCTGGAAGCGCATCATATCTAGCCTCGACGCCTTGGCGTTCTCGAAGAGCGAGAGCGTGCGGATCCCATCGGAGTACAAAACGTGCACGGTGAGAACGCCGCGCAACTCGACCAGATTCCCCTCGACTGCCGAAAAGCCATCCGGAAGCGATCGCGGCTCTCGCACGGCGAAGCCCGCGTGGCTCACGACCCGACCGATGTCCTCGGAAGGAGCCCCAAACGTCGGCCCGCGGACGAGCGCGTATCGTTTCGGCAGGGTAAAATCCGCCGGCGGAATTGCGGTCGTGAATCGAATCTCTTCGAAGCGCAGTTCGCTCACCAGCGAACCATCGGGAGCGAATACCTCCTTGTCGAGCACGATTTTGGTCGCTTGATCGATTCGCACGCGCATCGTCGAGCGACGGGTGTGCTTGTTGACCAACATGAGATCGACGGTTGCCCTGCCGTCAAAGCTCTCCGTGCCAACCCGGGTAACGCTGTAGTTCTCGCGCAAGAGCGCGAAATTCGCGGCGAGCGCGGTCGAATCGTCGTCGGCCTCGTTGCGTGTTTCGACGATGCGATGGCGGCGGGTATCGATCGCAAAACTCACGTCGCCGTTGGAGACGACCGAATCGCCGGCGAGTAGCGATGGCGCGGTATAGAAGCGTCGCGTGAGGTCGGGCGCCCGATGCTCGATTCGATAGACCGAGGCTTCGGCGGTTTGGCTTCCCACATGCACGACTTGCACGGTGCCTGCGTACGTCACGGTCGATGGTGCCGATATCGCCGCGAACAGCAACGCATCGAGCGGTGAAAAGCCTGAGTTTGCGCTCGCAGACGGCAGACTTCCCGCGATGAGCGCGACGGCTAGGACGCTACTGCGCCACATTAACGGGCCGTTCGTTGGCAGCGGTGGTTTCGGAAGTTAGCATTGTCGGAATCGGCGCATCTTCCGAAAAGGGGGCGGTCGAGGCCATCGCCGCATGACTGTCGACGTAATACGATGCGTCGATGGTCGTCGCCGGCGAGGTCGCGTGCCATCCACGAACGCCGAGGTAGAGTGCGACCGCGGCTGCAGCCGCAACGGGAAGAGCGAGTGCGGGACGAAACGCCGTTCTCAGGCGCTCCCACACCGTATCGTCGCGCTTCCGCGCGACCGCTTCGCGAATGTTGGCAACGACGCTTTCCGGCAGCTCGCGCTCCTGCGCCCGAGCGTGCGCCCGAAGCAGATCGGTGAGCGACGCTTCCTGCGCCTGCAGCTCGGCGCAGCCGGCACACGTCGCCAAGTGGGCGTGAATTGCCGCGTCTTGCGGCGCCGAAAGTTCGCCGTGCGCGTAGTCGACGAGTTCTTCGATGTTCGGATGCGTTTCGTTCATGATGATGACTTCATATAGCGTGTGACGAGCTTGCGCAGCTGCCCGCGGGCGCGGTGCAGCCGCGATCGAACCGTTCCAATCGAACATCCGACGATCCGGCCGATTTCCTCATAGGTGCACTCCTCGACGTCGGCGAGCAGGACGATCTCGCGCTGCTGCGGCGGCAAGTCTGAAAGCGCCTTGGAGACTGGTTCGCTGAGATAACCTTCGATGTACTCCTCGATTGGTCGAACGGCCGCAGGGGTACCCCCGGCGAACTCTAGCAGTTTGTTATCTTCCGGGATCTCCTCATGGTAACGTCCCTTGCGGCGCCGAAGTTCGTCGCGATGCAGATTCGTTACGATGCGATAGATCCAGGAGAGGAACGACGTGCCCGGCTTGAAGCTTCGCCAGGCCCGATAGACACGAATGAAGGCTTCCTGCGTGAGATCGCTCGCGTCGGCGGTATTGCCTGTCAAGCGGTAGGCGAAATTATAGGTTGCCTTGCCGTACTTCTCGATCGCGTCTTCCAGGAAAGCCCGCTGTTCCATGACCTGACCCGACGCTTCCTTGCCCCGCTTAGCATTTCATTTCCGATCATCCCGCTCGCTTTACCCAGAGCACGCGTGCGACGGCCCACAAGCCCAGCAGCGCGATTATGGTGAGCAACGTGAAGAGCGAGAGCTCGAGCAGCGCGATGCCGCCGAACTCGCTTCCGCCGCAGAGCGCGACCACGTCGGCAACGAGCGCGAGTTTGAACCGCTCGAACGGATTATTCGCAAGACCGGAAACGGCTCGCGCTTGCGCGATCACGCTTTGCGGATCCCAGCCCCCAGTCTCGACAACGTACGCGACCTTTCCCGCAGGGGTGACGATAAAGAGGCGATCGTCGTGGAGAAAGTTGCTCGCGCTCACGCGCATCGAGCTGATCCCAAACTCATCAAGCAGACGCTGGATCGTCGACCCCGTGCCCGTCAGCAACCTCCAGTCCTGCGCTCTCGCGCCGTAGGCGGCCGCGTAGTTTCGCAAGACCGCGGGAGAGTCGTACTGCGGATCGAGCGTGATCTCGGCAAGTGCGAACCGCTTGGCATCGAGCTGCCGCTGGAGATACGCGAACTTCCCGCTGATGGCCGGGCAAAGCGTGCGGTCCGGACAGCGCGTGAAGACGAACGAAAGGAGCAGCGTCTTGCCGCGAAAGGCTTGCGCAAGTTGCACGATACGTCCATCTTGATCGACGAGCGTGCTGACGGGCAGCGTACCGCCAAGCCGCACGGGGACGACCCGTCCGGCATCAGGAAGGCCCGGAGCGAACGACGCAGCGGCGATTGCCTGGCGCAGCGTTTCCGGGCGGCCGAGGGGATCGAGCAGTGCGTCGATCGTCGTTCCGGCGCCAAACGTTGCCGGCGGGGCGAGACGGTATCGGCGCGTCTGTGCGGGAAGCATCTCTACCACCGGGTCGATGCGAACGATCGCCGTCCGATTCGGAAAGCTTTCGATGACGAGACCGTGCACGGGAATCACGCTCAAGAAGGCCGCCGCGAGCAGTGCAATCATCACGATGGCAACAGCTGCCCAACCGCGTGCGCGAGCGACTCCTGCGAGTCCGAATCGTCGCGTACGGCGGTAATGCGGCCGTGCGGATCGATCAGGAAAATCACGGCAGTGTGCGCGACGTCGTGGGGCGTTCGTTGGGACCAAATATGGTAAGCAGTTTTGACGCGCTCAACCTCTTGGGGCGTTCCGGTAAGACCGACGATTTTGCCATCGCCCGAATGCGCGAAACGAGCGATATACCGGTGCATGACGGGCGCGGTGTCGCGGCCTGGATCGATCGTCACAAAGGCGATTTCAACGTCGCGCGACCCTCGCCCCAGGGAGTCGGTCATTCGGCTCAGCTTCGCGAGCGTGGCGGGACACGTGTCCGCACAGTGCGTGAAACCGAACGTTAGAAGCACTATCTTGCCCTGCTGCTGCGAGAGCGTCCATCGGCTCCCGCCGTCGTCACGCAACGTGAAGTCGGGCGCGGTTCCAGCGGCGGGGCAGGCCGTCAGCGTCGCCGCCGAAACGAGCCAAGCCAATCGATGAAACGTTCCGCGCACAGCACTATTCTACGACGATTCTCGGTGGCTTGCTGCATGAAAGGATGGTCTGCCAGGGGTTCGAGCAGCCGGAGCGCAACGAAGGGAGCCGATGGAAGTTGCGGTCCTTGTCGCCCGCGTTCTTTTGGGTGGGTTGTTACTGGTTGCAGGCGTTCTCAAGGTGGGACATCCGGCCGAGCTGGCGGCGACCATTGCGGGTTTTAGACTTTTACCTGCGGCAATCGTAGGACCGCTCGCCTTGGCCCTGCCGTACGTCGAGTTGCTGGTGGGAGCCTATCTCGTGGCCGGCCTGTTTACACGCGTTACCGCCTCTTTTGCCGCGCTTCAGTTCGTCTGCTATGCCGGCGTAATCGCCTCGGCCCTCGTGCGCCATATCCCGGCCAGTTGCGGATGCTTCGGCCCCAACGACGCGGCGGTCGCCGATTGGCCGCACGTTGCCCTCGATCTGATGCTTGCGGGCGCGAGCAGCTTCGTGGCATTCTGCGCACCGGGTGCGCTTTCCATCGATCGAAAACTTCGCAGCGCATGACACAACGCCGGCTCGTCGTCGGAACGATCGTCTTGTTCGCCGCGATCGTCGTCGTCGCCGTGGTCTTCTACTTCCAAGGGCCCGGACATCGCCGCGTGCAGAGTGCGTCGGTCTCACCCGTCCTCGGCAAGGCGCAGGTCGGCCAACCGGCGCCAAACTTCGAAGTGGCTACGACGTCGGGTCTCTTCGATCTCAGCAAAACCGATAAACCCGTCTTCCTCGAAATTTTCGCGACCTGGTGTCCGCATTGCCAGCGCGAAGCTGCGGTCATCGACAGAGTCTATCGAAAATATCGCGGGCGCGTCGATTTCGTTGCGGTTTCCGGCAGCGACACGGCGATGGACGGCACGTCGGCATCCTCGGAGCTCGACGTTCTCGAGTGGATCCGGCAGTTTCACGTCGAGTATCCCGTCGGGTACGATCCTTTGCTGAACGTAGCGAATCTCTATCTTCAAGGCGCGTTTCCGACGATCGCAATCATCGACCGGGAGAAGCGCGTTGCGTATCTCAACACCGGCGAGCTCTCGTACGGCGATCTCACGCGAGCGATCGAAAAGGTTCTTCGCTAAACTCCCGGGGGGAAGGTGTAGTTGGGAGGCGGAACGAGCGGCGCTCCGACTTCGAGTGCGATTTCCTGATGAGCTTGCAATGGTATTGTGCGCAGGTCGCCGTCGTACTTTGCGCCGTTCACATACGCGGTGACCGGCCCCACGAGACCGGCGACGTTGTCGTTCTGCAACGGCTGACCCCAAATGTCGAAGAGCATCCCAAGCGTGTAGGGGCCGCCCTGAGGCGGGTTGATGTCGGGCGCTTCGATGTGAATGATACCGCTGGCGTCGTGCGTGTGAATCCAGTAAAGACAGCCGCCCGCGAGACTCGGGGCAAAGCCGATAAACGGTGGAACTTGCATCTGCTTCCCGTTATAAAAGATAGCGAGATGCGTATGAACGTGAAGCGTGGCATACTCCTGGGAGCCGCAGGCGATGCCATCTACGGTCTGACCGCGGCCACCCTGCGCGGTGTCGGGGTACTTGGTTTTTGAAAACTTGGCTCCGAGACTCTCGCCGTTGGTGAGCTGAATTGCTTTAGCGCTTGCGTTTGCACCGGGCGTCGGCGTCGCGAACGCTTGTTGAACCGTTCGGTTCTGCCACCAGTTGAAGATAACGAAGGCGACGATGAGCGCGACTAGGGCGGCGCCGATGCCGATATAGACGGCACGCATCGGGTCGCGGCGCGGCGGAGGGGTCGCGCCGCCGCGTTGCTGGCGGCGGCGTACGGCGCGGCTGGATTGTGGCATGCTTTCCTTCTAAGATGGAGCTTTAAGGGGAGCGGCGACCGGAGCATCGGAGAGCTCGAGCGTTCGCTGCGGAACTAGGTAGTTGGTTACGTAATCCGTCACTGCATCGGCGAGGGGGGTGATTGGCCGGCTGTACCCGGTAGCGTAAAGCCGCGCCATGCGTGCGCACGTGTAATACTGATACTTTCCGCGCAGGCGCGGCGGCATTTCGACGAATTCAATACGCTGGGGCAGCTCGAGGGCCACAAAGATCGGTCCTACGAGTTCAAGCCACGTATGCGGGGCGCCGGATCCGACGTTGAAGAGACCCGTCGCACCAGATTCCGCGAGATGCAGCGTCATCTCGACCGCGTCCTTGACGTACAGGAAATCGCGCTGTTGTTCGCCGTCGCGGTACTCCGGGCGATAGCTCTTGAAAAGCCGAACGGCGCCGCTCTCGCGGATTTGCTCGCATGCCTTCTGCACGATGCTGCGCATCTCGCCCTTGTGATCCTCATTTGGCCCGAAGACGTTGAAGTATTTGAGGCCGCAGGCATGCTGGTCGAGTCCGGTGCGCAGCGCATAGAGGTCGAAGAGATGCTTCGAGTAAGCGTACGCATTGAGCGGGCGAAGCGTTTGGAGATCGGCTTCGTCGGAAAGCTCGGCTTCGAGCGCACCGTAGGTTGCGGCCGACGACGCATACGTGAATCGCGCCTCCTGCTCGACCGCCCAGCGTGCGAGGCGTTTGGTGTATTCGTAATTGTTGCGCAACAGGAAGTCGACATCGCTTTCCGTGGTCGACGAGCAGGCCCCAAGATGAAAGACCGTGCGCACGTCGCCAAACTGGCGCCCCTCAACCAAACTACGCTCGAACTCGTCGGCATCGACGTAATCGGTGAAGCTCAGCGGAACGAGGTGCTTCCACTTTTCGGAACGGTCCAAGCGGTCGACTATTAGGACGTCGGTGAGACCGCGCCGGTTCAGCGCCCAAACGAGCGCACTGCCTATAAGGCCGGCGCCCCCCGTAACGACGATTCTTCCGCGGCTAAGATCGTGCATCGCTCCAAAAATTCTAATCGTCCCTTATTGTGAAAGGTCCTCCCGGCGGCGAACTTGCGAATGAGCCGCAAATAACGCGAAGCCGTCACGGTGGTCAGGGTCTGACTCTGATGCCTATGCTAAACGCGCGAGGCGGCGCCTCGTGGTTGCCCTGAGCATTTAAGAGCGTGACGGCGTAGCGGTCGTTGAGAATATTCTGGATGCCGAGGGTGAGCGCGGTTCTTGGTGTAATCGCAATGCCGTCTTCGACATTGAAAGTCGTGTGCGGCGTCTCCTTGCAGTAGCCGGGCGTGCCTGAGGGGCACAGGTTCGACGACAATCCGCTTCCGTATTCACCATCTGCGGAGAACCAGCCGCCGCGCAGATTGTTGAGAAGCACTCCGCTTGCAATGCTGTACCGCTGCTCGTGATCTGCGGGCGTGAAGCCCGTGGGCTGTCCGAAGCATGGCGCCAACAGCTGCGTTTCGCAACCGCTGTTGAGCGAGATGAGGTGTGCGATCGAAAAGTAGGCGCGCCCATTGAGCGGTAACGGCTGGACGTAGGTGAGAGCCTCCTGGGATATCCTGCCCAGCACGTAGTTGATGTCTTGATGGAGGAGGGTCACGCCGACCTGCGTGTCGTCTATTAGATCATTTGCGTTCTTTTGCCAAACGCGCCAGCCCAAATCTCCGGCGCCCAGCGGAATGTGGCCTCCGAGCTCGAGCATCGTATCGCGTTCCGGCTTTAAGTCGAACTGTGCTTGCGTCGGCTGCAACGGGAGGTTGAGCTGATACGCAGTGGACGGGCTGACGTTTTCGAAGGAGAACGGCTCGAAAAACCTACCGACGTACGCGTACACGCTGGCTCGTTGCCCCCAAAAGCGCGTGATCTTAAGCCTCGGGCTAAAAGCTCCGAAGCCTCGATCGAACTGGCTCGATTTGATCGTAAAAAAGTCGTAGCGGAGCCCGTAGTCGGTCTCCCAAAGATTATTCATGCGCCAGCTGTCTTGGATGTAGGATTGGTACGTGTCGCCTAGATTCGGAGTGTCGTCGACGACGGTGTACGGAGCGTCGGGTGCGCTGGGGGTTTCGATCGGCGAGAGGAAGTTGTTTGGCTGCAGCGTGATCGCGTAATATTTCAAGACGCGAGTCAGGTCGTAAGAGACTCCAGCTGCAAGCGTGTGATGCCCAAAGTTCTGCGTGTAATCCCCCTGCATGATGTAATCGAGCGCCGTTCGCTGGTCTGCTAGCGAATAGCCGCACATCGTCGGGAAGGCGGTGGGGTTCGTGGGGGCCACGACGAAGGCGTTTGCGCAGTCGGTTGACTTCCCGCCATTTCCGTATGGGGGCGCCTCGACGTTGAGCATTTCGCCATAAATCCAGTCGTTCGTTGGATCCCCAAGGTCCGCAATTGTGGAAGCTTTGTACGCGGGGCCGAAACTTATCGCGCCGGAATTGCCGAGCGCGTGGTGAAACTGGACTGCCAAGAATGTATCTCCTTGCGTCTCGTTGTCGTCGGTGTTGGCAGGCTCCCCGTTGGCGACGTCGTTGGGAATCTGGAACGTGCTGTAGTTATGAATGAAGGTGACGTTCGTAAAATTGTTACCGCCGGCAGGCAACGTGAATCGAGCGAATTGAGTTGCCGAGCTGGCATCATTATGAGGCGAGTCAAAGTTCGGCGGATCGAGTCCTCGCGTCGTTTGCAGCCCGCTAAACGCGACGTCGAATCCTCCGCCGCCCGCGACCGGCTCGTGATAGCCAAGCGTCGATTGAGCGTTGGTATAGGAGCCAAAGGACGCATAGCCGTCGAGCCCCGGCGGCCCCGTTCCGGCACGGGTGGCCATATTGAAGACGGAGCCGAAGCGTAGCCCGTATTGCGCGGGATACGCGCCCTCGATGAGGTCGACGAAGGAGAGATCGTTGATGTTGATCTCGCTGCCGATATCCCGGTTGAGCTCCTGCGGCAGCGCCACGCCGTCGATCATATAGTTGATCACGCCGTGATCGCCATTCATATGCACGACGCCATTTGCCCCGCGCGCAGCTCCCGGCATTTGAATCTCCATCTCGGAGAAGCTGTTGTTGAAGGGCATTTGCGTTAAATCGGTCCCGTTCAACGCCACGTCGCTGCCGCTTCCACGAATCAATTGGGACCGGCTGACGACCGTGTGAGCAATCTCCGCAAGCTTCGCCAGGGAAATCTCGATGTGGGTGCCGCCGCTGCCGAGATCGACGCGCACGCGTCCGCGTAAGTCGCCTTGCTGCGCCTCAACGTCGTACGTGCCCAGCGCGAGTGGTGGAAACGAGAAGTATCCTTTGGCGTTCGTCGTCGTTCGGACGGCCATGTTGTTTCCTCGGGCGGTTAACGTGACGTTTGCGACCGGCCGGCCATTGTTCGTTACCGTTCCCCTAATGAAGGCGCTTGCGTTGACCGCGTCGGCCGCCGCCGTCCAGGCGAAGGTCAGAAAAAGCGCGATCAACGCGACGCCAAGGGAGCGCCGCAGCGGGTACATAGGCATTGATTTGGAAATGATATTAGCCTATCATTATCAAATCGTCAAGCTAGACTTGAAAGGCACAACCTCGGGCCGACGTGAAACGCTCAACCGTAAAGAACCCTGGCGACGAGGATGCGATGTGGTAACTCAGCCGAGCCGAAAAACGAAACAACGCGACGCTCTGCGTGCAGTCTTGGAGTCCGCCGAACGCCCGCTGAGCATCGACGAACTGCTCAAGGGCGCCTCGCGGCGAGTGGGCGGCCTAGGTGTGGCGACCGTTTATCGGGCGGTCAGCGCCCTGTTGGACGAGGGCTGGATCGCAGCCGTCGAGATTCCCGGGGAACCGGTCCGCTACGAGCGCTCGGACAAGGCGCACCACCACCATTTCCAGTGCGAGAAGTGCGATCGCGTTTTTGACGTGGCCGGCTGCTTGGAGAATCTGCGCAGGCTAGCGCCGCCGAAGTTTCGCGTGCGTGAGCACGCCGTCACTCTGTACGGGTTGTGCGCCGCCTGCGCGCACTAAGAAAACGAGACATGTTTCTCCTTCGATCGGGAGTGGGAAGTGCGAGCTAGGGCCGAGGCGCGCTTACGTGCGCGCTAGCGTCGCGATCGGAGGAGGACGAGCGAAGAGGTGCCGTACGCAGTGCGCGCGGCGAAGCATCGGCCGTGAGCGCGGCCGGCGGCTCCAGAGCGGATTCCGGGGAGAGAAAGACGTTCGCAGTATAGCAATTACGGCGCCCGCCAGAGCGGCTATGAGGGCTTGGGTAAGGCGCAGTGCGACCCAGCTGGCGACGGCGAGGGCGACGAGTACGGCGATTGGCAACGCGCCCGCGTGGTGCGGTTCCACGCCTTCCGCTGCGCCGTACCAAATCGTGGTGGCGGGGAGGATGCCAGCGAGCGTAGGCAGGCGTTCGCGCAAACGTGCGGCCAAGACGCTACCAACCGCGACGCCGCCAGATTCGGTCCAGGCTAAGGCGCCAAAAGAAGAGCAAGAGGCTCAAAGCCCGGCGAGTGCGGCCTGCAGGATCAGCGCGTGGTAGGTTCCTCCCATGGCGTGACCGCCGCCGTAGAGCGGCGCGTGCGCCGCGAGCGAGGCAAGCAAGCCCAGCGCCAACGCGCCCGGAGCCTTCCGCAGGGTCACGACGGTCTTTTCTAGGCGACCGCAAGGGGAGACCTGGGGCCCGCGTCGTACGACCCTCTCCCCTTGGCGAACGTCGTCCCCGTGGGATTGGAGACCCGAAAGAAAAGCCGACATCATGAGCACGCGAGCACTCGTCGAAAATGCCGACACCGTGAGCCTGGTGTGCGCACTCCTGGTGCGCTTTCCGGAACTCACCTCGATTCGCTCCGGTCCAACGGACCGCACCCTCCGGCTGACCTTTGCGGTTCGGCAGCGCCTCGACCGCTCCGCGCAAGGCGGGCTGGCCGAGGCCGTTGAGGAGCACGTCCGCAGCTTTCTCGCTCTGGCCAAGGAAGAGCCGGCTGTGCTGCGCGTGGAGTGCGAGGGGGACCGAGCGCTGACCTTCGTTCACGTGACCCGTGACTTTGAGAGTTTCTCAAAGGAAGAACTCGAGCTGCAAGTAGGATTCTTCAGCGATCGGTGCGGCGACGCGCTGGTCCGCAACCCACATCCCGACGATCACCTCGAGGGCGATCCCGCCGCTGAGGACGAAGCCGCGCTCTATGCCATTGAGGCCTTGCGCGACCCCACGCAGTCTAAGAGTTTAGTCGGATTTAGAGAAGAAAAACGCGTGCTCGTCTATTTCCTGAAATCTCAAAAGAAAGCCAAGGCGTCGGCTCGCCGATAGATAGCTCCCTCAACCTCTTGGTCGTCGGGGATGTCGTCGGTGCCCCCGGTCGCGAGGTACTCAAGCGCTGCGTCGCGCTGCTTCGAGAGCAGCATCACATCCACGGTTGCATTGCGAACGGAGAAAACGCCGCCGGTGGTTTTGGCTTGACCGCCCAGACCGCCGAGGAGATCTTCGCAAGCGGAGTCGACTTCATCACGGGAGGCAACCACATCTTCGATAAGCGGGACTTCGGCGAGTATCTCGAGAGCAGCAATCGCGTGATTCGGCCGGCCAACTATCCGCCCGCCGTGCCGGGACGTGGCGCCGCAACCTTCTCGGTAGACGGCGTGGCCGTCGGAGTGCTCAATCTTATGGGGCGGACGTTCATGCCGACCGTTGACGATCCGTTCCGGTGTGCTGACGCGTGCGTTGCCGAATTGCGCGAGCGCACGCCGGTGGTTCTCGTCGACCTCCACGCCGAAGCGACTTCGGAGAAGGTCGCGATTGGGCGCTACCTCGACGGACGCGTTTCCTGCGTTTTCGGCACGCACACCCACGTTCAGACGGCCGACGAGCAGATACTTCCGGGCGGCACGGCGTACATCAGCGATCTCGGCATGACCGGACCGAGCGAAGGGGTCATCGGGATGGACGCGGGCGCGGTACTCGATCGCTTTCTTACCGGCCTCTCGGAACGCTTCAGCGTGCAGAAGAATGGGAGCAAGCAGTTCTGCGGCGCGGTCGTGGCGATCGATCGGAACTCGGGGAAGGCGAATGAGATTAAGCGCATTTTTTTGAAGGGTATCGCATGAGCGTGGCAGTGACGCCGAAGATCTTGAGGGTATCGGCAAAGAGCAACCCCAACGCGGTCGCCGGGGCCCTCGCGGCCGCGCTGCGCGAGCATGAGAGTTCGGAGCTTCAGGCTGTCGGCGCCGGGGCGATCAACCAGTCGATTAAGGCGCTCGCAATTGCGCGCAGCTACCTGCGCGGATCGCACCTCGACCTCGTCTGTACGCCGTCCTTCGTCGTCGTCGAAATCGGCGAGAACGAGCGTACCGCTATCTCGCTCTTCGTCGAGCGTCGCCACGTGGAGGAAAAGGCCGGCGACCTTGAGGGTTGATCTCCATTCGCACACGCGCATGAGCGACGGCACGCTCAGCCCGCAAGAGCTTTCCGACTTCATGGGCGAACGGGGCGTCGAGGTCTTCTCGATATCCGATCACGACACGCTGGCCGCATACGGGGCCTTCGAAGCGCCGCCCGAGACGCGTGTGATCACGGGGATCGAAATCAATACGACCTGGCGCGAGAACGAAGTCCACGTGCTGGGTTACGGCGTTCCATTGGGTCCTTCTCCGATTAACGAACTGATCGAGTATAATCAGACCCAACGCCGCCTCAGAGCGGTGACCATGGTCGAGCGTCTTCGCGAGGCGGGCTACTCCTTGACGCTCGAAGACGTGTTGCAAGAATCGGGCGGAGCGCTTGCGATTGGACGGCCGCACGTCGCCAAGGCGCTCGTACGCCTTGGCATCGCGGAAAGCGTCGACGCCGCCTTCCGCGGGATGCTCAAACGCGGTAAGCCAGGTTACGTTCCGCAGATTTATACGACTCCGGAGCATGCGATCGAAACGATCGCGGCGGCCGGCGGCCTCCCGGTTCTCGCTCATCCCGGCCGGTTGAGGGACCGGATTCTCATCGACGAGTTGGTGGGTCACGGCTTGCGCGGCCTCGAGGTCTTTTATCCGCTCCACGACGCGGCCGACACTCGCGAGTTTCGCGAAACGGCGAAGCGGTACGGATTGGTCATGACGGCCGGCATGGATTTCCACGACATCCGTTATCACACCAGCGGCGTCGGCATGGAGGTGGACGCGGCCGACATCGCTCCGTTTCTCGATCTCGTCGAAGTCTTCGCGTGATTGCGGCCGCCCCCGCGGCTCTGGCAATCGCCATCAACGCGCCAACTCGCACGCCTCGCCTGAAAAACACGATCGTCGCCGGCGAAGTCTATGATCTCGATTCGCACCGCGTGCTCTACGCGCGCAACGCGGACGTCCTTATGGTCGCCGCGTCGACGACGAAACTCTTGACCGAAGGAACGAGCCTCGCGCTTCTCGGCCCGAGTTTTCGCTGGACGACCCCGGTCTATCGAACCGGGCCGATCGATGCGGCGGGCGTGCTCCACGGCGATTTGGTGCTCGTCGCCAGCGGCGATCCGAACCTCTCCCAGCGCATCCAGCCCAACGGGAGGCTCGCGTTCGAGAACGAGGACCATGCGTACGACGGCTCCGCCGAAACCAAAGCCGTACCGGGCGATCCTCTGGCAGTGCTTCGAGATCTGGCGGCGCAGATCGCAAAAGCCGGCATCAAGCGGGTCGACGGACGCGTACTCGTCGACGCGTCGCTCTTTCCCGATCAAGGCGCCGAAGGCGGCACGGGCGTTATCGTCTCGCCGATCGTCGTCAACGACAATCTTGTTGACATAACGGTTACGCCCGGCGCGGGTCCGGGCGACCCGGTCAGCATCGCGGTCTCGCCGCAGACGCCATACGTGCGTTTTGTGAATCGTGCGACAACCGGTCCGCGCAAGAGCGACGCGACGATAGATCTGAGTGCCGACTCTCGCGATGCGGCCGGGCGCCATACGGTGACGATCGCCGGATCGCAGCCGGTCGGGCCGGGTGTCCTCTATGCCTATCGAGTTCCGGAGCCCGCCGCGTTCGCACAAGCCGCCTTGACGGTGGCGCTCAACGGCGCCGGCGTCAGCGTGCAACAACCGGCTTCGCTGCAATCCATCGCCGCGCCGGCGGCCGGTTCGTATCTGCCGGCGAATCTCGTCGCGCAGCACGTTTCGCCGCCGCTCTCTGAGGATGCATATATGACGCTGAAGGTCAGCGACAATCTGCATGCCGGTCTCATGCCCTACACGTGGGCCGTCTATCTCGCACACGCAAAGACCGATTACCTTAAAACCGGTTTTGCACTTGAAGCCCAGATGTTGCAGAAGGCGGGCCTCGACGTGAATCGAGCGGCGCAGCAAGACGGGTTGGGCAGCAGCGCCTTTTTCACGCCCGATTTCATGGTTCGATATCTCGGATGGGTGCGGATGCAATCGTGGTACGACTCGCTGCTTCGCGGGCTGCCGATCATGGGGGTTGACGGCACGCTCGTAGATATCCAACGCGACTCGCCGGCGCGAGGCAAGGTCTTCGCAAAGACCGGCACCGACGGCAGCACGAACTATTTAAATAACGGCGAGATCGTCGAAAAAGGTTTGGCCGGCTTTATCACCACCCGGGGTGGACGGCACGTCGCGTTTGCTTTTTACATCGGTGCGATGAATGGGCCGCACGATGAAGATACGGGAAGGGTCGCGGGGCAAATCCTCGGCGCAATGGCTTCGGCCACCTACCTCAATCTTTAGCCAACTTGCGGCGCACGTGTGCCAGAATCTGCGACGCCTCACCCTCGTAGTGAACGAGCTTTGCGGCTTGCTCTCGGACTGTCGCTTCTTCGCGCATGTAGCGGTGGTTGACGCGCACGTTATACGCGCAAGCGGCGAATGCGGCATGGGCAAGTTCCGCGGCGCAGCCAACGTCGCTCGCAAGGGCGCCCATGGGCGCGTGCGCGAGCCGATCGGCGAGTCGGAGCGTTTCGAGCGTAAGACCGGCCGCATCGAGCGGCGCCTCGGCGGCCCGCACCAATGCGGCGTCCAGTGCGCGGCGCCGCGCGGCAACCTCGGCTTCGCTGCGCTTCGGTAACGCTTGCGCCGAGATGACCGCTGCGTATGCATCCTCATCGCGCCGGCGCGCTTCGCTCAGTTCGACGCGCAGAGTATCGGCGCGCGCGACGAGACCCTCGATCGGCGCGGCGAGGATGCGTCCAACCATCGCGACGAGTGCGGCGGCGAGGGCGCCCGTCAGCGCGGCGGCACTGCCGCCTCCAGGCACCGCGTCGCTCGAGGCTAGGCGTTCGAGATAGGCGTCGAGGCTTTCCACGCACCAGGGGTTGGCCGATAGGTTGCGAAAAGCCCGCGAGCCTTTTTACCCGCATAGGAGTTGTTGAGCGTGCCCCTTTTGGATCCGGCTCAGACCTCGGCCGCATCGCCCGCGGAAGGTAGCGTCAAAGACCGTGGACTCGCCGAAGCGGGGCGCTCGCGCATTGCGTGGGCCGCCGCGTATATGCCCGTCTTGACGCAGATTCGCGATCGCTTTGAGATCGAGAAGCCCTTGCGAGACGTGCGCATCGGCGCGTGCCTGCACGTTACGACCGAGACGGCAAACCTGATGCTCGCCCTGCAAGCCGGCGGAGCGCAGATCGCGCTTTGCGCCAGCAACCCGCTTTCTACGCAGGACGACGTTGCTGCCGCCCTCTGCGATTACGGGATCGCGACCTATGCAATCAAGGGCGAGGACAACGCGACGTACTATTCGCACATCGAATCGGTGATTGCGACCCACCCTCAGATCTCGATGGACGACGGCTGCGATCTCGTTACGACGATTTTCACGAAGCACGAAGATCAGCTTGTGGAACTGATCGGCGGATGCGAGGAGACGACGACCGGCGTGATTCGCCTGCGCGCAATGCAGCGCGACGGCGTACTGCCCTATCCAATCGTCGCCGTGAACAACGCGCTGACAAAGTACATGTTCGATAACCGCTACGGCACGGGACAATCGACGCTCGACGGCATCGTGCGCGCCACGAACGTCTTGCTCGCCGGGCGCACGCTGGTCGTGGTCGGATACGGCTGGTGCGGACGCGGCATCGCTTCCCGCGCAGCCGGCATGGGAGCTCACGTTGTCGTTACCGAGGTGGACCCGCGCAAGGCTATCGAGGCCGTCATGGACGGCTACCGGGTCATGCCGATGAGCGACGCGGCGAAGATCGGCGATATCTTCGTGACGGTGACCGGCAACTTTCACGTCATTGGCGAAGAACATTTTCGCTTGATGAAGGACGGCGCGATCGTGTGCAACTCGGGGCACTTCAACGACGAGCTGGATCTCGACGCGATCCGGCGGATCGCGCGCGGCAAAATCGAGCCTCGTCCCTTCGTCGAGCAGTACGAGCTGCACGACGGACGCAGGATCTGCATTCTGGCAGATGGGCGCTTGATCAATCTGGCAGCCGCCGAAGGCCATCCGGCGGCCGTTATGGACATGTCGTTTTCGAATCAAGCACTCGTTGCCGCCTATCTCGTCAAGAACCATCGGGAGCTCGAGAAGGGGCGCGTCTACGACGTACCGCTCGAGATTGACGAAGAGGTGGCGCGGCTGAAGCTCTCCTCGATGGGGATCGAAATCGATACGCTCACAGCCGAACAGCAGAAGTATATCGCTTCCTGGAGCGAAGGCACCTAATGCCGTACAAGCGGCTCTTCACCAGCGAGTCGGTAACGGAAGGCCATCCCGATAAGTTGGCCGATCAAATCTCAGACGCGGTCCTCGATGCTCTGATCAAGGACGATCCGTACTCGCGAGTCGCCGTGGAGACCTTTGCCATCACCGGCCAAATCCACATCGCGGGCGAGGTCAGCACGCGCACGTACGTAGATATTCCGCGCCTGGCGCGGGAAGTTGTCCGCGAGGTCGGCTATACGAGATCGGCGATCGGCTTCGATGCCGAAACCTGCGGCGTCAGCGTCTCGATCGACGAGCAATCGCCCGACATCGCGCTCGGCGTCGATAAATCGCTCGAAGCGCGAGGCGGCGACACCGACGAGTTCGAGCTTCTCGGCGCAGGCGACCAAGGCATGATGTTTGGTTACGCGTGCCGCGAGACCGACGAGCTGATGCCGTTGCCGATCGTGCTGGCGCATAATCTGACGCGACACCTTTCCGCGCTCCGCAAGAACGGGGACATTCCGTATTTGCGTCCCGACGGCAAGTCGCAAGTTACCATCGAATACGATGGCGACCGGCCGGTGCGAGTCGAGGCCGTCGTCGTTTCGACGCAGCACGATCCGGAGATTGCGCTCGAAGAAATCCGCCGGGAGATAACCGAGCGGGTAATCGATCACGTCATTCCGGCGGCGATGCACGACGAGCGCACGCGCGTCTACGTCAACCCGACCGGGCGCTTCGTGATCGGTGGTCCCAAAGGCGATGCTGGGCTTACCGGACGTAAGATCATCGCCGACACCTACGGTGGAATGGCGCGGCACGGCGGCGGCGCGTTTTCCGGAAAGGATCCTACCAAGGTTGATCGTTCGGCGGCGTATGCCGCTCGTTGGGTTGCCAAAAACCTGGTCGCCGCCGGTCTCGCCGACCGCTGCGAAGTTCAGGTAGCCTATGCTATCGGCGTCGCACACCCAGTCAGCCTCTTCGTTGAGACCTTTGGAACCGGACGAATTCCCGACGAGCGCATCGCCCAGGCGGTACTGGAAGTTTTCGATTTGCGTCCGGCCGCCATCATTCATCACTTGAATCTTCGGCGCCCGATCTACCGGCAAACGGCGGCGTACGGCCACTTCGGCCGGCCCGACCTCGACTTACCCTGGGAGCGCGTCGACCGCGCCGAAGCGCTCCGACAGGCGACTTCTTTTAATGGGGAGCAGCTTCGTGTTCCAAACTTTGCAAACTAAGGCGACCGCCGTGGCGGCGGTCTGCGTAGCCGTAGCATCCCTTGCTCCGGCAAACGCGACGACCTTGCTCCCGTCGCAGACCTTCCGCGCAGGTACGAAGATCGCGTGCGTGCTCGACGAGTCGATCAATTCGACGACCTTGAAGTATGGCGACAAGTTCAAGCTGCGTGTCGTGGATACGTCGCACCCGGCGCTGGTCGGCTCGCATGTCACCGGCTGGATCACCGAAGTGACCCAACCGTCGGGGATGGCTCGCGCGCAGGTCACGTTCTTTTTGACGACGATCCATCTTTCAAACGGAACCAAGAAGTCGATCAGCGCGTACGTCGTAAGCAAGCGCGTCACGCCGTATAATCCCGGGGCGAATCTGGCGGCGCAGAACGCGCCGCCGCCAATGCCGCACGGCGTGCTGACGCCCGGCCCTGTTGCGTGGCAGATGAATTTCGGAGGCGGCGCCAAGCCATCGATTTCTACTCGCCCGTCAGGCTCGCTCGGCGGCACCATTTATGCCCAAAGCGCCCACGAACCGATCATCATTCCTGCCGGACAGTCGGTTACGATCGAACTCCAGCAAAGCCTTACAATCCCGTAAGCCCCATGTCACCCTGAGCCTGTCGCTGCGTCACCCTGAGCCTGTCGAAGGGTGACCGCCTGCAACAGTTGCTCCATGCTGCACTGACGCGGCGGCTTATCCGGCCGCCATCTGAGCAGGCGCGCGGCGTGACGAAAACGGTGGGCGGTTACGTGATCGAAGGCGACCTCGACGACGATCTTCGGTTGGACGGGAAACCACTGCGCGTCTTTTCCTCGTCGCCAGCGGCTCGGACCCCCAGGTGCGTTTCCAGTAAAGCCCGGCGGCTCGACAATTGGCTTGAGCAGCTCGGCCGCACGTCGTCGTTCCGGGGCGCTCATCGATCCGACGAAGCCAACGTGGTTGAGCTTTCCCTCGTCGTCGTAGAGCCCCAAGAGGATCGACGCAATCGCCCCATCCGCACTCGTGCGAAATCCGCCGATCACGCAATCGGCCGCGTAGCTGCGCTTGATTTTGAGAACCGCGTCGCGGCTACCGAAGGCGTACGGTACGTTACGTTTCGCGATAACGCCGTCGAGACGGGCGAGACTTCCTCCAAGCCATCGCTGAGCAAGCGCGATGTCGGCGGTTACGGGTGAAAGCCGAACCGTCGGGCTCGTTTCGAAGTTTCGTTCGGCGAACGCTTCGAGTTGTTGCCGGCGCGCGCGAAGGATCTGCCGGTAGATTGCCTTCCGGCCTTCGGCTAACAAGTCAAAGAGCACGTATGACGCCGGCGTTTCGGACGCGAGCCTGCGGACGCGGCTCTCCGCGGGATGGATGCGCTGCAGCAGCGCATCGAAATCCGACCTGGCGCCGTCCGTGACGATCAGTTCGCCATCGGTAACGAACCTCTGCGTGACTGAGGTTTTCAGCGCCGTCACGATCTCCGGAAAATAGCGCGTCAGCGATTCGCCGGATTTTGACTGCAGCTCGACATCGTTGCGGTCACGAAAAGCGAGGCAACGAAAGCCGTCCCACTTCGGTTCGTAGATCCACTCCTCGCCCTCTGGAATCCGCGCAACCTGGCGCGTTTCCATCGGCTCGACCGGCGGCCGCACGGGCAGCGAGTCAAACGGCACGGCGTTTCTTATCTACCGCGCCGGCGAGGTCGAAACGCCCGCGGCTGCTCAAGAGCGGTCTCCACAGGTCGCCGAGGCGCGCGACCCGATCGGGTACGTTGTATATGGTGAAATCGCCGGGCTCGCAGCCATCTTCGAGTTCTTCCCACGTTACCGGCGTCGAGACGGTGGCGGCTTCGTTGGCTCGGACCGAATAGATCGAGGCGAGCGTTTTTCCGAAGGCGTTCTGGTTGTAATCGACGAGCACGCGGTCATTCGGCCGCTTTGCGATGCGATATTCAGCCGTCAGAACGTCCGAATGGGCGCGCGCGATTTGATGCCCGATCTCTTTGGCGATCGCCCACACCTCATGTTGTGTCGGGCCCGTGCGAATGGCCACGTAGATGTGGACGCCGCTGCTTCCGGTCGTCTTCACAAAAGGCGTCATCCCCATGCCGCGCAACACGTCGCCGACGATCAGCGCTCCTTCGCGCACGGTTTTAAACGGCGTATTGTCGGTCGGGTCCATGTCGAAATGAATGTAGAGCGGCCGGTCGGGATCCTCACAAAGCGAATACCACGGATTGAGGTCGATGCATCCCAAGTTGATCAACCAGAGCAATGCAGGGCGGTCGTCGATGACCGCAAAGTCGATGATGTTGCCGGAGCGATGCCCGATAGGGCACGTTCGTATCCACGGCGGCCGGGGAGATGGCGTTCGCTTCATGTAGAAGAAGTCACCGGTAACGCCGTGCGGATAACGCTTCATGACCATCGCGCGATCGCGAACGTGCGGAAGCAGAACGCCGGCGACGCTCAGATAGTAGCGCAGCAGATCGCCTTTGGTCAGTCCGAGCTTCGGGAAGTATACTTTTCGCAGATTCGTTAGCGCGACGCGGCGGCCGTCGACCTCGACGGTCGTATCGTCCGCGTCGGTTGGGATGGCGACGGAGACGCCGCCTCTGGAACGATCCGGCACGCTCCCTTTATACCCCCGCAATCGGCGCTTCTCCGCTGCCTCTGTCACGCCACAAGAGGTCCCCGCGTTTCCGGTTTTACCGTGCCACGCTTTCGATTTCTGCGCGTATCCACGAGTGCGGCCATCGTCGGCTTGGTCGCGATTACGATCTACCTCGTCGTGGAGCGGGCCGTCGCCGAGCACCTTTCGGTCGTAATCTGCTTGCAGCAACTCTTGCAGTGGGATGCCTCCAATGCATATGGAGCCCGTGCCTTTGCCGGAGGATGGCCGATGGCGATCGTTGGTCTCGCCATGGATTTGGTCGTCTCGTTCGTGTGGGCAGCGCTGTTCACGGCCCTCTATGGGGTCCTGCCGGCGCTTCGCCGTTACGTGGCGCTGTCGGGGCTCTGTTTCGGAGCCGTCGTGATGGTCATCATGCTGTACGCCGTCGTTCCGTTGGGACACGCGACGCAGATGCGCAGCACCGTCTGGCACGTCCTCAACGTATTGATCGCGCACTCGGTGTTCTTTGGGCTGCCGATTTCCATCACCGTCAGCGCCCTGATGAAGCCGGAAAGGCCCCCGCAGAAGAGCCCGCTGCACGTCGCTTAGGCCCGGCATCCTGGAAGGGCCGGCGCGGCACTCGTGGAACGAGCCTCCCCGGCCATCAGCGCGTCGGCGCGTTCCGGATTAGCTCAGTTGGTAGAGCAGCTGACTGTTAATCAGCGGGTCGTTGGTTCGAGTCCAACATCCGGAGCCATTTGAAAGACCCTTCCTGAAAGGGTTTTTCATTTTCGGGAGTTTTGGCTGGAGTCGGCCCATGTCTCAGCACACCCGTCGCGGAGGGGATGTTGCATAATTTCGGTTCCGTTACCGCTGAGCTCGATCGAGTCCTCACGAATTTCTTCAAAAGACTTTCGGGGCAGCCGTTCCTCGTGATAGTCGCGTGCGCTGTCGGCACAGCGGCGAGGGGTGGTGAGTTGCAGCGCGCCTGTGTTGTCTGCGTGTCCCTGCGATGTAGCGACATATATGGGGTGCGTCCGAGCCGCTACGGAGCAAAATCGACTCGAAAGAGATACGCGCGGACGATTGGCGTGCAAAGAAACGTTGCAGGTTTGTATTGCGATCGCTGTGCGCTGGCTCTAGCCAAAGCATCCGCATCGTCCATTCCGCTCGATTTGTAAATCCACGTATCGACGGGGTTCCCTTCGGAGTCGATGAAGACTCCGACCTGCACCGTGTAGGTCTTGTTTACCTTAATACCGGGCGGTTGAAAAGCGTGCGTCACCTGCGCGTCCGTGTAGGTTTTACCACAGGGAAGTGCCGGCAGCGGGCCATTCAGAACGGCGGCAAAACGTGGTGATGTCGGTGGTGGGGTGGGCGAAGCCTGGTGCGAAGCCTCCCATGAACGGAGGTCGAACGGTTCGGTAGCGCAACTTTTTTCGGGACCACCGTCGAGCCGATAGGAATCTACATATGCGTAACGCAGCGCGGCCGCTTTTGGCAACGTCACAAAGATTGCCGCTGTAGAATGGGCAGATGGTTTGCCATCCAGAGCGAGGTCCGTGAGCGCCACATCGTACGAATCGGTTTCGGAAATTAACCTTACGTGAGCGTCGAGCTTAGACCCGGACACAGAAAAGAGGGAGAGGACCATGCTATCCGCGACGCTGCTCGAAGGCGCATCTGAAGCTTGGTTCCAAGGAACGGCTACTACGTGAATCGCACAAAAAGGATCGTACCTCGGCGCTTCGATCTGGGAAGAGATCGGCGACGGGGGCGATTGCTGAGCAAAAGCGAGCGTAGTGTTAGCTAGCACGCACACAGAAAAAAGTAGGTATTTCAAGTTATCGGCATTGGTTAGGGCGCTGGGGGTCCCTGGGTAAGCGACGTTTTGAAGAAATAGGTTCCTTCCACCGGATTGCAATCGACTACTTTGGGTCTGTAAGTTGAACCCTTAGCTGCCCAAACCGACGCCTGGTCAAAGAGCAGGTCGCCGCTTGTTTTGTATATACGGGCCCTCTTGACCGAGCCATCGGGGGCAACAAGGACCTCGACGGTGGCATACAATGGCGGCGTACCAAGTGATATGGTGGCATACGGCGGCACGGGTTTGACCACATCGGCGTCGTGGCTGCATGCGCTGGTCGGCGTCGGCACGGGTGACGCTGTAGGGCTTGGTGTAGCCTCCGCCACGAGCAGCGTAAGTACCACGGCCAACATTACACGGTAGTATTAGGCAGCCAAAGGCTTCATCTCCTAGCCGTTGACGAGGTCGGTTACCGCTCGCATGAGTACGCAAGGCCGGAGCTAGTCCCGATTTGCGGCGGTGCGGACGCTCACCGCACTCTAACTCGGCCGCACTCCACCGGTTGGAGCGGTGCGCCAAAGCGGGGTTTACGAAGGCATGTTGCCGATCGTGCTCGGAACTGCTGCCCGATGTTGGGTTTGAAGGGCCTGATAATCAGCGGGTCGTTGGTTCGAGTCCAACATCCGGAACCTCTTAATAGTAGGGCGCGGACCGGTCGCCGCGTAACGTCACCCATGGAACACTGACGTTCGACTCGGAGGCACAACGTGAAGACACGCTTCTCACTTTTGGCTTGCGTGACGCTCCTCGCTGCGTGCGGAAGCCCCGGGACGCCCAGCTCCGTTCCGGCGGCGCCCTTTTCGAGTGCAAACGTGGCGGAAGCGCACAAGAAGCCGCGACACCTGAACTGGACACTCTTCGCGGACCAGTCATATCCGGAGGTGCAGATCGCCAAAGTTCCGCTGCGGGAGAAATCGAAGATCACGAATATCGGCGGCAACTCCGACTTCGCGCTCAGCGCCAGCGGCGATCTCTACTTCGCAAATTGCGGCACGAACCCGAGCATCTTCGTTTACCCGACCAGTAAGAAAAAGTTCAGTTTAGCGCTGGCGCCGTCCCTTGATTATACGAACGCCGCCATCACCGGTGCGGGCTGCGCGTGGGGCATCGCCATCCAGCACGCGGACTAAGAAAAGGAGACTGACGACATGCGCTTCCCATCGATTGCCGCAGCCGGCGTCGTTATGACCGGACTCCTCGCAGGTTGCACGACGTCGCAAGGATCGTCATCCCTGCCCGGTTCATCAGACGTCATGGCTCGCGTACTCCCGGGCGCCCATTCTGCCTTGGCGTTGCTGCGGATGCAGGCCGAGGGCAAACTGCCGGGTCCCATTCCGATCGAGGCCCTCCGCGCGGAGTTAAAGCAAGTCGAAACTCAGCCTCGACCGCACTTCAACCTTCGGCCAAATGCAGGCGGCGTCCGGATTTGGTCCGCGATGACCGATGCGGGTTACGTGCTTGGGTCATCTGCGAGTGGTAAGAAAATCAATGCCAGCGTCGACACCGAAGCGCAGACAACGCCGGGGTACTACCCCACCGGGCTCAAGGTCGACCACTCGCGGAACCTCTGGGTCGCTAACGAAGTCGGTTCCAGCAACAGCGGGGGCGTCGTGCAGGAGTACGCCAACGGCAAACTAGCCGACGCCTACAGCGTCCAATGCCCATCATCCGCCGGCTGCAACTACCTGTACAGCGTCTCATTCGATGTTGCGGTAAATTCAAAGTACGTTTTCGCCGCGCTGGAGTACATGGACTACGAAGTCTGCAACCCGTCGTGCAGCAAATACAACATTTCCGGGTTCGAATATTGGCCGAACGGCAATACGTCTGCAACGCCGACGCTTCTCTCGGTCGGAAACTACTGCAGCCCGGTCTGCGCTCTCGGTTGGGCGGACGTCGACAGCTCGGGCAATCTCTGGTTCACCGACTCCGGATATTACGACGGTTCGCACTACGGGTACGGACTCGGCGAGGTCACGAATCCGACGACCAAGCCGACGTACACGCAGATCGAGCCGCCCGGTACGTATTCTTTCTGGGGTGGTGTCTACGTGAGCAACGGCGGGAAGACGCTCAACGTCATCGATGAGGGTACTCGCAAGGTCTATCGATATACGTTGCCGTTGTCACCCGGCGCAACGCCATTCAATACGCTCACGCCCTGCCAGTCCGGTTGTATCCCCACCTCCGGCGGCTTCAATAAAGGCGACACGAAGATGGTCATCGGCGATGCGAACGATTGGCTCGACGTCGGCAACGTCGCGACGAACCATTGGAAGCAGACCAAAGCCAAACAGATGAACTCCAGCCTGTTGGGCGCTGCCTACACGCCGTCAGATAGGTAGACGAGGCTTCGACGCTTTCTTCCCTTCCGAGCGTATGGTAGGATAGGCGAGGAGGAAGTTTGGTGCAACGACTAGCCGTTCAATTAATGCTATGCGTCAGCGGCGCTCTCGCCTTCGGGCTTGCGCCCGCAGGCTCGGTATCAGTTCAGGAGCCGCCGGTCGGTCAATGGCTAGCCCAGAACGCGCCGGCATGCGTCAACCCGACCGTAGTTACGCCGACCGTGGTCGCGCCTACCGTGGTCACGCCGACCGTGGTCGCGCCGACCGTGGTCGCGCCGACCGTGGTCGCGCCGACCGTGGTCACCCCGACCGTGGTCACCCCGACCGTGGTCGCCCCGACCGCCGTCACCCCAACCGCCGTCACCCCAACCATCGTTCCGACGTGCGGGACGCCGCAAGCGACAGGGACCCCGCCGGCTGCGACGGGCTGAGCCGCATCGGGGCGGTTCAGGAAACGCTCGATCTCTATCGGGCTTTTTTGTTTGCGCGACAGCTCAAAAAAACTTGACCTGATAACCGGTCACCCAGACCACGATGGCGGTCATCAGTAGCCAGCAGGGAAAGATCGACAATGCAAGGCCGGCGAGTACTTCTGCCCTAGCGACGCGATTAAGGTGCGTCCGGAGTTTGCGGAGAACCTCGTTCTTCATGGATGACGCAAAAAGGCTCGCTTCGGCGCTGAATGCGCTGACGAAGTCCTCGCAATTCTCAAACAGCAAAGCCCGTGCTGCGGCGCGTCAAGACGCGTCGGTGGATTGGCCCGCGACCAAAGAGCACAATGCGGATTTTAACCCGGAAGTCGACGGCTTTGAGTCGTTCTTAATGAACGACGGAAGCGCGTGCGTCTGGCTGCCCGGGCAATTCCGCTACGTCGCACAGGCGCGGCGATAGGATGCGGCGGGCCATTGCAGTCTGTTGCATTTTCCTTTGCATGGGGGCGGCGCCGCCCTCGACGGTCTCCTCCGATACCGCGCTGGTCGGCTGGGCCGCCGGACCCGACGTCGCCGCGGAGCTACAAGCTGAGAAGACGATGATGCGCGTGCCAAGTAGCGCCAATGCGATGCAGATCGAGCGTCACCTCTCGTCGGTTCCGCACCGAGCCGGGTCGGTCGCAGATTACGCGACCGCAGTTTACGTGGAGCGGCGTTTGCGTCGCGACGGTTTCGTAACGCGCATTCAGCGATATCAGGTGCAGTTCACCGGTCCGCTCGAGCAGAGTTTGACGTTGCTCTTGCCGCGTCGCGTGAACTTCGATTTGCTCGAAGGTGCTCCGGGACGCCGCACCAAGTGGGAAAACATGGCCGGTCAGCCGTTCCTCGAAGAGTCCGGCGACGGCGACGCTACGGGTCCGGTCGTCTACGTCGATGCTGCAACCAAAGACGATCTCACAGAAATAGACGCGGAGCACGTAAGCCTGAAGGGTGCGGTCGCAATCGTACGTCTCAGCGCACCCAATTCAGGCGGCTTTCGCTCGCTCGACCCGAGCTGGATCCCTTACAACGAGCTGCGTAAACGCGGTGTTGTCGGCATCTTGGAGTTTATGGAGCCGGCAACGACCGGTTACGGCGGCGGCGCGATGTGGCCGAGCGGGAACTTTAAGAACACCAATATGGCCGAGCGCATGGGTGGAATGTCGCCGCGTGGATTTATGATGTTTCCTCCCGGCGACCCGACGATGGGCGGGAAAGCGCCCGTCGTCGGCGTGCCGCACAAGAACTGGAACGACATTCCGCACGCGACGATTCCCGAGCTCAGCATTACGCAAAACACTGCCCGCACGTTGCTGGCAGGTATGAGCGGCAAGGTCGTTCCGCAGTCGTGGCATCCGATGTTCGAGTTCGTCCAGCACTTCGGTGGCAACGAGGTGGTGCGCGTGCGCACGAAATTCGAGCGCCCCCTCAAAACGATCTGGCTCGTTTTCGGCGACATGCGGGGAACAAGTCAGCCCGATTCTATCGTGATGATCGGGAGCCATCGTGACGCGATGACCTTCGGCGCAATCGATCCTGGAAGCGGCACCACCGTTCTGCTTCAAGACGCCGACGCATTCCAGGCGCTGGCGCAGCAAGGCTGGCGGCCGAAGCGAACCATCGAAATCGTTTCCTGGGACGGCCACGAGCTCGGGCTCTTCGGATCGGCGGCTTACATCTACGAGAACGGTCCGCAGTTGCGCAAGAACGTCTTTCAGTATATCAATACCGACCAGCTGACCACGGGCGATCCGTTTGTCGTGAGCGCTTCGCCCGGGCTTTACGCGTTCATGAAGCAGATCTGCGACGTCGTGCCCGCGGCCGACGGAAAAGGCATGCTCGGCATGCGCGACCAACGCGTTGCACCGCTGCTCAATCCGATTACCGGCGGCTCGGATCATCAGAACTTTGCGTACATGCTCGGCGTGCTCAGCACGACCAACGGCTACTATGGTCCATTCGGCGCCCATCATACCGCCGAAGATAATCTCGACGGCTTACGTACGTACGATCCCGGTATGCGGGAAGCCGTGGTGACCGCGCAAGTCACAGGAATTCAAGCGATGCGTGCCGCAAATGCAACCGTCGAACCGCTACGTATCGAAGAGATTCCGATGCAGATGCTCACCGATTTGATGCCCCTGCAGCTCGCCGCCTTTCAGAAAAGCAACGGCACGGTAACGTTGAGCGACCTTCGCCAAGCTCTCGACCGCTATCAACAGGCCGCGCACGCGACCGACGTCGCGATGCAGCAAGCGGAGGCCAAAGGCGACCTACCGGCGATGCAGGCCATCGCCGCGCGCGAGCAGGCCTCGCGCGACGCCTTCTACCTTGCCGACGGTCTGCTGGAGAACGCATACTACCACACGATCGACCGCGTCTTCACGAGCTTTCCCGAAATCGTCTTTGCCGGAGGCAGGCCGGAGATCGCAAAAAACGCCTACGATCGGATTATGACCGCAGTTGCGAACGCTACGGCTGCGCTAAAGTCGACAGCCTCATAAGAGTTACGCTTACTTCATCGGCCGCCGAGCGATAAAGTTGATCGCTCGCATCGTCGCGACGACCTCGTCGTGCTGGTTGAGCGTTTCGACGAACGTCTCGACCAAACCGCGATCCGGTTTCGATTGAGAGGCTCGAGTTTGCACGACCGTTACGCGAATTCGTAACGTGTCGCCGGGCCTCACGGGTTTGAGCCAGCGCAGCTCGTCGATCCCGGGTGAGCCCAGACTCGTGCCGTCCGGTAGAAAGTTGTCGACGAAAAGCCGCATGACGGTCGACATTGTTTGCCAGCCGCTCGCAATGAGGCCGCGATATGGGCCGCGCGCGGCTCGCTCGCGATCGACGTGGAGGTACTGCGGGTCGTAGCGCCGCCCAAACTCTACGACATCGTCCTCGCTAAGGGTAATCGCGCCAAATTCGTAAACCGTGCCGGCCGCGTAATCCTCAAAAAAGCGATCCTTTGCCGGTACCATCATATCTGCTCGCGAGTACGCGTTCTACCGAGCGGTTCCTCGCAAAGTGGGTTTCCGGGCGGCAGCTGAATTATTTGAGCGCCACGTCGAGCGCTACTTCGGCCGTGCCGCCGATCGTCGGATCGAGCCGCGTCACACGCATGCCGAAAGCGCGGCGGTCGATCTGCGCCGTCACGTGATAGAGCGGATTTGCCGCCGTACCGCTGACGGTGACATTCAATAGCTCAGGCTGCGTGACGCCGTGGATGGTCAGATTGCCATCCATCTCGAAAGCGTTTGGTGCGCGCTGCGTGATTTTCGCGCTCGTAAACGTCCACCTCGGGAACGTCTTCGTGTCGAAGAAGTCCGGCGACCCGAGCGCGCGATCGCGATCCGGTTCATCGGTGGCGAGCCGCGTCGCATCGAGCACCGCGGTCACGCTGATGGGAATCACCGAACCCGTTGCGAGCACGACCGACCCTTCTAGAATTGGAACGGTACCTTGTACGTGCTCGACCCAGATATGCTCTATGCTGAAGTGCGCACTCGATCGAGCCGGATCGATCGCGCGAGGCGTGGGTGATACGGCGGCGAGCGTAGCGACGAACGCGAGCGCTACCAATGCGCTTTTCACGAGCTCAATACGCAATGCTCAACTGCGCGTTCATCGTGTTCATCGTCTGCGGAACGTGCCCGATGACGTCTTCGATCGTGAGGCGCGTGTTCTCGGTAGGCCCATACCCCACCAGGAGTACCCCGTCGCGGGCGAAGCCACCGGTGGGGTCATTCGTCCCCTCATAGCGCGCCTCGGCAAACAGAGTCCGGTTGAAGGCATATCGGAGTTGCTCGAAGCCACCGCTCGAGGTGCAGCCGACCGGTCTCGGCATTGCGCAATTCGAATCCCACCCGTTAATGAGAACGGCTTCGCTCGAAAAGCGCGTCCACTGGCCGTACGTGAAGCCGAAACCGGTGCGCTCGAACCGGTCAAACGGTTCACCCGCAATCGGCCGCAGGCCGTCGTAGCGAAAGACGCTCAGCGTGAACGGCCCCATCGCATCTTGCGCATAGACGTCGGTATCGACGCCCGTCACTGCGAGATCGCTTTCGCGCGTGTACCCCGGACCGGAAAAGAGCTGCAGATTGAGGCCGCGCAGCGGATCTCCGACCCCAAGCCGCATTCCCATCGCTGGATCGAAAAAGTCAAACGGATTCTTACCGACGGTTTGCACGTACGGAGTATAGTCTTGGTACGAATCGCGAAACGTTTCCGGATCGACGGGGAGAGGAAGGGTGAACTCTCCTCCCTGCAGATAGACCGGAATCCGAGCCGACCATGGGTTGACGCGGTCGCTGATCCACGCATCGCGCAGCAATCCCGGTTCGCCGCCGTCGAGAACGTACTGCTCGACGAAAAAGTTCGCGCGGGTACCAATCGTCGCCGAGGTGAAAGCCTCGATCTCGTCCACGATCGCCTTGGGCAACCCTTGGCCGTTCGGGCCGCTGCCTTGATACTCGCTCGAGTCGACGAGATTTACTTTTACGGAGAGCGGCACTGCGGGCCCCGACGAGACGCCCGGAAAACGTTCGCCGTACGCCAGGAACGCCGCTCCGAATTGGTTGAGATGCGGGATGACCGAGTGGCACTTCGCGCACGTTACGCCGTACTGATGGGCGAAGAGCGGAACCGAAGGTGCGACGGCCGGCGATTGGACGGCGAGAAGCAGGAGGAACCAGGCAGCCGCCGCCCATTTAACCATGCCTCATAACATACTTAGGCATTCCTAATTTCCCTCCAGGAAAAGGGGAGGGATCGGCTTTCGCCGCTCCTCTCGCTCGCTACGCGGGCCTTGGCTGACGAAACTCCGGCGCCGTCCGGCCGTCATCGGCCTCCAGCGCCGCATTTGCGCCGCTTCTGAGAAGCAGCTCCTCAATGGAGAGGTCTCCGTTGTGAACGGCCGAGTGTAAGGGCGTAAATCCGCCCCGTTGGCGCACGTTCGGATCGCTTCCGGCTGCGAGCAGCAGCTCGACGCAGCCCGGCGATCGCGATGTGACCGCGCTATGTAATGGACGCACCGACATCGCATTACGCGACTGAGCGTTAACGTCGGCCCCCGCAACGATCAGCGCTTGCACGCATTGGGGATGCGCGAAGAACGCCGCGAGGTGAAGGGCCGTAAAGCCGTCATCGCTCCACGCGCTGGCTGCGGCTGGGTCTTCGCGTATCAGTTCGAGCGCGCGCGCGGCCTGCCCGATTGCCGCTGCCTCGAAGACGTCCAATGCAGGCAGGCGAGAAGCCAGCGCGGCGGCTTCGTTGGTCTGATGGTTGTAGAGTGCGGCAAGCAGTGCGGAAGGCATATGCAACCTCGGCTTCGAAAAGTATTTAGCTATGCTAAATATATGGTTGAAACAACCGTAATGTCAAGAGACCGCCGCAAAGCCGCAGACCGGCTTCATTCTGCCGCGATTCACCTCTTACGCCTCGTCCGATCGGCGGACGTTAAAAGCGGCCTGACCGCGCCGCGACTCTCGGTTCTTTCGGTGCTGGTCTTTGGGGGTGATCGGACGATTACGCAGCTCGCAAATGCCGAACAAGTGCGGCCGCCAACTATGACGCGGCTCATCGACGGCCTCCAGCGCGACGGGTTCGTCCGCCGAACCGTCGATGCGCAGGACGCACGCGTCGCGCGCGTGACCGCAACGGCAAAAGGGCGCTCCACGCTTCGAGCTGCTCGCGAGCGGCGTGTCAGTGCAATCGAAGTCCTACTGCAAACGCTGACGCGGCCTCAACTGACGACGCTCGCAAACGCCGCCACGATCATCGAAGGCTTGTCAGCCTGAGTCTTGGAGCAATGCGTCGCACTTGGCCGCGAAGATAAAATCGCTCTCCGTCAGTCCCCCGATCTTGTGCGTCCAAATCTCGACCACGAGTCGTCCCCACGAAACCTGGAGATCGGGGTGATGCTGCTGCTCTTCGGCCATCTCGCCAACGCATTCGGCGGCCTGCATCGCGGCCGCGAAGTCCTTAAATTTGTAGGTCCGCACGAGTATCTTGACGCCTTCCCGCATGGCATCCGCGCGTTCGACGACGTGCCAGGTAGGGTCGAGCTGCGCAAGCAGCGGGGCGATCTGTCCTTCGTCGAGGGGCGGCACGCCGCCACGGCAGGGAACGCAGGCGCGCTGCGCGAGCTCGCTCATCGCTTTGAGCTTCGAGGTCGCAACGTTACTTTCATACCTTCATCGACTCGGGGCCGTTCAGGAGCTACTGGTTTACGGTCGAGTTCGGCTTGTGGCGCAAAGCAGCCGTCGAGAGCACGGTTATTCATGTTGATGTCATCCGAAGCGGCTATAATCGCCGCATGAACAAAATCGTCGCCTTATTTTGTATTGCCGCACTCGTCGGCGGCGGCGTGGCGCCGGCATCGAGCGCGCCTTCCCCGCAGCCCTCGCGCTTGACCATGGTCGTCGTCCTCAGCCGGCACGGGGTGCGATCGCCAACGCATCCGGCAGAGTTGAACGCATACGCGGCGACGCCGTGGCCGTCGTGGTCGGGAATTCGCCCAGGCTACCTCACGGCTCACGGCGCGGTGCTGATGCGACAGTTCGGCGCGTACTACCGCCGATTCTACGGCGGCATGCTGGGCTTGAGCGAACGTAGTTGTCCGCCTCCCGGTTCGGTCTTCGTTTGGGCCGACGTCGACCAGCGCACGAAAGCCACAGGCGATGCGATCCTGCGCGGCTTTGCTCCGGGCTGCGGCATTTCGGTCGGACACGCCGGCGGCGACAACGATTCGCTCTTCGATCCCCTGCCGGGCGTCGGCGTCGTCAACCAGGCGGAATCGAGAGCGGCGATCCTCGGGGCTGTCGGCGGAGATTTCGGTGGAATCGTCCAGGCGTACGGCGCGGCGTTCGCCACGATGGAGCAAGTACTTGGATGTACGTTGCCGCGAGCGTGCAAGCTTATCTCACAAGTGCCGACGACGCTCTCCAACGACGGTGACGGCGGACTTGCTAGCCTCAACGGCGGCCTCGACATGGCGGGTGACGTCGCTGAAAACCTGTTGCTCGAGTATACCGACGGCCACGTTTTCGTCGGATGGGGGCGGGTAAATCACGTCCGCCTTCTCGAGTTACTGCAGCTGCACGTCCTCGGCAAAATGCTCGAGCACAATCGTTACGCCGCCCGCGCGCACTCGTCGAACATCATGGCGCACATCCTGCAGACGCTCCAAGAGGGCGCGACCGGTAAAGCGGTCGCGGGTACGCGCGTGCCGCCGCAGTCGCGATTCGTCTTCCTATCCGGCCACGACACACAGCTCGCCGAAATTCCCGCGATGCTGGGTATGTCGTGGCTGGTCAAAGGGGATCAGCTCAACGACACGCCGCCGGGAAGCGCGCTGATCTTTGAGGTGCACCAGCCTAGCGCCGGCGGAGAACCCTTCGTGCGCTCGTTTTTCACCGCCCAATCGTTGGATGCGATGCGCGCCGGCCACGGCGAGAACCCGCTGCGCGTCCCGGTCTACGTTCCGGGCTGCCCTGGGTTGGATTGTCCGTTCGCTACCTTCAGCAGCATCGTCAACGCCGCAATCGATCCGGCCTTTGTCACGGCGTGGTGAGGAGCATTGCTACGGAACCTCGGCCTCCATCTCCTCGGGTTCTTCAATAGGCTTGAAGAGCGCTTGAGCGATAGCCGTAGGGACGATGGCGGTTAAGATGACGACGGTGACCAGAGCCGTGTATTGCGCCTGATTGATGTAATGGTGGGTTAGGCCGTAAAGGCTCGAAATCGTTCCGAATGTCAAGCCGGTCGCCATCATCAACGTTAAATAGTTGGCATTGGCGGCGCCGAAGCGAAACAGCATCCGCGCGAGAGGGAGCACCCCAAGAAACTTCGCCCCGACCTTGACGAAGAACAACGCGACGATGAGGCCGGCGCTGGAAATTGCCGCTCCGAACTCAACGTAGGTTCCGGCCTTTAGAAAATAAAACGGCGCGAGCAGCGTCATCGTCATGGTTTGCAGGCGGCGTTTGACGTCCGGCATCGCCGTCATCATTCCGGCACAGGCCAGCCCAAGGAAGTAGGCCGGCAGCACCCCTTCGCTTTTGGCGAACGTCGCCAGCGCCGCAAGTAGGAAGATGACCGCGAAGAGAACGCGCAGCGCCGGCTCACTTACATAGCGACGCGTGCGCTCGATGGCGCCCGGAAGCAGTTTGGGAACGACAACGATCGAGGCGACAATTGCTGCCGTCAAGCCTGCGAGCCACAGGTTGTAGTTGGCAAAGAGCAATCCGAGTGCGACGACCGTTCCCAAATCGGTGAAGAAGCACGCAGCAAGAATGAGTTGCCCGAATTCCTTGCTCGCGAGGCCCGATTCGATCATGACGGCATAGACGACGGCAACCGAGGTTGTCGACATCGCGATGCCCGCGATTTTGGCCGCATCCGGCGTCCAGTGACCGATGAAATACGCATACGCCATCGTCGCCAAAAAAGGCGTGCCAAACGACATCGCGCCCAGGACCAGCGAAGGCACGAGCTGACGACGCAAAACGGCTGGATCGATTTCAGCGCCCGCCAGAAAGGTGAGCAAGATACTGCCAAAGCCGGCGACGAAATCGATCCAAGCATTCGTTCGGATCGCAATGAGATTACCCGCCAACATGCCGACGATGATCTCCACGAGCGCGGCCGGCATTTTTAGGCGGATCGCCAGAAAGCCGCTTGCGGCCGCCAAAGACATCCAGAGACCGGCGACGAGCCAAATATTATCGGTGTTAAACGTGAAAAGCATGCAAAAACTCCTGTCAAACAGATTGAACAGGAGCCATCAGCCGCTTTGGCGGTTAAACGGGAGCTCCATCCCGTGCGCGTCAGACGTTATGTTACCGGATTCGTGAGAGAAAGTCACGTATTAAGTTTGCAATCTCGACCGGCTTCTCGACGATCACATAATGCGCCGCGTTGGGCAGCACGACGTAGCGCGCATTGGGCAGCAAGGCGGCCACCTTCTGTTCGGAGACCTCCGGAGCGTCCTTCTCGGGTGCTATTACGAGCGTCGGAGCTGCGATCGTTTTCGTTTCCTCCGCAAAATTCGCATGGGCCCACGACTCGAAGCACTCCAAAGCGCTGCCGCGCTCGGTCGTCGCCGCCGCGCACAGCCGCTCGAGCACGGCGTCCTCAGGCGCGGCCGCAAAGGTGCGCGCGAGCCAGTTCTTTGCGGTAACCGGGTCGCCGGCCGTTGCTCGTAAGTACGCCTCGCCCTTTGCGGAATACCCGCCTCCGCTCGCCGGCACCGGCGCGATCAATACGAGACCGTGCGTTGCCCGCGCGGCGTCGACGGCAAATCGTAGCGAAACCGTGGCGCCCATGGAGTGACCTATGAGAACGACCGGACCCAACCCGCGCGCAGCGACGAGGTCCCGCAGGTCGCTCGCGAACCGTTCGAGCCGATATGGCCCCGGTGCGGCCCGCGATTCGCCGTTGCCGCGCAGATCCACGGCGAGCGTATGAACGTTCGGCCCCAGCGCATCGATTGCGTCGTGCCAAACCGTGCGATTCGCTTGCCAGCCGTGAACGAAGACGAGCGCCGGCGTCCCCGAGCCGCTCTCCTCGAACGCCAGCTCGGCACCGTCGCTCGCCCGAAAGTAGGGCATGCAGCTTAACCCGCGAGAAGCGCGGCGAGCCGGTCGTAGCTGACGGCAACACCGCGTTCCATGCCCGACTCGAGTGCTGCATCGCGAGCTTCGCGCGACTCAAAGAGCATCGTCAGCGTCAGCGTCGTCGAACCGTTTCGCTCGATGAACGTCGTCGTAACGACCGCGTCGCCCGGGTACCAGGGCTCGTCGAAATTCTCGACGTGCACGATCCGATCGACGGGTGTAATCTCGCGAAACGTTCCATGCATGCCGAACTCTCTTTCATCGGCGTCGTTGCGCCACACGTAGTGGAAGCCTCCTCCGACTCTCAGATCCACCTCGCAAATGGGCATCTGCCAGCCTTCGGGTCCGAGCAGCCATTGCCGGATCAGCTCCGGTTTGGTTAACGCGTCGAACACGAGATTCCCCGGCGAATCGAAGCAACGCGTCATTACGATTTCGCGGGCGCTGGGTGTGGTCAACTCAAGTTCGCGCTTCGCTCCCAAGTTATTCATGATCGTTTCCTCCGTCGTTTTGGGCGCTTCAATGTATTTGTGTCGGTTTGCATCTTGTCGAGCAGAGCGTCGAGCCGCTGGAAGTTTGGTTCCCAAAGCTTTCGATAGCGTTCGAGATAGCGAGTCGCGTCCGCAAGAGGAGCAGCTTCGATCCGGCGCGGTCGGCGCTGCGCTTTCCGAGCGCTCGATATCAGGCCGGCACGCTCGAGTACTTTGAGATGCTTGGAGATCGCCGGCTGTGTCATGGCGAATGGTGCCGCAAGCTCGGCGACCGAGCTCTCGCCGCGGGCCAGCCGGGCCAAGATAGCTCGGCGCGTAGGATCCGCGAGTGCCATGAAGGTCGCGTCAAGCCGTAACTGGTTGGACGATCCATAACCGAAAGGTTCCATAACTATCTAGTAATATACTGTGCAAAGGCGAGGCCGTCAAGTCCCCTAATATAATCGGAAAAGAGGGGGTAGATCGGATGAAGTGGTCGTTTGAGCCCGGGCACAGTGCGGCGGAATTCCGGGCGCGGCACATGATGGTAACGTGGGTACGCGGATCGTTTAAGAACGTCCACGGCGAGCTCGAATTCGATCCGGCGAATCCACGCCTGCTTTCCGTCGAGACGGCGATCCAGGCTTCGACGTGCTGGACGGGCGTGCAAGCACGCGACGATCATCTCCGAAGCCCCGACTTTCTGGACTGCGAGCGCTTTCCGCAGATTCGCTTCAAGAGCACCGGCGTCGTGGAGGTTGGTCCCGTCGACTACCGCGTAGCCGGCGACCTCACCATCCGAGACGTCACGCGACCGGTAACCTTGAGCGTGCGTTACCTCGGCGCATGGCAAACGCCATGGTGGGAAGACGGCGTGGACAAAGGACCCAAGACGCGCGCCGGATTCGTTGCCCGAACGCGGATCGATCGTTACGATTTCGGCGTCAATTGGAACGACCAGATGCCCGACGGCGGTATAGTTGTAAGCCCGCAAATCTATATCGTCATCGATGTCGAGGCAATCAAGGAAGGGTAAGGTATCGCATGCGCCGGCTCATCCGGGTGCGGCCTCCAGGCGTACACCAAGCATGAAATGGCTCCTACTCGTTCTGGCAACGAGCCTTGTCGGAACCGGCCCAGCGAATCTCCCAGCGGAGACTCCGACAACGTCGCTTTCCCGGCTTGACGGGGCCGCCGACTGGCTCAACGGTCGCGTGAACGCCCCCGATCTCGCCGGCAAAGTTGTCGTGCTCGACGTCTTTACCGTCGATTGCTCCAATTGTCAAAACGTGGTGCCGACGCTGCGGTCGCTCTATTCGCAGGATCGTAGTCGAGGGCTGAGGGTAATCGGAATCCACACTCCCGAAACTCCGGCAGAGCGTTCGCGCGCGTACGTCCAGCAGAGCCTAGCGCATCAGGGCATCGTCTGGCCGGTTGCCATTGACAACGATTCCGCACTATGGCGCGCTTATAACGTTGCGGCGTGGCCCACCGAGCTGTTCTTCGATCGGCAAGGACGTCTGCGCAAAACGATCGTTGGTGACTCCCAAGACAGCGAGGTCAGGGCAGCCGTCGAGGGTTTGCTTTAGAGCCGATATCGCAGTCGAACCTGCGCCGTGCGAGCCATTGGATAGGACTGCGGAACGTACCCCGCTGTTCCGTACGTCCAAGGTACGATTTGCGTGCGCCCGTTGTTCGTCGGCACGCCGTCGCCGAGCGTGTAGAGGCAGCCCTTACAGTATTGCGCGCCGTAGGCCTTTGCGTAGTAGAGGTCGCCTCCGAGATAGCCCGGCGGCCCAATAAGATTCGGATTTCCCTGCAGCTGCGTCGGTGCGTCGGTCGCAAAGATGTTCACGACATCGAGAACTGCCGTTAGACGCAGTCCGAGATCGTGCTCGACATGCAGTGATGCAAGGGTTTGCGGTGTCGTCCGTAACGTGTTCGGATCGGCGCCTTCGTTGGTCCCGAGCGTTGCAATATACGAATTTGTCGTCGCGTTGTGCGGCAACGACGGGTTCTTTAAAAAGTAATAGTTGTAACCCGGATTCACGTAGTTGTCGTTCGGTACGAGCTCGGGGGAGCCGGTCTTCGGATTAACGACCCACACCATCGTGCCGTTGCCATACGGGTATCCGCTTTCGTACGAGAACAGCGGGGTGATGCGCAGCCTTCGGCCGGCTAGGTCGAACTCGTAGGCAAGGGTCGCCGTAAAATCGGGAACGTACCCCGCCGGATAGAGGTGCCCGGCGAGGATGGCGGCGGGGTTGAGGTCGTTGTAGGCAAATTGGTCGACGCTCGACGTGAACGTTCGCGCATAGTTTGCGTTGAACTGCAATCCACCACGTTTTGCAAACAGCTCGACGCCATGCGATCGGAGCAACCCCGCGTTGGTCGGCACGCCAACCGCGTTGGGGTTTTGGGAGTTCGCGCGAAAGTTAAACGGTAAGACGTCGATGCGATTCTTTTCGAACTCGGCATAGTAGGTCAGCCGAATTTGTATCGGACCGCCGTGCTCGTAAGAGAGGCTGTAATCGTCGGCCGTTTCGGGGGCCAGGAGAACCGGGAGCGCGGGGGCGAGCGAGTCGGTCCGTTGAACTTCGAGCGGGAGCGGCGCGACCGAGGTGTGATCGAAGGTTGTGCGCAGGGCGCTCTCACCGGGCAGCGCGTACGAGAGCCCAAGGTGCGGATCGATCGCGCCGACCCCGTACGCGAGCCCCGTTCCGGAGAGAATATGCTCGCCGATATAACGGAGCGTTCCGGTTATGGCGAGACGATCGTCGATCGACCACGTGTCTCCCGCATAGAGCAAATATTGGTTCAACCTGGGATTTGAGGTCACGAACTCGTCGGCGGTCGGAACGATTTGATTGAGATCGCTCACGTTGACCGAGTACTGCGCGCCCGCTCGAATATCGTGTTTTGCGCCGGCCTGGTCGTCGAAGTCGTATCCGATCCCATCCTGTCGCTGGCTCTGCTCCGACCACAGCGAGATCACGCCATCGGGAAAGGACAAGTCGTCCCAGAACGGCCCATTCGCAGTTGCTCCGACCTGGGAGCGGTAGACGTAGACGCGTCCCAGTGAATGGCGCCAGTTGTGGAGCCACTGCAGCTTCCCGACGAAATAGGTGCCGCGAGCCCGCGACGGCGTGTTCACCTGCGCGTCCGGATCGGCGGGCTGGCCGGGAAACGACGTCGAGCTCGAGTTGAACGTCGCCCATCGCTCGCCGGCATAGGGCGTGTCGTACTGATCGTAGGTCGCCACCCCCGAGAGAAACGTGGCCGAAAAATCATCCTGCGCCTCGGGTTGAAAGTGGACGTTTCCCGACCACGAAGATTGCGCACGCGTTTGCAGCGCGAGGCCGTACGTGCCCATCTCTGCAGGGTAGAACGTGACGCCGTCGCCGTACGGAAAATAGGCCGTACCGGAAGTCGCGGCGAGGGAATAGCGCCAACGCAGGTCCGGCGTCGCCCACTGCTCGCGCGCCTCGACCTGGCCGTACTGCGCGCCGATGCCGTCGGCAATTTCAAACTCGCCGCGGGCCGGGTACGTCCCGATCGCCGGGATTTCGTTCACCACGCCGCCCAGCGCATTCTGGCTGACGTCGGTAAAGCCGCTCAGCGTCAGCGTCGTCGCCTGGACACCGGTCGTGCCAAGCTGCGCGCCGACGATGTTGCCTCCGGGCTCGGCAATCAAACCCTGAGGAACCGGTACCGAATCGTAATCAAAGACGGTGTCCTGTACTTTGCCGCCGCGCACGATTGCGTTTGCAAATGTATCGAGCTGCACGCCCGGCATGCCCGCAATCGCGCCCTGAACCGAGCCCTGCGTGTAGTTTGCCAAACCGGAAGAGGATTCACTTGGATAGGACGCGCGCGCCGCTGCACCCGTGACGGTGAACGTGTCGCTCGTGCTGCCGACCGGAAATGCCTCACCCTGGGCTTCGACCCGCGCGATCTCGCGCAGGCGCGGCTGCAGGGTGAATGTTATATCCTCGCGCTCAGCCGGTAGGACGATCGCAACCTCGCTCGCGGGTTGATATCCCTTGGCCAGCGCGGTCACCGTATAGGTGTCCGGTACCACGCCCAACATCACGAAGCGCCCCGCGCCGTCGGTGGTCGTCGCATAGTGGCCCGACGGCGCGCGAGCCACGATCTGTGCATCGGCTATGGCCGCCCCTCGGTCGCTTCGCACGCTGCCCAGAATCGACCCGGTCGTAAGTTCGGAGGCGTACGCCGTTTGGCAGTAGATGAGGTTCGAGGCGGCACATGCGGCGAGCGTGCGAACGAGGGTACGCGATGTCAATATGACGGGTGATCCTGGCAGTGCTCGACCGATGGATCGTCGCTCGGAAAGAGCGTGAACACGGTGCCGCGCGGAACGACGATGTTCTTGCCTTTACGAAAATAATTGAAGACTCCGATAGCAGCGCCAACGCCGAAGAGCGGAATTGCGCCGAGATAGCCGGGGATGCTGTCGGTCGCGCCGGACTTCACCAGCGAATCGGTGTTGTGGTTGAGTACGACGCCCTGGCGGGTGCCGTCGGGCATCACGAGGTAGCGCGGCTCGAGTACGAGCGTGCCGGGATGGGCCCCGCGGCCGGCCGGCGAGGCCACCGCGACGAGCCCATAGCCCATGGTGCGCGCCGGAATCACGATCTTCGCGCCGCTCGTTACGGCGTTGACGGTTTCGAAACGGAAGAAGTCGCCGGGACGGGCATCGGACGAATCGACGCTTTCCATCATTTGAACCGCGACGACGGTACAGCGGTCGAGGGTCATGGCGCGCGCCTGCGGTGCGTGCAGCAAGGTTGCGGCGACCGCACCCACAACGAACCTCCGGGCGTACGTCCGATTCATGTTCGCGGGATGAGACGCAGCTCAGCTGCCGCGTAGTTCAACTGCACGATGAACTGCTGCAAGAACGCGGCACCGAGATGGCCGAAAGCGGTCCCGTGCAGCGTCTGCGTCGCTCCGATAAGCTGCGGACCGGTCCGGTAGTCGCCGATGACAACTTGCCGAATCTCTCCAATCAGCTCGACGCTGCTTCCACCGATTCCGCTGACGAGCCGTCGCTGGGTAACGCTGAAGAGTTCCGTATGCTTGTCATAAAATTCGTAGTCGAGATTAATGTTTGACTCGTCGCCCGTATCTACGGCCAGCGGCACCTCAATCGCGCCCAGCCCCACATTGACGATTGGCACGAAGTTCTCGAAAGTAAGAGGAACGGCGATTTGGCTCCGTGCCATCGGCGTACCAAGCCGAATGACGTGCGCTACGCCGTCGATTTCGACGACGGTTCCGGCGAGAATGTCGGCGCCGAGCACGACGTCGTAACCGTAGCGCCGCAGGTCGGTGAGCACCGCATAATAGGCATCCGAATATGTGGCGTTGCCGACGTGCAACGGCCCCGCGCGCACGACCTGCGTCGAGTATCCGCCCAAGCCGCGGACTTCATAGGTTCCGACGACCGGCGCGTCGAGACGGCTCGCCAGCTCCGAGCTCATCGAGAGCCCGGAATTACCGCTATCCACGAGACACCGCACCGCGATGCCGCCCACGCTGCAATCGACGATTGGAGTCACGGCTCGAGGATCGGTCGGTATCGACGCGGGCGGTCCCTTAAAGTTTGGGAGTGGACCGTGTGGTGGGCTGAAGGCCGACGAAACGGCAGCTCGGTCATCATACCGTTCGAAGATTTGGCCGTCGTGCAACACTTCGAACGGCAGCGTGAAGGCGCCGACGCGCCGATAGAAGCGATACTCAAAGGTTTCACTGCCGTCGAGCTCTCGCGCGAGGCGTACGAGAGCGGTCTGCGGATCCACGTAAAGCCGCAGAGGGACGGCGTTGACGCCGCCAACGACGATCGTTCGATACGACTTGCCTGCGATCGTCCCGTAGCCGGAACCCCCGATTCGTCCGCCATGTGAGAGGAACGACGGCGAAAGGAACTCGAGTGAAGCGACCAATCGAAGCGAGCGCAGAAAGGGCTCGGGCTCGAGCGATTGGGCAAGTGTCGTTCCGTTCATGTTGATCGAATAGAGATGGACGCCGTCAAAATAGGTCCCGCTGCAGAGCTCGCCGGTGCAATGCTTCACGGTAATGCGGAGCCCGTCGCTCTCGCTCGAAGCGACGTTCTGCTGGCCGCCGAGCGCGAGCCGGGAGACCGAGACAAAATGCGTCTGCCAAACCGGTCCGGCGGCGGCGCGCATCCGTTCGAGGAGTCGCACAACGTCGTTTTCGTTCCGGTTCGCTCCAATCGTGCTCAGCGCGAGCGCGCAAAGCAAAAAGGTACGCACGGCGAAACCCATGAGCGATGGACTTCGAGTTGCTCGACGACTATCTTCTCGACGGTGCGCCTTCGAAATCCGAGGTGGTGCGTGCGCTGCTCGAACTCCGGCCCCACGCCGAAGGTGCGCCGCCTTTTTACGAGGGAATGCGGCGGCTGGGCGAGCGTACGCCGGACCTCGCGCTGATCGCCTTGCGCTTGGTTCTTGCGGGCCGAAAGGCCGACGATGCAGCCGTCTCATGGCTGCGCGACGTCGTTGCGCGCGCCCGCGCCGGCGATGCAGCGGCACGCAGTGAGTATCGCACGATCGACCGGCCTGCAACGTAGGCCCACTCATGCTTTCGACCGATCAGCTCGTCTTCAACTACACGGGATCCACTCGCGCGCTCGATCGTATCTCGATCGAGGTGGCACAGGCTGCGACGCTCGCCGTCGTCGGCCCATCCGGGGCAGGAAAAACGACCCTCCTGCGCGTGATCGCGGGGTTATCGCGGCCGCGCGGCGGCGACGTGCGCCTCGATGGCGAGTCGCTGCTTGAAAAATCCCCGCAGGAGCGGCGCATCGCGCTCGTCGCCCAAGACGATGCGCTCTTCACCAACATGACCGTGCGTGAAAACCTTCGGTTTGCGTTGCGCCCGCAGGGCAAACGCGACGACGCGCGCGTGCGGGTCATGGCAGCCGCGCTGCATGTTGAGAACCATCTCGACCGTCGGCCGCGTCGGCTCTCTGGGGGCGAGCGTCAACGCGCGTCAATCGCGCGCGCGCTGCTCTCCGACCCCCGCGCGCTGCTGCTCGACGAACCGCTCGCGCACCTTGACCCGGCTTTGCGCCGTTCGGTGCGGGATGAAGTAATCGGTCTGCGTCAGCGTTTTTCCGGTCCGATCCTCTATGTCACGCACGATCACGTCGAGGCGATGAGCGTCGGCGATACCCTCGCCGTGCTCATCGACGGGCGAATCGAAGACCTGGGGGAGCCGCAGCGCGTTTACGATTCTCCGAATACGATCGCGGTGGCGCGCTTTCTCGGGGAACGTCCAATGAACTTGCTCGAGCATCGCGGGCTCATCCTTGGCATTCGCCCCGAACGCATCGTGGTGGCGGCGGAAGGCGGCCTACGTGGCCGAGTGACGCGTCGCGAAAGCACCGGCGCGGATGCCTATCTCGAGGTTGAAACCGAACGCGGCCCGATTGTCGTACGCGTTCGAGCATCGGACGCCACCCGCGCCGGCGATGCCGTCGCGCTCGATCTTTCTTCCGAATGGGTGCGGCGGTTCGATTCCACGACTGGGAAGGCGATCGCATGATCGAGCCGGCGCAGCTCGCACGCGGCGTCGTCATGGCGGGCCTCGACGGCACCAGCTTCGACGCGTCGCTGCCGCTTTTCGGCGGATATCTGCTCTTTGCCGGCGATGGCGCTCCTCTCGCGGACGTACGCGCGCTCACCGATGCGTTGCGCGTGCGTGAGCGCGATGCGGCACCGGTCATCGCGATCGATCAGGAAGGCGGCGCGGTGGCGCGCCTGCGCGAGGGAGCCGAACCGATGCCGCCGATGATGGCCCTGGGAGCCGCGCAGGACATCGAGTTAGCAGAACGTGCGGGCGAGCAGATAGCTTTCGACGTACGCCGCGCCGGCTGCACGCTCGATTTCGCTCCCGTGCTCGATTTGGCGCTCGATCCACGCAACGTGGTGATCGGCACGCGTTCCTTCGGTGACGACCCGCAGCAGGTCGCGTCAATCGGCGAGGCCTTTGCGCGCGGACTCCAACAAGGCGGCGTCCTCGCCTGCTATAAGCACTTTCCCGGCCACGGCCCAACCTCGGTCGATTCGCATCAAGCGCTGCCGGTCATCGACGCCGATGCAGCGACGCTGCGCGCGCGCGATCTCCTACCGTTTGCGGCAGTAGCGCGTAGCGCGTCCGCAATGATGAGCGCGCACGTGCTCGTCCCGGCCTTCGATGCGCAACGGCCTGCGACGCTCTCGCACCGCATCATCGGCGGCTTGCTGCGTGCCGAGCTCCAATTTCGCGGTACGTTCGTAACGGATTGCTTAGAAATGAAGGCCGTCGCCGCGCACGGCACGATCGAGAGCGCCGTCGAGGCGCTCGCCGCGGGTGCCGACCTCTTGCTCTTCAGTCACGATCTCGAGCTCGCCCTCGCGGCCGCGGTTGCCATCGAAACGGCGGTCGGCGAAGGGCGCCTTCCGCTTGAACGACTGGAAGAAGCGCATGCGCGGGTCATGGCGCTACGCCAGGCCGGAACGCTGCCGCTGCCGCTCAATGCTCCGGCGCCACACCCCGGCGTCGGACGCGAGATCGGCAGGCGCGCGGTTACCCTTCTTCGCGGGCTCCCTCACGCCGATCCGGTCGCGTCGGTTGTGGTGTCGTTCGGCGGTAACGACGCAAGGCTCGAACGCGAGGCCCCGGCGCTCCAGGCGTTGCTCGCTTCGATCGATCCAACGGCCGCCGAAGCGAGTGCGCTTCTTGCCGACCTCGCGCAACGCGACCGTCGTCCACTGGTCCTTGCGCGGCGCGCGCACCATTATCCGGCACAAGCGGAGGCTATCGCTCAAATTCTCGATCGCTACCCCGACGCGCTCGTCGTTTCGCTTCTCGAACCCTTCGGCGTACCACTCTTTGGGAATGCGCGCCATCTGCTCGCGGCGTATGGCGACGACGGTGCCTCGATCGGCGGCCTTGCCGACGTCATCTTCGGCGGGAGCATGCCTACCGGCCGGATCCCCGTGCGCCTATCCTGAGTCGACGGATGAAACGGATCGAGCAGATCTTCAGAATGGCTTGCGGAAAGGAGTTCACGGCAGCGGTCGCCCGGATAGAACACCGTGGCCGAGTGGTCTTCGAGAGCGCGTACGGCGTGACGCGGGCAGACGACGGCGGACGGCCCGTTTATGTCGATACCGGTTTCGATCTCGCCTCGCTGACCAAGCTTTTCGCTGCCACGCTATGCTTGCAGCTCGTCGCCGATGGCGTTCTTACATTGGACGAAACCTTGTCATCGCGGCTGCCGGAGTGGCGCGACGGCGCGCATCGCCGCATCACGGCGCGCATGTTGCTTGCCCACACGTCCGGTATGAACTCGGGTGCGGATTACCGCACGATCGTGGACGAAAACGTCGAAGCGTTCGCGCTCCGTTCGGAGCTGATCGCAAAGCCTGGCGAACGCGTGATCTACAGCGACCTGGGATTCATTGCGCTTGGAGTCGCGATGGAACGGATCACCGGGCTCGCGCTTGGGGCAGTCACCGCTCGAGCGTTCGGATCTTCGCCGGCGTTCCGGCCCGGAGCCGCTCAACGCTGGAACATTCCGGCAACGGAAGAAGATGGCTGGCGCGGACGCGTACAAGGTTTCGTGCACGACGAGAAAGCCTACCTCATGGGCGGTGTTGCCGGACATGCGGGGCTTTTCGGCACTGCGGCCGACGTCGCCGCGCTCGCGGAATGCTATCTCGGTCCGCTCAACGGACGATCCAGCCGGCTCTGCAAGGCGCTCGTTCGCGAAGCAGTCGCCGAACAGGCTCCCGATGCGGTCTTGCGGCGCGGTCTGGGCTGGGCGCTCAAGACAAGTGACGAAAACTCTTGCGGCCGTTACATGGATAGATCGTCGTTTGGTCATACCGGCTTCGTGGGCACGTGCGTTTGGGCCGACCCGGTGCTCGACCTCCAAGGCGTGCTGCTCACCAACGCGGTCTACTTTGGCCGCGCCGACACTCGCGATCTCCGCGCCCGTTTTTTCGAGGCAATGGTCGAGGAATGCTCGCAGTCGGCCTGATGAGCGGAACGTCGCTCGACGGCGTTGATGCGGCGCTCGTCAGCATTCTTCCACGCGGCGAACGCTATAGCGTGGAGTTAGTTCGCTTCGAAACGTATCCGTTCGAGCGCGCGCTGCGCGAAGCATTGTTTGCCGCGCTTCCGCCCAACGCTGGAAGCGTGCGCGCCGTCGCGCATCTCCATAACACGATCGGCCGTGCGTGCGCGCAGGCAGCGTGCGCGATTGCCGGTTCCGATCCGATCCGCTACGTCGCCTCGCACGGTCAAACGGTCTGGCACGATGGCCCCGCGCAGGTGACGTTCCAACTCGGCGATGCCTTCGTTATTCGGGAAGCGGTCAAGGCGACCGTTTGCTACGATTTCCGTAGCGGCGACTGCGCCGCCGGCGGTCAGGGCGCACCGCTCGTGACTCGAGTTGATGCGTTGTTCTTGAACAGCGCTACGGAAGACCGCGTCGCCCTCAATCTCGGTGGCATCGCCAACGTCACGCTGCTGCGCGCGGCTGCGCCGCCCGGCGAGGCGATCGCGTTCGATAGCGGCCCGGCGAACATGCTGCTCGACGCGTTTATCCGCAAGCGCACGGGCGGAAAAGAAAGATTCGATCGCGACGGCGCTCTCGCCGCCGCGGGACGCGCCGATGAAACCTTGCTCGCCGGGATGCTCGGCGACGGGTTTTTCGCCGAGTCGCCACCCAAGACGACCGGTCGCGAGCACTTCGGAGACGAGTTCCTTTCGCGCCATGGCAAAGCGCTCGCCCGGCTCTCGCTCGAAGACGGCATGGCGACGCTCACCGAGCTGACCGCCGCATCGATCGGTGAGGCGATTACGCGTTTCGGTTTCGCGGGCGCGCGCGTCATCGTGAGCGGAGGCGGCGCGCACAACCGTTCGCTGCTCGCGAGGCTCAGCGCCCGGCTTAAAACGGCGCGCGTCGAAACCTCCGACGCGATGGGGATACCGGTCGACGCAAAAGAGGCGATGGCGTTTGTCGTACTCGGCTATGAAACGCTGCGCGGCCGAGCCGGGAATGTACCGGCAGCGACCGGTGCCGCTCGACCGGCCGTATTGGGGGCAATTGCGCCGTACAACTTGCGCGTGCTGCTCGAGGAAATCGAATCCGAATGCGGGGAATCGTCGTGAGCGCGGAGCTTCCGCCGACGGAAGCGGCGAACGCGCGCAGCGCCGGGCTCGATCTTCTCAGCATTCCGGCGATCGTCGAGTTGCTGATCTCCGAGCAGCGCAACGCAGTCGACGCGGTCTTCGCGCAAAAGGATCGGATCGCAGAAGTCGTCGAGGCGATCGCCGCGCGCCTTGCGCAGGGCGGCAGATTGCACTATGTCGGCGCCGGCAGCAGCGGGCGCCTCGGAATGCTGGACGCCGCCGAGATCCCGCCAACCTTTGGAACGGCACCGGAGCTGGTGCGCGCGCACGTTTCCGGCGGAGCGGCGGCGCTGGCGCATTCCATTGAGGGAGCCGAAGACGACGGTGCCGCGGGCGATGCGGCCATGCGCGAGGACGCCCATGCGGGCGACGCGGTCATGGGCATCTCGGCGAGCGGGAGCGCTGCGTTCGTGGTCGCAGCCATCGAACGGGCCCGCGCGTTAGGCGCCTACACGGTCGCGCTGACCAGCAGCGCCGGCTCGCCGCTGGCGCGTGCCGCAGAAACGGCGATCGTCACGGATACGGGCGCTGAAGTGCTGGCCGGCTCGACGCGCATGAAGGCGGGGACCGCGCAGAAGATCGTGCTCAACGCAATCTCGACGGCGGTGATGGTGCGCTTGGGGAAAGTCTTCGACAACCTGATGATCGACGTCGTCGCATCGAATAAGAAGCTGCGCCGGCGCGCGCTGCGATTGGTGCGCGCCATCGCAGGGGTGGACGAGGACCGCGCTCAGGATCTGCTTGATTCCGCGAACGGCCGCGTGAAGGTTGCGATCGTCATGGAGCGTCGCGGTGCCAATGCGGCGCAAGCGCAAGTCCTGCTCGACCAACACCGCGGATCTCTGCGGGCATTGCTCTAATGTACCTCGGCGCACTCGTCCTCGCCGCCATCGCCTTCGTGCCGATCGACGACCGGCCGGTCACCTCGCAGTTGCCGGTCATGCTTGGGCGAATCGCGGGCGTTGCGGTCGACGCACCGCCGCGCGCGCGTCTCGGGCGTTTTCTCGAATCGGGACGCTCCGACGCGCTGATCGCCTGGCTCAACGGCCAAGCGGCTCAGCCTCGAACCGACGCGTTCGTAATCTCGACGGACATGATCGCCTACGGCGGCCTGACGGCGTCGCGCGTTCCGGATACATCCTACGTCGACGCGTACTTTCGATTGCGGGAGCTCGCGCATTTGCGAGCGCGTTCGCCGGATGCATGGATCGGCGCCTTCGGCACGATCATGCGGCTCGCGCCAACCGGCATTCCTGCCGGTACACCGTCTTTCGCGCCGTATCCAATCTGGATGTATTTGCAGGAGTACGCCAACCTTCATTATCCGCAGTTGCCCAGTGAATCGGGGCGCGCGGAGCGGTTGCGTAGTCTGATCGGTCCCGCGACGCTCGACGCGTATCTCGCCGCGCGCGCCCGCAACCTCGCGGTGGATCGGCTGTTATTAAAGTTAACGGCGGCGCGCACGATCGATCGGCTCGTTCTCGGTCAAGACGATGCAGGCCCCGTTGGCTTGCACGTGCCCGACGTGCAGCTCTTACAGGCCGAACTCGCCGACGAAGGGCTGCAGGACCGCGCTTCGATCGAACCGGGGGCCGACGAACTCGGCATGGCCCTGGTCGCGCACGCAATCGCTCGCGATGCACGGTGGTCTCCGCGCGTTGCGGTTCGGTACTCGACGCCCGACGGCGCCATCTACCAAGATCCCATTGAGTACGCGCCGATCTCGACCGCGATCGGCGCCTTGATCCGGGTCTGCGGGGGAGTCCCCGACGATGAGAACCCCGATATCGTTCTCTACGTCCGCGTTCCCAACACGACAGCGGCGCAAGACGAGGCTTTCGTCAGCGCAATGACGGCCGATGTTTCCGCCGGTCGCTCCGTCGCACTCGCCGATCTCTCATATCTGGTTTCCTATCACGATCAAGCGAACTTCGCGCAGCGCATGCTCGCCTCGGGCCTGGCCGCGCGGCTGGATGCCTATTCATCCTGGAACACGAATGCCAACACGGTCGGTACTGCGCTTGCGGAGGCGATTGCGGCGGGCTGCGGGCGCCGCATGCACACCTACGACGCGCTCGCCCATAAGACGTTTACGTTCCTGCTTTTTCTCGACGACTACGCCTTCCACGACGAAGTTCGCCCGGACCTCAACGCGACGCTCGCCGCGCAGGGCATCGCCGACCACTCCTTGCTGGCATCCGACGTCGCAGCTGCGGTGACGCAGCGCGATCGCGCGCTGCTCTGGAGCTACGCCGATCGTATTCTGGTGCAGCTCGACCCCGGCTATCACATCGCGGCCATGTCGATCGGCCTGCCATGGAGCCGCACGTTCGAAACCTCGATCGACGTCGGCCTCGCCCCTAACTTGAAATAGCCGCAAGCGCCTCGTCAAGTGCGAATGGCAGCGGTGCTGCGCCCTCTTCGATGCACTTTAGGTTGCCGGCCCAGGCCGGCGAGTCGACCGCTTCGATCGGCGGCACGACGGCAAAGCGCGGCCGGCCGAGTTCTCGCGCAAATCGCATGGTGTGCATCGCGCCGCCCTCGATCTCGCTGCAGACCAGCACGACGACACGTGCGTGCTCGGCCTGAAGACGATCGCGTGCAACGAGCGATGCTTCGGAAACCGGAGTACCGGGCGGCAGAAGCGTCGCCACCGCACCGCCGCCCTCGACGATCGCATTCTCGAGCTCGTCATGCTCCGGCGGATCGGTGCAGCCGAAGCCATAGCCAACGAATGCGACCGTTGGAGTGCCCGCTGCAATCGCTCCGCGGTGCGCGGCCGCATCGATGCCGGGCGCAAGTCCGGCGACGATCGGCTCGCGTAGCCGCGATGCGAGTTGATAGGCAAACTCGGCGGCCGCCGCCGGAGGCGTTCGGCTGCCGACAACGGCGACGCCACCCCGCGGCAGGCGTCCGCGCACGCAAAGTCTCATAGGTCCGCAAACATTCGTAGGAGGTTTCTCATGAAAAAAGCGTGGCTATTCGTTTTCCTCGCGGCCGCCGTCGCAGCGGCGAGTATCATAGGCCCGCGTGCTAACGCCGCATCCGATGACAACGCACAAATCAACGCGCTGTACCGGCAATTTCTGACCGCGTTTCGCCATAAGGATCTCAACGCCGTCATGGCAGTCTACGTGCACGACAACACGCTCTTCGTTTTCGACGTCGGCATGCCGCGCGAGCACGTTGGATGGACCAGTTACCGCGCCGACTGGAAGAGCCTCTTCAGCTCGATGAAGGGAAATCCGACGAACGTCTCGATGAGCGAGCTTGGCATAACGATCGACGGCGACGTCGCCTATACCCACAGCGTTCAATCCGTTACCGCAAACATGGGCAATGTGCACGCTCTGACGGTTCGCGTCACCGATGTACTGAGAAAAATCGATGGCAAATGGCTAATCGTGCAAGAGCACGTTTCCGTGCCGATCAATTTCGAGACCCTCAAGCCGGATCTGATGTCGAGATCTTAATCGGAGGTTCCTAACTCGACGTACGACCGGTCGAGCGCGCTCGAGTCGTGACATCCCAAGAGGCGCAGCGTGCGAACGATATCGCTGCGAAGGATGTCGATTGCTCTTGCGACTCCGGCGCCCCCTGCGGCAGCAAGGCCATAGGCATACGCTCGCCCGACGAGCACGGCTCGCGCGCCCAAGCAGAGCGCCTTGACGACGTCGCTACCGCGGCGAATACCGCCGTCCAAGAGAATTTCCGCGCGCCCCTGCACGGCATCGACGACTTCCGGGAGCGCGCGTAGCGTCGAAGCGACGCCGTCGAGCTGGCGTCCGCCGTGATTGGAGACGACGATCGCATCGGCGCCTGCGTCGATCGCGCGGCGCGCGTCCTCGCCGGTGAGCACACCTTTGACGACGATGGGACCCTTCCAGAGATCGCGAATCCAGGCAAGGTCTTCCCACGCAACCGTCGAGTGTTCGAGCGCCGCAGCGACGTCCGCGTACGCCATCGGCCCGACGGCCGGCAAGACGACGTTGGGAAACCTCATCATGCCGCCGTCGCGCAAGAAATCGTAAAGCCAGCGTGGACGCGCCAGAAGCTGCGGAAGGTACGGCAACATCTGCAGGACGTCGCCGCCCGTAAGCTCCTTTGCGCCGTTACGAAGATCGCGCTCGCGTTGTCCCGCGACGGCGGTGTCGATCGTCACGACAAGCACGGAGAAGCCCGCGTCGCGCGCGCGCTCGATCGTTGCCGTCGCAACCTCGCGACCGGCGACGAGATAGAGCTGATACCAGAGCGGTCCGCTCGACGTCGCCCGCACCTCCTCGAGCCGGCACCCCGAGAGCGTCGACAGGACGTACGCCGTTCCCGCCGCACCGGCTTGCGCTGCGGCGGCGCACTCCCCGCGCGGAAAGAAGAGCCGGCTGCTGCCGACGGGCGCGAGCAAGAACGGCAGCTCGAGCCTCGTTCCGAGTACGGTCGTGCGCAAATTGCAGGGCGCATTGGCTACGGCGTTGCGCGGCCGGAATCGTACGCTCTCGAAAACGCGGCAGTTTTCGCGCAGCGTCGTTTCGCCGTCCGCACCCCCGTCGATGTAGTCGAAGACGACGCGCGGCAGCCTCCTCGCAGCGCGTCGTCGCAGATCGTCGATCGTGAGTGCGGTTTTCATAAAATGCGATGGACTGCTGCCACAAAATCTTCTGGGCGGTCGACCATCGGCAGGTGTCCGCAACCATCGATCCGAGTCTCTTTCGCTCCGCGAAGGGCGCGAACCAACGCCTCCGAGAGCGATGGCGGTATGAGCCGGTCCTCGCTGCACCAGATGACGTGCGAGGGTACGTCGAGTTGCGACAACCGGGCAACGGTGTCGACGTTGAAATCGAGCTGCCACTGCCGGACGAGCGCTTCGCGCGGCGCGAGCGCCCCGAGCGCCATTGCGGCATCGGTCTTTTCCCAGATGTCGACCTCCGAGAGCGTCGTGGCTCCCGATCCGGCCCACGCGCACGCGAGCGTCAACGATCTGCATCGCTGCGGAGAAGCGAGGGCAAACTCTTGAGCGACCGCGCCGCCCAACGAGTGACCGGCGATGTGCGCCGTTTTCGAACCCGCCGCATCGGGAACGGCAGCTGCGTCGCGCGCGAGATCGGTAAGCGCATACGGGCCTGAGGCAATCGAGCTCGCGCCGGAATCTCGATTGTCAAATGCAATAGTGCGAAACGACTTCGCCAACTCCGGCCGAACGAGGCTCCAAATCGCTCGCGTGGACGCGGTACCCGAGATCAGCAGCAGATCGGGCCCGGATCCCTCAACGTCAAAGGTCAGCTTGACGTTGCCGTTAAGCGCCATGCGCATCGGCCCTTGACGTTTGCCTTCGATGGACGATACCCTGTCGTCACCATGGACGTACGGTTTGTTGCAACGGCATTCGCGACTGCGTTTACGATCATCGACCCGATCGGCATGATTCCGATGACGCTCGGTGCGACGGCGCGCGTCTCACCGCAGCGCCGCAATCAGATCGTCGATCAAGCAGTTCTCGTCGCGGGCGGCGTGATGCTCTTCATGGGCGTCGTGGGCCGTGTGCTTCTCAGTTACCTCGGCATCACGCTGCCGGCGTTCCTGATCGCCGGAGGCATCCTGCTCTTTTTGATCGCCATCGACATGCTCTTTGCGAGGCCGACGCGCGCGAAGCGCACCGAAGCCGAAGAACGCGAAGCGGCCGCCGGCGAGAATCCCGCGGTCTTTCCACTGGCGGTGCCGATGATTGCAGGTCCCGGCACGATTGCCACCGTGCTACTGCTCGTTAACCTTGCGCGCGGCGATCGGCTGGAACTCGTCGTGGTCGCGCTCGCCTACGCCGTCGCGCTGTTCGTCACGTGGCTTTGCATGCGCGGTTCCTCATTGTTGCTGCGCGTGATCGGCACGACCGGCATCCACGTCGTGACCCGCTTGCTCGGGATCATTCTGGCCGCACTCGCGGTGCAGTTCGTGCTGAACGGGCTCGCGCAGACGCCGCTGCTACGGCGCTGACGCGGTACCGTTGCCGGCCGCCCACTGTTCGTAAACCTGTTTTTCGATCGGCGGCAACTCCGCGTCCGGCGGCAGTTTGAATCCGAGCAACGGCAACGGAAACGGGATCGGGTGCGGCGGTTCTTTGAACGGGTCCGCCCCGGGATCGAAACAGAAAGGCCAGACGATGTTTCCGCTCTCCGTGGCACCGTCGGGATACGTGAACTCATAGTGGCCGTAGTAACAGTCGCGCCCCTCCCGGCGCCAGCTCTCTATCGGTGTAATGATCCCGTTGCCGTGTTCCTCGCCTCGCAAAGAAGAAGGAATGTCGAACGAATAGCTTCTCGTTGAGGATTCCCGAGACGCGGGATCGATCGTGGGGAGTGCGTTCGGGTCGTTCTGCTCGTTCAACTGCGCAACTTCCCGCGCGAAACCGGCTTCGTCACGCTCGAATCTTGAAGGCAGCGTCGGGCTGCGCCGCGCCGGTTGGTGAGGTGCCGGCGCGATGGTTTCTTTAGCGATCTCGTGACGCAGCGTCGTCGCGGGCGCCGACTCGTGCTGACGAACCGGACGCGTCGCGCGGGCAGGCGCCGGCGTGGGCGCGGCTTCCTTTTTTATCGTAACCATCGTCGTTTGCGCGACGACCTCTTTCTCGCCCCGCGGCACGAAGAGGCGAGCGATTACGTAAAAGAGCAGCGTTAAAACGATAAGGTGAAAGGCGGCCGAGGCGATGGTCGACCAAAAGAGCGCCCGCCGGCGCCGACCGAGCTTTCCGGAGATCAACGCTGGCAGAGTTCGATAAGGACGCCGCCCGTCGCCTTCGGATGAAGAAAGGCGATCAGGCTGCCATGAGCGCCTTTGCGTGGATGTTCGTCGATTAATCGCACGCCGGCAGCCTTGAGCTCGGCGAGTTTCGCGTCGATGTCGGCGACACGGTACGCGGTGTGATGGAGCCGCGCGGCGGCGTCACCGAGGTAGCGTGCGATCGCCGAGTTTTCGTCGAGTGGCAAAAGAAGCTCGACAAACGACCCGCCTGCTTCTAAGCCGACGGTCTCTACGCCTTGATCGTAAACGACTTCTCGGAAAGTTTCTTTGAAGGCGAGCGTACCGGTGTAGAAACGGAGCGTGGCTTCGAGATCTTTGACAACGATTGCGACGTGATCGATTTCCATGTCAGTGGCCTATACGACAACCTCTTTGGACCGGTAGGTTCCAAAGACGTCGCGCAGGACATTGCAAATCTCGCCGAGCGTTACATCGGCGTCGACCGCATCGACGAAGTACGGCATCAGGTTCTCGTTGCTTCCGGCGGCGACGCGTAGCCTCGCAAGATGCCGCGTCACCGACGCGGAGTCCCGCGGCGCCCGGAAGGCCGCGAGCCGCTCGACTTGCTCGCGCTCGACGCGCTCGTCGACTCGCTGCAGTCCGATCTCGGTGTCGCCTTGGTTCTCGGCAAAGCGATTGACGCCGACGACGATTCGCTCGCCGCGTTCTACGGCTTGCTGCGCGCGATAAGCGGATTCGGCAATCCGCGCCTGCATCCAACCGCTTTCGATCGCGGCGATACTACCGCCCATCGCATCGATCTCTTCGATAATGTGCCGCGCGCGCCGGATCAACTCGTTGGTGAGCGTTTCGACGTAATAGGACCCGGCCATCGGATCCACGACGTCGGTGACGCCCGATTCGTACGCGATGATCTGTTGCGTGCGCAGCGCAACCAACGCACTTTGCGCCGTGGGGAGCGCCAGAGCTTCGTCCTTCCCGTTGGTGTGCAAGGACTGCGTGCCGCCCAGCACGGCCGCGAGCGCCTGCAGGGCAACGCGTACGACGTTGTTCTCGGGCTCTGCGGCGGTCAGCGTCGATCCGCCCGTCTGGGTGTGAAAGCGAAGCATCTGCGAGCGGGAATCCCGGCATTGAAACTCGTCGCGCGTGATGTGTGCCCAGAGATAGCGAGCCGCGCGAAACTTAGCGACCTCCTCAAAAAAGTCGTTGTGCGCGTTCCAGAAGAAGGAGACGCGAGGTGCGATCTCATCGAGCGGAATTCCCGCCGACGCTGCCGCGCGCAAATAGGCTTTGCCGTTGGAGAGAGTGAAAGCGAGCTCTTCAACCGCCGTCGAGCCGGCTTCCCGGATGTGATAACCCGAGATCGATATCGCGTTCCACTTTGGAACTTCGCTCGCGCAGTATGACATCACGTCGGTCACCAAGCGGATCGACGGTTTCGGCGGGTAGATGTACGTGCCGCGGGCGGCGTACTCTTTGAGGACGTCGTTCTGCACCGTTCCGCCCAGCTCCGAAAAGGGGATGCCGCGCCGGCGGGCAACCGCGAGCAGCAATGCGAGCAGAATTGCTGCCGGTGCATTGATGGTCATCGAAACCGTGACACGCTCCAGCGGCACTCCCTCGAGCAGCGCTTCCATGTCCGCAATGGAGTCGATCGCGACGCCGACCTTTCCGACCTCGCCGCGAGCCTGCGGGGCGTCGGAGTCCAGGCCGAGCTGCGTCGGCAGATCGAAGGCAACCGAAAGTCCCGTCTGGCCACGCTCCAGCAGATATCGATACCGAGCGTTCGATTCGGCGGCGGTCCCAAAACCGGCGTACTGGCGCATCGTCCAGAAGCGCCCGCGATACATATCCTTGCGAATGCCGCGCGCGTACGGGAAGCTGCCCGGCTCGCCGAGTTCGTGCGGCTGCCCTTCGATTGCCTCGTAGGACGGGTGAATCGGGATCCCCGAATCGTTGAGCTCTCTCATAGGTGTGTCATCCTGAGCGCAGCGCCGTAGGCGCGGAGTCGAAGGGCTCGATCGTCACGAGCGGTGAGCCGCTTTCGACGCTCGACCCGGCGCCGACCAAAACCGCGCGCACTCTCCCGGCGCGATGCGCGCGAATCTCGTTCATCATTTTCATCGCCTCAATAACGGCCACGACCTGGCCTTCGGTTACGCGTTCGCCGCCGGCTACGCGCAGCTCGACGATGAGGCCGTGCATCGGCGCCAGCACGGTATCTCCGCTTGCGTTCGTTGCGCCTCTTCGCAGCGAAGCGAGACGCGGCGCGATCCGTCGCGCAGTCGAGCGACGATCCCCCAACACGGAGCGTCTCGACTCGGCGGGACCATTTCGCGACGCCGGCCGATACGTCCGCGCAAATCTTTCGAGCGTCGCCGTCCCGAACGTCCCGTCGATCACGCTCCCGTAATCGCAGAGTTCGCGCAGGAGCGGCAGCGTGGTCGGGACGCCGTCGACGACGTACTCCTCGATTGCTCGGCGCAATCGCGCGATCGCATCCTGGCGCGTCGGCGCCCAGACGACGAGTTTGGCGATGAGCGAATCGTATTCTGATGGAATCGTCCACCCCGGATATGCCGCGGAATCGACCCGAACGCCGGGGCCTCCCGGCTCGCGGTACGCCGTTATGGTCCCCGGCGCTGGGAGGAACTCGCGCGCGGGATCTTCAGCGTTCACGCGGCCCTCGATCGAAAAGCCGCGAGAAAGGATTTCGTTCTGAGTGTAGCCGAGCGGTTCGCCCGCTGCGATGCGAATCTGTTCCCGAACCAAGTCGAGGCCCGTGACCATTTCGGTAACCGTGTGCTCGACTTGGATGCGCGTATTCATCTCCAGGAAATAAAATGCATCGTCTAAGACGAGGCACTCGATGGTACCCGCCGAGTCGTAGCCGATTGCTTTTGCCGCGCGGATGCCGGCCTCGCGCATCTTGGTGCGTACGTCTTCGGAGATCATCGCCGGCGCCTCTTCCCAGAGTTTTTGGTGGCGGCGTTGCAGCGAGCAGTCGCGCTCTCCGACGTGCACGACGTTGCCATGCTTGTCTGCTAGAAGCTGCAGCTCGACGTGTTTTGGGTTCTCGAGATAACGCTCGGCGTAGATCGTCCCATTCTTGAAGTAGGCTTCGGCTTCACGGCGTGCGGTTTCGAAAGCCGAGTCGATTTCGCCGACCGACCTGGCGACCTTCAAGCCTTTACCTCCGCCCCCGGCCGCGGCTTTGAGCGCCAGCGGCAGGCCGTACTCCCGTGCGGCTTGATGCGCGGCTGCGATGTCCGGAATCGCTTGAGTCGCACCGGGTACGAGTGGGACCCGGGCTTCGTGCATCGCCCGCCGCGCCTCGAGCTTATCGCCCATTGCGTCGATCGCGCCAGCGTGCGGGCCGATCCAAACGAAACCTGCAGCGACGACGCGTCGCGCGAAATCGCCGTTTTCCGCCAAGAAGCCGTATCCCGGATGGACGCCGTCTGCGGCCGAGCGCTGCGCGCACTCGATGATTTTTTCGATGTCCAGATAACTTTGGGCCGGAGCCGCAGGGCCGAGCCGGTATGCTTCGTCGGCAAGCTCGACGTGAACGGCCTCTCGATCGGCGTCTGAATAGACGGCGACGGTAACGATCCCCATCTCGCGCGCCGTTCGTATAATGCGTACGGCGATTTCCCCGCGATTTGCGATAAGGATTTTCTTAAGCTTTGTCATCCGGGCTGTCGAACGACGGCGGATACATTCCCATCGCATGATACCCCGCATCGACGAAGTGCACGTCGGCGGTTACGGCGCCGGCGAGATCCGATGCGAGAAAGGCGGCCATATTGCCAACGTCCTCGGGCGTAACGTTGCGACGCAGCGGCGCGACCTTCGGCACGACGTCGAGAATGCGTGAGAAACCGCCGACTTGCCGCGAGCTTGCGGTCTTAATCGGTCCCGCGGAAATCGCGTTGACTCGAATATTCCGGTCTCCCAGATCGAAGGCAAGATATCGCACCGTTGCCTCGAGAGCCGACTTCGCAATGCCCATCAAGTTATAGTTTGGAACGATCTGGCTCGCGCCAAGATAGGTGAGCGCCATGATTGAAGCGCCGTCGTTGAACGATTCGCGCAGCGCCCCAACGAGCGCGATCAACGAGTATGCGGAAACGTCGAGTGCCAGCGCGAAACCCGGGCGGGAGGTAGCGAAGACCTTGCCCGCGAGATCTTCTTTATTGGCGTAGGCGATAGAATGAACGAGTGCGTCGAGCTCCCCGAAGTCTTTGCCGAGCCGGTCCGCCATCGCCATCAAAGATGCGTCGTTCGAAACGTCGCATTCCAGCGTTGGAGCGCCACTCAGTTCCGAAGCGAGCTTTTCGACTTCTTCGCGCACGCGCTCGCCCTGATAGGTCAACGCGACGAGCGCACCGTGTTCGTGCAATTTGCGTGCGATGCCGGTAGCGATCGACCAGCGATTCGCGACGCCGGTCACCAGCGCACGTTTACCTTCCAAGAGTTTCATATATGCCTGCTCGAGTTGCGGCTTTCACTGAAAGAGTCCCCTCAAGAAGAAGAAAACGCCCACCGCGCCGGCGCCGAGGCTGACGTACCATGCCGGCTTGGAGCGCGCTAGCGCGCCGACGGCACCTAAGGCGATGCCAACCTGCAAGAGTGCGACGGCATACTCGAAGGCGTGATGCCGGTTCATCTCCGCGGCGCTCTCCTCTTCCAGTTTGCGGGCCGTCGTCTGGAGCGGACGCTCTTTCGCAGCTTCGCTGGAGACCTCGTCGCGATAGGCGCGAATCCGCGCGGCGTTCTTCGATCCGCGATCGACCGCGTCGTCTAAAGCAATCGTGTAGGTGTGTTCTTTCTCGCGCGCCGCTTGGTACTCGGTCCAGGTATCTGAGGCCTTGATCTGATCGATGGTCGCTTCGTTGATCAGGTCGCCGGAGCGTAGCGCGGAGACCGCCGCCACGACCGCGAAGAGTGCGGCGCTCAAGCCGACGTAGCGTAACCAGATCAAGCCGCGCGCCCCAGCCGCCTCGGCGTGCGCTTCCGCGATCTGATCTTGCAGCTTGTCGGTTTCGACGTCGGCGTGTTCGGGCATCGTATTCGGCTTTCGCGCTCATCTACAAAGGGATGTTGCCGTGTTTGCGCTTGGGACGCGTCGTCTGCTTATCGCGCAACATCTCGAGGGCCGTCGCAATCGCGCTACGCGAGTGGCGCGCCTCGATCACGTCGTCGACGTAACCTCGTGCAGCGGCGATGTACGGATTGGCAAATCGCTCCGTATATTCGTCGATCAGCTCGCGCATCTTCGCCTCTTTATCGGCGGCGGCCGCGATCTCACGCCGAAAAATTGTTTTGACGGCGCTCTCGGCCCCCATTACGGCAATCTCGGCGGTCGGCCAGGCGAGATTAACGTCGGCGCGGATGTGTTTGCTCGCCATAACGTCGTACGCGCCGCCATAGGCCTTGCGCGTAATGATCGTAATCTTCGGAACCGTTGCCTCCGCGAAGGCGTAGAGCAGCTTGGCGCCGTGCAAGATGATTCCGCCGTACTCTTGATCGGTGCCGGGCAGGAAGCCGGGCACGTCGACGAACGTCACGAGTGGAATATTAAATGCATCGCAAAAGCGCACAAAACGGGCAGCCTTCGTCGAGGATCTCGTATCCAACACTCCCGCAAGCACGTTGGGCTGATTCGCAACGATTCCGACGGCACGGCCGTCGATCCGGCCAAAGCCGCAGATGATGTTCTTTGCATAGAGCGGAGCGATCTCGAGGAAATCGCCGTAATCGACGATTGCATCGATCGCCCCATGCATATCGTACGGCTTATTCGGCGAATCGGGGACCAGATCGTCGAGCGCGTTGGCCACGCGGTGCGGATCGTCGTCGCAATCGTACTGCGGAGGCCCTTCCCGGTTGTTCTGCGGAACGAAGGAAAAGAGTGCTCGCGTGAGATCGAAAAGACTTTCCTCATCCGTGGCCACGAGGTGCGCCACGCCGCTACGGGTCGCGTGCGTCGTCGCTCCACCGAGCTCTTCAAACGTCACCTCCTGGCCAGTCACCGTCTTGATGATCTCCGGGCCGGTGATGAACATCTGGGAGATTTTTTCCGTCATAATAATAAAATCGGTGATGGCCGGCGAGTAGACCGCCCCGCCTGCGCAGGGTCCCGCGATTAAACTGATCTGGGGGATCACGCCGCTGGCCTGTACGTTCCGCCAAAAAATCTCGGCGTAGCCGCCGAGCGAAACGACTCCCTCTTGAATGCGCGCGCCTCCGGAATCGTTGATGCCGATCAGCGGCGAACCGGTGAGCATCGCGAGATCCATCACCTTGCAAATCTTCTCGGCATAGGCTTCGCCAAGCGATCCGCCCAGCACGGAAAAGTCTTGCGAAAAAAGAAATATCTGTCGTCCATCGACGGTGGCGCGGCCCGTGATGACGCCGTCGCCGAGGAACTCCTTTTCGTCGAGACCGAACGCATTCGTACGGTGCACCACGAACCGGTCGAATTCGATGAACGAGGCCTCGTCGACCAGCGCTTCGACGCGCTCCCGCGCGGAGCGCTTTCCGCGTTCGTGCTGTTTGGCGACCGCGTCGGAACCGGCGGGCGTTGACGCCTGCTCCCGCTTCTTTTGGAGCTCGTCGTATTTCTCGGCGCGGTTCTTCACGCAATCACCTTGCACGCCGTGCGCGGCACCTCCTCGGAACGGCGACCCAGGATGACAGCTTAGAGGACCGTAGAAGACGGCGCGTATGTTACGAGCCGTCTTTGTAGCTATTGTCGTTGCCGTCGGTTGTGTGACGCTGCCTATCATACGCGCCGGCGCGCCGGCCGCGCAGGTTTTCCCGACGCCGCCGCCGGTGCCGCCGGAGCGTCCCGTTGGCGTCACCAAGTACGGGGCCTCGGTGACCGATCCGTACCGCTACTTCGAAAACATGAACGACCCGGTGGTGATCGATTTTTTCAAGCAGCAGAACGCCTACGCGCGGGCGGTGCTCGCCGGGCTAGGCAGCCCGCGCTCGCAGCTCTTCGATCGAATCCGGGCTCTCGACAATGCCGGAACCGCTGTCTCCGGCGTTACGGTCGACGGGCCGTACTACTTCTATCTCAAACTCAATCCGGGCGATAACTCGCCGAAGTTGTACGTACGCGGCGCCGACGAGAGCGACGAGCGCATACTCGTCGACCCGCAGAGACTCGCGACAACCGGCAAGCACTACACCATTAACTACTTCCTGCCCTCACTCGATGGGCGATACGTCGCCTACGGCATCTCCGAAGGAGGTTCGGAAGCGGCCGTGATTCACGTCGTCGAGACCGCGACCGCCCGGGTTTTGCCGGACGCCATCGATCGGGCGTATGCCGTCGGCGTTACGAGCTGGCTCCCCGACGGCAATTCGTTTTACTACGTGCGCTTTCCGAAGCTGAAGTCCGGCGAATCGGAGCTCGACAAGGAGACGCGCGCGGTTGCCTATCTCCACGTGCTCGGCCGCGATCCCGATAAGGACGTCGCCGTCTTCGGCTACGGCGTCGATCCAAAGATACCGTTCGCGCCGACTGACTTACCGATCGTCAGCTATTCGCCGGTCTCTATGTATACGTTGGGCGCCGTCCAGCACGGCGTTCAGCTTGAAGCGACGATCTATGCAACGCGCGCGACCGTACTCGCCTTCGGCAGCGTCGATTGGAAACTGGTCGCGACGACCGCCGACGACGTGACCGGCTTCGACGTCAAAAGCTCGACGATTTATCTGCTGACGCATAAGAATGCGCCGACGTTTAAGGTCGTCGCGACGTCGCTCGAAGCGCCCAACCTGGCCACCGCGCAGGTTATCGTTCCGCCCGGCGTGCCGATCGTCGAGAGCGTCAACGTGGCCTCCGACAAGCTGTACGTGCTCTCGCATAACGGCGGCTTTGGAGAGATCGCGCGCGTCTCGCTCGCTCCCGACGGCACTCCAGGCGCCTCAACGAAAGTCGCCCTGCCCTTCGAAGGCTCGATTAACGCGCTCTCAACCGACCCGCGACTTCCCGGAGCGGTCTTTGGACTGGCCGGCTGGACGCATTCGCTGCTCTACTACGCGGTCGACGCGAACGGCACCGTGAGTGACACGCATCTGAAGGAGTTGGCCGACGTCGACATGTCGCCGTACACATCGATGGAAGTGCAGGCTCGCAGCGCCGACGCCACGATGGTGCCGCTATCGGTGATCTACAAGAAAGGCATCGCGCTGGACGGCTCGCATCCCGCATATTTGGAGGGATACGGCGCGTACGGAATCGAGATCGATCCCTCGTTTAGGGCGACCCGCGTCGCTTGGCTCGAGCGCGGCGCGGTATTTGCCGTTTGTCATCCGCGCGGCGGCGGATGGTACGGTGAGGCCTGGCATCGCGCCGGGATGATCGCCACGAAGCCGCACACCTGGCAAGACTTTGTCGCATGTGGCCGGTGGCTGATCGCGCACAAGTATACGTCGCCCGCACATCTCGCCGGCGAAGGAACGAGCGCGGGCGGCATCACGATCGGCCGGGCGATCACGACGCAGCCGCATCTCTTCGCGGCGGCGCTCGACGTCGTCGGCGCCAGCAACACGTTCCGCATGGAATTTTCGCCGAACGGACCTCCGAACATCCCCGAGTTCGGCACGGTGACGAATGAAGCCGGCTTCAAAGCTCTCTACGCAATGGATTCCTACGAGCACGTCGTTCCGGGAACGGCCTATCCCGCCGTCATGCTGATCACGGGATACAACGATCCGCGGGTCGCGTCGTGGGAGCTCGCCAAGTTCACGGCAAGACTTCAAAAGGCAACGACGAGCCGGCGCCCGATTCTCTTACGCGTGGATTACGATGCGGGCCACGGCTTCCTCGCGGCGTCACGCAAGCAAAGCGAGGAGCTGCTTACCGACGAATACGCATTCTTGCTTTGGCAGTGCGGCGACCCGGCTTTTGCGGACATCCCGACGCGTATCTTCCCAGCCAACTCAGGCTACGCATCGCACTAAGCACTATCCCCAAGCGAGGATTTCGGCTACGACGAAATCCGAGCGCCTACCAGATACCCAACATGGCCTTGACGTCGTCGGAGGCCATGGTCGCCGGGTCCCACGGCGGCGTGAACGTAATCTCGACGTTGGCGTTCTTCACGCCCTCGATGCCCAGGACGTGATCCTCGACCGACTTCTTAAACATGGGTCCGACCGGGCACATCGGGGACGTCAGCGTCATCATGACCGTGACGTTTTCGCCATTTTCGCCATCGGCCGTGATATCGTAAACCAGACCGAGCTCGAGGATTCCGAGGTTCAGTTCGGGGTCTTTCACCTCGACCAGCGCTTCGCGAACCTGTTCCACCGTTGGCATGGGAGCGAGGTTCACTTGCCTTGCGCGGCAAACCTCTGGTCAATCGAACGTGATCCGGGCCCGGTACTTGTCATCCTGAGCGAAGCGGCCGTAGGGAGCGAAGTCGAAGGGCAGGCGGGCACGCGGCGCACGGTCCCGAAACTGCTCTGGGGCGGGTAGAGTCTTAGGAGAGGAAAGGAAAGCCAGAGCGATGTCGATGTGGGAGCCCTTCACCGAGCGAGCGCGGCGCAGCATCGTGCTTGCTCAAGAAGAAGCACAACGCCTCGGAAACAACTACATTGGGACCGAGCATATTCTGCTTGGCATTATCTCCGAAGGCGAGAGCCTAGCCGCGAAAGTCCTCGAATCGCTCGGCGTCAATCTCGCGAAGGTTCGGCAAGAGGTTGAAGCGATCGTCGGACGCGGCGGCCAGACCGTACAACAAGAGATGGTCTTCACACCGCGCGCCAAGCGCGTGATCGAGCTCGCCTTCGAAGAGGCTCGTCAGCTCAATCACAACTATATCGGTACCGAGCACTTGCTTCTCGGCTTAATCCGCGAGGGTGAAGGCGTGGCGGCCCGCGTCCTCACCAATCTCGGCGTCGATCCCGCGAAAGTCCGCCTTCAGACGACCTCGCTGCTGGGTGCGGAAGGCCAGCCGAGCGCGCCAAAAGGTAAGAGTAAGACGCCGACGCTCGACGCCTATGGGCGCGACCTCACGCAGCTCGCGCGTGACAACAAGCTCGATCCGGTGATCGGACGCAACAGCGAAATCGAACGCGTCATCCAGATTCTCTCCCGGCGAACCAAGAACAATCCGGCCCTCATCGGCGAGCCGGGGGTCGGCAAGACCGCCATCGCCGAGGGCCTCGCGCAACGCGTGATCAAAGGCGATATCCCCGAGCCGCTGCGTGACCGCCGTGTCATTACCCTCGACCTCGCGGGGCTCGTCGCAGGCACGAAGTACCGCGGCGAGTTCGAGGAGCGGATGAAACGCGTCATGGACGAAATCCGCGGCGCGGCGGGCGAGATTATTCTCTTCATCGACGAGCTGCACACCCTCGTTGGGGCCGGCGCAGCAGAAGGTGCGATCGACGCCAGCAACATCATCAAGCCCGCCCTCGCACGCGGCGAACTGCAGTGCATCGGCGCGACGACGCTCAACGAGTTTCGCAAACACATCGAGAAAGATTCTGCACTCGAACGCCGCTTCCAACCCGTTATGGTTGGCGAGCCGACGGTCGAGGAGACGATCGAGATCCTCAAGGGACTGCGCGACCGCTACGAAGCGCACCATAAGGTCCAGATCACCGATGAGGCCTTGGTGAGCGCTGCCAGGCTCAGCGACCGGTATATCACCGATCGCTTCCTTCCCGACAAGGCCGTCGATCTGATTGACGAGGCCAGCTCGCGCGTCCGACTGCAAGCGACGTTGCCGCCGCCGGCCATTCGCGAAGCCGACGCGCAGTTGCGCAGGCTCATCGCCGAAAAAGAGGCGGTCGTCAAGAATCAAGAGTTCGATAAAGCCGCTTCGATACGCGACCGCGAAGAGAAGCTGCGTCTCGAAAAGGCAAACCTCGAGCAAGAATGGCGAGACCGTAAGGGCGCGGGCGACCGCATTCTGCGCGTGACCGCCGATAATGTTGCCGAGATCGTGGCCTCGTGGACGAAGATTCCAGTCGCTCGGCTCGCGCAAGCCGAAACCGAGAAGCTCCTGAAGATGGGCGAGCTGCTGCACCAGCGCATCGTCGGCCAGGAAGAAGCCGTTCACGTTCTCACCCGCGCCATTCGTCGTTCGCGCGCGGGTTTGAAGAGCCCCAGCCGTCCCATCGGCTCGTTCATATTCCTTGGTCCAACGGGGGTCGGCAAGACGGAAGTCGCGCGCAGCGTTGCGGCCTTCCTCTTCGACGACGAAGAGTCGATGATTCGCATCGACATGTCGGAGTACATGGAGAAGTATTCGGTGAGTCGCCTCGTCGGCGCACCCCCTGGATACGTCGGCTACGAAGAAGGCGGACAGCTCACCGAAGCGGTGCGTCGCCGTCCTTACTCGGTCGTACTGCTCGACGAGATCGAGAAAGCCCATCCCGACGTTTTCAACCTGCTCCTGCAAGTGCTCGAGGATGGTCGCCTCACCGACTCTCAGGGGCGTCACGTCGATTTCAAAAACTCCGTCATCATCATGACCAGCAATGTCGGCGCGACCGGGATGACGACCACGACCGATATCGGCTTTCGCCCGCAGAAGCTCTCGGCCGAAGACGAAGTCAAGGCCTACGAACGCATGAAGAACCGGGTTATGGAAGAGGTCAAGCAAACGTTCCGGCCGGAGTTTCTCAACCGCGTCGACGAGGTGCTGGTCTTTCACCAGCTCACGCGCGAACAGATCGAACAAATCGTCACGCTCGAGCTCGAAAAGGTCGTCCGCGAGGTCCGGGTGCAGGAGATGGAGCTGAAGATCACCGACGCGGCCAAATCGCTGCTCGCCAAGAAGGGATGGGATCCGCAGTTCGGCGCGCGCCCGTTGCGACGCGCGATCCAGCGGAATGTGGAAGACGAGCTTGCCGAAGAGATGCTCAAGGGCTCGTTTGGCTCCGGGGACCACATTCTCGCCGACGTCGACCCCGAGGATCCGGAGAAACTCAAGTACTCGAAGATACCTTCGGTCGAACCGCCCGCCGCCCCATCACCCGAACCAGCCGTAACGTAACGAAAGACGTGCGGCCGAAGATCGAAGCAGCGCGGCCCGCAACGCGTTAGGGTAGCTCGTCTTGCCGCTGGGACCCGGGGAGAGCCCCCAGGCATCGCCCGCATCGCAATGAGCGGGCCCGAAGGTGAGTCGAAGGTCGTTCTTCTCGTGCGATTGCTCAATGCAATCGATCAAGGCAAGCACTCCTTTGAGGAGCTCAAAGACCGTATCGCAGAGGGCGGGAAGCGTCTGAGCACGCGGAGCCTTCGGCGCTACCTCGCTATCCTCGCCGATGCCGGCTTTCCCTTATACTTCGACCGCCCAGCAAACGCGTATCGCTTTGCCGGCGGCTACAGCCTCAAGCGGCTCGACCTTAGCAGTGGCGAGCTCTTCGGACTCGTCGCGCTTCGCTCACTCGGGGCGAGCATCGGCGGTGCCATCGGGGCTTCAATCGACGATGTTGCCGAAAAGCTGGTGGATAGCGCGGGGCGGGGAGTACGCGCGCGCGTGGACGCCGGTTCTCCCGTCGCCTTCCGGCTTTCCGAGATTCGCCTCGATGAGCGCGGGGAGCGCGCTTTCGCGCTGCTCTCTGCGGCAGAGCGCAGTTCGCGCAGCACTCGGTTTGCCTACCTCGACAAGGAAGGGAAGAGCAGCACGCGCATCATTGACCCCTACGGCTTCGTCATCAACGCCGGGCGAGTCTACTGCATCGCCTACGACCACAAGCGGCGCGACATGCGCACCTTTGCTGTCGACAGCGTCACCGATCCCGAAGTACTAGCCCGGACGTTCGTTCGACCGAGCGGTTTTAACATCGAAGCCTATGCGGCCTCATCCATAAGCGGCGTCCTCCACGCTGACGAAACCACCGACGTGCGCGTCCGCTTCGCCCCGCGCGTGGCCAAGGCGGCGGTAGCGGCCCGCGTCGTTGCCGATCGCGAGGTCGAGCACCGCGACGACGGATCCGCCGAGATCGCCTATAAAGTCGCGGACGTCGACGAGCTCGTGCGCTGGATCCTCGGCTGGGGCACACAAGCCGAAATTATCTCACCCTCCGCAGCCCGCACCCGCATCGCCGCCATCGCTGCCGAGATCGCCGAAAAGTATTCCTAAGCGAGCGCGAGGCTCGGTTTGAGCGACAATTACGAAACCCGCCACGGCGATTGCCGCGACGGGCTCCGGCGTATTCACTCACCTGCCTCGCCTGTTTGGCTTCCTTGCAGAAACCCCACTGACGCCGGCGCGGCGGTTTGACCTGATGCCGCGGAAGGTTGCTCATCGCAACGTTTCCGGTTGCATTGGTCGCGAACGATACGCTCGTCACACTCCGAATTGGATTCGAAGCTCGAGCATCGTACCACGCGCGCGATACGTCGACAAGCACCCTCCATTGAAATTCACAATCTGTCCACAATTATTTTTCATTATGCACACATGGCCGCGTCGTCTACACGCCGAGGGTAGGCGCATGCGGCGCATCGAAGACGAACGGCAATGAGGTTGTTCGCAGTCCTTCTCGTCGCACAGAGCTTCTTCGGAACGCTTCCGATCGACGGTATCCGATGCGATGCGCAAGAGGGTGCAGTCGAGCACATTCACGCGAACCTGCAGCTCTACAATCGCGGCCGGGCGGTCGCCGTACCCGCCGGTGTCGGCATTCCACAAGGCTCCCCGTGCCTCTACTGGTTGCACACCCACAGCGGCGACGGATTTATTCACATTGAATCGCCGGTTAAGCGCCCGTTCGACCTCGGAGAGTTCTTCGACATCTGGGGCCCGGAGTTGAGTTGGACCAGGGCCGCGAGCTTGACGGCAGCGCGCGGGTACCGCCTTTCGGTTTGGGTCGACGGCAAACCGTGGCATGGCAGCGATCCGCGCGCCATCGCGCTCCGCGACCACGAGACGATCGTGATCCAGAACGGGCCGCCCTTTGCGAAGCCGGTGCGGGCCAACTGGTCGCAGCTTTGAACGCTGTTGAGCTTGACGGTCACCACTTAACCCTCGAGTCGATCGAAGCCGTTGCCGACGGCGCACCGGTGCGAATCACCGGCGCGGCGCTCAAACGGGTAGCGCGCGCCCGCGACTTCGTCGACGCCCGCTTCGCGAGCGGCGAGACGATCTACGGCGTGACGACCGGCTTTGGGCGGCTGGCAAGCATTTCGGTCGACCCTTCCGACGCGGTCGCGCTGCAGCTCAATCTTGTGCGCAGCCACGCCGCGGGGACCGGAGAGTCGCTCGCTATTCCGTTCGTTCGCGCGGCCAGCGTGCTGCGCGCAAACGCACTCTCGGCTGGGCACTCCGGCGTGAAGCCCGAGACGCTCGATCTCATCGTTGCAATGCTCGAGCGCGGCGTGACGCCGGTCGTTCCGTGCCAAGGTTCGGTCGGTGCGAGCGGCGATCTGGCGCCGCTCGCGCACATGACGCTGACCCTCATAGGCGAAGGGGAGGCGTTCTATCGAGGTGAGCGATTGCCCAGCGCCGTTGCGCTCGAACAAGCCGGGCTTGCGCCGATCGCCCTCGCCGCAAAAGAAGGTCTGGCGCTCGTCAATGGCACGCAGGTCATGACGGCGATAGCGGCACTCGGTGTTCTGCGCGCGCAGCGGCTCGCGGCGGCAGCCGATGTGATTGGCGCGATGTCGCTCGAAGCTTACCTTGGGACCGAGCGGGTCTTCGATCGCCGTCTCAACGATTTGCGACCGCATCCCGGACAGGAACGCGTTGCAGCGAACCTGCGTTCGCTGCTCGCGGGCTCCGAGATCGTGCAGTCGCACGCCGAGTGCGACCGCGTCCAAGATCCATACTCGTTCCGCTGCATCCCGGTGGTGCACGGTGCCGTCCGCGATTCGCTCGCGCACGTGCGCCGCGTAACCGAGATCGAGGCAAATTCGGTTACCGATAACCCGCTGGTCTTTCCGGAGGATGGCGAGTTCATCTCCGGCGGCAACTTCCACGGGGAGCCGATCGCGCTCGTGCTGGACTTCCTAAAGTTCGCCGTCGCGGAGCTAGCCTCGATTGCCGAGCGCCGGCTCTATCTCTTGCTCAACGGCGAGGATCGTGGATTGCCGCTCTTTCTGGCGCAGCGCTTGGGTTTAGAGTCCGGCCTGATGATCGTGCAGTACACCGCGGCGGCCCTCGTCAACGACAACAAAGGACTCGCATGGCCGTCGAGCGTCGACTCTATTCCTACCTCGGCCGGCCAGGAGGATCACGTCAGCATGGGCATGACCTCGGCGAACAATCTGCCTCGCGTTCTCGATAATGTCGAAGGGGCGCTAGCATGCGAGCTTCTCGGCGCGCTCGCGGCGACCGACCTTCGCCGCCCGCTCAAATCGGGGCGGGGAACGCAAGCCGCGCACGAGGCCGCGCGCGCAACCATTGCGGCCTGGTCTGGGGACCGGTCGCCAGCGCCCGACATCGTTGCCGCACGCGAGCTCATTGCCTCACATCGGCTTGTTCGCGCCGCCGAATCGGGGATCGGCCGTCAGCTGTCAACCTGACCCTTCGACTCGGCCTGCGGCCTCGCTCAGGACTGTGCTTCGCCCAGGCGCTATTGCCGAGGGTCACAGGGTGATGTTGAACTGCAGGTACGCGTTGAACGGGTTGGGGAGCACGAACGCGTTCGTGTCGGCATAGCCGGGACTGTACGATTGCGAGAACGCCGGATTGAGCGGCACGCCGTTGGCGCCGCGATCGTTCGGCGAGACGCCGTTGTAGAAGTTCGAGACGTAGTAGAAGTTGTCGATATACCCGCAAGTGTAGCTATTCGGCGCCCATTGCTTCGTCCAGGGCTCCGACGAGCCGCCGAAACAGGCGTTGATGAGATTCGCTAGGAGCAGGTTCGCCTTCACGCGCGGCGAGAGCTGGTACCCCAACTGCACGCTGAAGTTGAGCTGGTTCGGTTGGCGGAAGGCGCCGAACCCATCGAAAACGCCGGTCTGCGGGTTGGGGATAAAGAGCTCACCGGGCGACGTGCCGTTCTGCGTCGCGGCCAAACCGCAGGTTGTATAATCGGCTTGCAGCGGATTTTTGGTGTGAATCGGCGAGTTGAGAAAGCCGACCGAGTTGCTCGTGCACGTGCGGGGATCGATGCCGAGAACGTCGGCCGGATTGCCGTAGGGCGAGCCCTCGTTGAACGTCACCGCAGGCGTCACGTTAAAGCGGTTATGCCGATAGTTGACGATCGCGCTGAGGACGCTGGGCGATAAGTAGGCAAAATCGAGACCCACGGGGTACCAGCCGTTTCGCTGGAGCAGCGGCTGCGGCGACATCGCATAGTACGGATTCCAAATTGGCGGATTGTAGTTTGGTTTGATCTGCGTGCAGCTCGGATCCGGGAAGACCTTTCCGACCTTGTTGTTCTCGTAGCACTGGGACCCGCCGCCGGCCTTGGTGAGACCGTTGAAGTTGGCGATGTCTTGATTGTAGGGATCGAGTGGATTAATCGACGTTCCGGGATAGCTGTTCCACCGCTCGGCGGCGTTGGTGTACGTGTACGAGATCACGAAGGAGAGGCCGTTCTTGCTAAAATCACCCTTAGTGAACTCAGTCTCAAAGCCGTCGACCCGCTCGACGCCGGAATTGAGGCCGCCGCCGAGCCCGAACGGCAGGCTGATTGAGTAGACTTGGTTCGTAGCGTAGCGATAGTATGGCGTGACCTTGATCGACATATCGGTGCCTTTAAACCGCCGCTCGTACGAAGCATCGTAGTTGTCGGAATACTGTACGAGTGCGTTGTGGAGCGGAGTCGTATAGCCATACTGCCAGAATGCCTGAAAGAGATCGTAGGCCAGGTTATTGTCCTTCGCATTGTACTGAACTTGATATGTCTCGGGTTCTTGCGCGTACTTCCCGGCCGACAACCGCAGCACGGTGTCGGGATTTAGCGTATACGTCATTCCTATTTGCGGCGTGAACGCATAGTCGGCGACCGATGGGGGATACGAATTGCTTAGCAGCAAGTGCCCATCCTTGCCGTCCGGATGGATGGTTTGCACTGGGTGCGCCGGAATCGAATTATCAATCGGGCAGTTGAAGCCGATGAACGGTATGGGCGGACGCCCGCTCGCCGGCGGCGTCGGAATGAAATACGGCGCGAGCGTTACCGGGTTGTAGCAAAACTCTTGCTGACCGGCCAGGAACCAAAAATTCTGACCGTTGTTTGAAGTGTTGGCGAGGTTGTACGCGTAGATCTCTTCGCGCAGTCCGAGATTGACGTTGAGCTTGTCGGTCGGATTCCACTGGTCTTGCAGCGCGACGGCAGTAAAGTTCGGTGTGACGGTGTTGACGAAGCCGGAGTTGCCCGTGTACGTGACCTGCCAACTCGCGCCCGGGACGCTTATCCGAGAATTTGGAACGGGACTCGTGAACGAGCCGCTGGTTAGCACGCTGTTGCACGGTGCCGGTTGCCCCTGCTGATAAACCTGTCCGCCCTTGTAAACGCTGCCCGTATACCAGGCGAAACACTCTTTCCCGTTCGTCAGGTTTGTGGCGGCCGTGGCGGGCGTATTGTTGAAGTTGTCGTTGTTGTAGCGATTGGTCGTCGCCGCGACGTAGTTGGCGTCGAACGTCACCAGATGCTGAGAGCTGAGTTGGTCCGCAAAGCTGAACGCCAAGCCGCGCGTATGCGATTCGAGCTCATAGTCGTAGCTGAGCGCGCCGAACCCAAAGAATGGCGTCCCGTAGCTCAGCGCGCTGGCCTGCAGCCAATCGGAGTAGAACGTATATCCGTAGATCCTAAAATATGCGTTCGACCCCATATTGTGCTGATATTGCACTTTGGCAATAGAGGCGTTGTTCCAAAAGGAATCGCGGTTGTCGGGCGGCACGGCCGAATAAGTGCCTGCTGCGCATTCACCGGCGATATGCACTTTCGGATAAGAACCGTATGGATCGATGTTGGCGCAGCGGCTGCCCGGGGAGCTCGGAGCGAAATACGGAACGGGTGCGAGTCCCGAAGCGTTCTCCCCAAAATGCGTTCCGGACGGCCAGGTGACGAAATCCGGCCAGACTTCCGGGACCGATTGGCTGTAATCGACTTGGCTGAGCTGGGTGATGACGTTCGGCCCGAGGTCATTCTGCGAGCTGTAGAACTGGGTTTGCATCGCCGTGACGTTGTAGAGCACTTGGACGTCATCGCGGCCCGCGTCGTGCCGGTGCGGGATCCCAATGTGAAGGTTGATCACGTTCTCGCGGTCGGCGATGTTCGAAAGTCCGTACGCGGAGTAGGCCGGCGTAATCGTTTGATAGCAGCCCGGATTGTTGCCGAGTCCGCTCTTGTTCAATAGGTTCACCGGCAAAGGAATCGGTCCGGGAATTGGCGGCTTTCCGGGATAGCCGAAGGGATCGTAGACCGGCGACGGATTCGGACCCGAATAAAATCCGGGGTTTTCCGGAAAACTGTAATTGCACGTCGGATAGACGCCGGCGAAGGGAAGGGCAGCGGTGTTATAAGCGATGGCCGGATAACCCCAGACGTCGCCGAGATTCGAACCGTTGAACTGATCGAGGTACCGGTAGTCCTGGTTGTAGCCTCCGATGCCGACGTAGTATGAGAAGAGACGGTTGGGTGTCGCGCCGCCAACCTCCACTTGTAGGTTATGGTAGTACGTCGGTGTCCCGATGCCGCCGCTGACGGTCGCGTATCCGGGAAATGTGCCGGTCTTGATGACTTGATTGATGAAGCCCGCCAGCCCGGTAGCGCTCTCGCCGGCCGTACCGCCGCCTGCATAGACTTGCAGCTCTTGTTGGCCGAGCGTGCCCGCCGTACCGCCCGGATAATTATCGAACGAGCGGTTTACGGGAACGCCGTCAAACTCGTAGCCAACCTGATCGTAATCGCCCCCGCGAATGTAAACGGTCTGGTTCCAACCCTGCTGATTCGGTGGCACGAATGTCCCCGGGACCGAGGCGATTGCCGAATAGGCGTTGTTCAGGTTTCCGCCGCCGCCGAGACCTGCCGCCGCCTGCGTCACGGTTGAGTTGACCGAATAGACGTCGCTCGTGGTGCCGGATTTGACGAGGTCCATCGACGAGCGTGCGGTCACATGCGCGATCGTCCGCAGCGACGGCGCGAGGGTAACGTGAATCGTTTGCAATTGATCGGCGAAGATCGAAATGCCGGTCAGCGACGACGTCTCGAACCCGGTCTTTGAAACCGTCAGCGTATACGTGTCGGGCGCCAGCGAGAGGAACGCAAAGCGGCCGGCTGCATCGGTCGTTACCGTTGCCGTTTGCGACGCGCTCACCGCGAGCACGGTCGCTCCGGCGACCGGCACTTTCGCGGTGCTGGCGACGAGGCCAGTGATCGCGCCCGTCGTTCCGGCGCGCGCTCCGACGCAAGCCGCCACAAATTCTCCCGCAAGCAAGAGAAGCAAAATCGAACGCCTGACCGTCTGCAGCATCCACGACGTTTCGCGAGTGGCAAAGCCCGGTCATCCCTCCCTTGCCATTGGAATTTGTGTCATCCCGTGAATGCAGCGCAGCGAGTCTGTCGAAGGACGAGCGCATGAGCGTTGAGGCGGGACCGCGACTCGTGCGGGCGCCGCGCGGCACCGAGATCTCGTGTCTGGGATGGCCGCAAGAAGCCGCGTTGCGCATGTTGATGAACAACCTCGATCCCGACGTGGCCGAACGCCCCGACGACCTTGTCGTCTACGGCGGAAACGGTAGAGCGGCGCGCTCCTGGCAGGCTTTCGACGCAATCGTTCGGACTTTGCGGCGTTTGAAAGGCGATGAAACGCTGATCGTTCAGAGCGGGAAACCCGTAGCGGTCTTTAGGACGCATGCCCGCGCTCCGCGTGTCCTGATCGCCAACGCGAACCTCGTGCCGAAATGGGCCGATTGGGACGTCTTTCGCGAGCTCGAAGCGCAAGGGCTTACGATGTACGGCCAAATGACGGCGGGCTCGTGGATCTATATTGGAACGCAAGGCATCGTTCAGGGAACCTACGAGACCTTTGCCGAGCTGGCGCGTCAGCATTTTGGCGGCTCGCTCGAGGGGCGAGTTACCTTGACTGCGGGTGTCGGCGGGATGGGCGGCGCGCAGCCGCTCGCAATCGTGATGAACGGCGGCATCTGCCTGGTCGTGGACGTCGATCGCGCGCGCTTGGAGCGGCGGCACGAGTTGCGCTATCTCGATCGCGTCGTCGACTCGCGCGAGGAGGCGCTTCGAGAGGTCGATCGTGCGCGCCACGCGAGGGAGGCAGTATCGATCGGCTACCAGGGAAATGCGGCGACCGAGTTCCCGGAACTCTACCGCGCAGGATTCCGTCCCGACGCCGTGACGGATCAAACGTCCGCGCACGACCTGCGCAATGGCTACATTCCCGCAGGTATGTCGCTCGACGAAGCAGCCAAGCTGCGCGAGGCCGATCCGCGCGAATACGAGCGTCGCGCACTTGAAAGCTGTGCGGTGCACGTCGAGGCGATGGTGCAGTACCTAGATTCCGGCGCGGTCGTCTTCGATTACGGCAACAACATTCGGGCGCAGGCGCAGCGCGGCGGGTTCGGACGCGCCTTCGCCTTTCCGGGTTTCGTGCCGGCCTTCATTCGCCCACTCTTCTGCAGGGGCTCAGGCCCGTTTCGTTTCGTCGCACTCTCGGGCGACGAGCGCGACATCGAGCGCTGCGATGAAAAACTGCTCGAGCTCTTTGGAGATAACGACTCGCTTGCTCGCTGGATTCGGCTCGCGCGGGAACGCGTTGCATTTCAAGGATTGCCGGCGCGGATCTGTTGGCTTGGCTACGGCGATCGCGCCAAGGCCGGCCTTGCCTTCAACGAGCTGGTCCGAGTGGGGGCCGTGAAAGCACCGATCGTCATCGGCCGCGACCACCTCGACACCGGTAGCGTTGCCTCGCCCTATCGCGAAACCGAAGCGATGCGTGACGGCAGCGACGCAATCGCGGATTGGCCGATTCTCAACGCGCTGCTCAACACGGCGGCCGGCGCGCATTGGGTGAGTTTCCATCACGGCGGCGGCGTTGGGATTGGATACAGTCTGCACGCCGGGATGGTTGTCGTCGCCGACGGCAGCGAGGAGGCTCGCCAGCGCCTCGGTTGCGTACTGACGACCGATTCGGGCCTCGGCGTCGTGCGGCACGCCGATGCCGGCTACGAGCTCGCGATTGAAACGGCTGACGCAAAGGGCATTGATTGGCGCCTCTGATCGTCCGCGCTAAGACGATCGTCACGTGCGATACCCAAACTCCGCAAGGCGGCATTGATTTCGATGCACTCGGTCGCATCGACGATGCCGTTCTCGAAGTAGAAGATGGGATATTCGTAACGGTCGGCCCCTGTCGTCCTTCGACACCGCTCAGGATGACACGGGTCGATTACCTCGACCTGCGCGATTGCGTGATCGTCCCGGGTTTCGTCGATGCGCACGCGCACCCGCTCTATGCGGGCGATCGCGAACCGGATTTTGCCGCCCGCGTGCACGGCGAGCCGCCGCCCCTCGGAATGCTCTATACGGTCGAGCGGACGCGGGAGGCGTTGCTGAATCCGGTCGAGTTCTATGAGAAGACGATTCGTCCGCGCCTTCGGACGATGCTCGCGCACGGTACGACAACGCTTGAAACAAAGACCGGTTATGCGTTGCATAAGCCCGGTGAAATGGCGCTGCTCGACTTGATCGCGGAGCATCGCAACGACCGCGACGTGCCTAAACTGATTGCGACGTTTCTCGGGGCACATGCGTTGCCGCCGGAGTTTACGCGCGAAGAAGCTTTCGTCGATTACCTGATCGATCAAGTGATTCCGATGGCGGCCTCGCATGGGGCCGTGTACGCAGACGCTTTTTGCGAGCCGGGATTCTTTTCGCCGGAACAGACGCGCCGCTATCTCGACGCCGCTCGTCGCAACGGCATGCGGTTGCGCGTGCACTGCGACGAGATGGCGTATGGGGGTGCGGCCGCGATGGCCGTCGACCTCGAGGTCGATGCCGTCGACCACTGCAACTACATTCACGATCGCGACCTGCGTGCGATCGTGGCGCGCGGCATCGTGACGGTGACCTGCCCGGCAACCATCGAATACCTCGACCTGCCGCAGCGCGCCCCGGTCCGCGCTCTGCTCGACGCCGGAGGCACCGTTGCTCTTGCCAGCGATTACAATCCCGGAACGTCCCCGTGTTTCAACCTGCAGACCGTGGCCTATTACGGCCGCAAACTCTTTGGCCTGTCCGCCGCGGAGGCACTCTACGCCGTGACGCGCGCGGCGGCCCATTCGCTGCGCACCGACGCCGGCCGCATTCGCGCCGGCGCTGCGGCCGACTTCGTCGCGCTGCGCATCGAGTCGCCCGACGAATTCGGCTGGCAGTTCGGCGGCAATCTCGCGGCGGTCGTGGTGAAGGACGGCGTCCCGGTGCCGGCGTGACGAGCGAGCTCGTCCGCTGCGCCAGAGCTATCGTCTCGGGGCAGTTGCGCGAAGACTATGCGTTCGTCGTGCGCGACGGCGTCATTGCTGCCGCCGGCGAATACCGCGACCTCCGCTACCACGCTGGGAAACTCGGCGTGCGCTCGTTTCCAGCCGACCGGCTCGTCGTTCCCGGTTTTATCAACGGTCACAGCCACGGATATCAAATTCTGCTTCGCGGATGGGCCGACGATTGGCCGTTTGCGAAATGGCGCAGCGAAGCGTTGTATCGCGTCGTGCCGCAACTCACGCCCGAGGATGTCTACTGGACGTTTGTCGCCGCGTTCTCCGAGATGCTTGCAGCCGGCATCACGACGGTCGCCGAGTTCTTCTATCTCAACGGCGAAGGCAACGAGCGCGCCGAAGCCGCGATCCGGGCCGCGCACGATACCGGTATCCGGCTCATTCTCGCGCGGACCTGGATGGATGCGTCGTACGCTCCGGCTGCGTTTCGCGAAAGCGTCGAAATCGCGGCCGACCGAACTCGCGCTCTGATGCAGCGGCATCCCGAGGCGCACGTCTGCGTCGCGCCGCACTCGATCCACGCCGCGTCGCACGAGATGATTCGCGCGGCAGCCGCATTCGCGCGCGCTAACGATTGTATGTTGCATGTGCACATTGCCGAAGCGCGTTACGAAGGCGAGGAAACGCTTCGCGCATTTGGTTGTACTCCGATCGCGTTGCTCGACCGGCTCGGAGCGCTCAACGAACGTACCGTCGCAATCCACGCGATCCATCTCCTCGATGACGACGCAAACCTGCTTGCAAAAAGCGGAGCGCGTGTCATCACGAATCCGATGACCAACCAGTACCTCGGCGACGGCATCTGCGACGTCGCGCGCCTGCAGTCGCTGGGCGTCACGATGGGACTCGGCACGGATGCCGACGTGCGGCCATCGCTGATCGACGAGATGCGGGCGACCGCATTGCTGCAGAAGATCCTCCATCTCGATGGCGCCGCGTTAGGCGCGTCACAAGCTTTTGCATTGGCGACGGCGCAAGGCGCGCGCGCCTTGGGGATTGGCGGCGGAGATCTCGTGACCGATGCTCCCGGCGATTACGCCGTGCTCGACGCGTCCCAGATCGACCCGTGGTCCCCGCCGCTCAACGCGCTGGTCTATCGCGGAGCGGATGCCTGGGTACAGGCTACGTTCGTGGAAGGACGGCGCGTCTACGTCGGGGAGCCGTCGCCGCTTGCGCTCCGCGCCCGCGATGCGACGGCGGCGATCGCGCGGCGCGTTTCCGTCTAGCGGTACCAGCCAGGTGCATGCAAGCACTTGCATTCACGGGCTTCCGATGGTAGACTCTGCGTGCAAGCACATACTTGCGGCCTAGACCGAATGAAATTTCAGCCGAAGAAACGCCTTTTTTCACCCTTGCTGGCGGTGGCCGCGGTCGTCGTCGGGACCCTTGGCATTGCTGAGTCGCCCGACTGGGCCCCGCAATCGCTCGACGCGCACGCTCTCGTCCAACGCATAGCCGATCGCAATCCAACGCTCAAATCTTACCGCGCTCGGGTCCACGTCGATATCCGGATGTTTAGCTTCCCGTTCCTCGCGCCCAAGCTCGACGGAACGTCGTACTTTAGGCGCCCCGACTTTTACGAGGTCGTTTTCGATCGCATGCCGAGTTATGCCCGGGGCTTTCAGCGGCTCTTCGACGACGTCGGAAACCCACGCGCGTGGGAGAGGGACCAAAACATTACCGTCAACGGGACTGCGTGGCTCGACGGGCGATTGACGATCGTGTTGCGGATGACCAAGAAGATTCACAGCGATATTCTCGACCATACTTTGGCATACGTCGATTCCTCCGATTATTCGCTGGTCCGAATGGAATGGTACTACACCAGCGGCGGGAGAATCACGATGTCGCAGCAGTACCGCATGCAGGGCCTCTATTCGGTGCTCTCGCAGCAGCACGCCACGATCAATATTCCGCACGTTCGGGCCGCTGCAGATGCCTCATACGGAACCTATGAAACGAACGTTCCCATCGGAAGCGGGAGCGCAATGCCGTGATCGAAACACGCAAGCCGCTCGAAGGCCGATCGGCGTCGCCCGAGGAGACACGCGAGCGGATCCTCATCGCGGCACGAGAAGTGATCGGGCGTAAAGGTAAACGCGGCGCGACGACGCGTGAGATCGCCGACGTAGCGGGCGTGAACGAAGCGACGCTCTTTCGCCATTTCGGAACGAAGGAGGCGTTGCTGGTCGCGTGCGCGCAGCATTTTTGCGGTTACCTCGAGCTTGCAGGCGTTGCCGCGCAACTTACCGGCAACTGCGCCGACGATCTGCTCGTGATCGCGCGGCTCATGTTCGCTCGGTTCGAGTCCCTCCAAGACATGATACGCTGGTCGCTCGTCGAGCAGGAGTACGAGAAGGATATTTTTGCGGTGACCGCGTGGCAGCCTCAGCTCGCCATCCTCGCGGTTTTAACCGAGTTCATGCAGCGCCGCATCGATGCCGGCGAACTCCACGGGGAAGCGCAGAAGCTCGCCTTGGTCTTCCTGGGCATCGTCTTCATGCACGCGCTCGGCCGCAAGAAATTTCCAAACTCGCCGCTTCATCGAGGCGACGCAGACGCGGCCCTTCGCTTTTATATCGACGTTTTTCTCCATGGGGTAAGTAACTCATAATGGATACGCGCGAGACAGATCAGCAAAAACACGTTACCGAGCGCAAGGCAAACGGGCCGGCAAAAACCGCAGACGATTTCGAACGGGCCGATCCGGACGAGTCGCGTTCGCGGCCGCGCAAGAGAATGTTCTTCATCGTCGGAGCGGCGATCGTTCTCATTCTGGCACTGATCTGGGGCGTGCCTTGGCTGACCTACTTGCTCTCGCACGAGGGTACCGACGACGCCCACGTTGCCGCCGACGAAGTTGCCGTCACGAGCAAGATTCCCGAACGTATCGATCAGATTTTGGTCGACACGAACCAACCGGTACGACGCGGCCAGGTAGTAATCGTACTCGACAACAAAGACGAGCTTGCCAAGCTTCGGCAGGCTCAAGCTCAATACGATCTCGCCGCCGCGAACCAGCGCGCGAACACGCAACAAGGACAGGGCGGGATTTCGCAGGCCAGCGGTCAGATTGCCAACGTGGAGGCGCAAGTACCGGTAGCCCGCGATGCCGTCGCTCAAGCCGCCGCGCAACTGCGCGCCGCGCAAGCGCAAGTTCCGGCGGCGCAGCAAGCGTACAATAAGACGCAAGCCGATTTCAATCGAGCCAGTTCCTTGGTGAGCACCGGCGACGTAGCTTCGCAACAACTCGATGCCGCGCGCGCGCAGAGTGCCGGCGCGGCGGCGCAGCTGCGTGCAGCGCAGGATCAGGTTAACGTCGCGCAAGCGAATGTCGCCGCGGCGCAGGGTCGCGTCGAGGCTGCCCAAGCCGGCGTGTCGGAGGCATCCGGCGGCCTGACGACCGCGCAAGGAAAACTCGCCCAAGCGTCCGATCCGAGTCAAGTCGAAGCCGCGGCGGCACAACTCTACCTTGCCAAGCAAAGCCTGAAGTACACGCGCATCTACTCGCCGATCGACGGATACGTCGGCGAGAAGAGCGCCGAAGTCGGCCAAACCATCGGCGCCGGAATGACCCTTATGACGATCGTACCGCACCGCGTGTACATCACCGCGAACTACAAAGAGACTCAAATGGGCAAGATGCGCGTCGGGCAACCGGTCGACATTCGCGTCGACGCGTATAAGGGCATGACGTTCCACGGGCACGTCGCGTCAATCAATCCAGCCTCGGAGAATACCTACGCCCTGGTTCCAGCGCAGAATGCGAGCGGCAACTTCGTTAAGGTGACGCAACGCATCCCCGTGCGCATCGACGTTGACGACATGCGCGCCGACTCACCGCTGAGGCCCGGGATGAGCGTTGAGACCTACGTCAACGTGAAGTAAGGCCGCTTTGTTCGGCTCGTACGAAAGCGCGGTCGTCGAACACGGCTGGCGCAGGGTCATCATCAGCGTCGCCGTCATCACGGCAACGCTTTTGGAGATCATCGACGTCACCATCGTCAACGTTTCACTGCCGAACATTCAAGGCAACTTCGGCGTGGGGGTGGATTTGGGCGCGTGGGTGGTTACGGCGTACCTGATCGCCAACGTCGTCGTGATCCCGCTCAATCCGTGGTTTGCCGCGCGCTTTGGACGGCGCCAATATTTCTTTACCTCGATCGTCATCTTTACTTGCGCTTCGCTGATGTGCGGTCTCTCGAGCAGCTTGGGACAGTTGGTTTTTTGGCGGTTGATTCAGGGCTTGGGCGGCGGTGGTCTGATCGCAACCTCGCAGGCGATCCTGCGCGACACCTACGGCATCAAAGAGCAGGGGAAGGCGCAGGGTGTTTTCGCGATGGGCGTGATCGTCGGGCCCGCCATGGGGCCGGTGATCGGCGGGTGGATAACGGACAACTGGAACTGGCACTGGATTTTCTTCATCAACATTCCGATCGGCATCATCGCCGCGACCCTTATCTGGAACTTTCTGCGCAATCCGGCGCAGCCGCAGTACCGCAGGCTCGATTGGATCGGCTTGATCCTCATGTGCATCGGTTTGGGTTCGATGCAGTTCGTGCTCGAGAACGGCCAGCAGTACGACTGGTACGACGACGCGCGGATTCGGTGGTTTACGTTCTTTTCGATTAGCGGCCTCGCGACTTTCGTCTGGTGGACGCTGCGCTCGAGCATTCCGGTCGTCGATCTGCGTGTCTTGAAGCTGCGCCAGGTCGCCGCCGGCAGCATCCTGGGCGCCGTGCTCGGCGTCAGCCTCTATGGCTCGATCATTATTCTGCCGCAGTATCTTATCAACTCGCTTGGTTTTACCGCAACGCTCTCGGGGGCGACGGTGATGATTCGCGCGGGTGCAGTTGCGCTCTTCACGCCGTTCACCGCGATACTGACTCAGCGGGGGCTTGTGGATCCGCGCCTCCAGGCAGCGATCGGCTTCGTGCTGCTGTCGGTCTCCAACTGGATACTGGGCAGTATCACTACTCCGGTATCGGATTTTCATAGTTTGATCCTCCCCTTGATCCTCAGCGGCATCGGTCTCGCGCAAATCTTCGTACCGCTTTCGGTCGCGGTTATCGGCAGCGTGCCCGATAAGGAAGTTCCGTCAACGGCGGCTTTCTTCAACCTTTCGCGCCAGATCGGCGGGAGCGTCGCGGCGGCGATTTTGATCACGCTGCTGGTGCGCGGCTTCACCGTTCATCAGACCGAGCTTGCGGGAACCCAAACGCTCTCCCACCCGCCGACGGAGCAGTACGTGATGGCGCAGGGCGGCCTGCAGAACCGAGGAGCGATGCAGCGTCTCACCATCCTGGTGGAATCGCAATCGGCCGTGCAATCCTATGCCGACACGTCGCGTTGGGTTGCGGTGATTACTCTCGCGCTCGCGCCGTTGGTCCTCTTGCTGCGAAGGCCGCGCATCGGCGTGGCCATGAGCGAGTGAAGATGCCGCGAACGAAGCTCTTTTCGGCGCTCGTTGCTGCGGCGGCGTTGGCGATCGCTATGCCGCTGCAAGGGATCTCCGCAAATCCCGGCGGCGCGCTGCCCGCCAAGGCCGTGATTCCCACCGAGATCCCAACGCTGATGCTCCCGCCCGTCCCGAGCGTTGCACCGGGTTATCGTGCGCCGCAGGTGGCGCCGAGCGCGCAGATCGTCGGCGTCACCCAGCAGCCTTTTATCGGCATCGCGCTGCAAGACGCGATCGCGATGGCGTTGCTCAAGAATGGGAATCTGGCGGTTTCGGCGTCAAACTTCCGAATCGCTCGCTACACCATCGTCCAGGTCAAAGGCGCTTACGACCTAGCGCTGCGCTTAGAGCCGCAGTCGAACTTTTCGGTCAACCCGCCGCAGAATTTTCTCGCCGCGGGACCGGGCGAGGAGGGCGAATATACGCCCGGCCCCCTCTTCACCACCGGGCCCGGAAACGTCATCCAACACCAATCCGGATTTCAATACGGCCTCGGCGGACAGACCGAGAACGGCACGACCTATCAAGCCGGCATCGCGCAGAGCCGAACCTATAACAATACACTCTTCGATGCGTTCAATCCGTACTATCTCGCAACGCTGAATCTGGCCGTGACCCAGCCGCTGCTGAAGAATGCCGGCATGAACCCAACGAAACGCCGGTTGAAGCTGGCCGTTATCAGCGCCGATTCGGGCGTCGCCCAGACGCTCGTCGACGCGTCGGACACGATTTCTCAGGTTGAAGAAACGTATTGGGATCTCGTCTCCGCATGGCGCGACGTGGCGATCCAGGAAGAAGCGCTGAAGGAGGCCGTCGCACAGCAGCAGAGCAACGTGCGACTCGCCGCTCGCGGGGCCGGCGCGCCGATCGACGCGGTTGAGTCGGAAACGCAGGTGGCGAACTTTCAGAGCAGCGTGTTCGTCGCGCTACAGAACGTTTCGAGGTTGCAGAATCAGCTCAAAAGTCTGGTAGCCGCCGATGCGCACGATCCAATCTGGGATGCGAACCTCGTGCCCTCGACTTCGGTGCAAGAGCTTCCCAGCACCAGCGATCTCGCGACGGTCGTCGCTGAGGCTCGGGCGAATCGACCGGAGGTTCGGCAGGCGCTCGATAAGCGGCTAGCCGCCGATGTCGACGTGGTCTTCGCCAAGAATCAGTCGTTGCCGCAAGCCGACGTGCAGGCGCAGTATCAGAGCAATGGTTTCGCCGGAATTTTGACGCCGGTTCCAGTCTTCATCTCAAGCTATTGCCGGAAAACTCTCGGCATACCGTCCTGTCCCACGCCGCCGCCGAACACGCAAGGCGCGATGCCATGGGCCTATCACAACATGTGGGCCGGTTATTTCCCGACATTCAACATTGCGTTGATCGTCGGCTACCCGATCCAAGGTCACGTTGCGCGCGGGCTGCGAGGGTTGGCGAGCGAGGAGACGACCCAAGCGAAGATCCTCATGCAGGGCGTGGACGAGCGAATCGGCGCGGAGGCCCGCAACGCGCTGCAAGGCTATCAATCCGCGCTCGCCAAGCGCAACGCCGCGCGCCAGGCGCGTGAGGCGGCCGAAGCCGTGTACGCAAGCGAGGTGCGAAAGTTCCACAACGGCGCTTCGACGACGTTTCTGGTGCTGCAGCGTCAAGTGCAGCTCGCACAAGCGCGCGGTAGCGAGCTGCGGGCCCAAACGCAGCTCAATCAGTCGGTGGTCGAGCTGCAGCGCGTCGAGGGCACGATTCTCAGCGTCAACGGTGTGAACGTTCAAACCCTCGGAAGTCAGGCGTTGGCGCGCTAGGCACCCATAGGTTGTGAAGATGCGCAGCGTTCCAGTCACCATTGCGGTCGCCGCAGTCGCGCTTGCCGCGCTGCCGGTGCAGCGCACCGCCGCGCAGCTCGACGGCTCCCTTCCGCGGCGAGCGACCCTTCCGACCGAGATTCCATCGCCACGGTTGCCGGTGGCGCCCAGCGTCGCGCCGGGCTATCGAGCGCCGGAAGTTGCGCCGAGCGCGGCCGAAATAATCGGTGTGACGCAGCAGCCATTTGTCGGCATCTCGCTGCAGGACGCGATCGCAATGGCACTGCTCAAGAACCCGAATCTCGCGGTCTCGGCCTCGAACGTGAGGATCGCGCGCTATACTATCGTGGAAGTTAAGGGCACGTACGACGTCCAGCTGCAACTCAAGCCGTCGTCAAGTTTCTACGTGCAGCCGCCGCAGAACGCGTTCGTCGCCGGGCCGGGTAATTTAGGTCGATATACTCCGACGCCGGGACCCGGCTTCACACCCAGCGTCATCTACACGACGGGTCCCGGCAACATTATCCAGCACCAGTCGGCCTTTCAGTACGGCATCGGCGGACAGACCGAAAACGGTATGACGTACGAGGCCGGCATCCAGCAGAGCCGGACCTACAACAACACCATTTTCAACGCCTATAATCCGTACTATCTCGCGACGCTCAACCTAGCGGTGACGCAGCCGCTGCTGAAGAACGCCGGGATGACCGCCGGCAAGCGGCAGTTGAAGCTGGCGTTCGTCAATGCCGATGCCTCCGCCGCTCAGGCACTCATCGACGCGTCGAACACGATCTCCCAGGTCGAAGACGCCTATTGGAATCTCGTTGCGGCTTGGCGTAACGTCGCTATCCAAGAAGAAGCGTTGAAGGAGGCGATCGCGCAGCAGCGGAGCAACGTTCGCCTCGCTCGGCGCGGCGCTGCCGCACCGATCGACGCCGTGGAGTCGCAGACCCAGGTTTCGAATTTTCAGAACGACGCCTTTTCCGCCTTGCAGACCGTCTCTGAACTGCAAGTTCAGCTCAAGAGCCTGGTCGTCGCCGATCCCGGCGATCCGATCTGGATCGCCAATCTGGTGCCCTCGACGTCGGTGCAGCAGCTTCCCGCCGCAGGCGATCTGTCGGCAATCATCACCGAAGGCCGGAAGAATCGTCCCGAAATTCGTGAGGCAGAGGACAAACGCCTGGCAGCCGAGATCGACCGCGTCTTTGCGGCAAACCAGTCGCTGCCGCAGGCCGACATTCAAGTACAGTATCTCAGTAACGGCTTCGCGGGCATCCTCACGCCGGTTCCCGGATTCTTGCTCAGTGAATGCTCCAACGTTTCAAGTCTGACGACCTGCCCGACGCCACCCCCGAACACGCAGGGCAAGATGGCATTCGCCTATCACAACATGTGGGCTGCGTATTTCCCCACGTTCAACACCGCGCTCGTCGTGAGTTATCCAATCCAAGGTCATCTCGCGCGGGGCATGCGGGGCGTTGCAAGCGAGGAAGCAATGCAGGCCAAGCTCTTGATGCGCAGCGTCGAGGAGCGCATTGGCGCGGAAGCACGTAATGCGATGCAGAGCTACCAAACGGCTCTCTCAAAGCTCAACGCCGCGCGCAAATCGCGGGAGGCCGCCGAAGCCGTTTTAGCCGGCGAGATTCGAAAGTTCCACAGCGGGGAATCAACGACGTTTCTGGTGCTCCAGCGCCAGGTTCAACTCGCGCAGGCTCGCGGATTAGAGCTGCGGGCACAGACGCAGCTTAATCAATCGGTTTTGGAGCTGCAGCGCGTCGACGGGACGATCCTCGCGAACAACGGCGTCAATCTCCAGACGCTCGGCACGCAGACGCTTGGGCATTAAGAGATGGCGCATCTGAGGTCACAGGCGATACCAGCGGCCGTTGCGGCTGCGGCGCTCGTGCTGGCAGCCTTCCCGGTCGAACGCACCTACGCTCAAAGCGACGCTCTCCCGAAGCGGGCGATTCTTCCAACTGAAATTCCGTCGCCTCGCATGGCTATCGTGCCGACCGTCGCGCCGGGATATCGCGCACCGCAAGCCGAGCCGAGCAACCCCGGCATCGTGGGCGTTACTCAGGGACGCTTCGTTGGAATCGCACTGCAGGATGCGGTCGCGATGGCGCTGCTCAAGAATGCCAATTTGGCGATCTCCGCTTCGAACGTCAGGATCGCAGGCTACCGCATCGTCCAGGCCAAAGCCAACTTCGACGTACAGCTTCACGTCGAACCCTCGACGAACTTCTCCGTGACGCCTCCCGAGAATCTCTTCTTTGCGGGCCCGGGGGTTCAAGGAAGCGGCTATACCTGCAAGCCGATTATCGGGCCGCCCGTTCCGTGCTCCACCACCGGGCCGGGCAATATCATTCAGCATCAATACTCTTTTCAGTCCGGCATCGGCGGTCAAGGCGCCAATGGATTGCAATGGTCGGCCGGCATCACGCAGACGCGAACCTACAATAACACGATCATCAACACGTTCAACCCGTACTACCAAGCGACGCTCGATCTCTCCGTGACGCAGCCGCTGCTCAAGAACGCGGGAATGAATGCCGTCAAGCGGCAGTTGAAGCTTGCGATGATCGACGCCGACACCGACGAGGCGCAAGCGTTTGTCGACGCCTCGAATACGATCGCGCAGGTCGAAGACGCGTACTGGGAGCTCGTTGCAGCCTGGCGCAACGTCGCGATTCAAGAGGAGGCGCTCAACGAGGCCGCGGTACAGCAGCGAAGCGTCGTTCGTCTGGCAAAACGCGGCGCCGCGCCCCCAATTACCGCGATCGAGTCCGAGACGCAAGTCGCCAACTTTCAATCGGAGGTCTTTTCCGCGCTCCAGGCCGTCTCGGAGTTGCAGACTCGGCTCAAAAGCCTGATCGTTTCCGACCCCGGCGATCCGATCTGGAACGCAAACCTGGTTCCGTCATCGCCGGTCCAGCAATTACCGAACCCCGGCGACCTTGCCGCAATCGTGGCCTTGGCGGAGCAACAGCGGCCCGAGGTCCGTCAGGTGGTAGACCAGCGGCACGAGGCCGATCTCGACCGTGCCTACGCTAAGAACCAAGCGCTTCCGCAGGCCGACTTCGTAGTGCAGTATTTTAGCAACGGCTTTGCGGGCATCTTGCAACCGGTTCCCTTGTTTGAATCACTAGGCTGTAAACTTCCCAACCTATCCTGCCCGACGCCGCCGCCCGAATCGCAGGGCAACATGACCCAGGCATTTCACAACATGTGGACCGGCGCTTACCCGGAATTCAACGTTGCGTTCGTCGTCAACATTCCGCTCGAGAACAACGAAGCGAGGGGCCTCAAGCAGATCGCAAACCAGGAGAGAGATCAGGCAGACCTTCAGCGGCAAGGGCTCGACCAGCGTATCGAAAGCGAAGCGCGTAACGCGTTGCAGACCTATCAATCGGCGCTTTCACGCCTCTCCGCTGCAAGCCAGGCTCGCGCCGCAGCGGAAGCCGTCTCTGCCAGCGAGGTCCGCAAGTTCCACAACGGCGAGTCGACGACGTACTTAGTCTTGCAGCGTCAGGTCGAGCTCGCCCAAGCCCGGGGCCAAGAACTTCAAGCGCAGACCGATCTCAACAAAGCCGTCGTCGAGCTGCAGCGCGTTCAAGGCACGATTCTTACCGATAATGGCGTCAAGCTCCAAATCCTGGGCTCCAAAGCGCTGGCAACCGCGTCACCGTGACGCGAGCGTGCCGGTCATCCTTCGACAGGGTCAGGATGACACGGTGCGTGAATTCAGCGCGCTTTCGATTTGAGCGTGCCGGCGGCAAGCTCGTCGACCAGCCACACTAAACGGCCCGAGCGGGGCCGTACGATTTGCGCCGGATATTTGACCGGATCGACTGGCCCTTCGTAAACGGCGGCGACGATCTGCGCTTTTTCGGGACCTTCGACGGCAAAGGCGACGGTTCGGGCGTTGTTGATGACCTGCGGCGTGATCGTGACGCGCCACATCATCTGCGATTTTGCGTAGACTGCGCGCACCAGCGCGTCGTCGTTGGTGTCGGGAGGCGTTCCGGGGAAAAGCGAGGCCGTGTGCCCGTCCGTCCCGAGCCCGAGCAACAGTAAGTCAAACCGCGGAGTCTCTCCAAGATCGGCGCGAAGAATCGAGGCGTACTCGTTGGCCGCGTGTCCGGGGTCGACTTCGCCCGCGATACGGTGAACGTTGGCGCGCGGAATGCCGACCGCGTCGAGGAACGACTTTTTCGCCATGAGGTAGTTCGATTGCTCGTCGGTCGGCGGCACGCACCGCTCGTCGCCGAAATACACGAAGACGTCGCTCCACGAAACTTCCTGGTTCAGAGGCTCCTTTCCAAGCAGCTCGTATGCGGCGCGCGGCGTTTCTCCGCCCGAGAGTGCGACGCGAAATGCTCCGCGATCGGCCATCGCTACGGCCGCGGTGGTCACGAACAACTCTGCCAAGGCGCCTGCCAGCGTCTGCGAATCCCGATAGACCTCCAACTCCCCCCGACCCGCCATTGCTATCCCCTTCTCTGCGCGAGTATCGCGCCTGCGGCAGCAAGCGCGGCGTGAAAGATTCGGTCGTTCTGGCCCCACAGAATCGCGCGCTCCAGGAGCGCGGCAATGCCGGTGTTGTTGATCGCTCGATAGCGCGGGCCATGCCGGCTGGAGCCGCTGACGCTTAAGTGGATCGTTTCCTGGTTCTTGTCGACCTCGGCGACGAAAGTTGAGTGCGAAGAGCTCAGGGCAATACGCGCGATTCGCCGAGGCTCTCCTCCGCGCCGGATCTCGAAAGCGATGCGCTTGCCGAACCGGTTAACCAATGCGTTTGGGGCGGCAGGCGTCCATTGCAAACGGCTCGCCAGCCATCCGAGCAAGTACACAGCTTCCGGTTCCGAACCGCACGTAATATCCACGCGCTGCAGATCGTCAAGCTCTTGGGCCGCCTTACCGTCGAAGAAAATCGCGACGCACTCTTGCCACGGCGCCAGTCGCAGATAGGCAATGTCTGCCAGCGAAAGGTCGGGATGTTGCTCGACGTATTCGACGAGCTCGCAGAGCGCGTCATGACCGGAGTCGAGCAGCGAGCTATTATACACGACCGTTTGCACGTCCTCACAGAGCATCGCAAAGCGCGCGTCGTTGCCGATGCCCGGCGCAATCCAAAGGAGCACGATCGGGGCTTCGGCGAGACGCAGCGTGGCGATTGCCGACCGCAGCATCTCCGGCCCGCTGTGCTTCACGCCGAGCTCGATCCAATCGCAACCATCGACTTGCTGCATGCTCTCGGTTTGGGAGCCGTCGAGAACGATGACGCGCGACGGATGCTTCGTCGCCAGCATCCGAATGCGCTCGCGTGCCAGCTCTCCAATGGCCGGGTTTTCGAAGAACACGACGACCGTCATCGTCGCAACGCTCGCGTCGCATCCTCGCTCGCGGTACGATTCGGTCAACTCATCGAGAATCGAATTGAGATTCAACGTCATGACAGCAGGCGGAACTAGAGGTGGCGCCAGTCGGCAAAGAGTTTCTTGGCGCTCTCGGGACCTTGGCTTCCCGCGGCGTAGTTTGGAAACGAGAAATCCTTCGTGTTCTTCCAGACTTCGAGAATCGGAGAAACGATCTCCCACGCTCGCTCGACCGCGTCCCAGCGAGTGAAGAGGGTCTGATCTCCAAGCATTGCATCGCCGATCAGCCGCTCGTAGGCGGGCGGAGATTGCACGCCGAAGCCGCTGCCGTAGTTGAAGTCCATGTACACGCTGCGCACGTGGTCTTTAGGACCGGGTACCTTCGCTTCGAAGCGCATCGAGATGCCTTCATCCGGCTCGATCTTAATCACGAGAACGTTAGCTTCAATTTTATCGGTCGATTCGCCGTAGAATCGGTGCGGAATCGGTTTGAACGTGACCGCAATCTCCGAGACCTTACGCGGCAATCTCTTCCCCGAGCGCAGATAGAACGGAACGCCTGCCCAGCGCCAGTTCTCGATCTGGAGCTTTACGGCCGCGAACGTTTCCGTATTCGAATCCGGCGCGACGTCCTGCTCCTGGCGGTAGGCCTTGACCGGTCCGCCGTCGATCGTGCCCGCGCCGTACTGGCCGCGTGCCGCAACGGACCACACGGCCTCGTGCGCAGGCGGCTCGATCGCCGAGAGCACCTTGTACTTTTCGTTGCGAATGTCGTCGGCACCCGAGCTGATCGGTGCTTCCATCGCGACGAGCGCTAGCAGGTTGATGTCGTGGTTTTGAATCATGTCGCGCAGCGCACCGGCGTGGTCGTAGTAACCGCCGCGTTCTTCGACGCCCAGCGACTCGGCCGACGTGATCTGCACGTGCTGCACGTAATTACGGTTCCAAATTGGTTCGAAGATCGTGTTGGCAAAGCGCAGCGCGATGATATCTTGCACCGGCTCTTTGCCGAGATAGTGGTCGATACGATAGATCTCGTTCTCCGGGAAGACCGCCTCGATCGCGCGCTGCAGCGCGCGCGCCGACTCCAGGTCGGTGCCGAAAGGCTTCTCGACGACGATCCGGGTCCAACCCTCGGGGTCCTTGTCGAGGCCGGCCTTCTTGAGGTGTTTGATGATTTCCGGGAAAACCGGCGGCGGCGTGGAGAGATAGAAAAGGTGATTGCCGGCCGTTCCGAAGTCGCGGTCGTTCTGCGAAAGGCGCTCCTTTAGTGCGACGAAGTGGCGAGTGTCGTTGAAATCGGCGGTGACGTAACTAATGCGGGCTGCGAAATCCTCCCAGAGCGAGCCCTGGGGCTTTTCGTCTGCCGGCATGAAGAGCTCGAGCTGCTTGCGGCAGTACTCGCGAAAATTCTCGTCGGTATACGCCGTGCGCGCAAAGCCGACGAGGGCGAAGTCGGTAGGAAGCGTGCCACGCAGGCGCATCGAGTAGATTGCCGGTAGCAGCATGCGCTTAAAGAGATCGCCGCTGGCGCCAAAAAAGACGGCACTGCACGGATTGCTAATGCGGTCCGCCGCAAGGCCCGCTCGAAGGGGATTGCTCGTCTCGCCGTCGCTTGTAGGCGGCGCTTGCGTCGTGACGGTTTCGTCAGGCATGCGTCTCGCTCTTGACGGCGTGGCCTCCGAACTGATTGCGTAAGGCCGCGACGACCTTCGCGCTGAAAGATTCGTCTTGACGCGAAGCCATGCGCGCGAGCAGTGAGAGCGTGATCACCGGCGCCGGGACATTCTCGTCAATCGCCGCTTCGACCGTCCAACGGCCCTCGCCCGTGTCGTCGACGTAGCCGCGAATATCTTTCAAGCCCGGATCCTCGCGGAACGCGAGGACCAGCAGCTCGAGCAGCCACGAGCGGACGACGCTCGCGTGGCACCAGAGCTCGGCGAGTTGCCCCAGGTCGTAATCGTATTGCGAAGCTTTGAGAATTTCGAAGCCCTCGCCGTAGGCTTGAAGCAGGCCGTATTCGATGCCGTTGTGGACCATCTTTGAAAAGTGTCCCGCACCGGCAGGGCCGACGTGGGCGTATCCCTTGGGCGGCGCGAGCGTCAAGAAGATTGGCTCGCAGTGGCGCACTTGCGCGTCGTCGCCACCAACCATCAGACAGTAACCTTCTTTTAAGCCCCAAACGCCGCCGCTGGTTCCCGCATCGATCAACGATACGCCCTTCGCTTTGCAATCGGCGTAGAGGCGCAAACCATCCTTATAGTTAGTGTTTCCCCCGTCGATGATGATGCCGCCCTTCCCCATCGCATCGGCGAGCTGGTGGATCGTATCGTCGGTCGGCGCTCCTGCCGGCACCATGACCCACGCGACCTTCGGCGTCGCTGTAAGCTTTGCAACCATATCGGCGAGGCTGGAGGCGCCAACCGCGCCCGCACCCGCCGCCGTCTGTACGGCCTGTGGGTCGCGATCGTAGGCAATGACCTCGTGCCTGCCGCCGATCAAGCGCTGCGTCATGTAGTTGCCCATCTTCCCGAGGCCAACCATCCCGAGTTGCATAGCCTATCCTTTCAGTAGCGAGGCAGAATCGCTGGCGACGGGTGACGACATATCGCTTTTGCGGCCGCTTGCCTCACGCATCCCGCGTTCGGCTTCGCTCGCCTCTCCGCCGCTCTCGCCATCCATGGCCCCGCGGCGCATTCACACGCCGCCTACGCGATACGTCCGCCGCCAACTCACACACGGAGCGAAAGAGCTCTGTCGACGATCATGGGGAGCGATCGGAGCCGAGCGGTAACGTCCTTCGTGAAGTGGATGCGTAGGCCGCGGCGATGGCGCTTGTCGAGTGACATCCAATCGCCGAGCGCCTGGGCCGCGAGCAGCGTGCGGAAGCCGACGTTCATGCCGGGAATCATCGGATCGTCGGGGTCGTCTGCCGTGATCTGCAGCACGACACACGTATTGGGGCCGCCCTTATGGAGCTGCCCGGTCGAATGCAGAAAACGTGGACCGAACCCAACGGTCGTCGCGATGCGATAGGCGTCGCGAATCTTCAATCGCAGCTCTTGCAACAGCTCCGTGTGTATCTCGTTTCGTGCGATGTACGCCGTGATCGCGCAATAGTCGCCGGGACGCAGCTGGGCGAAGAGCGCGGCGAGTGCGTCGTCGGGATGTCGCGCCGAGATCTCCCGGCTGCCCGAGAGAAAGGTGATGTCAAAGTCGGCGCCTTTGAGATTCGGCGTGGGCTCATCGAACTTTCCGTTCTTTGCGTACTGCGCGAGCAGCGCGACGGTGTTATCCTTTGATTCCTGGACGTTCGGCTGGTCGAATGCATTGATCCCGAGGATCACTCCGGCCGCGGCGACCGCGATCTCCCAGAGATAGAACTGTTCGCCGAGGTCGTACGGGTCGTTCATATCGAGTCGAATCACCGGATGGCCCGCGGCCTCGAGCGCGCGCAGCTTCTCGTCGACGTCCGGCTCGGGCTCCGGCAGGTTCGCGCCGACGTAGACGAAGGTGCGATCGTTTGAGTAATCCTCAGGTGCGCCGAGCGCCTCGCCTTCAATGGGGACGATCCCTTTGCCGAGCTTCCCGGTCGATTCGGCGATCAGCTGTTCGGCCCACGCTCCGAACGCCCTGACGGCCGCGTGCGTGACGATCGTAAGCTTGTCGCGCCCGCTGACGGCAAGGCCGCCGATCGCGGCGCCGAAGCGGACTCCGGGCGCATTGCGCGGCTCGACGGTGCGGTCGTTGGCATGCATCGCGCCGAGTGCGCGGTCGAGGAGCAAGTTGATGTCGTAGCCCGCGATCGCTGACGGCGCGATGCCCACGAAGGAAAGCGCCGAGTATCTGCCGCCGATGTTCGGATCGTTCTCAAAGTCGGCGCGGAACGATTCTTCTTTCGCCTCTTTATCGAGCGTCGTTCCCGGGTCGGTGATCGCGACGAAGTTACGCCCGGCCACCGCGGCACCGACGTGCTTCGAAACCTTCTCGTGGAAGTACGCGTAAAATGCGTTCGGCTCGGTCGTCGTACCGCTCTTGCTCGATATGATGAAGAGGCTGGTTGGAATCGCGATCTGTTCTTCGAGCTCCTTGATCTGCTGTGGCGATGTCGAATCGAGGACGTGCAGCCGCGGATAGCCGTCGCTGGGTCCAAACGTGTCCGCGATAATGTCCGGCGCGAGCGAACTTCCACCCATGCCGCAAACGACTGCCGAGTCGAAGTTCCCCTTCGCCTCGCCGGCAAACGATTTGAGCCCGGCAACCTCGTCGAGCATGTGCTGCTGGATGTCGAGCCAGCCCAGCGACTTCTTGATGATGGCGACGGCTTCGGGCTCCGTCGACCATAACGTCGCATCGTGTGCCCAGATGCGCTTGAGGAAATCCGCGGATGCAAGCTTCTCGAGCGCCGCGTCGTACGCGGGCTCCGATTTGCCGAGCGAGAGATGCACCCGCTGCGCACCGCCGGATTCCAGCAGCTTCTGTTTATAGACGATCGCGCCGAGTAGCGCGGCAAAGGAATCCGAGAATAGCTGAACGCCTTCGATCTGAAGCTGCTGCGTCACATCGAAGAGCGAAATCTTCGCGTCTTGCAACGCGCGCATCGCATCGGCGGCGCCACGCAGATCGCTTTCGACCGTATCGGGTACGACCTTTCCGTGATCGAGCAGTGCGTCGAGCGTTGCCGGCGGCATCGTGTTGATGGTATCGCGGCCGACGACCGTCTCGACGTACATGAGATCCGGATAGTGTGGGTTCTTCGTCGAGGTCGAGGCCCAGAGCGGACGCTGGACCGCGCCGCCCTTTGCCTTGAGCGCTGCGAACTCGTCGCCGTAGAATATCTCTTTAAACTTCTGATAGGTCAGCTTTAGTCCGGCGATTCCCGTCTTGCCGAGCAAATGGTCGAGCTTCTCGCCTTTGGCGATCCGTTCTTGTAAGAGTTTGTCGATCGCCGTGTCGATTCGGCTGACGAAGACCGAGTTAACCGAACGGATCTTGTCAATCGGTTTGCCCTCGTCGGCGCGGCGGCGGAGACCTTTCACGTAGGCCAAGGCCGCCAGCTCGTACATCTCGACCGAAAAAATCAGGGTGACGTTGATGTTGTACCCGCGATAGATGGACTCTTCGATTGCCGGGAGCCCTTCCTTGGTGCCCGGTATCTTGATCATGACGTTGGGGCGGCTGACCCGCTCCCATAGTTCCTTAACCATCGAGATGGTGCCGGCGGTGTCGCGCGCCAGCAACGGCGAAACCTCGAGACTGACGAAGCCGTCGTTTCCACCCGACGTGGCATAGAGCGCTGCGAATGCGTCGCAGGCGCTCTGAATGTCTTGGATCGCGAGATCCCAGAAGAGCGCATCCGCGTTTTTTTCCGATCCGATCAGCGTGGCGAGCTGCTCGTCGTAATCGGTACCCGCGCCAATCGCCTTCTCGAAGATCGTGGGATTGCTCGTCATGCCGCGCAATCCGTTTTCGATTAAACGCCCAAGTTCGCCGGAGGCGAACATGCTGCGCCGGACGTTGTCGAGCCAGACGCTCTGCCCGGCATCGAGCAGCTGCTGGACGGGGTTCTTCATGATCGTCTCCTAACGGGCGGCGAGGTCAAACTTTTGGAGGGCCACGTGGGCGACGTTATCCGGCGTGAAACCGTAGGCCTGGGCAATCGCGGCGGCCGGCGCCGACGTGCCGAACTTGTCAATGCCGAACGCAAACCCACGATCGCCCACGTACTTGGCCCATCCCAGGGTCGCGCCGGCTTCGATCGACATGCGTGCTCCGACCGCAGGCGGCAGCACTTCGTCACGATATGCCTGGGGCTGCTCGTCGAAGAGTTCCCAACATGGCATCGAGACGACGCGCGTGCGCATGCCCTTGCCGTCAAGAATTCTCTTCGCATCGAGGGCGAGCGCGACTTCCGACCCCGTCGCGATCAAGATGAGATCGGAGCTTCCGCCCGCGGCGTCGGCGAGCACGTACGCGCCCTTTCCGACGGCGGCGTCGCGCGCTCCCAGAAACGGCACCTTTTGCCGCGTGAGCACGAGCACGTACGGTGCGTCCTTCGCGCCGATGGCGAGCTTCCACGCCTCGAGGGTCTCGAGCGCGTCGGCCGGCCGAATGACAAAACAGTTCGGCGTCGCCCGTAGCATTGCCAGCTGCTCGATCGGCTCGTGGGTCGGGCCGTCTTCGCCGAGGAAGACCGAATCGTGGGTGAAGACGTAGATCGAGTGAACTCCGCTGAGGCAGGCTAAACGCAGCGCGGGTTTCAGGTAATCGACAAAGTTGAAGAAGGTCGCGGCGAAGGGAAGCAGGCCGCCGTGCAGCGCGATGCCGCTCGTACATGCAGCCATCGCATGCTCGCGGACTCCGTAATGGATGTTGCGCCCGCCATAGTTGTGTGGCTCGAAATCGCCGCAATTCTTAAGGTAGGTCTTCGTCGACGGATCGAGATCGGCCGATCCACCGACGAGCTCCGGCAGCGAGAACGCGATCGCGTTCATTACGGCGCCTCCGGCGTCGCGCGTCGCAACGTTTCCATTCTCGGCGGTAAACGAAGGCCACGGCAGATTTGCCGGCACTTCGTGGCGCAGCGCGCGCTCGAGCTGCGCGCCAAGATCGATATTGGCGCGCCTCCAGGCGTCGTAGGTTTCCAGCCATTGCTTTTCGAGCTCGGCACCCTTCCCGCCGACCTCGCGATAAAACGCGAGCACATCGTCGGGCACGTAGAAATCGGGCTCCAGCGGCCAGCCCAGCCGCTCTTTCGCTTTCTTAACGTTATCGGGTCCGAGCGCTTCGCCGTGCGCGAGATAGTTGTCTTGGCGCGGCGAGCCGTAGCCGATGTGGGTTCGGACCGCGATGAACGAGGGCCGATCGGTAACGTTCTTCGCGATATCGATGGCCTGATCGATGCTCGCGACGTCGTTGCCGTGATCGACGTCGATAAACTGCGTATGCCAGCCGCTTGCGTCGAAACGAGCGACCGGATCGTCGGTAAACGTGACGTCGGTCGGACCCGCGAGCGAGACGAGATTGTCGTCGTAAAAGACGATGAGTTTGCCGAGCTTGAGATGCCCCGCGAGCGAAAGCGCCTCCTGGCTGATCCCTTCCATGAGGTCGCCGTCGCCGCAGAGGCAGTACGTGTAGTGGTCGACGATGGGTTGATCGTCGCGGTTATAGACGGCGCCCAGATGCGCCTCTGCAATCGCCATGCCGACGGCGTTTCCGACGCCCTGACCGAGCGGTCCCGTTGTCGCCTCGACGCCGGGCGTGCGCTCGGCCTCCGGATGTCCGGGAGTTTTGCTTCCGAGCTGCCGAAAGTGCTTGATGTCGTCGAGCGTTAGGTCGTAGCCGGTGAGATAGAGCAGTGCGTAGAGCAGCATCGAGCCATGCCCGGCGGAGAGTACGAAGCGGTCGCGATTGAGCCAATGCGGATCCTTTGGATTGAACCGCAAATGACGCGTCCAAAGCGTATAGGCCATTGCCGCTGCGCCCATCGGCAGCCCGGGATGGCCTGAGTTGGCCTTCTGAACCGCATCGACCGCGAGAAAGCGGATTGCATTGATACGTTGCTCGTCGGCGGGCGAGTTCGGCACGGAATCTCCTTTCACGACGCGGGGGCGAGCTTACCTGGTGCCGTAGCTTCAGCGCGTGACGCTAGAAGAACTGCAAGCGCAGATCGCCGCGCTGGTGCGAGGAGAGGGCGACGTGCGCGGACGCGAAGGGCGTGCGATCGATCGGGTGATCGCCATGCTCGACGCCGGCGAGCTGCGCGTTGCCGAGCCGCGCGACGGCGATTGGGTGACCAATGTCTGGGTGAAGGAGGCGATCCTGCTTTACTTTGCACGTCGCAACCGCAAGCTTCCGCTCAAGCGAAACTACCGCAAGCAGGGCGTGCGCTGCGTTCGGCCCGGTGTCGCGCGTTACGGAAGCTTTCTCGCACCCGGCGTCGTGCTGATGCCGGGCTTCGTCAACATCGGCGCTTACGTAGGCGAAGGCACGATGATCGATACGTGGGCGACGGTCGGATCGTGTGCGCAGATCGGCAAAGACGTCCATCTCTCCGGTGGCGTCGGCATCGGCGGCGTGCTCGAGCCACCCCAGGCCGCGCCCGTGATCGTTGAAGATGGCGCCTTTATCGGTTCGCGCTGCATCGTCGTCGAAGGCGTTCGCGTCGAGCGGGAGGCCGTCATGGGCGCCGGCGTCGTGGTCACCGCGAGCACGCCGATCTTCGACGTACGCGCAAACGAGCCCGTGAAGATCAACGGGCGAATTCCAGCGCGCGCGGTTGTTATTCCGGGGACGCAATCTAAGCGTTTCCCGGCGGGGGAGTTCGGAACGCCCTGTGCGCTGATCGTCGGCACGCGCAGCGCGTCGACCGATCTCAAGACGTCGCTCAACGCCGCGCTGCGCGAGCACGAGCTCGCCGTATGAATCCACGCGTGTTCGAAATTCCCCCGTCGCTTATTCGCGAAATCTCCGCTAAGAAAAAAAGCACGTCGATCGACCTCGGCTTGGGCGAGCCTTCGCTGCTGCCGAATCTCGCGCATTTCGAAGACGCGATGCGGCACGTCGCGGAATGCGGCGTCAAATACACGCCGAATGCCGGCGATTCCACGTTACGCGGAGCCATCGGGCGTCACTACGGCTACCCGAAGATGGACGGTATCGAGAACGTTTGCGTTACGGTGGGATCGCAAGAAGCCATGTACGTTGCGATCAAGACCTTGCTGGACCCGATGCGCGACGAGTTGTTAGTCGTCGAGCCGTGCTTTCCGTCCTATCAAAAGATGGCCGCACTCGAGGGCGTCGCGGTTCGGAGCGTCGCAATGAGTGAAGAAGAGGATTTTGGCTTCGACGCCGATCGGATCGCGTCAGCGATCGGCGAACGCACGCGCGCGATCGTTATCTGTTCGCCGTGCAATCCCACCGCCCGCGTTCTCTCATCCGCTTCCGCGGAGAGCCTGACGCGCTCGCTCGAGCGGCGCGGCGGAGAGCCGATCTGGCTGATTCATGACGAGATCTACCGCGAGCAGACCTTTGTCGACGACTCGGCGGAGCTCGCGCGGCACTGGCCGCATACCGTCGTGACGAACTCGCTGAGCAAGAGCAATGCGCTCACAGGCTTACGCCTCGGGTGGCTCCTCGGTCCGAGCTCGTTCATCGAGCGGGCGATCAAGGTCCACGCTTGGGTGACGTCCTGCGCCGATACCTTCGCACAACGCGTCGCGCTGCACGTCTTCCAAACGCCGAGCGGCTTGCAAGAGCACGCCGGTTGGTATCGCGAGCGGCGCCTCGAACTGATCGCCGCGCTCCAAACGAGCGGCTTGCGCTTCGTCTCGCCCGAGGGAACGTTTTATGCCTGCGTGCGGATCGCGGACGGCGCGCATTCGCTCGAGGCGGCCAACGAGTTGATCGAACGTCACGATGTGGTCGCGATCCCGGGCATCGCCTTCGGTCCTTCGATGGAAGGCTGGCTACGGCTGAGCTGGGTCTCTTCCCCCGACCAAGTTGCCACCGGTTTGAGGCGCATCGCCGAATACTCTTCCGCGCGCGTCCACTAAGCCTACGCGATCGGTTGGCCTCGGGAAAAAAGCGAGACGCAATCGACCGACTTCTCGGCCGGATTGCCGGCGATTATGCAATCCAGACGGTTTGAACGTTTACGAACTCGTGAATACCGAACGTCGATAGCTCGCGTCCGTAGCCGCTCTTCTTGATACCGCCGAATGGTAAGCGCGGGTCGCTTGCAACGATGCCGTTGATGAAGACGGCGCCGGCTTCGATTCGTGCTGCAAAAGCCTCAGCCTCGGAGATGTTCGCCGTCCAAAGACTCGAGCCCAAGCCAAACGATGAGGCGTTTGCAAGCGCAAGCGCCTGGTCGCCATCGTGCGCGCGAATGACTGCTGCCGCCGGTCCGAAAACCTCTTCGTCGAACATACGCGTGCCCGGAACGACGTCGGCGACGACCGTCGGCTCGTAGAAGTAGCCGGCGCGATCGAGCGGTTTGCCACCCAACGCGAGCCGCGCGCCGCGCGAAAGCGTCGCGCAAACCTGCTCGTGCACGGTCCGGCGCAGATCCTCGCGCGCGCACGGCCCGAGCTGTACGCGCTCTTCCATCGGATCGCCCACGACTTGCTCCTCCGCTAGCTCGACGAAGCGTTTCAAAAAGTCGTCGTAGACCGCGCTTTCCACGATGAAGCGCTTCGCCGCGATGCAGCTCTCGCCGTTATTTTGAAAGCGTGCCGTTACGGCCGTTTTCGCGGCCGCTTCAAGGTCGGCGTCCGCGAGCACGACGAAGGCGTCCGAGCCTCCCAGTTCGAGAACGCATTTCTTCAATGCTGCGCCCGCCGCGCGTGCGACCGCAACGCCGGCGCGTTCGCTACCGGTGAGGGTCACAGCGGCAATTCGCGGATCCTCGAGGAGCTTGTCGATTGCTTCGCCGCGCGCGAGGAGCGCACCGAAAAGGCCGTCCGGCGCGCCGGCCTCGCTAAAGATACGCTCGAGCTCGAGCGCGCAGCGAGATGTATTCGCCGCGTGCTTGAGGAGAATCGCATTGCCTGCCATCAGCGCCGGAGCCGCAGCCCGAACGACCTGCCAATAGGGAAAGTTCCAGGGCATGATCGCCAGCAGCACCCCGAGCGGCCGAAATGCCACATAGCTGCGTGCGGCCGAAGAGGGCGCCGCTTGCGACGCAAGCATCGCGCTCCCCCGTTCGGCAAAATACTCGAGCGCCAACGCGCACTTCTCGACTTCGGCTCGAGCCTGAACGATCGGCTTTCCCATCTCGCGCACCGCCGTAGCAGCGAGCGAATCGCGCTCCGCGCGAAGCCTCGCCGCAACCTCTCGCAAGATGCACGCGCGATCTTCGAACGACGCTCGACTCCAAAACGGCACACAGCGTGCTGCCGCATCGAGCTTTGTGTCGATTTGCCGCGCATCCATCAACGGGATGCGTTCGAGCACGCTTCCCGTAGAAGGATCGATCGTCTCGATCATATCGCGTGGAGCGACCATGGCCCCGATGGTCCGGCATAGACTTCGACGAGATTGCCCGGATGGAGATATTCGCGCGCGACCCGTTGCACGTCCGCCGGTGTTATCCGCGCGAAGCGTTCGTTGAGGGTGCCGTAGTAATCCAGTGGAAGATCGTTGGCCGCGATGTCCATGAGCTGACTGACTTGCCCTGCGGACGAGGCTTCCTCGAGCAGCGCATTGCTGACGAGCCGTACTTTCGCCTCTTGAAGCTCGGTCTCCGAAACCGGTTCGTCTCGCAGAAGCTGGAGCTCTTGCCGAACGAATCGAACGGCTTCGATGACGCGCTGCGGCGATGCGTTGAGCTCGATGCGTAAATCTCCGCGGTCCCCGTTCGCGTCGAGCGAGCTGGTTACACTGTAGACGAGGCCACGTTTCTGACGCAGCTCTTGCCAAAGGCGCGACTCGAAGGCGCCGCTGCCGCCGAGAATTTGATTGAGCACCAAGAACGTCGCGTAATCGGGGCTCGATCGCGAGAGCGCGGGCTGCCCGAGGCGAATGTAGACTTGATTGGCGGACGTGCCGATGTAATCGTGGCCGCTCGTCGCGGGCGGCATCGGCATCAAGTGCGGATCTGGTTTTGGGCCGGCTACCTGCCATGCACCAAACGAGGATTCGAGCGCGCTACGAACGCGTTGCGGCGAAAGGTTGCCGACCACGGCAATCGTCGTCAGATCGGGACGCCAGTAGCGCTGCGTATAAGCGATGAGGTCCTCGCGCGTCAGGCCGCTTACACTCCCCGGGGTCGGTTGGCGGAGCGTCGGATCGCCCAAGGAAAGCAAAAGCCGGTCGTAGGCACGATTGATCATGACGCCGGAAATCGTCGATTCAGATTGGAGGCTGTTGGCGAGCTGCGATCGCTCGACGGTAAACCATGGATCGGCGAAGGTTGGATGTTCCTCGCCGTCGGCGATGATCGGTACGATTCGCTCGAAATCGCCGGCGACGCCCTGCGCCGAAAAGCTTTGACCGGTTGACACGAACGCTCCCATCTCGTCGGTTTCCTTGCGGCGCTGCGCGAACGAATATCCCGCGCTTCCGTAATCGGCAACCGTCGAGGCCAGACGGTCGATGCCCTCTTGCTCCGGCGTCTCGAACCCCGGCGAAGAAGCAATCTTTCCGCGCAACACGAACGTCGGCCGATCGCTCTTCGTTTGAACGATCACGCGCAAGCCGTTGGACAGCGTGAACTCGACTGGCGCGAGCGTGCTGCGCGCCGTCGTCGGCGTGCTCACAGCCTTTGCAATCCATTGCGGCTCGACGATTGGTCCGTTCGGAACGCGTTTAGAGAAATCGTCGCTCGCCTCGGTGCTGCTCTTCTGCGAGTTGCCCCGCGGCGGGCTCTCGTTGGGTGTTAGATGCCCAACGACGGTCGGCCGGCTGAGATACTTGCGGGCCGCGGCGAGCAGATCGTCGCCAGTCAGTGCGGCGAGCCGCGAATCCTCGTCCGAGATCTTCTCGCCGACGATTCCGTAGGTATATCCGGCCAGGCTCCCGATGCCGTCGATCGAGTCTGCCGAGTAGAGCCGCTCGGCCATCGTCAAGCGCTTCGCCGCGACGACCAGGTCCGGATCGAAACCGTTCTGGAGCGCCGAGTCGAGCGTGGACTGAAAAACCGCCTGCGCCTGGCTGCTGCTTTTGCCGGGATTGAGGACGATGAAAACGTCAAGCAGACCTCCTCGCAATTGCGTGTCGGCGTTTGCCTCGATGCCGAGCGCGATATTGCTTTGCACGAGCGCACGATAGAAGGGCGACCGCTGATTCTCGAGCAGGGTCGCCAGCGTGCTGATCGCCGGCTCGCCGTGCTGGATGTCGCCGGGAATGGCGTAGGCGAGGTCCAGGATTTCGAAGGGGAATGGAAACTCCGCTTCGACCGTTCGGCCGGAGGCGGGAACGGGGTTTGCGTTCGGCTTTGAGGGCAAGTTCTTGGAGGGTATCGCTCCGAAATAGCGTGCCGCTTTTGCGAAGACGGCTGCGTGGTTGACGTCGCCGGCGACGACGAGCGTTGCGTTATTGGGTGCGTACCACTCGCGATAGTACCGGGCGATGTCGGCGACGGTCGCGCGGGCGACGTCGTCTCGGCTCCCCAGGGGCGTCCGTCCGGCAGGCTGATTCGGGAATGCAGCGGCACGCACGCGTGCGAGTAAATTGAAGAATGGGGAGCTCGCGTCGCCGTCGAGTTCGTTGAGCACCGCGTTGCGCTCGATCGCCCAGTCGGCCGCCCGAAGCGCCGCATGCTGCATCCGATCGGCATCAATGTAGAGTGCGACGTCGAGCTTGTCGGCAGGCATTTCGAAGTAAAACTGAGTGTAGTCGTAGCTCGTCTCGCCGTTCATTTGCGCGCCAAGGCGGGCGGTGATGTCGTCAAGACCACCCGACGAGATCTCGGGCGTTCCGCGAAAGAGCATGTGTTCGAGCGCGTGCGCGAGGCCGGTTTTGCCCGGGGTTTCCTGCAGCGATCCAAAGCCGTACCAGACCGACGTCTGAACCACGGGCGCGGCGCGATCCTCTACGGCGATGACGCGCAACCCATTACGCAGCGCCGTGGTAAAGATTCCGGCATCTCCGGGGCCGCTCTGTGCTCGCAGTGGCTGCGGAACGCAGATCAGCAGCGTCGCAACGAAGACCGGTAGAGGGAACTTCACAACTTGGTAACTCCTAAATAATATGCGGCGGCCGACTCGACCGCTGCCCAAGGCAGGCAGCCCACGAGCTCGCAGCCGAGAATTTCGATGCCGCGTTCCGCCGCCAGCCATGCGATGAGTTCGACGACGCGATAGAGTGGCGTTGCAACATAATCCGTCACGTTGAGCGAGACCTGCACGCGATCGTTTCCGCGCGGAAGAGCGAGCGCACGAAGCGAGCGCAAACCGCCGTTACGTTCCCGAATTGCCAGGGCGATCGCTCTCGCCGCGTCAAGGTCGGGACTTGCCAGTTCGACGTTGAATGCGATCAGGATCTCCCGGGCGCCGATGGCAACCGCTCCCGCGCTCGAATGTCGAGCGACGTCGCCTTCGTCGGGCAGCCATTCGGCGTTCCGTCGAATCTCCGGAAGAAGCCGGCGCTCCGCGTGACGGGCTGCGGCGCCATAATAAAAAGAAGGAACCCGGTAGCGTTTCCAGATCTCCGCGCCGGCTCGATGCGCGAGAGCGGCCGCGTCTTCGAGCGTCGCCCCTTCCAGCGGAACGAACGGCAAGACGTCGAGCGCGCCGATGCGCGGATGGACCCCCAGATGGTCGCGCAGGTCGATGCGTTCGAGCGCGATGCCGGCCAGCGCAATTGCGGCCTCGAGCACCTGCGTCGCATCGCCGACGATCGTCAAAACGCTGCGGTGATGTACCACGTCGCTGCTCCAATCGAGCAGCCGCGCACCGGTGCTTTCAGCCACCGCGCGCGCCGCCTCGATCGTGGCCGCGTTGCGCCCCTCCGATAGATTCGGAACGATCTCAAACAGCATTAGCCCAGCGCTCTCGCGATGGCGGAGAGCACGTCACCCGTGGTAGCGGGCGAAATCACGTCGGTGTAGCCGAGCTTGCGTGCTTCGGCCTCGCGCCGGTCGGCCGCTCCGACGGCGCGCACTTCGCCGGATAACCCAAGCTCGCCGAAGACGGCGATCGGCGCTGGAATGGCGAGATTACGAAATGAGGATGCGATGGCCAACGCAATTCCCAAATCGGCGGCCGGCTCGACGATTCTCAATCCACCCGCAACCGACGCGTACACGTCGTGCGTGCCGAGCGAGAAACCTGCGTGCCGCTCCAACACGGCGATGATCATCGCCAGGCGCTGCTGATCCAGATTGTTGGCGAGCCGGCGCGGCGTGCCGAAGGTCGTCTCGCCGACAAGCGCCTGCACTTCTATCAAGACCGGCCGCGAGCCGACGATCGAAGCGACGACGCACGAACCGCTGGGGCGTTGCGAGCGCGCGCCGAGAAAAAGCTCGGAGGGGTTTGCGACTTCGCGCAGGCCGGCATCGTGCATCGTAAAGACGCAAATCTCGTCGATAGAACCGAAGCGATTCTTATAGGCTCGCAGGATGCGATGCTCGCCGCTGCTCTCTCCCTCAAAGTAGAGAACGGTGTCGACGAGGTGCTCGAGCAGCCGCGGCCCGGCGATCGCGCCGTCTTTGGTAACGTGGCCGACGATGAAACTCCGGCACCCGGTCCGCTTGGCGTACTCCATCAGCGCTTGCGTGCAGTCTCGTATCTGCGTGACGCTCCCGGCATAGGCTTCCGATTCGGGAAGCCAGACGGTTTGGATCGAGTCCACGACCATAGCCATCGGTGGATGCCGTTCAAGCCGATCGAGGACCACCCGAAGATTCGTCTCCGGGTAAACCGACAAGTTGGCGCTCACGTTACCCTGAGCGAAGATCCGCTCCGCGCGCAGCTTCACTTGCGCGGCGGACTCCTCACCGCAAACGTAGACGACCTCGCCTTGCTGCGCTAAACGCGCGGCAATTTGCAGCAACAGCGTCGACTTTCCGGCGCCGGGCGGGCCGCCGACGAGCGTTAAACTTCCCGAAACGATGCCGCCCCCGAGCACCGCGTCGAACTCGGGCATGCCGACGTGCACGCGTGCGACGCCAACCGAGTCGATCTCATGCAGTGCTATCGGGCCGGCGTCTGCGGTTGCGCTCTGCCGCGCGCCGTGCGCCACTTTTGTCGCAACCGTGAACGGTCGTTGGTCGAAAGAGTTCCACGCTTCGCATTGCGGGCAACGCCCGAGCCATCGCGGCGATTCGAAACCGCAGGCCGAGCAAAAATATACCGCGCGCGTCTTAGCCACTGGTGGCCTGTAACAATCGGATGTCCCGCAAGGCTCGCAAAGTTCTGCGGGGCCGCTGCTTTGCCTGGGCGAACCCGGCGCGGGTGAGCGCTCCAGCGTACCTTCAGATCGCGATCGACGGACCGGCTGCCGCGGGGAAGACGACCGTAGCGCGAGCGACGGCGCAGCGCCTCGGCATACTCTATCTCGACACCGGTGCAATGTATCGTGCACTTGCCTCGCTTGCGTTGCGAACCGGAACCGATGTCGATAACGGCGCCGCGCTCGCGCGGCTCATGAACCTCGAGCCGATCGAAGTCGAGCTCGACGAATCCGCGCAGCTCGGGTTTCGCATCGTTGCAGGCGGTCGCGAGCTCGACGAGGCGACCCTTTCGAGCAACGAGGTGACTGCGATCGTATCGGTCGTTGCGGCTCAGCCGGAAGTTCGGACCGCGATGGTGCGCGCGCAGCGCCGCATCGCCGGGAAAGGTCCGGTGGTGATGGCGGGTCGCGACATCGGCACCGTCGTCTTGCCGCACGCGCCGATAAAGATCTATCTGACCGCGTCCCTTCCGGCGCGCATCGCCCGACGCCGCGCGCAGCTCGAAAGCGCGCGCGTAGACGTCGACGCACACCGCTTGGCCGAAGAGATCGAGGAACGCGATCGCATCGATCGCACGCGAGCGATCTCGCCGCTTGCCCCCGCCGCCGACGCGCACGTCATCGATTCAAGCGAGATAGATGCGGAGAAAGTAGTCGACGAAATATGCGCTATCGTCTCAGCGGGTCATCCTTCGACGGGCTCCGGATGAGAGGGGACGAAGGATGAACTGGGCCTTCTACGACTTTTCGAAGGTAGTCGTTCGCTCTACCGTGCGAACGCTCTGGCGCGCCCAAGTCTTCGGCACCGAAAACGTTCCGCCCGACGGTCCGTTGATCGTCGCTTGCAATCACGTTTCGTATTTCGACCCCCCCGTGCTGGGCTGTCTCTGTCCGCGGCGGATCAGCTACATGGCCAAGAAGGAGCTCTTTAACCTCCCCATTTTGGGAAGTGTGATTCGCGCACTCGGTGCCTACAGCGTCGATCGCGGGGGCAGTGCGACGAGTGCGATTAGGCGCTCGCTTCAGGTCTTGGAATCGGGCGGTGCGATCGGAATCTTCCCCGAAGGAACGCGCAATCCGAGCGGCACCGTCGCTCCGCAGACCGGCATCGCGCTCCTGGCGTCGCTGGCGCAGGTGCCGGTCGTACCGGCCTGTATCCGCGGCACTGACCGGGCGCTGCGCCTGGCTCATATCGGCGTCGCGTTTGGCATGCCGCTGCCCCCTCCGGCGACCCGAAAAGCAACACGCGATGATTTGGCGAAGTTCACCGCGGAAATCATGAAGGCGATCGACGTGCTGTCTGGGAGACTCCGTGGAAATACGTAAGGCGTCCGTCCAAGGATTTTGCTTTGGGGTAGCGATCACGGTGAAGAAGGCCGAGGAGGCGATCGCTTCGCGGGGCGACGTGACGACCCTCGGCCACGTCGTACACAATCCACAGATGGTCGAATCGCTCGCCGCGCGCGGTCTCAAGAACGCGCAGAGCGTCGACGACGTCGACGCCGGGGCCCTTTTCGTTCGCGCTCACGGATTACCGGTCGACGTCTTCGAAAAGGCGAAGGAGAAGAAGCTCGAAATCATCGATGCCACCTGTCCGATGGTCACGAAGATCCACGTACAAGCAGAAAAACTCAAAGCCGACGGCTATAAGATCGTCGTCATCGGCGATCCGAATCATCCCGAGGTGAAGGGAACGCTCAGCCACGTCCCGGGGGCGTGGTGCATTCAGCGTCCCGAAGACGTCGAACGCCTCCCGCGCTCGAGCCGCGTCGGCGTGGTCGTGCAGTCGACGTGGTCGGGTGAAGGTTTCACCGAGATCGTCCGAGCGCTCTCCGCAAAGTACTATGAAGTGCGAGCCGTCAACACGATCTGTACCGATACGCACAACCGCCAAAACGAGGCGTTGCGTTTGGCCAAGGACGTTGAAGTGATGATCGTCGTCGGTGGAAAGAGTTCGGCCAACACGAAGCATCTCGCCGATCTCTCCGAATCGCACGGCGCGACATCCCACCATATCGAGGGTCCCGACGAGCTCCAAGCCCAGTGGTTCAAGGACGTTGAAGTGGCGGGTCTGATGTCGGGCGCCTCGACGCCGGGCTGGCTGGTCGATAAGGTCGAGGCACGGATGGAGGAGTTGGCCGCTTCTGCGTAACGTGGCCAGCACCGCCGAACGTTTCGAGACCGCCCTCGAAGAACGGATTACCGGATATCGGGGATCGAAAGAGATCTCCGATAGTCTTTTGCGCCACTTCGGTTACGCGCCGTACGGGCCGGCTCGGCGCGGCAAGCGGCTGCGTCCGCAGATGGTGATGCGCGTCGCGACCACCCAGGGAGCGCCGCTCGCGCACGCGCTCGATGCCGCCGTAGCCGTCGAGATCTTCCACAACTATTCGCTCGTACACGACGACATCGAGGATCGCGACGAGCTGCGTCACGGGCGTCCGACCCTGTGGAGCGCGTACGGCGTGGCGCATGCGATCAATGCCGGAGATGCTATGTGCGCGCTGAGCTTTCTCAGCCTCGAGCATGCCGCCGCATATCTCGATGCGCTACGAGTGCTTCGGATGCTCGCGCTCCTGCACGAAGCCCACGCCGTGATGTGCGAGGGTCAATCGCTCGATCTTTATTTCGAATCCGAGGGCTTCGTCGATTTGCCCGACTACTACCGGATGATCGACTGTAAGACCGCGCAGCTTTTCGACGCGTCGTGTCGGCTGGGCGCCCACGCCGCGGGCTGCGATGAAACGACGATTGCGGGCTACGGCGCCGTGGGCCGCGCCTATGGCATGGCCTTTCAGATCCGCGACGACGTCGCGGGCATCTGGTCCTCGGTGGACGAAACCGGGAAAACCGTTGCGAGCGATATCGCACGCCGGAAATGGACGTTCCCGGTCGTTTGGGCGATCGCGCAGTCACCCTCGGCCGCGCGCACGGTTGTAGCCGACGCGTACGCGCGCGGGGATTCGCTCGACGCGGCGATGGTTGAACGCATCGTAGGGGCGCTCGATTCTCTCGGGGCGCGCCAAGCCGCCACCGAGGCCGCCGCCCAGCATCTGGCGGTGGTCGAGGGCCATCCGAATCGGGAGCTCCGCGAGTTTCTCTGTGGTACGCTGGGCCTCGCCGCGGCTGGTTGAAGAAAAAGGGAAAAGCGTGAACGTCAACGGTACGGCCCGCGCGCCGGCACGGCAGGATTCGCTGGCCTGGGCACTACCGGTGCTCTTGCTCGTGGGACTCGCCGTGCGGTTGTTCTTCATTGACAACGCAGGCTTCCAGACCGATGTAAGCACCTACACCGCCTGGGCCATCGGCTTAAGTCAGCACAGCTTCGCGGCTTTTTACTCCACGATCGGTTTTGCCGATTATCCGCCGGGCTACTTTTACATCCTCGCCGCGGTCGGCCGCGTCTGGCATCTTCTCTTTGCCGCGCACGACCGAAGCTTCGCGGTGCTGCGCAACCTCGTCAAACTGCCGGCGATCCTGGCCGACCTCGGCGTGGGGGCGCTGCTCTACGCGATCGTCCGCCGTTTTAGCAACGCCGGCTGGGCTCTCGCCGCGGCCGCGCTCTACCTGCTCAATCCGGCGACGATCTACATTTCTGCGCTTTGGGGACAGGTTGATTCCATTTCGGGCGGTCTCGCGCTGCTCGCAATCTATGCGCTGCTGCGCAGCGAAGACGAGGCTCCGCAAACCCGCGCTCACCTGGCTTGGATAGTGCTTGCCTGGCTCGCGTTCGCGTACTCTTTGCTCATCAAGCCGCAAGCCGCCGTGCTGCTGCCGTTGCTGGTGGCGTTTGCCTTCGTCGACCCAGCTCGCCGCCGCGCACGGGTGATCGCGAGTGCAATTGGTGTCGGGGCCGCGCTCGTGCTTGCGTTGCTGCTCACGGAGCCGTTCCATCCGAGCAATCCCATCGCGGCATTTGGATGGCTGCTTGAACGCTACGCCTACGGTGCGAACGTCTATCCATACAACAGCGTTAACGCCTTTAATCTCTGGGCGTTCCGCGGTTTGCTCTGGGTGCCCGACAACATAAACATCCCGTCGTGGGGCCCGCCGCAATATCTCTGGGGCGTCCTGCTCGTGGTCGCGGGGGTTGCCTTGGTCGTTTGGCGCTACCTGCAAGATCGCACGTCGCAGGCATTGCTCGAAGGCTGCGCCATCGCCGCGCTCGCCTTCTTCGTGCTCGCGACGCGCATGCACGAACGCTATCTCTTTAACGGGCTGCTCTTCACGATTGCGTGTCTCCCGTTCGCACGCCGCTATCTTTGGGGCACGGTCGCGCTTTCCGTCGTCCTGCTTGCCAATCTGATCTACAGTCTCGAATATTTGCACGTCGTCACGAACAACGTCGCGGGCCTTAACGCGCAAAACCTGTGGGGCCCGTGGACGCCGGCCTTTTCTGCGCTTGCGATCGGCGCGTTCTTCTGGCTTGGCTATCAATATTTGGGAGCCGCCGAGACGGCTGCGGCTCCGTCGCAAGCGCCGTCGCCCGCCGGCCGCGCGCGGGCTGAGGTTTTGTCCTCGGCCGAGGCCGGCGCGCGCCACTGGTTCGATCCGCGCGAAGGTTTGGCCGCGATGCGCGTGCCGCTCGATTATGTCATTATGGCGGCACTTGGCGTCGGGAACTTCATCCTGTCATTCATCGGGTACTGGTGGCCGCCCGACAAGGTTTTCGACGAAATCTACTTCGCGCGGGCCGGTGAAGAGTATCTTCAAAACCTGAGAATTTACGAGAACACCCATCCACCGCTAAGCAAACTCTTGATCGCGTTCTCGATGATGCTCTTCGGCGGCATGCCGGCAGGTCACGGGCTCGGCGGGTGGACGGGACTCAACGCCTTTATCGGTCACATGAGCAACGGCGATAACTCCTACGGCTGGCGCTTTCTCGACGTGGTCTTCGGCGCGCTTGTCGTCATGCTGCTCTTTGCCTTTGCGAAACGAATTACAGGATCCACGTTCTTCGCGACGATCGCGGCGCTACTGCTGACTTTCGACGGAATGCATTTCGTGCAGTCTCGCATCGCGACTCCCGAAGGCTTCGTCGTGTTCTTTGCCACGCTCGCCGTTTACGCGTTCTACCGCTTCTGGATCAGCTCCCAAGTCGGAGAACGTGCCCACGTCGTCGTTCCCAACGGGGCGTTCGCCGCCGGCGTGGCAGGAGCGCTGGCTGCGGGCTGCGCGTTGGGCCAGGTGTGTCGAGTCTTTTGGGGATTCGACGCCGCTGCGACCATCGTCGTGACGCTCTATGTCGCGTGCCTGTGCTACTTGCTGGTGCGCTACTTTGTTTTCCCGCGATTCTTGAGCGACGGCCGACGCGAGCTGACGTACGCCGAAGGGTCGTACGCGCTGCGCGGCGAGGAAGGCACTGCCCTGTTTGCTGCCGACGGCGGTACGATCGACCCGCGCGGGCGAATCCAGCGCGGGGCAGTCTCGCAGGCCAAGGGTGGGACGCTCGTCTATGACGACGATCCCTTAACGATCGAGTATCGGCGCGACGCCAGCGTAACGTACGAGACGCCCGAGTCCGAGGCAACGTACGCCGAAGACGAGATTCGCGCAGGGGCGGCCGTCGAGAAGGGCCGCTCCTCGAAGCTTTGGCTGATACTCTTTACCGTTGCACTGGGCTTACTCGTTAGTACCAAATGGTACGGCGTCATGGGCTTCGGCGTGAGCTTCCTCGCGCTTATCTGGGTTGCCGCCTCAGGACTCTACTCTAAGGAAAAGCTGCGTCCGACGCTCTGGGGGAATCCTCACGGCTTCCGTCTGGACGCGGCGCTTACGACGATCCTGCTGGTGAGCGCGACGGTCTATGCGCTCGTCTGGCTACCCGATCTGGCGCGGCATTCGCCCGATCCCGGCGAAATACATAACGCCAACGATCTCGTCTACCGGCAGTACTCGATGTACGAGTATCACCATAACCTCGTAGCCACTCATCCCTACTCCTCAAAATGGTGGGAATGGCCGATCGACTACGTGCCGATCGCATACTTCTATCAAGATCACCGCAAAGATCCGACCAATGCCCAGGGATGCTGCGTCTACGAGATTACCTCGCTTCCAAATCCGGTGATCCTGTGGTTCGGGCTCCTCTGCGTGCCGTGGGTTGCGGTCTTGGCTTGGCGCGAACGCAACAAAGGCTACGCGCTGATCGTACTTACCTATCTTCTCCAATGGCTGCCGTGGATCGGATCGCCGCGTCTCATCTTTGCGTACCATTTCTACGTCAATATCCCGCTGATTTGCTTGTGCAACGTCATCCTGTTACAGCGGCTCTGGCAGTGGGCGAGCCGGCGCCAAGGTAGGCGCTGGCTGGGAGGGCTCGGCATCGGGGCGTACGTCGCCGCGGCGGCGGCGAGCTTCGCCTTTTTCTATCCGATCTTGGCGGATAATCCGATTACGTGGAGCGCCTGGCACGCGCGCATGTGGTTCCCGACCTGGATTATCGGGCCAGGCTAGCGAAAAGGCGAGCCATATGTCCGGACACTCAAAATGGCATAATATCAAGCTGAAGAAGGGCAAGGTGGATGCCCAGCGCGGCGCCCTTTTTACCAAGCTGAGCAAGGAAATCATTCTGGCGGCGAAAGGCGGCTCGCCCGATCCCGAGGCGAATTATCGTCTCAAAATGGCGGTCGAGAAAGCTCGCGAGTTCAACATGCCGCACGAGAACATCAAACGCGCCATTGCACGCAGTTCGGGACAGAGTGACGAGCGCGAAATCGAGGAGATTCGTTACGAGGGCTACGGCCCGCACGGCTTAGCGGCGGTACTCGATACGGCGACCGATAATCGCAACCGCACCGCGGGCGACCTGCGTTTTCTCTTTAGCCGCCACGAGGGGAGCCTCGGCGAGAGCGGGAGCGTTGCGTGGATCTTCGATCCGGTCGGCACCATCGAGGTCAATCCGGCCGGAAAATCGGAGGAAGCGCTGATCGAGGAGGCGCTCATCGATGGGGTCGAGGACATCGAGTACGACACCGAGCTTGCGATCATCTACACGCAGCCGGCGCTGCTCGCTCTCGTTCGGGACGACCTGCGGGCGCGCAACGTCAAGATTTTGGACGCCTACCTTGGCATGCGCGCAAAGACCAAGCTCGAGCTGCAGGGCGGCGAGCTCTCTGCCGCACTCGCCTTCCTTGAGGCGCTCGAAGAGCACGAAGACGTGCAGCGAGTCTTCAGTAACCTGGATTTTAGCCGGCTGCCGGCGGAGACGCTCGCCTGAAATCGTCGCTTCACGCGTACCTGCCGCGCGATTGGCTCTTCCCGGTCGTGCTCGCGATCTTCGTCGCGGTGGTCGTGTGGTTTGGACGTCAGATCTACGACTTTCTTTTGCCTTCATCCGCAACGGTCACGCTCCCGTCGTTCGTCGGCCAAACGCTCGCCGACGCGAATGCCGAGATCGGGCGATTAAACCTCAGCTCGGCGGTCGTCGACCACACGACGAGCGATCGGTATCCAAAAGACGTGGTCATCCTGCAGCGTCCGGAAGCCGGCCGGCAAGTCCGTCAGGGGCGGCAAGTCTCGTTCGTAATTAGCGACGGCATCGTCGCGCGTCTGATGCCGGATCTTCGCTACCAATCGATGCGTGAGGTACAGCTCGATCTCTCGCGCGCGCATCTGTTGCTAGGGAGGATCACATATGAACGATCCGACGTTATTCCTGAAGCTCACGTCGTTTCGCAGAATCCGGCGCCGCTCGTCAGCGTTCATGAAGGTGACGTCGTGAACCTGATCGTCAGCCGGGGCGGTCGCGCGAACGCGAGCGTGCCCGACTTTGTCGGCCTGTCGATCGATCAGGCGCGAACGCTCGCGGGGGAGGCAGGCATCAAACTCGGACAGATCGTGTGGACGCCTCTGGGTAGGGACGGACCGCCGCACGGGATCGTTGCCCGTCAGCTTCCGCCGCCGAAAGCAAGAATCGCTTCGTACGATCCTGTGGCTCTTCAGGTGAGCGCCGGGCCGAACGAATCGGGTTACATCCTTCGCCAGGCCCACGTGCTCGTCTCGGTCCCCGAGCCGGAGAACGTCGCCAACGGCGAGCAGCTTGACGTGCGCCTCTCGCTCACCGATGCGACCGGCCGCTACGATCTCTATCACTCCTTTGCCGAACCCGGACAAAAATTGGACTTTACCGTAACGAGCCTCGGCACGTCGCTGCTCGACATGTACGTCAACAACACGCTCGTCGGTGAAGAGCGCCTGGGGACCGAACCCCCGCGCGTCTACGGGGCAAAGCCGCTGCCGTCGCCAACGAGTGAATTCTGAAATGGCTATTTTCGCGCCATCGTTACTCTCGGCCGACTTCGCTCGCATCGCGCAACAGATTGCGAGCGTGCAAGAAGCGGGCGCAGAGTATCTGCACCTGGACGTCATGGACGGACGCTTCGTGCCGAACATCACGTGGGGGCCGAAGATCATCGGCGATTTGCGCAAGCTCTCGGCACTGGTCTTCGACGCACACTTGATGATCGTCGAGCCCGAGCGTTACGTCGACGAATTCCGCGCAGCCGGCTGCGATCGCATCACGTTTCATCTCGAGGCGACGCCTCACGCGCAGCGACTTCTCACGCACCTTCGCGAGGTCGGCGCGAAGGCCGGCTTGGCGATATGCCCGCAGACACCCGTCGAGATGCTGCAGGACGTCATCGAGGATTGCGACACAGTGCTCGTGATGAGCGTCAACCCGGGCTTCGGCGGCCAGAAATTCATCGCGCGCTCAGTTGAAAAGGTTCGTGAGGCGCGAGCCCTGATCGACCGGCGCAATCCGACCTGTTTGATCGAAGTCGACGGCGGCGTGGGCGCCGAGAACGTGCGAGAGCTGGTTGAGGCCGGCGCCGACGTGCTCGTCATGGGTTCGGCCATTTTCGATGCGGTGGATCCCGGAGCGGAGCTGCGCCGCATCCGCGCGCTTCTCGCGTGACCGAAGACGAAGTAATTGCGGCCATAGATTCATTGGTGGCGCGTTACCCTTCGACTCCGCTCAGGGTGACACGGGGTGACGATGCGGCGCTCTGGCAGCCGTCGCGCTCGCATCGCAGCGCGATCTCGACCGACATGCTGGTGGAAGGCATCGATTTCACCCCCGAGTCGATGTCGCTGGAAGATGCTGGATGGCGGGCGATGGCGGCAAACCTCAGCGATCTCGCCGCCATGGGGGCGCGCCCGGTGCTCGCGACGGTCGCGCTCGGCTTTCCCGAAATGACGGAACTCGACCACATCCTCGAGCTTTATCGCGGCTTCGCCGAGTGTGCGGCAAGGTTCAAGTTTCCCATCGTCGGCGGGGATCTCTCGCGTGCCGCTGCGCTGACGATCGCGATCACCGTGGTGGGTGAAGTGCGCGCGTCCGATGCAAAGACGCGCGCGGGCGGACGGCCCGGCGACGTACTCGCCGTTACCGGCGCGCTGGGTGCCGCTCGTGCCGGCTTGGAGCTTACGCAAAAGAGCGTGCCAATCGGCAACGAGCTCGCCGAAGAAGCGCTGCGCGCCTTTCGCCGTCCGCAGCCGCGCATGGCCGAAGGGCGCTTTCTCGCCGCGAGTCGCAACGTGCGCGCGATGATGGATATTTCGGATGGCCTCTCGACGGACGTTTATCGGCTTTGCGCGGCGAGCGGCTGCGGCGCCGAGCTCGACGTTATTCCGGTCGCGGAATCGGCACGCGCGCTCGCGCGCGCGCGGCGCGAAGATCCAGAACGCTTCGCGCTCGCCGGTGGGGAAGATTTCGAGCTGCTCGCAGCGATTGCGCCGCGCGCGTATCGCCATCTCGCAAGACGCTTCGCGCCGCGCTTTGGACGGGATCTCCATCGAGTGGGCATCCTGCGCGCCGAGTCAGGCGTCGCTTGGAAGGGCGAACAGTTAGAGCGTTCGGGCTGGGACCACTTCGCGCGCTAGCGCGTTAAGCCCGGCGCGTTACGCGGTTCGAGCGCAGGCAGCGGGTGCAGACGCGTGCGGTGCGGTGAACGCCCCGATCGTCGATTCGAACCGATTGCAAGTTCGGAAGCCAGCGCCGCTTCGTCTTATTCATCGCGTGACTGACGTTGTTTCCGGCCTTGGGGCCCTTGCCGCACATTTCGCACCGTTTTGCCATAGCCGGCCGATAGTACCATGGCTTCCGACCTGGAGCAAGCCGAAAAGTTGACGATAGGCAAGGATTCCCGGGGTGGCTCCGAAAGACGGGCGGCCATGAGTCGAGCGCGCATCGCGATCGATGCGATGGGAGGCGACCACGCGCCCGAGGAGATCGTTGCGGGGGCGTTGCTTGGCGCGCAAGAGTTCGACGCGGAGATTCTGCTCGTCGGTGACGAGGCGCGCGTTCGCCCGCTTCTGCGCGGGGAAGCGGCCGAGCGAGTTTGCGTAATTCACGCCCCCGAATCGGTGGCGATGGACCTCTCGCCGTCCGCGGCCGCACGATCCTGCGAGCGCACTTCGCTCGGCGTTGCGGTCAGCCTCGTCAAACGCGATGAGGCCGATGCGGTCGTCTCGGCCGGGAACAGCGGCGCGTTTCTTGCCATAGCCTTAATCAAGCTGCGCACGATCGAAGGGATTTCTCGGCCCGCGATCGCGACGGTCTGGCCGGCGCTCAACGGACCGACCGTCTTACTCGATTCGGGCGCGAACGTCGATTGCAGACCGGAGTGGCTCGAGCAGTTCGGCATCATGGGGTCGGCCTACGCTAGGGCCGTGCTCAACGTTCCGCAACCGAGGGTCGGCATTCTCTCGGTTGGCGAGGAACGCAGCAAAGGGAATCAACTCGTGCTCGAAGCCGCGCGGCTCTTGGAGGCGGCGCCGGTGCGTTTCATCGGCAACGTCGAGGGAAGCGACCTCTTCCACAACGTCGCCGACGTGATTGTCGCCGACGGTTTCGTCGGCAACGTCGTGCTCAAGTTCGGCGAAGGCGCGATCGCCGACCTCGCGCACGTGATGCGGGATGCGCTCCTCGGCGGCAACCTCGCGACCAAGCTCGGTACGGCAATGCTAGCCCCAGCGCTGAAGCGGCTGCGCAAGCGCTTCGATTACGAAACCTACGGCGGTGCGCCCTTGCTCGGCCTTCGCGGAAACTGCATAGTGACGCACGGGCGCGCAAGCCGCAACGCGATCAAACACGCGATCGGGGCGGCCGTTCAAGAAGCCAACCACGACGTCGTCGGGAAGATCAGCGAGCTCATCGTACCAAGCCTAGCGCCGACCTAAAAGCGGCCGCCATGCTTGGCGTCTACGTCCACCTTCCGTTCTGTCCCTATCTCTGCCCGTACTGCGATTTTGCCAAGTGGCCGTTGCGCGCGGCAAGCGCGCGCCGCTATCTCGACGCTCTCTACGCCGAAATCGAGCGAGAGCCCGCGGCCTTCGCAGCTACAATCTATCTCGGGGGCGGAACGCCGAATGCTTACGATGCGCAGACCGTCGCGAGTGTGCTCGCACGGTTAGGCGAGCGGTACGGCGGCGCCCGAGAAGTTTCAATCGAAGTCAACCCGGAACTCGTACGCGAGGGCGATCTCGCCGCCTATCGCGACGCAGGCATTACTCGGTTGTCGATCGGCGTACAATCCTTCGAGGCGGCCGAGATTCAAACGCTCGGGCGCAAACACACCGTCGCGCAGATCCGGCGTGTCGTCGAGGAAGCCCGCGTTGCGAGGCTGCAATCTGTCTCGCTCGACCTGATGTTTGCGGTGCCCGGACAGACGCCGGCGAGCTGGCGGCGCACCCTAAAGGCCGCGGTTGCGCTCGAAGTAGATCACATTTCGGCCTATGGCTTGACCGTCGAAGAGGGCACCCCCTACGCGGCGTGGCGTGCGCGCGAGCCCGGCGTTTTTTTCGACGATGCGCGCGAGGCCGAACTTTACGCCATGGCGATTGAGATGCTACAGGAGGCCGGCTACGAGCAGTACGAGATCAGTAATTTCGCGCGGCCCGGAGAGCGTTGCGCTCACAACCTCAACTATTGGGCGAACGGCGAATACGTCGGTCTCGGGGTGGGTGCCGCTTCGTACCGTGACGGGGTGCGCAGCGTGCACACGCGATCGTTGGACGAGTACGTCGCGGCGGCGCTCGGGGGGCGGCCGATCCCGTCGGAAGCCGAGCGGCTGGAAGGTCGCAAACGCGCCGGTGAGGCGATGATGCTTGCGCTGCGGACGGCGCAGGGGGTTGGCTTAAGCGAGTTCAAAGAACGTTACGGTATCGACGTGATGGCGGATTACGCTCCCGTCGTAGCTCGATTCGCTCAGACGGGATTACTGGAGCGCGTCGGAGACACGGTGCGGTTGACGCAGCGAGGTCGATTTCTTGCCAACGATGTTTGCGGAGCTTTCGTAACATTCGAGTAACACCAAACGCTCTTTCGGAGACGGTTTTGCGCGCCGCCTTCATCGTCGTCTTCGGCGTGACCGGCTTTCTCTTGGGGCGCGAGGCATACTTCAGTCTTCTATCGCCGCACTTTGCAAACGAAGCCTTGCAAGTCGCTTTCCTTATTTTCTCGCCGGTCGTCGGCGCAATTGTCGGCGCGCTCTTGGCGCCCCTCGCTCAGGTGCTCTTCGAAAGCCAGCTCCGTCAAGCCGAAGGAGCGATGGATCGTCTGACGCCGGCCGAGATCGCCGGCGGTGCCGTCGGTCTGATCGTCGGCCTGCTGATCGCGTTCCTTATTAAAGGCATCGTCTTCGAGCTTATCTCCGATTTCGGCCGTGCGGGCACCTACGTCGCCATCGTCCTGTATCTCATCGTCGCAATCTTTGCGGCGTATTTAGGTGCACGCATCGGAGCGAAGATTCGCATCGTCCCGGTTCCGCGCAGCGTCCGCGGCAACGCTGCGGATGGCGCTCCAAAGGTCGTAGATACGTCGACGATTGTGGACGGACGAATCGTTGAGATCGTCGAGAGCGGTTTTCTTGAGGGCGCACTGATCGTTCCGCGGTTCGTCTTGCGCGAGTTACAAGCGATCTCCGATTCGGTCGATCCCCTCAAACGCACCCGCGGGCGGCGCGGATTCGACGTGCTCAGCCGGCTGCAAGAGCTAGCAGTCGTCGAGATCAGCGAGCGCGACTTCAACGACATGGCCCCGGGAAACGTTGACGCCCGGCTCGTCCGCCTCGCTCAAGAGTTGAGCGCCAAGCTCGTGACGAACGATTACAACTTGAATCGGGTTGCGCACGTCGAAGGCGTTTCGGTGCTCAACGTGAACGAGCTCGCCAACGCCGTCAAGCCGGTCGTGCTTCCGGGCGAAGAGCTGCACGTCGCGGTAATTCGTGAAGGCAAGGAGTTCCATCAAGGTGTCGGTTATCTGGAAGACGGAACGATGATCGTCATCGAGCACGGCCGCCGTTTGATCGGCGAAGAGACCGACGTGATCGTAACCAGCGTGCTGCAGACCGTCGCGGGCCGGTTGATCTTCGCGCGTCCGAAACGCGAAGGCGTCGCTTCTTGAGGTGGGCTGCCGTCATCGTTGCGGCCGGCCGCGGCACGCGATTGCGCGGTCCCAAGCAGTTTCTCGAGCTCGCCGGAGTGCCGATGGTAGGATGGTCGATCCAAACCTTTGCGAGCATGCCGGAAATAGCGCAGCTGGTTGTGGCAACCGAGCCCGAGTCGTTCGAGCCGATGCGCGCGCTTTTCGCGCAGCTCGCGCCGGAGCGTCGGCCGCGAATCGTCCGTGGAGGGTCGACGCGCCAGCAAAGCGTCTACCAAGGCCTGGAGGCGGTATCGCCGGAGTGCGAGTGCGTGCTCGTTCACGACGGAGCGCGCCCGCTCGTAAGTGCTGACGACGTGCGAGTAGGGATGCACGAGGTGCGCGCAGGCCGCGCCGCTCTGCTTGCAACGCCCGTCGTCGATACGATCAAGAGCGTCGATCCTCAATCGCTTCGCGTGAGTGCCACGCTCGACCGCGGCACGCTCTGGGCCGCGCAGACGCCGCAGTTCGCGCTGACCGCCGACCTGCGTAACGCCCACGAGCGCGCGCAGCGCGAGAAGATACACGGAACCGACGATGCCGCGTTACTCGAAGGCATCGGCCTCAAGGTCGTCGTCGTACCTTCGACGAGCGAGAACTTCAAGGTCACTTTTCCCGCCGACGTCGCGCGCGCGCAAGCGATTCTGCAAGAGCGCGCGCTTTCCGCGGTCCGCTGTCATCCTGAGCCTGTCGAAGGATGATGCGCGTCGGTCACGGTTTCGACGCGCACCGGCTCGTCGAAGGACGCGCGCTGATCCTAGGCGGCGTGCGCGTTCCTTTCGAACGTGGGGCGCTCGGCCACTCTGACGGCGACGTGCTCGCCCATGCGCTCGCCGACGCGCTGCTCGGCGCGGCGGCGCTCGGCGATCTCGGCGCGCGCTTTCCGAATACCGACGCCCGCTGGAAGGACGCCGATTCCATGAAAATGCTCGCGGAGTGCGTGGCTGTAGTGAACGCAGCCGGCTTCGCGATCGTCAACGTGGATGCGACGATCGTCGTCGAACGGCCGAAACTCTCGCCGTTCCTCGAGCAAATGCGCGAGAACGTTGCATTGCAGTTGCGCCTCTCCGTCGATGCCGTCAGCGTTAAGGCCAAGACGAGCGAAGGCATGGGCTACACGGGGGACGGTACCGGCTTGGCGGTGTATGCGGTGGCTCTTCTCAGCTAGCGATCGTAGCGCCGCCATAGATGGCGCAGCGTCCTTCGGTAGCCGGACCGATTGGGGCCAGTCTTTGCGGCCCTGCCGCGAGATGAGCACTTGACGTGCGTAGCACTACGCGCTACACTTTGCTGGCGTGACGTTCGCTGATCGCGGGACCGAAGACATATACGACGGCCTTGATTCCGAGCAGGCGCGCAAGGCGCTTCCACGACACCTGCACGGCAAGGCGCAGAACAAGCTTTCGATCATGGCATTCGCCGAGTCACTTGACGATCTACGGGCGCCTCCGAGCAACCGTTTGGAGAAACTCCGCGGTGACAGAACGGGGCAGCACTCCATTCGCATCAACGATCGCTACAGGATCTGCTTTCGATGGGTCGACCGCGCGGCGCAAGACGTCGAAATCGTGGATTACCATCGATAACGGGGACAAGAAACATGCCGTACGAGATTAAACTGCCAAAGCATCGGGCGCCGACCACGCCGGGGCGCCTTCTCGCTGAGGAGTTTATGGAACCGCTAAGCCTGTCGGTAACTGCGTTTGCCAGGCATATCGGCGTTGGTCGGGACCGCTTGAGTGAGATCATTCACGGGCGTCGTCGTGTAACGCCGGATACCGCCATGCGGCTTAGCATCGCGCTAGGCACATCGGTGCAATTTTGGCTCAACGCTCAGATGGCGACGGACCTTTATCAGGCAAAACGCTCCGCAAGGTCGGCTGCTTTGAAGAAGATCAAGCCCATCTCCGGCGCCGCATAGGCAGTGCAGCTTCGGTTTGACCACGTGGGTTAAACTGTTGGCGATGGCCACGCCCTTCGAGAATATCCTAGCCGACTTGCGAGCGCCCCTCGAGCGCGATCCGGCCGCGCGCGGCTGGCTGGACGTCGTGCTCTCGTACCCGGGCTTCCACGCGCTCGTTGCGCACCGCCTGATCCACGCGCTCCACCGCGTCGGCGTGCCGATTTTGCCGCGCTTTTTCGCCAACGTGTCGCGGTTCTGGACCCAGATTGAAATCCATCCGGCAGCGTCGATCGGTAAAGGCATCTTCATCGATCATGGCAGCGGGGTGGTCATCGGCGAGACCGCACGGGTCGGCGACGGCTGTACGATCTATCAAGGCGTTACGCTAGGCGGTACGAGTCTCTCGCATGGAAAGCGTCATCCGACACTCGGCCGCAACGTGACGGTCGGCGTGAACTCAAGCGTGCTCGGCGCAATCGTGCTCGGCGACAATGCGAGGGTCGGCGGAGGTTCGGTGGTCGTTAAAGACGTCCCGGCCAATGCGACCGTCGTCGGCGTTCCCGCGCGCGTCGTCATGCAGGATGGCAAACCGATTCGCGTCGTTTCGGAACGGCCTCAAGTCGACATGCCCGACCCGACGAGCGATGCGATCGTGCGGCTTGCGCACAACCTCGCGGAGCTCGAGAACCGCTTGGCCGAGTTGGAGCAAGGTGAGGCGTCGGAAGAAGAAGCCTGGAGCTGGGTAATCTAAGGTCGAGCGGTTGAAACTCTACAACACGCGCACGCGCGGCGTCGAGGAGCTCGCGCCGCTGCGCTCCGGCGAGGTTCGCATCTACGTCTGCGGGCTGACGCCCTCGGCGCAAGCGCACTTAGGTCACGCTCGCTCGTTTCTGTTCTTCGACGTGCTGCGGCGCTACCTCGACCATCGCGGCTACCGCGTCACCTACGTGCAGAACGTCACCGACATTGACGACCGCAGCATCAACGCCGCGAAGGAGTCCGGGGAAGATTACCATAGCATCGTCGATCGTTACTACGCCGAGTTCAAAGCGTCGATGGGCAAGCTGGGCGTCCTCGGATATGATTACGAACCTTTTGCAACGCGATACATCGAACCAATTCAAGCGATGATTCGCGATTTGATCGCCGGCGGACACGCGTACGTTTCGCAAGACGGCATTTATTATCGCGTCGCAACCTTTGCGAACTATGGAAAACTCGCCAATCGCAACGTCGAGGAGCTGGAAGCCGGCGCGCGCATTGAAGTGGACGAGCACAAGGAAGATCCGCTTGACTTTGCGCTTTGGAAATTCGCTAAGCCGGGTGAGCCGCGCTGGCCCTTCCAGCCATACGGCGAAGGCCGTCCCGGTTGGCACATTGAGTGCTCCGCGATGGCGCGCGCGCTGCTCGATCCCGACGGGACCGGCTTCGACATCCACGGCGGGGGCGCAGATTTGATTTTCCCCCATCACGAGAACGAGATCGCGCAGAGCGAGCCGTTAATGGCGCGCCCGCCGATGGCCAACGTCTGGGTGCACGGCGGCCTATTGCTCTTTGACAATCGCAAGATGTCGAAATCGCTCGGCAATTTCGAGCCGCTTTCGGAGGTGGTAGAACGTCACGATCCTCAGGCAATTCGCTGGCTGTTCCTGCAAACGGGTTACCGCAAGGTGATGAACTTCACCGAAGACTCGATAACAGCCGCGGCGATCGGTCTGGCGCGCGTCAAGGCGGCATACCGGGCCTTGGCACAAACCAACGAGGCAGATGCCTCGGTTGCACTCGAGCTCGATGCGCGCATGGAAGCGGCGCTCGACGACGACATGAATACCGCGGCCGCGCTCGCGGTTCTTTATGACTTCGCCGGCCGTGCCGGCACGAGCCACGAACGTCTCGGGTACTGGCTCGGCGTGCTCGGCGTCGCGCCGAACGATTCCTGGCTCGAAGAGCGCGCCGTAGAGCTGGCAGCCGACTTCATCGAGCAGCTGCAGCGTGCGTTGCAGCACATGCACGTCGACGCTGCACGGAGTGCGATCGAAGGCGCGACGCCGTACCAGGCGATCGAGCGAATAGTCGAGCTGCGCAATGAAGCGCGCCGCACGAAGGACTGGTTGGCCTCCGACAAACTGCGCGATGCGCTGCAGCGCTGCGGCGTCGAAGTCAAAGATTCGAAAGAAGGCACGACGTGGAGCGTCGCCGCTTCACCACTCTAGATTTCGACGACCTCGTCTACGGCATCCACGCAGCCGGCGAAGCACTCGCTGCGGGCGAACGCTTACGCGCGATCTACGTCGCGGCGGATCGCGCCAAGGACGGCGCCCTGCGCTCGCTTCTCGCGCAAGCCAAAGAACACAACGTCCCGGTGCGCTTCGAGCGGCGTTCGTTCTTCGAAGGCCTGCCCTTCAAAGCCCATCAAGGCGTGATCGCAATCGCGCCGCCGTTTTCATACGCATCGCTGCACGATATTCTCGCGCGGCCCCGCGGCGACCGCGCTCCTCGCCTCATCGTTATGCTCGATCATTTGACCGATCCGCACAACGTGGGGGCGATAATTCGAACCGCTGAGGCGGTTGCCGCCGACGGCGTCATCTTGCCCGCTCGCCGCTCGGCCGGCATCAACGCGACCGTCCGAAAAGCTGCGGCCGGCGCCGCGGCCCATCTCCCGATCGCGCGCGTCGCCAATATCGCCGAGGCCATGCGAGCCGCGAAGAAGGCCGGGATCTGGGTCGTCGGCGCCGACCTGTCTCCCGAGGCGGTCGACCTGCATCGCGCCGATCTTAACCGAGACCTGGCGCTGGTGATCGGGGCCGAAGGGAGCGGGCTCTCCCAGCTGGTCAAGCGAGAATGCGACTACTTGATCAGGCTTCCGATGCGGGGGAAAGTCGCCTCGCTCAACGCGTCGGTGGCCGCCGCCATTTGTATGTATGAGGCCTTAAGACAGCGGGAATGCTCGCTCCGTCCTTGACGAGGGAGGGGGCACCTCCTATATACTAGCCTCGACGTGCCGCGCCGACGGGTCGCGGCCTGCGCTTGCGGCTCGTCTTATCCACGAGGCAAACAGAAAATTATGGCAATGACCCATCCAATCTCGGATGGAGTGGAGTACCAGCAAAGGGTCGACGAAGACCTGGTCGCGATCGCGAAGACGGGCGATAACCTCGCGATGGAATTCCTCCTCAACAAGTATAAGAACTTCGTTCGTATCAAGGCCAAGAGCTACTTTCTTATCGGAGCGGATCGCGAGGACATCATCCAAGAGGGCATGATCGGCCTCTATAAAGCCGTACGTGACTTCAAGGCGGACAAGCTCTCGAGTTTCCGCGCCTTCGCCGAACTCTGCATCACGCGGCAGATCATCACCGCAATCAAGACGGCGACGCGGCAGAAACATATCCCCCTCAACCAGTATATCTCGCTCAACAAACCCATCTACGACGAAGATAGCGAGCGCACTCTGCTCGACGTAATGGCGTCGCAGAAGACGTCCGATCCCGAAGAGCTCGTGGTGACGCAGGAGGTCTCCGACGATATCCGCCAGCGCATCCGTCAAAATCTTTCGGAACTCGAATCCCAGGTGCTGGAATCGTATTTGGAAGGCAAGAGCTATCAGGAGATGGCGAGGGACCTCGGGCGTCACGTGAAGTCCATAGACAACGCGCTTCAGCGCGTGAAACGGAAGATCGAAAAAAACCTCGCTGAGTTCGAGTTTCAGTAAGAAGCCGCAATGCTGCGTCTCTCCGCCGCGCTCGCACTCGCTGCCACGGCGGCATTCGCCGGGAGTTGGAGCAGCGGGCCGGCGTTGCCGGTCGCGCGCAGCGAAGTCGCCGTCGCAGCGCTCAATAACGACATCTATGTGATCGGCGGCTACGCTAACGGCAACGTCGATCAATACTTGGTGGAAGTCTTCGATGCCGACACCGGCACGTGGCGCGACGCCGCGGCGCTCCCGCGTGGGCTCAACCACGTGGGCGCCGTCGGCTACGGCGGAAGAATTTATGCCTTCGGTGGATTTGCGGCGCAGAATAACGACGCTGTCAGCGATGCCAACGTCTACAATCCGAGGACGAATAGCTGGATGCCGATTGCACCTCTTCCCGATGCGCTGGGCTCGATATCGGTCGCCGTGCTGGGCGACGAAATTCACCTCGTCGGCGGTCGCGACGCGCACAGCGTCACAACCCACCTGGTCTACGATCCGGCGACAAACCGCTATTCGACGCGTGCTCCGCTGCCGGTCGGTCGCGACCACATGGGCCTCGTCGCGTTCAATGGTTTACTCTACGCGATCGGCGGACGCATCGACACGCCGGCGAACAACACGGCGTACGTCGATATCTACGATCCGCGCACCGACGCCTGGTCGTCCGGCGCTCCGATGCCGACGCCACGCAGCGGCATGGCAGTCGTCGCCTATCAGGGCACGATCTTTGCCATCGGCGGCGAGCAACGCGGGATGGCGAAGGCCTTTCGCACCAACGAAGGTTACGATCCCATACGCAATCGCTGGGCGGAGTATACGCGCCTGCCGCAAGGTCGCCACGGTACCGGAGCCGCAGTCGTCGATGGACGCCTCTACGTTCCGGCCGGCGCTCCCGTACCCGGCGGGAGCCTGCAGAGCAACACGCTGCTGATTTTTACGTCGTTATTCTGAACCGCTCGACGATCGCGCGATAAAGGGCCTCTCGGTCGGCCAGCGGATCGACGACGAGCACCGTCATCTCGCCTCTTTGCGGCTGCATGCAGACCGTCACGCGGCCGCGCGCGCAGACGTCCATGCAGCTCGTACTGATTGCGCGAATCGCGCCCCAGTAGCCGTCCGCTTTGAGTCTCTCCTTGAGCCAGTTGCGAAGATGGAAGTCGCCGATTTGCGCGGCGATTTCGGGATCTTCCTCAGGGATGCGCTCGTTGGTGCATCGTTCGCAGACCAGCACGAGCCCTGATTGCATCCATTTTGGGTTGACTTGTTGCATTCGTCAGCCGTCGAAAGCTATACGGATTTCAATCATGTTCTACTTGTTCGGGTGTTCGGCGAAAAAGTTGGAGCCGACGGCCGGATTCGAACCGGCGTGCCCATTTCTGGGGACTGATTACAAATCAGTTGCCTTCAACCGCTTGGCTACGTCGGCGGTAACAACTGCAGTTGCATCAATGACGGCCCAAACACCTTTTGAGCGGGCACCGCCTTTTGTTGGCGGCTACTGCGATCGTTCCCACAAGACGCGCGTATAGAGCGTCTCAAATCCGCAGCGATGGAAGTTTCGTTCTGACTCGCTTGCGGGACGCGCGCTCGCTCGCGCAAAACGCGCGCCGGCGTCGCGGGCGCGCGCGATGCGGTCACGGATCAACCGAACGTGCCAGCCGCGGCGCCGAAAATCAAACAGCGTCGCGCCGCCGAAGAGGCCGCTGGATGCGGCGCGTATGTCCATTGCCGCCGTAGCCACGATCGCGCCGCCCTCGCGCGCCTCGAGCGGCCAAACGCCGTCGGACGAGGCCAAGATGAGTGCGATGGTTTCGTCGCCGGGCGCGAGCGGCTTACGGTCGTGGAAGCCCTGCGCCGAGGCACGCGCCCACGCCTCCAAATCCCTAGCGATGTCGATGCGGTCGTCGCGCGAAGCGTACGCATCGAGCTTGTCGGAAGCGAGGATGTTGACGTATTCGCTCGGTGCGTACCCGGCCGCGGCCAAAGCGCGACCCAGCGACGGATGGCTCAGCGGCGTGACGAACACGCGCGGCGTGCTGCCGCGGGATTCGTAAAACGCGGTAATCTGGGCAATCTCGCCGTCCGTTACCGGTGCGAAGGCAGCGATGCCGATTGCTTGTGAGAGCGGGGATTCGACACCGGTGAAGGCGACGAGTCCGCCGGCCACCTCGATGCTTTCGGACCGAACCTCGGGCCGAACCCGTTGTGTCGCATCGATTGCGCTGCGCATGCCGGCGATCTCAGACTGCCTGATCGTTTCGTCGAGTTCTCTTGTAAGAAGCACGGCTCTACATTCGAACCCTGCCTCGAGGGCCCTAGCACCGGCCGACGCGTCGCCTGTGTGGCCCCGGACTAAAGAAAGAACGTAGCTACGTTCCGACGACGATCCAGTCGGCGATAATATACTGCGCGCCGGTGCTGGTGATCGTCAGTTTACCATCGCCCAGTGCATTGGTACGGAAGGTCGCCAGCTGCGTGCGTCCGTTGGAAATGGCGCCCTCGAATTCAAGCGGCTGTCGGTTCGCGGTCGTCACCGCGAGGCTGTCGCCGTTTGCAAACGTTCCGTTCGCTACGCGAAGATTGGATAACGCGCCATATCGGAACGCCATCGCGATCGGAAGCTCGAACGCGTTCTCCGATGCGCCGCCCTTTAACACGAACGCGGGTGAATTCATCGGACAGCTCGCGCTTGTCCCATTGCGCGCGATCGAGAATCCCCCGATTGCGCCTTGCACGACCGCGCCGCTCGCATGCGCCGACCAAATCGCCGATCCGCGCGCGTCGGCCGCTCGAGCGCCGCCGCGCAGAGCACCGCTCTGCCAGCCGAACGTTTCGTCGAGCGAGGGGATTCCGTTGACGCTGTAACCCGCCGAGCTTTGGCAATAATCGGTGACGCCCAAACCCTGGCGTACGATCAGCTCGGAGCCCGCAAGAATTTGCTTGCCGCTTCGCACGACCGCGTATTGCCGCACGAAACGTGTGACTGGGCGAACGTATACGTGGCGCTGGGCGGCCAGGGCGCGCTGGTCGGCGCTGATATCGCGAACGAAAGACCCGAGCGCGTCCGTGACCGAGATCGCGGCTTTCGCGTTCTCCGAGGCCAGGGTGCGGTGCGCGTCGAGCGCATCGGCCGCGTCGCTCACCGTTTGTACGCCATCGCCCGCGGCCGGCAGCGAGAGTCCGGCTTGGCCGAAGCTTCCACCGCTGCAACCGCCGAGGAGGATACCTGTCAGGGCGGCGACCACGAAGGTCGTAAGGCGAGCCATCCTAAGCGTACTCCAAGCGTCGTAGGCGAGTTTGCTATGGCTCCCATGGTAAGGTACCCACTTGGGGGGCACATGAGAACCTCGTGAGGAGCGGTTTGCAGGGTAACCGTCATCACCAATCCGAGGAGCCTTCAGCCCCACTATCGTACCCTGCTCAGCCCGCCAAAACAATGGGGCCGACGTGGGTAGGTGGCCGAGTGGTTAATGGCACCAGACTGTAAATCTGGCGCGCGAAAGCGCTACGCTGGTTCAAATCCAGCCCTGCCCAAATCGTGCGCTCCGATAAAGAATCGCGATCCACGTACACCGTAGGTGTTCGGAGCCGGACCGCGTAGACGGACCCCAGCGTTGCGGGCGTTGCATAGTGGTAATGCCCTTGCCTTCCAAGCAAGAGTCGCGGGTTCGATTCCCGCCGCCCGCTCCACGAAGTTGCGAAGCCGAATCGGCTCGGCGATCAGCAACAAATAGCTTGGCGACGCAATCCGTTTCGGCAGGTGAACCCAATGCGTTTTCGCAATACATCGGCCCCGGTGTACCGCCGGCACCCCCGTGGTCTAGTCTGACACGCCACTTTCATGAAAGAGAAAAAGGAGCATTTCTAATGAGCATCTCACGGTCGGCCACACGCGCGCTGAGCGCGTTGGCCGCCGCCGCCCTGCTTGCCGCGTGTAGCGGCAGCGGCGGCTCACAATCCTCTGCTTACGCGCCCTCGTCGGGAACCGGTGCTCCGATGGGCTCGCATATTCTGAACCTCCACTCGCAGTTCCCCGCGAGTACCGCGATCCGGACGCCGAACGTTCACCCCGATCATCACAAGACCTGGATCTCGCCGGACCTGCGGAACGCACCTCGGATCCTCTTCGTCGCCGACGATGACACGGACGACGTGTACTTGTTCACGATGCCCGCCATGGTCCTCAAGGGAACCATCACGGGCTTCGAGGAGCCGCAGGGTATGTGCACCGATAAAAGCGGAAACATCTGGATAACGAATACCGAAACTTTCCAGCTCTTCCAGTACTCGCGCACGGGCACGTTACTGAAGACGCTCGACGATGAAGACGGCTATCCGGTCGGCTGCGCCGTAAACAGGAAGAATGGCGACGTTGCCGTTTCGAACATCATCAACGCCAGCGGCGCACTCCCTGGCAACGTGGTCGTCTATGCCAATGGCTCCGGTAGCGGAACGGTGATGACGAACCCGAACCAGTCAGAGTACTTCTTTCCGGCCTACGATGGGAGCGGCAACCTCTACGTCGACGGCTTCACCACCGAAACCTACACCTACCTTCTGTCGGAGTGCTCGTCGGGCAGCGGTTCGTGCCACTCGCTCAGCTTGTCGGGCGGCTCGCTCTTCTTCCCGGGCGGACTTAATTGGGATAGAGTCAACAACAACCTCGTCGCCGGCGATCAGGAGTGCAACGAGGAGGCCGCATCTTGTCAGTATCAGATGACTATATCGGGCTCGACCGCGACGATCACCGGCTCCACCCCGCTCAACAATACCGACGGGACCGGCTGCGACGTCGATCAGGGAGCGCTCGCGCCATTCAGCAGGTACTTCGCTGGAGGCTGCATCGCGGAGGGCTCGCCAGGCGTGAGCGTCGCGGCTCGTTGGGCGTATCCGGCGGGCGGCGACCCCACGAACAGCAACACCAGCGTGGAATACCCGATCGGCGCGGCAATCAGCAACAAGTGACGTGAAGCCTTAAGAGGCTGCCGCAATGCAGAACGGCCTCGCGATCGCGAGGCCGTTTCGCTTAGGGCATAGCTGCACGCAGCTTGGCTCGCAACCTGCTGCCTTGTCGACATCAAAGGCGCGCTTTACGGCAACGCAAGCCGGCGGGCTTTATGGTGATGGCACGGTCTTCTCCCTGACGCCATAACGTAGGGGGCCCGTAGGGGCCGAGGCCGCGAACGGAGTAACGCCGTCAAGTTCGCAGCCGCCGTCGTAGCTCAGTGGTAGAGCACGTCCTTGGTAAGGACGAGGCCACGGGTTCAATCCCCGTCGACGGCTCCATTCCGTTTGCAGTTCAATGCGGCTTTTATAAAGGCATCGGCGGCGTCACTCCACGGCCGCTTGAAATCGCGCGGCCAATGCGTTGAATCTGCCCAGAGCCGATTCAAGCCACGTTGAATCTCGGCATCACCTTGCGTGAACTGCGCGAGCAGCGCGCCCCAGCGCTCGGCCAGGCTGCGGGCCTCTTCACTCGACGGAGCGATGCGCCGGGTTACCGCTTCCTCGACCTCTGTAAGTAGCGTGGCCCAGTCGCGTTGCCCCTGCACCGCGAGTTCCGGTGCGTTCTGCAGGCGTTCCTCAATTTTTTCACATGCTTCTTGTGAGTAATACTTTTTCGTCCACTCCCAATCGTTTTGCACTTTAAACACTCCAATGACGGTGCGGAGGATCTCCCAAAGATCGGTCGACTCGTCGCGCGAGAGCACCAGGTTGGTTTGGTCGATGGCGGCCAGCGCCGCTTCAAACCGGCGCTTCTGGTGGGCAATCACCTGGCGCTGCAAACGCAAGCGGCGACGAGCGGAAGGCTCGATCCGGAGAGTAGCTCCTTGATCTGGTCGAGATTGAAGCCGACAAAGCGCAGCGCCAAGATGTGCTCGAGCCGCTCAAACTCGGCCTCGCCGTAGAGACGATACCCCGACTCGCTCAACGTGGCGGGTCTGAGCAATCCGAGCCGATCGTAAAGGTGCAGCGTCCGGACGGTCACGCCCGCGTCGCTTGCAAACTCCTTGATTCGGCGCAGCTTGGCCGCTATGGGTTGCATCATGGCTCCCTCCATCGAGTCTAGCCGCTGACGTAACGTCAGAGTCAAGCTTGCCAGGGTCGCCGGCTGCTTGGCCAATCCAGCGAGAGAGCATCTTTTTGCGCGTTTTCTAACCACGCGGTATTGAGTGCGGCGTTATAATAGAGGTTGATATGCGCCTGCCAAACTTCTCAACCCCCCCGAACGTCCTGGCCGCGCTGAGCGCGGTGCTCTGCCTCGCATTTCCGGGTCTGGCTTTGGCACAACAGCCGCCCGAGGACCAGTCAGCGCCTTACCCGCAGCAGCAGCCCTCCTACGCGCAGCCCACCCCCACGTACAGCCGTCAGAACGGGATCAAAGGCACCATCACCGCTTTTGACGGGCAGTGGATCGTCTACATGCGCGACGATAAGGGCTACACCGACCACATTACCTTACACCAAGGCACGATCATCAATCCGAACGGCATTAAGCTGCTCGAGGGCATGCGCGTCACGGTGTACGGCGCCGCCGACGGCCCGACGTACCAGGCTAATCAGGTCGACGTAGCGTCCTCGCCGTACTCTCCGTACTACGCTGCCAACGGCAACCCGTATCCGGACTATGGGTCATCCTACGGTTACGGATACGGCGGCGACGGATACGGCGGCTCGCCCTACTACGGCTACCCTTACTCCGGCGGCGGGTCATACTTTGGGCTCGGTATCAACTGGGGCTGGGGTTGGGGCTGGGGCTGGCCGGGTTACTGGGGCTGGCCAGGCTACTGGGGCGGCGGCTATTGCTGCGGATACTATCGTGGCTACTACCCCGGACGCGGCTACTACTACCCCGGACGCGGCTACTACCCCGGACGCGGCTACTACCCCGGACGCGGCTACTACCCCGGACGCGGCGGCACAATCAGCGCGCCTCCACGTGGCGGAATGGTCAATGGCGGCGGTCATGCTCCGGTGAGCGGTGGCGTCCACGGCGGCGGAGGACGGCCACCCCACCGCTGACGACGATCTTAACCTGGCTTGAAATTCGGAAGGCGCGCTACCAGAGCGCGCCTTCTGCTACGAGAATGTAAAGAATCGGCCCGAGTCCCCAGATGATACTGACGACGAACCAGATCACTTTCTTTAACGTCGTCATATCGCCACGCGCGACCAGATTGATCCACATCAGGATCATCGCGATCGGGTGCAAGATAATCGAGAGCACGATTTCGAGGAAGAGCTTCATAGCCGGGCTATTCTTCCCCGCATCGCTTTGGCGCCTTCGCTCGTTATGAGACGCGAGGAGTTTATGATGAAACACGACGCCACCCCGGAAGTCCAGAGAAGCGAGGAAGAGTGGAAGGCGCAGCTCGGTCCGCAGCGCTATCACGTTTTGCGCGAGGCCGGCACCGAAGCACCCTTCTCGGGCGCCCTTCTTCAGATCAAAGACGATGGCACGTATGTCTGCGGGGCGTGCGGGCAACCGCTCTTTGCTGCCGGCGCCAAGTTCGACTCGCACTGCGGCTGGCCGAGCTTCAAGCATCCGGGGCAACAGGAGAATGTTCGACTCCTCGACGACACCAGCCATGGTATGCACCGAACGGAGGTGCGGTGCAAGCGCTGCGATTCACACCTCGGCCACGTTTTCGACGATGGTCCGGGACCGGAAGGAACACGCTATTGCATCAACTCGGCTTCGCTCGACTTTCAACCCTCGCAGCCGGACTAGGTCTTGCGGCCGTTCTGAGCGGAATGAGTACCCGGGCGGCATCGGAGGTCGTGACCGTTCTCTACGCGGGATCGTTGGTGACGCCGATGGAGGGCCCTGTCAAGGCAGCCTTAAGCGAGCGCGGGATCGATTTCCAAGGCGAGCCCGGCGGTAGCAAGGAGTTGGCCAACCTCATCCTCGCCGGCGTGCGTTCGCCCGACGTCTTCATAAGCGTGAATCCAAAACTCGTGACGAGCCTTGGCGATCGCGTCGCGTCGGCGACGACCTTTGCCGGAACGAGTCTCGGCATCGCATGGGCGCCGAACTCGAAGTACGCCGCGCTCTTCGACGGCGTCGCCGCCGGAACGACGCCGCTGCAGCGCGCGCTCGAAACGCCGGGACTGCGCATCGGCCGGACCGATCCGAAGCTCGATCCCAAGGGCACCTATACTATTGAAGGCATGACGATTTGGCTGGGACGCGATGGCGAACGGCGCATCCTCGGCGACGACGAAAACCCCTCGCAGATCTTTCCCGAAGAAGATCTCTTAGCGCGCGTCGACACCGGGCAGGCCGATGTCGGATTCTTCTATCGCACCGAAGCGATCGCGCGAGATTATCACTTCGTCCCGCTTCCGGGCGCGGCCGCGCTGACCGATCGCATCACCTATACGCTCGCGACGATGAAGCAGGCCCGTCATCCGGGCGCCGCTGCGACATTCGAAGCCTTTATTCTCACCGGTGCGGGCCGAACGATCCTCGAACGCGCCGGCCTGACGTATCTCGCGTCGCCTTAAGGATTGCGATGGACGTGACGATCAAAGCGCAATTCCCCGAAGAACAAACGGCCGACGGCAATTTTCAACGCCAAGAAGACGCCTTTCATGACTGGGTGCGCGCCGACGGCAGCTCGGAATATCCGGCGCAAGCCGGTCGCTATCACCTCTACGTTTCACTGGCCTGTCCGTGGGCGTCACGCACCATCGTCGTCCGCAAGCTCAAGGGCTTAGAAGATGCGATCGGCATGACCGTTGTCGATCCGATTCGCGACGAGCGCGGCTGGCGCTTCACGCGGAGCGAACCCGACCCGCTCAACGGCTGGGCCTTTTTGAGCGAAGCTTACTTTGCCACCGATTCCGGCTATCGCGGCCGCGTCACCGTGCCGATCCTCTGGGACAAGCAGCGCAAGCGCATCGTCAGCAACAACGACGACGATATCATGCGCATGCTCGAGACCGAGTTCGATGCATGTGCAACGAACCCGCAGCTCGATCTCTATCCATCGCAATTACGCGACGAGATCGACGAGCTCAACGACTTTATCTACGGAACGTTCAACAACGGCGTCTACCGCGCCGGTTTTGCGACGTCGCAAAGCGCCTACGAGCGTGCCGCCTATGGGGTCTTCACGACGATTGACGCAATGGAGGAGCGCCTAGCATACCGGCGCTATCTCTTCGGGGAGCAGCCGGTCGAAACTGATTGGCGCTTCTTCGTGACGCTCGTGCGCTTCGATCCGGTCTACTACGTCCATTTTAAGTGTAATCTTCGCCGGATCGTCGATTATCCGAACCTCTACGGCTATCTACGCGACCTCTATCAAATCGACGGCATCGCCGAAACGGTCGATTTCGACCAGATCAAACGCCACTATTACTTCACGCACGACGATATCAATCCGACCCGGCTCGTTCCGATCGGGCCACTCATGGATCTCACGAGCTCGCACGATCGCGCACACATGTACCCCACGTCAAAATCGCTCGAACGGATCTGATTACGTTCGACCTCGAGCAATTCGTAGCCGATTGCCGCACCGCACTGGCGCAGGACCGATCGTTTGCGGCGGTTCGCGAAGTCGTCGCACGCGCCGTAAGCGAACCCTCCGCCGTTATCGATGCGCTTGGAGAACCGACGTGGGGGCAGATTCAGACGATCTACCAATCGCCGGAGCTGACGGTCTTAAACGTGATATGGGCGGCGAAGATGACGATCTTTCCGCACAATCACAACATGGCTGCGGTCATCGGCATCTACTCGGGACGCGAAGACAACGTCTTTTGGCGCCGGCTGCCGACAGTTTCGCACAAAGTTGAAGCGGCCGGGGCCAAGGCGCTCTCCGATAAAGATACGGTGCTTCTTGGCCCCGACATTATCCACTCGGTTACCAATCCGATTGACCGGCTCACCGGTGCTCTCCATGTCTATCGCGGGGATTTTTTCAACGTGAGCCGCAGCGAGTGGGACCCCGACTCGCTCTGCGAACGGCCGTACGACCCACAACGCGTCCTCCAAATTTTTCAGGACGAGAATCGCCGGCTTCGGGAGCCTTGACAATCGAACATATGTTCGATAGCATGAATCTCCCATGGCTGCGCCGGCGGTTCAAGCGTGTCATCCTGAGCGAGCGAAGCGAGTCGAGTTCGAGCTCCTCAAGGCGCGCCTAAACGCAAGACCTGCGACGCTTCCGGTCGAGCCGCTCCTTCCGACCGCCATTCCCGAGCTCGACCTCCTCATCGGCGGGGGGTTCCCCTCCGGCGCCGTCGCGACGCTCGAGGGCCAAACGGGGCGCTGGAGCCTTGCGGCAGGCCTTGTGGCCCGAGTAACGCGCCGAAACTTGGTTGCGATCCTCGACGACGGCGCCCTTTATCCGCCGGCGCTCGTCGATGCGGGAGCCTCTCTCGAGCGCGTCTTGATTGTGCCGGCTCGCAAAGCGCTCGCGATGGCTCGCGCGGTCGACATCCTCTTGCGTTCGCGCATCTGCCGACTGGTGCTCATGCCGGGCGTCGCCTTGCGCGATGCGGTCTGGGTCCGGCTGGCCAAGCTCGCGCACCGGAGCGGCGTGCTGTTACTCGTCGTGGCGGCCCGCGCCGGTGCGGCACTGAGCGCCGCCGCCGAGATGCGCTTACACTGCACGCTCGAGCGGGTTCTCACGAACGGTCAACGCGGACTTTGGGGAACCATCGCCGGCTTCGAGCTTCGGGTCGACGTGCGAAAGCATAAGCACATGGCGGCTGGACGCGCCGCTCGCATGCGAGTGGAGCGTGAGGAGATGCGCGATGCTGCTCTGCGTTAACGTTACCGGCGATTCGCTCAACGGCGAAGGTCGGGTGCTCTGGGAGGAGATGCTCGATGCGCTCGATGCGGTCTCGCCGCTCGTGGACGACGTTCGCCCCGGCCTCGCTTTTCTTGACATGCGCGGTATTGCGGGCAGCGCGCGAGCTCAGATCGTGGGGGCGCGTAGCCTGCTGGGATGCTTTGAGTGCTCGACGCGAATCGGAGCGGGGGCGAATAAGATCGCAGCACAAGCGGCGGCATACGTCGCCGACGCGAGCATCTGGGAACCGGGTACGGAACGCGCGCTGCTGTCGCCGCTGCCGTTGACGTTGCTCGAAATCGAGCCGGCAATAATCGAGCGACTACGGCTGCTGGGCATCGAGTCTCTCGGCGATCTCGCTCGATTGCCGCACGGGCCCTTCGTGCGGCGTTTCGGTGCGGCGGCGGCGAGCTGGCACGACCTCGCGAACGGCGTCGACCGCCGTCCCTTCGTGCCGCGCGGCCACGCCGTTGCAATTGAAGCCTCGATTTTCGGAGAAGGGCGTGCCGCCGAAGAAGCGCAGGTCTTTTTCGCCCTACGCATGCTGCTCGCGCGCATCTGCACCGATCTCGAGCACTGCGGCAAGCGCGCCGGCACGCTCCGCCTAACGGTCGAGCTGGAAGACGCCGACACATGTCATTTCGACATACCCCTTGCAATGCCGACGGCTTACGACCGCACGATGTTCGAGATGCTGCGCGCCAAACTCGATGGTACGACGTTTGCAGCCGCAATTGTCGGCCTTCGTCTCCAAGCGCTGCAACTCGAAGAGGGAGGAGAAGAGCAAGCACTTTTTTGCGCCGACGATCTCGATCCGCAACGCGTCGCGGTAACGATCGCGAGGCTCGAGGCGGCACTTGGAGCGGGTGTCGCTCGCGCTCGAACGCGTGAGGCGCATCTGCTCGAAGAGCGTTTTAGCTACGAGCCCTTCAAGCTGGCCGCCCGCGCTTACCAAGAGTCTCGCCCTGAGCGCAAGCGCAGCGAGCTGGTTCCGCAGTTGCGATTGCTCGAAGTGCGTGAGATTCCAGTCCGGCTACGCGGCGGCGAGCCGGCAATCGTCGATCGGCAAGCGGTGCGGCAATGCGCGGGTCCCTGGCGCGTCGCCGAACGGCCCTGTGCGCCTTCCGTCGAAGGGCGAGTAACGCGCGACGAGTACGACGTCGTACTGGAAGATGGAACCTTTGCGCGCGTCTACCGCCAAGGTTCGCACTGGTACCTCCGCGGCGTCTACGAATGAGATGTATGCCGAGCTTCACGCGTGGTCGAACTTCAGCTTTTTGCAGGGAGGCTCGCATCCCGAAGAACTGATAGAGCGCGCGGCCGCGCTCGAATTAACGGCGATCGCATTGACCGATCGCGATGGTCTCTACGGAGCGGTGCGCTTCTCGACCTACGCGCGTCAACGGGGAGTCGCCGCGATTCTGGGCAGCGAGCTTACTTTCGAAGACGGCTCGCGCGTCGTGGTCTTGGTTGAAGACGAGTGCGGCTATTCGCATCTCTGCGAGTTGATCTCGTGCGCGCAGATGCGAGGGAACAAAGGCGACGCGCGCTTACGATTGAAAGACCTCCAGGGCCGCAGCGACGGATTGATCGCGCTCTCCGGCGGTCCGCTGGGTCGCGTCGAGCGGGCGCTCGCAGGAGATGGCGCGCAAGCCGCGGCGCGGGAAGTGCGCGACTTGCAAGCGCTCTTTCCCGAGCGTTTCTATCTCGAGCTTCAGCAACATCTCACGGTACAAGAAACGCAGCGCAACGTGCAGCTCGTGCGCTTGGCGTGCGAGTGTAGCGTACCGTACGTCGCAACCAACGCGGTGGTCTACGCGGCAAAAGGGGACGCGCTGGTCGCCGACGTACTCGCCTGCGCGCACGACGGCACGACGTTGCAGGCGGCGCGGGCCGCCAACGCGCTCCGTCCCAATGCCGAGTTCCATTTGAAATCGGCGGTCGCGATGCGGCGGCTCTTCGCGCAATATCCTGAGGCGATCACCGCATCGATCGCAATTGCACGGCGTTGCCGTTTCCGGCTGGAGCGCTTGACCGGACAGTTCCCGCTCTTTCCAGTTCCGGAGGGAAGCTCGCTACAGCGCTATCTTCGCCGGCTCGTCTACGAAGGTGCCGCAAAACGCTACCCAACACCCCTGGAAACGAAAGTAGAGCGGCAACTCGAATACGAGCTCGGGATCATCGCGAAGATGGATCTCGCGGGATATTTTTTAATCGTTTGGGACATCGTGCGCGAGGCCGGAAAGCTCGGCGTGCTCTGCCAAGGGCGCGGTTCGGCGGCGAATTCGGCGGTCTGCTACGCGCTCGGCATTACCGCGGTCGATCCGATTGGGATGAACTTACTCTTCGAGCGATTCATGTCTGAAGAGCGGCGCGAAATTCCCGATATCGATATCGATTTCGCCCATCAAGATCGTGAAAAAGTCATTCAATACGTCTACGAACGGTACGGCCGCACGAACGCGGCGATGGTTGCCGAAGTAATCACGTACCGGACGCGCTCGGCGATCCGCGACGTCGGCAAGGTGCTGGGGCTAACGCTCGAGGAAGTGGACGCAATCGCGCACGAGTTCGATGCACGTGAGTCGATTCCGGACGACGCTGGCCCGAAGATGCTCTTTGCGCTCTGCCGCCGGATCGCGAACTTTCCTCGCCATTTAGGAATCCATTCCGGCGGCATGCTGATTACGCGCGATCCGCTCGTGCGCGTGGCTCCGGTCGAATGGGCGACGATGCGCGACCGCACCGTCGTGCAGTGGGACAAGGACGACCTTCAAGATCTTGGCTTGATCAAAATCGATTTGCTCGGCTTGGGGATGCTTTCGCTCTTGCGCGAGGCCTTCACGCTCTACCGGCGCTGCGTCGCGCGCGACGATTCATGGCTGAAGCTTCCCCTGAGCGGAGTCGAAGGGGCAGCGGTCGCACGCGATCTCGAGCTGCACACGATCCCGGCCGGCGATGAAAAAACGTATGCTATGATGCAGCGCGCCGATACGATCGGTGTCTTTCAGATCGAATCCCGCGCGCAGCAATCGATGCTGCCGCGCTTAAAGCCGGCTTGTTTTTACGACATCGTGATGCAGGTTGCGATCATTCGTCCGGGTCCGATTCAGGGCCAGATGATTCATCCGTTTCTACGCCGGCGCTCGGGACTGGAACCAGTCACCTATCCGCATCCGAAGCTTAAATCCGTGCTGGAGCGCACGCTCGGCGTGCCGCTCTTTCAAGAGCAAGGAATGCGACTGGCGATCGAGGCGGCTGGCTTCTCGCCCGGCGAAGCCGATCGGTTGCGCCGGGCGATGGGGCATAAGCGCTCGCGCGACCGCATGGAGGCACTCCACGCAAAGCTGGTCGACGGCATGGTCGCCAACGGCATCGACCGTGCCGCCGCCGAGCAGCTCTTCCATATGCTCGAGGGCTTCGCGGATTACGGCTTCCCGGAATCGCACGCCGCGAGCTTCGCGCTTCTTGCCTACGCATCGGCTTATCTCAAATGCCACCTTCCGGCCGTCTTTGCCGCGGCGATTCTCAACGTGCAGCCGATGGGTTTTTATTCGACCGAAGTGCTCGTCAACGACGCCCGTCGTCACGGCGTGACCATCAAGCCGATCGAAGTCAACGCGAGCGAGTATTGGTCGCACGTCGAGCCCGCGGGTGGGTTACGTTTGGGATTCCATCTCGTGCGCGGCCTCGGTGACGCGCAGCGGCACCGCTTGGAATCGGCGATTGCGCAGGGACCGTTCGATAACGTGCTTGCGTTCGCGCAGCGTACGCGCCTGGAGCGCGAAACGCTCGAAAATCTCGCGATCGCCGGAGCCTTTGCGCCCTGGTACGCATCGCGCCGCGAGGCGATGTGGGCGCTGCGCGGCCTCGACGAACGCGAGGCCCGCGGCGAGCTCGGCGCACTCATGGACGTCGATGAGCCGGCGGTCGAGTTTAAACCGCCGGCGCCAAAAAAACTTGCCGCCTTCGATCTTTGGTCGACCGGCGTCACGCCTTCGAGCCAGGTGATGGAGCACTTCCGCGAACTGCTCGCCGCGCAGAACGTCGTCTCGGCCGCGCAGCTGCCGAACGCCCCGCGCAACGGCGCATGTCGCGTCGGCGGTCTCGTCGTCACGCGTCAGCGCCCTGGCACCGCCAAGGGCTTCGTCTTTTTGACGCTCGAAGACGAGACCGGGCTCGTCAACGTCATCGTGCGTCCGGACGTCTACGAAACCTATCGCCGTACGATTCGCTCCTCTCCGACTCTCATCGTCGAGGGGACGCTGCAAAAAGAGGGCGGCTGCATCGACGTTCTCGCAAAGAAGATCTGGAGTTTCAGCGACGAGGGCATCACTCGTACCCTCGCCATCCACAGTTTTCAGTAATCCTTACTGCCAGATTCCCGCAATCAGCGGCGCGTGGCAATCTTTGTCGATGCAGGGAACTCCCAGAATTGTCTCTACCGTGCGCAGCACCGAGTAGTGATCGACGTCTTGCGTATCGTCAACGCCGCTTCGAATCATCGGCCCGACGAGCACGGTTGGGATATGGTTCTTTCCGCTGTTGTCGGGGTCGGCTTCGTCCCACGTGAGGATCAACAAGCCGTCGTGTTGCTTATCCCATGCGATAATTGCCGGAAGGTTCTGCGATAACCACCTGTCGCCGACTTTCACACCGCAGTCATGCGTATCGTTGCAAAGATTCGGTACGATCCAGACGAGCGATGCCACCGTCGCGGGAAAGCCTCGATAGACCAAGTTGTCCGCCGTGGGAACGTTTTTGAACTCTACCCATGGGTTATGGTTGCGATCGTAAAGACCGTGATAGCAGCCCTTGTAGCCGTCATGCGGCATCGACTCCGAATAACCCGCGAACGTCTTGCCCGCAGCGATGAGTTCGGACGCAACGTTTGCTGCCGTGAAGTTAGCCGGACATGGATCGCCGTGAATGCCCTGCGTGGAACCCGAGAAAAGCGCCAGATAGTTGGGCTCGCTTGGGTGACCGATCGCATGACTGTTGCGCAGGAGCACCCCTTGCGGGACCAGCGTGTCGTTAAAATACGGCGCCTGCGGATTGCCGACGACGAGATTGTAATCTTTGTTCTCCATTACGAGGATCGTAACTTGAGAACCGTGCGGTCCCGCTTCGGTAAACGCTGAAGGGGAGCCGATCGATGGCGTCTGCCCATCGTCCGCGCCGACGCACCCGGCCAGAAGAAACGGAAGCAGCGCAGACGCACCGAGAAGGAACTTCATAACGCCTCCCTTATACGTGAGCATAGGAAAACGATGAAAAAAGTCAACACGAATGAACTAAAATCGGTCGCTTGGTCCTCACCAAAAGGCAAGTTCGCGGGCGAAGGTATCCAAGTATCTGAGGCGCTTGGCCGCAAGCCCCAGTCAACCGACCTCAACGAGCGCCATCCTTTTGACGTCGAGATCCTTCGCGTACCGCCCGGTAAGGCGCCGTATCCGCATCATTCGCACAGCGCTCAGTGGGAGTTCTATCACGTCATTTCGGGCCGCGGCAGCCTCCGGCACGAGCACGGAACGATACCGGTGGTCGCCGGTGATGCATGTATCTTCCAGCCCGGCGAGCCGCACCAATTCATCAACGACGGCGCCGAGGATCTCGTCGTCTACGTCATTGCAGATAATCCGATGGGAGAGTCGGTGTACTATCCGGACAGCAAAAAGTGGGGCGTCCGGATGCCGGAGCGGCGACTGATGCGCGCCGATGCGCTCGACTATTACGATGGCGAAGAGTAGCGTTCGAAAATCGGGAGGCCCGCGATCCTGCCGCAAGCGCAGCGGCGCGCCGAAGACGGCCTTCGAGACGAAGAAGGCCGCCGAGCGCGCGATCCCGCGCACGACCACCGGTCTGCGAGTCTATCGATGTCCGGAGCATGGATGGCACCTTGGCCACTGATGGCGAGCTCCGATGAGCCAGCGGATTCATGCGCCGCTCGTTTTGATCCTTGCGTTTCTGATGATCGTCGTGGGGCTGCTCGTGGTGGGCGGCTTCTTCGTGCGGTCGATCGTTGGGACTTCCTTCCGCGACAGCGACTTCATCAGAGCCGCCCGCGTGCACGTCGCCGAGATGTTGACCGACCAGCTCGACGAGGAGACCGGCGTACGCGGTTACGCTGCGGCTCGCGCTGCCATACTGCTCGCGCCGTATTACGACGGGCGCGCGAAGCTGCCGCCCTCGTTTAAGCGCGTCCGCTCGGATCTCTACACTCTGAATATGAAGCAAGCGTTGCCGGCGCTGCGCGATGCCGTCACTACGAATCGCCGCTGGCTGCATCAAGTCGCGTTCCCGCTCATCCTCATAAGGCGAAGCCACCCGTCGCTGGAGCTACACGGGAAGAGCCTCGTCGATCGCTTTCGCTCGGACGCAGCCGCGATCGACGCGAGGCTCGCTCGTCGGGGAGCGTTTGTCAAGGCGCGCGCGCAAACTGCGGTGGTCTGGGTAGGCGATTTTGCACTGGCGGCGATCGTGACGGTGGTGCTGGCAGCGGTGATCTTTAGCGTTCAACAGTACCGGCTCGGGGTGCGGCTCGAGCGCGAGCGCGCCGAATCGGAACACGAGCGCCGGAAAGCCGCAGAAGTTCAAGCGGCGTATCAGGCCGAGAAGCGAATCGCGGACATTCTCCAAGAAGCCTTCTCGGAGCGGCTCTTCCCCGTGCTGCCTGCGGCCAGCTTCAGCGCGACGTACGTACCGGCCAGCGAACACGCCAAAATCGGCGGCGATTGGTACGATGCGCTCCAGCTCACGGAAGACCGCGTGCTGCTTGCGGTCGGTGACGTCACGGGCCATGGCATCGAGGCGGTCGTCGCAATGAACAAAGCCCGGCAGCTGCTCATCAGTTGCGCGTTGCTCGATGCGACGCCGGCCCGGGTACTCGCGTGCCTTAACGTCGAGCTTGTGAGCGCGAAATCGCCGATCATCACGGCAGTTTCCGGAGTCATCGACACGCGTACGGGCGAGTTCGCGTACGCATCCGCCGGGCATCCGCCCCCGGTCCTTTACGAGCCGGGACGGCGAGCCCGGATATTGGACTTCGGCTCGCTGCCTTTGGGCGTCGCCTTGAAGAGTGAATATCGAACCCACCGGCTGCAGACGCTGCCGGGAGCGATGATCGTACTCTATACCGATGGGGCCATCGAGCACTCGCGGGACCTTGCGCAAGGCGAAGCGACCTTGCTCGAGGCCGTCGAATCGGCGGCCGAGCGCCCCGTGGCCGACCCGGCGAAGATGATTCTCGACTCGATCTTCAGGCGCCGCAAAGTGGCCGATGACGTCGCAATCCTCGCCGTTCACCTTTCGGAGGCGACGTTTACGGCCGATATTAGAACGGGAATGGTCTCAGAACCGGGTGTGTTGCACCCGCCTCGGAGGATTGCGTGAGCAAAAGCGATCCGATAAAAACTATTTGCCTCAGCGGCGAACTCGACATCGCGCGCAAGGACGAGATTCGCAATGCATTGGCTGCCCCGGAGGACGGGTCGCCGGTTTTGCTGGATCTCGCAGCGGTTACCTATGCCGATTCTATCGCGCTGACGGAACTTCTACGCTTTTGTGTCACCTCGCAGCGCGACGGGCGTCCGGTGGCTTTGGTGATTCGGACGCCGCAATTTGCGCGACTCATTCAGTACGCCGGCCTCGCGAGCGCCTTCAAGATTTTCCACGATAACGGAGAAGCGTTGCACTATCTTTCGGAGTGCGCTGGGAAATAATGGCTGCTCCCTCGGAGTTGCGTCTCCATTGTCCCGCGCAATCGCGGTACGTCGCGCGGGTGCGCCACGCCTTGGCGGCGTTCTTACAAGCGCTCGAATTCGAGGGACAGTTGCTCGAAGACGTCACGACGGCCGCGGGCGAGGCGCTGGCCAACACCGTCGAACATGCGTATACGCGCAGCGCAATGGTCGCCCAGCGGTATCTCGAGCTGCGTGCAAGACTCGATTCGAAAGGAAGCCTTTCGGTGGATATTTGCGACGGCGGATCCTTCATCCAGCGCCGCCCGACGCCCGGCCGAGGCTTCGGTTTGCGAATCATCCGGTCGATCGCGGAGCAACTCACCATCGACACGTCGGCGGGCACACGCCTGCATATGACCTTTTATCGGAAAAAATGATGCACGTCATCGCGCGATGATGGGACTTCGTTCCAAAGAGTCGTAAAATAGGGAAGGCCACCCTGCTACAAGGAGACCGGGATGCGTTGTACTGCTTCTTCAACCCGGCCGCTTACAATAACGGCTTTAGCACTCATCGTGTCAGCGTGCCATGGAAACGACGGGCTCACCAGCACCGCGCCTGGGCTGCCGCTTGCCTCGCAATCGCGCGCGGGAGCGCAGGCATTGATGGCAACCGAGCCGTTGGGTCGCCACTCCCAAGGTGGTAAGATTCAGCACGTCGTCATCATCGTTCAAGAGAATCGCTCCTTTAACGATCTGTTTTACGGCTTTCCGGGCGCCAAGACGGCAACCTACGGCTATAACAAGTCCAACCAAAAGATTACGCTCCAACCGGTCGGGCTTGAGACCAATTGGGACATCGAGCACGATTCGTCCGGCTTTGAAGCGGCGTGCAACGGCACGGGCAGCATTCCCGGCACCGATTGCCAGATGAACGGCTTTGACGGCGAGCGCTCGGGATGCGGAGGTAGCTGCCCAAACCAGAACCCGCCGTACAGTTACGTGCCGAATGAGGAGACCAAGCCGTACTTTGCGATGGGCGAGCAGTACGTGCTTGCCGATCAGATGTACGCCTCGAACTTCGACGCGAGCAGCTTTATCTCGCATCAATACATCATCGCAGCGCAGGCCGAATCATCGGTAAACTTCCCGGGGGGAGCGTGGGGCTGTCCCGGCGGTTCGGGCGATTTTATCGACAAGGTCGGGCCGGACCGCCAAGTTCCCTACGGGCAGCACCAGCGAGTCTGTTATACCGACACGACGCTCGGCCAAGAAGCGGATAATGCGTCGCCGCCGGTCTCTTGGGCCTACTATGCAGTTACCTATTCCAATCAACCGTGGATTTGGAGCGCCTATCAAGCCAACGAGTTCGTCTACTACGGCTCCGATTGGGGCAATGACGTCAAGAGCCCGCCGAGCAGCTTCCTCACCGACGTTTCTAACGGAAACTTGCGCCAGATCAGCTGGGTGACGCCGACGTGGGGGAACTCCGACCACGCCGGCTCGGGCTCGAACACCGGCCCGCAATGGGTGGCGTCGGTCGTTAATGCCATTGGGCAATCGCAGTATTGGAATAACACGGCGATCTTCATTTTTTGGGATGACTACGGCGGCTGGTACGATCCCGAGCCGCCTGCCTACGTGGATTACGACGGCCTAGGGATGCGCATTCCAATGCTGATTGTGTCGGCCTATGCCAGGAAAGGTCACGTTTCGCACGTCCACTACGAACACGGCAGTATTCTGAAGTTCATCGAGGATACGTTCGGCTTGGGGCGGCTTTCGGCCAGCGACGCGCGCGCGACCTCGCCCGAGAAGGATTGCTTCAACTTCAAGAAGCCACCGCGCCCATTCCAAGTAATCCCGACGGTGCTTGGCAAGGATTACTTCCTGCACGAGGCGCCCGACCATCACGTGCCTGACGAGCAATAAGTCGCCCTACTATCTCAAGGAGAACACGCATGCGTTGTAATCCACCTTCGAGCGGGCCACTGACAATCGCGGTCGCTGCGCTCGTCCTCTCAGCTTGCAACGGTACCGGCGGGCTCAACGGGGGTGCACCGGGACTGCCGCTTCCGGCTCAATCGCGCGCGGGAGCGCCGGCGTTCGCGCCGGTCTCGCCCGCGGGTCGCCACTCGCAAAGCGGCAAGATCCAGCACGTCGTCATCATCGTTCAAGAGAATCGCGCCTTTAACAATCTGTTTTACGGCTTTCCGGGCGCCAAGACGGCAAAGTACGGCTACGACACGTACGGCAATAAGATTCGGCTGCAGCCGGTCGGCCTCGAGACGACCTGGGACATCGAGCACGATTCGTGGGATTTCGAAGCGGCGTGCAACGGCACCGGCAGCATTCCCGGCACCGATTGCCAGATGAACGGCTTTGACAACGAGTACTGGGGATGCGGCCACGGCAGCAGCCAACCGCCCTGCCCCAACAAAAACCCACCGTATAGTTACGTGCCGCATGACGAGACGAAGCCGTACTTTGCGATGGCCAAACAGTACGTGCTGGCCGATCAAATGTACGCATCGAACTTCGATGCCAGCAGTTATATCTCACATCAGTACATCATCGCAGCGCAGGCCGAGGCGTCGGTGAACTATCCGGGAGGAGCGTGGGGCTGTCCCGGCGGTCCCAGCGAGACCATCGCGATCGTCGGTCCGGATCGCCAAGTTCCTGACGGCTCCGAGCGGCCGTGTTATAAAGACACGACGATCGGCCAAGAAGCGGATAATGCGTCGCCGCCCGTCTCGTGGGCCTATTATGCCGTTTCATACGGCGGATATCCCTGGATCTGGAGCGCCTATCAGGCGAACCAATATGTCTACTACGGCTCCGATTGGAGCAAAGACGTCATAAGCCCGCCCAGCAACTTTATCAGCGACGTTGCAAGCGGAAAGCTGCGCCAGATCACCTGGGTCACGCCCACGTGCGCCAACTCCGACCACGCCGGCTGCGGCTCGAATACCGGGCCGCAATGGGTCGCGTCGCTCGTCAATGCCGTCGGGCAATCGCAGTACTGGAATAACACCGCGATCTTCATCTTTTGGGACGACTACGGCGGTTGGTACGACCCTGACCCGCCCGCGTACGTCGACTACGACGGGTTGGGCATGCGAATCCCGATGCTGGTCGTCTCGGCCTACGCGAGGACAGGACATATTTCACACGTCCACTACGAGCACGGCAGCATCCTGAAGTTCGTCGAGGACACGTTTGGCTTGGGGCGGCTCTCGGCCAGCGACGCGCGCGCGACGTCGCCCGAGGAAGATTGCTTCAACTTCAAGAAGCCGCCGCGTCCGTTCCAAGTGATCCCGACGGTTCTTGGCGAGGAGTACTTCTTGCACCAGGCCGCCGATCATCGGGTGCCCGACGCGCAGTGAGTTGTCCATGATCCGAACGCTAACGATCGCGGTTTTCGCGCTGGTCGTATCAGGGTGCAACGGTAACGGCGCGCTGCCCGTGAGATCGCAGGGGCCGCTGGAGCCGCTGCGTCGCCACACGCAGAGCGGTAAGATTCAGCACGTCGTCATCATCGTTCAAGAGAATCGTTCTTTTAACGACCTGTTCTATGGTTTTCGTGGCGCGAAAACGGCGCGGTATGGCTACGATACGAATGGCGATAAGATTACGCTCAAGCCGATAGGGCTTGAGACGACCTGGGACCTCGACCATAGCTCGAACTCGTTTTTCGAGGCCTGCAACGGCACCGGCAGTTACCCTGGTACTGATTGTCAGATGAACGGCTTCAACCAAGAATGGGCAGGCTGCGGCCACAACGGCTACCCACCCTGTCCATATAAAAATCCGCAGTACGGCTACGTGCCGCACGACGAGACGAAACCGTACTTTGAGATCGGAGAGCAGTACGTCCTGGCCGATCAAATGTACGCCTCCAACTTCGATGCAAGCAGTTTTATCTCGCATCAATACATCATCGCAGCGCAGGCCCAATCCTCGGTGGATTTTCCGTATGGAGCGTGGGGCTGTCCGGGCGGTTCGGGCGATAACATCGCAATGGTCGGCCCGGACCGGCAGATTCCGTACGGCTACCAGCAAGCCTGTTACGGTGACACCACGCTCGGCGAAGAGGCCGACAAAGCGTCTCCGCCTGTCTCGTGGGCCTATTATGCGGTTTCTTACTCCGGATATCCCGGTATATGGAGCGCCTATCAGGCGAACCAATATGTCTACTACGGTTCCGATTGGAGCAAAGACGTCATAAGCCCGCCCAGCAACTTCCTCACCGACGTCTCGAACGGAAAGCTGCGCCAGATAAGCTGGGTCACGCCCACGTGCGCCAACTCCGACCACGCGGGTTGCGGCTCGAACACCGGGCCGCAATGGGTCGCGTCGCTCGTCAATGCGATCGGGCAATCGAAGTATTGGGACAACACGGCGATCTTCATTTTTTGGGACGACTATGGAGGCTGGTACGATCCCGAGCCGCCCACGCTCGTCGATTACGACGGGCTCGGCTTGAGGATCCCCATGCTGATCGTCTCACCCTATGCGAGGAAGGGTTTCGTCTCGCACGTTCACTACGAGCACGGCAGTATTCTGAAGTTCGTCGAGGATACGTTCGGCTTGGGGCGACTCTCGGCTAGCGACACGCGCGCGACGTCGCCCGAGAAAGATTGCTTCGACTTCAACAAACCGCCGCGTCCGTTCCAAGTAATCCCGACGGTTCTCGGCAAGAAATACTTCTTGCACGAGCCTGCCGATCATCGGGTGCCCGACGCGGAATAAGTTGTCCACGATCCGAACGCTGACGATCGCGGCTGTAGCGCTGGTAGTGTCGGCGTGCAACGCTCACGGTGCGCTGCCCGTGGGATCGCAGGGGCCGCTGGAGCCGCTGCGTCGCCACGCGCAAACTGGTAAGATTCAGCACGTCGTCATCATCGTTCAAGAGAATCGCTCGTTTAACGATTTGTTTTACGGCTTTCCCGGCGCCACGACGGCAACCTACGGCTATAACACGTCCAACCAAAAGATTACGCTCCAACCGGTCGGGCTTGCGGCCCGTTGGGACATCCAGCACGATTCGTGGGGTTTCGAGGCGGCATGCAACGGAACGGGCAGCATTCCCGGCACCGACTGTCAGATGAATGGGTTTGACAAGGAGTCCTGGGGATGTCGCCGCAGCAGCTGCCCGAACAAGAACCCGCCGTATAGTTACGTGCCGAATGCTGAGACGAAGCCCTATTTTGCCATGGGTAAGCAATACGTGCTTGCCGATCAGATGTATGCGTCGAACTTCGACGCGAGCAGTTTTATCTCGCATCAATACATCATCGCAGCGCAGGCCCAATCGTCGGTGAACTTTCCGTATGGAGCGTGGGGCTGTACCGGCGGTTCCGGCGAGACCATCGCGATCGTCGGTCCGGACCGAAAAGTTCCCGACGACTACCGGCGACCGTGTTATAGCGACACGACGCTCGGCGAAGAAGCGGATAATGCGTCGCCGCCCGTCTCGTGGGCTTACTATGCGGCTTCATACAGCGGCGGCTATCCCGGGATCTGGAGCGCTTATCAGGCCAACAACTACGTCTACTACGGCTCCGATTGGAGCGAAGACATCAAGAGCCCGCCGAGCAGCTTCCTCACTGACGTGGCAAAGGGAAAGCTGCGCCAGATAAGCTGGGTGACGCCGACGTGGGCGAACTCCGACCACGCCGGCTCGGGTTCGAAGACCGGCCCTCAATGGGTTGCGTCGGTCGTCAATACCGTTGGCCGGTCGAAGTATTGGGATAACACGGCGATCTTCATTTTTTGGGATGACTACGGCGGCTGGTACGATCCCGAGCCTCCCGCCTACGTGGACAACGACGGCTTAGGGATGCGCATTCCGATGCTGATCGTGTCGGCCTATGCGCGCAAAGGTCACGTTTCGCACGTCCCCTACGAGCACGGCAGCATTCTGAAGTTTATCGAGGATACGTTCGGCTTGGGGCGGCTCTCGGCCAGCGACACGCGTGCGACCTCGCCCGAGAAAGATTGCTTCAACTTCAAGAAACCGCCGCGCCCGTTCCAAGTAATCCCGACGGTGCTTGGTAAGGATTACTTCCTGCACGAGCCGGCCGATCACCACATCCCCGACGAGCAGTAGCTCTCGTCTCCTTTAGAAGACCGGCTTGATTGCGCTGCGTTGCGGCGCGCGACAACCGGTTTTGGCGCTTGAAGAACCTCCTCAACCAAGCGCTGTCCTTCCCTTAAATTAAAGCGACGAACGGCTAACCGTTCGTTCGATCACGGGCAGAGAGGCAAGGCGTTTTCAAAGCGATCCTCGCCTCTTGCCGCGGCCTCAAGGCTCCCCCTAGGCCCGCTAGGTATGCTAAATAGATGGAAAGTTTGCCAAGCGGAGCTATCCTTGGAGTCTTTTTGGTACTAGTATATTCGTACTACCAATACTGCTTCCTGGGGCCCCCTGGGCTGAAAGGCAAATCAAATAATGCGCAAGATCATCGGCGTAATTTCCGTCATGCTGGCGGCCGCATTTCTGGGCGGTTGCGCGGGCGGCGGCATCTCCGGCGGCTCTGTGCTTCCCGGTACGAACCCAAGTGTGATACATAGCCTCGACGTGGTTGGCGGCCCGGTCGGCAATGGGCAGCGGATGCGTCATCTCGAGGTTATCGGCGGCCCGGTCGCTAGTGGGCAGCGGATGCGTCATCTCGAGGTTATCGGTGGCCCGGTCGCTAGTGGGCAGCGGATGCGTCATCTCGAGGTTATCGGTGGCCCGGTCGCTAGTGGGCACCGGATGCGTCATCTCGAGGTTATCGGCGGCCCGGTCGCTAGTGGGCACCGGATGCGTCATCTCGAGGTTATCGGCGGCCCCGTCGCCAGTGCGCAGTAGCCGGGTGCCTCGCCTCGATCCCCGCGGGCGGCGCCCTGAGCGCGAGCGGCCAGGGAAGCCAATACCTAAGGGAAGCCGATACCTAAGGATAGGGGAGGATGGGCAATGAGCCTGTGGTACGTTAGTACCGCTCATCGTGCGCGCCGAATATACGAATTTCACTATGCTTCTAATTAGGTTATGGGGACCATGTTGACAAGCGCTACGCTGACCCGCCCAGGCTTCGACAGCGAAGAATTCGAGAGAGCCTTCGCGGCTGCGGATTTTGAGCGGTGCAGAGAGCTCATCGCGTCCGGCGACGGTATCGACGTCGTCCTTTCGGAGGCACGTCTCGCGCTACGCGAGCGACGGTACGTCGATATTATCGGTTTGCTTTCGGATGTTTCGAAGACGTCGGCCGAGACGCGCATCGCTCGCGACGTGCTTCTCGGGGCCGCGTTAGGCCTGACGAGAGATTACGTTGCCGGCCGGAGGCTCATCGAGCGCGCCCTCCGGGACCTCGCGCCGGGCAACCCATGGCGCGACGAGGCGCTCTACTACAAGGCCCTGATCGCGTGGATGAGACAGGAAAATCCCGAGGCTGAAGAGATCGCGAGAGCTCAGTCGCTCTCGCCGGAGCCCAACAACCGCGCCCGGGCCCGGATCCTGCTCTCGTGGATAGCGGTACGCCGGGGCGAGATTCTGCGCCAGGTCGACGAATTGCAAAACGCGCTTGACGAACTCGAAGCCACCGAGCTGCCCGATCAATACTATAAAGCCAACGCCCTTTTCAACCTCGCAGTCCTCTGCCGCGAACTTCCGCTTAGTGAGGTCGTCGATCGGGTGCGAGGCGTCTTCGAGGTGCTGCCTTGGACGTCGGGTCTGCGACTCGAGCGTTTTCACATCACGCGCCTGCTCGCGTCGATCAACGAGCTCGACGGAAACGAGCTGGCGGCGTTTGCCGGCTTTAAGAGAGCCGCGCGGCTCGCGCCATCCGAGCATTGGGGCGTCCTCTGCGTCCTCGACAGGGCGCTTCTGGCAAAGAACACGGGTGAGACGGCTTTTGCGAGCGAGCAGCTCCAGGAAGCGCACGAGATCGCGCAGCGGGTCTCATGGAGTGAAGTTTCCGGCGAGGAACGTTCGGCGCTCCTCGTGCTTGCGGAGCTTTTCGCGCACGACGATCCGGCGGTCGCAGAACAGTATCTCGCGCGCTTCCGCACGTTAAAGACGTCGGTCATCCCAATCCTCGCCTACGGAACCGACCCGCGCGTCAAAGCGTTTGAAGCCTATTCACAGGGCGTCGCGTGGCTGAGACTCGGCGACGTTGACGAGGGGAAGGCCGCGCTTTCGGAAGCGTGGTCGATTTTCGAGGACTTCAACTATGGATGGCGCGCCGCGCTCTGCGGCTTAGCGCTCTACGAAGCGACGCACGACCGGCGCTGGGTACAGCGCGCGGCTCGTAAGATCGACCCGTGGCCGCATAGCTGGATCGCGCGCCGCGTCTCCGAAGCGACGAGCACGTCGGTACTGCGCCTCGATCGGGTCCCGCCGGCGAAGCGGCAGGTCCTCGAGCTCGTGCGCGCGGGCCGGCGCAACTCCGAAATCGCCAGCGTGCTGGGACGCAGCCCGAACACCGTGCGCAATCAGCTCTCACAGCTCTTCCAAACCTTCAACGTCAAGAGCCGCGCCGAATTGGTCGCCGCGCTCTCAAAACCGATCGCTCAGGTGAGCGTGCTCGATCACAAACGCCGACACAGCTAAAACGCGCGTCTAATCCCCCCGGTACTGCGTCCGGGTACCCATTCGAACTTCAGGCGGCATGTTTCTGCCGCCCGGAGCCTGGGCATTACGTGAGGTATGACCCATCCTCACCCGCTCCATGGCGTTCGCGTTGCGATTTTGGTCGATGATGGCTTCGAACAGGTCGAGCTGGCCCGTCCGCGCGAGGCACTCCATGCCGCCGGCGCTACGACCGCAATCATTTCGCCGCAGACAGCTGTTGTCCACGGCTGGAACGGGGACGAAAAAGGCGACGAGTTCAAGGTAGACGTTGCCATCGGCGACGCCAAGCCGCTCGACTTCGACGCACTGCTGCTGCCCGGCGGCGTCCAGAATGCCGACTCGCTCCGCGTCGTCAATAAGGCCGTGCTCTTCGTCCACGCGATGCAAATCGCGCACAAACCTATCGCCGCGATTTGCCACGCCCCGTGGATCTTGGTAGAAACCGACTACGTGCGTGGCCGCAAGCTTACGTCGTGGCCATCGTTGCGCACCGACATCGTCAACGCCGGTGGCGATTGGGTGAATCAGCCCGTGGTCGCCGACGATCTTCTCGTGACCAGCCGCAAACCGGCGGACATTCCGCAGTTCAACGATGCAGTGATCGCCCTCTTTACGCCGCGGGAACAGAACGTCACGGCCGCGTCATAGCGCGCTCGTTGCGACCGCAACTGGCCGGGGGAGCGTACGATCTCGTCTGGATTTATGCCATAGGTCCGTGTGTCGGGGCGATCCTCGGCGCATTCGTGATGAGACTGTTCTTTACACGGCCTGGCAGAGGCGAACGAAGAGCGGCGGTCGGCCAGTGATTGTGGGGAGGAACGCAGCGAATGGCATCGTGAAGGTTGTCACGCCATGCGCGTTCTGCTTGCGCTCGCTACACTCTTCTCGTTAACTCTGGTGCCGAGCTCGCTCGAGGCCGCGGCTTCGCCGGGCCCGGGGTTCTTCAAAGCTCTCGGAGAGAAGGACGTAGCTACGAGACTCGCGCCGGGGATAGCCATAGCGGTGGTCTTTCAGCGTCAAATCGTTTACGAAGGCGGCTTCGGGCTTGCGGACGTCGCGGCGCATCACGCAGTCACCGCGAATACACGTTTTGCAATCGGCTCCTTGACGAAACAGCTGACGGCCGCGGCGATCGCGCTGCTCGTAGAAGAGGGCAAGCTCTCCCGCGACGACGCACTGTCGAAATACGTTCCGTCGCTGCCGAATGCACCGCAGATCACGCTTCGCATGTTGCTCGATCAGACCAGCGGGCTTCACAATTACCCGATGATGACGGAGCACGACTGGCCGCTCCAAGGCCCGATCGACCTCAAACGGATTGTGGCGATCCTTTCGACCGACAAGCCCGATTTTGCGCCCGGAGCGCGTTGGGAATATAGCAACGCCAATTACGCCGTGCTAGCGGCCGTTGTCGAGAAGGCCAGTGGAATGCCGTACGGAGCGTTCTTGCAGGCGCGCATTTTCACTCCGCTGCACATGATGGCGAGCGGCTTTGGCTACGCTGCGCAGCGTTCCGGAGGGATCGCGATCGGTTACGAAAACGGCAAACCCGAAAAGGGTAGCCTGAGTCTCGACCTTTACAGCGGTGCGGGGGGCGCGGTCTCATCGGCCCACGATTTTGCGCTTTGGGATAGTGCGCTGCTTCGAGGGGCGCTGCTTCCCGCAGCCTATCTCGATACCGTTTGGCTAGACGGAGTTTCAACCGACGACGCCTCCACGCGATATGCGAACGGTTGGGTGCTCTCTCGCCTCGCGGGCCATCGTCAAATGTGGCACAACGGACTTGTGGGAATCGGCGGAGGCTATTGTTACAACGCGATCTTTCCGGACGACGATCTGGCCGTCGTCGTGTTCACGAATGAAGCCCGAGCCGCCGGGCTCCCCGAAAGCATGGCGCAACAGATTGCTGGCTCGTACGGCATCGGCTCGGCGCCGGCGGCCGAACCCACCGCAGCTCCCGGCGATGACGCCGCAATCGATGAGCTCGCACAGGGGTTTTGGAATCAAATCACCTTGGGTAACGTCGACCGCAGCAAGTTAACGCCGCAGTTCGGCGATGCGTTGACGCCGGCGCTGCTCGAACAAGTGCGGCAAGGCGTCGCGTTGCTCGGCAAACTTCGCTCCTTCACATTTGTCGGCAAGCGCCAAGACGACGGCGCGGCAGTCTATCGCTACGCCCTCACATTTGTGAATGGTATCGAACACGAGTGGGACGTTTGGATCGCGCCGGGTGGAAAGATCGCGGGATCGAAGCTGGTGCGATGAACCTGCCGACGGGCACCGTCGCGTTCTTGTTTTCGGATGTGGAGGGAAGCACGCGCCGCTGGGAACGGTACGGCGAAGCGATGCGCGACGCGTTGCGGCAGCACGACGCAATCGTGCGTTCTGAAATAGAAACGCACGGCGGACATGTTTTTAAAACGATCGGGGATGCTTTTTGCGCCTCTTTTTCGACGGTAGGCGACGCACTCGAAGCGGCTATTGGAGCGCAGCGCCGGCTCGGACGCGAGAATTTCAAGGCGATCGACGGCCTTTCCGTTCGCATGGCGATCCACGCGGGGGAAACGGACGAACGCTCGGGTGATTATTTCGGAGTCCCGGTCAACCGCACCGCGCGCCTGCTCTCGGCCGCGCACGGTGGTCAAATCTTGCTCTCCGGCTTCGCCGCCGATCTCGCGCTGCCGAAACTTCCCGAGGGCATAGCGCTACGCCATCTCGGTGACCTTCCGCTGAAGGATCTTAAAGAACTCGAGCGCGTCTATCAGCCGCTTGGGCCGGAGCTTCGCACGGAATTCAAAGCCTTGCGCGCCCTCGAAACAGCTCCGAACAACCTTCCGCATCAGAACACCAGCTTCGTCGGTCGCCACGAAGATCTGGCGCGCGTCGAAGCGCTGCTCGACGACGGACCACTGGTAACCATCGTCGGAGCCGGGGGCATCGGAAAGACGCGGCTCGCGCTCGAGGTGGCCGCAGGACGCCTCAACGACCAACGCGACGGCGCGTGGGTTATCGACTTGTCCTTCGTGGGGGATGCGTCGCTCATCGCCGATACGATGCTTTCGGCGCTCGGTGGCGAGCGTTCCTCAAATCCGAACGCGATCGACGATCTCATTGCGTATCTCGCGAAGCGCGATCTCTTGCTCGTCCTGGACAATAGCGAGCATCTCGTCTTCGAAGTCGCCGCCATCGTTGCGAGAATTATCGCAGGTTGCGCGCAGGTGACGGTTCTGGCGACGAGCCGTTCGCCGCTCGATATCTCCGGCGAGCGCGTCTACCGCCTGTCGTCGCTCGATCACGCATCGGCCGCGCAGCTCTTTAGCGATCGTGCGCGCTCGGCGGACCCGGCGTTCCAACTTGACGCGAAGCGCTCGATCGTGGAGGAAATTTGCAACCGCTTAGACGGTATCGCCTTGGCGATCGAGCTCGCCGCGGCGCGCCTGCGCACGATGCCGGTCGAAAGTCTGGCCTCGCATCTCGAGCTGCGGTTGCTCGCAGGCGGGCGCGACCGTCGTCCACGTCAACAGACCATGCGCGCGCTCATCGATTGGAGCTACGACCTGCTCGCGGAGGACGAGCGGCGCGTTCTTCGCCGAGCCTCTGTCTTTCGGCGCGGGTTCACTCTCGACGTCGCAACTCGCGTGTGCGGCGATGGCGATCACTGGCACGCTTTCGAGATACTCACGTCGCTCGTCGATAAATCGCTGGTCGTCTCGGACGCTGACGACACGACGCAGCGGTACCGTTTGTTAGAGCCGATTCGCGAGTACGGCTGGGATAAGTTGAGCGATGCCGGCGAGCTGGCGCAGGCGCAGCAGGCCCATGCCCGTGCCTTCGCGTTGGTTGCGGCGTCGTGGTACGAGCAATGGGATCGCGGCCCGGCCCCCGATTGGCTCGCGCAAACGGAACGGGATCTTTTCAATATTCGCGCCGCGCTTGGCTGGAGTCTCGGCGACGCCAACGATGTCGAGGTGGGTGTCCAGCTGGTCGCCGACGTGTCGATCGTCTTCCTGCGCCTTGCGTTGCTTACTGAAGGGCTCGACTGGTGCAAACGTGCGCTGGAATCGGGCATCGTACTCGAGGATGGAGTTGCGGCCCGGCTTCGCTATGGATTATCGATGTTCTACAGCGCCACCGGGCACGAGAAGAAATGCCTCGAGCAGGCCGGCAATGCGGTTTCGCTCTATCGGCGAACTGGCAACCGGCGAGGCCTGGCGCGCGCACTCTCGCAGGCTGCGTCGAGGTACGCGCCACAATCGAGTCGCGAAGCAAAGGCTGCAGCCGAAGAAGCCCTGTTGCTCGCGCGCGAAAGCGACGACCGCCGTCTCTTGGCCGACGTTTTGCGACGCTGCGCGCTCTGCTTTTCAATCGACGGCAAAGATCGCGTGCGAGCCGCGTTTGGTGAAAGCGTTGCACTCTTCCGGTCACTTGGGCGTGACGACGATATCTCGCGCGCCCTGACCTGGTGGGGCAAGTGGGAAGAAGAGGAGGCCCAGAACTATCCTGCGGCACTCGAGTTGCTCTTGGAAGCGATGCGACTCGATAGTGGGGACAGCGCGGCGATGTTCAACGCCGTCGACATCGCGAGTTGCTATTTGGCGATCGGCGACCCTGGCCGAGCCGAACCGTTTGCGCGCAGGGGTCTCTCCGCCGCGGCTAAGGCGGAATACGGACTTGGCCTTGCACTCGCGATATCGTACATGGCCGTCATCGGATGCACGCGCGATGCGCGCAGGTCAGCGCGCCTGCTCGGCTACGCGCAAGCGCGGCTTCGCGAGGACGGTTTCGAGCTGATGCCTCCGGATACGACGGTCATTCCAGCGCTCCATGACGCGTTGCGCCGCCAATTCGATGAGCCGGAACTTACGCGGTTGTTCGGCGAGGGTGCCGGCCTGAGCGAAGACCAAGCCGTCGCCGACGCCCTTTGCGTTTAGCACGGTTTGCCGCCGACCTGCGGACGGATATCCTCGGTGCGGGTGCCTTTGTAGTAGCACTCGTGCTTGAGCGTGAACGTGCCGCGGCCTCCGGAGCATCCTTGAACCGCCTTGTACGAACCGCGCAGCGTAGAGGTTTTCGTGTCGTACGTTGCGCTGGTTGAATAGGTGCAGTAGAGACCTCCTGTGGTCGCGACGGAGGTTCCGTCAATGCTGGTCCCCTTTGCCACGGCCGCGACCGAGAGCGCGACCGTAGCACTCTTGTATTTAATTCCCAGCACGCCGCCGATCGCGTTCTTATACTGCGTATACGAAGCCGCGCTCTTGCCGGTTCCGTAGGTGATGTCCTTAGACGTTCCCGTATATTGACCGCTCAGCTGGAGCGCCTTGGCATCGTCGCTAACGCGAAGCAGTGGCGCCTGCAAACCTTGTGCGGCGCTCGGCACGCCGTTGCTGCCGCTGCTGCAGGCCGTCCAGGCCAGTAAGGCAACCGTGACGCCGATGGCTCCGCGTATGGGAGAGTTCTTCATTGATGATATGCTCCTGGAGAAGTGCGTTAGAAAGGAGCATACCGCTCCGCGCCGGTACAAGCCTTCCGTACGCACTGCGTGCTGGGAGGGTGCATGAGGAGCGGGTTGATCTGTGGGATGAGGTCCGCGTTGCTCGCAGCGGCCTCGTTGCTTTGCTGCAGCCGGCTCGCCGGCGCCGGGACGACCGGCACGATCACCGGAACGGTCGTCAACGTGGCGACGAAAGTGCCGATTGCCGGCGCCGACGTCATCGCGGCCAGTCCATCTCAGGTCGCGCGCGTAACGACCGACGCGTCGGGCCGCTTCACGTTTCTTTCGCTCGCGCCCGAGACGTACACGATCTCGGTCCAACATGCCGGATATGCGTCCGTCTCGATTACCGGCATTTCGGTCTTCGCCGACCAGAGCCAGTCGATCCCCATCGCGCTGCAAAAGAGTCTCAAAGAGATTGCCCGCGTCATTTCGCGCTCCTCGCTCAGTCCCGTGCGACCGGGTACCGGAACCGACGTCTATTCCGTAAATCCCGGCTTGGCGGCCGCCGCCGCGACGTTGGGCGGCGGGGGCGGCCTGAACAACGCATACTCGGCGATCGCCGCGATGCCGGGAGCGTACGTTCCGCCCAATCAGGTCGGGGTCAATCAAACCGTGTATATCCGGGGCGGCTACTACGACCAGATCGGGTACGAATACGACGGCGTGCCGATCAATCGGTCCTTCGATAACTATCCCGGAAACTCGGAGACGACCCTAGGCCAACAGGAACTGCAAATTTATACCGGCGGCGGCGAAGCCGACGCCAATGCGACCGGTCTCGCCGGTTTCATCAATCAGGTGATCAAGACCGGAACCTATCCGGGCTACGCAGTCGGCGCCCTCGCCGGCGGCACGCCGACGTTCTATCACGACGCGCGCGTCGAGGCCGGCGGCTCGACGCCCGACCGGATGTTCTCCTACTACGTCGGCATCAGCGGAACGAATCAAGATTTTCGGTACTTTGACCAATTCAACGGTGCCACGTTAAGCGACACAATCCCATACGGATACTGGCCGGCTCACATCACGACGCTGCTTCCGGCATTCTACCCGGCGGTCTATCCGACGTGCCGGAACAACGGAACCTATTCCAATCCGATCGCCCCTAATCCGACCGCCCCTAAATTGACCAACGACCCCGGCTGTTTTGGATCGTATCCTTCGAACTACGGGCAGCCGTCCAACGTCGACAGCCGCGACGTCGTCGGAAATTTCCATATCGGCATTCCTCACCGGCACGACGCGGGCCGGGACGACGTGCAGATCCTGTACATGTCGTCGGCAACCTTTACGCAAGATTATTCGAGCGCGGACGATGCCGGTGCCTTGGGCCTTGGCCTCGTGAATGCGGGATATACCAATCAGTGGCCCGACTCGTACACCTATCCGGGGAACACGCGATGGCTTTCGTCCGCATCCACGCCGCCGGTCGCGTACATGTATCCGGGTTCGCCGCAAGGACGGTGCGCGAATCTGACCGGTAAGCCACACGTGCCCGGTTCCTGTCCAGCGGACGCGCAGGTTCAGATTCCCAACAATTATCGCGACGGGCGTTGGGACACCGCCAGCATCGGCAAGTTGCAGTATCAAAAGAATTTTGGATCGAGCGCGTATATGCGACTCTTCGGCTATACGTTCTACTCCAACACGAACCGAGCCACCGCAAATGGCTGGGGAAACAACGTCTCGCTCGGTGTGACGAACTATCAGTATGAGGTTGACTCGCACACCGGCGGACTCGAGCTTCAGTTCGCCGACCAAATATCGAGCCAGCACCTGTTGGAAGGCATGCTTTCATACATCACGTCGAATACGCTGCGCTACTACAACCACAACTACGACAACACTCCATCGCAGCAGGTCAGTAACTTCACCAATGGGTCCTCCTGCTACGCAACCTACACGAGTCCGCGCTATCCCGTCGGCGACCCGGCGCCCTGCAACAAGTACGTGAGTCAAGGTCAATTCGCAACCCCATACGGAGGCTTCGGCAGTCAAGACCCATGTGCGGACGGCGAACTTTCGGCGAGCGCTCCGGCATGCGTTGCGGGCGCATCTATGCTCCTAACCTATCTCGGCAACACCGCCGACATCAATGCCGTGATTCCAAAGCTCACGAACGCCTCGATCGCCGATCAGTGGCGCCCCGGCGACGCTTGGAACGTCAACGCAAGCGTCCGCTTTGAAAATGACGCCTACGATCTCGCGAATACGAATAACCCGGCGACGAACTTTTGGTTCGCAGCGGCGCAGCGCGAGTTTTGCGTCAACCCGGTCACCCGGCAGCCGATCTTCGTCCCACAGCCGCCGCAGAGCATTTTCTTTTTCGCTCCATACGTCGCGTTCAAGTGCCCGATCGACCGATCGACCGGAACGCCCGTGCAGACCGTTCACCCCAACGGGACCGACGGCATTCTGCTTACGAACGTCTACCCGTCGACGTACGTGCAATCCTACGTGGAGCCGCGCTTGTCGGCAACCTACACGGTGAATGCCGATACGGTGCTGCGGGCCTCCGCAGGCCGCTACGCACAGCAACCCCAGAACTACGAAATTCAATATAATACCTTGCAACCCAATCTGGCGGCAACGCTGCTCGGGTTCATACCATTCGGTTACAGCTCGCCGTTGCACGATGCCCAGCCGCAATATTCGAACAACTACGACTTTTCGTTCGAGCATCACTTCAAAGGAACCGACGTGGCGATGAAGCTGACGCCGTACTATCGCTGGGCGACGAACCAGCTCTACGAATCCGTGAATCTTCCCAGCTTGGGCGTGTCGCCTTCGTTCAACGCCGGCACCGAGCGCGTCGACGGCATCGAACTGGAAATAACCAAAGGCGACTTCAATAAGAACGGCCTCTCCGGCGTCTTTTCGTACACCTATACGAATGCGGCCGAGATGTGGAACGACTATCCCAATAGTACGGTCGGGCCAGTCGATCAGTACAACCAAGACATTGAGGAGTTTAACGCGCTGACGAAGGCCGGCGGCGGTGCGCCGTGCTACAAGAACAACGGAAAGGGCAAGCCCGATCCGAGCTGCGGGGCGACGTCGATTTTCAATCCCTACTACGCGATGTTTCCGCAGCCGACGCTGGCGCCGCACGCTTGGTACGCGCCGGGCCTCGATTTCCCGTACATCGCTCCGAACACGTTCGCGGTCGTACTGAATTATCGCAGCGGGAAGTTCGCGATCTCCCCGGCCATGTCGCTTTTGGAGGGAACCACCTACGGTACTCCGGCGGACGTGCAAGGCCTCGATCCGCGCGCCTGTACGGCAAACGAGAGGAGCGTCGGAATCACGACGGGCAATCCGCTCAGCGCCGATTACACGTCCTGCTCATTCGCTTTGACGAGCGACGGGACCACGCCCGGTAACCTGTACATACCGAACCCGCAGACGGGAACGTTCGATACGTTTGGTGAGTTTCGGATGCCGTGGCAGTTCAATCTCGGGGCGCAGATGGCGTACGACTTTACGCCCCGGCTCTCGGGGCGCATCATCGTAACCAACTTGCTCAATCGCTGCTTTGGCGGATCGAGCGAGCCGTGGACGCGAGCCTATCCGCCGAACGGCGTGATCTGCGGCTACACGTCAAATATCTTTTATAATGGCGGGCACTTCTACAACGGATCGAGTCCGAACGACGTCGCCGCCAATGGAGTTCCGGAAAACCCGTACTTCGCGCAGTCGTTTGCACCCGCGTATGGCGACTCGAACTCGTTCAACTACCCGCTCGCGCTGAACGTGTATTTCTCGCTGCAGGTCAAGCTCTAGGGGCCCGAGCCCGGCGAGCCGCCATGGTCTTACGAGTGGCCGTGCGGTCGCTAGGATACCCCGCTCCATCTAAGGAAACGGTCGGCAGCGTACATGCTTTTTCTTGAGGAGTCCAAGATGCGCATACCGTTTGCTGTAATCGCTACGCTCGCGTTGGCGGGATTTATAACAAATGCGAGTTCGGCGCGCGCCGCCGGGGCCGATCTTTCCGGCAACATGGCCCCCTTCAGCTACCTACTGGGCGGCCCGTGGAACTGCTCGACCAACGTGCCCGCAATGGGCGATCGAGCCGCCCACACCGACCAGGGTAGCGCTACGTTCGACGTCGTTCCGGGCAACGTCGTTCACAATCGCGTGTCGACTGCGACATATTCCGGGGATTTTTATTTCGGCTACAGTGACCGCACGAATTCATATTGGCAGACCAGTGCTGACAACATGGGCGTGCACGCTTTTCTGACATCGACCGACGGGAAAACCTACACGGGAACGTCGTCGATGGGTCCGATGTCGATGCAGGATACCGTCACCTACGCCAAGGTGACGCCGAACAAGGTAACCGTGCACGAGGTCCTATCGGGCGCGGCCCCTGAATTAACGTTCGATAGCGTCTGTACTCGCTAGCGGCGATGGAGCCGTTGGATCGGCGTACGTTTCTGGCGACGAGCGGCGCCGCGACCGCGGCACTTGCGGCCGGAACTACTGCGCCCGTTCTGGCGCAATCGGGCGCTCCCGTCCTACTTTCAACCTGGGAGTGGGGTATCGAAGCAAATGCCCGTGCCGCCGAGATCCTCGCGGGCGGCGGCTCGCTGCTCGACGCGATTGAGAAAGGCATCAACGTCGTCGAAGACGACCCCAATGTCGACAGCGTCGGCTACGGCGGGTTGCCGAACGCACAAGGAGAGGTCGAGCTCGATGCCGGTATCATGGACGGAACCGCGCACCGCGCTGGAGCGGTCTGCAACCTCCACAAGATCAAAAACCCCATCTCGGTAGCGCGGCTGGTTATGGAGAAGACGCGCCATACGACGATGGCCGGGGAGGGCGCACTGCAGTTCGCGATCGAGATGGGTTTTCAGCCGATGCAGCTGCTCACGCCTAAAAGCCTCGAGGCTTGGCTGAAGTGGAAGAACGCGCCAAACCGCGATACGTTCTGGATCGACGGTAAGCATCACGATACGGTCGGTATGCTCGGAATCGACGGCAAGGGCCACGTCGTTGCGGGCTGCTCGACGAGCGGTTTGGCTTGGAAGATTCCCGGCCGCGTCGCGGACTCGCCGCTGGTCGGTTGCGGCTACTACGCCGATGACGAAGCCGGTGCGGCTTCGGCGACCGGCAACGGCGACGTGATGGCCAACTACTGCACGTCAATGTTCATCGTGCAACGCATGGCGCAGGGCGCGCACCCCCAGGAGGCTTGTGACGACCTCATGCGCGCCATGGCGAAGAACGCTCCAAAGATCCACGAGGATATGTACTGCGTTATCGCGATCGATCCGCGCGGTGAAACGGGCGCCGCCTCCATGAACTCAAAGCAGCCGCTCCAGTACGCTCTCTGGCGAAACGGCAGGGGCGCGCTCCATACGGCGGAGGCATTCCTGCAATGATGCTGCCCGGCATCCTGCTGGCCGCTGTGGTCTCGCCGGTACTCCATTTTTGTATGGGGTGCAACTTCGCCGAGTCGCAACTCGCAGACAAGGATTTTTCCGGCACCGTGTACGTCGGGTCGAATTTCGCCGGTGCGATTCTTGAGCGTGCTTCCTTTCGCGGAGCGAATCTCATTGCGGCGAACTTTCAGGGAGCCGATCTGCGCGGCGCGGCCTTCGACGCTGCCGAACGCGATCTCTCCGGCCTCGCGCTCATCGGCGTCGACTTTTCCCAAGCCGACCTACGGGGTACGAAGTTCGCAGGAACCGTGCTGTGCTGGTACGTCGTCGATGGAGCACAGCGAGCGACGAAATGCGATACAATGCAAGGCGCTCGCGTCGCCGGAGCGAGCTTTGCAGACGTCCAGCTGTGCGCCGATCCGACAGACCGGCGCACATGCGTTCCCGTCTCTGCGAAGTCGCTACAGCGTTACGCCGGCTCGCAACTGAGCGGCGCTATGCTTCCGTGAGGGCGCTTCGGCGCACGATTGCCATGCTGTGCATGGCTTACTCGGTAACCGTTCCACTGCCCGTCGCCGCCCAGACCCTGAACGTTCCGGTCGAATCGGGAAGCCGTCCGATCGAGACCGAGGTGCTCTTCCACGAACTTTTCGCGGACTTCTTTAAGGAGTCGGATGGGACGACCTACGTCCAGACCGGCGACATCCCGGCGATGTGGCTGCGCGATTCGGCCGCCCAGACGATCCCCTACATTCGCTTTGTGGGCCGATATCCGGCGCTGCGGGCGGTCTTCTTGGGCGTGATCCAGCGGGACGCCAAAAACATTCTGACCGATCCCTACGCGGAAGCGTTCAGCGCCGATTACCACGTGTGGGAGCGGAAGTGGGAGATCGACTCGCTGGCGTGGCCCGTGTTGCTCGCATTCGTCTATTATGCGAACACGCGCGATCGTTCGATCTTCACGCCGGCGCTCCACGATGCGATGCAGTCCATCGTCACGACGCTCGAATGCGAACAAAGCCATCGCGGATGTAGCCATTACTCGTGGTCCGAACCCGTGCCGACCCACGACTCGTACAATCCAAATACCGGAATGATTTGGGGCGCGTTCCGCCCTTCCGACGATCCGGTGACCTATCGTTTTAACGTGCCGCAAAATGCCATGGCTGTTGTCGCGATGAGGCTCTTGGCGCGATTTGCCAGCGAGGCCTTTCGGGACGACGCTTTGGCGCAACGAGCGACGGGGCTTGCCGCCGAAGTGCAGTCCGGCATCGGCCGATACGGCAGAACGTTCAACCCAAAATACGGCTGGATGTATGTCTATGAAACGGACGGGTACGGGCACGACAACATGATGGATGACGCGAACATTCCAAACTTGACTGCCTTACCGTGGTATGGCTGGTGTGCGAGTAACGATCCAATCTATCTCGATACCCGTCGCTTTACGCTCAGCGCCGACGACCCGTACTATTACACCGGCCGCTTTGCAACCGGGTTGGGAAGCCCGCATACGCCCAGGGGCTGGGTTTGGCCGCTCGGAATCATCGGTGCTGCACTGACCGCCACGCAACGTCAAGACGTCGTCAGCGCCATCGATATGCTCGATCGAAGCGACACGCTGAATGGCCTGATGCACGAATCGGTCGATCCCAACGACCCGCAGCAATTTACTCGCCCCGAGTTCGGGTGGGCGAACGCCTTTTGGGCCGACCTGCTCTTTCGAACGGTTGCCGGCTACCCCGCCACGCCGGTCGGTCTAGTGAGTACGATGGATCCCGGAGAACGGCAGAGCGAAATCCCGACCATTACGCCGCCGTGGACGCAGCTTGCGGACCGCGCGGAGCTCGTTCGGACGCTCGGGCGTTTGCTCGCGCAGGCTCCCCGCTCTTGGTAGCCTTCGTCGCGCATCTCGAGCAGGAGGCTTCCCCTGCGCCGACCCGAAATTGCGCTTTAGTGATGCGATCGTTGTTCGTTGCATTCGTTGCTTTGACGCTCGCGGCTTGCTCTGCTGGGCGTGAAGCAGCCATTCCATCGGGCGCAGTCAATCTCAATGAACCGGTGGCGCGAGCCGAACGATTCGTTCCCTCGACCGCGGGAAACGTTTATGTCGCGAACTGGTACAACAGCACGGTTTCCGTGTTTTCGGCCGGCGGTGCATCCAGGCTTCGGACGATCACCAACGGTATAGCCTATCCCAACGCGCTGGACATCGGGAAGACCGGCGCTGTTTATGTCGGCAATTATGGCAGTTCGAGCGGCAGCTTTACGAGCAGCGTTTCGGTGTACGGTCCCAAGAGCATGGAGCCGATGCGGACGATTACGCAGGGCATACTCGGTCCCTACGCGTTCGCGTTCGGCACTTCGGAAAAGCTCTATGTCGCCAACTATGGAAATAGCACGATTACCGTCTACGGACGGGGATCGGGTACGGCGCTTCAAACAATCCGCAAAGGCGTACGCTCTCCGGAAGCGCTGGCGTTTAACAGTTCCGGCAATTTGTACGTGGCAAACTGGGCGAACAATAGCGTCACGGTCTACCTTCCGGGCAAGGCCTCCCCCGTGAATACAATCTCCAAAGGGGTCGCGCGACCGGACGCCCTTGCGATCGATTCGGCTCAGAACATCTACGTTGCGAATCACCTCGGCAACTCGGTGACGGTCTACGCTCCGGGCAACCTTAAGAATCCGCGCACGATTACGAAAGGTATCCGTACGCCGCGGAGTCTGATCTCTACGCCTGGCAAGCAACTCTACGTGTTGAACTATAAGAGCAACACGGTCTCCGTTTATTCGGAGGATACGCTCTCGCTGGTCCGAGTGATTTCGACGGGAATTGCATGTCCGACCACGATGGCGCTAAGTCAAACGGGATTGCTCTACGTCGCAAACACCTGCCCGAGTTCGGTTTCAGTCTATTCTTCTTCGGGGTCGAAACCGTTGCGTACGATCTCAAAAGGGCTCGATGGGCCGGTGGCGATCGGCATAGCGCCGTAGCCCATGGCCGTCGAGAGCTCACGCCGGGCGCGTCTTGCCCTGCTGTTCGGGCTTGCCGGCTGCACGCAAAGCGCATCCGTGGGGACGCTGCCTTTTCTGCATACGTCCGCGACCGCGCCGCACTCGGCTAAGATTACGCATGTCGTGATCATCTTTCAAGAAAATCGTTCGACCGACGATCTTTTCAACGGATTACCCGGCGCAGATACGGTGCGCAGCGGTGTGAACTCAACAGGCCGGAAAGTGCCGCTTCGAGCCGTCGGTCTGACCGCGCCATACGATCTCGACCACAAACACACGGGTTTCGAGACCGAGTATGCGAACGGAAAGTTGAACGGGTTCGACAAGGAACAATCGAGCTGCATCGGCGCAACGGTCTGCAGTCGGGCGGCACTTCGCGCATACGGTTATGTCCCGCACGACGAAGTTGAGCCGTATTTCTCGATGGCCAAGCAGTATGCTTTTGGCGACCGCATGTTCCAGACGAATCAAGGGCCAAGCTTTCCGGCCCACCAATACATCGTCAGTGGAACGTCAACCGTCGCCAACGGCTCCTCGTTTCGAGCGGCGGAAAATCCATTCCATCCCAATGCGGGTGAAACCGGCGGCTGCGACTCGATCTCGGGGTCGCTCGTCACGCTGATCGATCCGGCGGGCAACGAGAACCGGAACGCCTATCCGTGTTTCAATCGCATTTCGCTCATGGAACTGCTCGACCGCAAAGCGCTGACGTGGAGGTACTACCAAGGGGCGCTAGGCGCAGGAATCTGGAACGGCCCCGACGCGATTTTGCACGTTTGGACGAGCCGCGAGTTTGCGACCGACGTCGTGGCTCCGCCGTCGCAGATTCTCACCGACATCGCGAACGGGCAGTTGGCGGACGTCGTCTGGGTAACGCCTACGGCGCTGGCCTCCGACCATGCAATGGCGACGAACGGCTCCGGCCCGTCGTGGGTAGCGTCGGTCGTCAACGCCATCGGAGAAAGCAAGTATTGGAACGACACCGCGATCTTCGTGACCTGGGACGATTGGGGCGGTTGGTACGATCACGTAAAGCCGCCGCTGTATAACTCGTACGAGCTGGGTTTCCGGGTACCTTTGATCGTCATATCGCCGTACGCGAAGAGCCATTACATCTCGCACGTGCAGCATGAGTTTGGCAGTATCTTGAAATTTACTGAGAAAATCTTCGGCTTGCCCTCGTTGCACACGACGGACGTCCGCGCCGACGATCTCCTCGACTGCTTCGACTTCTCAAAACCGCCGGCAAAGTTTAAGCATATTCCAGCGAAGTATCCGCCCAGTTACTTCTTCACGCAGCGCTCCACGGAGCCCGATAATTAGCGCCAGTCGCGCGGCGAGATTGTCGTTTGCGCTGTTGTGCTGCTTCGTGATCGCGGCCTGTTCGCGCGATAACCCGCGGCCGCTACCATTCGAAGCCTCAAACCTCGTGGTGGCCGGCGGCTACAAGACGATCTATAGCTTTGGTCAGCAAGGGAAGTTCGACGACGGTCGAGGGCCGGCTGCCAATCTCGTTGCTGTCGGGAGCAATCTTTATGGCACGACGCAATCCGGCGGCACGACCAACGCTCGCTGCTACGCTGGGTGCGGCACCGTTTTTCAGGTGAGCGAATCGGGAGAAGAGCGCGTTATGTATCGTTTCAGAGGTGGACGTGATGGCGCGGCTCCCACGGGAGGCCTGATCGAAATGAACGGCGCGCTCCTCGGGACGACGAGCGCCGGCGGCACCACGAGCGCGTGCTCGAGCGGTTGTGGCACCGTCTTTACGATGAGCACTGACGGGAAATCGGAACGCGTGCTCTACCGTTTCAACGGCGGTACTGACGGCGCCGGCCCGGCTGCGGGCTTGGTTTCAGTCAACCGCACGATCTATGGCACGACGCAGTACGGCGGGAAGACCACGCGCCTCTGCTCTGCGGGGTGCGGCACCATCTTTAAAATAAGCAGCAGCGGCGTCGAGAGCGTCATCTACCGATTTCAAGGTGGAAAGGATGGGGCACAACCGGTTTCCACCCTGATCGCGCTCGACGGCTCGTTTTACGGCACGACGCAATATGGCGGCACGAACACAGCGTTTTGTACGACGGGATGCGGGACGCTCTTTGAGCTGCGCGCGAACCGCGCAAAAGAAATCATTCACAGCTTCAAGTATTCGCCGGCGTCCTCGGACGGCGCATACCCCGCGGCCGGACCGACGGCGCTGGGTACGCAGCTGTATGGCACGACTCTCGGCGGCGGCAAGGCGAGTAACGGCACGGTCTTTAAAGCGAGCCTATCCACCGGCGCTGAGAAGGTACTTCACAGCTTCAGCTGCTGCGCGAAGAACGCCGACGGCGCATATCCGGTCGCACGGCTCATTCGCGTCAACGGCAACCTTTATGGCACGACCGATGAAGGTGGGACGCACGACAAAGGTACCGCCTTTAAGATCACGGCGGCGGGAGTCGAAACCGTGCTTCACGATTTCACCGGCAAGCCGGACGGCGCGCAACCCAAGGCGAGTCTGTTCTTTATGGATGGCTCGTTGTACGGCACAACCGCAGCCGGTGGTTCAACCTCCGAGGGAAGCGTTTTCGACCTGACGCCCTAAGGATTCGGGCGAGCAAGGAAGCAGTCGTCCGTTCCCGAACGCTGCATACTTCCTATGAATTAAGAAAGGTACAGAAGCTAATGAAAAATCCCGTCTTATTGACGCTGAGCGGCGTCGCGTTTGTTCTTGGGCTCGCGGCCTCGCCCATCGTTTCGACGGCGCAGCCCGCGCCGGCTGCCACGATGGTTCCGATGACGAAGCCCGATTTCTCATCGATGATGTTCCTGAGCGGTACCTGGACGTGCACGCAGATGTTGCGCGGGAAAACAAGACCCGACACCAGCACGACGACGGTCGGCATGGACGGAATGTGGATGGTAACACAGGATTCGGCGCCGCCGTTCGATCGATATCGCACCGTCACGATCAACACCACGACCTACACGACCTACGATCCCACGATCAAGCAATGGGTGTCGGTCAGCGCCGATACGGGCGGCGGCTATGGCATCGAGTCGTCACCGGGCTGGGTAGGCAGCACTGCTACCTGGACGGGCAAGGGTCTCGACGGAGGCACCTTTGGCGACGTTATTACAAAAGTCAGCGATACCGAAACTAACGATGCCTCCACGGCAACCGACGCGCAGGGGAAGACAACGAACACAGCGATCCACTGCACGAAGTCAAGCTAAGGCAGATCTCAAAGTAGGTTCTGGCGAGAGTCCGGTGCGATCGCCTTATAGATCGCGCCGGCTCCCACGATGAGCAGCATGACTAATAGCGTCACCCAGCCGTAGTTGAAAATCGCCCGGCCGGACGATAGAGAGCTGGGCCAGACGATGTTGATCAGCATGAGCAACAGATAGAGCGCGCCGCCGACGGTCACCGGCATCCCCCATCGGCCGAGTACGAAAGGCCCACTTGGTTTCCAGCCCCGGATCCGTGCGAGTAGCGCGCCGAAGACCGTGAGAAAGAACGCGAGGTAGATACCCGACGTCGCGAACGAAACGAGCGCGTAGAGCGCGGTAACGTGCGCTGGATAATCGAACCATAACAGGCGGACGGGCTTACTCGGATTTATCAGCACGAGCAACAAGAAGAGAAATGGAACGACCGTTCCAACGAGGATCGCATTGGCCGGCGTGCGGTGTCGGGGCGAGATGGCTCGGATCTTGGAGCTAAAGGGCAGAGTGCCGTCGCGGGCGAGCGCAAACGCGACGCGTGCCCCCGCGCCCTGAACGGCGGTGCCGCAACTGAAGAACGCGACGATGACGATGACGAGGAAAAAATCCTGAAGCCAGTTCGGCAGCGCCGCAAGAATCGTGTTGACGCCACCGCTAACGACCGCTCCGATTCCCGATTGCGGAGTAGCTAAAAGTAAGCCTAAGACCAAGACGAACGACGCGATGCCGCCATAGAGCAATGCGTTGCGCATAGCCTTCGGAACTTGGCGCCTGGCCTCGATGGTCTCTTCCGAGATGTCACCGGCGGCCTCGAACCCGTAGAATATGTAAACGTTAGCGAGAATTGCGACAAGCGCGGCGCCCGTCCACCAGTTACCGCCGAAATTCAGGCCGAGCGGATTACTCTTTAGATGCTCGACGTTCGCAGAGGAGAAGACGAAACCGAGGCCTTGGTGGAATCCGTAAATCGCCAGCGCGATGAAAACGCCGAAAGTGCCAATACTCTCGACGCACACGCCGAAGCGCGCTACGCGACCCATGACCTTGGTGCCGATCCAGTTCAAGATCGCCGAGAGAACGATGATTGCGCCGGCGATACCAAAAATCGTCACGTGACTTGCGGGATCCCAGTGCATCCCCAACAATGCGTTTGATAGCGATGTGACGTATCCGACCGCACCGGAGTCGACTGAAGCGACCGTTGCGAGAAGTGCGAAACCGTAGATCCACCCGATGAACCATCCGTATGTCGGCCCTACGGTGTACTTTCCGTACTGGTAAAGAGCCCCGGAGAGGGGATACTCGCTGGCCAGCTCGCCGAAAACCAACGCGACGAGCATCATGAGGCCGACGACGATCGGAATGGTCCAAATATAGCGCGGGCCGCCGGTCCCGATACCTAGGGTGTAGAGCGAATAGATGCCGACCATTGGGCTGAGATAGCTGAAGGCGACGGCAAAATTGTCGAAGAGCGAAAGTACTCTGGAAAGCTCTTGCCGGTAACCAAGGGCCGCAAGGCGATCGCTTTCATTTGTGCCGGCGGCGTACTCGGGCATACGCTCCACTTTGGCAGAGGGTTGTTGCTGCCTCCTCTTGACACGTCAGCTTCGCTCACGTCAAGAAACCGGCAGAGGCTCATCTCAGTGCGGGGCGAACGGAGTAGCTCTCAAAAAGTTCCTATCGCTTTAAGAAAAGGCTGTACTGCAAATGCGAACGATGCTCAAGGTTCAAATGTCCGTAGAAGCTTCCAATGCGGCAAATCAAGGATGGAAGGCTTGGTAAGATCATGTCCACGACGATCGAACGGCTAAAGCCAGAGGCGGCGTACTTTACGACGATGAATGGCGATCGGGGCGGGTTCATCGTCTTCGATTTGAAACATCCCAGTGACATCCCCTCGATCTGCGAGCCGTTCTTTATGGAGCTGGGCGCGAAGGTCGAATTAACGCCGGTGATGACGGCCGACGACGTGCAGGCCGGCTTGGCCAAAGCGTTCTCGTGAACTCAGCGTGGACGAAGTACGAGCACTCCGGATGCGTTTTGCCGGATGGCGGTGCGGGTGAATGGAAGCGGTTGTAGCCGGCCGTTAACCCAGTCGCGCGTGAGATCTCTGTAGTGTTCGGAGCCGGGTTCGCCCGACTCGCCGCTTGGGATCGCGATGCCGCCGCGATCCCACGTACCGACCTCCCAGACCGCGCGGAATCCTTGCGCGAATCCCGGCTCCTGTAGATGAATCGTATACTCGTCTCCCGCACCCGGAAGCCACGCACCGTTGAGAAACGAAAAATTCATCGGGGCGAGCGGATGTTCGATGCGCACGCCGCCGGCATCTCGCCACGTGCGGCGTTCGTCCAAAGCGAACGGAAGTGCCGCACCTAGCTCTTGTTCGTTGAGGTCGGCATCGAACGCCGGGCTCTGGTCGAAGAGTGCGAGTCGAAGTACGTGCTCGAGCGTGGCCGCGCGTGAATCGGGTTCGTAGCGGCCGTTCCAGCCGCCGAGCAGGGCGACGGTCTGCGCGCTGCCTGGCGCCTGAGGATGCGAACGTGCGAATCGCACGACGTCTCGGGCGATTTTCAGATCGATCGGCGAGAGCGTGTCGAGCTGCATTCGCGCAAAATACGCGACGTCGTAGCGAGGACGCGCGCGCAACAGTTGCGCGATGCGATACGCACGGTAAGGCGGCTCGAATTGCGCGGACAAGCGATATGGATAACGAGGCCCGTACGCCTTGTTATTTGCAGAGACGAGGACCCCGTCACGCGTCGGAGTCTGCCCCGGAAGCCGCGCGAACGGCACGGGCGCGAAGACCATGCGGAGCTCGCGAGCGCCGTGCACGTAGCGGCCCCAGGCGGGATCGCTGGGGACAAGGCCGGCAACGTGATATGTCACCTTGCCGCCGAGATCGGCCACGATAAAATTCTGCGGCGAGCCGCGGTACTGCGCGAGTATTCGCAGTGCGTCATTCACGCTGCGCGCACCATCGAGGGCCAGAACCGTTGCGATCGTCGAGCGGGTTTCCGCATAGAGCGGCCAGCGTACCAGCGCAATCGCCGAAGGGTCATTTTCATTGGGGACCGAGAAATCGCGCGACGTGCGATAGTATGCCCTGCCCTCGTCGCGCGAGAAGCGCACGTGGAAGCGTTCGGTAACCCATGAATCCGGGTTGAGGCGCCCGGCTTCGAATACGCTGGTCGTCGCCATGTCTGCGTTGGTCGCCGCCCACGCGACGCGTTCGTTGTGGCCAAGGACGACGCCGGGGATCCCAGGGATCGTCGCGCCCGCAGCGTGCACGTGCGGTGAAAGCATATCGACGATGTACCAGATGCCGGGAATCGTTAAATCGAGGTGCGGGTCGTTGGCGAGAAGCGCGTGTGCATCGAGCGTCCGCACCGCGCCCGCGGCCCAGGCATTGCTGCCGATGACGTGCCGCTGGAAGGATGTGGCGACGATTCCTTGCAGGGAGCAGCTTTGCGGGCGCGCTCGTGCGAGTTGCCGGTTGAAAGTACCGTCGACCGAGACATCGTAGCGAGCGTCCGACAAGGGCAAGAGTCTATCGAAACAGCGCGGCCCGCGATGCCGCCAGACCACGTCGCGCGCGAAAATGTTGTGCCACGAGTCGGCGAGCTCGAGCGACGCCACAATTGAAACGGCGACCGAATCCTTAGGGGTCCACCGTGCCGGATGGTAGAGAAGCATGCGGAACTCGACGGGGAGCGGCTGTTCGTCGGCGGCCGCATTAACGCCGTCACTGAATGCGGCGATTGTGTCGCGATCCCGCGGGGCGAGTGCGCGCACTTGGCGTTCGGCGATGCCGTTGATGTCGACCGCGCGCAGCGCTTTGTCGAGCGCAAGGGCTCTTATCCCAAAGACCTCCGCGAGCCGGCCGTAGGCGTAGCGACGAGTCAAGTCGAGTTGGAAGAGCCGATCCGAGCCCTGCACGTAGCCTTCGGCAAAATAAAGATCGTGGTCGTTCGCAGCGCTGATGTGCGGGATGCCGCGTCGGTCGCGCACGATCGTGACCGGCGCGTGCAGCCCCGCCACTTCGATGCCTCCGCGCGTTGCCGCCGCGTTATGCAATCCCGCTGCGACATTCGCGGCGTACGCGCCGGCAATCAAAGCCAAACAGAACGTTCCCGCGAACGCATGGCGTTTCAACGCCGTGAAGATCGCCGCGATCGGAGTAGGGTCGGCGCTTTGGAGCACTCGAGGGTCGGGTCGCTCGAAGAAGCCCACGTCTCGTTGTACTCAGCGCCTCAACGCCGGCCGGCGTGACTCCGGCTCTTATTCCGGAACGGGCCCGTTGGCCGCGCCGAACGCAGCGTATCCGCGCTCCGCGCGCAGCATTTCGGCTACCACCTGATCGAGCGTGTCGAACTCGTACAGACCGGATAGCAGAGCCGTGTCGTCGATTGCGTTGCGAATGAGGAAGGCGGGAACGACGGCGACCGGCAGCGCGCGAAACTCCTTGGTGCTCTCGCGGACATCCGGTTCGACCTCCCGCATCGCGGCCTCCAACTGCTCTGGCTGGGCGCCTATCAGCTGCGAGACGGCGCCTACCGCCCCACTTCGCGAACCCAGCGGTCTGCCGCGCAAGAGTATCGCTTCGGCGACTTGGCGGCGGACATCGCGACCCAGGCGTTGGGCCGCGGCCACGGCAAGATTCGCATAGAGCGTTCGGTCGTTGCCCTGAACCCATCGCGACGTAACCGCGATGCCGGTGATGGATTCCGAGCGCCGGTACATCCACCCAAGCGCTTCCGGCGTGTATCCGATCGCTTCTCCGTCTTTCACCATGGCGATGCGCCACTCGACCTCGAGTTCTGCCCCGTATTTCTTGCGTAGCCTGTCCAACGCCAGATCCCCGAAATACGACCACTGCGAACAAACATCGTAGTAAAATGTAATCTTCATGGCGTCAATTGAAATACCGTACCTTGGTTGAAAGTTCCGCCCGCTATTGTCGTACCGTAGAAATTCCCGGTTGCGTCCGCAGAAAGGCCGTAGTAGGGATAGGCGCCGTCCTTACCGTTGCCAAAAGCATGCAGCACCCGTTCCTTTCCGGATCGGGCGTTGACTTTGAAGATCGTACCGCAGTCGCAGGTTCCCCCGCCTGCCGACGTCGTTCCGTAAAGATCGCTGGGTCCGCCGAATATCAAGGTACTGGTGGGCGAACTTCCGTCGCTGCCGCCGTGAAAACTGTGAAGCACGCGCTCCCGATACGCACCTCCGGCGTTCGGAATCAGCTCGAATACTGAACCCAAGCCCTGTGCACCGCCGTAATACGTCGTTCCGTAAAGGTCTCCCGAAGCGCCGGCGACGAGACCACCGTACGGAGAAGCCGCGTCGGGCGTGCCTTTGAAAGCGTAAAGTGTCGTGAGTTTCCAGTGGGCTTTCGACTCACGTGAGAGCCTGAAGACGGTGCCTGCGTTATTAGCGCCGCCTTCCTCGGTGACGCCGTAAAGTATGCCTGATTGGAGTAGTAAAAGGCCGAGCGAGCCGACACCGCCGTCCTTGCCACCGGAAAAGGCGTGAATGACGCGTTCGCGCCAGGCTCGTCCCGCTCGCCACATCTGATAGACCACGCCTTGCGCATGGGCGCCGCCGTCCGGAGTCGTCCCATACAGATTGCCGGCCGGATCCAAGACGACGCCGCCACCTGGTCCGAAGCCGTCGCGCCCCGCACTAAAGTCGTGGAGTACCTTCTCGGCGGGTGGGTTCAGTTGGAAAACGACGCCGCAACCGTCGCCGCTGCAGGAGCCGCCAGAGCCGCCGGCAACCGTCGTGCCGTCGAGATTGCCCTTTCGATCAAAAGTCACGCCGCCGTATGGATTCTTTCCATCCGAGTAACAGCTAAAATTATAAAGCACCGTTTCCCGCCAGGGAGGGTTGGGTTGCCGCGCGAGCTTGAAGACGGTGCCGCACGCGGCCGTGCCTCCGATAACGGTTGTGCCATAGAGATTTCCATCGCGATCGACGAGCAGCCCGGTCGCGGAATCCCCTCCGTCGTTCGCGCCCGTGAAATTGTAGAGCACCTGCTCGGCCGCTGACGCCGATCCGGCGCCGAAACTCACTGCGCGCGCCGGTGGTAGGGGCACGCCAATCTGTGCCGGCGATCCGGCGCAGCCCGCCAGCGCGACGGCTGCGCAAAAGGCCGGCGCACAACCCTTACGATGGAGAATCTTCATCTTGGCTGCTCCGCAAGACTCCTAGCATCCGCATGCGCGACCGTTGTGCGGCTTGATATCGTACGGAGTTTAGCCGAGATGGATCGTTTCGTGTGAGGGCGCGTTTGCGTTGCGAAGGGGCTGCTTTCCAGCGCAAAGCAAGCGAGCTCCCTCTTGCGAAAGGCTTGGTTGCGGCTTTCGAAGAGCAGCTGAGCGCCCGGCCCCCGCCTTAAAAGGTCTTCGATTCGTGGCATAATCCAAGCATCCATATGGCGCGGATGAGCAAGTCACCTCCGGGAGCACCTGTCACCGAAGATTGACCCCTTTAAACCGGTGACATATACTGTATGAGTCCGCCCGTGCGTCAAACGAAATCTTCGCGCTAGGGACTTTGGAGCGCCCAAGAGCCATACGGTGACCGAAAAGACCCGTTTTCTCATTTGCCAGGTGAATGTGTTGTTGCGATGCAGGATCGAATGCTACAGATGCCGGGCAGCACCGTCGAAAGGAGTGCATTCCGTTGATTAAAAGAGTGCTTGTAGCGATTGTTATTAGTTTAGGAAGTGCGGCATTCGCCGCGGGTACGTTCACACCAGCGACTGTCTCAGCTCAAGCTATGGTCGGGGCGCCAACCTCCAAAGGAAAATTTTATTCGGAGGCAACCGGCGTGAAGCCACTGTTTATTCACATCACGGTCGCCGATGTCCTTCATAACGACCCGTGCTATATAGGAGACCAGATCATCATTTGCCCGTTGATGGATATACCGGCGCGAGGGCTTTAGTAACCAGGCGCAACCTGCCGGCACGCAAGTAACTTCTGTCCAAAATGATGAGGTACAGCGCAGTGTCTCGAAACTCTGCGCTGCACCATTTTTTGTGATCCTTCCATGGCCTCGGATCGCGCGCCTAAGCATGAATCTGTTGGCGGTAATCCTGGCGCTCCTGGTTCTGTTTTTTTCGCTTGCGACGGTCTTATTCAATTTTCCAGAGAACTACCTAGCAGTCCGACTTGATAAGTTCGTTGGCCGGATCATGCTCCCGTACTTCTCGCAGTCGTGGAGCTTATTTGCTCCAAATCCGGGTGGTTGGAATCCAGACGCTGCCTTTCGGCTGGGGTTCACAAACCGGCGCGGCGGGCTGATCATAACGCCGTGGTACGACGGTAACGCACTATTCCCCGCCTCTGATAACGGCAACCCTTTCAACCGTCTCGGGCTAGAACGAGAGATTTACTTCGGAGAAATCCTTATCGCGACGAACGACATTGCACGCATCAGGAAGGTCGCTGCGCACATGCGCGTGAGTCCTCGTGCCCCGGTTGCAATGAACCAGATCCCGAATACACTTTGGAGCGTGCACAGACTTTTCATGTCCCTAGCACCCGGGCTCGTCCCGCGCGGATATACGGCATATCCGTATTTGATTCAGATCGCGCTGAGTGAGTACCAGCCGCCAAGGTTCGCCGAACGATTTGGCCTAAAGAAGGGGGACTGGCGCCACGCTTCCCAGGCGTCGTCCGCGACGCTCGTGCTTCCTTGGGTGGAGGGCGACGTTGTCGCGCCTTTCGCGCGGCTTACAACGGTTAAAGCACAGAGATGATTGCGCTGTTTACTCGCATGGCCGATGGCTTGCGAATTCGACTATCTGCAGAACGCTGGTTCCTCGGCGCCAGCCTCGTCCGAATCGCGTTTGGTGGCATTGTCCTCTCGCTTTACCTGATGCACATCCCCGATAGACAGTTTCTTTTTGGACCTTCAGGAATGCTGAGTTGGCCGACGTTCAGGTCAATGATTTCTCATTCTGGCGAACTCAACGTCTATGGGTTTTCCTCCACCGGTCTCTATTTCAACATTATTTTTTTCTTAGGCCTGCTAATCAGCGTCGCGTTCACGGTCGGCTACAAGACCAGGATCATGACACCGCTATTCGTGCTTTTCACCTGGTCCATCTATCACCGTGAACCATACATGATGGACGGTGGCTACCGACTGATGAACATTATCCTCATCTATTTGATATTCGCGGATCTCGGGCAATATTTCTCATTGGATGCATATCTTCGCGCCCGATCAGGCAAGCCTGCCGTCACGAATTCCGTATCAAGAATGTTCCACAATGCAGCAATCCTCACGTGCGCCATGCAGGTCTGCGTCGTATATTTCTTCTCAACTTTCTATAAGATCACGGGCAGCTCGTGGCAGGAAGGAACGGGCGTTTACTACGCACTTACCTTGGAGCAGTTCCATATTGGGCCGCTTGCGGATTTGGTAGGTAACAGCCCATTTATCAGCACGGTCCTTACATACTTGACGCTGCTCTATCAGAGTGCTTTCCCCTGGCTGATATGGAACCGGCATACCAAGTACGTGATGATAGCGCTCGCTACGGGATTTCACGGCTCCATCGCGGTGGCGATGGGCCTGTACGAATTCTCAGCGATAATGATTGCTTGTGAATTCTTTTTTGTCAACGATGCGGAGTATAAGCGCATTTTCGCGTTCACTAAACGACTCCTCACAAGGACAAGCACGCAGAGCGCGGTTTCGGCAATGCGTGTGGAAGCAAGACATGAACTCCTCAATCCGTGGCGATGCGGTCGTTGACGTTGCCTCGTTAATGTCGAGAATATGATTTATCGTGGCATCGCCCAAAACCAGCGCAAAATATCGTCGCTCATACGAGCGTCACGATGTGAAGCCAATGCCCCTTGATGTCGGCGGAGGTCGGGAATAGATGGGCGCACGAACGGAAACCGACATGCATAACACAAGACTGGGCATTGCATGTGCTACAGCACGCGACGTTATTTTGAGCCCAAGCGACGCCATGGCCCTCATCAAGAAGGCTCCGACGTCTCTATTGGCGATCGCCCTCGTTTTTCTCTTATTTTGCACCGGAAGCTTCCTTCAGCGACACGCGCTTCATCATGTTCAAGCCCTGACGATGGCTGAGGCATTTCAAACGCAGCAGCAAGGCCTTACCGCTAGGCAACAGGGGGCTGCGATAGCAGCAACAGAAGGCGTGCCGGTTCGCAACGATGTACCGCAGTGGCTGATTGCCTTTTGCTTTGTCTTTGCCGCTCTGCTATTGAGCGCCGGGTGGCTTTACGTTTACGCAATGCTAATGGGCGGCACCGCGGGGTTTTCTGGGGTGTGGTCGGCGGTTTGGAATATTGCCATACCCTCTCTTGGCTTATACTTTGTCGTGTCTGGCGCGATCGTTGCTCTTAAGGGCCCCGCTGCTTTCGCATCGTACCTCGACCTAACGACCGCGGTGCCGAGCCTATTCGGGCTCGCCTCTTCCACGAGCAATGCGTTTTGGAGCCCCGTGCTTGCAAGCTTGAATCCATTTAGCGCGTGGGCGATCTATCTTTATGCGCTTGCACTCATGCGCGTCACCAACCTGAGCAGAATACCCGCTTTGGCGGGGGCGCTTATCACGATCGCTGGTGGCGCTTTACTCCAAGGTGTCCTTGCTGCAGTTTCAACTTGAGAATGCGGCGCTGAGTATTAGAAGTTCCGGTCGCCTTAGTTTCATGATAGAAAAGAGAAGAAAAGATAGAGCTAGAGCCGTGAGGGAAGCCGCAGTGGAGCGTTGGGCCAAAGGAGGAACCGTTCTTGCATGCGGGCTCGTCACTATACTGGTTGCAACTGCAATCGCTTTTCCCCAGAGCATCACGGCGACGCCTGATCCGTCAGGGTCTGACCAGCCTAGTGTGTCAGCCATTTATACGGACATGACTCTTGCGATGAGAAAGCAGCCTTCACCACCCGAAGTACTCTACGACGAAACGTTTATTCCTCATGGGCTGACTGTTCGCATTGTGATTGCTAAGAACGGCGTCAGCATAGCCCAGCTCGTGTTTTCATCTGACCCGTCGCCGCGGACTTTTCGCGTAAGCCTAAGCCAGTCCGGCCAGACGGACGTCTATGATACGACCACGGGGAAGCACTTCTCGGAGGCGCGAATGTTCTGGGCAGCAACGTGGTCACGCGTTCATCCGGGCAGCACGGAGGGAAACATCTCGGTGGAGGAGCAGGCGGGAGATACTGGCGTAAATGCTGCTCGACAACGAGTGATCGCCGACGTCATTGTCATGAGCGACAAGTACTATAAAGTGTCCGGAGGCGGAGTCGAGAGCCTCGGTAGCGCCCCAGTCTATCACCTGCAACTGTCTGCTCGCGAGGACAAGGTTGCGCATCCACTAACGGATCTCTATGTTGACCCGCAGTCATTCTTGGTCCGCAAAGCTGTCGCGGCGTTCAAAAACGAAGCAGTCATAAGCGGCGACACCGGGACGATCACATTAGACTTTGGGCGAATCGGCGGGTTTTGGATGGTGACATCTGGAGAGATATCGGCTCGCGCTCACGCCTTCTTTACTCAGGCTGCCGGAAGCGCATCGTTCGCCGTATCAAATGTGACCTTCCCATCTCCAGGGATTCAAGACCAACGAAGCTCTTCGAGCCAGTCTCGAGTGAAAACTTGTTCGAGTTTATCTCCAGTCTGGAGCCCGCGAGAAGAACAGTGCAGCATTAGGCGCGGTCCTCTACAATAGTGTCGCCGGCGACCAAGCCGTCCCGCAATCGAATCACGCGGCGAGCGGAGCGGGCGATCTGCTCGTCATGGGTAACCATGATGATGGTGCGCCCGCTTTCATGGAGTTTACCGAAGAGGGCCATGAGTTCTTCCCCGGTTCTGGAGTCGAGGTTTCCGGTGGGTTCGTCGGCGAGGAGGACGGCCGGGTTGTTGATGAGCGCTCGTGCGATCGCGACCCGCTGCTGTTCGCCGCCGGAGAGCTGGCTCGGCTCGTGGCGGGCTCGATCGCCGAGACCGACTTGGTTGAGCGCATCCTGAGCGAGCGCTAGTCGTCGTTTCGTTGGTACACCGGCGTAAAAGAGCGGGAGGGCCACGTTACGCAGGGCGTCGGTGCGTGCCAGAAGGTTGAATCCTTGGAAAACGAAGCCGAGCTTGCGAAGCCGGATGTCTGCCAGCGCGTTGTCGTCGAGCTGCGAGACGTCGATGCCATCGAGCGCATACGTACCGCTCGTCGGTCGGTCGAGGCAGCCTATGAGATTCATCAACGTCGATTTCCCAGAGCCCGAGGGCCCCATGACCGCGATATACTCGCCCGGCGCCGCGGCCAGCGTGATGCCGCGAAGTACGGGGACCTTGAGCGGGCCGTTTTCGTAGGTCTTCTCGATCTCATGAAGGTCGATCACGAGCGACCCTTCGGCGCTGTTCAGGGTGACGCTACTCATAACGCAGAGCCTCGATCGGGTCCAGGGCAGCGGCGCGATACGCCGGATAGGTTCCGAACGCCAACGTCGCAACGACCGCAAAAGCCCCCGCGACTCCCACCGCTTTGATCCAAGGAGCGGCGACCACGGCTCCGGTCAGTTTGATGATGAAGACTTGGTTGACAAACGCGCCGACGCCCAGCCCGATGGCCAAGCCGATCGCGCAGCCGGCCGAGCACAGCGTCAACGCCTCGATGAAAAATTGTGCGAGTATCTGCCCGCGTCGCGCGCCGATCGCCTTTCGCACCCCGATCTCTCGCGTGCGCTCGGCGACCGAGACGAGCATGATGTTCATGATCCCGATGCCGGCAACCAACAGCGAGACCGCGCCAATCAGGCCGACGATCAGCGTCAACGCGTTGAAAATGCCATTGATGCCCTGTGAAAACTTAGCTTTGTCGAAGCTAAGGTATTGCAGCCCGGCGGCGCCATGGTGCAGTTCCCTAAGCTTGTGCTGTACCGCCAACTCCAACTGCGGAATCTGCGCCGGGTCCGTAACGACGAACCCAGCTCCGAAGAGCCTGCTTCCGTGGAGGTAATCCCGGACGTACGTCGTCCACGGGATCAAGATATCTCCGCTAAACTGGGCGTTGAGGAATCCGCGCTTGGGAGGCACCAGGACACCGACGACGACGTACCGGTGCGATCCAGCGTAGATGCTCTGCCCGGTCGGGTCGCCGCCTTGTGCAAAGAGTCGCTGATAGGCGTTATTAGTGAGCACGCTCGCATTCGCGGCGCGTGCGATGTCGTCGGCCGTCAGGTGATGCCCGTAGAGAAGCGGTAAGTTGTCGAAGGAGACCGCGGCATCCGGCGATAGGGAGAATCGGGCCTGGCTGTGGCCCGCGCGTACGAGCTCGCTCTCTGTGCCGAGCGGTACTGCGGCAACGATTTCCGGGATGTCCGCCCGAATTACACCCAGGTCGTTGAGTGTAATTGCGGCTTTGGAAATATCGCGCTGCCGCAGGCTTGGGAAGATCACGAACGAGTTGTCGGAAAGTGAGCCAAGCGCGCCGTTGACCGCACCGGCCATACTGTTGCCGAGCACCTGAATCGCGATGACCGCAGCGACTCCGATCACGAGACCTGTGATGGTCAGTAGCGATCGAATCTTGTTAGCGAGCAGAACGCGCGCCGCCTCTTCGAAGTACGTCATCTTAGGAGCCTCAGGAGCGAAGCGCTTCGATCGGATTCAGGCCCGCCGCCCGCAGTGCAGGGTAGATTCCGAAGAGCATCCCGACTGCGATTGAAAACCCTGAGGCTATGCTCACGATCAGGAGGTAGGGAATGAGCATTTCGCCGAGCTGCTTACTCAAGAGGTTTGCGGCTCCGATGGTGGCCGCCAGACCGATCCCAACTCCAATGCCGCCGCCTGAGAGCGATAGGACGATCGACTCCATGATGAACTGCGTGGCGATGTTGCGGCGATTTGCCCCGACCGCTTTACGAATCCCGATCTCGCGAGTGCGTTCGGTGACCGAGACGAGCATAATGTTCATGATGCCGATGCCCGCAACCACGAGCGCGACGCCTCCGATGGCCGACAACCCGACGCCGATGATGCGCAGGACGGTCTCGAACGCCTGCAGCTGGTCGGCGGTGTTCTGAACGACGTACTTCGCGCGAACGCCGTGGAGATGGTTGAGCTCGGTTACGGCCGCCTTACCGACGACATCGGCAGCCAGCGGATCGGACGGGTAGACGAGTAAGAAGTCGAGCGGCCCGGCAACGAGATCGTTGTGATAGGTTGTATACGGCAGGATCACGCTCGAGCTGCCGACGAGGCTGTTCATGAACGAACCCTTGATGTCGGCATAGACGCCGACAACCTGGTAACGGCCTCCGCTGATCCGCAGGTAGTTACCGAGCACGATGTTCGTGCCGAAGAACTCCCTAGCAACGTCCGCAGTGATGACGCAAACGCGTGCCGCGCCGGCCAGATCCGAGGCGCTGATCTTACGGCCCTCGCTCATGAGCAGCGCATCGGTATGATAGCTGCCATCGGGGCTGATGGAGATGTAATCGCGGGTCGAGCCAAAGGATACGGGGAAAGTGCGATTCCAGGCGGGCTGGACCGATGCGGCCGACTGCGCGAGAGCTGCGGCAATGGGCGCGATATCACGATACTCAATCGCCGCGAGGCCTGGATCGTCTTGAGACGGGTCTGGGAAGATGACGATCGGCCATTGCCCGAATGACGCAAACGTAGCACTGATGCCGCTCGTTGCGGCTTTGCTGATACCAAACACGGCGATGATCGAGGCGCTGCCGATGACCATGCCGAGCATCGTCAGCATCGAGCGAGCGCGATGACGCCAAAGCGCCGCGACGGCTTCTTCGACGTACGCCAGCAGGTAGGTCACGGGCCGGTGGGCGACGGGGAAGGCGACACAAGCGGTTTGACGCGCTTGCCGTCGGTCAACTCTGCGGGCTTTTGCGCGACGATGACCTCGCCGAGACGCAGCCCTGAGCGCACCCACGTCGTCGTATCGCTGACTTTGCCTACGCTGATCGGACGCTTGCGGGCGATTCCATCTTCCACGACATAGACGTACGATATCGATCCGATCTTTGAGATGGCGCCGTTTGGTACGACGATCGCATTTGGGACGTAGCTCGTCAGGATGTCCACGTCAGCGGTCATACCGTCTTTGAGAAAGCTGGGCGAGGAGTCGAGTGCGATCGTCGTGAGTACTTGCTTCGCCGTGCTCGATGCGTCGGTCGATTTGGTCGCCACTGGGGCGATGTGTGCCACGCGACCGACGATCGTCTCGCCCGGAAAGTCCTGGCCGCTAACGTTAGCGCGCTGGCCGAGCCGCACGTTGATGATGTCCTGCTCGTCGACCTCCGCTCGGACGATGTATCCACCGCCGCCGGCGATTGTAAAGAGCGATTGGCCAGCCGTGACGGCATCGCCGGGCTGCAAGGGGCGCAGTGCGTCATTCGGTTGCGCGGCAACTGTTTGAATCTCGCCGTCGAAGGGAGCGGTAATCCGCGTGAAGGCGAGTTGCTGCTGGTTTTGGTCGTTGATGATCTGGGCTTTCTTGGCCGCGGCGATTGCATATTGGACGCTGTCGCCGGTGTAACTCGTCACCGCCCCGAGTTTGAGCTGCTGCCCCGCCTGCTGATAGGCGATCCGCGCCTGGTCGAGCTTAGCTTTGTCTTGATCGAGCTGTTGCCGTGGGATCGCCTTGTTGGCATAGAGGGTTACGTCCGCATCGTAGGCCTGCTGCGCAAGATCCAGACTCGACTTTGCGGTATTGGCTTGCGCCTGATAACCGACACGTGCGTTACGTTCCTGCACGCGGGCCGTATCGATATTCGCCGAGGCAGAGATTGCATCGGCGCGGGAGCCGGCGGCCGTATACTCCAGCGCCGGGTCGTAGATCGTCGCGAGTAGCTGCCCAGGGGCCACGACGTCGCCGGCTTTGACGTAAATGCGACCGATGTTGCCTGTCAGCAGGGTCGGAATCGTGGCCGTCTTCGGGTGCATTACGACCCCGTTTTCCGGCAGCTTCACGGCGAATGTCGCCCGTGTAATCCGCTGGGTCGGGACGGCCAGCACGCTAGCGCTGCGGCGCGAAGCCACGACCGCGACGACGACGACGACAGCCAGCGCGGCGAGGAGGATGACGAGGTTTCGAACTCGTTTCAACTATTGTCCCAAGTCGGCGACGGCGCTTTGCGCGCTGTACGTTCCCAGCGAGACGCGCAGCTTCACCACGGCATCGACATAACTTACTCGTGCCACGATGTAATCGTTCTGAGCCGTCTGCGCGGCCTGTTGTGCTTGGAGCACGTCGTAGATCGTCTTCACCCCGGCCTTATACTGCAACTGCGCGATGCGGGCCGATTCCGTTCCGAAGGCGGCTTCCTGCTTCGCCCATGTCAACTGCGCGAGCGCCGTCTGGGCGGCTCGGTAGCTTTGGCGCACGTCGAGCTCCGCCTGCAGCCGGGTCTGTTGGAGCGTTATCTGCGTCGATGCGAGTTGGGCATCGTCGTTGACTCGCTCGCTGTGCCGCGTGTTGTAGTCGATCAAGGGCAGCGTAAACGTCGAGACCGCTTGAATGAGCCAGAAACCGGGTGAGCCCCGCGGCGCGTTTCCCAGGCAGTCTGGCAGCAAGTGGTTGGCCAGGCATTCTTGCGTAAGGTCATCTTGGAGCAAGACGGCATTTGTCGGCGAGAACTGATTGCCCATCGAGGCCGTGATCGCGACCTGCGGGTACAGCTCGACGTTCCAACCGCGCCGGGTGAAGTTCGAAGCCAGAACGGCCTCGTGTGCCGCCGCGACGTCGGGGCGGCTCGCGTCCGCGATCGCGACGAGCGAATCGACGCTGCCATGTGGGAGCGGTGGCTGCGGTACCACGGCCGGAGTTGCAAATTGGGTCTGCAAGGGTGCGCCGATCTGCTGTGCGAGCGCTTCGCTTGCATCTTCGACTGCGGCGCGATCGGCGACGAGCATCGATTCACTCTTGGCAGCTGAAGTCAACACCTGCAGCACGTCGACGCCGGCGGCGACGCCCGCATGGACCTTCACTCTGGCGACGCGGACAAGCGCGTTTTGATAGTCGACTACCGCCCGGTCGACTCCGACGATCGCTTGGCGCTGCACGATACTGTAGAACGAGCTGGTAACGTTTATGGCGATCTGGTCCTCGGTATTGGCCAGCGTGTTTTCGGCCTGTTTCTCCTGAGCGCGTTCCGCCGCCAACGCGAGAAAGGCGAAACCTCCCGTTGTGAGATTCCAGTTGCTTATCCCCACCTGCACTGTATTCTGGCTAACCACGCTCTCCTGCGATTGCCCGATGATCGCATAGGCGCCCTGGTAGTTGGCGCTCTTGGCCAGCCAGCTCTGGAGCGTTCCGTCAACGGTCGGATAGGCAACACCACGCTGCAGCGCGACGTTGTGCTGTGCCTGTGTGACAGCTGCTTGTTGCGTCGAAACCGCCGAGCTATGGGCGAGCGCATAACTAACGGCGTCGGGCAGCGTCATCGGCAGCGGGCCTGACGCTGCGAGTGCCGGGACCCGGGCCACGGCGACCCACAGTACTAGAATTGGGAGCGAGTGGCGCATCCCGCCGTCAGCCGCCGTGAAACCCGCTGGCGGTCGCGAGGTGCTCGGCTCCCAGCACTCGGCAGATTACGCCGACGACAACCGAGTGCACGCCGATGGCCAGTACCGCGTTCATTGATCCAGCGAAGAGCTGCTTGAAATCCGCAGTGCCGAGCGAGGAACGGCGGCGACGAGCAATGCCCTGCCCCAGGTCGGGAGTAGCGAAACCATCCGCGCCTTCTTCAACTTCGCGCGGTTGTCGCCCCCGCTAACTTCGCCCGCCTAGGAGATTACGGCATTGGAGGCGATCGAGGACCGGCTTACCGTCAAGGTCGCAGCGGCCGGTTCCTCTAAGGGCACCATACAAAGATCAGGCGGCAAATCCACGACAACCCCCAAGCGGCAGTGCCGCTTAGTGTAGCGATCTTCGCCGGCGGGTATAAGCTCTCAACCGTAATGCAGCTTTTGGAGGAACTCTTATGAAACTGGAACGCTCGCTGATCATTCCGCTGGTGGCCGTCTTTTTCGCGTCACCTGCGGTCGCGGCGACCAACACCATGAACCACGTGAATAATGCGATGTCGCCCCACGCGATGACGATCAATCTCGGGGCGCAAAACGGTTCGAAACAGGAGGGTCAAGCCTTCCTGAACGACACCGCCGCGGGTTTGAAAGTGACGGTCCAGCTCAAGAACGAGCCGCCCCACGCTTCGGAGCCTGCGCACATCCATCAAGGGACCTGCGCGAAGTTGAATCCGGCGCCGTGGAAGCCGCTCTCAAACGTGGTCGCCGGCGTTTCCGTGACGACGATCAAGGGTCTCACGATCGCCGATCTCAAAAAGGCCAAATACGCGATCAACGTGCATGAGAGCGCGGCTAACTTAGTGCACTACGTTTCCTGCGGCGACCTCTAAAGGCCGCCGCAGTGCCGAGGTTCTCCCGCGCCGTGGTTGCCGTGGGGGCGCTTCTCGCCGCGGCCTGTGCGTCGCGTAGCGGCTTTCTTAACGTGCCCGGCAGCGCAAACGCTGGAAGCACTCGCCCGGCCAACGCCGTGCCTTCGAGCATTCCCCTTATTCATAATACGGGTAACAAATCCGGTTTCCACGTACAACTCTCGATTGCGGGAACCAAAACCCGGAGCTTCCTCTTCGACACGGGTTCGACCGGTTTGTGGGTCTACGCAAACACGATCGCGCATCCGAAAGATCCGGTACGCGATCTTCATATAGACGCAAAAAACACGTACGGAAGCGGTCTCCAATACGAGGGAGAGGCCGTCGAGACGACGGTCGACTTCGGGGATGGATTGGCCGTTAAGAACCTTCCGTTGGTTCGCGTCGAAAAAGCCTCGTGCGTCACGAATAGTTGCATAAAAACGTACGGGACCGGTAACGTGATACGCCGGCTTGAGAAGGAGCGCGGCCTCTGGGGAACGTTTGGTGCGGATATTCAGCCCAAGCCCATTTCCAAGGCTGGGCATAAGAGCGATCTGTATAACGGGCTCTTCGGTTTGGGGAGCGCCTGGACGCGCTTCGCGGTGACGCCCGCCGACATCGAGGCAGGACCATCGCTGCGGGGGTTCACGACGCTCGCCATGCAGCCCGGACCGAAGACCAATGCGCCGCTGCCGAACGGAGCGAAGAGTTGGATCCGCGACGTTTTGGTCTGTTACACGATTTCCGACTCGTCCCCGATCTATTCAGGTTGTGTGCCTACGCTCTTCGATACGGGCGCCGACGGCGTGACGTTCAAGACGACCTCAGCGGCAATGATTCCAACGCGGCCGAGCGAGCATTGCGGGCAGATCCTTACGCCTGGCAAGAAGTTTTCGGCGAGCGGCTCGGGCACTCATGACAAAGTGCTGACGGAATTCACGGCAGGCGCGAAGCAAAACTGGAACGAGGTGAAGATCGCGACGCCCGAACCCAGCGCAAGCCCTCAGGTCAACACTGGTTTGACGTTTTACAATCGCAACGAGATCGTTTTTGATGCGGTTCGCGGCCGGGTCGGTCTGCGAGCGCTGGATCCTCCGGTTCACAATTTCCAAACGGATTGCGACGTCGAAAACCCTTGAGGGCCTCTTTGCGCGGCATGTGGCTAGAGCTTGCCGGCATCGCGCAGCGTTTTGACGAGCGAGACCGCGAGCTTCCCGGAATTGTTTTGCTTGTCGTCCGGCTGGCTGTTCAGTCCGAACGCGATCGCCACGTCTTGCCGCGGAAAATAGACGTGCACCATGCGATAGCCCAACGTCATCCCCTCGTAAAACCAGACTGTTCCTGTTTCCTTCATCGTCATCTGGGCGACGCCCAACCCAAAGCCGCGCGGATCTTCCAGGCTCGTGCGTACGATCGCTCTGCCCGTCTTTACTGAGACCAGACTTGTCAATTCGCCCTGTTGCTTGGAAGCGAGAACCTTCCCGGTGTAGAGCGCGCGGGCCCAGCGCGTGAGGTCGCGGGGCGTCGACACGATCGCACCGGCACTTTGCATCCACGAGACGCTATCGTCGCTTACATCTCGTCCCAGCAGCGGCGCCAGGCCCGCATCATCTTCCGCGTGGTTGTAGAAGTAACCGGCGACCATGCGGTCGAGCACGGCGGCGGGATACGAGGACGGGGCATAGTAGGTATCATCGAGGCCTAAGTTCGCGCGCAGGAAGCGCCGATCGATCTCGCTCGCAAAAGTATGCCCGGTGGCCCGTTCGACGATCATTTCCGCGAGGATGAAGTTCGTGTTCGAATAGGAATAGCCGCTGGTTGCGGCGGGCGCGTGCGGATTGCCGGGGTAAACGTAAGCGATGAGCTGGCTCGTGGTCAGCTCGCGCTTGGGGTGGCGTGCGTAATCCGCCTGCATCGTTTGCACGTTATCATACGATGGGATGCCGCTTGTCATATTCAGCAGCCGCCGGATTGTGACGTTCTTCCAAGCCGGATACTGCGGGAGCCATCGGCCGAGAGTTTGATCGACCGTAAGCTTGCCTTCGGCTTCGAGCTGCAGGACCGCTGCGGCGGTAAACGCTTTGGTATTGCTGCCGATTTGCCAGAGGTTGCCGGAAGTTACGGCCGCGTTGCCACTATATGCGGTGTGCCCAACGCTGAGGTCGATCGTATCAGGCTCATTATGGAGGCTTACGCTCAAGGAGATCGCCGAGATATGCTCGGCTTTCGAACGGAGGGTTAGATAGTGCTGGAGGTCGCGTTGTAGCGCTAAACGCAGCGTCCCGTCGGAAGCGGCGCCTGCCGGCCCAGGGACAAGCCATGCGAAAGCGATCAACCCTATCGTGAGTCGAAGCATCGTCCCTCCTTTTGAGAGCCCACGTGCAGGGCGGCTCGCGTTCGCTTAGGTAGCCGGCGATCCTGCCGTTGACGGAGCGACCTCGGGGCCACGCCGATTTCGGATGGTGCCTATGGTCGAACGTTGAAGGGACGCGCATGTACGTTGTAAGATGAGCGTGCGGTGAACAAAGGACGCTTTGAGGCGTTTTCCGACGGCGTCTTCGCGTTTGCGATTACGCTGCTAGCGCTCGGGTTCGTTCTGCCGGATATGCACGTGCCGTCGAATCGGGAGGTCACGTTCGCGCTTTTGCGGCTATGGCCGAACCTCGTCGCTTATGGTTTGAGCTTTTCAGTCATTGGGCTCATGTGGCAGAATCACCACGCGCTCTTCCGGCTCGTGCATCGCGTCGACCGCAGGACGGTCTTCTGGAACCTGTTGCTCCTAGCTGCAACGGTATTGATTCCCTTTGCGACCACGACGCTCGGCTCGTACCCCACGCTATCTGCGTCGACATTTCTTTACGGCCTCGTGCTCTCGACGTGCGCCACCTGCTATAACCTGATGCTCACGCATCTGGTCCGGTCCGACGCCTTCGAGGCTGACGTGGACAGGCTCACGATCGCGTCGACCGTACGAGGGTATCGCGCGGGCTGGGCAGTTTATGTGATGGCTACGCTGGTCGCTCTCGTGCTTCCCCTGGTCAGCTTCGCGTTATACCTTGCGATCGTCGTTTACTTTCTCGTTCCGCGCGGCGCCGATTCCGACAATCCGTTAACAGCGCGACGCTGGTAGCGCTTTTCGCGCGAAGGCTAGGGGAGGTGCGCCACCACCGCCGAGTGCCTCCCGAGAACCTTAATCAGCATCTCCGAGCGGCTGCGCGCGCCGGTCTTCCGCCGCAGGCTTTTGAAATGGTCGTTGACGGTTGCAAGGGTGATGCAGAGCATGCGTGCGATTTCGTTGCCGCGGTAGCCGCGGATGATGAGCGATAGAACTTCTGTTTCGCGCTTGGTGAGCCCGTATCGATCGGGCGCATCTTGCAGATCGTCCATCGGAACGCTGAGCTCGACAAACACCGCATAATAGGAATGCGTGGCGCCTTCGAGCCATGCCAGCTGCAGCAGCACGGGGCCGAGTGTGAAAATCGGGCAAAATCGCCTGGCTTGTTCGGGCGTTACCTTTTCGAAGAGACCCTTGAGCTCATCGGTCAAATGAGCACCGGGCAGCTGGCTGATAAGCATCTCGACCGCCGCGCGTTCGGCCGCTATAATATTGCGATTCTCGTCGAGCACGATGAGCTTCGGGCGTTCGAGCGGAGGCGTCGCCTCGAAGTTGATGGCGGCTCGAAGGCTTGCGTTTTGACTCATAGTCCGTTATCCGGACGCGCCGCCGAAACCGTTACGCCGAGAGGATAATCGAGGCCATCGATCTTTTCGATCGGCGAACCGCCTTTGGGGTAAGCGAAAAAAACGAGAGCGGAACCCTCGGATGCGACGAGCGTCGAATGTTGCACCACAAATGCACCGATATCGCCGGCAAGTTTAGTTTGACCGAGGATCGTTCCGCTGCCGTGCGTTACCTTAACTTGAATTACGTTGCTGTGGCCCGAGCTGCGGCTCGCAGCGCCTCCAATCGCTAGATTGGCGTCCTGCCACTCGACGCCGATGGGGAACGAAACCTGCTTTTTCAGCGTAATCGTCTTAAAGTTCTTGCGGAATCTGCCAAGCTCGACAAGGCCAAACCGGCCGTTACGCGTCGTTCCGTCGACAAAAAGGTCGCCGTGGGCATCGTAGCCGGCGGAATCGTAATAATAGAGCTCCGGTGAGGTGTATTCCGTCGGAGTGCTCGATGCATCCTCAAAGATCAAGACGTTGCCCGAACGACTCCGTCGCGCGTAGGCGTTTGCGACAGCTAAGTCTCCGGTAACGCGATCGACCGAACACGCGGCGGGATAGCCCTTTGCATCGGCTAACGTTTTGATCGGGGTCGCGCCTCCGTGCGCGTACTCCACGATACTCTGCCCCACGAAATTCGTGATCCAGACGTTGCCGTTTTTATCTACGCACTCGGCCCACGGGCCGTTGAAGCCGGTAAGCGTATCAACCAGCTGAGGTCTCGGGTACGAGTAGACGTACACTTTATTGCTGCCGAAATCGGCGACGTATAAGAGATCCTGCTTCGTAGTCGAAGCTTCGTTGCCGCGAGACAGCACTCCGAGACCCAAGGTTTGCCCCTGTGACGCTGCGCATCCGGCGAGCATCGCCACGGCCGCGAAGACGGCCAACGCGTAGCGACTAAAGTGAAGTGATTTCATCGAACCCTATCGCGTTTGTGCCGAAGCCTTATTGCTGAGTCAACGTGCTATAAGAATATCATACGCTGTCTAATGAGCTTCGCGCTCGAACACGCAGACCTTCGTGCCCTATCGCCAAGCTCGGCCGCCCTGCTGCTGAGTGGCGACCGTTTACAATGGCGGTTTGCTCGCCTTCCCTGTGCGGTGTTCGATCCTGCGGTACCTTAAAAACACGGGGGCGACCCTCAATTCATTCGGCATTTTTCGGCCTCTAATGGCGGTGAATGGTCGCCCAGGGCTGCGCAAAGACCCCTGTCAACTAGGATAGCGGCAGCACGATTCTTATGGCACCATCGCGCCATGAAGTGAGGCTCTGGCGTCCTTCCGCCTTTACTGGTACCGCTTCAGCGTAGTAGCTACTAGGGAGTTCAAAATGCGTACCACACTTCTCATTGCCACGATCGTCGCGGGGCTCGGGCTTGCTGCATGCTCCAGCGGTGGCTCGCAGGCAGTACCCGGTGGCTCGCAGGCAGCAGCGCCGATGAATCAGCGCCACCAAGCATATCACATAATATTCCTCGGACATCGGCATCAGCCGGCGCAATGGTGCGGCGCACATTACTATATGTGCTACAGCGTGGCATACGGCTCGGAGACACAGTACAACATCTGCGTGGGAATCGGAAACAACTGCTTGAGACAAGCGTGGAGCTGGTCCCAAACGATGTACACGGTACTAAACCATCACATTACGTACAGGGTTTACGCATCGATCAGCCCGAATCCCGGCAACCCAACCACGGTTACGCTTACCGAAAGATTCCCATTGTATCCAAACCGCCCGCCTAGCAAGTTCATCGGAGTTAAATACGTCCAACATCTCACGGCTTGCTATTCGAGCCAATGCGTATCGGCCGACGTCGGGATTGTTCCCGTCGGAGGCGGGCAATAAGGGTTTCCAGTTTCGGTCATCGCGCTTGCATGAAGGAGGCTCGGCACTTTGCCGGGCCTCTTGTTCGCGCGGTCTGCTATTTCTTGAGCTCTTGGACGTCGTTCGTGTTGGTGTCGGTGAAGAATAAGGCGGTGTCGGAGTCGTTCGTTCCCGTTGCCATCAGTCCGAAGATGCCCTGCGCCGAGTTCTTATCGACGACCTTCGTGTCGAGTATCTGACCGGCCGGCGTCAACTCGACCAGCCTGTTCGCCGTTCCTGCGGTATTGGCGACAATGAGATTGCCGTTGGGAAGCAGCGCAGAGAACATCGGTGCATCGAGCGGCGACCCAGCGTAGATGAGTTTTCCGCAGGTCACCGGTTTGTGCTTGCATTTGAACGTCTTACCACTCGGCTGCACCTCGATCTCGTCACGCACCAAAAGGTCGCTGGCGTGCTCGAAGGCCACGATCGTATTGGTGATGGCATCGACGATGTAGAGCGTATCGGACGCCTGATTGTATTGCAGACCCGACGGCCCCGACTCGGCTCCGGACTTTGATTTGTCGGTGGCGAAGCCGTCGGCCACTTCCAGCGCCTTGCCATCCCCGTAAAAACCTTCGCTAATGCTAATGATCGATCCACGGGCGGCATCGCTGGCGAAGACGTACGACGGTTCATACGGGCCAAGCGCGAATGCGAATGCGTCCGAGAGCGGCGACTTGAATGGCGACCCCGAGTAGGTCCGAATGGCCTTTGCCGCCGCATTGAAGTCGACCACGTCGTGAGAGGTCAGCCCCGAGCCGAATATATCGAACGAGTGAGTAATCGCGTCGCCATCGCACCCCTGGATCGCGTCGCTCTGCACAAAGCGCGTAGGCTTCGAGTGGGGCTTCGGATCGAGCAGCTCCATCGTCGTCCCCGCGCCGGCTGTTCCGGTCTTGTCGTCGAAGTTGCACACGAGCAACTGCCCCTTTTGGAGCAGTCCTCGGCTGCCTGAAGCGACCGAAATCGCACGCGGTGCCCTGTCGCCGTTACTCGGATCGATGGTCGATCCGATGACGACATCCTTCGTTAGTTTCTTCAGAATTGAGGTCGTGTCGGCCGGCGCATCGGAACCAAAATGGGTGTTGGAGATGTGCGACGCGGGGTTATCAGAACTTTTGATGGGAAGATTTACTTGGCCGCCAGAGCAGGCAGCAATTGCAAACAGCGTTGCGGCCGCGAATAAGGTTGCGCGATTGCAGGTAGACGGCATGATAAGTCTCCTTTCACCAGGATCGTAATCACCGTGACAGCCTAAAGACGGTGCCGCAACAAGAATATTGTTCTTGGTCTTCACCGCCCCAAGTGGTGTCGCCGTAGAGCGCGCCATTCACATCGGTCAAGCTCGCAACCGGCCCAAACCCGTTGAGCTTCCCTTTGAAGCTATAGAGGACGCTCTCCGTGCCGGATCGTGCTATCTTGAAAACGATTCCGGAATTCGTTGTGCCACCGGCGACTGTGGTTCCGTAAAAAAGACCGCCCACGTCGAGGAGGTGCGCATCCGGGGCGTTGCCGTCGGCGCCTCCCTTGAAACTGTGGAGCACGTTCTCGGCGCCGGACGTCGTGATCTTAAAGACGGTTCCTTTATCGTCTGCACCACCCGAGCGCGTCGTGCCGTAAAGCGCGCCGTTCGCGGCGGTCAAGCCGGCTACGGGCGCCGCGCCGTCCGCGCTCCCTTTGAAACGGTAGAGTACGCTCTCCGCGCCCGACGTCGCGATCTTGAAGACGGTCCCGAAGTTGCCCGAACCTCCGCCCGAAACCGTTGTGCCGTAGAGCGTGCCATTGAGCTCGGTAAGGGTCGCAAAGGGCCTCGCGCCGTCCGCGCCGCCCTTGAAACTGTGGAGCAAGCGTTCCGTGCCGGAGGTCGCGATCGTGTAGATGGTTCCCAAATTGCTAGCGCCACCCATGTACGTTGTGCCGTAAAGGGCTCCGCTGACGTCCGTGAGATCGGAACGCGGGTAGCTGCCGTCTTTTCCGGCGCATTTGAAACTGTACAGGGTGCGCTTGGTACCCGACGGCGTAACCGTGAAGACTGTTCCGCAATTGCGGGAGCCGCCTTGTTGGGTGGTCCCATAGAACGTACCGTTTAAATAAATTAAGCCGCCAAAGGGCTTTGCACCGTCTTTGCCGCCGGTGAAGCGATAAAGCACCGTTTCGGTGCCGGACGGCGTGATCTTAAAGACCGTGCCCTTGTAGGTTTCGGACCAAGCCGCGTAGGTGGTGCCGTAGAGCGTGCCGTGCACGTCGGTTAGCCGCGCAAACGGCCCACCGCCGTTATTTCCTCCAGTCCAACGATAGAGGAGCTCGTAACCGTCGCGCTTCAGCGATCGGTCCGCGATCGGTCGACCGCTCGGCAGCGTTAAGAAATCGGCCGCGCGCGAGCAGCCGGCAACGATAATCCCGCAGAAAATCAACGCTATTATTCGCACGGTGTCAAATCTCGTGAGTGGGTGGTCACGGCGAGAGCGTGAAGACGATCCCGCAGCATTCCGCCCCTCTCTGTTCGTGGCCACGGTAGCCACCAAAGGGCGTGTCGCCGTAGAGCTCGCCGTTTACATCGGTCAAGCCCGCAACCGGTCCGTTCCCGTTCGCAACGCTTTGAAAACTGTGGAGGATGGATTCGGTACCGGAGGTGGTGACGTCGAAGATGGTTCCTAAATCGTTTGCACCGCCGCCGGTCGTCGTTCCGTAGAGTTTACCGTTTAGGTCGATCAGAGGAGCAAACGGCTTTGCGCCGTCGGGTGCGCCTTTGAACGGATGCAGCATCGTTTCGGTACCCGACCTCGTGACCTTAAAAACCGTTCCGTGATTGCTTTCCCCGCCAAGCCGTGTGGTTCCGTAGAGCACGCCGTTCTCGTTTGTCAACCCCGCGTCGGGCTCTACGCCGTCGTTGCCGCCTTTGAAACGATAGAGGACGCTTTCCGTCCCGGAGGTGGTGAGCTTGAACACCGTCCCACGGTTCCCCGCGCCACCACCCATCGACGTCGTGCCGTAGAGCGCGCCGTTCACTGCAATGGGGGCCGAGAATGGAAGCGCGCCGTCGGCCCCGCCTTTGAAACGATAGAGCACGGTCTCTTTGCCGGAGGTCGTGACTTTATAAACGGTGCCGAGGTCGCTGGGGCCGCCGAAGTACGTCGTGCCAAAGAGTGTACCCTTCACGTTTGTCAGGCTGGAACGCGGATAGGCGCCATCGTTGTTCCCTTTGAAACTGTAGAGCGTGGTTTCAACGCCCGACGTTGTGACCATAAAGACCGTGCCGTGGCCGCTCTTCCCACCCTCTTGCGCCGTCCCGTAGAGCGTGCCGTTCACCTCGGTCAGGCCGGCAAAAGGGTGTGCGCCGTCCGCACCGCGCTTGAACCGATAGAGCACCCTTTCCTCGCCGGTGCTCGAAACGGTGAAGATCGCTCCCTTGACATCGCCGCCGTTGTAGGCAGCACCGTACAGCGCGCCGTCGACGGCGGTCAGGCCCGCAAAGGGACCGATCGCATCCGTACCGCCGGAAAAGCGGTACAGGCATTTATAGCCGCTGGTCAGTCGATCTGTCCGGTACGATAGCGTGGAGGCCGAACCGTTCCAAGGAAGGGCCGACGAGGCACCGGTTGCGCGCGAGCAGCTCGCCAGGATGAGGCCGCAAAAAATCAGGATGACGGTTCGCATCATCGAGATTCTCCGAGCCGTCGTGGTACCCACGGTGGACTCACGGTCACGCCGTACGCGCTTTTCAGTCCGCTCGTGATCGTATTAATCAACGTTCCCGCGGGGTAGCTGTACTCTTCGACCGAGTTGTCCGCGGTATCGACAACGAACACGTCGCGCTCGTCTGAATCAAATTGTAAGAACCCAGGTGATCCCTGCTTGCCGAAAGTTTTCGACGGATCTGCCTTCCTTGGGCGAAAAACTTGAATGCCGGGCAGCGACCCGTCTGCGACGAGCAAGTTCGCCGCTTTGTCGAAAAGCAGGCCGGCCGCCAGCCACCGGGTTAAGCCGAAGTTTAAGTTGCGCTCTAGCCCCTTGGTCTTGCCCAGAGCGTACGCGTAGATCCACGTTTGCGAGTAAAAATCTTGGTAAGCGACGTACAGCGTATCGTTCGCATCAAGCGTCAGGCCTAGTGGGTAGAGTCCTCCGTAGCTGGAACCTGGATTGCGGATCGTGAGCGACGGCTTCGTGCTGCCCGCCGGAAACTCCACGATAGAATCACCAAAAGAGTAAAAGTTGGCTACGTACACGGTGCCGTTGCTATCGACGCCCACGTCAACCGGGCCGAGCAAATCTTGGGAGTACGTTCTCTCGGGCGCGGATTCGTTCGGCCGGTATTCGGTCACGGTATTCTTGAGCGTGTTGGCGACGTAGACGTTGCCTGCGCTGTCGGCTGCCAGGCCGGCCGGTCCGTCGATACCTTTGGTAAGCTTTGAGACTGGCCGCTGGCTGTGTCCCGCGATGAGGTAGACGTTAACTGCGTTACCGATCGGATCCGAAACGTAGAGTTTGGGCGGAGCCTTCGCTTCACTCGATAGCGCGCGTTCCTGGAACGCGGCGCGCTTAAATGCGGTACCCGCGGAGGATGGCAGCGGGAGAGTCCCGTTTGTCACACATGCCGAGAGCAGCACTGCTGCCGACGCGCCGACGGCCAGATGCTTCATTGATCGTCCGGCGCGGTATGCGTGGCGTGAGCCATGATGTCTTCAACGCTGTACGTCGCTTGGATCTTCTGGAACGCGCGGGGCTTTTGCTCAAAGTCGAAGCAGTTCAGGGGCGCAGCGGCGCGTTTGTCGGTCCGGCCTAGCGACGGAAGATCGAAGCGTTCTTCAATGAGCTTTAGCAAACTGCCAAACTCGTACTGTGTATGGTCAACGTGGCCAATTTTCGCAAACGGCGAGATGCAAATCAGCGGCACGCGCATTCCGAGCCCGTCATAGTCGAGCTGCGGGGGCGGGACCTCGTCGTACCATCCGCCCCAATCATCCCAAGTCACGAATACCGCCGTCGACGACCAGAATTTGCTCTCCCCGATGGCATTGACGACCGAGGCTACCCACGAAGGGCCACGTTTGCTGTTCGAACCGGCATGATCGGAGAGAAGCAGGGATGGAATGACCCAGGTAACGGCAGCGAGCTTTCCGTTCTTCACGTCCTGCAAGATACGAGTCTCGGGGAAGACGATGTCCCTTTTCCAGTCGGGACCCTCGCGGATTTGATCGATGGCGTCGTAGGCGTCCCAAGAATAGCCGGTAACGTTGCTTACTCTCGGCGAGTAGGAACGCCACGTTATGCCTTTATCGTCCAACTCGTCGGCGATCGTTTTGTATTTGAAGCATGGAAACGCGATGCTGACTGTCTGACCTGCGGCGTTCAGCAAACCGATCGCATTTCCAGAGGGAGCGTCGCAACCCCAGGGTGCGACGGCGGGATAGTTAAAGGCTCCGCCCGCCCAGCCTGAGATCAAGTATTGGTGGGCGACATAGCTGCCATCGAGTTGTGACGCGAACATATTGTCGGCCAGGACGTACTGTTGCGAAATTTCCCAATACGGCTCGACCTCGGATCGCGGGACGTACGCATATTGAGGATCGGGGTCCTTCAGCGGTCTATGCTTGCTGTATTCGTCGGCAAAGCCATCCATTTTTCCGGAATCATAGGCCGTCTTGGCGTCCTGCAAGCCATGAGAGATGTCCCACGTGGTTGCCAGCGGCTGCGCGCGTAGCGTTATGGTTTGGCCATTCGGCAGCTTCCCGGTTGTCGAACTACTGGCGTTGGGAAAACCGAGAAACAAGTTGTTAAAACTGCGGTTTTCTTGAATGATGATGACGATATGATCGATCTTCGACAGGGCTGGCTCGTGCGACGAGCTGGCCCTGACTCTGCCGGGCGCCGAATAGGAGAGTTCGCCCAACGCTAGCAGAACAACAGTAGCAAGCCGAAACGGTCTCCCAAATTTCATCGTTGCGTTATGGCGATCCAGTAACCGGTTACGAGTGCTTCCGCCGAGCCCTGGACCCAGCCGCCGTCCTCGCTGAGTCCCCAGCGATAGCCACCATCGTTGCCGGCAGAGAGCGCAAATACTCGTCCCGATGCGGCGCGCACGTCGTTGGTAAGGCGCCCGCTATTCGCCAGCAACTCATCGTACATCCCGGAGCAGACCACGTCGAAATACGGTTGGGCGCCCTGCTGGAAGCCCGACCCGCCCGTATCTACGTCGAGATACGCATAGAAAGCGCCATTGCGCGGCGCTTGCGCGCTCCAACGCAAGAAGGCGTCCACGTTCTTCGTGGATCCCAAACGTTGAGCTCCAAGGCCGGACATCATCATGTTGTCGCCGATGCCGATCCGGCGCCCATCCTGCTCGATCTTAAACCAGCGCCAGCGATCCGGCCTGTACCCGCGCGGCGGATAGCCTGGATCGTAATGGTCGTAGAACGCACCATTGGAAGCTTGCGCGGAGTTGAGTAAGAACGTGCGCCCGCGCTCGAAGAGCTCCGTTGTCGCCGCGTCGCCTGCGGCCTCGCCATAATCGTGCAAGGCATCCCAAAAGAGCATCGAAATGTTTGGCACCAACCAGTTTTGCACCGTTCCGTCCGGCGCCGCGTACTGCATCGGAAAATCGAGGTTCTCAACGAGAAGGCCGCTTCGCGTGCCATCGACCATACGGTGCACGAATTCGACGAAGCCTGCAGCCGCGTGCAAATGGGCCCGGTCGTGGGTTCGTCGATAGGCCGTCATAATCGCCTTCGTCGAGATTAACGCGTCCGAGGAATAAAAGAGTTCCGAGGAGTCGTTGGCGATCGATGGGACGCCGCCGCCGACGTGACGATTCGATGCGTAGCGTTGCTGAAGCCGAGTGAGGCCGCCCACCAAGCGATCCGCCACGTCGGGCAGCCGATCGTCGAGCAGAAGAATGGCATATGCAGTTGCGAGCGGTGACTCTTGGGCTTCGTGTGGCCCGAAACGGTAGTATCGGCAAAGGTCGCTCGCCGTAATCTGATAATCGAGTATCCACTGCTCGAATCGCTGCCGGCGATCCACCGGCGCGGCGCTCGACGTGCTCGAGCAAAAGTGCATGAACGCAGGCAGAGACGCGGCCGTGCCGGCAAGTTGGGACAAGAAACGCGCTCTCGGTACGGCCATATTAGGAGCGACGGCGCTATTGAGGAAACGTCGTCCAGAGGCCAAGGGTAGCGCCGCGAGCCGTATAGATCGGCATCCCAGTCGTTGAATTCGTCAGGTGCGAGAAGAGCGCACCAGCTTTCAATCCCCACCGCAAGCCATTTGGCCCAGTACGACCGAGTTGTTGGTCGGTAGAAAACGTATAGGTCTCCCCGTTCGAGTTAAAAAGGAAGAGTGGGAACCCGGGGATGCCGGAGAGATATTGCTGGGGCCCGAAGAGTCCCGTCAGCGTATATGTGGATCGAAACGTTGGCGTGATGTCCCACGAGACCAGCGCGCCGCCTTTTGTTTCCGCTCCGGAATTCGCCGAACTTACATAACGCAATTGCACCGCGCCGGTGCCGTAGTAATAGCTCGGGCCGACTTCGAACAGCTTTTCACTCTCTCCCGACCAGTAGTCGACGAAGTCCTCCGAAGCATCGAGCACGAGCTTGAGGTCGGGCGTGGTCTTATAGGCCCCCTCGATGTGAACGTCCGTTCGCGCGTACGGAGAGTTGGTGCCGTATCCGAACTGTCCCCATATCCAGACGCGCCTGGTGAGGTCGCGCGTAATTCCCCCCACGAAATAATCGCCGTGCGTCGGGAACGCGACGTCACCGTCGGCCTGGTGAGCCACCTCGAAGTTCACGGCTCCCCGACCCGGCTCGACGAAGACGAGTCGAAGGTCCTGGTAGATCCACGGACCGTAGGCGTTCCCCGGGCTGCTAAAGCCGATCGTGCTGTCGGTAAGGTCGATGCGAGTGTAATCTTCAGCCATAGCCACGCCCGCAGTCGCAATCGCGAACACGATGAAGAGCGGTACCATCGATCGCAGGCATCTCACAAGAGCGCTCCTTCGGAGAATGCCGTGCTGCCGGTCGTAACGTGTCCGTTGGAAACGGCCGCGGCTTGGGTTTGAAGGACCGCGACGCTTTCCTCGATCAGTTTCTCCTCGGTCACCCTGCTAACGTGTGGCGTGTGATAGAGCCAGTCGCTCTTGGCGACGCAGAAGAGCGCCCAGATCACCGCGGGTGGCCATGCGAGGAGCGTGAAGACAAGCGTGTAGAGCGAATATAAGACGACGCGCCAGGCTCGTCGCAATGGGCTTGCCGCGAGGCTCTTTGTCCCCCAGAATCCCACGATTTGGTACCCGAAGATAAAGAACGCCGCGACCCCTTCGAACCAATGCTCCACCGGACCCGACGACAAAGGACCCGTAATCGTGAAGTCGCCCAGGGAGATCCCCGCCAGCAAAGGCCACGTTAAAAAGCTCGTCAGCAGCGCGAACGGGACGAGATAGTACGACGCCAGCTCGAGGAGAGCGAGATCGCCGCGTCTTACGCCTTGCCAAAAGCAAGGAAAGAAATGATAGTACGCTACTCGCGAATGGCCGCACATCCAACGCATCCGCTGGCGAATCGCGACCCAAATGTTGAGCGGTTTCTCGTCATAGATATGGGCCTCGGGAACGTAGCCAACGTGGACGCCCGATTTGAGGGCGAGAATACCGTTGAGCTCGATGTCCTCGGTCTGGGTTCGCGTGTGCGACCAATATTTATAAAGAAGAGCGGCCTCGCAGCACCACCCGGTTCCACAAATCAAAGTACTCGAGAGCGTGCGCATCCGGCCGGTCAAATAGATGCGCGAGGCGGAAACGCACGAACACCACAGCGCCTTGGTCACCCAGTTCGCAGGCCCGTTGAGAACGTCGTGAAAAGCCTGCATACAGCGAAAGCCGCGCGTTTCGATCGCATTATTCATCGCCTGTAGATAGTTGAGGCTCACGACGTTGTCTGCGTCGAAGACCGCGACGTACCGGTCGTCATCCTCGCGCAATAGCCTGTGGAAGGCATATTCGAGGGCGCGGTGCTTGCCGTAGCCATGGGTCGGCGTCACGAGAACGTTGCTTCCCATGCTTCTGGCAACTTCGGCCGTGCCGTCCGAGCCGTCGAAGATGACCCAAACCTCATAAAGATCTCTTGGGTAATCCTGCGCTAGTAGGCTGGCCAATGGGTTGCCGATGACGCGCTCTTCATTGAATGCCGGTACCATGCAAATGAAGCGACGCTTCGGCGGCGCCATCGGATTAGGCCGCATCTGCGGGATGCTAAAGAGCATGAAGCCGAGGATCGGAAGAACCCACACGGCGTACACGAATCCAAACGATGGATAATAGATCCAATCGACGTTGAGATGCACGCGATGCACTCGGAGCAGCCAAAGCACCACGAAAACGAGAATCGGAATACCGGCAATTAGCGCCGCTGCGAAAGGCGGCATTCGGAGAGACGATGCCATCTTCGAGAAGGAGCTTTGGGGGGAGAAGATCCTTCGCCTCAATTGCTGATTCCGTTCCGAGAAGGAAGCACCGAGGTGCGTCTCTTTCCGCGGATGGTGCCACAGGAACCGCAGCAATTCTATCCCGGTTGACAGGGGTCTTTTTGCTTGTCCCTCAAAGACGGCGCAGCGTTACTGCTGCAGAGTTGCTGTACGGTAGGTTTAGAGGCGTCGAGCGCGCGCGGCAGCCTGCTCCCGATCGCATCGCCCCTCTCGAGCGTCGCGAATAATGGCCAGCGCCTCATCGTAGTCCTGCAAGGACGGGTGGATTTGGCGAGCCCGATGAATCAGCGATTCCGCTTCGTCGTACCGCGCAAGACAAATAGCTGAAATTGCCAAGATGCGAAGCGCTTCGGGATTATACTGATCGAGCTCGACGGCGCGCGCTTCCGATTCTTCGGGAGCAAGCTCGGTCGCACGGCGTGCCAGCGTCAATATACGGCCGGCGGACTCCGGTTTCAGCGTCTTGGTACCTAAATCGAAATCCATTTGAAAACTCGCCATCGCGAGCCACCACGCCGCCTTTGCTGCGACGGCGACCAGATCGTCATGATTCAAAGCCTGCTGCACGAGCGTTGAAGCTAGTTCACGGTCCGACTCTGAAATTGCAGCCATCAGATGGGGCGGAGGCGGCTCAGAAGTCATGAGATTTGCAGCGAGAGCGCCGATCCGGCCGCTCCTGCCTCCCCGGGATCCAACCTCCTTAGCGGCCGCCTCCTCGAGAACCGTGACGAGTCTGAGCTTCTTGGTCTCGTATTGTCGAAGGAGCTGACGGGATATTTTTTGCGATGCGCCCGCCGCGCGCCGTTTCCGAAACCAGTTCATTCTTCGCGGGGCGTTTCAAGGCTCAATGGAGAGCCGATGACCTGATATGCGAAGCCATGGAGAATCTTGCTTCTGAGGGCGGAGGCACTCTTCATTTCGCGAGCTTCTCCCCAGGCCGTGCTGGTCCGGGGTTTTACTCCTCGGCGATGCGCACAAACCAGAAGTCAACGTCGCCGAGCGTCAGCCGCCGGCGCCTGCCTGCTTGCTGTGTGAGGGTCTCTCCGTCGTCGTCGTAGTACGACAGCAGCCATTGTAGAAGGTGGGCGCGACCGGCGGGGCTGAGGCGCTTCACGGCGGCCTTTGCTTCGGCAAGCTTAACTGGTGCGCTATCAGAGCGATAGGATAGTGCCACTCTCTATAAATCGGTACATCCAGGTCGCGGCATGAGGCCGGCCGGATCTTGCCCGGCGCGGCTGGGCCTCCGTCGCCGACCGACCTCTTCGTCGATGTGCATCGGAACGTTTACGTCAGCGGCGATGCTTCGGTGGCGTACGTCGCAAATCATCATAAGGAAGTGCTGAACGCGTACAACGGTTGTAGCAGCCTCGATATCATTGCGGTTGAGTCGTAAGCGCAATCCTTCTAGGAGTTAAGATGGTTGCTTTGGAAGAAGCGAAGAGGACGATGGTTACCAAGCCGGTTCTCGTTGTTACCTCGCTCATGCTGGTTCTTGCGGGCGCATGTTCTTCGAACTCAAATACGCTGGCCGGCGCCCAAAGCGCGCTTCCGTTCGTGCGTTCGGCAGGCGCTCCTAAAAGTAAGCATATCTCTCACGTCATCGTCATTATCCAGGAAAACCGCAGCTTCGAAGATTTTTTCGCCGGCTATCCCGGCGCCAACGCGCCGACGTCCGGCTGCGCGATTCCGCAAAGTAAGAGTCGCCCGCGCAGCGCGCGGCTGACGGATTCCTCCCACCTCGGCTTGGGGTCCGGCTGTCCGCCAGGCGACGTTTCCGTGCCCCTTCACGAGGACACGTTCGAAAACAACCCGGATCTGGCGCACGATTGGGGGTCGTCGATGACCGATTGGGACAAGGGCAACATGGACGGCTTCTCGGCATATGGACTCAATAGCGGTCCATATGCAGCCTACACGTACATCGAACCATCGCAGATACAGCCGTACCAGAGGTTGGCGGGGCAATACGTGCTCGCCGACGAGATGTTTCCGACGGAGTTCGGCGGAAGTTTCACGGCTCATCTGACGCTTGTCGCCGGGACGGACGACATCAAGCTGCCTTCGGAAGCCGAGGTTAATTTCCCGAGTCACTGGCCCGATGACTGCGATTCGGCGCCAGGTACGAAGAGCTCGTATCTGACCTCAGATCGCGTTATGCATTTTTTCAAGGGCCCTTTCCCATGCTTTGGCCAGTTCAAGACCAGCGCAGAAGTGCTCGATAACGCCGGAGTCTCGTGGAAGATGTACGCGACCAAAGTACTCGACGCCGGCTTTTGGGAGCCCTTTGAAGCGATCAAGTACGTGCGCTACGGGCCCGACTGGAATGCCGACATCATCGCTCCGCAAACGCAGGTCCTAACCGATGCAGCGAACGGACACCTGGCAGCGGTAAGCTGGGTGACGCCCAGCAAGCCGGATTCGGATCATCCGAAAGACCATAGCGACCAGGGACCCTCGTGGGTTGCCTCCATCGTGAACGCGATCGGCGAAAGCCGATACTGGCAAACGAGCGCGATCATCGTGGTTTGGGATGACTGGGGCGGTTTCTATGATAACGCTTCTCCGCCACAGCTCGATTATCGCGGTCTCGGCATTCGCGTTCCGTGCCTGATCATCTCGCCGTACGCCAAGAAAGGCTACGTCACGCACGTGAAATACGAGTACGGGAGCATCCTGCGGTTCATCGAGGAGGTCTACGGCCTCCCAGCCGGCAGCATTGGATCGGCCTCAAAAGGCTATACGGACGGACGCGCCGCTAGCCTCGACGACGCTTTTGATTTTACTCAGCAGCCGCGCACGTTCTCGGCTATTCCTTCGAAATATCCGCTTTCACATTTCCTCCACGAGCCGCCCTCGAACGAGCCCGTCGACACGCAGTAGGTGCGACGGCCGTCGTTTTATGGGATCGTCGTGATATAGCCGTTGGCTAGGCCGGCGCCGAGGTAGACGCCGATGACGGTGCGTCGGTAGACGGAATTGGCGCTAACCGCTCCGATGACGGTGGCAGTACCGGCAGTCCAACTACGAATCGGCAGGAAGAAACCATACTCGAGGGTTTTGTTCTTGAGATCGAAGTAGTCGCCGATCACGTTGTAGTTGCCGGGTCCGCCCGCTCCGGTGATCCCTTCGAAGTGGGTCAGGATTGACTTCGGCCAGTCGTAGACCAGCATTTTGCTCCCGGCGAGGTTGCGCACGTACGCGTGCGTGCCTTTCTTGTCGGTGTAGCCGCCGGCGATGGCGACGGTGTTGCCGTTTATCCAAATGCCGTAAGCCGTCGAGCTGATGGAGCCGGGGAATTCAAGCGTCGAGAACTTCCCGGTGGCCGAATCGTAGATGAATGCATGCCCCGAAACCGGATACGTACCCGTTGGAGTCACGCGCGAGCCCGACTTCACCGCATCGTAGTTCCCTACGGCTTTGTAGGTCGTATTGCCGTAATTGCTGTGAACGATCGTGTAGTTGCACGATTTGGGCGCGCACAACTTTGCCGGAGCGTCGAGTGTGAGATACTTTTTCGTCGTCGAGTCGTAGACGAAGCCGTCAGCGTTCGTCTGGCCCTTTTTCTCGTAGCTGCCGACGACGCGATAGCCCGTTTGCGTGATCGCCGGGCCATACACACTGGTCTTTGCCGATCTGGGATACTTAATCGGCGTCCAGACGCCCGTTTTCCGGTCGTAGACGACGCCCAGATTCGACCCGTCTATTTTGTCGATGAACCCGGTGATGAGGTTGCCGCGAATGCCGGTGAGAAGGGTACCGACCGCCTTCGGAAACTGGTTAAGCGGAACGTCGAGCGTTTGAAGCACCGGCCCATTCGGGCCGAGATTGAAAAGGCTCCTTTGCGACGACGTTGCAGGCACGGCGCCGAAGCTGCCGGAGCGGGCGCCGCCTGCGCATCCGGCTAACAGCGCGATCGAGACCGTTACGATCGTGACGCGCGCGCACGTGGCGGTAAGCGGATAACTCATCAGGACGCCTCACACATTCACAGAAAAGGGCGACGGAATCTCTCCAGCAGTATAACAGAAATCCTGGAGGGCGGTACCCATCGCAAGCGAACGTTGCCACTCCACTCCCGTTCACAAGAGGAGTCAGTTTTGCTATGAAAACGTCGAACCTGGCGGTGGGGCCCCTGGGCATTGCAGCTGTCGCAATCCTTGCCGCGTGCGGTGGCTTGGCTCCGTCGCAGTTAGCGCCTTCGGTGCCGTTCCAGCAGAGCGGCATCCAATCGCAGCCCGGTCAACTACAGGGAAGTCGGTTGAACACGAGCGATGGCGCCAGCGGTGGAGATGTCACGGCCCTACAAGCAGATCCCAATCCATCATGGATGCTTCCCGAGGCAAAAAGCGAGGAGCTGGTCTACATCGCAAACTACTCTTACAATAACGTGCGGGTCTACTCGTACCCGGCCGGTAAGCTGGTCGGATCCCTTGCAGGGAAGGAAATCTACACTCCGGACGGCGTCTGCATCGATAGGAACAACAATATCTGGATCGTGAACAACGCTCCAAACCCACACCATCATGGTGCGATCGTTGAGTATGCACACGGCGGAACGCATCCAATCGCGACCCTGTCGAATCCCGGGGAATACTCCGAGACCTGCTCCGTAGATCCGACGAACGGTGACCTGGCCGTTACGGCTCACGATAGTTACAGTAACGGACCGGGCAGCGTTGCGATCTATCGAGGTGGGCAAGGCTCTCCCGAGACCTACGTCGATCCCAAGATCAAGACTATGTATTTCTGCGGATACGACCCCGAGGGCAACCTCTACGTCGATGGTTTCGGGCCCGGGGCGAAAGGATTCCAACTTGCGGAGCTACCCTTGGGCAAGAAAACCTTCACGAGCATCACGCTGAAGGGCGGCACGATCTATTTTCCCGGGCAGATCCAGTGGGACGGTAAGCATTTGGCGGTCGGCGACCAGGAAGCTGGCTTCTCCTCGCCTTACACGTATTCGGCTATTTACCAGACCACGGGTGCGGGCGGAAAGATTGTCGGTGAGACAATCCTTAAAGGTTCCTTCTATGTTGCTGGATTCTGGATTCAGGGCGATGCCGTGGTAGCACCAAACGTTTCAGAGTTCGCAAGTCAGAGCGGCGGAAACGTCTACATCTACAAGTATCCAGGCGGAGGTAAGCCCGTGATGAACCTAAAGAAGGGCTTCAACGAGCCGCTGGGTGCAGCGATCAGCCCTTAACTGAATTATATTAGACGCCTTGGAGGTAGTGCCATGACCGTTTCAGGTCGCGCTTTTGTCGCAGTTGCGGCCCTCGTATTCGTTGCCGGGTGTGCCGGCGGCGCGTCGTCCGTAACTCCGGCCGGACCGTTGTCTCGGCTTCTGCCGGGTGCCGCTCCGATGAGCGGATCGCGCGGGTGGTCCGATGCCGCGAAAAAGAAGAAGCCAATCCTCTTTATCGCCGACCTTTACGCCAACGTCGTTCGCCTCTACGACCCAAATATAGCAAACCCGCCGCAGGAGGGCTCCATTACCGACGGCGTCGACGACCCAGCCGGTCTTGCCGTCGATTCAAAAGGATCGCTCTACGTCTCCAACGTGGGCGGCAGCCCGGCAACGATCACCGTATACTCGCGCGGCGAGAGCAAGCCGCACGTAACAATCCCGACGCCGGGATATTACGCGATCACCGTCGACTCGCAGGGCAACATTTTTGCAACGGGCTCGGGCCCAACCGTCTACGGATACAGACCTGGCGCGAAGAAGCCGTACGAGATGATCGGCGGCTTCAACTACCCCATCGGCCTCGCCGTCGACAGCAAAAACAACGTGTGGGTGTCGGACGAGCTCGGCAACAAAGTCTACGTGATTGCCGCTGGAACGTCGAAGGCTAAGGATGCCGGACTCATGGGGCTGGACGGACCGATCGGGATATCCGTCGGGCCTAAAAACGTTCTTTACGTCGCAAATTTTGTCCCACTCAACGTAAAAGTCTATCCGGCGGGTTCCAAGAAGGCGTCCGCTACGATCACCGACGGCATAACGGGCCCCACGCTGGACGGGGTCACGGCGGCCGGCATATTCTTTCAGTCGAATCAGCTCAGCGTCGTCGGCTATAAGAAAGGCCAGCGGAAACCGTTCTCAACCATCAGCGGCTTCTCCGCTGCGGTTGGGGTTGCGTCGTCGCCCCTGATCAAGAAGTAACTCGCCGCAGGATTGTGAAGTCCCCCGAGCGCTTCGTTAGAAAATGTTAGACCGGCCCACGGCGCCGAATCAGGATTGGGTGACCGCTGGGTCAGACGGCAAGCAGAGGGCGACCGATTCGCGACCGGCCGGCGGGATAACGTTTGCCTTCACGGATATCGAAGGCAGTACGGCGCGATGGGAGCGCGACCGCGTCGCGATGCAAGATGCCGTGCGACGTCACGATGCGATTCTGCAGAGGGCTATTGCTGAACACGGCGGTCACGTCTTTAAGACGATCGGCGATGCCTTTTGCAGCGCGTTCGCAACGCCGCAGAACGCCATCATCGCAATGCTGGCGGCACAACAGGCGCTAAGCGTCGAAGATTTTTCGGCAGTCGATGGACTGCGTGTGCGGACGGCAATCCACACCGGCAGCGCGGAAGTACGCGGGGGCGACTACTTCGGTCCCGCGCTCAACAAGGTCGCACGTCTATTGGCGATCGGCCACGGTGGTCAGGTTTTGATGACCGCCGAGGCGGCTGCGCTCGTCGACCACGCCCTGCCGGCCGATACGTCGCTGCGCGATCTGGGCGCCTACCATCTCAAAGACTTCACGGAGCCGCAGCGGTTGTACCAGATGCTGGCGCCCGGGTTGCCGGTGGAGTTTCCGCCGTTGCGCTCGCTGGGGACGCTGCCGAGCGATCTTTCCATCGTTGATGCAGCGGAGTTTCATTCCGTCCCAAGCTTCAGCGGACGCGACGACGAGCTCGCCGCTGTGGACGCGGCGCTGCAGGATGACGGGGCCGTCGCGGTCGTTCACGGCCTGGGGGGCGTCGGGAAATCGTCGATCGCGCGCGAGTACGGCTGGCGCAATCGCGGTAAGTACTCCGTGCTTTGGTGGCTGAACGCGCAGACGGAAGACGGAATCATGGACGGCTTGTTGCGCTTGGGCACGATGTTCGTGCACGGGGTCGATCAACTGCCGGACCGGCGCGTCGCGGCACAGCGCGTGATCAATTCCGTGCTGGGCGGTTTCGACAAGCCGGTACTGTTGGTTTTCGATAATCTCGAGGATGAGGCGCTCTTACGGACGTGGCTGCCGCGCACGGGGGCGCGCGCCTTGGTCACCTCGCGCGACACCGCGTTGAGCAGCGACGTCATCGCGATTCCGTTGGAGACTTGGTCGCTGGAGACCGCCGTCGCGTATCTGCAGCGCGAGAGCGGACGTACGGACGTCAACGAAGCTGACGCGCGCGCGATTGCCGAGGACCTTGGTGCGCTTCCGCTGGCACTGGCGCACGCGGCCGCGTCGCTGCGCAGCGCGCGGATGATCAGTCCGCAGCGTTATCTCGAGCGCGTTCGGGCGCATCTCAAGAATGCACCGCGCGGCGCGGAGTATCCGCGCTCCGTCTTTGCGACGTTCAGCGCCGCAATCGCGCAGGCCGAGCAGCACGTGGCCGGCGCCGCTGGGCTGCTCTGTTTTGCGGCATCGTTTGCGCCCGATGCGATTCCCGACGAGCTCTTTCGCCAGCCGATTGAAAATTACACGTTCGCCGAGCTACGTTTAGCAATCGTCGACGAGATGCACCTGGACGAAGCCCTTGGTGTGCTCGACCGGCTTTCGCTCTTGAAGTTTGTGGAAAGCTCGCGCAGTTACAGCATCCACCGGCTCGTACAGTTTGCCGCGCAAGACCTTTCCGGCGAGGCCGGACGCGCATGGCGTGAATGCGCCGTTATCGTTGCAAATGCAGCATTTCCAGCAGTCGATTTTGGGATGTGGCCGAAATGCGAGCGGCTGCTGACCCATGCGCGCGCCGCACTGGATGCTTTGCTAAGCGATGCCGAGTTGCTTCCGGCAGCCGAGCTAGCCTTTCGCTGCGGGCGATATCTTCGGGAACGCGGCGAGTATCGCGCGTCGGAGCAGCTTCAAGAGCGTGCGCTGGCAATTCGAGAAAATTGCTTGGACCCCATCATCCCGATGTTTCGGACAGCTTGACGAACCTCGGGATCGCGCTCGCCGAGCAAGGACGTCATACGGAGGCGATGCCGCTTTTCGAACGTGCGCTGGAGATTCGCGAGAAGGCGTTCGGCCCGGAGGATCGCCGCGTCGCAGGGGCATTGCTGAACCTCGCGCATGGCTACGACGAACAGGGCCGCTTCTCGGAGGCGGAGCCGCTGAATAGACGCGCGCTGGCAATTTTTGAGAACGCGCTCGGACCTACCCATCCAGATACCGCGTTCGCGATGATCAACATCGCGCACGAATATATGCGGCAAGGTCGTTATGCCGAGGCTGAGCCGCTGCAAGAGCGCGCCCTGGCGATTCGGGAGAAAGTGCTGAGCCCCGATCATCCAGACGTCTCGGTCAGCTTAAACAACATCGCGGACCTGTACCGCTGCCAGGGACGCTATGCTGAGGCGGAGCCGCTGCTTACGCGGGCACTCGCGATTCGCGAAAAGGCGCTTGGAGCCGATCACCCGTCGGTTGCAAATGTGCTCGACACGCTCGGCAGTCTTTACCACGATCAAGGCCGTCAGACCGATGCGGAACGAATTTACCAGCGAGCGTTGCGAATTCGAGAGAAGGCACTCGGCCCGGACCATCCCTTAACGACGGCCACCCGCGAAGCGCTCAACGCTGCCGTGTCACCCTGAGTGGCACCTCATCTAACCTAAGGCCCCGGCTTTATGCCAGGGCCTTTCGAGATCGAACGATCCGACTTAAGCGGTGGCTTCGGCAGTCGTAGGAAGCCCCATCGATTTTTCGGCGTCGATCGGAATGTATTCGTTCTTGCTTACCTGTCCTAGAAGAGGTTCAAGAAAGGCTCTGACTTCGTCCAGCGAGGGAGACTCCCACAAGCATATCGCTGTTGAACGGTCCTTGCTTGTCACAGATTGTGCCAGTTTGAGTTCGGCAGGTATTTTTTGAGCGGCGCCGTTCGCAGCGGCCCAAAACGCATCAGGGTCGCTCACCCTGTGAATAACAGAAACAAACATCAGTCTATTCCTTTCCAGCTATAAGGTACGATGCGGCTGGTTCACCTCAACGCCGTTTGTTCCCTATATTCCACACACCTAGCGGTCCCTGGTCTGTAGACCGACTCCCACAGGGGAGCGTTTCGGGGAACAGAACTGCGTGCGAGAATGCCGCAACTCAACAAACCAGCCGCAATAAAAGCAGCGGTTGTCCTATCCGTGGTGGCTGCTATCGAAGGGGGCTTCATTCTAGCTTACCCGGATGCGTGGCTTTCGGCTGCCTTGAGACACGCTGGTAACGTAAGCTTGTTTGCATGGATTGCAGCGGCAATCGTTACGGTAGGTTATGTCTTCTACAGCATCCGTGGCCTTCCAACGGTCGCCGCATTGCTAGGGAAGCTCTCCCCATATAAGCTGTTTGCTCTGGTCATTGCGATACCAAGCTCGATTGTCGAAGAGGTTTTCTTTCGCAGTAGCCTGATGAATCTGCTCGCGATCCACCATCAGAATGTCGTGGTTCAGATACTTGCCTCAGGCATCGCTTTCGGTCTCGCGCACTCATTCTGGGGAATACGGGGCGGCATGTCCGCAGTCTACGGTGCCGTTCGTTCGACGACGTTCCTAGGGCTGGCGCTTGCGGTCGTGTTCGTGATTGCCGGACGCGTCGTTTTCCCGTGCGTCGTAGCGCACTTCACCATCAATCTCGTACTCGAGCCGTGGCTGCTGTACGCATACGTCGTGCGGGCGCAAGGCGGAGATCGGGGCTCCTACGCGCGCTCCTTGTGAGTAGCGATTTGCCAATCGTTGCCGCACGGATCCTTGACCATCCCGCGCCGATCTCCGTACGGCATATCGGCCGGCTCCTCGAGGCACACCGCCCCCGCTTCTAATGCATGCTGGTACGTCGCATCGACGTCGTCAACGTATAGGTAAAGAGAAGCCGGCATCGGTTCACGAGGGCCGACGCCGCTTACCATGACGATCGAGTCGCCGATTGTCATTACGGACGGCGCGCCCGCCGTGAGGTCACCGCTAGCGCCGAACGCCTTTTTAAGGAAATCGATCAGCTTAGCTGGATCGTGAACCACCAACCGAGGCGTGACGCTACGCCAGCCCACTGGAATCGATTTTGCCATCACTCTTTGAAGAGTCGCCGCGCGGCCATCGGCGTCACTTCAACGGTTCGGCTCGGTCTCCCGCGAGCGATCCTTCTTCCAGGATGCCGAGGACGTTAGCGAGACGCGCGCGTCAACCGGAATCACGGCCGAATATCGTCGCGCCGCGGGCGGGTGTTTACTCGCAGGTTTTGAACGGAATGCTCCATGGCTGAGCCCGAGACCCGTTCAATTCGTTTGATCGAAGACCGCTGGGCGACTTTTCGCCGTATCCTCGAAGTGGTCGCGATTATCGCAGCCGGCGCGTGGGCATTCTACACGTTTTTCTATCAAGAGAATATCAAACCGGCTGGAGAACCGGCTTCGATCGGAGAAACGTTGCGCATCGCTCGGCTCGGTCGAGACGCGCAGCGCGATATCATTGATGCTTCCTTCGGTTTCCGGAATACTGGCAAAACCGAGATCGACGTTGCCGCGGACGGGTGGAACGTTTGGGGAATCCGCTACGGGCGTCGCGCGCGCGTGCAGAGGGACGATACATCCAGCACGCGGATGTACCACGACACCGTGCCGGTCGTCTTTCAGCACCTCATCGCGAGCTACGCTGATTTGCGCGCAGCCTCAAAAGGCGGTCGACCCGCAAGTGCGGTCCTCGAACCGGGAGCTGAGTTTACACTCCACGATGTGATCGCACTGCCTCGCGGAGCCTACGATGTCGTTAAGTCTGAAGTTATAGCGGTCCCGGTAAAGACAGCCGAATTCGGGGGCGGCACGCGAAAGCGCGCCCAGATCGCCATCATTCGGTACAACGATGGAGCTATATGGCTGAAGTCATATTCAAAAGACGTCTTCGAAACCGACAACTCGACTGACTTTGCCTTGATGCCGTGAAACGGCAACCGGACGCCAACCGTGCAAAAGTCGCACCGCGGCAAACGCCTGTGAAAGAAGGACGATCCCCGCCCAATCGAATCGAAGCGAAGCGAATCGAAACACCGTCGCAGCCCGGCGTGTATCTATGGCGAGCTGCGTGCTCGGGAGGTAAGGAATGTCGACTGCATCCATGACGGCCGTCTCGCCGGCGGCCGCTCCGGCTCCGATGGTTCCGGTGATACGGCTCTACGTGATGCGCGCCGCGTATCTGCTGATCGCGATCGGCATGGGCCTTCCGGTATGGCCGGGGATATTCCAACACGGCGATCTCGAGCTGACTCACGGCGTGACGCGATCCATGCTGGGAGCGCTGACGCTGCTCTGCCTGCTCGGCGCGCGTTATCCGGTAGCCATGCTGCCGATGCTCTTTTTCGAGTTCGCCTGGAAGAGCATCTGGCTGCTTTCGTTTGCACTGCCGCTCTGGCTCGGCCACCGCGTCGACGCGGACACCTGGGACAGCGTCGTCGCGTGCGGCCTCGGCGTGGTCGTGTGCCTCGTCGCGATTCCGTGGGTCTACACGTTCAAGGAATACGTGCTCAGAGCGGGCGATCGCTGGAGATAGAGCTCGTTGAGACCGGCCTTTCAGTGACGCGGTGTCGAATCCCATGTTATGATTGCGTTACTCGCACGCGAAGGGGATAGCCATGAATATCACGCGCCTCTCGATTTGCAGCCTCGTCATCGTATTTACCGCTCTTGCGCTAGGCAGTTACCCAACAAGAAGCTCTGCGTCGGACGATACGAGCGAGATTTTGCGAATAAGCATTCTACGCATGAACGCTTTGGGCGCATACGACGTCGCAACGTGGGCTCGTTATACGTCGGACCATTACCAGTCGATCCAAGACGACGGTGAGGTACTTACAAAATCTGCCGTCATTGCCCGAGCTAAGGCCGCGACTTACCCGGATGCATCTACGTGGGTTGGACATCCGTCAGTACGCGTTATTGGGGAAACGGCGCTCGTAACCGGCAAGTCAATGGAAACAGAGAAGTTTCCTGACGGACCAGTATTTACCAACTTCCGCATTACGATACTCTACGCGAAAGAGCGTGGCCAGTGGCTGGCGCAGGCGTCCCAGGTCACCGTTTTGCAAAAGAACTACACGAAAGGTATGGCTAACCCACCAACGCTGCTCACTCCGTTTACCGGTCACTATAACTGGGCTCCGGGAATGATCGACACGATCAGTATTAGGGGTTCACGCCTCGTTTCGAACCTTGGGGGCTCGATGGACCCATTGATTTTTGTTAATCCAAACACCACGACGCAGTCGGACGATCTGGGCATCGAAACGTTCTACCGCGACACAACCGGCGAGGTCGCCGGATACATCTACAAACGCTGTGACGGGCAAACGATCCGAGCTCCGAAACTATAACAGATCAAAACTAGTAGGTCGCGGAGGCAAGAAACGCAGATTATTTCTTAACTGCCACCACGCCGAGCGGCTGGATGAAATTGCCCGTGAGGACCGCAATCGGTGAACCGCCGGCCGGGTAGTTGAAAACCTCGCCGTCGTTGTTAACCGCATCCCCGCAATAGACAAGGTGCTTAACGATCCAGGTCTGCGCGCAGTCGCTGGCACCCGAGAGCGACACAGTGCCCTTCAACGTCGCAGTCGTTCCACTGACGGTGTATTGATACGCTGCGCTCGCATACTGATCGAAGACGGTGAGGTACGTACCGTCCCACTGCACGGAGCCGGGGAACCCCACCGCGTTGCTGGTTTTGATTGTTTCGAATTTAGTGCTGCCCTTCGGGAGCTCGACGAGCGCGAAGTTCGAGCGGTCGGCGGTAAAGCCATCGGCGAAGAGATTACCCTGGTTGTCGTAGCCATCGAAGAACTCTTCGTCCAACGGCGTGGGAATGGCTGTGCCCGAGCCGCTCGCGTTCTTGAAGATGACGACGTCGCCGCCACCCGGCCCCGACGCATACAAGATCCCTACTGCAAGGTCGCCGCTGGTATCCATGGCACAGCTGGATGGGAAAGAGTAGGCGACAGACAGCGTCTTGATCGGCGTCTGGGGGACCGTGTACTCCGTGATCTGGTTGGGGCCCCCGACGTTCCAGAAGGTCTTCTTCCCGTAACCGTAGAGGACGTTCGTGCACCCCTGGCCACCGTCGCCATAGATCGAACCGATCTGCTGATCGCTCTTCGGATAGTCGAAAATGCTGGCGTAGGTACCGTAGTCGTTGAAGACGTACTCAAATTTTTTCGACGTCGGATGGGGGTCAGGAACAATCGTCGTGTAACCGAGCGGCGGGCTTAGATTCAGGCGCGCTGCCGTTACCGGCTTGCTATTTACCCAGAGTGTCCTACCGATGTACGTGCCATGAAGCGCCGCGTTTGACGGCACGACCGCCATGTCACCCTGAGCCTGTTGAAGGGCGCCGCCACACGCTGATAATATCGCGAGTGCAATCAGAGCACCGGCGCATTTCACGAAACCATTCGTATTCATTACATTACTTCTTTTTGAGTAGACACACGCCACTCCCTCTTGAATGGTGGACAAGCGGCCGCTCGCTCTGGCAGGCGACGAAAGAGGCATTTCGAAGCCCGCTTCGTCATTACTGCGTTAGGAGTGAGGTTTAGGATGCCAACTTTCAACAATCGCGTGCTTATGCTGGCCGCGGGAGCACTTTTTGCAACTTCGGCGTGCGGGGGAAACGCCATAGTTCCAACCGGAGTGGCGGGGAGCGCGTCAGGCGCGAATTCTATTGTTCCAAACGACACGACCTCGATTCTGAAAAAGCTTACGAAGGACGTCGAAATCGGCTCGACGGTCGATCCGACAAATGGCGACATGGGTCCGCGCGCACCCTACCTGGTCCGATCGACCTTCGGGCTCAAGAAAGGCCAGGTGGTCGTTTGCAACTTCGACGACTCCGCAGGTACTGCCGGGAAAGGTACCACGATCGAAGTACTCGATCCAGACCCGCACTCCAAGCCAGTGACCTTTACGCAAAGCACCAAGATAAAGGGCTGCGACGGCGATGCAGTCACTCCGACAAATCAAGTCTACGGTGCAGGGTTGGTCAGCGGTCTCGTTTCGCGGTTCGATCCAACCGGCAAGTTCGAGAAGAGTCACGGTTCTCCCATCCAGGCTCCGCTCGCCGACGCCGATGCATTCTGCGGTTTGCCCTACGCGCCTGAGGACATCTACATTGCGGATTCCAAGACCGGCTCAATTGTCAAGTTGGCGTTCGTCCCTGTTAGCTCTGGCCGCACGCAAGTGATCCAAGTAATAAGCGGCTTCGGAGTCAATAAGGGCTCCGGTTGGAGCGCCTTGGGCCCATCCGGAATGCAATACGATAGCACAAGAACCGGTAATCTTTGCAACGACACTCTTTACATCGTGGATGGGGTCGATAACACGGTCGTCGCCGTTTCGAACGCCAGCCAGCTACTTGAGAAGGACGAGATTGTCGTGCAACCCGGTGGAAAGAAATTCAAATGCGCTCACCCAAAAAGGACGTGCGCGACGCTCGTCTATAGCGGCTCTCCGCTCAATGCGCCCGTAGCTTCTGCTCTTCTACCGAACGGAAACCTCATCGTTGCTAATACCCAAGGAGGAAACGAGCTTGTTGAGCTGACGCCGGCGGGGAAGATACTTGACACCAAAGCAATCGATACGAGCACGACCGCTCACGTCTTCGGACTCCTTGCGACCGGCACGAGCGATAGCACTACGGCGCTGTTCTATACCGATACCGAAACGAACACGTTGCAAGAACTCAAGCAATAGAGAATCGCTAAGCCCGAATCCCCGCGATTGTCCGCGCGACCTGACGCCAGGACGGTGGGCGGCCATAGAGCAGCATCCCAACGCGGTAGAGCCGTGCGCCGGCAAGCGCGAAGAGCATGACGCATGCAACGTCGATGAACGCCGCCGCGAGCAACTGCACTGCGGGAACGCTCGATATTGCAAGGCGGGAGAACATCACGAAGGGTGAGATGATGGGGACGAAGCTGCAAACGACGACGTAGGGCGCGTTTGGGTTTGTCAACGCGACGATCGCTACGATTAGCGCGATGATCACCGGCAGAAAGAGTGGGCCGCTCACCGCGCCGAGGTCTTCAGTGCGGTTTACAAGCGAGCCGGCGCCTGCAAAAATCACCGCCATCTGCAAGAAACCGAGCACGAAGAAGGCGAGGAATCCGATCACGGTCGCCGGCGGGAGGGCAGCGAGAGACGCAGCACCGGTGCTCGTGGTCGAGTGGGCAATTCCTCCGCCAAGGACGGCGACGATAACGAACCACGCCGCCATCTGCAGCAGCGCGAGCACCGTTGAAGCTGCGATTTTCGCCGAGAGCAAGATCGTCAGATCGACCGAAGAGACCAGCAGCTCGGCGATCCGGCTCGTCTTTTCTTCTGCGACGGACGTGAGCAGGAGTTGACTGTTGAAGACGATCAGCATGTAGAGGAGAAGGAGCAGGAGGTATGCTGTTTCGTGCGCGCTCGCAGACTGCGCGGCGTTTCGAAAGTTCGTGACGCTGCGAACGGCCACGGGGAAGTGCAACTCGGTGCGCAGCTGTCTTGGCGAGCGATGCGTCGCCAACGAGACGTCGAGCGGGAGCAGCGCGTCGCGAATCGCCGAAAGGTGGACCGCCGAGGGGTCCTGCGTGTAGACGACGACGCGCAAGCGATCGCCGGCGCGAGACAGCTCGAGCAGCGATCCCACATGCCATGCCGCTAGCATCGCCGGCGTCGGGGCGGTCGCCGATTCCCGAACGATCCGCACGGCAAGGGATCCATCCATCTCGAGCAATGCTTTCGCCGGTCCCGTCAGTGCGGCTGGCCCGGCGAGCGCCGCGTAATGTTCTTGGCCGAAGGCCGTCGACTCCATCAGTGCAGGCAGGCGCGTGATGAGCGCGATGCTGAGGCTTCCAAAGATCAATCCAGCGACGAAGGCGCGCGAGCGCAGACGTCTCAGCACTTCTGCCGAGAGCACGGTAACGAAAACGTTCATTCGTGCGCGTTCTCGATGACGTGCAGATAGAGGTCGCGCAGCGACGGCTCGATCGGTTCGAACGCGACGATTGATTCGACCGCAACTAGCGAGCGCAGCAGTGAGGCAAAGTCCGTCGCGGCCGGTACATCAAAGGTGACCGAGGTGTCGTTGCGTTCGATCTGGCGTGCCTGGTCGATCGTTTCCAGGATTTGCAGCACCTGTGCGCTGCCCGGAACAACGCGTACGCGGCGGCCGGGCCAGCCGCGACGCAGGTCTGCGAGCGTCCCAGCAGCGAGATTTCGGCCTCGCGCGATGATGCAGAAATCGGTGCACAGCCGCTCGAGCTGCCACATCTCGTGACTCGAGAGTACGAGCGTCGTCCCGTTAGTTTGCAACTCTCTTAGGACCGAAAGAATCAGTTCGGCGTTGACCGGGTCGAGCCCGGAGAACGGCTCGTCCAGAACGAGAATCTCTGGACGGTGCACGGCGGCGCACGCGACCTGTACCTTTTGTTGGTTCCCTTTCGAAAGCTCCGCGCATGGCCGGTCGGCGTACTGCTGCAACTCCAGGCGTTCGATCCATTCCGCGGTCCAACGGGAGATATCGGGCTTTCCGATGCCGCGCAGCCGTCCGAAGTACGTAATGTGATCGCGCACGCGCATCCTCCCGTAGAGTCCACGCTCCTCGGGTAAATAACCAAAGCGATCGCGAGTCCTGACGTCGAGGGGCGCGCCGTTCCAGCTGATCGTACCGCCGTCCGGCGTTAGGATGCCGAGGATCATGCGCATCGTCGTCGTCTTTCCGGATCCATTCGGGCCGAGCAGTCCGAACGTCGTGCCCGCCAGGATTGAAAAGCTGACCCCCGCAACCGCATGCATGTTCCCGAAGTCCTTGCGGACGCCGTTAACGAATAGCAGGGAGAACGGGGAGCTCTTGTGTTGCGGCATCGGCGCGTGTTTCTCCTCACGACCACTCGGCCCATTGGTCCAGAATGGCGTGCGGCAAAGAGCAAGGTCCGCGGAGGCACGGCCCCAATGCCGGTCGAAAACCCAAAGGACGCCGGTGTGAAGCCGAGGGCGACGCCTGATCTAATTCTAAAGGAGCGAGGTTAATGAACACCCCTGGTTTACTTAAGTGCGCCGGCGCTGTCGTTGCACTCGTAATTGTTTCGGCGTGCGGGAGCGCCCCTCTACAGGCTCAGGGTGACATGGCAGTTGCGCCGTCAGCCGCTACGCTCAACGCGACCTACTTAGGTAGGACGCTGGTCGTGAATGGGAGGCCGGTAACGGCGGCGAGGCTGAATCCACTGCCGCGTTACGCACAGCTTGTACCTGATAACTCGAAGTCAAGGCACTACGAGTACATCTTCAACGACTACGGCTCATACGCCGGCATTTTCAACTATCCAAAAAGCACCGCGATGATTGGTCAGATTTATGGCGCCGGCGGCCAAGGGTGCACCAACGTTTTGTACGGCTATGGGAAGAAGATTGTCTGGAACCCCGGGCGTACGAACGACTTGATTAACGAATACAAGATTCCAAACAAATTGCTCAAGTCGCTGTTTCTTAACTACACGTTCACATCCAGCTGCGCCATGAATACTAGTGGCGATCTTGCAGTCGGAATCCTATTGGGTAATTCTTACGGTCCCGCCGGTCAGGTCGTGATCTTTAAGAACGCGAGCGGCTCAGGTACGGTGTACAATACGCCGTTGGCCAGAGAGTACTTCGACGGCTACGATCCCAGCGGCAATCTCTTTGCCGACGGTTTCGGCCCGAGCTATAATTTCATGCTCGTCGAGCTTCCGAACGGCAGCAGCAAAAGCGTTACGATCAAAACGAGCAACTCTCCGGAGTTTCCTGGCTCGGTGCAGTGGGATGGCACCTACCTCACCGTGTTCGATCAGGGGACAAGTGAGACGTATCAGTACACGGTTAGTGGAACGACGGCGACGTTGAAGAACACCATACAGTTCACCGGAGTTGGCGACTGCGCGCAGACGTGGATCGTTAAGCACCTCGTCTATTGCGCGGATGCGTTTAACAACGACGGGGAGGTTTTCAACTACCCGGGCGGCGGTTCACCGACTGCGGTCTTCACGGGCGATTTCGACGAGCCGCTCGGCGTGACGGCAGCGAAGAAATAGTCTACTTCAGCCCCGTCGGATGCTTTGTGTCGGCCATCATCACTCGTCCACGACGGCGCGCCCGGCAGACTCAACCGCCGCATCCGGCCTGCGGATCTTGCTGCGCCGCGGCCGCGAGGCGTGCGTCGCGAGCAACAATCTGGTCCGCTACGTCTTGCGGAACACCACGCTGGGTGAGCGCGCACGCGGCAGCCGGACCGTAGATGTGGCTCGAGTAAAGGCGGCCGATGTCGCTTTGCCACGCCCCGGACCCCTGGGAAGCGCCTCTGACGAAGAGCTCGACGTACTTGACGTTCCCTTCGGCGCCGGTTACGTCGACGACGCCGTAATTGCCCACCACGACGACTTGCGCGATCGTCCCGGTTGTCGATTCCGCTTGCCACATCGTTCGGAGGGCTCGCACGTCCGAAGCCGGCCCGTAATCGCCGCCACCACCCGAGCATCCCGCTACCGCGAGCAATCCCAACGCCGCCACGATCGCCAAAGCGGGAGTTCGCCGCATCGTGCTGCTGATTTGGCGAGCTTTTCACGGCTTCCTGGCCGCACTACGAGAACCCCCAATTCATGACTTCGGCCTCTCGAGTCAGTGCATTTGCAGCCGCGTTTGCTCTGTTCGTTACAACGTCGTGCTGTTTGACTGCAATGCGAGGAAGGCACTCGCGGTGCACTGGCTCCCCCGGGCAGCGCCCGAGAAAAGCGGCCGCCTGGCGATGGTCGCAATATAGCGGCTTGCCAGCCATTGACGAATAGGACGGTCAGTTCAGGCTCGTAGCGAAAGGGACGGGACGACCTTCGTCCAGATCGAGCACGTCGAACCATGTAACTATGTCCGAGCGGCCGGGCGCGACCTGCTCGCGCAGGTTCTCGAAGTATTCTGCTGCGTGCGATCCAGGTTCGGGATGCCAGTGCATGCGATCGTTGTTGAAGCGTTCGATCTCTTCCGGGCTCCTCTTTGAAAGGAATTGCTTCTGCACCCAATCGGCGATCGCGTCTTCGGTTTGGAGCTCCTTGACCTTGCTCGCGAACTCGGGTCCGGTCGTTCCGAGAAACTCGAAGAGCGGCTTGTCGTGCGGGCAGTCGTAATCGTACTCGCCTAGGTGTCCCTCGTTAGAGGCCTTGGCCTTGTCGATGACGCGCTTGAGCGAGACGAGCCCGATCAGCTTGTCCTTGGCGCTGCGCGGTTTTTCAATTGCTAAATCCATAAATCTCCTCATACCAGCATGTGTATCCGTCTAATCCGCCTGACCCGCCGGCGGGTTGCAGTAGCAACCGCTGGGACGGCTGCTGTATTTAGGGACTTTCGGTCTTCTGCGCCGCTTTCTGCCCCGGGATTACACGGCAGGGAAGCGAGCAGCGCATCGCGCGAAATAGGGTTCGCAGCTGGGCGCGAGTCCGTGGAGATCCGGAGTGACTGACAGTACGAGCAAGATCGAGCCCGCAGAGAAGCGTGCAGCAGGAATGTCGCTGCTAGCGGCGTTCCGATTTCGCATGTTCGCGATCCTTTGGATCGCCACCATCGTGTCAAACATCGGCGGCTGGATGTACGGTGCAGCCGCGGGCTGGCTGATGACGGAACTTACGAAAGACGCGCTCGTCATTTCGCTCGTTCAGGTGGCAAGTAGTGCGCCATTGTTTCTTCTCGCGCTGTTGGCTGGCGCGCTTTCCGACGTTGTGGACAAACGACGGCTACTGATCTGGGGTGAGGGTGTGACCGCCTTGCTCTCCGCGATCTTCGCCGCGGTAGTGTGGCTAAATTGGGTCACGCCTGCCTCGCTTCTCTGGTTTATGTTCCTGATCAGCGTTTGTGGAGCGTTGACCTCACCGGCGTGGCAGGCGGTGGTTCCTAGTCTCGTACCCAGAGAGGAGCTTCCCAGTGCGATAGCAGCGAACAGCGTCGGCTTCAACTTGAGTCGAGCAGTCGGACCGGCCCTGGCGGGTGCGATCATTGGACCGCTCGGAATAGCCGCCCCGTTTGTCATTAACGCCGTCAGCAACTTTGGCGTCATTGGCGTCCTCATTGGATGGCGCGAACCTAATCCCGCGGAGGGCACTTTGCCTCCGGAGCGCTTTAGCAGTGCAGTCGGAGTTGGCTTGCGATATGCGATCAACAATATCGCCCTACGTCGAACGTTCGTTAGAACGATTGCGTTCTTCTTGTTTGCTAGTTCCTACTGGGCGCTGCTGCCGCTTGTCGCTCGGCTGCGCGTTAACGGGGGCGCGGCAATTTACGGCCTGCTGCTCGGTGCGATCGGGCTAGGAGCGGTGTGCGCGGCGTTTGTGATGCCCTACTTGAAAAAACGGTTTGGTGCGGATGGTGTGGTCGCGATGGCTAGCGTCGGTACGACGATCGCTCTTGCGCTCTTCGGAATCGCGCGTGAGCCCGTCGTCGCTTTGATCGCGAGCATCGTGGCGGGAGCGTCCTGGATCGTTGGCGTGGCGACGCTGAACGTTTCGGCCCAGCTTTCGCTACCGGACTGGGTGCGTGGACGCGGCCTGGCGATGTATATGACGGTTATGTTCGGTTCGATGACGTTGGGTAGCGCGCTGTGGGGGCAGATCGCAACGGTCACGAATCTTCAGGTGGCACTCTTCATCGCAGCGGGAGCGATGCTTTCGGCAATCCCGCTGACGTGGCGATGGAAGCTGCAAACTGGCGAAGCGCTTGACCTTACTCCCTCGACACAGTGGCCGGCGCCGGTTGTATCGCATTCGGTCGAAGGAGAGGATGGTCCCGCGCTCGTGACGATCGAATATCGCATCGGCGCTGACGACCGGCAATCGTTTCTCTCGGCCTTATACCAGCTTCAACACGAGCGCTTGCGGGACGGCGCCAACTCGTGGGGGATTTTTGAAGACACGTCGCAATCGGGCCGCTTTTTGGAGACGTTCCTTGTCTCGTCGTGGACGGAGCATTTGCGTCAGCATCAGCGCGTGACGAACGCTGACTACGTGCTACAAAAGTACATAATTAGACTACTTCGGGAGGAGCCCCGGATCACTCACTTCGTTGCCCCGAGGGCTTAGAGTGCACGAAAACGCTAGCGAACAACCTGTTCGCCGCGCAGCAGCAGTCATCGGCCGTACCCAATGGTTACTGGAGCGAATCAGGGCTGGATCTCAAATGTATTTGACGTGTACCTGGTTGATCACGCCGTTGAATGTGAACGGAGCTTGATCGTAATAACCTAGCGAAACTGGCGAGCCGAGGTTGGTCCCGATGTGAAGGCATCCGTTGGCTGTGAACGCGAGCGGAGCTGAGACCGGCACCTTGCCCTGCGCAACGACGACGCCGTTTATCTTGAGGGTCACGTCCAGCGGGCCTGCCGGTCTGGGAGCGCCGGCGTAAGTTGTCTGCACTTCGATTTTCACATTGCCAGTAGGCGCCTTTTCCGTCGCCTTGATGCGAGTCCGCGCGATCTCGAATAGGTTGTATTCGTAGCAGAGAATGCCATTCTGCACGAAACAAGTCAGCCCGCCAGAGAAGCCCCCCAAGGAATACAGTACGCCCTTCGCGTCGGCTGCAACGTGGGCGTCGATGGTCACGAGGTTCGGGATGCTTCCGAGCCTGGGCGCGGTGAACTCGGGCATTCGCGTGATCCGCCCGGCGAACGTCCACTCTGTGTACGGCGTGGCGATTCGGTCCTCAGGATGCAGAACGACCCACAGCCCGCCGCCGACGGGGTAGCCATTATTGCGAGCAAACTCAATTGCGAACGTTTCTTTCATTTGGATGAGCTTGTCCGGCATCTCCGCGGCGAGGTCCTTGGCCTGCGACCAGTCCTCGTCGATGTTGTAGAGTTCCCACTTGTCATCATCGGGCGTCCAGGTTGGAAGGTTTGCCGGCGCCCCGGTAGCCCACGGGATGCGGGGACCAAAGGCTGACGCGAACCACCCATCGTGGTAGATGCCGCGGCTGCCCATAATTTCGAAGTATTGGGTCAACAAGCGACCTGGTGCCTTTGCATCGTCGAAGGTGTAAGCAAAGCTGACACCGTCGATGCGATCCTGCGGAATTCCGTTTACCACCAGGGGTGGGGTAATACCCAGCACCTCGTAGATGGTTGGAACCAAATCGTTCACGTGATGGAATTGCGATCGCGGCGTCGCATCGGGTTTGATCTTCGCCGGCCATTGGACCGCCATCGGATTGCGCGTGCCTCCGAAGTGCGAAGCTATCAGTTTGGTCGCCTGGTATGGCGTGCTGCCAGCCCAGGCCCAACCGGAGTGATACATGTTGTCTGCCTTCGGCGAGCCTAGCACGTCAAGTCCGCCGAGTTCGTCCAAGGCCTTAATATGCTGCTCAATGGTCGTCGGAATGCTGTTCTGAGCCAGTAGCTCGCTGATGGTGCCGTTCTGCCCCTCGGCGGATGACCCATTATCACCCCAGATGTAAAACACGAGCGTATTATCGCCGTATCCGAGGCGATCGATCTCGTCGAGGACGCGACCTGCCTGCGTATCGGCGTGTTCTCCGAACCCCGCAAACACTTCCATCAGACGACGCTGGAACGGCCGCTCGTTTTCGGGGATGCTGTCCCAGGCGGCCATGGATGGGTGGCGGGGAGTAAGCTCGGTTTGCGCAGGTATCCAACGTTTTGCCTTCGCTCGCTCGAAGACGCGCTCGCGGTAGGCATCCCAGCCATCGTCGAACTTCCCTTTATACTTATCTGCCCACTCTTTTGCTACATGGTGCGGGCCATGAACGGCGCCCGTCGCCCAATACATGAAGAATGGCTTATCGGGTTGGAACGCTTTATGCTTCCGCAACCAGTCAATAGCATCGTCCGCCAAGTCTTGGCTCAGATGATAGCCTTGTGCCGGCGTCTTCGGAGGCTCGACAAGCGTGGTGTTACGAACGAGACTCGGTTCCCATTGCGACGCTTCGCCGGCTAAGAAACCGTAGAAATATTCGAAGCCGTAACCAGTCGGCCAATACTCGAAGGGACCGGCAGCGGTCGTCTGGTCGGCCGGTGTGTTGTGCCATTTCCCAAAAGCTGCCGTGCTGTAACCATAGTCTTTGAGAACCTCTGGTATCATGGCGCTGCTTTTTGGTTGGATGCCGGCGTAACCGTCCCAATCATTTGCAAATTCCGCGATCTGGCCAGCACTGACATGGTGATGGTTGCGCCCCGTCAGTATTGAAGCGCGCGTCGGTGAACACATCGCCGTTGTATGAAAGCGATTGTAGGCGATGCCAGAATTCATCACACGTTCGAGCGTCGGCGTGTGCACTTCGCCACCCAGCGGAGTTGGCAGACCCGGACCAGCATCATCAATGAGAACGATTAGGATATTTGGTGCATCGTCCGGCAATCGCCGCGGCGTAACGCGCGTGTGATAGACAGACTCCTGCATCGTACGACCAGCGATGCTGGCCGATGGCGTCGGGGAAAACGGTAACACGTCCTGTGCCGGACGTTTAGCTGCTCCAAATGTTGTATCGGTCGTTTTTGATTTCGAGTTCACTGGACCATCCTCTCGAAGTTCGAATAGCCTGATTCGAAACATTCGGCCGCAGAAACTGTTGATTGTTCCCTCGTCATCTGTTTTCTCGCCGCCCGGGGAGAATTGTCCTGGAGCTGACCCGGTTTCGTGGACGTCTTTAATTGCACATCAGGTGTCTTCTTCCGCCGTTTCGTACTCTACGGGTGAGAACTTTCCGATCGAGGCTGTGGTGCCGGTGTGGATAACCAGCCTTCGATGCGGTGACGGCCGAGCCTAGATTGCAACGTCTACTCCGACCGGGACGCGGCGGCCGCGAGCGTGTTTGACACGCTCCGCGTCTAACCGCAACTGTGCAGGCGGTTAGAAAATGTTAGAAAAAGAGAGGCCTGACGGCGCAAAAACCTTATAAAATAAGGAGAATTTGTAACCCCAGCGGGATTCGAACCACTTCTCGGGGGTTCGGAGGGTCCCGACCGCTACCGATTCGTGTTATTTTGTAGGGCTTTCTCGCCTCGCGGCTCCCGGCCGATGCCGTCCGTTACCCTGACTGGACACTATGGATTTCGGCGATATACTCGCCAGGGAACTCTATAATTGCGCTTTGGCGGCCATCCGCGGTATAAGGCTTAACCAAAATGGTGGCGCCGGCGGCTTTCGCCTTTGCGAGTGTTGCGACAAGATTTGAAACCTCGTAGCCCATAAGTTCCCGGCCGTACGGGTACGGCAGGTGGCCGTCGGTTACGAGTACGACCATTTTGCCGAACGGTGACTCGATTCGGATACGGCGATAGGTTTCGCTCGGCATGCCTATCTCGATGCCGGGAGCGCGAGGGGTGTCGCTCGTGATGGTTCCGTGCGAGAAGGCAAGAAATGCGCTCACGAACTGGTTTGCGCGACTTGGCGAAACGTAGACGCGATTCTCGGGGACGCTCAAAAGTGTCGCAAAGTGAGGCGCAACCTTATGCCAGTACAGTTGCATCCTCAGTCCGCCAGGCCATTCGATGATGGCGTCGAGGCCGACCGGATCGGGGAACGGCTGCACGATAACGTCTGCGCCTGCTTCGAGGGCGGCGCTGACTGCCGCATCCATGTCGGTAACGAGATATCCGGTGCGCTCGCTGCCGAACGGAAACGGTATCGGGGTGGTGAAGCCGAAAACGGAAAGTGATCCGACCGGTGACGTGATGAAGCGCCAGAACGCGCGGCTGGGCGTTGGCGTAACGGTGAGGGCGATCTTTCTCGATGCCGTTCCGCCAAACGTTGCGATGAAGCTGGTCACAAAACGATCGACATCGCCCGCAGCGACGTACACGTGTGTGGAATCGTATTGGGAGCCTACCGATACGGCAGGCGTGACGCCAAGCAGTAGGATGACCGCAAGAAGCCTCATCGTTCGTAAAGTCTAAGCGATTTTGGGGCGTCACGCCAGCATCTGTGTGGTTGTGTCGTGCCGATCGGGTGGTCTACGCCCGCAATAGATAGCGCAATGATCCTGTGATTAGTTCACGTAGCCGAATCCCTGTGGCGCGCATGAGGCAGCTGCGATGCGGCCCTTATCCGCGAGCAGGCCGTGAGCGATAAGCCCGTAGCCCGCGCGATCGCGCTGAGCACAGGACCAGACGCTCGCCACGGCAGCCCGCGCACGGCTTCGCGAATCGCGAGGCCGTAAATAGCCCCAGCGGGATTCGAACCACATCTCGGGGGTTCCGGAGAGTCCCGTCCGCTCCCGTCCATTCCCGACCGTTCCCAACCGCTCCGTTAGAAAATGTTAGAAAATCCGTTCGTTAGGGCAGACTCATTCGCAAGGGCGGGTCAGGTACGGAGATTTTGCCTTTGAGCACGTCTGAGGATGATCGCCGCTTTACGCTGCGCAGTCCATCGCTCGAACTTTTCCGGTTCGGGAGCCGGTGGCGGAACTGGTTGCGATCGCTTTCTCATTGAACACCTTAATTTCGCTTATCAGATGTCCAGCTCCCAAGGGGGTCACATCCCCAATGCGTTAACTGATTGCGTGGAACGGGGGGCTCTGCGCGAAGCCCTTCAGCACGTGAGGCTAACGCTGAGCGTGCCCCTCACGGAGATACGCGAGCGAGATCAGCGGCGGCGCGGGCGGGAGCGGTAGACGACGCGCGGCTTGGGCGCTTCGGTGCTGGCTTCGGGAAAGAGCGGATTCTTGCCGCGTTCTAGGCGTTTCCCGAGTGTGTGTTCGATTTGTTTGATCAGCGGCTCTTCGTCGGACGAGACGAAGGTGATCGCATCGCCCGAAGCTTTGGCGCGCGCGGTTCGCCCGACTCGGTGAAAGTAGTCGGCGGCAACCAGTGGGACATCGTAGTTGATGACATGCCCGAGAGCCGAGATGTCGATGCCGCGAGCCGCAATGTCGGTTGCGACGAGCACGCGATACTGACCCTGCTTAAAATTCTCGAGCGCGCGCGTCCGTTGCGATTGCGAGCGATCGCCGTGAATCAGGTTGACGGGAACGCGATGCTTTTGGAGTGCGGCGGCCAGCCGGTTGGCGCGAGCCTTGGTTCGCGTGAAAGCGATTGCCGAGTAGATGCTGTTGCTTTTGAGCAGCTCCACAAGGAGATCGGTTTTCTTCTCTTGGGGCACGGCGTAGAGTGTTTGGCTGAGCGTCTTAACGGGAGCGATCTTAGCGGCCAGCTCTACCCGTGCCGGATCGCGGAGAATCTCGCGCACGAGGCCGGAAATTTGCGCCGGCAGCGTTGCTGAGAAGAAGAACGTTTGACGCTTCGTCGGCACCTGGGTGATAATGCGTCGAACGTCAGGGAGAAATCCCATGTCGAGCATGCGGTCGGCTTCGTCGAGCACAAGCATCTCGATATCGTCGAGCCGCGCAGTTCTTTGCGTTAGGTGGTCGAGGAGCCGCCCGGGCGTCGCGACGAGGATGTCCGCGCCGCGCTTGATCGCGTTGAGTTGCGGTCGAAAGCCGACGCCGCCATAGATCGCCGCAACCGTGACGTTCGTATGTTTAGCGAGCGACATGAGATGCTTGGCGATTTGATCGGCGAGTTCGCGGGTTGGAGCGAGCACTAATGCGCGCGTCTTCCCGCGTGGCCTATCCATGAGGCGTTGCAGTATAGGTAGGCCAAAGGCAGCCGTCTTGCCGCTGCCGGTCTCGGCGCTACCGAGGACGTCGCGGCCTTCGAGGGCTGGCGGAATCGCGAGGGCTTGGATTGGAGTGGGCTCGGAGAAACCGAGGTCAAGCAGGGCAGCCTGCAACGGCGGCCGCAAGCCGAGTTTTTCGAAGGCGGAAATGACTGACGATCTTTCAAGGGTGTGCGCGGCTCGATCGCATTCATCCGAAAGATCGCGCGGGGTTCGCCTCACTATGTCATGGGGGCGCCGTCGGTGTCAAATGCCAGAGTAGCAGGCTCTCGGGGCCGTCCCGACGCACTAAGATGTGCTCGTTTGTTATACTCATGTGGATTCTTTAAGTCGATTCGCCGAAAACTTTACGATTCGGTTGACTCAATCTAGCGGCAGCGACTCGAACAGCCTCGTGGTCTTGGCTTAGCTTAGCGCCCTTGATCGCGGCGGTTTTTCGTCAAGCGCGAGGTTACCAGACAGCTCGGGGTAGCCATCCGCCTGGGCGAGCAGGTCGTTTGCCTTCTGCTTCACGGTGGTAACGGCGTCGGCGCCCGCCACGAAGCGAAGCGGCGGCTCGTCTAGGCTTGCGAGATGGACCAACGCGTTGGCCAGCTTTGCGGGGTCACCGCCCTGCTTTCCGTTCATGCTGTTCCACGCAGCGACAGTCTGCTCGCTGCGCTCCGCATAGTCGTCGATTGAGGGCTTGGCGTATTTCGTCGACTCCGGCGAGAGGAGCTCAGTACGGAAGAAGCCAGGCTCGACAAGCATCGTGTGGATGCCGAAGGGAGCGACTTCTGGAGTCAGCGACTCGATCCAGCCCTCTAGCCCGAACTTAGAGGCTGAGTAAGCAGTACAAAACTCCTGACCAACGATGCCAGCGGCTGAGGAGATAGCCACGACGAGGCCGGAGCGTTGGGCGCGCATGACAGGAAGGACCGCTCGGGTGACGTTCATTGGTCCGAACATCGTGGTTTCGATCTGCGCGCGGAAGTCCTCCGGTGTAATCTCCTCAAAAAACCCCGCGTAGAAATTACCTGCATTATTAACGAGAACGTTGATCCGTCCGAACCGGTCGACGGCGGCGCACGCGGCGTCCCGGGCGTCGCCGAGATTGGTAACGTCGAGCTTAACGACAAGGAGGTCGTCGTGACTTCCGAGCGCGGAGCTGATTCGCTGAGGGTTGCGCCCAGTGGCGACGACTGCGTGGCCTGCGGCCAGAGCAGCCTTCGCGATGTCGACGCCCATACCGCGGCCCGCGCCAGTAATGAACCAGATCTGCTTGTTAATGTCCCTCACGTTCTCCGCCGCACTTGCTGAAATATAAAATTTATATTCGCGAGTAACGGTCTCACCGGAGTGACCCTACCAGAACTAGACACTAAGCGGATTCGGCGTGAATGACCTCGGGTGCGTTGGCCTCCTGCGGTAGAGCGGCACCGGTCTCATCTGAAGCGAATATTCTCTGGCCGTCGGCGCTTCGCTTCTAGATTATTAATTCCGGCCTTTGGGCGATTATTTGGCAATCCTGGGCGCCCAAATGTGAGCGTCGATCGAACGAATCGCTGACCGCGAGATCCTGCATCTGAGCGATGCCATCCTTAATAGATGCTACGCGAAGGCGTGTCCGTCATCGGCATCGAGGATGTCAAGAATTTTGAAAGATCCGGGCGAACCTGCATAACGGGGTGGCGTTGGCGCACTAGCACTTGGTTTTCGGATGACATTCGTTCTACGACAAATGTTTCGAGCTTCGCGTTGAGTGCGGGTGCCGCAGTGATATCGACTCGAGCAGCCAACCAATCGACAATCATTCCCTCGTCAGGAGCGCTGGCAACCACTTGACGGAATTCGTTCATTTCGAGACCGAGTCGTCTAACGACATAAGCACTGAAGCCTGTATCGTGGTTGAGGTATTCCCCAAGGTTTCCCCCGGGAAGCTCCGCGCGAAGTTTATCGACGGTACGCGGTAAGAGATAAAATCCGAGCATCATCTCGCGCGGACCGCGTGGCGCGCGCTCTCGGAGGTCGAGTGGGGTCATGGCGGACCTATTGTCGACTCGCGATGCCGCGACCTATTTTGCATGGCTTAAGCGGAGAGTCCCGTCCGCTACCGATTCGTGTTATTTTGTGAGGCTTTTTCGTCGCCTCGCTCCCGACTGATCCCGTCCATTCCCGACCGCTCCGTTAGAAAATGTTAGAAAGGAAGCAGACGCTGCCTTTGACGGGCCGAACGCCGCCTACTAGCGGCAAACAACGGCCTCGCGAATCGCGAAGCCGTTGCTCCAGTGTACTAACAGGTTACGCTAACCGATTACTGCGCCTACCGCGATCCGCACATCTCGTCGCTATATCCCCAACAGATCTGGACCAATCCGTTGAAGCTTTTCACGCCGCTTTGCGAGGACACGTTGGTCGCGGAGGGCTCCGCATATCCCGAGCCCCCGCCACTTGCGCCGCCGTTAGCGCCGCCGCCCCCGCCGTAGTAGCCGCCGCCGCCACCACCGCTCCAGTGGTTAACGCCGTAGGGAAAAACAATTTGGCCGCAGTAGCCGACGCCGCGGCCGCCCTTGCCCAACGAGCCGCCGTTGGTTCCAGCTCCTCCCGCGCCTCCTGAAGACTGGGTGCCGCCGTCACCGGGGCTAGGCGTATTCCCGAAGTTGCAATCCGGATTTCCGCCATTGCCGCCGTCCGGAATGCCGCCGCCACTTCCGGGAGCGCCGGCGTCGCCGCGGCCACCGGAACCGCCTCCGCCCGCCACAACCACCCGGTGCGCAAGCGTGGAGCCGTGCTGACGAACGTCACTTGCGCCGCCGCCGCTCGCGCCACGTTTCGCTGTCCCGTTATCGGCGCCCCGGCCACCGCCGTTGAAACCGCCACCCTTTGCGACGCTGCCTTGGCCGCCGACCATCACGATCAGCGTTTCACCCGGCGTGACCGGGATAGTTGCACCAACCTCACCGCCGTTGTAGGCATAGGCGCCCGACGCTCCAAAAGCGTCGACGTAAACGGTCGTCGCACATTTCGGCACGATGAACTTCTGTGGTTGGCCAGTATAATTGAAAGATTGCTGGCCCTGGCACTTCGCGTCGTGCACGGCAGCCGCCGAAGAAATGCTTTGAGCCCGAGTGCTTTGGCTCGTGCCGGGAGGCTGATACGAGGGCGATGACGAGCCGCCGCCGCAGCCCGCAAGCATCGCAGCGGCAGCGCAAACGCTTAAAGCGTAATGCCCACGCGAAATTGGTTTCATATAAATGCTCCTTAGTGCTTACTTTGCGAAGGTCGAGTCGCGTTCGATATCCGGGCTACAGCCCGTCGACCGTTTCGTTGAGATCGCCCTGCTGAATGATTTCAATCTCGGCTATTCCGGTCGCATATTTGCTCTTGTACTTCATAGCGATCGGGTGTCCAATGCCCCCGAAGATGTCGCAACTAATAAAGCGTGCAGGTCTGCCGCTGCCTCGCACACGATGGATATGAACGTGAATCGCCAACGTGTTTGACACGATTTTAATTGATTCACGGAAATCCCAAAAAAAGTGGTGCAGCCCCTCACCCGAGTTCCAATATCCGCTGGCAGTAAACGTACCTGGGTACGGCCCCGTGGCAGTTCCGCTTGCGCTAAAACTGGCGCCCTCGGTGGTTGGGCAGTAAGAGCTTACGGTAACGTCGGTTGCGGTAAGGACCTCGCTCGCGGAGGATGGCAGGGTCACAGAGTTGAGCGCCACTCGCGTAGCGTTCTGCTCCATTCCATTTGGGAAAGAGGGTTGGGTTGACCCGCCGCAGCCCGCTAGCATCGCGGCGGCAATGCAAACGCTTAGAGCGTAAGGGACGCGTGAGATTGTCTTCATACGAGTGCTCCTTTGAAAGTATGCAAAATGCGGCGGCTTTGAACCGCTTTAGTTACAGTGGCGGTGGGATGCATTTGCCGGCCATGACGCGGCACACGGATATCGCAATGGGGATGGTGCCCGTCTTAAACGGCGAGCCCTTCACTTTCCTCAGCGCGCCGCCGGCAGCGATCGTATAAGCGGAAACGTTGTTGGAGCGAAGGTTCGTGATATAGGCGAACCTGCTCGTAGAATCGACCGCGCCATTATAGGGTTGCGAGCCCGGATCCACAAACGGCGATCCTTGCACCGGCGTTAGCGTGCCTCTCATCGCGTCGATGGAATAAGCAGAAACGTACCAGGGAAAACCGCAGCATTCGAAACTGTTGGGTACAAAGGCGAACCTGCCCGAAGGGGCGATCACGACTTCTACTGGGCTACTGGAGCCCGGATCCGCAAACGGCGACCCCGCCAGCGGCGTCAGCGCTCCGCTGCCCGCGTCGATAGCGTAGCCGTAAATATTGTCGGAACCGGGGGCGGCCACGTAGGCAAACTTGCCGGTGGGATTCACGCTCACGCTAAAGGGTTCGGTACCCGTCCGAAAGGGCGACCTCTTCACCGGTGTCAGTGCGCCGCTGGTCGCGTCGATGGAATAGGCGGAAACATTGTTGGAGCCGGAGTTTGGGATGTACGCAAACTTGCCCGCAGGATCGACTGCTACGGCGTCGGGCCGTAGGCCGGCGCTAAACGGTGATCCCTTCACCGGCGCCAGTGCGCCGCTGGTCGCGTCGATGGAATAGGCGGAAACATTGTTCGAGCCGTTGTTGACCACATAGACGAACCTGCCCGCAGGATCGCCTGCCACCGCGTCGGGCCCGGTACCTGCGTCAAATGGAGATCCCTTCACCTTCTCGAGCGCGCCGCTCGTCGCGTTAATGGAATAGACGGAAACGTTGTTGGAGCCGGAGTTTGGAACGTACACGAACTTGCCCGTCGGATCGACTGCTATGCTGTACGGCGCGGTGCCCGCGGCAAATGGCGACCCCTTCACTTGCGTCAGCGCACCGGTGGTCGCATCGGTGGAATAAGCGGAAACATCGTTGGAGCCCACGTTAACAACGTAGATGAACTGAACGGAGCCGCCGGAGTGGCCCGCCCCCGACTGGGTCGCACCGGACGAAACAAGTGGCAGAGGCTGCGAGTCCGGCGATGGGTTGGAGCATCCCGCGAACAGCCAAGCGAGCAGAACGATCGATGTACGATTCACAACGCACCTATTCCGTTGGGCGTTCCCCAGCCGGTTGGGCCGGAGTAGGTTCCAAACTCATCAGTTCCGGCAGTACAGAGGTAGCTGCCCCGTAATCGGGGAGGACAGCCGTCGCTGCCGCTACTGATGACGTGCAGATCCTCCTGGCGCTGCTTGTCCCTTAACGTCCAGACGACTTTGCCGCCGTCTTGTTTGTCGGCGTTGCCCGCAAGCGCAAAGGCACCGGCGACAATGGGCGCGGCAATGCTCGTGCCGCCGGCAGTGAGCCAGCCGCTGTAGCCGAAGCTATTATACACCGCGACCTCCCAAGCGACGGCCGCGACGTCGTTGTCCGTCCTGCCCGAGCAGCCGGGATCGTGTTGCCACGACGGTTTGGGGATGTCCGTCGCGCAGCCGCCGCCGGTGTCGGGCCAAACGACTTCACTGTAAATCGAACCGCGTCTCGACAGGAGGGTGCCCCCCACCGAGACGACGCTACCGAATCTGCTTGGTTCAGCGGCAAAGTAGGCGCTATCGCCGGCGGAGGCGACGTAGGTTACGCCCGGAGCTCCGAAGGCTTTGGGCCGAAAGCAATGCGCAGAGCATTCAAAGCTGTTGTTGACGATGTGCGCGCCCAGCTTCACGGCTTCCGTTTCAGCCTGGTCGATATCCGTACTGTTAAAAAATCCGTTCGCCTCGATCAGATAGATCGTGCACTTCGGGCAGGCGGCCGAGACCATGTCGACGTCGAGATCGATCTCAAAGGCCCAACTCGGTTTGGATTTGGGATAGTGGCTCTGCTGCCCATACTGATTGTACTTGAAAAACTTCGCCTTCGGCAGACCGTAATGGCTGCGGTACACCGCGAGGTCTGAGGCGACGTTGGGGTTGTCGTAAGCATCGACGATCGCGACAATCTGTCCGGCGCCTCTGGTCGACGAGGGGAGGTTGTAGGCGGCCTCAATATCATGGGCGCCCCATCCCGACTCTTTGTCTTGAGGGTTCTTGTTTAAGATCAAAGCGTCGCACTGCACCTGGCCGTATCGGACGTCGGGACAGGCCCGATGCGCGAGGTTCCGCACCTGCCACTGCGGGACTGGATGCGTCTCCGAGATAGATTGGCCAATCGTCCGCGGCACGCCGAAGCCGCCGGCATTGCAGCCCGCGATTGCGAGTGCAGCAGCCAACGGTGCGACCTGTTTCACCCTTCCCAGCATAAAAGCTCCTTTGCAAGCGCGGCAAGGCCGCCGCCTCGTCGCAAGGCAAACATACCAGCGCACCGAGACCGCAACAAGACACAACCACCCGCACAACTTGCCGGCGCTCGGCTCGTGCGGGCGCCGCCAAGCTCGGCGCGAACTTTACAATTATTGTGGAAAACGAGGGCCGAGCTGTCGGGCCGCTGGAATTCGGGACGCTCCTGCGGAGCTATCGGCTCACCGCCGGACTCTCACAAGAGGCCCTCGCCGAGCGCGCCGGGATGAGCGTGCATGGAATCAGAGCGCTCGAGCGTGGATATCGCCGCACACCGCAGCGCGGAACGCTCGCGCTTTTGTCTGGTGCGCTGGCGCTCGATTACGAGCAACGTCGGGAATTCGAGGCGGCCGCTGCGCGGTGGGTGTTGCTGCGCGACGGAGGCAAGGCCTCCTCAGTCCTAGTGGGCCCCTGGCCCGACACGCCCGGCTCAAATCTGCCGCTCTCGTTGGCCAGCTTCGTCGGGCGCGAACGTGAGCTCGACGAGATCGCAACGCTCGTACGTGAGCATCGGCTGGTCACGCTCACGGGAAGCGGAGGAGTCGGCAAGACCCAGACCGCGTTGCAGGTCGCGACCTCGCTTAGCAATGGGAGTGCCCTGTGGTTCGTCGGACTCTCGCCGATAAGCGATCCTTCATTAGTGTCGGCAGCGATCGCCTCGGCGCTACGAGTGCAAGAGGTGCCCAATCGTTCGCCGCTCGAAACGCTGCTTGAGTATCTCAAGAATAGGACGCTGCTCCTCCTTCTCGATAACTGCGAGCATGTCGTTACGCAAGCCGCGGCGGTTGCCTACACTCTGCTGGCGGGTTGCCCGCGCGTTCGGATCCTTGCGACCAGCCGCGAACCGCTGCATGCCGCCGGGGAACAAACCTACCGGCTACCGTCTCTGAATATCCCATCGCGCGAGACGTCTGCTCGGCTGTGCGCAACGGATGCCGTAGCGTATGGAGCGATCGAACTCTTTCGCGATCGCGCTTGCGCCATCGACCATCGCTTCACGCTCACGGATGAAAATGCGCCTGCTGTGGCCGAGCTGTGCCGACGCTTGGACGGCATTCCGCTGGCGATCGAACTGGCCGCCGCTCGAGTGAACTCGTTATCGGTTACGGCGCTCCTGGAGAAGCTTGAAGATCGCTTTCGAGTTCTCGCAGGCGGTGAGCGCACTGCTCTGCCGCGACAGCAGACCATGCGCGCGACGATCGATTGGAGCTACGAATTGCTCTCGCCGCTGGAGCAACGCGTCTTCGAGTGCCTCTCGGTCTTCGCCGGCGGCTGTACGTTGGCGATCGCCGAAGCGGTCTGCACGAGCGAGGATGTCGCAACGGCCGATATCCTTAAACTGATCTCATCTCTGGTCGACAAGTCGATGGTCATTGCCGATTTTGACGGGATCGAGCCCCGCTATCGACTCTTGGAGTCGTTTCGGCAGTACGGGCGGGAAAAGCTCGCGAGACGCGGTGAAGAGCAGGTCGTGGCGCACCGTCACGCGATCGCGTGCCTGGAGTTCGCCGAGTGGCTTAGCCGCGAAGAAGAAGCCGAGTCGCAAAAAGTCCGGGACGCGCGAGCCCGATCAGAATGGGACAACTGGCGCGCGGCCCTGGAATGGGCGCTGAACATCCGCGGCGACGTTGCTTTAGGAATACGCTTGGTCGGCGCGCTAGACATCGTATGGTCGAGCTTCGCGGTGCTTGAGGCTGGGCGCTGGATCGCTTTGGCGCTCGAGCTCGTTGATGAGCAAACGCCGTCGATTGCGCTAGCACGTCTGCATGAGGTAGCGGCGAGCGAGGCTTGGTCTCTTCGAGACTGGAGTAGGCAGCTCGCGAGCAGCGAGAGCGCCCTCGTGCAGTACCGAGAGCTCGGTGACCGCCTCGGCATCGTCCGTGCAGAGTACATCATGGCGTGGGCGCTCGCAGGATTGGGGAACAGCGCCGAGGCTGTAGAGTTGCTGCGGGAAGCCGCGGCTGAAGCGCGCCGCCTGGGCGCCCGGAAGCCCCTCGCTCGTTTGCTCGGCGGTCTCGCTTGGGCGAGCTCGGAGAGCGGCGACCATGCCGCGGCGCGTACCTACCTCGCTGAGTCAATCGCGCTTTTTGCGTCGATCGGTGCCGAGCTAAGCGTCGCGTTACAGACGTACGACCTTAGCGAGCTCGAGTGTGGTGCTGGTAATTCGGAACTGGCGGTTCAACTCGCGATGGACGCACTTGCGTCGTTTCGCGAATTCAATGATCGGCGCCTAATTAGCGTGGCTCTCAGCGGCATATCGATATATCTGGTTTCGTTGGCCCGGTTCGACGAGGCCCGGGAACGCGCGCGCGAAGCCCTCGACGTTGCCCTGGAGCTGCAGCTGCCGGTCTACACAGCGTACGCAATGGAGCGACTCGCGGTGGTCGCAACAGTACGGCCGCAACGCGCTGCTGACAGCGGGCCTGAGAAGCGCAGGCGAGTAGCGCAACTCTTGGGTTTCACCGACCCTTACCGTCGTGGGGAGCGGCAATTCTCACCCGGCAAAAGCCAATACAATCAAGTCCTTGCCATGCTGCGCGATGCGATGGGGCGCGACGTGGTTACGAAGGTTTTGGCCGAGGGTGCGATGATGACCCAAGCGCAGGCCGTCAAGGAAGCGCTGGCGCTATAATTCCAGCTCAGTCTGCTAACCCGGCTCGCTAACAAATTCCAATGCCGCGCCAGAAGGTTGCGCGCGCAAACGATCCAGTCTGCGCGCTCGTGCCGCTTCTCTAATGCGCTCCGCTGGTCGTTGCGCGCGGCTTTGTTCTTCCCCGCACGATATCGGGCCGGCGGCGCGCTAACGCAGGTAAGAACGTTCAAGACGGGCAGGCATCCCTGGGGCATAGCCGCCTGTCGCGTCAGGGCCGGCGTATGTGAGCCACCGCAGCCGTAGCTAAGGTTAGGTCGGGTCCGCCGACAACCCGATCTAACTGCGCGACGGCATTTCGGACATGCTCTTCATCCGGCTACGGCTCTGTACGTTGCTTTGGAAGTGCAGAGACCGAGTTGGGCAAGCCGCTCTGCATCGTGACGCGTCCACACTCCGCGGCTAACTCCACTCTTCAGGCGGTTAGACAAATGTTAGAAAGACGAGCCTGAAGACGCGAAAAGCCTTGTAAAATAAGGAGAATTTGTAGCCCCAGCGGGATTCGAAGTGTCGTACGGCGGTCCTGGCCGAACCTGCCCACTACTAAAACGTCCGATGCTATAAGGGCTTCCTGATCCTTCCGGTCCTGCCCGCTCCGTGCCGATTCTGCCCTTTTCGGACCCCTCTGTTGCACGCACGTTGCACGGCGTCATGATCGCCATCTGAAGACCGTTACGAGTGTGTTTGCTCCGGGAGTAACGCATCAGCTAAAAGTTTGGTCCCCGAATAACGTCGTGCCATAAAGCACACGATTCCGCCCGTCGGGGGCCGCCGCCCATGACGCGGAAACAGCGGGCATGACGCTATCTATTCTCTTGACGCGGCCGTGGGATGTGGGCGTCGATGCGATGCCGCACGGGCTCGATGTCCCGAAGGTCGTGCCGCATCGCTTTTCCTGGAAACAGGCCGGGACGGTCGGCCATCCGCGCGGGCCGTGGGAAGTTTTTCCCCAGCGGCCGGAAACGAGCGACAGCGGTGGCGCCTCGGACGAGGCCGAAGTCATCGCGCCGGGCACGGACGAGGACCTGTTCGCGAGCCTCCACGGCGTGCTCGCGCGGGACGCCAACTACGATGCGGTCGTCGCACGCATCGGCGGAGACGACGGCTACGCTGGCATCGTCGACACGCTGCGCGCGATCGGCGCCCAACATCCCAATGCGATGTGGTTGGTGCACGCGTGGTGGGTCGACAGCGTCGTTGAGTGACGGGCCATGTAAAATGGTCGTCGAGACGCAGTCCAGGGAATCGCGAAGTTGACCACCGATTTTGTAATGCCTTGTTAAATCGGCGTATTTTTGTTCGCGATGGGAGGACTCGACCCCTGACCCCTTACTCGAACCACTGCTCGGGGGTTCCGGAGAGTCCCGTCCGCCACCGATTCGTGTTATTTTGTAAGGCTTTTTCGCCCGATCCGCTCCCGACCGATTCCCTTGTGAGTAGCGATTTGCCAGTCGTTGCCGCACCGATCCCGTGCACCGACCACGGAGCGATTCATATACCTGGATGGCGATGAGTGATGGCCGCCCGAGCCACCTATTTTTTTGCCTGCTCGTCGCGGTGGTAGCGCGTCTCCATGCCCCGCGCCAATTCCCCCAACAACGCTTGTGCGGTCGCTGTGGCAATGCGCTGCCCAACGACATGGTCGAATGCGGCGCCCAGCGGACCGGCGGGAGGGCGATACGTTCCGCGCAGTTCGAGAATGGCGGAGGAGTAAGTTTCGTCGGCACGCACTGTTAGTTCGCCGTCAAAATCCGGATACGGTCCCCCGCCTTTCGGCGTCCAATGTATCTTCCAAGGCTGATCGAAATGCATTGGATCGATGCCCGCACCAATGGTTACGACCACGTCTTTCGTTAGATCCGTGCTTCCGATTGGGGCACGCAGCATGATCGTGACGGCTGCGCCGGTAGCGGCGCGGCTTTTCATATCATCGGCGAGATAGCCCTGCGCCAAGTTATAGGGGCACTTTACAAAAAACCGCTCTAATAAGTCGGACATGGTGCGAGTACCTCCGGTTCGAAATGCTCTGTGATATTGGAAGGCGCGCGTTCCCTGGTTCCTCGCCGCCGCTCCCGTTTAGGCTGGCGTGCTCTTCGCGAACCTCCCCTCAACGTACCGCGTAACGTCCTGCAGTAAAGCGTCCATAAGAGCCCTCTATGACGAGGAGTGTGTCCTGGCCGACCGCCCGCAGCGTAATCGTTGCGCCGAAGGGCGGAAGACCGCGCCATTGCGGTCTCCAGGCAAACGCCAAAGCGTCACTTCGCGGAGCGACCTTTGTCCAATCGTAGAGCAACTCGTAACGTACGTCCACCTCAGCTTCCGAGGAACCGAGGCCACTCACGTTAAGTTGTGGCCGTTCCGAAAAAATGCTCCGACCAGGTCAATCACTTGGCTCTGGGGTACGCGGACCCGTGCCGTTCGGGCGATTCGCGTCATGGTGGAGTATTTGTCTGACAAGCGAAACTACCCGCCTTCGCGAGCAACCGCGCTTGTCGGGCGCTTCGGCAAGTCTTTTTTCGGGTCCCTTACCCTAATCTGAACAGAGGTGCAAGCATGTTCAAACATATCCTAGTGGCACTGGACGGCTCGGATTGCTCCCACCAGGCGCTCGACGTCGCGGTAACGCTTGCGAAGGAGCAAGGCGCGCGTTGCACGGTCTGCACCGTGGTCGACATCGTACGCGCCGCCTCTTCGATGACGTTCGCCACCGGGGACATCGTCAACCAATGGATCGCAACGCTCAACCAGGACGCGCGAGAAATCGAAGGTCAGGCTATTGCGAAACACGGCGACTCTGGTGTGAACATCGAAAGCATGGTGGTCCAGGGCTATCCATCGGAGGTTATAATCGACGTAGCCGAGAAAAAAAGTGCCGACCTCATCGTCATGGGCAGCCACGGGCGCTCCGGACTTAAAAGGCTGTGGCTTGGCAGCGTTGCAGAATCAGTCGTGCGAGAAGCGCAGGTTCCGGTGCTGATCGTGCGCTAGCCCTTTGGTTGGCGGACTGGATTACAGCTTTTTACTGTCGTATCAGGAGCGGGACGCCGCTGCTGCGGCCGCCTTCGAGCGGCTCGTGGCGTAGTTATAATGAAAGCCGACGTGACAAAAATGTGACGAATCGGCTTTTCCACACCCGGTCTTGCGCCGGGATTCGAACCACTTCTCGGGGATTCCGGAGAGTTCCGTCCGCTACTGATCCGTGTTATTCTGCAAGGCTTTCTCGTCGCTCGGTTCCCGACTGATCCCGTCCATTCCCGACCGCTCCGTTAGAAAATGTTAGAAAATCTGCCAGGGGCTCGTTCCCACTTGCGCTATCGCGATCGGGTCATCGCGTTATCGAAACGATCGCCGACCGAGCACATCGATGGCCGAACGCCCGGCTTCCTGGCAACGCCTGCCAACGCGATCGACGTGTATGGGAGAAAACGTTCGGATCCCGAGCTTACGACGGCGGCGGTTTATATAATCGGTAGTCGCTAGAAAAGCTCTCTAGCGAGTGGGTCGGGCGCCTGGGGGACCCTGCTTAAGTGTGTTGTGGAACGAAGCAATGCGCCAACCAGAAGGTTCGCGACACAGCACGGCTGTCGCAATCGCATCGTTATATCCCGCCATGGGTCCCTGCGGGCAATGCAAATGAGCCCCCATCAGAGCAACGACCACTTCACCGGTAGCTTCACGGATCTTCGATATCGCAAAAACGTTCCGACTGTCGCGATAGATGCTGTCAAAGATCCTCTGGTGTCCTTCTGCGATCGTATCGCGACCCACAAAGTGATCGCCCCGGATATTGACAAAGTCTGCGTCCTCGGTGAACATTTGTGCGAAGGCCACGCCGTCTGCCGCATTCCACGCCGCAGTTAGCGCCTCTGCGAGACGATCGATCTCTACGCGATCCTTTTGATTCATGTTTGCTCTCCGTCACACGGGCTTCTAGTCCAGCGCGTCTGTTCGGCGCGCACCTCTGGGGCGTTCGGGTCTATAGCTCCGTAATCCTCAAGGTAGTTCAGGAGTCTATTTATCAAGTGAGCTGGCAAATCGGCGTCACCGTCGAGCGTTGTCTGCACGTCTACCGAAGCCCGGACACCGAGGCGGCTGACGCCTTCGGTCCCCTGGTTGGCTAGGGTCTAATAAAAAGGGGCTCCGTGTGTTTGATGCACAGAGCCCCGAGGTGTTGCGAAAACTCTTAGGTGGCATCTAGCATCTAGCATCTGCGGTTCGCTTCTTTTCCGTCGTAAATCATAAGGTCCCAAACGATGAAGGAGCCGCTCTGTTTTTCCATCAGCGCGCCTAGGTTGTTGAACACACCGCCATACTTCCCACGGGTAGCAACGGAATAGCAGGGACCGACCTTTTTGCTGCCTCCCTTAAAATCAATGACACCGTAGCCGGTGTACGTGTTTCCGGGAATCATTCTCGCTCCGCTTATCCCACCAGGCGGCGCAGTCTTTCCAAATGTGAACTGCGCGGCCGGTAACCATTCGAGGTTGAATATGGGCCTGTGATTCGCAAGCAACATGCCTAGCTGCGGCACGGTAACAATGAGCTTAACGGGTTCCGGCGCGGGATGGACGCCTGGAAATCCTAAATCGCCACCGAAGCCGCGAAACGACGGCACACATAGGGCTTCGCCTTCCCTTGGAATGTGTTCTGTGACTTCCGCGTGGTGGGCAATGATAACTTGACCTTTGCACTTTGGAGGTCGAATCCTCGCGCCCGCCTCGCTAGAGGTCTGCGGCGATGTATCGGTGGAGACAAGCCGAAGGGACGCGTTACTTCCGCACCCCTGCAGCAAGACAGCGAAGGCGAAAAGACCTAAGAAAACGCGACAACTCATGCTCCAAGCCCCTTAATACTGTTTGATTCGGACAGTGCCTTCGCTCCTCCGTCTGAGAGTTTCTTGCCAGTGCCAAGACTCCCGTTTTGCGGGACCGCGCAACGCAAGGCGGTGTAAATGCTGCGACCGCAGTGCTCACAGATTTGTCCGAGGATGGCTTCCAGACGGATGCGGCGGTACGGGATGAAGGGGCTCCGTGATTGATGCACTCTTGATGCACGGAGCCTCAGGTGTCGCGAAAACTCTTGTAAAATAAGGGCGAAATAAATAGCCCCAGCGGGATTCGAACCACTTCTCGGGGTTCCGGAGAGTCCCGTCCGCTACCGATTCGTGTTATTTTGTGAGGCTTTTTCGTCGCCTCGCTCCCGATTGATCCCGTCCATTCCCGACCGTTCCCGACCACTCCGTTAGAAAATGTTAGAAAACCACCGCTCGGCCTTGATTCCAGTCCTGCTCGCTAGACGGCGCGTCGCGCCGCCCCGATTCCTAGGTTCCACTTCCCTTGTGACCAACCCTGAGCACGGAGATATGGTTCGATCCCGCGAATATTCGGCGCAATTGTGCAACTGATTCGGATTAAGGCCAGTCCCGAAACTGACCGGCTGAAGTTGACCGGTAAAATCGGAAACTATTACGGGCTTCACGACTCCCTCGGTGACCGGTGTCGATGTAATCGGCGATCTCAGCGAGGACTTCGCCGCCAGCGTATTCTTCGAGGACACCGGTGATCAACTATGGTTCGCCGACAGCGTGCTTGAGTTTCTGGATCACGATCCCAGCCTCGAAGCGACCATCGGTGGCAGGCGGATGTTCTATACCAGCGATGGACGTTGGCAAGAAGTGTAATGCTTAGGTGCTACCTCATTAGTCGCTGCGCGTCGGTGCCTAGCTTGTAAGCGGGAGGCTCATTCCACTTGCGGCTTCGGAATGTATCGCAACTCGTCGGGACGGAATCGGTGCTCGACGAGCTCGCCGTCTTCTTTCATATAACGAACGACGACCGATCGGGTGTCGACCTCGATCACCTCGCCTTCGATTCCGAGGTTTTCGATGTGAACGCGATCGCCGTATCTCAGCTTCGACATACTTACTCCTCCATCGTAAGAACCATGCGGAATCGCGCGGCGCCGCTCATCATGCGGTCGTAGGCTTCCTGCGCGCGTCCCAGCGGCATGGCTTCGATCATCGCGCGGACGCCGCTCTGCACGCAAAAACGTAGCGTGTCTTCGGAATCGACGCACGTGCCGGACGGCCACGCCTTGATCGAGTGGCGGCCGCCGATCATCGCGGACGTACCCACCGGCAGCGGTTCCGGCGATGCTCCGACGACGAGCAACTGGCCGTCGACGCCGAGACCTCCTAATATCGGCTCCATCGCCGCGGCGCCCGTGACAGTCGAGAGGACGAGCTTCGCGCCGCCCAATCGCTGTAGCTCCGCGCCAATGTCGACGGCGTTACTGTCGATGTAGTTCGCGGCCCCAAGCGATCGCGCGAGCTGTTCCTTGGCGCGGCCGCGCGCGATTGCCACGGTGCGAAATCCCATCTTTGACGCGAACTGCACGCCGAGATGGCCGAGACCGCCGATGCCGAGAATCGCGACGAGATCGCCGGCGCGCGCCGGACTATTGCGCAATGAATTGAATGTCGTGACGCCGGCGCACATCAGCGGTGCTGCCTCTACGGCAGAAAGCTCATCGGGGATCCGCGCTAAGGCAACGACTGGTGCGACGACGTGCTGCGCGTAACCGCCGTCGTATGCGAGGCCCGGGATTCGCAAGTTGCGGCAAGTGATGAAATCGCCGCGGCGGCAGCGGTCGCAAGTGCCATCGTGTCCGCCGTGCCAGCCGACGCCGACGCGATCGCCGACGCTCCATCCGCTCGTCGCCGGGCCCAAGGCCTCGATCTTGCCGGCGATCTCATGCCCCGGGATGCGCGGATAGGAAATACCCGGCCACAAGTTGAGGAGCGTAAGCGCGTCACTGTGGCAGACGCCGCACGCCTCGACCTTGATGCGAACTTCGTCTGGGCCGGGTTCCCCAGGCGGTACGTCCCGCATCTCCAACCGGCCGGCCTTGGCCGACGGTACGATCGCTACCCGCGTAGTCGTCATGCTCATAGACTCGCCAAAACACCGCGAAAGCGGCAATGGTGCCGCAGGGTGCCGCTCTGCGAAGCGTGGCGCAGCTGCAATGCGATCTGCGCTCGCCGATCTCGACAGCTAAGCCCCTGACGCGATGCGCCCTCGAGCGCGGCGAGCGGGCGCAAACCTTACTAAAAGCCGATTCTTGAATTCGCGATAAAGATATTTGAGTTCTGACGGCTCTTCGTGCGCGGCGCCTTACCATGGCATAAGACGCCCCGACGATATACCAAATGTCGTCCCCGTATGGATTTGGCACGTTCCTTTCCATCTCGAACATTGATTGCCTCAGCGTTCGCTGAACGTACCAGTTCCATGGTTCAGTTTTTACCCATTGCTCAAGCGCGCGAGAGGAGTCACTAATGGCTTCAACGATCGGTCCCGAGGTGAGCTTCGGAACATCACGCTCTCGATTCCGAGGATTGCCGCCCGGATCGAACGATCTCCTCAAACACGGCGCGGATGTCTGTCCCGCGCGAAGCAATCTCCCCATTGCCAATGACCTTAGTGAAGTGACCCTCGGTTTCTGGACGATTCAAGGGCCCATCTGCCTTGATCGTTTGCTGCCACTCGAGTGGGACGGCACGTGGTCGCGCACGATCGCGGCAAAATCCTGCAGCCTTTCAGTTGGAATGCTCCGCTTTGGAATGCACATCACAGAATGGCCGCGGGTGAATAGATAGAAATAGTTCTTCTCCACGACGCTGTCAAAGTAATCCCACAGAAATTCGGCTTGTGCGTTTTGCGCTACCCAGCGGATACGGTCGGGAGTAAAAGTGTAGACCGCATTTACGGCATTCATCCGCCGGTATATTTTACGCTGGATTTGACTATTGCTTTGGGCGCTGATCATCCAGTTCATGGCGAAAGCCACCAGCGCAACTGCACCTGCTCCCGAAGCGAGCGAACCCCATGTTTCAACGACACTAAACGACAGCGCACCCGCGGCGACAACAAGAAACACCCAGAGCATACCCTTCGTGCCACGCGACCAGCCGTAAACCTTATTCCATTCCTTCACACATTCCTGATACTCGCGCAACGTAGTATCCGGCTTGACAGTAATTTCATCCATTATTAGAGCTCCCTCTGCAGGGTTGGTTACACGACGACGACGATATACCAGACGACCCTCGCCCTCGTCGAATCAGCTTCGACAGCTGAACCAGCGCGGGCGGAGTACCGGTAAAACGAGGTCGCTGCCAGTGGTTAAACTGTAGCATAGCTACGCGCCTAGTCTAGAAGGTGCGCTGCGCGATGCACGCCGATGCATCGCGCATGGAGCATGCATGGGCGGGGTCGCGGCAAAAAGCATTGTGCCATAGCGTTTTCGTGGCCGGGCCTCCCACAGGCCACGCGGCCCAAGCGTAGCCTATGACTTTGGCGAGGGGACGCGCCCTCGATCCGGCGAACGCGCGCTTACATGCTCAAATGGGCGCTGCGCGTGCTTATAGCGATCGTGGTGTTAGTCGTTGCCGCGGTCGCCGTGGTTTACGCGCTGGGCCAGTACAAGCTTTCGCGGAGTGTGACGGTCCCGCAAGGCGCGCTCGCGGAGAAACTCTCGCAGGGCGACCCCAAGCGCGGCGCGCACTTAGCCAACTTCGTCGCGCAATGCATGGGGTGTCACAGAGCGAATGGCGGCGGGGCGCTCCTCTTCCAAAACTTCGCTCTCGGGACAATCTATAGCGCGAACCTCACGCGCGGCCCCGGCGGTACCGGGGAATTCAGCGACGCGGATTGGGTTCGCGCGGTCCGCTTCGGCGGCGCCCCAGACGGCCGGCCCCTTATCATCATGCCCTCGCGCGCTTTCGCGGAACTCAGCCATGGTGACCTGGCAGATATCGTCGCATACTTTCGTACCCTACCGCCCGTATCGAACACAGTTTCACTCCCACTCCTCGGCCCGTTAGCCGAGGCGGGCGTCGCGTTCGGCATGTTCCATCCTGACGCTGACGATATCCGCAAAGATGCTCCCACACCATCGAAGGTGCCGCCCGCGGTAAGTGTTGCGTACGGCCGCTACCTGACGCGCCTGGGATGCGTGGGCTGCCACGGCGTTCACCTCTCCGGCGGCCCCATGCCCGACGGTGCCACCGCGCAGAACCTCACGCCCTCAGGCGATCTCGGCCACTGGACGTTCGAACAGTTCACGCGCACGCTCCGGACCGGACGTCGACCGGACGGCACGTCGCTCGCCAAACAAATGCCCTGGCCGGAAGTCGGGCAGATGTCCGACGACGAGCTCCACGCGATTTATCTGTCCTTGAGATCGACACCACCCAGGCCGAGCGGCCCCAGATAGCCACGCTCCCGATGCATCGCGCATGACCATGCATCGAATCCTGGACCAGCGGAACTGACGAACGAGGGCTGGCCCTGGGGCAACCTCTCGTCCAGTGACCTTGACGCCATTGAAGCTTGCTCTTGCAATACCGTAACAAAAACAAACACGTCGACCGTTACACCTACTCGATAATCAAGAAGAAGCCGATGCTTATGTTGCGTAACACATCCCGCCTGATCGTTCGTATTGCGATTCCCATCGCCGTGTTACTAACCAACAGTGTCCCCGTACTCGCCAGTACCACGGAGCAGCCACCCGCCCTACACCAACTGACCAATAACCCGGTATGTTCGCTTCAGAACGGCCACCTGATTGCCGATGACGTGTAAGGCATAAAACGGGCCAGCGGGAGTTGTGAGAATGGGTTGATTTTATGCTGATCGGAATCACGGCCGACCGTTATTTGGGCGTGTACTCGGACCGAGACGCCGACGAGGCGGACACCTTCGGGAGGATCGCCGGCTCGGAACAAAAAGGGCCGGCTGCTCCACTTCGGTTAGACGGAGCCAGAAAGTGGTGCGAAAACCCTTGTAAAATAGGGAGAATTTGTAGCCCCAGCGGGATTCGAACCACTTCTCGGGGGTTCCGGAGAGTCCCGTCCGCTACCGATCCGTGTTATTTTGTAAGGCTTTTTCGCCAACCGGTTCCCGACTGATCCCGTCCATTCCCGACCGTTCCCGACCGCTCCGTTAGAAAATGTTAGAAAGGAAGCAGACGCTGCCTTTTGACGGGCCGAGAGCCGTGTACTAGCGGGTAAACAATCGGCATTCACCTCTGGTTAGCATTCACAAGTGCTCCGGAGTGCAGCAACAGCCGTTAAGGAAGAACAAAACGGCTGTTGCTGGCTTTGTAGAGTTTTTTGGGAGGCCACCCGAGATCGAACATAATGTGCTATCATGGGGATGGACATACACGGGGCAAACTCGTAGGCTCGCTTCGATGCGAGCGGCCCTGAACGAGAGTCAACTCTCCGGGCCAGGGTTTCCTATAAAAAGCCACGCCTAGCTACGCGGCTTTTTTGATTTCACGCCCTGTCGCGCTCTGCCGCGGATTACCTTACTGGGCCGTTTCGCTCGTCGCAGTCCCGGCAGAGCCGGTAGCCGCTAGTGCCGGGCCTATCCTCCTTGGCCGCCTTTATGTCGCGACCCGGCGGGCAGGTGCTGTTGTTGTGATAGACGCGCTTGTCTACCAGCTTGTCGATCTCATTAACGGCGTAGAAATCCGAGGTACGTGGAATGGAGTATCCCTCCGTAGGTTAAGTTGCGCGCGCAAGGGTGACGCTATTCGTTGCGGACCCCGCCCGGCGACCCAATAGCGCCTTCATGGTCGGGAGCAAGAGGGCATGCGCAATGATCTTCGCAACGGCCGCAAATGTAATCCCCTTGCTCGTCTCCGCTGCACCCGCAGCCCCAAAAGGGCTCGCTCATACGGTAATTATACACCCTGGCTTTTTTGGCGCGCGGTGCGTTCGCTACTTGAGCTCATCCGACGCGCTCGTAGAATGGATTCTTGCCCGCTGCGTGATCCGTTGTGTCGACAATGTCCACGATCTCCGGTGCGACCCCACGCACCATGACCTCGAACCCTTGCCGTAGAGTCACTTGAGAGGCCGCGCATCCCTGGCACCCACCACTCATGGCGATGAAGAGGTTGCCATCCTGGACGTCGACGATCGAAATCTGTCCGCCGTGGCCAGCGATGGAACGGTTGACTTCCCTGTCCAGCAGTGCTTGAACGACCGCGCGAATCTCAGCGTCGGGTCGCCTCCCCGTGCTTGCGTGATGAGGAGACTCGAGGATGGCCGGCACGCCGGTCAGCAGTTGCGTTCGGATGGCCGTTCCGATTGTCGCTGTCAGTCCCGACCACGAGGCACTCGGGTCCTTCCCGACCGTCACCACGTTCTCGGTCACGAGTACGTGCGCAACGCCAGGAAGCGCGAACAAACGCTCGACAAGAGGCGAGCCGCCAGCTCGTTCCTTGTTCTCGAAGAAGAACGCGCCACCGGGATGCACGCTTCGGCTCACCGTGAACTTGCACGTGTTTGGGTCGGCGAGCAAGGTTTCGGCGCGGATTGTGATCATCGGGTCGACAGGAAGATCAGACATCTTCGACGACCCCAGCGTTGCTGCGCTCACCAAACGCCCGCAGGTGCTCGAACGAATAGATCCCGGTGCTGTGGCCGTCGTTCCAATTGATCGTGATCGCATAGTTGCCCACGGAGGTGATCGTCCGCGGGCTTACGTCCGGTCGCACGTTCGTTGGATCCAAGAGAGGACGCCCGCTCATCTCTTCCACGCAGAGAGCGCAACGGCACGCTAACCGGAGATCCCGGACATCAAAGTCGCTGCGGTGTCCGTCCTCCCAGAGCACGGATAGCGTGCGAGCATCGCGTCGGCGAAAACCGATTGCGGTCGTGCGAGAGCCCGAGGGCTGGCCCGCGCGTTCCACCCATTCTGGCTCACCCTCACTGGTTTCCCAAGTCCACGTGAACGGCTGGAGCGCCGTCGGTGGACGTCCCTCGAGTCGACCAGCGAGGTCGGCGGCGATAATGAAGTAAGCCCGGGCCGGGAGCGAGCTCGGCTTCTCAAGCACGATCGGACGCCCAGCGTCCCCACCGGTCACGATCTCGGCGTCGAGAGGAATCGTTCCCAGGAATGGGACGCCGAGCTGCCGGCTCATCCGCTCGCCGCCGCCACGGCCGAAGACGTCGGTGCTCTCGCTGCAGTGAGGACAAATAAAGGTGCTCATGTTCTCGATGATGCCGAGGATGGGGACGTGCACCGTTTCGAACATCCGCAACCCGCGCCGCGCGATCTTGAGGCTGACCTCTTGCGGTGTCGTCACGATAATCGCACCGGACAAGGGAAAGCTCTGCGCGAGCGTCAGCTGCGTGTCGCCCGTCCCCGGCGGGAGGTCAAGAATCAAGTAATCCAGGTCGCTCCACTGTACGGAATCGATAAACATGCGCAGATACTTGCTCACCATCGGCCCGCGTAAGATGGCTGGGTTGTCGTCACCAACGAGCATGCCCATCGAGATCACTTTAAGACCATGGCGATCCGCAGCAACGATCTTCCCCTCCGGAGTCGTCGTGGGCGGCCTACCAGTGGGGAGTCCCAGCATGACGGGAATGCTCGGCCCAAGGATGTCCGCATCTACGAGACCGATCTTGCCCCCGATCCGTTGGAGCGCGAGCGCGAGATTCACGCTGACGGTGGATTTCCCGACTCCGCCCTTGCCACTGGCCACCGCCACAATGTGCTTGATTCCAGGCAGCTTTCCAGGACCCGCGGGCTGGGGCGGGGCACTTGGCGTGTGTTCGTGCTGCGGGCCGGCGGTCTGCATGCCTCTGGTTCCTTTCCTTCCTATGCCCCCTGAGGCGGTCACTCTTCTATTGTAATGTAGTCGCGTCGCCCAAGCGCCGGCCTGCGCGGGATCGTGTCCCAGGGAATGGTGTATGAGCTGGTCGCTGCTCGCCGGGTAGGTAGAAGAAGGCGCAGCGAACGAACGTCGCAGACTAGCCCACTCGTGACCTTGACGGCGCAGGAGAGGCTGCTGCCGGCGCTATCGTGAAGAGGTTAAAGGGCACCATGACCTTTCGCACGTTTATAAAGCACGTCGAGGCCGAACTTGCCCTTCGTTGTCCCGGGACAAAAGTGAGAACTATCACGGGCCGCCACTGCTGGAGACGGGCACCTTATGAGGCCGTGATTACGCTAGGCGGGCCCACAGTCGAAGGCCTGCCGACGGGGCTTCGTGTCACGCTTAAAAAGTTCGGCGCGCAGGACCGCTACATACCCCTTTCGCTTGATGAGCGGGACCCATCAGGAAAAATATCCGAAGCTATCGCGCGCCACCTACACGGACCACGGGACGTGAGTTAACCATTCATGAAAGTTGTCTCAGATTTGTCGCACCTCTTGGCACGATAAATAGTGTCTCGTGTAAGAGAAAAAGCCAAAGAGCCTGCGGCGTAGCAGCTATGCGCGATGCGATCGAACATCCGTCAGGCAGTTCGGTGGATCGTCCGAGGGCTAGAGGAGACGGCGCCATTTATCGGGAGAGCCGGCTCAAGGCTGCGCGGGCGCGGTGGTGGGTGAAAGACGATGCATAATGGCTGACCCCAAGAGTTATCGCCCGGGCGAAACGTGGGTAATAGACTTGCCCTTCGGAGGTGCTTTGGGGAAGGGCGAGTTTCCGCGCGCTTTTTTGGCTGGTCCTGACACCCTGGGAGAACCCCATTGGAAAGAACTAGCGACGGCGCCAACAATTGTCCCTGAGCGAGGCGGGAACACCTACCACCTAAAAGGTTTAATTCCACCCGGGACGGATCCTGGCATGTATATACTCAGGCGCGTTGACATCTTACAAAGCGTGACGGGAATGAACGACGCGAAGAAGATAAAGTCTATCTATGCTGATGGGCTCGACCAATTCGCTATTATCGTTGAGAAGCCGCCTACTTCGAGGTCGCGCGATATTCCGCCGATTCTGAGGAGCGAGTAGCGCTGTTCGCTAAGGCATCTTCCGTCAGTAGACGTCCGGTTATTCCGAGGTTCCCACTCTCGTCTATCGCCAAGATCGGGATTCCGTTGATGCGTGGCGTAATATCGCTGCCCTGAAGGGTCTGAGCCCAATTTTTAGGCCGCCGGTAATTGTGGGATGGGTTCAGTTTGAGCCTCACCCGGTTAGTAGACCGGCGCGATCATTAGAAAATCGGCTTCTAGATTGATTCTGCAGCGCTGCGGCAAACTCTTTCGGCGTTTTGTTAGCCAGCATTGAGTGCGGTCGAAACTCATTGTAGTCCGTCCGCCAAACTCGCGCAGCGCTTCGGGCTTGATCGATGGTTTCGAAGTACGACGGGTTGAGCAGTTCTCGGCAAACGCCGCCATTGAACGATTCAATGAAGGCATTATCGGTTGGCTTTCCGGGCCGCGAGAAGTCTAGAGCGATCTTGTTCCGAAACGCCCACTGATCGAGTGGCTTAGCGACGAACTCCGTGCCATTGTCGCAGCGCAGGATTTTCGGGACCCCACGTTCGCGGCAAGCCCGTTGCAGGACCGTCACGACGTCTTCTGAGCAGAAACGCTGGGCAACCTCGAGCGCAACGCACTCCCGCGAATAAATGTCGACAATGGTGAGCAGGCGATAGGGCCGGCTGTCCGCCAGCCGGTCGTGCATGAAGTCCATGCTCCATACCTCGTTGACGTTCTGCGCAACGTGACGCTGCGAACGGGCCACGGCGGCTCGCCGGCGATGCGGCAATTTCGAGCGTAAACTCAGGCCTTCTAACGCATAGAGCCGGTAGACGCGCTTGTCATTGATCTTGAACCCTTCGCGTCGCAGCAGCACGCCGATCCGGCGATAGCCGTAGCGAACCCGCGAGGCGGCAATCTCTTTGATCTTTGTCCTCAGCATGCCATTGAGCGGCCCGGCTTTGGACTTGCAGTAGTACGTCGCGCGATTGAACCTGATCACGTCGCACGCTCGGCGAATGCCAACGCCGAAGGTCGCGATCAGAAAGCCGACGCGTTCGCGCTGATGCGCCGGCTTCGCAGTTTTTTTGCGATGATCTCCTGAAGCATCTTTCGATCGAGGCTGAGATCGGCGACAATCGACTTAAGCTTGGCGTTTTCTTCGCGCAGCTGGCGCAGCTCACGGATCTCGGGCGTCCCTAGGCCGCCGAAGCGGCGCTTCCAGGTGTAGAACGTGTTCTCGTGGATGCCGAGTTTGCGGACGATCTCAGCGACCGGCGTACCGGCCTCAGCTTGCCGCAAGGCTGCGGCGATCTGCTCGGGGGAGTGGCGTTTTCGCACGGGCAAAACCTCCGGAGTTCGGGAGAGAGTTTTGCCGATTTTTCGCGAGTCCCGCCGGTCCAGAATTTGGGTTCAGGGTCACCCGCGATCGAGAGCGTACGCCGTCAAATGTGTTCCAGTGAAGATCCTCTGGAAGTGGCCAGACGCGCCTTCGAAAGCGTCCTTGAGGCGACCGGCATCCCACCACGACCATCGAACGTGATTCCCTTCCGACGGTAGGCGTTCTTATCTAGCTAGACTGTAGATCGGATCAAGGTCTGGAACCGTAGCTCAGACCGGTGAGTCGCTCCAAGGCCGCCAGAATGGCTGCAATCGGGCGAGAAAGGCCTTCACTGGCGCCATGCTCGGCAAGCCCTAGCCATTGCTAAAGGCCGAAAACCCCACAGCCAGAATCCGGCGTCCTGGAGGCCCCCAAACGTATGGTTCAGCCTTGGATCGACTTTGTCACATGCGCAAGGACAATCGCAACCCTGGGACTCGTGGCTGCGATGCTCTCTGTAGCCGCGATAAACATGCCCGCTGCTGTGGCACAAGAAGAGCAGTACGTTCCAGGAGTATGGCACTTTCGCTCTGTCGCCTGCGTGAACACGACTGTCAAGTCCGTCGAACCGCGTCTAAGCACGGACGGTCAAAAGACTTTCAGAGCCCGAGATTTCCAAGAAAGTGGCGTATCCGTAGAGTTTAATACGTCATTAGGATCTGACCCTGCGAACCCGAACATGCTCGCTGCTGTAACGCATTACCAAAATACACCTGGCAACGACGTTATGGTCCGTGAACATTCTGGAGACAAAGTGCAAGTCTGCTTCCTCTCGAGGCCGGCACCAACAATATATTGTGATCCAGATAAAGACGGCAGAGGACGGGTATTCCGCGTCTATGACTATCGTCAACACACGCAGTATGCGGGAATGAACAGCGAGCACGACTGCGGCGGCGCATGAAAGCTTGCCTAAAGCGTCACTCAAGTTTCCTTCGCTTCATGAGCGCGTTCGTGGTTTTAGTAGCCTGTTCGCGCCCACAGCCCGCAAGCACGCCTTTGCCCACTCCAAGGCCTTCGGTTGTCTCTCTCATGAGTGAAGGGAAAGTCGCACCGGGATCGGTTTATCCTTCAGAAATCCACATCTCATATGGCGCCCTCAGAGCGACCGCCAGTTATCCAGTCGTAGATTACAGTAACTACTCGGAGATCGCCACTCGTTTCCAACTGACTGACAATCGCCAACTCCTTCTCGCCAAGTTAACCGATAATATGCCGTTAGACTTGCGGATCGTGACGCTCGAAGGCTACCACACGGTTGTGCTTCTCGACACATACAGCGGCGGAGCTCATTGCTGCTTTGAAACAATCTTGGCGGACCCCGGCGGCAGGTTTGGACTGTCCTTCGCGACTGCAGACTGGGCGAATACGAGATACAAACTTATCAAGTCCACCAATGACTCAGGATATGTCTTCGAGACGTACGACAATGCCATGGCATATGCGTTTTCCGACTTTGCCGGATCAGTCATGCCCATACTTATAGCCAGCTATCGCGACGGTAAGTTTGTTGACGTGACAAACAACTACGTCGCCGCCCTGCGGAAGGACGCAGCTGGACTTTGGAAGCTGTTCCTGACTGAGGCAAGATCGCAGGGGGAGCTGCAACCCATTCTTGTATCGTATCTTGCGGACGAATACCGACTTGGCCGATCTACTCAAGCCTGGGAACGCGTTCACGCAGCATATGGGATCGACAAAAACTTCGACGCTAAGGCGATTTCTTGGCTTCAGAAAAACGGATATGCGCCCTCGACCCACATCGAATCGGCGCTCAGTATCGCCCCGCAAACGCCGTAGTGCGAGAGCGGCCAGTGAGATCAGAATGCGCCATCTAGGAAGGTCGTATATCAGGAGCTTCGCTCGCTTAACGGCTTTGCCTTGCGTTGACTCCACGGCACTCGCGCGTTTTGACCCAGGCTTCCGTACAGCCCAATCACCCTGTGCGCGCCCTTGGCGAAATCGCTGCGCAACATCACGCTTGGCCCGGTGGAGTCGTCGCGACCACTCTGGTACGCTGGTCCCGATCTGGCAGCCGCCATCATCACGGACAAAGCGCGTCCGCGTATCCTGCGTGCCTGGCGACTGCAGCCGATTGGCCTGCAGCCGACGCTCACGCCATTGGACTTCCGCGGCGAAGTGCGCATCGATCCCCGCACCGATGACTTCTTCCGCGTCCTGATCGAACAGCGCAAACGCACAACCGACAATCCGCTCGATGACAACCTGCGCAACACCGGCTTTAAAGTCGTCGCCAACTCCGGCGCGTACGGCGACTTCGCGGAAACCAACCCCGCCGACATCGATCCCGATGCCGAGCCCGTGGCGCGGCCCGTTCATGTCTACGCAAACAACGCGTTTACGACGTACGTAAACCGGCCGGAGAGTCCAGGACGATTCTGCTTCTTCCCGACGGCCTCGCTCGTGACGGCTGCCGCAAGACTGTTGCTGTCGCTTGGATTCTATGAGGTAGCGCGTTTACAGGGGGAGGTCGCATATGCCGACACGGACAGCCTCGTCGTGGTCGCCACGAAGGACGGCGGCCCGGATCGGTTCGCAGACGGTCAGCGCGGCATTCGCTCGCTGTCATGGAAGCAGGTCGAGCAGATCCGCAAGCGGTTCGAGGCGCTGAGCCCGTATCGCACCAACGTGGGGCCGTTGCTCAAACGGGAAAAGCAAAACTTTGCCGCAGATGGGAAAACGCAGACAAATCTTTGGTTTTACGGGGTATCGGAAAAGGCGTATGCGATGGCCGCGCTCGACGCGCACGGCGACCCCGTGATTCGAAAATACTCTGCCCATGCGCTTGGCCAGTACCGCTCGCCAATTGCCGGCGATCGTAAGCGCGAATGGATCGACGCGGCATGGTGTCGCAAGATTCGTGCGGCGTTCGGTTATCCGGTCGAGCCGTTCCCGTCGGAAGATCAACCGGCACTCGCGCAGCTGACGCTGTCGACGTGGTCGGTGATGAAGCCGTACTTAGACAATCCGAATATCCGGCCGTTTGACTTTCTGCTCGTGGCCACACTGAGCCGGTCGTTCGTAGATTTTGCGAAAGGGTTTGGCGCATGCTGCTCTGATCCGCGGCCATCGTGCTTTCTCTTTGACGACCCTGCCGGGTGGGAATCGCAGGAATGGCGTTGCCTGCGCTGCGCGAAGCCGTTTCCGTCGCCGCGGTTCCGGTCGTATGGCAGCGTTATCGACGGAACGCTGGACAGCTTCGAGGTGAAGCGCCTGTGCGTCAATGGCGACGAGCCCGGCGAGCATACCATGCGGGCCTTACGATCCCGCGGCCGGTACGGGTCGAGTGGATAACGGCCATCGGTAAGGAAGTCATCGTCGATCCGACGGACACCGACGAAGGCTTGACGGTGGAGATGCTCAGCGAGACGAACGTGGTCGAATATCACGACCCCGCCGAACGCCTTGATCGACTTCGCGCTGCGGTACGAGCGGCTGGGGTCAAGACCGTTGCTCGCGAGTCTGGACTCAGTCCGCGTCATCTGCGCGAGTTCGTCAAAAAACCCTTATATAATAAGGAGAATTTGTAGCCCCAGCGGGATTCGAACCACTTCTCGGGGGTTCCGGAGAGTCCCGTCCGCTACCGATCCGTGTTATTTTGTAAGGCTTTTCCGCCCACCGGTTCCCGACTGATCCCGCCCATTCCCGACCGTTCCCGACCGCTCCGTTAGAAAATGTTAGAAAGTAAGCAGCTGCAACCCGAGCTGCACCCGCCGAAGGCGTCAGCGCGCCGGTTTTCGCATTGATGATGTAGGCGGAGACATTATTGGACCCCGCGTTGGATACGTAACGGCGCGATATTAAGTTCAGGCACAGAGTCGGCCAGACTGCGTTTCGCCTTGGTAACGTTACGCTTTCTGGCGGGTGGCCGGCGCGGCCTCACTCAGAAATCGCCGGTCCGCAACGCCACTACCGTGCCGCTCCGCCGACGCCGCTGGTGATCGCGTGGGCGTATTTCCGCACCAGGTTGGTGCCCGCGATCTGATCGAAAATCCACAGCCAGCCGCCGGTGATGCCGCATTGCGTATGCCAGTTCTTCATCGCCGTCTTTACCTCCGCCGGCGTCAGATCGGGCGGCGCCGAGAGTTGGTCCGATACGCCCGGATAAACCGGAACGCTGCCGAAATTCCAGTTCATCTTCGACTTCGACCCCGAGCAGGGACTGTTGCCTTCCCCCCCCGCATAAGTCTGCAAATGAATGGCATCCACGGTGCCGGCCCGCTTCTTGTTGATTTTCGACACGACATCCGTCCAGAAACCGGAATCGGTATAGGGGTCCATGGTAACCTCGTAGCCAAGCTTCCCCAGCATTACTGCGAATTTGATCGTTGAAGATTCGTCGTAGCCGTTCTCCTCATCGAAATCGATTGCGTCGAGCGGCAGCGCCGCCTTCAGCGCGGCGAAATCCTGGTAGAGAATGCTGTCCGGTCCGGTTCCCTGCGATTCGATCAGCGCTTCGATATTCTCCCAATCGCCGTAGTTGGACGACCCGATGCTGAGCGTGACGCGCGTGACCGTGCCCCGCTTAATCTTCTTCAGATCGGTGGGGAAATTGGGGTATGTTTCATTCCCGATATACTCGCCATCCGATGTCAGCGGAAATTCGCCGTTCAGATTCAAATCGCCCGTGCTGCCGACCTCGACGCTCCAGACGATCAGTTCATTGAACCCTGAACTCTTGAGTTCCCTGATATTTTTCGGGATGTGTTTGTAAACCGGCCCTCCCCCCAGAATGCCGACATAGCCTGTCTGTGCAGTGGCCGCGCCGGCGAAAGCGCCTTTATGGCCATGAACCGCCGTCAGGACTTGCGGGCCCGAAGACGACGGCCTATTCGCCCACGAGCCGGTATTGCTGTTGCACGCTGAAAGTACTAGGCCTGCGGCGAGCGCGGCGCTAGCCCCGAGAAAGCTTAATCGCACGTTTGGAACTCCTTTCTATAGCGGCTTCTTTTGAAGCACGCCCCGTCATGCGGCGGGTCGCCCCTAAAGCTATTATTTCGGCGGATTCTTGACGATGCTCTTTGTCGATGGAGCTTTTTGTGCCGATTACCCATCCGTTACCCAAACGAACGCGTTAACAGTGAAAACTATTGCAAAATAAGCACTTTTGAATTAGCCCCAGCGGGATTCGAAGTTTCGTACGGCGGTCCTGGCCGAACCTGCCCACTACTGAAACGTCCGATACTATAAGGGTTTCCTGATACTTCTGGCCCTGCCCGCTCCGTGCCGGTTCTGCCCTTTTCGGAGCTCTCCGTTGCACGGCTGTTGCACGGTGCCGAGCCGTCCCGCGTGCATCACAAGCGATGGCGGGACTCGAACCCCCCGGCCCCTTACATGCGAAGCAACAAATCCAGTTCAGCAAAAGCTTGCTGTATCAGGGTTTTTAGCCCGTTAAGCCGCTTTCTCCCCATTTTTCTCCCCACGAAGGCGGCGTTAAGAGGGCCTCCCCTGATACCTTTGCTGTGGGCGACTTCAGTCCGCGCCGACCGACACGTAGAAGAGCCAGCCTATTGCCAGTGAGATCACGACGATAACGACAATGATCGACACAAGGAGCTGCGGTCGTCGGAAATCAAGCATTTATTGCCGCTCTGAGAACGGTCCGGTCAAGGCGTTTAGGAACAGCCCGACGAGGCCGGCGAAGAGAATAGAACCGGAGATCACATCTGGGCTCCACCAGATGCCGCCCATCGTCAACGCGAGTGTCGCCAGCAGTACCGCCCAGTAGACGGCAGGTACGGTGAAGGCTGCGATGCCCCAGCGGTAGGCCAGCTGATCCGCAGGATCCAGTCGAAAAAAATCCACGATGACGCCGGCGATAGCCGAGGCGACGATAACGGCGACGAACTGTCCAAGGTAGTTCGACTGAGCTGCGGCAACGAAGGCGTTGCCAACAACCAGGAGCACCGCAACCGCGCCGGGTGCAAGCCGTATACGCCGCGTCACATAGAGGAAGAATCCTGAAACGAGTAGGCTCTGCACGATGACGGCGAGGAGGCCGATTCCCTGTTTATCGTATTGCAGCGTCAGCAGTGTCAGGGTCGCGTGCGGCATGCTGGCGGGAGAAATGGGCGCGTTGCCATTTTCGGCCTCGCTCAAGAAGACGAATTGCGTTGCCCAATGGACCAGCTCCAGCATCGACGCAGCCGACAGCAGCAGTGGAAGTTGCGCCGTTAGCGTTCTCGGGGGTTTAGGTCGCAGGAGCACCGACCGTATCGGGCCCGCTACGATCAGAAGCATGCCGGCACCAATGAGCAGGTGCGTCGGGCTCAGAAGGCCATTGAATCCTTCCTCGAATCCCCAGAGCGAGTGCTTTACCATATCGCTCACGCCGCCGGCCAGGCAGATGACCAATCCGGACAGCGTGGCCTCGTACCCGGCAGGCAGCGCGCAGCGCCAGGGATAGCCTTGCCGATGGCCCCCTACGATTGCAATTGCAGTGAAGACGTAACTCGCAAGCAGACCTGCATAGAGCAGCGCGTGAGCGGGTTCGAAGAACGTTTCTACGGTCGAATGAAAGTGGTACCAGGCATCGATCATGATGCCGGCCGCCAGCCAGAGCGAGGCAATCGTCATCAGCCAGTCGTACGTCGTGCTCGCGGGCGGGCGCGAGGCCGTTTCAGACTGCTCTGCTACGTTTGAGGAAATTCCTATGAAGGTATCACGCTGCATAATTGCGCTCGTTACGCTCGCGGTGGGGACGGCATGTTCGCTGTCCGTTCAAGATCATGCGGATCCGAGCCATGTGCTCGTCGCGCCATCCCCGTGGCCGACGCCGCTGCTGCTCGTGCCGGACGCACCGCCCAAAATTCTCGCCGTGTGGATGAACGAAACGACGATTCGGGTCGGCCGAGTCTGGAAAGGCCACATGGTAACGTCGACGAATGTCGCGAGCGTTGAGCTGCGCACCGAGTCGTTTTCCTTCGTGACCGATCGCCTGCGTTTCGGTATCTTCAATTTCTCCCAGAGCGTGCTCGACGTCATCCCACAGTACCGGCGAACATACCTACTTCGCATCATAGCGCGAAATACGCGCGGCGAGGCTGCCGAACGGCTCGTGCCGATCGTCATACGATAACGCCGGCGCTGCTTTGCAATCCGGCAATGAAGAGCTGGCTGACGCAAAGGCCCGCCAACCCCGCTTCGGCTATCGAGCCGAAAACGAAGCTTGCGTCCCACCACGTGCCGCCGAACATCGGCACCGCCAGGGCAAAGTATGCGCCGAAGTATGCGGAGGGCACGATGAATCCTAAGAGCCGGAAGGCATTGGGGTTGCGAAACGACGCTCGCGCTTTGGCTAGAACGACGTCGCCGGTGAGGCCCGCGAGAATTGAGGCGAACACGACGAGCAAGAACTCGTTCAGACCGCTCGAGAGCTCGCCGCCGATCCAGAGCTTTTCCACGACGCTGATGATGACGAGCGCGCCGAAGCACAGGCGCTTTCGAGCCGGGAGATACAAGGCTGCAGCGGCAAGTAGAATGCTTTGCCAGATGACGATCGACATCTCCAGCGCTTGCCGATAGAAAAGAAAGACTGAAAGTACGAACTGTTCGCTATGAAACTGGGTCTGCGATAAGGGGTGATCGCGCATGAGCGTTTCTGGATAGAAGCCGTATTGGGTCGTAAACTGGAGGATTTCGAAAGCGAGCCCTAGGGAAACCAGCATCGGCAGTTGTTGGGGCAAGTCCTTTGCATCCGGGCGAGCCAATCCGCTGCGCACGGGGCCTGTAATCAAGAAGAATAATCCGGTGAGGAGAAAAAGATGCGGGGGGCTAAGGAGCAGATCGAGTTGGTGCTCGAAACCAAAGATCGAGTGCCATAAGGCGTCCAACGCGCCGCCGACCAGCAATGCCGCGACCCCGACGACGCTCTGCATATAGCCGAACGGGATCGCGTTCCAAAACGATCCGGCTCGCCGGTAGTTGCGAGCGATCGTCACGCACAATACGACGGCTGCGAAGACCGCACCGCTGTACAGCGTGAGGTGCCACGGATTGATGAAGGATTCGACGGCCATGAACAGGTGCTGATGAGCATCGATGAACAGCCCGGTCATAATCCAGACGCCGGCCAGGGCGATCAGCCAGTCGAGGCTCGGCGAACAGAAGCGCTGTGCGGCCGATCGAGAGTCGGACATCCTTGAATCAATCCGAGGCAGATCGACCAACTCACTCACGACTGATACCCACCTCGGTCATCGTGCCGTCCATCATGTGGATGTCGTCATGGCAGTGTAGCGGATGCCTCTTCATTGCTCGATCCGCGCGCGGAGCAGCGCCGCGTGCCCGCCAGAAGATACACCGATGAACAGACTCTGAGCATCGCGCATTACTGCAAACGGATATTCTTGGTCCAGGGATGACTTGGTGATGGCAGCGGCCCGCGTTCCAGGTCGGTCGATTCGGACCACGTAGATCCCAAACGGAGACCAACCGGCTTGCGTGCGAGCGTCGCGGCCTTCAAACGCCGCCCAAACGCCGTTCGGCTTACCGGTAAAGAGCATCGGATGGTTGGCGTCGAGCACGCCAGTTGAAAGCTCGACGGGCGCCGCGAAGCTGCGGCCCCGGTCGTCCGACCAAGACACGAGGACGCGCGGCCGACTATCGGCACCCACGGTAAACCACGCTATGTACAGCCTGTTGCCGACTGGTAGCAGGCTCGGGCCCGATTCGGGACATCCGTGTATGACCCAACCATCCTTGGAGACGCGCACGAGGGGCGAAAACGTCTTCCCCCCGTCGACGGATGTCGCGACGGCCATGTCACGAACGTCGTCGAAGTCATGTCGCCATGCAACATAGATTCGCCCCTTCGAATCGATCGCAATGGTTGGGCGACAGCACGGACACGTATGAGCCGCAACGCGAACGTTCCTCCCAAACGATTTGCCTCCATCCGTCGATCTCGCAAAGTAAACGCTCGATTCGTCGCCTAACTTCGGATCGTAATCGCGCCCGTCGAGCCAAACTACGTACACACTACCGTCTGGCGCGACGGCCATGTCTGGGAAATCGCTGTCTCTTGACGACTCAATATCACGGACCGCTACGGGCGTCGTAAAGCCTGACTTTCGCCAGTCGTGGGCAGCAACGACGATGCGTGGCTTGGGGTCCTCGTCACGCCAAACAGCATAGACCAGCTCATCGCTACTCATCACAAGTCGCGGCCGCGTCTCACCAGAGAGCGTAACGTCACTCGCTGGCGGCGTGACGAGCCCAAGGTCCTTGAACGTATCGCCGCCATCGTGTGACACGAAGGTTCGGATCTGGCTATGACCGCCGCTCGCCGTCACGGCTAGCACCTCGAGATCGCCACTCGAGCCGAAAGCAAACGACGGAGAGCCGATCGCCTTGGAAGCGATGAGGCGGGGCGTCGACTCGGATCGGACGATGGTTCCCTGGAGAGAAGCGCACGCCCCAAGAGCTACCGTCGTGACAGCGAGGGTCGGGGTCGTCCGCCACGCTCGGCTCAAGTTGGGGAATCTTATGTTCATCGTCGTCTACCTTGTCGTCACGAGCAGCGGCGCAGTGTAGAGAGTCTTTCCTCCCATGAATTGAAGCCACAGATTGTAGTCCTGAGTGCTTGGAGCGAGGAGTTCGAGCTCGAACTCATTGCCGATATTGAGGTCCGGAGGCATTGGCGTCATCTGCATCATCATGCTGTCGCCGCAATCGTTTGCTGCGCTGGACATATCGAGCATTTCGGCGGTCATGCCGTGGACGTGCAGGTAGGCTAGATCCTTGGTCCCGATGAGGACTCCGTGTGACATGACGCCCAAATATGGATGCAGATCCTTCGCCGGCCGGCCGTTCTTGAGGATGCGAACCGATATGGTGGCGATCTCGCCGATCGGGATGGACGTCGGGTCAATCATTACAAGATAAGGCCCGACCTGCACTGAGGAACCAGCCGCGTGGATTTGTCGAATTGCTGCTGGTGCTCCAACTTCAGGCGGCAAGTCGAATCGGAATACATTTCGTCCAAGCCCGCGAGGCAGAGCGTCGAAATAAATATGGTAGGCTTCGACGGGTTCGGCCAGACGCAGCTCGATGGTGAAATGCCCGTTTGGCAGAAGTGTAGGATGGACGTGCTGAAATTCGGTCAGGTCATCCGATACGACGATCATATGCATGAGTTTTGTCATATCGATGTCGTAACTTCGAACTACCCCGCCCCCATGGACTTCCCAAGCATCAATACGCGCCGTTCCATTCGGAAATCTATCGGCTCGCATGAATGCGCTCATAGGCGCAGTTGTTCCGGGATAGATGATGTCTTTACCGGAGATTACTTCGGCAGCACGGGCCTTTGCCAGCGGTAGCACCAGAAGTATTGGGAACGTTAGCGCGACCATAAGTTTGATTCTCATGGCGAGCTCCCGGGTGATGTGTCTCGTCCGCGAACGCGAGCGGTGCGAGCTCCGGCGCGGCGTTTCATCGCTGCAAAGCGCGGCGAATTGCGGATTCCAGGTTGGCCTCGGCAATCTCTCCACTCCCAATATATGCAATGCGTTTATCCGATCCGATGACGGCGATTGTCGGATAACCACCTTGTAGATACTTACTCGCGATGGCGAGCGAGCCGTCGAACGCTACCGGGTACTGCACCCTAAAATACTGGACGAAACCGAGAACGTCAGGCATCGATTCGGGAGAAGCGCGATCGTGGGCGTATGGGCTTCCGGTTACCGCCACGAAGTCGACGCGCTTTTCGTATTTTTCGTAAAGCCGATTGAGCACAACCGTTTCGCGTTGACAGTGTGGGCACCAGGTAGCAAAAATCTCGAGAAAAACCGGGCGGTGTGTGGCGCGGAGGGAGAAGGCACCTTGCGTCGTCGCTGCGGAGAAGAGTGGGGCTGAATCGCCGACGGAGAGCTGGTTATACGGCGGCGCGCTTTCGGTAATTGGAGGAATGCTGCGATTCGCGATGGCGATAGTCACAATGACCCCGATTGAAACGAGAGCTACGCTGAGCCAAAGGATGGCGCGGCGAACGGGAAAGGTGCGCGCGTGAGCGCGCGCCGAACGAACGTGCATGAGTTGGCCTCGCTAGAGAAGCAGGTAGATGGTTTGTGAGGGGTTAGCTAGCGAAAAACCGGTGGTGCACGCTTACCGTTCGCCGGGGAAGCGACGCAAGCGTAGCAGACAGCGGCGAGAAGCTCGCCTTTGAAGCGCGCTCGAAGTGGCCCCGCAGCTGTGCGGTCCGTAAAAAGAAATGAAATCAGCGAAACGATATGCGTATGGGTGCCGATCAGCCAGTCGCAAAGCGCTCGCAATAGGGCATTTCCTGCTGCGCTAAATAGAACGATCAATCCAAGGCCGAGCGCGGGAGCGTCACCGAACGCGCTCAAGGCACCATCGAAGCGGCCCGCTGCGAGTTGTTCACCCGTTTCCATGCCGAAAAGGAGCAGCGACGCGAAGAGGCCGATTACGGCGACCGTTTGCCATCCAAGGTGCGTTCGAAGGGCGCGAGCAAGCGACGGCAGCGAGCGCGTGCCGAGACCGGCGAGATGTACGGTATACAGGAAGATCGCGCACATTGCCGCCGTCAAGCTCCCAAGGCCAGTAGCGACGATCGAGCCATGTGCGTGGCGGTCATAATCCCCTTGGAGAAGACCGGCCGCCTGAGCGTACCCGAGGAACATATGGGTGACAAGCGCGACCGTAAACGTCACTTGAAGAACGCCGGCCACGGCTACCGAACGGTAGAGGCTCCGCGCTTGCACGATAGGACTTAATACGCGGAGGGAGACCGAAACTCCGCCTGTGCGCGGTTTTCTTGAGGAGAACCCGATCCTTGACCCTATCGGTCCGCCAACTGGTCATCGAAGCCGGCGATGATCCGCTCGCCATCGCTAGCATTCTTGGCCTACTTGATACCCGGATGATGTTCAAGCGGTACAAGCACCTCTTCAGTCATACTGGAGGTCGCATTGCCAAAACGGCGGCGTGCTTCCCCGCGCTACTTACAAAGTCAGGCGTTTTCGATGGCGGAGATTGGGGGACTCGAACCCCGGGCCCCTTACATGCGAAATAAGAAGCGCAGTAGGTTGCGCCTTCGGGAAGCTCGTCGGCCAGTAAGAGAAAGGGTTCGGCTGTTGCACATTTGTTGCACGGAGTCTGAAAGTGGCGCGAAAACCCTTGTAAAATAAGGACAATTTATAGCCCCAGCGGGATTCGAACCACTTCTCGGGGGTTCCGGAGAGTCCCGTCCGCTACCGATCCGTGTTATTTTGTAAGGCTTTTCCGTCGCTCGGCTCCCGATTGGTCCCGTCCATTCCCGACCGTTCCCGACCGCTCCGTTAGAAAATGTTAGAAAGGAAGCAGACGCTGCCTTTTTAACGGGTCGAACGCCGTGTACTAGCGGGCAAACAACGGCCTCGCGAATACGCGAACCCGTTGTTCCAGTGCCCTAAGGGTTGCACTAACAGCGGTTGCAAAGGCTTAAGGCTGATCCTTTCGAATCTGCGCTAGCTACGGCGAGGGAAGCAACTCGTAGTAGACGCCGCCGGTGCGCGAGACTTGCTTCAGTCCGCGCCTCGGGGACGTAGGGGGCACGCCGGCGAACGCTGCCGCGGCGTCTTGGAGCACGCGGGGATCGAGCAAATAGCCGTGCCCGGATTTACCGCCGCTCTTGAGGTAGCTCACGTCGACCGTGTCGACGCCGTTGCACAAGATGAGGTCGCCGCCGGCTTGCCCCGCGCGCTGATTTCCATGGAACTTTTCCGATTGTCTCAGCGCTCGGTCGTTGTTTGAAACGTACAAAAGCACGGGCGCCGAAGCTGTGGGACTCGTTAGGGGTTTTCCCGAGCACATGTTTGAGGCCCTGAGCGCGCTACGCAAGTCTGCCGTGAAAACGTCCGGCGCGAACAGGACGGCACGCCCGAAGCAGTTGTTGCAGCCTTCCCGACGGAAAAACGCGATGCCCTCGGTGACAAAACGCGAGCCCAGACTATAGCCGGCCAGAGAGACGGGCATGCCAGGGAACGCCTTGTTGATGTTGCTGAGGAAGGTTGTGAAATGCGGCGTCGACCACTTCGCATTGTCCTCGTCGGTGCGGTAGGCTAAGGCACTAGTCTTCCTCGAGGGCCACGAATAGACGATGACCGGTCCTGGAAACCGCAGCCCGTTTTTCAGAGCCAGCGCGGTTTCGACCGCCGTTACGAACGACGTATAATACCCGTGTTCGTAGACGAGAACTTGACGCGGACGCTTCGGAACGAACTGCGAACTAATCGCCTGGATGAGCGCTTGTTTCGACGAGCAGCACGCTTCGCTGGCCTTGTCTACCGGCGCCGATATGACGCCGGCGGTGATCAAGGGATTGTGATTGGCATCGGTGCCCCACTCGCCGCTGAAGAGCTGATTATCGTCCAGCGGCTCGCGATCGGTAACGAAGAAGATCGATCCGGGGTTCGCAACGCACTCGGCCTGCGCGGGAGCACAGAGAAAGAGCGTAAGGAATAGCGCGCAAAGGGCGAACAGCGCAACGCGATTCAATCTGCATGGCATAAATTGGGCCCTCGGTCTGTGGAAGACGGCTTTGTGACGCGGTCGCGATGGAGATCGGCGCCGTTAAGAAAGGGAGAAGTGCTTTCATTATAACGTTAGCAGCGGTTAAGCACGAACAATCATCGCGAGCAGCGCGAGAATGCCGAGTAGCGCAACTAAGAATGCAACGAACACCGCCTTCGACCGCCGTCTGCTGCCATAGGCCGTTCCCAGGTCGCGAATGTTCTGCCTGTGCTCCCACACGGCGAGCGCGAGCGACGCGATCCCGATGCAGACGAGAATAAAACCAAATTGATTCGAACCGATAACATAGCCGCGCGTAGGGGCACCACGTCCCAAGAGACTGGAGAACTTCGAAACGGCAAAACCAAACGTGATTAGTGCCGTTGCGGTTCTGACCCAGGCCAGCATGGTGCGCTCGTACGCGACGCGGGTCCGTTCGACGGCTAGCCGAGTTGAAACATCGAGTTCGTGCGCGACGCTCCCTTTAAGCTCGCTCACGTCGTTTTGCGTTCGTAACGGGCACGGAAGAGCCGGTTCGCCAGGCCGCGGAAGACAAAATACGGGAGGACAGCAAGAATGACAGAGACGATCAGGGCTTGCAAAGGATAGATCCATCGCTCGACCATCACCTGGAAGATGCAATCGACGATAAAGGCCGCGACGAGAAGCTTGCCGATGTGGCTCCAGCCCTCGCGTATCAAAGCTTTGCGGCTCGCCGGATCGCCTACGATTGTCCAGAAGTAAAGCGGGCGGCCGGCCTTCGCATCCCGGATGCCGTAGCGGATCGCGAAGAACGCGGCCACCGCCGGCTGAATGATGAAACGAAATCTGAGAGGGCCAGCCGCGAACAGGTCGTGTGCCAAACGGGCAAGCCAAGCTTCAATCATTGGTCGGCGAGCTCCCACGGATTACGTCCTTGTCATTAATATGACGGTCAACTATGATCGCTCGAATACCGGCAAAATTGCAGCTGCAATCGATGCAACGCTCACCGTAGATATTCCCCAACGGCGAAATTAGACGAAGAGCGCTTTCTGCATACGCAACTCTGCGAGAGCCTTCTGGGCCTCCTCGCTCAGGTTTGACTTTCCGACCGCGACGGTCACCTTGTGAATCTTGCCAGTGAACTTGTTATCGTCCTGTTCGTAGTCGTCGCTGACACACGTATAGAGGTTCTCGCCCACGTCCGTCGTTTCGGCACCAAATGCGAACGGCTGCGTGTGCTCGACGCGCCCTGCGGCGACTTCTTGATCGCTGACGAAGATCACACCGTTACCGCCCGCGCCCAAACCACCGTCGAAAGCGAACTCGAAGCGCAGTGAAACTCGCCCTGCCGGCAAACGATCGGAGCCGGCGATCTTGTAAGTCTCGCGACCGAGATAGTTCCAGGCAAACCGGGGTGCGCCGTTCTTGACGTAAAGGGCCCAGCCGCCCATCTCCCCACCTTGGGCGATGACCACGCCCTCCGCGCCCGCCTGCGGAACCTCGATGTCGGCCGTAACCACGAAAGAGCGGTTCTTGATGTTGATGAAGGCATTTTCGGGAATGCCCTTCATTCCATCATAGACCGTGATCTCGGTGCGACCTTCCATCAGATCCGGACGGCCCGCTAGAGCGGCGTTGAAGCGCTCCCAAGCGCGGTCGTCAAGCGGAAGCACGTGGTACTTGGCGGCCTCTTCCAGGAAGACTCCCTTCAGTTTCTCAAGCTTGTCGGGATACTTCGCCGCAAGGTCGTGCGCGCAACTGAAATCCTCCCCTACGTTGTAAAGTTCCCACTTGTCGTTCTCAAACGTAGCCCGCGGCTTGGGCTCCCACGGCGGGCGGTGCACCGTGGTGGCGAACCAGCCGTCCTGATAGATGCCGCGGTTCCCTGCCATCTCGAAGTATTGCAAGGTGTGGCGCGACTTCGCATCGGCGTTATTGAAGGTGTCGAGCACGCTCACGCCCTCGAGGGGTTTCTGCTGGACGCCAGAGACGACGCCCGGCTCGGGCACACCACCTGCCTCCAAGACCGTCGGGGCAATGTCAATCATGTGCATCCACTGCGTACGCAGGCCGCCCTTCTCTTCGATGCCCTTCGGCCAGTGGACCACCATGGATTGGCAGACGCCGCCGTACGAGGCGACCTGGTGGCCCCAACCAAAGGGCGTCGCACCGGCAAACGCCCAGCCATTGTTGTACAAAGGGTGGGATTTTGGGCCGCCGATCTCGTCGAAGTTCTGCAGCGCAACGTCTAGGGGCTCTGGCAGTCCATTGAACACGGACAACTCATTGAAGGCGCCGTTGAGGCCGCCTTGGAAAACCGAGCCGTTGTCGCCGGTAATGTAGAAGATCAGCGTGTTGTCCATTTCGCCGAGGTTCTCGATCTCGTCCAGAAATCGCCCGATTTCGTAGTCGGTTACCTCGGCAAAGGCCGCATAGATCTCCATGTACCGCGCAAAGACTTTTTTCTCGTCGGCCGTCAAGTCGTCCCATTCCTGGATTCCCGGCGGCTTGGGTGCCGCATCGGTACCTGGCGGCACGACGCCTAGCTCGATCTGCCTGGCCAACGTTTCTTTGCGCACCTGGTCCCAGCCCTGATCGAACTTGCCCTTGTACCGGTCGCGCCACTTCTTCGGCACGTGAAATGGGCCGTGAGTACCAATTGCCGCGTAGTAGACGAAAAATGGCTTGTCGGGGGCCAGCGAACGCTGCGAACGCAACCAGAGGATGGCCTTGTCGGTGATGTCGGTACTCGCGTAATAATCGGCATCGGGACGCATATCCACCCTGGTCATGTTGTCGTACATGACCGGATGAAAAAGGTCGGCCTCGCCGGACATGAAGCCGTAGAACCGCTCGAACCCGCTATGCACCGGCCAGCGGTCGAAGGGTCCGACATCGCTGCCTTCCCACGGTGGCAGCTCGTGACACTTGCCGAACATGGCGGTGTTGTAGCCGTTGAGCCGCAAGATCTCGGGCAGATTCGTGACGCTGCTAGGGCGCACGGCGGTGTACCCCGGGAAACCGGTGGCAATCTCCGAGATCACGCCGAAGTTTGCGCTATGGCTATTGCGACCGGTAAGCAGTGCTACGCGGGCGGGCGAACATAACGGGGGAACTTTGAGATTGTTGTAGCGCAGCCCGGTCGTGGCCAAACGGTCCAACGTCGGCATTTGGATCGGGCCTCCGAACGTCGATATGTCGCCGAAGCCCATGTTGTCGAGAAGAATGACTACCACATTAGGCGCACCTTTCGGCGCCTTTACCTCGAACCGTGGCGGCGCTTTCGCGTTGTGCGCATCAAGCTCGGTGATCGGTGGATACTGAGGCGGTGGGACGGGCAGCACGGTACGATCCATGGAGGCGGTCGTTCCGTTGCTGCTTTGGGCTTCTGACTTGTTTGTCATGGTCTTTTCCCTATCGATGGCTCGGCCACGAGTGTACATGATGAAGGCGTCGCGGAAGCGCTTCGTCGCGCAAATGCCCAGCTTCCTTTTGAATCGCGTTAGCACATCGGAGACTCTAAGTCCCGCTCGCGCCAAGCTTGATGCGGCTTTCCGTTATTTTCGCAACGTGTTCCCTTAAGGTCGCCAATCCACGTCTATCATCGCTGCGATTAAGGAAACCTCTACGATGTTCATGCAACTTAGGCTTCGACTGTGCGATTCAACAGCCCGGACAAGAGGGCGCTAGAGTTGCGAAACAAGCGATGGGACACCGGAGCAACAGAGCGCATTTACCAAGGACGAAAAAGAACCCAGTTAGCCTCAAAGAGCTGTGCGGTCCCGTCCCGGCTGGCTAGGCGATCCAACTTGCAACGCGCTAAGCGTTGCGATCTAAGCTGCCAGGCTGACTAAGGTCTAAGGAAAGAAGGCGTCGTCACTCGCAGCGCGATCGGCCTCGCGAACCGCCGGCCACGACAACCGAACGGTAACCGTTGTGGATAATACGTGCAAAGAACGCCATGATATGAGGGTTTTGGTAGCCCCAACGGGGTTGAATACCGCTTGGGGGTTCCGCGAGTCCCCGTGCGCTAGCGATTCGCGTTTATACTGCAAGGCTTTTAGCCGTTTGACTGGCTCTGCGGTTAGTTGCGACTTTTCAGGCGGTTAGACAAATGTTAGGAAGAGGAGCCTGAAGACGCGAAAAGCCCTGTAAAATAAGGACGATTTTGGTAGCCCCAGCGGGATTCGAACCCATGCTTCGGGGTCCCGGCACGAACCGCTACGTACCGCAAAAGCTTATCTTGTCAGGGTTTTCGCGCGTTCAGTCAGGGTTGAGTCCTTTTGGATTTTATCGAATCCCCGTCCGTCCGTTAGATCTCTGTTAGACGTAAGGGGCGGAGAAGTCTCGGGCCAAAGCGCCGATGCCCCCAGCGAAATACGACAAAGGCGCCACTTGTGACCATCGTCGAATAGGTGTCCATGGCCGTCCAGCGATCGTACACCGTCGTATTACTCCCGGAGCCCGAGGTTGGAGGATTCAGCGTTTCGGTGCCTGCGCTACCTGAAATCGCGACTCAGGGCGAAACGGAGGAAGAAGCAATAGCGAACGCGCGCGAGGCTATTTCTCTAGTCGTTTCCGATCGCGCACTGCGCGGTGAGGACATTCCACCAAGCGACCTCGAGGCGCCACGCTTCGAACGAATTGCGATCGCCGTCTGACGGCGAATCGAGAACGTGCCACGAACACCTCGAATTTCCGGCGAGGAACTGATCGCCGCATTGCTACGCAGCCATTTCACGGTGTTGCGCCAGGAAGGATCTCACGTGCGTTTGCGTGGGAGCACCGGCGAGCTCGTGACGATTCCCAAGACTAAGGAGACCCTCAAGCCGAAGACGCTTGCGAGTGCGTTGCGGCAAGCTGGTCTCACGGTTGAAGGGCTGCGGAGGCTTCTTTGAGGGCGCGTTGAGTAGTGGAGATGCGATATTTTCCCGATCTCGTTCAACTGCTCATCGTTCTTGAACGCGAGGATCCGCCGGTTTGGCGACGCGTTCACGTGTCCGCGTTCACGCAGCTCGGCGGGCTTCATCGCGTCATCCAAGAAGTTATGGGATGGGGCAATCGCCTGCCACATCGCTTCATCCTCGCCGGAGACATCTACAAGCGAGTCGCACCTGGCGAGGCGCTCGATCCCAAGAGGGAGCGCCACTGGCGACTGGACTCGGCCTTCTATCCCGATGACGAATTCTTTTACGCGTACGGAGCGCAAGATGAATGGCGCCATCGAATCATTCGGGAGGAATACCTCGATGGCAATCCCCATTGGCGCTATCCGCGTTGCGCCGCTGGCGGCGGCGCATGTCCGCCCGACATTGGCAAGACGTTCGAGCTAGGCGCCGTTAACCGGCGGCTTTGGCGCAGCCTAGGGAAGCGTTGAGAGACGTCGCGCCAGTTGTCCCTCTTGCGCAGCGCTGAACGCATCGCCGCGTATGGATGCCGGCGTTTTGAAGTCCGCCAGCAGGCGAAACGGAATGAGAACTCGCAGCCAGCGGTCCCGGCCGATCCCTGGCAGTACTGAAAAGACTTACTGCATACGGTTTCCGGCGCATCGCCCGTGCCAACCGCTCTCGTCCGATTCCAGCCGTTTACGAAAGCCTCGCAAAGAGTCAGTTCACCACTGCACCGGAAATTGCAACGCGGCGAGTAACCTCTAAGGGTTTACGGTCCGAAAACCCGCACGAAACCTAGCTTGGAGAGGTGGCAGAGCGGTTGACTGCTGCGATCTTGAAATCACCTGCGGTTGTCTCGACGCGTCACCGTAAGGATGGCTAATCCCTCGGAGTCAGGGCTATCGTGACCTGTGAGTGCGGGGCGGTACGTAGTCCGTTCCCAAATCGCTACCAAATCAGGAACTTGGTAACGGCGTCCAATCAGGCCGCGGATTCGTGGTTGCAGCAGGAGTCGAACCCAGTACGAATCAGGGAGGAGCACGTGCGCCTCGATTGCAACCGGTTGGCCCCAGAATGCGGACAAGCTATCGCTGCGCATGCTTACTTCAAAGTATTGAGTTTGAGCAGCGGCAGCCGGTGAACTGCTAAAGGCGGGGAACAATGTAGCGGCCACGCAGCTGCTGAGCACGCAGCAGCCGATATGGAAGGGCATTTGTCGACCTCCTGTGCTCTCGATTTTGTAGGCCCGAGCCGCTACGGAGCAAAATCGACTCGAAAGAGATACGCGCTGACGATTGGCGTGCAAAGAAACGTCGCGGGTTTGTATTGCGACTGCAGCGCGCTGGCTCTGGCCAAAGCATCCGCGTCGTCCATTCCGCTCGATTTGTAAATCCACGTATCGACGGGATGTCCTTCGGAGTCGATGAAGACTCCGACCTGCACCGTGTAGGTTTTGTCAACCCTGATACCGGGCGGTTGAAAAGCATGCGTCACCTGCGCGTCCGTGTAGGTCTTACCGCAGGGAAGTGCCGGCAGCGAGCCATTCAGGACGGCGGCAAAACGTGGCGATGTCGGTGGTTGGGTGGGCGGAGCCTGATGCGACGCCTGCCATGAACGGAGGTCGAACGGTTCGGTAGCGCAACTTTTTTCCGGACCACCGTCGAGCCGATAGGAATCTACATATGCGTACCGCAGCGCGGCCGCCTTTGGTAACGTCACAAAAATCGCCGCCGTAGAGTGGGCAGATGGTTTGCCGTCCAGAGCGACGTCAGTGAGCGCCACATCGTACGCATCGGTTTCGGAAATGAACTTTACGTGAGCATCGACCTTAGACCCGGACACAGAAAAGAGGGAGAGGACCATGCTATCCGCGACGCTGCTCGAAGGCGTACCTGAAGCTTGGTTCCAAGGGACGGCTACTACGTGAATCGCACAAAAAGGATCGAGCCTCGGCGCTTCGATCTGGGAAGACATCGGCGACGGGGCCGATTGCTGCGCAAAAGCGAGCGTAGTGTTAGCTAGCACGCACGCCGCAAAGAGTAGGTATTTCAAGTAATTCCCCCCTTGGCTTTCATGAGCCGCTCCTCGACCAAGGAGTTCTCTCTTCGCTAGAGAGGCGTGAAACGCTGGCTTGGTGAGGCCGAGGGCTTCTGGAGTCTCGTAGGTAACGGAAAAAGACTCCGTTGTTGCACCTTGGTTAGACGGAGCCTAAAAGTGTCGCAAAAACCCTTGTAAAATAAGGAGAATTTTAGCCCCGGCGGGATTCGAACTGTCGTACGGCGGTCCTGGCCGAACCTGCCCATTACTGAAACGTCCGATGCTATCAGGGTTTCCCGATACCCATCATCCTGACCGTTCCTGTCTAAAACGTCCCGTTTCTAGCCCCTCTGTTGCACGGCTGTTGCACGGATTAACGGAGAGATGCCCTCCTGACGTGATCCAATCGGTCCGAGCCTCCGCCCTGGTATGCTTTGCGCCCGTTCCTTGCGAGCTACGTTGTCTACGCAGTGTAGAACGCTACCGCGCCTCTACCGCTTGTACGATTAGACCGGATATGGTATAAGTAAGCAGTGGCGTCGAGGGAGGCCAGCGGGACCAGCGGACAGGCCGCTGGAGTTTATTGGCTCGTCAAGGGACGATCTGTCCTCGTTTCCGCTGGAAGTCAAGTTGGTGACCGGCTACGCGCTACGACAGATCCAGCGAGGCAAGGACCATCCTGACGCCAAGCGCATGAAGGGAAGCCTGCGCGACGTCATCGAGGTTTCCGTAAGCGATGTCTCCGGCAAGCGCACTTTTAGGACAACGTGCACGACGACGATTGGCGACGTTGTCTACGTGCTGCACGCCTTTCAGAAGAAAGCAAAGTCCGGTATTGCGACGCCCAAACCATATCTTAATTTGATTGAGCAACGCCTCAAGGCAGCACGGAAGCATTATGAGGAACACTATGCGGAAAAAAAGTGATGAGCGCGTGACACGCGGTAGCGGCAATGTCTTTGCTGATATTGGGATTGCCCACGCAGAAGAAGCGCTTGCGAAGGCGCGTATTGTCGAAACGATCGCGGATGTTCTTGCGCGTCGGGATCTGAGCCAACAAGAAGCAGGGCGGCTAGTCGGCCTGACTCAACCCCAGGTCTCCCGGCTAGTGCGCGGAGATACGAGAGAGTTCTCATACGAACGACTCATGCGCGTGCTCACAGCTCTAGGCCAGGATGTTGATATCACGATTCGCGAGGCACGTGGCCGAAGAAGACGCGGTAACGTGCTCGTTCACGGCTGATCGAAATCACCCCGTACATCGCGGCGACCGCAGAAGGAACAACTTCGATCGTGTAACGCTGGGCCCGAGCCTTCCCGATGTGATGCGTCATCCGCCTTCCTAAGGCGCGGGCACGCAAGGAGCCACAGCCGCTAAACGCCACTACCAGCTCGAACCGAGCGACTTAACAAAGCTCGGATATTGCAGGAGAACATTTCGAAACATGAGCCGAATTCTAACGAGCGCGATAATCGCTATTGCGATAATATGCTTTCCCAGTTTATTAAGGGAGGCGCTAGCAGTGACTTCGCCGGCCACGGAACGTCCGTTGATCCTGGAGCCGAATCAGGGTGAGGCGCGGGTATGGCGACCGTTCGCGAGCCTCCCGGCCGCGACTCAAAAACTGAGTAGCTTTATCATCAAGATCGACAAGCAAAATGGCGGCTCCCAAAGCTTTTGGTTCATGAGCGAGATAATGCCAGTCGGCGCCGCGATATCGTATCATCGGCACCTTCACGAAGACGAAGTGCTATATATCGGATCGGGAGTTGCGCACGCACACGTGGGTGCAGTCGAAGGGGACGCACATGCGGGAGCATTAATCTTCATCCCACGGAATACATGGGTGTCAGTTCGGAACGTCGGCAAGACGCCGCTAACGCTCATCGCCGCATTCAATGCCCCTGGCTTCGACCGGTTTGTGCGTTGCGAATCTGTTCCGTTAGGTGAAAATCCACTGCCGATTACCGTCCAAGAGGATCGGCGCTGCCAAGAACTCGGGGATGTACGGTACCGCTGAATGGTGGGGGCTTGGGTAAACGGTACACTTGGACCGTAGATTCGTAATCACACCAGATAAGTTGCTCCTCTTGTTCCTGCGCCATGTATTCCGAGGAGACGCCGACGAGGCCGAGGGCTTCTGTAGGCCCCCAGGTAACGAAAAAAGGGCTCCGCGGTTGCACATTTGTTGCACGGAACCCGAAAATGTTGTGAAAACCCTTGTAAAATAAGGAGAATTTGTAGCCCCAGCGGGATTCGAACTCGCAACCAGTGGTCCCGGCCGATCCCTGGCAATACGTGAAAAGGCTTACGGCTGTATGGTTTCCGGCGCATCGCCGTCCCAACCGCTCCCGCCCGATTCCAGGCTTTCGACCGCTCCGTGACAGATCCGTGACGTGTGTCATGCCAGCTGCATGAGAGATGAGGGCAGGCCCCTCGGAATCGGCCGATGGGGGCAGATTCCAAACCACCTCAAGCTGCTGGGGTCAAGAGCCCCGGTGGTGAGCGTTGATGGAAAAGGCGAGGCTGAGACCTCGTCAGGTGTGATGTACGGAGACGAGCGTAAGCGAACCGCTGATGACCTGTCGAAATTTGTCTTCAGACGATGTCAAAACCGGGAGCGGTCACACTCTCGGGATCAGCTTGGCGGTAACCCACGTCCTGGCCAAGCGGCGTCCGGTAGTTAGGCGGCGTGAACGTGCATCGGGCTTTCATGCGGAACATGAGAACCTGTCGTCGCGATGGTAAGGGAGAATGCCGAGTGAGTGGACCTCGCAAGGCAGAGAGTACCGATGTGCGGCACAGGGGCGGAGCGGCTCGTAGTAGTGATGACGACTCGTGAAAGCAAGTCCGAGCGAAGGGGCCGCGTCATCCAGCGTTGTGGTGAGGTCAACCAGCAGTGGGAGGAACCTCACGCAGAACGCAAAGCCGTTTGCGATCTCCAAACGTGATGTTTGGGAAGCGTACAAACGGATCAAAGCCAATCGGGGAGCCGCTGGCGTCGATGGTCAGTCGATTGCCGAGTTTGAAGAGAACCTCCAAGCGAATCTCTACAAGCTTTGGAATCGGATGGCGTCGGGCAGCTACTTCCCGCCGCCGGTACGTCGCGTCGAGATTCCCAAAGGCGACGGTCGAACGCGTCCGTTGGGCATTCCAACGGTTGCGGATCGGATTGCGCAAATGGTAGTCACGCGCTTTCTACAGCCGGTTCTTGAACCGCGGTTTCATGCGGATTCGTATGGATACCGGCCGAAGAAGTCGGCGAAAGACGCCTTGAGCGTTGCCCGGCAGCGATGCTGGAGCCACGACTGGGTGCTCGATCTTGACATCAAAGCCTTTTTCGACACGATCGATCATGGGCTCTTGATGCGTGCGGTTCGACGACATACGACGTGCCCGTGGGTGTCTCTTTACATCGAACGATGGTTGAAGGCGCCCGCGCAGTTGGCGGATGGAACACTCGTCGAGCGGCCCGATGGCACGCCCCAAGGCGGCGTCATCAGCCCGCTGCTGGCGAATCTCTATCTCCACTATGCTTTCGATTGTTGGATGGTGCGGGAATTTCCCGACATTCCGTTCGAGCGCTACGCGGACGACGTGATTTGCCACTGTCGTAGTGAGGAACAAGCCGCGCACCTGAAAAGTGCGATTGCAGAGCGCTTCACAAGCTGCTTTCTGACGTTGCATCCTGAGAAGACGAAGATCGTCTACTGCAAGGATGACCGGCGCCAAGGGATCTACCCGATTGTGCAATTCGACTTTCTCGGTTACACATTTCGACCGAGACGAGTCAGAAGCACGAAGAGGGGAACCTTCGTCGGCTTCAATCCAGGAATCAGCAGGAAGTCGGCAGTCGCAATTCGTCGGGAAATGCGAAGCTGGCAACTCCACCTGCGCAGCGATCTCACGCTTGAGCAACTCGCTCGCCGGGTGAATCCATCCCTTCGGGGTTGGATCAACTACTACGGAGTGTACTTCAGATCGGCGGTGATCCCAGTCATGAACCACCTCGATGATATCTTATCGCGGTGGGCCGTGCGGAAGTACAAACGTTTCAAGCGGAAACGTTGGAGCGCGCTGCGATGGGTCCGGGGCATATCTTGGCGAGAACCCAAGCTCTTTGCTCACTGGACCGCTTTTCGAACGAGCCGGATGGTAGGAGCCGTATGAGGTGAGAATCTCACGTACGGTTTTGGGAGAGCCCGGGGGTGCGATTCCCCCGGGCCACTCGACACGCAACTCTTCGGATGGCGGGTCACATTAGAGAGCTTCGCGCGCACAGTGGTTCAAAGCGGCGATTTTGAAATCACCTGCGGCCCTCTCGATGCGCTACCGCAGGCACGACTAAGTCATCATCTGACTATCGGGGCAGAGCGGCTGCGGCAGCTTCCTAAGTGGAAGTCCGGCCCCGAGGGCCATTCTCAAAGCGTGCGCGAGCCGCGTTCTTGATGCGATCGTCGGCACTGGGCATATCCAAGAACACGTAGATAGGTCGGTTTCATGGAGCGCGCGCTTCACTCGGGGGCTCGAAATGCACACCATTCATCTCGATAAGCTCGGCGAGCTTCATCGAATAGCGCTACGACTGCTCGCGGAAGTTTACCCGTCTGCAGTGGAGCGGCGCTGGGTGGCTGATCGAAATACCCTGCTTACAATCGACCCAGCCGCCCAGCCGCCCGCTTCATAACACAGGACTACCGTTAAATTCGCCTGCTGGCGTTGCTCGTTGTGACCGGATGAGCGCCAGAGTCAAAGCTACTGTCCTACAGCTAAGAAGTGAGAGACGGTTCCGCCTGCAGACGCGGTCTGACCGGGGGAAAGAGTAAATCCTCCACTGCTCAGGTAGGTATTGTAGATGCCGATCGTCACTGTGCCCGTTGTCATAACATAAAACGCAATCGGTCCGTAATAGCCCAGAGCGGTATTGCTAATCGTCGATGGGGGCGACCCCGTGTGTTGCAAGACCGTACCGAGGTCGTTGTAACCGGCGCAATCGGTGATTTCTATCTGAGTCCCAGCGGAACTGAGATAGATCGGTCCGTTGGTAGGGTAAGGGCCGAACGTGCAACCACGGACATATAGCCCCAAGACAGCCGCCGTGATGGAGAGCGCATACGGCTGAGTGCCGAAATCAGCTTGCGGCAGTTTTGAGGTGCAATCGGCACCGACGATTGTTACATTGGCCGCCGTACCCGTTATCGCGATTCCTCCACTCGTCGACATCATCGTCGCGTTCGAGCTATACCGCCCGCCGGTTATAACGATGCTCGATCCGGCGTTGATCTGCACGCCTGGACCAGTCCAGCCGTAGGACATGCAATTGTTGAGGAAGATGTTTGCGACGTCTCCATTGCCCCCGCCGTGTGTGTCTATGTAGACGCCAACAGCTCCGGCGTTGTCTCCGCTCTGCATGAAGATGCAGTCATCGAAAAAGATGTCATAAATTTCTCCGGTGCTGTTTGGTGGCTGAATAATCACCGCGTTTGCCGAGCTTTCGCAAATAACGTTGGAGCAGAACAATCGAGTGAGATTGGGTGAGCCTAGCACCTGGATTCCCGTCGCAAAGTCAGAAAGATGCGTGTTGCTGATGTAGACTGCGCCTCCAGCAGGGCTGACGACGACGGCCGTGCAGTTGGCTGGTGCCCCAGGCTGTAGGGATATGTCACAATCTTGAACGTAATTCTCGGAACCGCCGAGGTAGACCATCGTGGCATCACTGACTCCGTTATTGTAATAAATCGTGCAATTGAACAGACCGCACTGCTCTGAGGTGTTGTCCAGATAGATAGCCTGCAGACAGCTATCAAAATAAACTCGCTCGCAGGTAACGTTCTGACAATCTGAAACATAAATTGCCGCCACATTTCCGGTTGGAATAACCAACTGAGCGGTGTTACTCATTCGCAGATCCTTAAAGCGAATTCCGCGTCCGCCATGGAGGCCGGTGAGCGAAAATGTGTTTTCTTCGAAAGTCTGGATGAGCTCTGTGCCGCCGCCGACGCCGGTGATGATTATGCCTTCGTCATTTCCGGGTACTCCTTCGAAATTGAAGGTCACCGTTCCGGCGATATAGTAGCCTCCAGCAGGTATGAATACAACACCGCCTTTGGCAAACGCAGCGTTGACCGCTGACTGAAGCGCGATCATATTCGCGCCCGCGGCTGCAGTGCTGCCTGGTAACATCCCGAAGTCAACTGCGTTGAAGACGGTGTTGTTGCCGCTCCCATTCCAGGTGCCCGAGCTGTTCAGGGTAAAGTAGTGCATAGAACCGTCAGGATTCTGGACGGTAGCGTAGGCAGGTAAGGACGTGTTTTGCAGGGTCCAGATTTCGGTGCTCGCACTGTACTTGGCGTTATATACCCTGTACATTTGTGAGCCGGGCCCGCTGGCGAGTATCACTTCGCGATCTTCATGATAAACGCCACCCGTTTCCGAAGGTTGATACTGAGTGCCCGGAGAGTTACCGGATGCGATAAGGTCGGCCATAATAGACTCCTTTAACGTTTTGTTAGACCAGCCGACCGCCCCGTGAAGTGCTCCGCTTTCGGTAGAGTCCAGCTGCACCGATAATCGTAACGCCAGGATGCTCGCGTAAACAATTGGGGGAATCACCAGCTTCAGGTACTACGATTATAGCTTGTGTGCGGGGGCGAAGTAGCGAGACTGCATCGAGGCAGCGTTGAGCCAGGCTCAGCTCCTGAACTGGTACGTAATCGGCGCCGCGTTAGCCGCGGGCAAAAAACCGAGCCGCAGGCGCTCGGTTGATTTTCGTTTAACGTGCGCGCGTAGTGTCGTAGCTTAAGGTAGCAACGGAGGGTAGTAGGCCATTCCCGCAGGCGCGTGAAGGCCCTTGCTGACTTGGCGCTTTGACGGGGTGATTGATCCTGGTGGAAACTCAACGACCGTACTATTTGAGAAATTGGCGACGTAGAGCCAGCCCTTCTCATTAACCGTCACAGCGGCTGGCGTACTCAAATCCTGCGTAATCGTCTTAAATGGATGATCTCCGCCTGGCGGGTACTCCTCGACATTCTTTTCTTGAATATTTGTTACGTAGAGAACACCATTTGCGTCCACTGCGATTCCGACGGGCGAAGTTATACCGTCGGTGATTGTTCTCGACGGAGTTTTACTGCCGGCTGCATAGACGACGACGTTAGAGTTAGAGAGGCGGTTAGAGACGTAGAGGTTACCGGAATGATCGATTGCGATGCCAACTGGGTAAACCGTGCCTTTGGTAACCACCATATGCGGTTTCTTCGTATCATAGAGATATTCTGTAACGTTCGGACCGCCGATGTTTGTGACCCAAAGGTTCCCCTTGTCGTCGATGGCGCAAAAAGCTGGAGTATTCATGCCGTTTGTAATGACCTTCGATGGCGTGGTCTTGCCAAAGGGATACTCCGACACCCAGCCAGGTCCGCTGATTGGCTGGTTCGTAACATAGAGCGTCCCTTGGCTGTCAAAGCAAGCGCCTCCAGGCGAGTTGATGTCGTCCGAGATCTCTGCTCTTGGAGCGGGATCGTCTGCGTTCGCACGATACACCGTGACATCATTGGGCGCGTAATTGCTAACGTACAGCAGTGGTTTAGTAGCCTTATATCGCGAGCTAGGCTCCGCGTGCGCTTCTGGCAGCATCCGTACTCCGCTGCGCCCGCTGTAGACGGCGACAGCTGGGCTTTGCGGCATCACGGTCGGCGCGCCGACCGGCGACTGCGATCCGCCGCAAGCTGCGAGCATAACGGCAACGCTGCACAGGCCCAGCGCGCAGCGGCCAACGTCCAAGCTCTTCATGTGTGCGCTTCTCCTTGATGTGAACTGAATCGCGGATCAAGACGTTCGCCCTTGAGCGCGCGGTGCCATCGTCGCCACAGGGCAGTGGGCGAAAAGCAGCCCGAGCCCTTCGAAAGCACTGGAGCGCGACCTGTGAACAGATCGCAGGATACCACCGTAGCGATCACCATCGTTAGTGCTCGGTTCGCGCGCTTGGAAGGTAAGCAGAGCGAGCACTTTGTCGCGCCTGCGAGCTGAGCGGCGCCGAAGGCGGCGCGACCTCGCTCTACCGGGTTGGGCCCACGGCGCCGTAGGCGTTGTGCGCACAACCACCGGCTTGCGTTTTGAAAAGTGGACGATCGCAGAAAGCTAGATGGTAAGGCCGAAAACTCCGAATCGCTATCCGCAGCGCATGGAAAAATTATAGTGGTAAGCTTGCGCGGTGAAAAGAGAATGATCGCAGAAAGCCGAGATGCTTACGGGTAGACGCTTCGATCGCTGCCTGCTGCACGTGAAAAACCTAGCGATAACCTTGCATCTGTGGTATACTTGACGTAACAAAGTACGCTCGACTTTCGCCCGCATAATAATGCGGGTGAAACTATCAAGCCCCAGCGTCAGCAGTTTCGCGGGGCTTTTTCTTTTTCCGGAGGTGAGGTCATGATTACGAAGGCGGTGCCGGCGCGCGCTCATACCCGCACCTTCGCGATCGGGGTCGACTACATTACCGAGCATACCCATCAGCGCGCCGTCGCCGCCGCCGGTCACTCGTTCGAGGGTGGCGTTGCCTATGCCAGCGCACCGGAGAAAGCCGAGTGGGTGCATCTGCGTGGCGTTATGTCGGTGGATACGGCCGCGATCGAGATGGAGGCCGTCGCAGCGTTGTCCAATCGCTGCCGCGATCCGGTCTACCATCTGATCATCGCTTATGCCAAGAACGAACGGCCGACGCGCGAGCAGGTTGTCAGCGACGCGGAACGGCTTCTCAAGGCGATCGGCATGGAGAAGAGTCAGTATGTACTCGCCGCGCACAAAGATACCGACGACTTCCACGCCCACGTAATCGCCAACCGCATCGGACCGGATGGCAAGGCCAATGACCTGTGGCACGAGCGGATCAAACGCGAGCGGATCTGTGCCGAGATTGCGGCCGAACGAGGCTGGGCGATCGTGGTCGGTCATCACAACCGCGACATCGTTCAGCGCGTTGAGCATCTGTATACGCCCCCACCCGATCCGGAGCGACGTCTCAGCGACGGTGCGTACCGCCGCCTGCACGAGCGCGGTGAGCTGCCGTGGCAAGAGAGTGCGCGACCCTACGTGCTCGATGCCGTCGACCGCGCGAAGGATTGGAGCGACCTGCATCAGCGCCTACGTGCGCACGGCGTCGTGGTGAAGCTGGTTCGGCGCGGTGAACGGGTGCAGGGCTTTGCATTCTCAGAAGGGTTGGGTCGCAGAGCGCCGGGGTGCGCGGCGTCACGGATCGATCCACGCTGCGCACTGCGGGCGATGGAGTCGCGGTTCGGTTCGTTCACCCCTGCGCGCGAACCTATCGCTGAGATTGAGCGCTCCGCGCCATGGGCTGATAAAGTTCGTCCAACGATACTTGCAGCAGTTGATAGCGCGAAGACGTGGGATGATCTCACGCAGCGCCTGGATCGCGACGGCATCGTGGTCAAGCTGATTCAGCGGGGTGCGCGCGTGCAGGGTCTGGCATTTGCGGCGGGTAGAGATCCCGAAGCGCAAGGCTGCGGCGCGTCGCGGATTCATCCGCGCTGCAAGAGAGCCGAACTCGAGCAGCGCTTTGGTCCGTGTCCGTATACACCGGAGCAGCCACCGAGGCGCAGCCGCGGCGCCCTTGGCGATCGGGCGGAACGTGAAGCATGTAGCGACCCACGGTGGGCGCTGCGCGACGCCGAACGCATCGCCGATCATGCGCGGCTGCGGTCAGAGTACCGAGCGTATCGCGAGCGTTTCTTCAGTGAACGTGTGCAGGCGATGGGCGCGCGCCGGGATGCAGCGTGGGAGCGCGAGAGCACGCAACGGCAGCGCGATGCCCAGAAGCGCCGCGAAGCGCGCCTGCTCTTGCGCGCAGTGGCGCGGCTGGGCACGCGAGGTGGAATCGCTCGTCAGGCCGCGTACTGGTCGGTCGATGCCGTCATCGGCCGTCGGCGCACGAAAGATTACGGCTCCGCGCGTGTGCGCTGGGAGGCGACGAAGATCGTGCTAGCATCACAGCGGAGGCTAGCGCGTGAGGAGAGGCCGCTCGCCTATCGATCGTTCGTTAGCGAACGGGCACGTGCCGGCGATCTCGGAGCGCAGCGGGTACTCGATGCGCTCGTTGCTCCGACGCGCAACCCGAGCGAGCAGGTTCCGCAGTGTGAACTGCGTCCGGTGACTCTGGCCGAGATACGTCTGCGGCTCAACGTCATCCGCGCGGAAGAAGAGGGACGCTATCAGCGGGCTTGCCTCGAGCGCCAGCACCTAGAGCATCTCGAGCCCCCGCGCTCACTCGACGAAGCTCTGGTTGCCGAGCGGCGACGAATTCAAGAGCGTGCGGCCGAGGCTACTCGTTACACGGACGCTGAGCGCGCTCGACTGGCGCAGCTCGCCAGAGAGAAGCGATCGTGGAATCCGCTGGCACGCCGCGCCGCGACAAAGGAAGAAGAGCGCCTATGCGGCGAGCAGCGCTCGCGCTACGAAAAAGCGCTGGCGGATGCAATGCATGAGTTCGAGCAACGTGACCTGCCGCAGCTTGAAAAAGATATAGCCGGCCACGAACGCGCCTACCGTCAATACGTCGCCGCGTCGCTGGGACTAGAGCGGGAAAGGAATAACGCGCGTGACGCTCGCGACCGGTTACCGAAGATCGAGCAGCGACTGAATGTCCTCGAGCGTGCCGGCGTCGCGCACGTTAGCTGCTTCGACCCCATGTCGGCCGCACGGCTCGACGACGTTGCGGCCGTGGTCGAGCACGAGTATCGAGCTCTGCCGAACGAGATACGGCGAGACGTTGAGTACAGCATTCGTAAAGAGCAGCGTGCGCGCGACTCCATGACGATAGACCGATGACCTTGGAACGTGAAAGCATCCGCGTGGCAAAACGCGCAGCTCTTACTCATAGTAATAACTGTTTTGCATGGACCTGACCGGGTGAAGCCATGAAAATATCGCTCAGCCTTGCCGACGCTGGCGACGTGCTTACCGTACGCGAAGTTCAGCGAATCCTCGGAAATGGACGCAATTCGACGTACGAGCTCATCGCATCAGGGCGGTTGCCGTCGATTCGTATCACGGCACGGCGCGTCGTCGTGACGAAGCAGGCGCTCGAAGCGTTCTTACGGTTGCCGTCGAAGAGTAATGGTGCCGGGACCCCAGGAGGACACAATCTTGGGGTACCTTAGAAAACTCGGAAAGAAGAAGTACCGTATTATCTATAACTTGGGCATGGCCGGCGGCAAACGCAGACAACGTACCGAAACGCTCGTCGGCGTCACCAAACAACAAGCCGAAGCCCTCTTGGTCAGCCGTAAGAACGAGATCTCACTCGGTGAGCTCGCCTTGCGGCCCGAACTGCGGATGAATGAACTCTTCGATCGGTTCATGCGGCTGAAATCGGATCGACTTGCGCCGTCAACCTTGCAGCGATACGAAGGCCTGATGGCAATCTATCTTCGCCCCGCGTTTGGGACGATGTCGGTTGGCAGCCTCAGAGCGGCCGATTTAACGACGGCTTACGGGCGCTGGTCGAAGAAGAAGATCGGTGCAAGAACAGTGCGGCACGCGGCAGACTTGATGCGCAACGTCCTTAATCGTGCCGTAAAATGGAACCTCATCCCTCGTAATCCCGCTCTGCTGCTTGACGCGGACGATCTGCCTCGGCTGCGGAAGCCGGCGTCAGCAGTGCTATCCGAAGCCGAACTGAGCCGGTTACTAAAGGAAGCCCGGTGTCCCACGCAACGCTCGCGCAAGCGCGGCTATCTTTCAGCCTATCCCGCGTTCTATCCGGCCGTTGCGTTTGCGGCGTTCACCGGTACGCGGCGCGGCGAGATCCTGGCGGTCCGTTGGCGCGACGTCGATCTCAATGACGCCACCGTCACGATCGCACGCTCGCTGACGGACGCCCCGCGCGGTCAACTCTCGTTCAAGGAACCGAAGAGCGGGAAGCCGCGCACGATCTGCCTTTCGCAGAAGGTCGTTGCGATTCTGCATTCCCATAGGGCTGCTCAGGCGGCAGAGAAGCTTGCGTTCCGCAAGTCCTACCATGACGAAGATCTCGTCTTCGCAAGGCCCGACGGCTACCCGATCCCGCCATGGAACTTCGCCGAGGCGTTTGGCGATTTGGTCAAGCGGGCGAGGGTCACACAGATCACCCTGCACGACCTGCGCGATACCCATGCTTCGCTGCTGGCCAAATCCGGGGTGCCGATCGAGGTCATCAGTCAGCGTCTCGGTCACAGCACGATCTCAATCACGGTCGACCGCTATATCACGGTCTATCGGGAGCGGGATCTGGCCGCGGCGGAGGCCTTCGATAGGATGGTGAGTTAAGGCAAAAAAACGCAACGCGAACCGTCAGTTAGATATTAGTTAGACGAAACTCGGCGGCGCGCGCAAAAACCCTGATAGGATATGGGATTTT